>JAYRZA010000026.1:0-69553 GCA_041916695.1 Devosia sp. | reverse complement strand
GGTCGGCCCGAACGGCTGCGGCAAGTCCAACCTGGTCGAGGCACTCCGCTGGGTGATGGGCGAAAGCTCGTACAAGGCCATGCGGGCCTCGGGCATGGACGACGTGATCTTCTCGGGGTCCGGCGGCCGGCCGAGCCGCAACAGTGCCGAGGTCACCCTCGTCCTCGACAATACCGACCGGACCGCTCCGGCCCCTCTCAACCATGCCGATGTGCTGGAAGTCACGCGCCGGATCGAGCGGGAGCAGGGCTCGGTCTATCGCGTCAACGGTCGCGAGGTCAGGGCGCGGGACGTGCAGTTGCTGTTCGCGGACGCCTCCACCGGGGCGCATTCGCCTGCTCTCGTGCGCCAGGGCCAGATCGGAGAGCTGATCGCCGCCAAGCCGCAGCAGCGCCGCGCCCTGCTCGAGGAGGCAGCCGGCATCTCCGGCCTCCACTCGCGCCGGCACGAGGCCGAACTCAGGCTCCGGGCCGCCGAACAGAACCTCGAGCGGGTCGACGACATCGTCGCGCAGGTCGAGCAGCAGCTCGACGCGCTGCGGCGACAGGCGCGGCTGGCGGCGCGATACAAGGCGCTGTCGGGCGACATCCGGCGCGCCGAGGCAACGCTGTTCCACCTGCGCTGGATCGCCGCGCGCTTTGCCGAAAAGGATGCCGAGGCGGCGCAGGCCCGCGCGGTGCGCGATCTGGCCGGGGCCCAGCATGTCGAGCTCGAGGCCCAGAAGGTGCTGTTCATCGCCGACCGCGCGCTCGGGCCGCTGCGCGAGGCGGAGGCCGCGGCGGGGGCGGCGCTGCAGCGCCTGACCATCCTTGCCGAGCAGCTCGACAGCGAGGCCAGGCGCGCCGAAGCGCGGCGCCGGGAACTCGGCGAGCGCGCCGCCCAGGTGGCCCGCGACGCCGAGCGGGAGCGCCTGCTGGTGCAGGAGGGCGAGGATGCGCTGCGGCTCGCCGAAGAGGAGCGACAGCGGCTCGCGACCGAGGCCGCGAGCGAGGCCACGGCCTTTGCGGCCGCACGCCAGGCCGTCGCGTCGGCAGAGGCGGACGTCGCCGCCGCCGAGACCGAGGCCCGTGCGGCGGCCGATGCCCTCGCCCAGGTGCGGGCCCGGCGTGCTGCCGCCGAGCGGGCGCTTGGCGACGCCCGTGGCCGGGCGCAGCGGCTCGAGGCCCAGATCGCCGACCTGGCGAGCGAGGCCGAGCGGCTGGCGGCGACACTCAGCGCCGATGCCACACTGGCCGCCCGGCGCGAGGCGCTCGAGGCAGCCCGCCGCGCGGCTTCCGCGGCGGAGAGTGACGCCCTCGCCGCCGAAGCGGCGGCCGGGGCGGCGCAGCAGGCCGCCGATGCGCTGCGGCCCGCTCTGCAGGGCCTCGAAGGCAGCCTCAATCGGCTCGAGGCCGAGGCGCAGACGCTGAGCCGCATCCTCGATCACGGCGGAACCCGCAGGTGGCCGGCGATCGCCGACCAGCTCACGGTCGTCCCCGGCTACGAGACCGCGCTCGGCGCCGCCCTCGGGGACGATCTCGACGCCTCGAGCGATGACCGGGCGCCGCTACACTTCAGTGCCGTGAAGGGCACGGACGACCCCGCTCTGCCGGCCGGCGTCGAGCCGCTTTCGCGCTACGTCTCTGGCAGTCCGCTGCTGGCGCGCCGGCTGGCGCAGGTCGGGCTGGTCGAGGCCGCGACGGCCCGCGTACTCAGTGCCGAACTGCGCCCGGGGCAGCGGCTCGTCAGCCGCGACGGGGCGCTGTGGCGCTGGGACGGCCTGGTCGCCGCCGCCGACGCGCCGACCGCGGCGGCCGAACGGCTGGCGCAGCGCAATCGGCTCGCCGAGCTGGGCGCCGAGATCGAGGCGGCCCGCGCCGAACGCAATCGCCGGCGTGCCGAGGCGGCTGGTCTTGCCGAGGCACTGGCCGAGGCCCGGCTTGCCGAGAAGGCGCGGCGCGACGCCTGGCGCGTGGCGCAGCGCGACATTGCGCTGACCCAGGCCGAGTTCGACAAGGCTCAGCGCGCGCTCGGCGAACTGGCCACCCGCCGGGCTGCTCTCGAGGAGACACGCACCCGGCTCGCCGCCGGCCTTGTCGAAGCGGTGGCGACGGTGGCCGAGACCGAACGGGGACTCGCCGGCCCCGACGACGAAGCCGACGCCGCGACGCACGCCGCGACGCGGCAGTCGCGACTCGCCGAATTGCGCGGTGCGGCCGAGGCCGCACGGCTGCAGCTGGGCCAGTTCGAGTCCGTCGCCCGCCTGCGCGACGGCCGGCTGGCGCAGCTGGCGCGCGATGCCGAGGCCTGGCGGCGTCGGCGCGACGGTGCCGCCGGGCAACTCGCAACGCTCGAGTCCCGCGCGGCCGAGATCGCCGCCCAGCTTGCCGCGCTCGACGTCTCGCCCGAGGGACTGGCGGAACGTCGGCACGAACTCGACCGCCAGATCGCAGCGGCGCGCGAGGTACACAAGGCGGCCGCCGACGCGCTGGCGTCCGGCAGTGAGCGACATCGCGAGGCGGACCGGGCGCAGCGTCTCGCCGCCGACGCCCTGGCGGGGTTCCGGGCCGAGCTGGCGCGACTGGAGGAGCGGATCAGCGGGCTCACCGCCCAGCGCCATCAGATCGAGCGTACCGTGCACGAGACGCTCGGCATCGCCGCAACGCAGACGGCGCAGCTCGCCGGAATTCGCCCCGAGCACGCGCTGCCGCAGGAATCCCAGGTCGAGCAGCAGGTGGAGCGGCTGAAGGCCGAGCGCGAGCGTCTCGGCGGGGTCAATCTGGGCGCGGAGGCGGAAGCCGAGGAGGTGCGCGAGAAGCTCGAGCTGATGGTCACCGATCGCGACGACCTGATCGCGGCCATCGCCAAGCTCCGGGCCGGCATCCAGAGTCTCAATCGCGAGGGTCGCTCGCGGCTCAGCGAGGCCTTCGACAAGGTCAACGGGTACTTCCAGGAGCTGTTCACCTCGCTGTTCGGCGGCGGCACGGCCGAACTGCAGTTCGTCGAGAGCGAGGACCCCCTCGAGGCCGGGCTCGAGATCATCGCCCGCCCGCCCGGCAAGAAGCCGACAACGATGACGCTGCTGTCCGGCGGCGAGCAGGCGCTGACCGCGATGAGCCTCATTTTCGCGGTCTTCCTCACCAACCCCGCGCCGATCTGCGTGCTCGACGAGGTCGACGCGCCGCTGGACGACGCCAATGTCGAACGCTTCTGCAACCTGCTCGATTCCATGACGGCGCGCACGGAGACGCGCTTCCTCGTCATCACCCACAACCCGATCACCATGGCGCGCGTCGACCGGCTGTTCGGCGTCACCATGGCCGAACGCGGCGTTTCCCAGCTGGTCTCGGTGGACCTCAAGGGCGCCGTGGACGCGGTTCGGGCGGCCGGTTGACCGGACGGTCGGCGGTCGGGAGCCTGGCGGTTTCCGACACCGGCGGATGGTGTTGGGCGCCGGTGTCGCCCCGCAGGTCGGTCAGGCGGTCGCCGGAGTCGCGGATGACTCAATGTCACATCCGCTCATGCCGCACAAAACTCTTGTTTTTTCAGCGCTTTAGCCACCCGCTCTCAGCCTTGACACTGGTGGGGGCCACCACTATGTTGCCGGCGACTTCAAGGGGCTCTATTTCCAGTTTTGCCCGGAGGCGTTGGGGGAAGCGGGATGAACCAATCGCGCGATACCAGACGCCTTCAGAGCGATGGCAAGCGTGAGCCCCTGACTTCGGATCTCGCCGCGCGGATTGCGCGTGCCAGGGCCGAAGTGAGTGGCTCGGACGACAAGGTGACTACCACCGCCGTTCGCGACATGAGTGGCCTCAGCCGCGGCCTGCGGCTCGGGTCTGAATTCATTGCGGCCATCCTGGTCGGCGCGGGTATGGGTTACCTGCTCGATCTGTGGCTCGGCACCGGCCCCTGGGCGATGCTGGTGATGCTGATGGTCGGTTTCGCGGCGGGCGTGCTTAACGTCGTCCGCTCGGCGGCCGAGATGAACCGGGCGGCGCCGCCGCCCACGGCCGCCATGCGCGTGCCGGACGACGAAGACGACGAGTGAAGGCGCAAGCCTCAAGGGAACCATAGTTGGCCGATCCGAACAAAGTCGACCCGATCCACCAGTTCCAGATCACCGATATCGTCTCGCTCGGCGAGGGCGGGGTCTCCTTTACCAACTCGGCGCTGTTCATGGTCCTCACGGTGGGCGCCATAGCGGCCTACCTGATCATGTCGACGCAGAAGCGCAGCCTGGTTCCCAACCGGGTGCAGCTGGTGTCGGAGATGCTCTACGAGTTCGTCGCCAAGATGGTCTCGGATTCGGCCGGCAAGGCCGGCATGAAGTTCTTCCCATTCGTGTTTTCGCTGTTCATGTTCGTGCTCGTGGCCAACATGTTCGGCATGATCCCGTTCTTCTTCACGGTGACCAGCCACATCATCATTACCTTTGCGCTCGCGATGCTGGTGTTCCTGGTGGTCATCGTCTACGGCTTCATCAAGAACGGGCCGAAGTTCCTCAAGCTGTTCGTGCCATCGGGCGTGCCCGGCTACGTGCTGCCGATCGTGGTGCCGATCGAGGTTGTGTCCTTCCTCTCGCGTCCGATCTCGCTCAGCGTCCGTTTGTTCGCCAACATCCTGGCCGGTCACATCACCCTCAAGGTGTTCGCCGGCTTCATCGTGACGCTGGGCGGCCTCGGCTTCCTCGGCTGGCTCGGGGCGCTGCTGCCGCTGGTCATGACCGTCGCGATCACGGCGCTGGAGTTCCTCGTGGCGGCTCTGCAGGCCTATGTGTTTGCGGTGCTGACGTCGATGTACATCAACGATGCGATCCACCCGTCGCATTGAGTTTTCACCCCCATCGGCCCGCCGCTGGCGGCAGGCCACAGCAGTTCTCAAAGGAGACTAGTAATGGACGCTGAAGCAGCAAAGCTCATCGGTGCTGGTATCGCCGCGGTCGGTATGGCCGGCGCCGCCATCGGCGTGGGCAACATTTTCGGCAGCTTCCTGTCGGGCGCCCTGCGCAACCCGGCCGCCGCACAGGGCCAGTTCGGCAACCTGATCTTCGGCTTCGCCGTGACCGAAGCTCTCGGCATTTTCTCGTTCCTCATCGCGCTGCTGCTGCTGTTCGCAGTCTGATTTCGCGAAAGGCGGCTGCGGCCGCCGGGACCGACCGATTGACGGCCCCGGATGAGCGTCCGGGGCCATTGCGGCCGTAAAGGGTATCGAGATGGCGGGTTCAACCCAAGACATCATCGTTCTGGCGCAGGCCGAAGCCGGCGATGCGCTGCAGCAGGGCGAGGTCGTTGCCGCGCCTGCAGACGAGCACGCGGCCGAGGCAGGTGGCGAGCATGCCGCCACGGACGCGCACGGCGCGACGGAGACGCATGCCGGTACGGAAGCGCATTCCGAGGTCTTCCCGCCCTTCGACGGGGCGACCTTCGGCGGTCAGCTGCTGTGGCTGGCCATCACCTTCGGGGCGCTCTACCTGTTGATGAGCCGGGTGGCGCTGCCGCGCATCGGTGGCATCCTGGAGACCCGGCGCACCCGTATCGAGGGCGACCTCAAGGAAGCCGAGCGACTCCGGCAGGAGACCGAGAAGGCCGCCGCCGCCTATGAAGCGGCACTGGCCGAGGCCCGCAAGAACGCGCACGCCATCGCCGAGGAGACCCGCGCTGGCATCAAGGCAGATATCGAAGGCCGCCGGGCCGACGTCGAGGCAGGGCTTTCCAAGCGCGTGGCCGAGGCCGAAGGCCGGATCCAGGCCGACAAGGATGCGGCGCTGGCCAATGTCGGCAGCATCGCGGCCGAGACGGCGCAGGTGCTGGTGGCCAAGATCGCCGGCAGCGTCAGCGCTGCCGAAGCCAAGGCGGCCGTTGCCGCCGTCAGCAAGGAGTAAGTCCGATGTGGAGCTTCGGCTACGACGCCACCACCGGCGCTACCATCTGGGCGACCATTGCGCTTGTCATCTTCATCGGCATCGCAATCTACTTCGGCATCCACAAGACGATCGCCAAGATGCTCGACGACCGGATCAAGCAGATCGAGACCGATCTGGCCGAGGCCGAGGCGCTCCGCGCCGAGGCCAAGGCCCTGCTTGATGATTACGCTCGCCGTCGCGAAGAGGCGCAGAAGGAAGCCGAGGGGATCGTCACTGCCGCGCGCGAGGAGGCTTTCCGCCTCACCGCCGACGCCAAGGCCGCACTCGAAGCCATGGTGGCCCGGCGCGAAAAGGCCGTGGCCGACAAGATTGCCCAGGCGGAAGCCCAGGCCGTCGCCGAAGTTCGCGCCCGTTCCGCCGACCTCGCGGTCGAGGCGGCCCGCGTGCTGCTCACCAAGCAGATGACGGAGAAAAGCGGTGCGCTGATCGAGCAGTCGATCAAGGATGTGGCGGCGCGCCTGAACTGAGCCGCGTGCATCGCTGACCGAAAGAATGCCCGCGAGAGCGGGCATTTTCATTTGTGTCACTCCCCTCGTCCGGCGCCGCGCCAGTCCGCTTGCCAGGAGGAGACGAAGCGGCACCGGCTTCCGCTCCCTGTTCCCTCTCCGGTGCGACGGAGAGAGCCGCGGCTCGGGCGGGCGCCAGGAAAGCTTCGTTACTCCGCCGCCTGCGGCACCTCCACCTGGCGCTCCCACTTCAGCACCGGCGACCGTGCCGCGCGGGTTTCGTCCAGCCGACGGCGCGGGGCGCGGGTCGGGGCGGCCGTGAAGCGGATGGCGTTTCCGGCGCGCGCGTCGTTGGCCAGTTCCAGCATGGTGTCGCAGAAAGTGTCGAGCGTCTGCTTGCTCTCGCTCTCGGTTGGCTCGATCAGCATGGCGCCATGAACCACCAGCGGGAAGTACATAGTCATCGGGTGGAAACCCTCGTCGATCATCGCCTTGGCGAAATCGAGGGTCGAGACGCCGGTGCCGGCGAGGAAGCTGTCATCGAACAGCGCCTCGTGCATGCAGGGCTGACCGGGGAACGGCACTGAAAAGGCCTGGCCAAGCCGCGCCTTGACGTAGTTGGCATTGAGCACGGCATCCTTGGCCGCCTGGGCAAGGCCATCGCCGCCATGGCTCAGCATATAGGTCAGCGCCCGCACATACATGCCCATCTGGCCGTGGAAGGCGGTAATGCGGCCCAGGTGATCGGCATCGGTATGCTCGGCAAGGTCGAGCCTGCTGCCGTTTCGCCGCACGAAGGGCACCGGGGCGAACGGCGCCAGCGCCGCCGACAGCACCACCGGTCCGGCACCGGGTCCGCCGCCGCCATGCGGGGTCGAAAAAGTCTTGTGCAGGTTGATGTGCATGGCGTCTATACCGAGGTCGCCAGGCCGCACCACGCCCATGATGGCGTTAAAGTTCGCTCCGTCGCAGTAAAAGAAGGCGCCGGCGGCGTGCACGGCCGCGGCGATCTCGATCACCTCGGGCTCGAACAGCCCGCAGGTATTGGGGTTGGTCAGCATGATCGCCGCGACGTCGGGGCCGAGGGCCGCCTTCACCGCCTCGACATCGACGGTGCCGTCATCGCGGGCAGGCACGGGTTTCACGGTATAGCCGAGAAAGGCCGCCGTCGCCGGATTGGTGCCATGGGCGCTCTCGGGCACGAGCACCACCCTGCGGTGGCCCTGCCCGGCGGCCTCCTGCGCCGCCTTGATCGCCATCATGCCGCACATCTCGCCATGCGCGCCGGCCTTGGGGCTCAGCGCAACGGCAGCGGTGTTGGTCAGCGTCATCAGCCAGTGCGCAAGTTCGTCCATCAGCGCCAGCGCACCCTGCACCGTGGCGACCGGTGCCAGCGGATGGATGTCGGCAAAGCCCGGCAGCCGGGCCATCTTCTCGTTGAGGCGCGGGTTGTGCTTCATCGTGCACGAACCGAGCGGATACATGCCGCTGTCGATCGAGTAGTTGAGCCGGCTGAGCCGAACATAGTGCCGCAGCGCCTCAGGCTCGGTCAGGCCGGCGAGGTCGATCGGGCTTTGCCGCTCGAAGCCGCCAAGGAAGCCGGCGTCGATCTCGACTTCGGGAATATCGACCCCCGAGTGCTCGGTGTCGCCGATCTCGAACAGCAACGGCTCGGCGGGCAGCAGCGAGGAGCCGGTGCGGGCGACGCCTGCGGCCCCGGTTCCGGTCGGGCGACCTTGCGTATTCATGCTCATTTCAGCGCCTCCTCGAGGGCTTCGGTCAGCACCGAGATATCGGCTCTGGTGGTCAGTTCGGTGACGGCGAGGACGATCAGGTTGCCGACTCTCGGATCGGCTGGCTCCAGCCGGCTCACCGGCACGCCGGCGAGAATTCCTCGTTCCGCCAGCCGCTCGATGACCGGCGCGGCCGGGCGGCCGATATCGATGGTCATCTCGTTGAAGAAGCTCTTGTTGAGCAGGCGGACGCCGGGCGTGGCCGAGAGCGCCCGTGCCAGCGCGAGGGCGTTGGCATGGTTGAGCCGCGCCAGCTTCCGCAGCCCCGACTCACCGAGCAACGCCAGGTGGATCGAGAAGGCCAGTGCGCACAGCCCGGCATTGGTGCAGATGTTGGAGGTCGCCTTTTCGCGCCGGATGTGCTGCTCGCGGGTCGACAGGGTCAGGACGAAGCCTCGCGTGCCATCGGCGTCGACGGTCTCTCCGCACAGCCGCCCCGGCATCTGCCGTACGAACTCCTTGCGCGTCGCCATCAGCCCCACATACGGACCACCATAGTTCAGGGCGTTGCCGATGGACTGCCCCTCGCACACCACGATGTCCGCACCGAGTGCGCCGGGTGCCTCGATCAGCCCGAGCGACACCACCTCGGTCACCACCACGATCAGCAGCGCGCCGACGGCATGCGCTGCATCGGCCGCCGCCTTCAGGTTGCGCAGATGGCCGTAGAAGTCCGGCGTCTGCACCACGATGGCGGCGGTCTCGGCATCGATGCGGTTGAGAATGTCGCCCTGCCCTTCCGGTGAGGCCGGCAGGCAGACCAGGTCCGGGCCTTCGCCCAGATAGGTCCTGACCACGTCGCGATAATGCGGATGGAGCCCACCCGAGAGCACGATGCGGTTGCGCCGCGTCAGCCGGCGCGCCATCAGCACTGCCTCGGCGGTCGCGGTCGAGCCGTCATACATGGAGGCGTTGGCTACCTCCATGCCGGTCAGGTGCGCAACCTGGGTCTGGAACTCGAACAGCATCTGAAGCGTGCCCTGCGACACCTCGGGCTGGTACGGGGTGTAGGCGGTCAGCCATTCGGAACGCTGGATCAGGTGATCGACGCTCGCCGGCACGTGGTGCCGGTAGGCGCCGGCACCGATGAAGAATGGCCCGTCTCCGGCCGCGTGGTTGCGCGCCGCGAGCGCCCTCATGTGTGCTTCGACGAGGAATTCGGGGGCATGATGCGGCAGGTCGACGGGCTCGGTAAGCAGCGCCGATGCCGGTACGCGGGCAAACAGCTCCTCGGGGGAAGCCGCGCCGATCACCGCGAGCATCTGTGCCCGCTCATGGTCGGAATGGGGCAGGTAACGCATGATCAGGTGTTCTCACTGGCAAAAGGGAAGGGCCCCTTCGACCGGATTATCGGGCACCGACCTCTCCCCGTGGAGGAGAGGTCGGCGCACGGCGCCGGATGAGGGGCCGTTGCACGTCAGTCGGTCAATGCCGCGTAGGCCGCCGCATCCATCAGCCGGTCGAGCTCGGCCGGGTTGTCCATGGCGAGCCGGTAGATCCAGCCGTCCGTCTCCGGGGCCGAGTTGATCAGTCCCGGGTCGCCCGACAAGGCCTCGTTGACCGCCGTCACGGTGCCCGAGACCGGCGCATAGATCTCCGAGGCCGCCTTCACCGATTCGACCACCGCCGCTTCGTCGCCCTGCCTGAGTTTCTGGCCGACCTTGGGCAATTCGACAAAGACGATGTCGCCCAGTTGCTCCTGCGCATAGGGGGTGATCCCGACAGTGCCGTCGGCGGTGATGTATTCGTGGTCCTTGGTGAACTTGACGCTCATGTGCTGGCCTTCCGGACGTAGCGATGCGGAACGAAGGGGGTGGGAACGACGGTAGCCGGCTGGCTGCGCCCGCGCACCAGCACGCTGAGTCGCGTGCCAAGGGCAGCGCTGTCGGGCGGCACGAAGCCGATGGCGATGGCGCGGCTCAGCGTGGGCGAGAAGCCTCCGGAGGTGACGCGTCCGACGGTTGCGCCGGCGGCATCGACGATCTCGGCACCCTCACGGGCCGGTGCTCCCTCGACCTCGAGGCCGACGCGTACCCGGCCCAGCACCCCGCCCAGTTCGGCAAGGACGCGGGTGGCGCCGGGGAAATCGGCAAGTTCGCGGCGTCGCCGCGAGATGGCGAAGTTGAGCCCGGCCTCGACCGGCGAGATCGTCTCGTCGAGGTCGTGGCCATAGAGCGGCAGGCCGGCCTCGAGCCTCAGGCTGTCGCGGGCGCCGAGCCCGATCGGCCTGACGCGCGGATCGGCGAGCAGCAGATCCCAGAGGGCAGCGGCATGCCCGGGATCGACGAGGACCTCGAAACCGTCCTCGCCGGTGTATCCCGAGCGCGAGATCACGAGATGCGTTTCGCGCCAGGCGAAGGAGCCATAGTGCATGAAGCCCAGTCCGGCAGCACCGGGCACCAGAGTGCGCATCACATCGACGGCCTCGGGCCCCTGCAGCGCCAGCAGGGCGCAGTGGTCGGAGCGGTTGAGCGTGGCCGTGCCGGCTGCCGCCGCAGCGATGCGGTGGAAATCGGCCTCCTTGGTGCCGGCATTGACAACGATGTAGAGCGCCCCGCCCCAGCCCTCGGCTGCCGGCCGGGCAATCATCAGATCGTCATACGTGCCGCCCGTCTCGTTCAGCAGCAGCGTGTAGCGCACCTGCCCCGGCCTCAGGCCCTTGATGTCACCACAGCAGAGCGGCTCGACCACCCTGGCGATGGCGGCGTGGTCGGCCTCGCCGTCGCCGGACTTGCGATCGAGTACGAGAAAGCCCGGCCCCATGTGCGACACGTCGAACAGGCCGGCGTGTTCGCGGGTCCACTTGTGCTCCGCGATGATGCCGGTGGGATACTGCACCGGCAGCGAGTATCCGGAAAACGGCACCATCCGGCCACCCGCAGCGACGTGGCGGTCGTTGAGAACAACGGTCTTGAGGTCTTGGTGCGGCGACGCTGCCATGGAGACATCCGGGGTTGGCTGCACAAGGCGCGCAGGCACAAGCCCGGCGCGTCCGTGCCCCCTCTGTCCGCTGACCTGAGAGATTTCCTCGCCGCCTACGGGCGAGTTGCTCCTTCGGTGAGGCCTTCCCAACCGCGCCTGTGGCGCCGCCGAGGGCCTGCTTTCCAGAGTTCAGTCCGGCTGCGGTCCGTTGGCCTGAGAGTTTCCGGGGCGGTTGCTCCTTCGGCGCCGGCCCCAGTCACTGGGTCCGGACTCTCCCGCAGTCGCCAGCGAGCTAAGCCGGGTTTGGGGTGGAGAGTCAATCCGCTTCGTCCCTCCACGGCGACATTGCGGCGAAAGGGGGACGGCACGCTCCCGCTCGCGGGAGTCGACCTTCGCCTGGCTGGCGCCAAACCGGGCCGTCCGGGCCCGTCAGCTGTCGAAGCCGACCCAGATGACGATCTGCTCGCCGCCCGTATAGGGAATGGCGACGTTCTCCACCACCTTGACGAACTCGGTCGACTGCGCCGGCGGCAATACCGACACCGGGATCTCATACTTCTCCGAGAACATCGCGACATTGTCGCGCTCGACGGCGAAGCGGATCGGCACGGTGACCTCGGTCTGGTTGCCGGAGGGTCCGAGCAACAGGCGCCCCACGACACCCATCTTCACCGTGATCAGGCCGTTGGAGACCACGCAATTCCGCGACTGCTTGTCGATGACCGCCTGGTAGTTGAGGTCGCGCGGATTTCCGACCTTGCCCTTGCCGTAGTAGAAGAGCGCCTCACCGCCCGCCCGAACCTTGATCGGCGGGCATTCGGTGGCAATCGCCGGCAGGGCACTGGTCGCAGCGGTGTTCAGTTCCGCCTTGGTCGGGCTGGCGTTCTGCAGTGAGGTCCCGCCCGAGGGGGCGGGCGCGAACATGTTGCCCATCGAGCAGCCGGCCAGGGCCATGGCAACGCCACCGGCGGCGAGCAGCCGCAGGGCGGTCATCACGTTCATCTCACTGCGCCGCATCGTCACGCACTCACCGGTTGACGCGCCTCGAGGGTCATCAGCAGCGCCGGAGCACCGCTGACGGTCACCCCCGCGACGTCCTGCACGAAGACATCCGTAACCATACCCGCTTCGATGATCATGGCAAACCGGGCAAATCGCTTTCCCATGCCGGGGAAGAGCTTGGACAGCCCCATGGCATCGGCCAGCAGCGCCTCTCCGTCGGCGAGGAAGTCGACCTTGCCCAGTGCATCCGAGCGCTCGGCCCATGCCTTGACCACGTGATGGTCGTTGACCGTGCCGCAGACGATCCGGGCGACCCCAAGAGCGGCAAACTTCTTCACATTGGCGACGAAGCCTGGGAGGTGGCTGGTGTCGCAGGTCGGGGTGAAGGCCCCGGGAACGCCGAAGAACACCACCCGCCCTGTGCCGAGCACGGCATCGGAGGTGGTGTCGCTGATGCCGTTCTGGTCGATGAGCTTGGTCGGGACCGATGGGATCCTGTCGCCGGCTTTGATCATGAAAGTGGTCTGCCCTGCCTCGTTTCGCGTGCTCCCGTCACGGGGAGCGCCGGACCATAGATCACTGGCCCGCTGCCGTCGACCCGGCCGGTGCAACAGTGCGGGACAACGCGAACGGCCCCATCTCGGTCATGAAGGTCAACTGGACGGGCCGTCCCGTCACATCCGCCTCCGCCGCTCCCCCGAGCAGCGGTAGCAGAACTAGCGAGCCATCCCGGCTTTTTTGCGGCGCGCCAAAGAGTTGGCCGTCGAGCCCGGCATCGGCGATGAGCGAGAGCGGATCGATGCGGTCGTCCCCCAGACGCACCGCCAGGGCGTGGGCCGCTTCATCGTAGCCTACCCATCCCACTGGCTGGCGCGGGTCGGTCCAGTCCATCGGCGTCAGGGCAACGGCCTGGGTGATCCTCAGCCCCTGCCCGCGGTCCGGCCGGGCGAAGGACAGTGGCAGGCTGAAACGTGCCGAAACCGGCACGCAGATATCGGAGCAGATCCCCATCACCACTGCAGCCTCGAGGCTGCTCGCTTCCCCGGAGAGCTGCAGTTCGACCGGCAACACCGTGGCCCCTCGGTAGACAAAGTCGACGAAGCCCTCGGAGGTGTCTATCTGCGGGAAAGGCCAGAGGATCTCGTAGCCGGCAATGCCGGTCGAGCCGGAGAGGTCGATACTGGTCGGGATGCCCGTCTCGCCCGGCACGCGCCAGTAGGTCTTGGTATCCTCGGGCATATCGATCTCGAGCCCGATCATGGTGATGCCGCCTGGACGCAGCACGTCGGAAGAGATCATCCTGACCCTCACCTCGGGGGCAACCTCTTGCCAGGCCGTCTCGGCGGCCAGCGCCGGCGGGCAAAGGAGGGGCAGCAGAAGCAGGGACACGGACAGGCGCATGTCCCCCGAGTAGCCGAGTGCCGTCTGATTGGAAAGTCGTTCAGGCCTTCGTGATCCCCCGCTGGCGGGTGCGGCACGGAACGACTAGACTATAATAGACAGCAGTCGGCGCGACAGCCCGCATCGACAGGAGACATGCCAATGGAGTCGCTCAGGGGCCAGTTTCTCGTCGCCATGCCGGGAATGGGCGACGAGCGCTTCCGCGAGGCCGTCGTCTACCTGGTCGGCCATGGCGAGGAGGGCGCGATGGGCCTCGTGGTCAACCACGGCGTCGAGGACATGCGCTTTGCCGATATCCTCGAGGAGCTCAAGCTGGGCGACAAGGACGAGTTGATCCGCCTGCCCGATACCATCAAGAACCGTCAGGTGTTGCGTGGCGGGCCGGTGCAGAAGAGCCGGGGCTTCGTTCTGCACTCGTCCGACTACTTCAAGGCCGGCAACTCCTACGTCGTCACCGACGAAATCTGCCTCACCGCCACGCTCGACATCCTCAAGTCGATGGCCTTCGACGCCTCGCCCGCCGAGGCGTTGTTCGCGCTCGGCTACTGCGGGTGGAGCCCTGGCCAGCTCGAGCAGGAGATCCAGGGCAATGGCTGGCTCACCGTGCCGTTCTCGCGCGAACTGCTGTTCGGCCTGCCGATCGAGGCCCGCTACGATGCGGCACTGGGCAGCCTCGGTATCACGCGTGCCACGCTGAGCGCGACGGCCGGCCATGGGTGAGGTCGGAACTCCTGCTGCCGAACGCCGCTGGCAGCGCGTCTATGCCATGAGCCTTGCCAGCGTTTACCTGCTCTACGTGACCAAGGCCGAGAGGAAGGGGCGCGGCAAGGGCGAGGTCGACGAGATCCTGCGCTGGCTCACCGGCCACAGCCAGGCTAGTCTCGAGCACGAACTGGACGCCAAGACCGATCTCGCTACCTTCTTCACCACCGCCCCGGCCCTCAACCCCGCCCGTTCCCTGATCACCGGCGTCGTCTGCGGCGTCCGGGTCGAACAGATCGAGGAACCGATGATGCGGGAAATCCGCTACCTCGACAAACTCATCGACGAGTTGGCCAAGGGCAAGGCCATGGAGAGGATCCTGCGGAAGTAGGCCAACGGACCTTGCCCGGGCCGATGAGGCCCCCCGCTACCGACCACCCAGCTGCGTCGCCAGCCGTTTCCCCAGTTCCTGCCCGGTCATTGCGGCGCCAAAGGCGAAACCCTGGGCATATTGGCAGTTGAGCTGCTGCAGCCGCTCGACTTCCTCGATGGTCTCAACCCCTTCGGCGATCACCGTCAGGTCGAGCTCGGTGGCGAGGGTGACGATGGCGCGGATGATGGGCACCTGGGTGTGCTGCAGGCCGCTGTCCTCGCTCAGTTGCACGAAGGCCGCCGGGATCTTGATGGTGTCGAACGGGAAGCGGTGCAGGTAGCTCAGCGAGGAGTGGCCGGTACCGAAATCGTCGAGCGCCAGCCGCAGCCCAAGGGCGCGCAGCGCGCTCAGGATGTAGGCCGAGTGCTCGGGGTTGCTCATCACCTGGCTCTCGGTGATCTCGAGCTTCAGATGCCGGGCGATCTGGCGATGGTCGGAGACCAGCGCGCGCATGTCGTTGAGCAGCGTCTCGGTGGCGAGCTGGCTGGGCGAGAGATTGACGGACACGAAGAAATCCTCGGGCAGCGGCAACTGGCTGGCCCAGTCGCGCGCCTGGCCTGCCGCCTGCTCGAAGGCGACGCGCCCGAGACGGTCGATCAGCCCGGTACGCTCGGCGAGCGGCACGAATTCCTCCGGCAGCACCACGCCGCGCTGCGGGTGGTTCCAGCGCATCAGGGCCTCGCAGCCGGCAATGGTGCCCGAGTGGATATCCATGATGGGCTGGAACAGGACGCCCAATTCGCCGTGCCGGAGGCCGCGATCGAGATCCTCCTCACCGGCCTTGGAATACGCGGCGATGGAGCGCGCCGAGGCGCGAAAGGCCTCGATGCGGTCGCCGCCCAGACGCTTCGCATAGTACATGGCGAGTTCGGCATCGCGCAGTACATCGGGCGCCGAGACCGGGTTGCCGTCGTAAATGGTGACGCCGATCGAAGCGGTGAGGCTGAGGTCTCGGTCGCCGAAATTGAACGGGGACTTCAGCGCCTTTCTGATCTGCTCGGCCGTCTCGGCGATCTTGCCGGCGGCCTGCTCGGAGGCAAGGATCACCGCGAACTGGTCCCCACCGAGCCGCGCCACCGTATCGAGTGGCCGCATGGTGCGCGAGATGCGCCGCGAAATGGCGAGCAGCACGGAGTCGGCGGCCGAATGGCCGACGCGTTCGTCGAGCTCGGTGAAGCGGTCGATATCGATCAGGAATACCGCGGGCTTGGTGCCGTTGGGCTGACGGGCGCGGACCAGGGCACGCTCCAGCCGATCGAGGAACAGCTGCTTGTTGGGCAGGCCGGTGAGGCTGTCATGCACTGCGTCATGCAGGAGCCGTTCGCGACTGGCGCGGTCCTCGTTGACGTCCTGCAGCGTACCGACGATGCGGGTGACCTGCCCGTCGCCGCCCAGCACCGGTTTCACCCGCATGCGAAAGGTGCGAAAGCTCCCGTCATGGGCGCTGAGCCGGATATCGGCGGAGACCTTTCCGCGCCTCAGCTCCACCAGCGTGTCGAAGGCGGTGCGGAAGCGGTCGCGATCCTCCGGATGGACGCGATCGAGCCAGCGCTTGATCGAGCCGCGCAGGGCACCGCGGCGCTCGCCCAGCCTAGTGCCCAGTTCGTCGGAAACGGCGACGCGATCGCGCTCGATGTTCCAGTCATAAACGAAGTCGCCGGACCCGGTCAGTGCCAGCGCCCGCCGCTCCACCTCGCTGAGCGTACCGATAGAGACCTGTCCCTCGGAGAAGGCGTGTTGCACCGAGGTGAAGCCCAGCAGCATGACGATGAGCACGAGGCCGCCGGCGACGGCCGGCTGCGCCACGTCGTTCGACACCTGGCCGGTCACCACAAGCCAGGAGTAGAACAGCCAGGCGATGTAGATGATCCATGTCGGCACCAGCAGCACCGCGCGGTCATAGCCGCGCAGCGCGAGCAGGAGGATCAGGAAGAAACCGGTCAGCCCGAGCAGCACAAGCACAAGGCGCGCCACCGTCGCCGCGATCGCGGGCTGGAAGAAGGCGAAGCCAAACAGGGCAAGGAACACCACCACCAGCGCCAGAGCCAGGTGGATGAACCTCAGGTGCCAGCGATGCAGGTTGAGGTAGATGAACAAGAAGCCGAACAGCGTCGTCGATATCCCCGCTTCCGCCGCGGCGCGGAACGGCTGTACGGCGCCGTTCGAAATGCCGAGCAACGGCCCGAGCACACCGAAATCGACGAGGAGGTAGATCAGCACCGCCCACGAAAACGCCGCGGTCGCCGGGAAGATGCCGCGCCCCTTGACCACGAACATGATGGTCAGGAACACCGCCGCCAGTGCCGAGACGCCGAGCACGGTGCCGCGGAACAGGGTGAAGGAGTTGACGTAGTCGCGGTAGGCGTCGGCCTTCCACAGGTAGAGTTCCGGCAGCGTCCCATTGGCCAGCTCGGCCACGAATGTCACCGTGGCGCCGGGGTCGAGCACCACCTCGAACACGTCCGCCTCGCGGTCGGTAAGGCGCACCGGACGGATACCGGCGCTCGGGGTCAGGACCTTGATGCGCTCGGCGCCGAGGTCAGGCCGGAACACGCCCGAGCCGGGCAGGCGGAAGAACGGCGCCACCAGAAGCCGTTCGAGCTGCACGTCGGAATCGTTGCGCAGCGCGAAGAGTGCCCAGTTCGGGTTGGTGCCGCCAACCGAGGCCAGCACTTCGATGCGACGGATGATGCCGTCCTCGCCGGCGGCGGTCGACAGCTGCACCTTGCCGTTGTCGCCGGGCACGACGTCGATGACGCCAGTGAGGTTGACCGCGTTGACATCCTCGGGGGCGGTGATGACGTCGAAGGCGGCGGCTGGAAGGCTCCCGACCAGCGCGAACGCAAGACACATCGCGA
Source organism: Devosia sp. (assembly GCA_041916695.1). Classification (GTDB taxonomy): domain Bacteria; phylum Pseudomonadota; class Alphaproteobacteria; order Rhizobiales; family Devosiaceae; genus Devosia_A. The sequence continues at coordinate 52,091 of JAYRZA010000026.1, read as the reverse complement.
TCAGTAGGATGTGGCGCATTAACTGAAAACTGGCCCTGCCGCGGTCATCGTTTGCGAACCTAGGTATCGGTGTTTCCCCCGGCCCACAAGCGTTACCGACCGCCTTGCCTGTGGGCTGCGTCGTATCGCTCCCGGGTCAGGCCGAACAGCACGTGGTCGGCCCACCTGCCGTCGATCTGCAGGTAGTGCTCGGCGAACCCCTCTTCCCTGAATCCGTTCTTTTCAAGGACACGGCGGCTCGCGGCATTGTCGGGCAGGAACGCGGCATGGATCCGGTGCAGCCCGAGTGTTTCGAAGCAGTAAGGGACGATCAATCCCACCGCCTCGGTCATCAGGCCCTGGCCGGCGAAGGGCTGGCCCATCCAGTAGCCGAGGTTGACGAACTGCGCGGCACGCCTGCGCACGTTGGAGAGCGTGATGCCCCCGACCAGCTGCAGGGATGGCTCCCGGCCGGTGAACACGAAGAACGTGTAGTCGCTGCCGTCGCGCGCCTCGCGCAGCGCCCGGCGCAGCCGGGTGAGGTAGACCCGACGGGTCAGGTCGAACTCGTTCCAGCGCGGTTCGAACGGCTTGAGGAAATCGCGGCTCAGTCGCCTCAGATCCCGCCAGGCCGCATAATCTGCCGGGCGCGGCGCCCTGAGGGTGACGCGCTGTCCGCGCAGCACCGGCAGATCGTCCCGCCCGAACCAGCCGAGCATCATGGCACAAGTCCGCTGCAGGTCGGCGCCGGCACGTCAGTTCTTCAGCCGGATGGCGATGTCGCGATAGTCCGGCAAGTTGTCGACCGGACCGATGCCGGCCAGCGAGACGGCCCCCGCATCGAACACCTGCCTGGCGATCGTCCTGACCCGCTCGGCAGTGATGCGGTTTATCCGCTCTACCGTCTCCTGCAGCGGGATGGGTCGGCCCCACAGCACCTGCTGACGCGCCAGCTGCCCGGCGCGCGAGGAGGGGCTTTCGAGCGACATCAAGAGACCGGCGCGAATCTGGTTGCGGACGCGGATCACTTCCTCGTCCGAAATGGTCTCGGCGGCGCGACGCAACTCGTCCAGCACGACCGGCACCAATTCGCTCACCTCGTTCTCGCCCGTCGAGGCGGCCACCCCGAAGATGCCCGAGTCGGCGAAGGCCCAGTGGAAGGCGTAGACCGAGTAGCAGAGGCCGCGCTTCTCCCGCACTTCCTGGAACAGCCGCGAACTCATGCCGCCGCCCAGTATGGAGGCGAGAATCTGCACGGCGTAGAAGCCGTCGGAGTTATACGCCCTGCCCTCCAGGCCGAGCACGATATGGGCCTGCTCGTGGTCGGACACCAGCCGCTGTTCGCCGCCGACATAGGCGGCCTTCGCCGGGGGTGGCGCGCCGGCCGAACGCAGCCCGTGGAAGCGATCGTTGGCGATGTCGACCAGGGCGTCGTGATCGACATTGCCGGCGGCGCACAGGACCATCTGGTCGCCGACATAGTTGCGCTCCATATAGCTGCGAATCGCATCGGGCCCGAAGCTGCGCACGGAGTCGACCGTGCCAAGGATGGTGCGCCCGATCGCCTGGCCGGGATAGGCGGCCTGCTGGAACAGGTCGAAGACATGGTCATCCGGGTTGTCGCGCGCCGCGCCAATCTCCTGCACGATGACGTGCTGTTCGCGCTCCAGCTCGTCCTTCTCAAACAGCGAATTCTGCAGAATGTCGGAGAGGATGTCGCCCGCGAGCGCCACGTCCTCCTTGAGCACGCGGGCGAAATAGCCGGTGTGCTCGACCGAGGTCGCCGCGTTGAGGTCGCCACCGACATTCTCGATGGTCGAGGCGATCTCGAGGGCGTCACGGGTCGCTGTCCCCTTGAACGCCATATGCTCGAGCATGTGCGAAATGCCGTGCTCGGCCTCGGTCTCGCTGCGCGAGCCGGCCTTGACCCAGATTCCGAGCGAGGCGCTTTCCAGGTGGGGCATGTCGTCGGTCAGCACCGTCATGCCGTTGGGAAGCGTCGTACTCCGAACCGTCACTTGCTTTCCTCCAGGACCCGCGAACGGGCGCGAATGAAGTCCTCGACCCCATTCTGCTCGTTGTCGAGCACGGCAAGGCGTTCCGACCTTGTGTAGAGGTCAGCCAACCACACCGGCAGGGCCGGTTCAATGCCCGACGCCGCCTTGACCGCGGCGGGGAACTTGGCCGGATGGGCGGTCGCCAGCGTGATCACCGGGGCCGGCCCGCCGACCAGACTTGCCGCCACCGCAACGCCCACGGCGCTGTGCGGATCGAGCAGGTAGCCGGCCCGCGCGTAGGTCTCGGCGATGGTCCGACTGGTGGTGGCCTCATCGGCCCGCCCGGCGACGAACCGGGCCCGGATCGCGGCGAGTGCCGGTTCGGGAATGCCAAAGCCGCGCGACTGACGCAGCCCCTCCATCATCGCCCGGACCAGCGCGCTGTCACGGTCGACCGCCTCGAACAGCAGCCGCTCGAAGTTGGAGGAGACCTGGATGTCCATGGACGGGCTGATCGTCGGGGTGACGCCGGTGACCTCATAGCGCCCGGTCTCGAGAGTGCGGGCGAGGATGTCGTTGCTGTTGGTGGCAATGGCGAGCGTTCGGATCGGCAGCCCCATGCGGCGGGCACAATAGCCCGCAAAGATGTCGCCGAAATTGCCGGTCGGGACCACGAAGCTCACCTCGCGGTGCGGCGCACCGAGCGAGACGGCGGACGTGAAGTAGTAGACGATCTGGGCGACGATCCGTCCCCAATTGATCGAATTGACGCCCGAGAGCTGAAGGCTGTCGCGGAAGCTGCGATGGCTGAACATCGCCTTCACCAGGTCCTGGCAATCGTCGAACGTCCCGCGCAGCGCAATGTTGTGCACGTTGGCGTCGAGCACGGTGGTCATCTGCCGCCGCTGCACCTCGGAGGTGCGGTTCTCGGGGTGCAGGATGAAGATATCGGTCGCCTCGCGCCCGCGAAACGCCTCTATGGCGGCCGAGCCGGTATCGCCCGAGGTCGCCCCGACAATCGTCGCGCGGGCGCCGCGGCGGGCGAGGATATGGTCCATCACCCGCGCCAGAAACTGCATTGCCACGTCCTTGAAGGCCAGCGTCGGGCCGTGGAACAGCTCAAGCACGAAGTGGCCCGGCTCAAGCTCGACGAGCGGCGCTACCGAGGGGTGGCGGAAGCCGGCATAGGCCGCCGTGATGATCGACCGAAGCTCGACATCGGGGATCTCGCCGTCGACGAAACGGGAGATGATGTCGAACGCGACTTCGGCATAGGGCCGGTTGGCGTAGCCGGCGATCTCGGCCGGGCTCAGAACGGGCCAGGTCTTGGGTACATAGAGGCCGCCATCGCTGGCGAGGCCGGCCAGCACGGCGTCGGAGAAACCCAGCTCGGCCGCCCCGCCGCGCGTCGATACGAACTGCATTTAGGGAGAATTGCCCTGTGGATTGTGCATGCTGCAGGCATGCCGTTGGCTCTGTCTCACCCTAGTGAAACTGCCGGCAAACCGCAACATTCATGCGGGTTCACTGGCTCCCGTCCGCGGTAACGAGTGGCACCTGCCGCTGCCGGCGAATCCAGAACCAGAGCAGTGGCGGCACCAGCGCGGCAAAACCGAACCAGGTGATGACATAGCCCAGATGGTTGTTGGGAAAGGTCATCACAGTCTCGCCGCCCTGCGGCAGCGCCCCCGGCGGGCCGGCGGGAAGATCAACATAGAGCGGCGCGATCGGCGGCTCAATCCCGCCGGAGAGGGTCGCCAGCCGCGCCGGGTCACGCACCCAGTCGATACGCTTTCCCATGTCAGGCGCCGGGGTGAAGCCGCCGACGGTCTCGCCGAGGCGGGCAACGCCGGCCAGGCTGACCAACCCGGCTTCCGGCGCGCCGCCGGCGGCGAAGCTCTCTCGCGCGCTCTGGGGCACGAAGCCGCGGTTGATGAAAACGGTGCCTCCCGTCGCCAGCCGCAATGGCGTCATCACCCAGTAGCCGGGTCCCGAGTAGGTGCCACGGGCCTCCCCGAGGCTGGTGAAGACCAGCACAGTGGCCTCAGGCAGGTAGCTGCCGGTGACCGTCACCGGGCGATAGTCGTATTGCTCACTGTCGGTCGCCGCCCACTCGGCGACGGGCGGCAGTTCGATCGGCGGCTGCTCGAAACGCGCTTCGACTGCAGCAATCAGTCGTTCCTTCTCGGCAAGCCGCAACAGCTGCCACAGGCCGAGAGTGACGAACAGCGCCATCAGCGCCAGCATGAACAGCGTGAATGCCCAGAAACGCCAGCCCCTGCTTCGGCCGGCATCGCCGGTGTCAGCCATCGAGCTTGCCTTCCTCAGCCTTGTGATGGAACTGCAGTGCGATCATCGTTGCCTTGAGCGGCCGCATCAGCGCCAGAGCCAGGATCACGACGCCCGGCAGCCAGAGCAGCAGGTGAACGAACGGCGGGGGGTGGAACACCGCTTCAACCGCTGCGGCGGCACCGACGATGACGAAGCCGACGATGAGGATGATGAACACCGCCGGCCCTTCCGTTTCGGCGGCGTAACTGAGGTCGAGACCGCAGCTCTCGCAGCGCGCGACGGGCTTCAGGAAGCCCGCGAACAGGCGACCTTCGCCGCAACGCGGGCAACGACAGGCAAGTCCGGTCGCAAAGGGGGATGGAAGGCGCTCGGGAACGGGGTCGGTCATGTCGGACTGTTACGCCAGACCGAGCGGCTTGTCGAACGCGACGATGTCGCTGCTCTCGCCGCGACCGCGCTCACGACGTTCCGGCCGTCGGGACAGGTTGGACAGCGGGCCTTCGGGGCGTTCGATGAAGAAGGGCGTGGCCACGGCCACGCCCTCGACATCGTCTGCCTGTCGGCTGCCACGGTCAGTGGCTGAGTTGCACGCCCCAGCTACCCCACACGTAGATCGACGCGAAGAGGAACAGCCAGACCACGTCGACGAAGTGCCAGTACCAGGCGGCGAACTCGAAGCCGAGGTGGTGCTTGGGCGACAACTGGTTGGCCTGTGCACGGACCAGCGTGACGATCAGGAAGATCGTGCCGATCAGCACGTGGAAGCCGTGGAAACCGGTGGCCATGAAGAAACTGGCACCATAGAGGTTGCCGGTGTACTGGAAGCCGGCCTCGGAGTACTCGAGCGCCTGCACGCCGGTGAACAGCATGCCGAGCAGCACGGTGATCACGAGGCCCCAGACCAGGCCCTTCTTGTCATTGTGCAGCAGCGCATGGTGCGCCCAGGTCACGGTGGTGCCGGAGGTCAACAGGATAAGCGTGTTGAACAGCGGCAGATGGAACGGATCGAACAGTTCCACGCCGGTCGGCGGCCAGTGCGCACCGGTCGCGGCGAGGCGGGCGTACTGCTCGGCCGCATCGTAGTTGAAGAAGCCGTCGAAATAGGCCCAGAACCAGGCCACAAAGAACATCACCTCGGAGGCGATGAACAGGATCATGCCGTAGCGATGGTGCATCTGCACCACTTGGGTGTGGTCGCCGCCCTGTGCCTCGCGCACCACGTCGCTCCACCACGCAAACATGGTGTAGAGAACGCCGACCAGGCCGATCAGCATTACCCAGACCGGCAGGATTTCGTGGAACCACAGGATCGCGCCGACCGCCAGCACGAAGGCCGAGACCGAGCCGACGAAGGGCCAGGGACTGGGGTTTACCAGGTGATAGTCGTGGTTGGGCTTGGCGTGCGCAGCCATGGTCAGCTTCCCTCGCTCTGAACGGCATAGAATGTATAGGACAGGGTGATGTCCCGGATGGTGTCGAGATTGCGATCCCCGGCAATGTCGGGATCAACGAAGAAGGTCACGGGCATCTCGGCGGTCTCGCCCGGCTGCAGCGTCTGCTCGGTGAAGCAGAAGCACTCGATCTTGTTGAAGTAGATGCCGGTCTGCTCGGGAGTGACGTTGAAGATCGCCTGCCCGGTGATGGCCCGGTCGGTATCGTTGCGGGCAATGTAGGTGACCGTTTCCACGGCGCCGATCTTGTCGGTTACCGGCTTTGCCGGCGTCACCGTCCAGGCAAGCCCGCCCTCGACATTGGAATCGAAGCGCACCGTCATCTGCCGGTCGATCACGCCCTTCGGGTTGCCGGAAGCAACCTGGGTGGTGCCGTCCAGCCCGGTCAACCTGCAGAACAGGGCGTACAGGGGCACCGCCGCGTAGGCGGCGCCGATCATCGTAGCGACAACGAAACCGAGCAGCAGCGCGACCCGCTTGTTACGGTTGCCATGCCCGGCAGTGAGCACCAGATCCGTCATCTCAGAGCGGCCTGTCGAACAGCGCCGGGCCCATCTTCACGATGGTCAGCACGTAGAAGATGACGGCGAGGCCGCCCAGCGCCAGGGCCAACGCGATCGAACGTCGGCGGCGGCGCGCCACCATCTCGGCCTCCGGATCGAGCTTGGCGGGCGGCGTCATCACAGCCACCCTGCCAGGGACACGAAGCGGTCGGCGAGCAGCGCGCAGAAGATCGCGAACAGATAGCTCAGCGAGTAGGCGAACAGCGTGCGGCCGGCCTTGCGCATCGCCTTGTCGTCGCGGGTACGGAACAGACGCAGGGACAGGACCAGGAAGCCGGTACCGATCGCGAGCGCGATGGTGCCGTAGAGCGGTCCCATGAACCCGACGGCGACCGGCACGAGGCTGACCGCGACGAGTACGACCGAGTAAAGGAGGATCTGGCGCTTGGTCGCGGCGTTGCCCGCGACGTTGGGCAGCATCGGGATACCGGCGGCACCGTAGTCCGACTGCTTGTAGAGCGCCAGGGCCCAGAAATGCGGCGGCGTCCACAGGAAGATGATGGCAAACAGCAGCACGCTTTCGAGGCTGACGCTGCCGGTCACCGCTGCCCAGCCGACCATTGGCGGGAAGGCCCCGGCGGCGCCGCCGATGACGATGTTCTGCGGCGTCGAGCGCTTCAGCCACATGGTATAGACGACGGCATAAAAGAAGATGGTGAATGCGAGAAGCCCGGCCGCCAGCCAATTCGTGGCGAGCCCCAGCAGGCTCACCGAGAACGCCGACAGGACCAGGCCAAGGGCCAGAGCATGGTCGCGCTCCATGCGGCCGGCGGGGATCGGCCGGTTGACCGTGCGGCTCATGACCGCGTCGATGTCGCTATCGTACCACATGTTGAGGGCGCCCGAAGCCCCTGCCCCGACGGCGATGCAGAGGATGGCGATGGCGCCGACCACCGGGTTCACGCCGCCGGGCGCGAGCAGCAGCCCGACCAGCGCGGTGAACACAACCAGCGACATGACCCGCGGCTTCAGCAAGGCCACGTAGTCTTCAACGCGTGCACCGCTGGCGCCCGCCGTCACTCCGCTGCTGTGTTCGATATAGGCCAAGGGTTCGGCTCGTTCCTTGTGGCGCGGGGCCCGAGGGGCCCCGCGCTCGAAGCTCAGTGGTGGCTGCCGGCGCCGATGCGCGGCAGGGTTTCAAACTGATGGAAGGGCGGCGGCGACGGCAGCGTCCACTCCAGCGTCGTGGCGCCCTCGCCCCACGGATTGGCGGTCGTCGGACGCTTCTTGCGAGCCGCTTCCCACAGCAGGTAGAGGAACAGCACCAGGCCAACCAGCGTGATGTAGTAGCCGACCGACGAAACCCGGTTCCAGAAGGCGAACGCGTCGGGATAATCGATATAGCGGCGCGGCATGCCGCTGAGGCCGAGGAAGTGCTGCGGGAAGAAGATGACGTTCACGCCCACGAAGGTGATCCAGAAATGGGCGTTGGCGAGCGTCTCGTTGTACATCATGCCGAACATCTTGGGGTACCAGTAGTACCAGGCCGCGAAGATGGCGAACACGGCGCCGAGCGAGAGCACGTAGTGGAAGTGCGCCACGACGTAGTAGGTGTCGTGCAGCGCGCGGTCTGCGCCGGCGTTGGCCAGCACCACACCGGTCACGCCACCGACGGTGAACAGGAAGATGAAGCCCACCGCCCACAGCATCGGGGTACGGAAGGTCAGCGAACCGCCCCACATGGTGGCGATCCAGCTGAAGATCTTGACGCCGGTTGGCACCGCGATGACCATCGTCGCCGCCACGAAGTAGCGCTGCACGTCGAGGCTCATGCCCACCGTGTACATGTGGTGCGCCCAGACGATGAACCCGACGCCGCCGATCGCGACCATGGCGTAGACCATGGCAAGGTAGCCGAACACCGGCTTGCGGCTGAAGGTCGAGACGATGTGGCTGATGATGCCGAAGCCCGGCAGGATCAGGATGTACACCTCGGGGTGGCCGAAGAACCAGAACAGGTGCTGGAACAGGATCGGGTCGCCACCGCCCGCCGGATCGAAGAACGTGGTGCCGAAGTTGCGGTCGGTCAGCAGCATGGTGATGCCGCCGGCGAGCACGGGCAGGCTGAGCAGCAGAAGGAACGCCGTCACCAGCACGGACCACGGGAACAGCGGCATCTTGTGCAGCGTCATGCCCGGGGCGCGCATGTTGAAGATGGTGGTGATGAAGTTGATGGCGCCGAGGATCGAGGACGCGCCGGCGATATGGAGGGACAGAATGGCGAAGTCCATGGCCGGACCGGGTTGGCCGGCGTTGGCGGCGAGGGGCGGATAGATCGTCCAGCCGCCGCCCACGCCGTTCATGCCCGCAGGGCCCTCGAAGAACATCGACAGCACCAGCAGCAGCAGCGCCGGCGGGAGCAGCCAGAACGAGATATTGTTCATGCGCGGGAAGGCCATGTCCGGCGCACCGATCATCAGTGGCACGAACCAGTTGCCGTAACCGCCGATCATGGCGGGCATGACCATGAAGAAGATCATGATCAGCGCGTGCGCGGTGGTGAACACGTTGTACATGTGCTTGCCCTGATCGAGGGCAAGGTCACCGGTGGCGCCGTAGACCATCGAGGCGAGGCCGTGGAAGATCTGGATGCCCGGCTCCTGCAACTCGAGGCGCATGGCGCCCGAGAGCAGTGCCCCAACCACCCCCGCGACGATCGCGAAGATCAGGTACATCGTACCGATGTCCTTGTGGTTGGTCGAATAGAGGTAGCGCCGCCAGCCGGTGGGGTGGCCGTGCGCCTCGGCGGCATGGCCGTGGTCGTGCCCCCCGTGTGCTTCCAGTGCGTGAGTATCGGCCATTTCGAGCGTTCCTCTTGTCGTAGTCGCTTCGCGGCGTCGGGCGGCAGCTCCCCGCGCGATCTTGTTTATCAGGTCAGAGCGGGAAGGGTGGCGTTGGCGTCGTCGATATTGCCGGCCTCGAAGGCGGCCATCCAGGCCGCGTATTCGTCCTTTGTGACCACGCGGATGGCGATCGGCATGAAGGCATGGTCCTTGCCGCACAGCTCGGAGCACTGGCCGTAGTAGATGCCGGTCTTGCGGGCGTTGAACCAGGTCTCGTTGAGCTTGCCGGGCACTGCGTCGATCTTGACGCCGAAGGCCGGCACGGCAAAGGCGTGGATCACGCCGGTCGGGTCGGCCGTCACCTGCAGGCGCACCGTGGTGTCGACCGGCACGACGAGCTCGTAGTTCACCGCCAGCAGCCGCGGCTGCCCCTTGGCCAGGGCCTCGGCGTCGGAGAGGATGTTGGACGAGAGCGCCTTGCCGTTCTCGTATTCATAGTCCCAGTACCACTGCTGGCCGGTCGCCTTGACCGTCAGTTCGGGCGCCGGAATCTCCACTTCGCCGAACGAGAAGATGTTGGAGCCGAGGTACTTGCGCTGCCCGTCGGGGATCGTCAGCTGGTCGGTCAGCACCGAGAAGGACGGGATGGCGATGATGACGAGGATGAGGATCGGCACCACCGTCCACACCACCTCGATCAGCGTGTTGTGGGTGGTCTTGGAGGGCGTCGGATTGGCCTTGGCGTTGAAGCGGAAGATCACCACCAGCAGCAGCGCCAGCACCAGCAGCGCGATGCCCACGGCCACGATCAGCAAGGGGCCATCGTGGAAGGCACGGATGGAATCCATGATCACGCTGGCCGAGCCCTGCAGGCCCATCTCGCCGGGCGCCGGCTGGCCGAGCTCCTGCGCGACGGCCGCCATGGGAAGCACCGCGGTCGCGACGGCCGCGAGGGTGCCCATCGATCGGAAAAGCTTGCCGGTCACCTAAAACCCCCTTGAGATCCCGTCTGGTCCGGTTTTTGCGGCGGGGTTGAGGTCTGATATCGCGGCATAAAACGCCGCTCCGACTCAACCTCGGAGCGCTTGAACTTGGAACGTGTCTAAACCACATCGGGCGGGCCAAGGCAATTGACCCGGTCGTCCTTGACCCAAATCAAGCCGCGCGTTTTGCCGCACCGGTGGCCCGCCTCACCCCTGCCGCTTTCTGATTGTGTTGATCCGCCGCCCTCGTCAGCGGCCTCCGATGTTGACAGGGCCCCGGCGCTCATCGACTAAGGGGCGATCGTCGGGCCGTTGAATCGCCGTCACGAGAGGACCTGTCCTTGAACCGCTTGCTGGCTAGTCTGGTCGCCGCCGCCCTCGCCCTCACGGGCTCGCCCGCCGCGCTCGCCCAGGGCGTGGTGAAGGCACAGTTCGGCGATTGGCAGATGAGCTGCGATACCCCACCTGGCGCGAGCTTCGAGCAGTGCGCGCTGATCCAGAACGTGACCGCCGAGGACCAGCCCAATGTTGGCCTGTCCGTGATCGTGCTGAAAACCGCCGACAAGCAGGCGCGCCTGCTGCGCGTGCTCGCACCGCTCGGCGTTCTCCTCCCCAACGGGCTCGGCCTCAACATCGATGGCCAGGATATCGGACGCGTCGCCTTCGTGCGCTGCCTGCCCAATGGCTGCGTGGCCGAGGTGGTGCTGGACGACGAACTGATCGGCAAGCTCTCGGCCGGCCAGAGCGCGCTGTTCGTGGTGTTCCGCACCCCCGAGGAAGGCGTCGGCATCCCGGTTTCGCTCAACGGCTTCGGCGACGGCTTCACGCAGCTGCCATAGGCTTCGCCAGGACGGCCGGCGCGGCGCGGCGGCCTGAACCCACAACAAAAAAGCCGGGTCCGAAGACCCGGCAGTTCATCAGGAAACAGGGCCGGTGGGTGGACCGGCCCGAAGATGGCACAATCAGGGATTGGCCATGGCGAGGGCCGCCCGGGTGCCGGACGGCCGATCTCGTGCCTCAGGGATCGAGCCAGAGCCGCGCGCTTTCCGCGCGACGCCGACTGAGGCGAAGCCCGGGACGCTGGCTGGGCGAATCCAGAGCCTGGAACAGGTCCTGACGATCGATGCCGAGGTCGTCGAGACGGGCCGCGTCGTACTCGAGAAGCGACTGATAGGCGACGCGCATGGCACGCCGGGCCCGAGCGCGGGCGAACCAGTTCGCCACGGCGCTCCAGAGGGTGGACGGTGCGGCAGCCATCGTCGGCCGCTCGCTCGAAAGCAAGTGGACCATGGTCCTTCTCCATGTTGTTCGCGGGGCCCGGCAGGGGGAACCGGGCGTGACGGATGATCGTCGATCACCGATGGCACCGATCTAGGGCCTTGCCTTCCATTCGTCCAACAAATAGATTTCATCCAGTTCATCAAAATTCGTGATGGAGTTTCCGGATGACCGCACCGCTCGATCTCGACCAGTTGCAGAGCTTCTGCGCCATCGCCGACTGCGGCAGCTTCACCGAGGCGGCGCGGCGGGTGAACAAGACGCAATCGGCGGTGTCGATGCAGATCAAGCGGCTCGAGGAGCGGCTCGGGCAGGCCCTGCTGCGGCGTGACGGCCGCAGCGTCACGCTTACCGATCACGGCGATGCCCTGTACGGGCGGGCGCGGCGGATGCTGCGGATCAACGCCGAGATCCTCGACCAGTTCGCGGAGGGGGACCTCAAGGGCTCGATCCGCTTCGGCGTGCCGGACGACTATGCGGTGCGACTGCTGCCGGTGATCCTGTCGAGCTTCCAGCGCACCCACCCCAAGATCGTGGTCGACGTGCGCTGCCAGCCGTCAGAGGAACTGCTCGACGGCATGAAGCACGGCAAGTACGACCTGATCGTGTTCACCCAGGGCACCAACCACGAGTATGGCGAACTGTTCCGCACCGAGCCGATGTTCTGGGTCGCCTCGCATGGCGGGCAGGCACTCGCCACCGAGCCGCTGCCGATCGCCGGCGGGCAGCATTGCTGCTGGAAGGACAATGCCGTCGAGGCGCTCAACCGCATCGGCCGCGACTACCGCATCGCCTATACGTCCTCGAATGCCATGGCGATCGCCAGCGCCGTGCTGACGGACCTGGCGGTCGGGTTCCTGCCCGAGAGCGCGCTGCAGCCGGGGATGCGGGTGATCGCGGAAGACCGCAACCTGCCCCGCCTGCGCGACGCCGAAATCGCGCTGATGCGCGCCAGCCATGCCTATGGCGGCATCTACGACGCGCTCGCCAGCCACATCATCGCCAGCATGGGCAACCTCGAGAACCAGGACAGCCAGCCGATGGCGGCGGAGTAAGGCCGGCGGCGCTTCGCGGGGCGGCGGGGTGCAGGTGATTGTCGCCACATTGATGAACGCGGCAAAGGCTTGCGGCGCAACAAATTTCTTGCGCGGCCGCCATGATCTGGTCACGTTGCTGAACGGACTTGTCCCCGCGGACGGGGGACAGATGGCTCCCCGAGGCTAGATCTCCGCCGCCTCGAAGATCCGCGTCAGGTCGCCGCCCCAGGCGCCGTTATAGAGATCCAGCCAGCGCTCGGCCGGGGTCTTGCCGAGCTCGAGGGTGGTGTCGAGCGGCCTCAGGTAGACGGTTTCGTCATGACCACCCCGGACTGCGCCGCGCCGCGCCAGCCCGCCGCGGGCGAGATCGACCACCAGCCTGGCAAGATCGGCGACCGTGCCGTCGCGGAAGCGCGTGGCGAGCGCGGTGCGGGGTACTGCGCGACGCAGGGCCTCGCGCTCGGCCGCGGTCCAGTCGGAGACGAGATCGGCCGCGCCGTCGAGCGCGTCGGCGTCATAGAGCAGCCCGGCCCACAGCGCCGACAGCGCCAGCACGTGGTCGCGATCGCCCATGTCGGCGCCGCGCATTTCGAGAAACTGCTTGAGCCGCACTTCGGGAAAGAGCGTGGAGAGGTGGTTTTCCCAATCCTTGGTGGTCGGCCGCACGCCCGGCAGCTGCGGCAACCGCCCCTCGAGGAAGGCCCGGAAGCTCTCGCCGGCGACATTGATGTACTCGCCCTTGCGAATGACGAAGTACATGGGCACGTCGAGCGCATACTCGGCGTAGCGGTCGAAGTCGAAGCCGTCCTCGAACACGAAGGGCAGCATGCCGGTGCGCGCCGCATCGGTCTCGAGCCAGATCTGCGAGCGGAAGCTGAGATAGCCCGACGGCGCGCCGTCGACGAAGGGGGAATTGGCGAACAGCGCCGTCACCACCGGCTGCAGCGCCAGCGAGACGCGCAGCTTCCTGACCATGTCGGCTTCGTCGGCGAAGTCGAGATTGGCCTGCACGGTGGCCGACCGGTACATCATCGAGGTCCCGAGCGCGCCCACCTTGCGCATGTAGGGCGTCATGATGGCGTAGCGGGACTTGGGCATGGCCGGAATCGTCTCGACCGACCAGAGCGGTGTGACGCCGAGTCCGAGGAAGTGGATGTTCAGCGGCCGGCCGATGGCGTGGCAATCCTCGAGATGCGAGTCGAGTTCCGCCGCGGCCTCGTGGATGGTCCGCTGCGGCGAACCGGAGAGCTCGAACTGCCCGCCCGGCTCGAGCGAGATGCCTCCCACGGCGTGGTGGTTGCGCAGGCCGATGGGGTTGTCGTGATCGTAGAACGGATGCCACCCGGTGCGGTGCGCGATTCCCGAGAGCAGCGCATGGATGCCGTCCGGCCCCTCATAGGGTACCGGCCCGAGCGGGCCCTTGCGGTAGACGTGCTTCTCGTGCTCCGTACCGATACGCCACTCCGAGCGCGGCTTGCCGCCGGCGGCCATGACGTAGACGAGGTCGCTGCGCGACTCGATCGGCGGTGCGTTTTCTTCGCCCGACATAGATACTCCCCTGGGCTCGCCGGGCGGTGCCGGCCGGCGGCGGACAATAGCCCGCCACGTCCCGAAAGCAATGCCTTTATCGCCAATCGCCGATGATTGCCTGAACCACCGCCAGCGCCGCCACGGCCGCCGTATCGGCCCGCAGGATGCGCGGCCCGAGGCTAATCGGAACGACGAAATCCTGCTGGATCAAGAGATTGCGTTCGGCCTCGGAGAAGCCGCCCTCGGGACCGACGAGAATGCCAATGGGCAGCCCCTCCAGATCACCGAGGGTCAGGACCGGCGAGTGGCGCGGCGCCGCCTCGTCGCAGAAGACCAGGCGCCGCAGGCCCTGCGCGTGGCGCCACCCGGCGATCAACTGGGCAAGCTCGATCTCGGGCGCCAGCGCCGGAACCGAGAGCACCTCGCACTGTTCGGCCGCCTCGATGACATTGGCGAGGAGCTTGTCGGTCCTCAGCCGGCTCACCTGGGTATAGCGGGTGATCACCGGCTGGATCACCCCGGCTCCCATCTCTGTCGCCTTCTGCACCAGGTAGTCGAGCCGCGCGGTCTTGAGCGGAGCGAAGCCGAACCACAGGTCCGAGCGCGGCGTCTGGTGCTGCACCTGGACCTCGACCGCCAGCCCCGCACCCTTGCGGTGCGCATCGGCGATGCGGGCGATCCAGGCACCGTCGCGGCCATTGAACACCACCACCGCTTCCCCCGCCGCCATGCGCAGCACGGTCAGCAGATAGTTGGTCTGCTCGCGACCCAGTTCGATCGGCGTGCCCGCGGCCAGCGTTGCCTCGACATAAAGGCGTGGCAGGGACTTGTGCGATCTGGACATCGTGGTACGCGTGACTGAGTGGCCGACGGGCCATTACCGCACAGGACGGCCGACATGCAAAGCCCCGACAAACCAGCAGGCAGCGTGGCCGACGCGCAGCGCGGCAACTGGGTGGACCGGCACGCGCCGGACTGGCTCAGGCCCTACGCACGGCTGGCCCGCTGGGACCGGCCGATCGGGTTCTGGCTGCTGTTCTGGCCGTGTGCCTTCTCCCTCGCGCTGGCCGCCAATGCCGGGCACGGGACCGGGATGGACTGGTATGCCCTGCTGCTCTGCCTCGTCGGTGCCATCGCCATGCGGGGTGCCGGCTGCACCTTCAACGACATCGTCGATACCGATATCGACATGAAGGTCGCCCGCACCCGCTCCCGGCCGATTCCCTCGGGGCAGGTGAGCAAGCGGCAGGCGGCGGTGTTCCTCGTGCTGCAGTCGCTATTCGGTCTGCTGGTGCTGGTCCAGTTCAACGGCTTCTCGATCCTGCTCGGGGTCGCCTCGCTGCTGCCGGTCGCCATCTACCCGTTCATGAAGCGCATCACCTGGTGGCCGCAGCTGTTCCTTGGCATCGCCTTCTCCTGGGGTGCCCTGATGGGCTGGGCGACGCAGACCGGTGGCCTGTCGCTCGCGCCGCTGCTGCTCTATGCCGGTGCGATCCTTTGGACGATCGGCTACGACACCATCTACGCGCTGCAGGATATCGAGGACGACGCGCTGATCGGCGTGCGCTCGACGGCGCGGCTGTTCGGCCGGCGCGCCCGGGCGATCATCGCGCTGTTCTATGCCGCCACCCTCCTGGTTTGGGGAACCGCCGGCCTCGCGGCGGGGGCTGGCGCGGTCTTCGCCATCGGCCTGGCACTGACCGGCGCTCTGCTCGGCTGGCAGGTGGTGACGCTCGATCCGCGCGACCCGGCCAATGCCCTGGTCCGCTTCAAGTCCAACCACATTGCCGGCCTCGTCTTCACTGCCGGACTGCTGGCGGACATGTTGCTCCGCGGCTGACGAAACGGGCCGCCCCGTTGCCGGGACGGCCCCTCGTGCTTGGAGGTCGCTACGAGATCGCCGGCAGCTCAAACGTGCATGGGATCGCTGCCGGGCTTTGATGGATCAACGCCGACGCGCGGCGAAGGTTGCAGGCTCAGGAGGCGGACTGCTCGCCGGGCTTGCGCCGGTTGAGGAAGTGCGGCCGACGAGAGGCCTCCGCCAGCAGCTTGCGGCGGCCGTTGTTGACCCCCAGCGCGACGCCGTCGACCTGCTGCGAATAGGGCAGGAGATTGCCGTCGCCGGCCTTGATGAACAGTGGCAGGCGGAGCTTCTTGCCCCAGTTCTGCCACTCGGCGACGACGTTGGCATTGCCGACTTCCTCGAACACGCGATAGTTGAGTTCGGGATCGCCGTGCACCAGTTCGATGGCGCTCGAGAGCACGCCGTCCTCGCTGATCGTGGTGGACACCGCCACCCCGACGAATTCACTCACCGGCACCTTGATCTTGATGGCGACGCCGCTCTTTTCGAGCGTCCGGCGCACGGTCACGGTCTTCACCGGCTCCCTGGGACCGTTGTCGTTGGCCGGACCGAAGGCCTTGGGAGCGACGGTCTGGGCGGGGCGCGGACTGCGCCCGTCGCCGAACAGCATCACGACGGACGAGCCTTCGATCCCAACGCGAGAAAACATGTCTAGCCTCACTGTCAACTTTCGAGAGCTTGTTACTTTGCCGCCCTCTTTGATGGGCCCAATCTACGCCCCCCCGTTGCCACCCCGCTTAAGAAACGGGGTTAAGTTTAGGTTGTTTTGAAAAGGGTTAGCGGCAAATGACCTGGTGTAACGCAGCCTTAGGCACAGGGGCTGGCGATTGCTTAACCAAGTGCCGGCCAGCCGCCTTCAAATGCCTGCGGCCCCCGACCGACGGCGGGCTTGTCCCGACCCGGTGTTGCGCCTAGAAGGCAGCCGACGCGATGCCGGAACAGCGATGAGCGCCCCGATTCCCACCACGCCAGCCGAGGACCGTGAGCTGCTGCGCGCTTCGGCGGTGTCGGCCGGCATCATCGCGGCAGGCTATTTCCGGCGCGACCTCAAGACCTGGACCAAGGAGAATGCCTCGCCGGTCAGCGAGGCCGACCTGGTCCTCGACCGCTACCTCAATGGGGCACTCACCGGGGCACGGCCCGACTATGGCTGGCTCAGCGAAGAGAGTGCCGACGACAACTCCCGCCTCAGCCACCGGCGCGTGTTCATCGTCGACCCGATCGACGGCACGCGCGGCTTCATCCGCGGCGAGGACAGCTGGACCATCTCGCTGGCCGTGGTCGAGGATGGCGTGCCGATCGCCGGCGTGGTCTACGCCCCTGCCCGCGACGAGCTCTACGATGCCGCCCTGGGTGGCGGCGCGCGCTGCAACGGACGCCCGCTGGCGCGGCAGGCCCGGCTGGGGCAGGAGGCGCCGCTGATTCCCGCACCCGGCGCGGTGCACCAGGAGTTGCAGGCGGCCGGCCTCGAGTACGTACGGGGGCCGGCCTATCCCTCGCTTGCCTATCGCCTGGTGCAGGTCGCCACCGGAAAGCTGGATGCCGCCGTCACCCGGCGCGGCGCGCAGGACTGGGATATTGCCGGCGCGGCCTGTATCCTGGCCGAGGCCGGGATCGGATTCGAGGATGTGTGCATAGGTGCCCTGCGCTTCAACCGACCGGAAATCCGGCATGGCGCGCTTGCGGCCGTTGCCGAGCCCTCGCTAAAACCGGCACTGCGGGCGGCCCTGGTCAGGGTCTATGGCTGCCCGCAACCGCAGGAAGTTGATCTGGAGCGACACAAGCCGTGAGCAAGCCGAGCAAGACCTCCCCGAAGAAGCCGCAGTTGCTGCACCTCGTCATCGGCGGCGAGGTGGAACGGGGCGACGAGGTGGTGTTCAAGGACCTCGACGCGGTCGATCTCGTCGGGGTCTATCCGAACTATGCCGCCGCCCATGCCGTCTGGAAGCAGAAGGCCCAGCAGACGGTGGACAATGCCGAGATGCGCTATTTCGTCGTCCACCTGCATCGGCTACTGAACCCCGACGAGGACGAAGCCTAGGCGCGCGGCCGAAGCTGCCGCCGATACGGACCGCTTCGCGACGATGACCACTGCCGGGTTCGCCGCATCGCCCTCCCGCCACACCCTGCTCCAGGTGGTGGCGGCGCTGCTGATCGGGCTGAAGCTCTGGTCGCTGCTGGCGGTCAACCTGGTCAGCGACGAAGCCTATTACTGGATGTGGGGCCAGCACCCGGCCCTGTCGTATTTCGACCACCCGCCGCTCAATGCCTGGCTGATCGGCCTCGCCGATGCCGTGTTCGGCCGCGGCATCGTGCAGATGCGGCTGTGGGCCGTTCCGACCTTCATCGGCACGGCCCTGATCCTGCGCGCCTGGGCGCGCCAGTTCGGCGGCGACGACTGGGTTGGCGTGTTCTGGCGGGCGCTGGTCATCTACCTGGCGGCGCCGGTGTTCGGGGTCTACTCGACCTTCGCCACCAGCGACCACCTGCTGTTCTTCTTCATCCTGCTGTCGGCGCATTTCCTGATCCGCTACCTGATGGCGGTGCGCGAGGGAACACGCGCCTGGCTGGGCGACCTGTATCTGGGCGCCCTGTTCATGGGGATCGCGGCGCTCGCCAAGTACAACACCCTGCTCTACGGCGTGGCGCTCGGCCTCTACATCGTCGCGAGCCCGAAGCTGCGCCGGCTGCTCGCCAACCCGCACCTCTACGCGGCGGCGCTGCTCGCCATCGCGGTGGCCTCGCCGATCCTCGTCTGGAACATCCAGAACGGCTTCGCCTCGTTCGAGTTCCACCTCGTCGATCGGCATGACGCGGGCTTCCTGCACGCCTTCACCTGGGTCCATGTCGCCGAATTCCTGCTGCAGACGGCGCTGACCACCTCTCCGTTCATGATGTGGGGGATGGTCCGCTTCGTGCTCAGCCGTCCGGCCGCGCCGTTCGAGCGGACCGCCTGGGGGCTCGGCAGCTGGTTCTTCTGGGTGTCGAGCCTGGTCTTCTTCGCCGTCGCCCTGACCCAGCAACTGTTCTTCTGGTGGAACGTCAGCGCCTACGTGCTGCTGCTGCCGTTCCTCGGCCGGGCGATGCGCTCGCGCCTGCTGTTCTGGGGTCATACGCTGTTCGGCAGCCTGATCTCGGTGCTCTACGTGGTCTCCTCGTCGGTCTTCCCGGTCATCCTGCTGCTCGACCGACCCGATCCGACCCGCACACGCTACTACGGCTGGAACGAGATCGAGCAGCCGATCCGCGCCGCGATCGACGCGCTGAAGCCCGACTTCATCGCCACCTCCAAGTGGGAGTACGCGAGCACGGTGGGCTTCGCGCTCGACGACAAGGACGTCGCGGCAGTGAACCCGGCGCGCAGCGAGTTCCACTACTGGTTCGATACCGGCGCCCATGCCGGGCAGGATGCGCTGGTCGTGCTGCACGACGAGCGCCAGCGCGAGGTCATCGACGCGCAGTTCGAAAAGGTCACCCTCTACAGGGAAATCCCGATCGTGCGCTTCGGCCGCGAACTCGGCCGGTATCGGCTCTACTGGGGCGAGAACTTCCGTCCGGTCTACTGAGACGGCAGCAGCGCCAGGAGGTCCCGCGCGATGCCGGCAAGCCCGGCGGCGGCGGTTCCGGACAGCGAGCGGAAGCGGCCGAGCATGGCCTCGCGATCGGGCGGCCGATCGAGCAGCGCGCCGATCGTGGCGACGAGTTCGTCGCCATCGTGCACCTGGCGGGCGCAGGCGGCTTCGCCGAGGGCGGCGTGGAGGGCCAGCTGGCGCTCGACATGCGGCCCATAGACGCTCACCGCCCCCATCTGCAGCGGCTCGGCGAGATCATGCCCGCCGATCGGGGCAAAGGTGCCGCAGACGATGCCGATGCTGGCCTCGGCGTAGAGCGCTGCCAGCACGCCCATCCGGTCGACCCAGGCGAAGGGCGCCGAGGCCGCGTCGGCGGCGTCGGCGACGACCGACAGGTCGCTGCCGAAGGTCGCGGCCAGCGTCGCCGCGTCGAGCTTGCCCGGGTAGCGCGGCACGAGGGTCAGCCTCACTCCGGGGTGCAGCCGGCGCAGCGCGCGCACGGCCGGGCCGAGTGGCCGGAGCTCGGCCTCGTGGACGTTGCCGAAGACCAGCGCGGGCGCTCTGGCGACGCGCGGCGGCTGTGCCGTGCCGATGGGCGCGAGCTTGAGGTTGCCGCCGATGCGCAGCCGCCCCTCCGGCACCCCAAGGGCGCGGTAGCGGCCCAGGGTCGTCTCGTCCTGCGCATAGATGCGCCGGGCCTCGAGCAGGGTGCGCCGCGCCACCTGCGGAAAGCGGCGATGACGGGCGAAGGAGCGCTCCGACATCGTGGCATTGACCACCACCACCGGCACGCCCGCCTCCGCGGCGGCAGCGAACTGCGCCGGCCAGAACTCGGACTCGACCAGCACCAACAGGTCGGGACGCAGGGTCGCGAACAGCCGCCGCTGCGCGCCCAGCGTATCGAGCGGCATCACGAAGCTCGCCGCCTCGCCGGCCACCCGGCTGACCCGGGCGAAGCCGGAATAGGTCGTCGCCGAGAGGACGATCGAGAGCTCGGGGGCCAGCGCCAGCAGCTGCCGGCGGAGCAGCTCGGCAACCTTGGATTCGCCGGCCGAGACGGCATGGATCCAGATCCGCGGTCCGCTCGCGGCCGGCGGCGCCGCCGCCCTCAGCCGCCGTCCGAACCAGGCGAGGCCGCCCTCGTCGCTCGCCGACAGCGGCGACAGCACGCCGTAGTGCAGCACCGACAGGGCCCGCACCAGGGCACCATAGGCTCGCCAGCCGACTGTCGTTGTGCGCTTCACGCCGCGGCGTCCCGGATCGAGGCAGGTGCGCCTGCCTAGCCGGTCGCGGCGCGGAACTCAACGCCGGGCGACGCTTGCGGGGGCTTCGCGATTGCTGCTACTCCACCCCGGTGCGCCCGTCCGTTGCCATCGATGCCAGCATGGAGGCCTTCGTCCTCGACGAAGCGCGCGCCGCCATCCGCCTCGAGGCGGCCGGCCTCGAGCGCCTCGCCGGGGCG
Organism: Devosia sp.; assembly: GCA_041916695.1. Lineage (GTDB taxonomy): Bacteria > Pseudomonadota > Alphaproteobacteria > Rhizobiales > Devosiaceae > Devosia_A. The sequence continues at coordinate 31,300 of JAYRZA010000026.1, read as the reverse complement.
CTCGACGGCGCCTTCGCGGCGGCCGTCGACCTGATCCAGCAGGCGCGCGGGCGCGTCATCCTCAGCGGCGTGGGCAAGAGCGCCCATATCGCGCGCAAGGTCGCGGCGACGCTGGCCTCGACCGGCACGCCAGCGCAGTTCGTGCACGGCGCCGACGCCAGCCATGGCGACCTCGGCATGATCACCGGCAGCGACGTGGTGCTGATGTTCTCGAAATCGGGCGAGACGCGCGAACTCGAGGACCTGGCCAACTACTGCGTGCGCTTCGCGATTCCGCTGGTGCTGGTGACCCAGAACGTGCAGTCCCGCCTCGGACGGGCGGCCGGCATCGTGCTGCAGCTGCCCGCCGCCGACGAGGCCTGCGACATCACCTCGGCGCCGACCACCTCGACCACGATGATGGCGGCACTGGGCGATGCGCTGGCGGTGGTGATCCTGCGCCGGCGCGGCTTCGGCGCCGCCGACTTCCACGTCTTTCACCCCGGCGGCACGCTCGGCAGCGCGCTGCTGACCGTGGGCGAGGTGATGCACGGGGGAGAACGGCTGCCGCTGGTCGCGCTCGGGACCAGCGTCGGCAGCGCCATCCTCGAGATGACCTCCAAGGGGTTCGGCTGCACCGGGGTGGTCGATGCCGATGGCCTGCTGGTCGGCATCATCACCGACGGCGACCTGCGCCGCCACATGGCCGAACGCCTGCTCGACCAGACGGCCGCCAGCATCATGACGCGCTCGCCGCGCACCATCGAGGCCGGCGCCCTGCTGAGCGAGGCGCTGCGCCGAATGACCGGCGTCACCCCCAGAATCACCGCGATCTTCGCCGCCGAGGGCGGCAGACCGGTCGGCATCGTCCACCTGCACGACTGCCTGCGCGTCGGTCTCGCCTGACGTGGCCGACCTGATCGTCATTCCGGCCCGCTACGGCTCGACCCGCCTCCCCGGCAAGCCGCTCCACCCGATCGCCGGCCGGCCCCTGCTGCAGCGCGTCGCCGCCATCGCGCACCGAGCCGCGGCGCAGACCGGCGACGTCGACGTGCTCGTCGCCACCGACGACGAGCGCATCGCTGCGGCCGCGACAGGCTGGGGCCTCGACGCGGTCGTCACCAGCCCCGCCATCAGCTCAGGCTCGGGCAGGACCCTGGCGGCAATGCGGACGACCGGGCGCCGCTACGACCTGGTCGTCAACCTGCAGGGCGATGCGCCGTTCACCGCACCGGAACACATCGTCGCGATTCTCGCCGCCGCCCGGCCGGGGACCGCCGACGTCACGACACCGGTGGTGCGCCTCGACTGGGCGCGCCTCGACGCCCTGCGCGCCCACAAGCACGCGACGCCGGCAAGCGGCACCACCTGCATCCGCGCCGACGACGGGCGGGCGCTGTGGTTCTCCAAGACCGTCCTCCCCTTCATGCGCAACGAGACGGCACTGCGGGCCGCCACGCCGCTGTCCCCGGTGCTCCAGCACGTCGGGCTCTACTGCTACCGACCGGCGGCGCTCGAGGCGTTCGAGGCGGCGCCGCCGACCGCATACGAGCAACTGGAAGGCCTCGAGCAGCTGCGCCTGATCGAGATCGGCCTCGATATCCGCGCCGTCGAGGTGGCGCCGGCCCGCATCACCATGAGCGGGGTCGACAGCCCGGCGGACGTCGAACGGGCCGAGCGGCTGATCGCCGAACATGGCGATCCGTTTTCCGACTGGCCGAGGCGCGCGTGACGCTGCTCTACATCGTGCGACACGGCAACACCTTCGAAACCGGCGAGCCGCCGCGACGGATCGGGGCGCGGACCGATCTGCCGCTGACCGCGACCGGCCTCGCCCAGGCCGAGGCGCTGGCGGGCCATCTTGCGTCCCGGGTCGGCTTCGCGCGTGCCTTCAGCAGCCCGCTGCAACGCACCCGATCGACGGCGAAGGCCATCCTGACGCGCCAGGCGCACCCGCCGGCGCTGGAGACCCTGGCGCTGCTCACCGAGATCGATCACGGCCCGGACGAGAACCGGACGGAGGACGCGGTCGTCGCCCGCATCGGCCATTCAGCCATTGCGCTGTGGGACGAGAAGGGGATCGCTCCCGATGGCTGGAACGCCGGCGCCGACTGGCGGCTGCCGGGCTGGCGCGACTTCGCGGCGCGAATAAGCGGCGAGCATCCCGCCGACGCAATCCTGCTCGTCACCAGTAACGGCGCAGCACGCTTTGCATTGCTGGCGCTCGAACCAAAAGCAGTGGACAAAATCGGCAACTACAAGCTTCGTACCGGAAGTTATGGCCTGATGGAACTTGACAGTGACGGCCGAATTCGGTTGCTGGACTGGGGCCGGCGACCCGACTAGCGAGTGAGAGTTCATAAAATGCAGGAAGTTAAGCTGAGTACACCCGGCGGTCGGGAGATCCGGATCGGCGGCGCCAACCGGCTGGCCTTCATCCTCGGCCCCTGCGTGATCGAAAGCCGCGACCATGCCCTGCGCAGCGCGCAGTTCCTCGCCGAGCTGGGCGAACGCCTCGGCGTCGCGGTGATCTACAAGTCGTCCTTCGACAAGGCCAATCGCACCAGCGCCCGGAGCTTCCGCGGCTTGTCGCTCGAGGAGGCCCTGCCGATCTTTGCGGCGATCAAGGCGGAGACCGGGCTGCCGGTGACCACCGACGTCCATGAGCGCGAACAATGCGCCACTGCCGCCGAGGTGGTCGACATCCTGCAGATCCCGGCCTTTCTCTGCCGCCAGACCGACCTGCTGGTCGCCGCCGCCGAAACCGGCCGGATCGTCAACGTCAAGAAGGGACAGTTCCTCGCCCCCTGGGACATGCGGAACGTCGCCGACAAGCTCGATCGGGCCGGCGCCGCGGGCGTGCTGCTCACCGAGCGCGGCACCAGCTTCGGCTACAACACGCTGGTCGTCGACATGCGCGGCCTGCCGATCATGGCCGAGACCGGCAAGCCGGTGATCTTCGATGCCACCCATTCCGTGCAACAGCCGGGTGGCCGCGGCGACTCCTCGGGCGGTCAGCGCCAGTACGCCCCGGTACTTGCCCGCGCGGCGGTGGCGGTCGGGGTCGCCGGCGTTTTCATCGAGACGCACGAAGACCCCGACAACGCCCCGTCGGACGGGGCCAACATGATCCCGCGCGACGCGCTCGAAGGCCTGCTGCACGAGCTGATCGAGCTGGACGCCATCGCGAAGTCACGCCCAGCCCAGGCATGAGCCCGCACCTGCAGACGCCCCTGCCGCGGCGGGTGACCATCGCCAACTGGACGCTGCTCGTCCTGGTGTTCGTGCTGCCCTGCGTGATCGGGCGCATCGACACCTATCTGGTGCTGATCGCGGCACTGGTGGCGATGCTCAGCCGATCGGTGCTGACGTCGCGCCGGCTGGCGCCGGCCAATCCGATCGGCCCCGTCTTCGTGGGCGCCTTTCTCGCCATTGCTTTGGCCCTGTCGGTGTCGGCGGAGGACGGGAGCGACCTGCTGTTCATCTTCAACTTCAGCCCGCTGCTGCTGGCCGCACCCCTGCGCTGGCAGTTCTCGCGGATGGCGCGACCCGATGCGGCACTGCTGATCGGCTGGCTGTGCCTTGCCGGGACGATCGGGGCGACCGGGCTCGCGGTGATCCAGGTCTTCGGGCTCGGCTACGACCGGGTCGGGCAGCCGATCATGAACGTCTTCCACTACGCCTTCACGACGATGCTGCTGGGCTTCATGACGCTTTCGGGCCTGTTTGCCCCCGGAACCCACAATCGCCTGCCGTTCCTGCTCGGCCCCCTGCTCGGCCTGATCTCCGCCGTGCTCAGCGGTACCCGCGGCGCCCTGATCGGGGCACCGGTGCTGCTGCTGGTGGCCTTCGGGTTCCTCCTTGCCGTCAGTCGGCGCCGGGGAGCGATGCTGATCGGTACCGCCGCACTCGTCGTGCTGCTCGTCGCGGCGGCGGCCCTGGCACCGCAGCTCGGCCTCGGCCGGGCCATCGAAGGCTTCGAGGTGGCCCTTCGCGCACTCTCCGGCGAGCGGATCGACCATGCAGCCGAGGAGCGGCTGATCATGCTGTCCGGCGCCGTCGGGGCCTTTCTCGAGGCGCCGATCTTCGGCCATGGCTGGCTCGACATGGTGCCGGCCATCCTGCCGCACGTGCCGGCCGATCAGGTCGAGACGATGAAGGAGTTCCGGCACCTGCACAACGGCGCGGCGAGCTTTGCCGTCGGAACCGGTCTGGTCGGACTGGCCAGCTTCGTGCTGCTCTCCATCATCCCGGTCGTCGCGGTGCTGCGCACGCCGCGCGATCGGCAGTTCGTCAGCCGGCTCTACCTCGCGACCACTCTGTGCGCCGGGTACTTCATCTTCCAGATGACGTTCCTGATGATCGGCTTCGAGTTCCACACGGTGCAGTACGCGTTGATGGCCGTGGTGTTCGTCGCCTTCGTCCGCGATCCGGAGGCGCCCTATTCGTCCGGGAAGGCCGGCCCCGCGGCCTCGACGGCATAGACCGCATAGGCGGAGGGCAGGTCGCCGGGCGCCCCGCGCAGCAGCGTGCCGATGAGGCGCGGCCGGCCGAAATACCCACTGTCGAGGGTTGGGGCCGGTTCGCTCCTCGTCGGCACCACCAGCACGGCCGGGAAGAGCCGCGGCCAGCGCTCCGGCGCCGGAATAAACTCGTAGCGTATGGCCTGCTCGATATCGCGGACCGGGCGGGGATCGCCGGCGGCCCGCCCGTGAAAGAACAGTTCCCCGGTCAGCTGGTACTGTCCCAGGGTGTAGATGGCCCGGGCATCGACCGTGTCGGCCAGCAGCCTCACCGAGGCCGACAACTCCGCCCAGCCGCGCAGGTGACGGGTCCGGTCCAGCTCCCTCAGCTCGAAGGGATGCAGCAGGGACTGGATCGAAACCAGACCGACCAGCAGCACCCCGAAGCTCGCCTGCCCGACCAGCAGCGCGACGCGCAGCCAGTTTTGGCGGATGGCCGCCAGCAGCCAGCCGACGCCGATCAGCGTCATGGCCGGCAGCACGGGCTGCAGCCAGTTCGCCTCGACCCTGGCATGCAGGCTGTGAACGGCGAAATAGGCGAGGACCGGCAGCGTCGTCAGCACCGGCAGCGCGAGGCCGGGCACGGTCCGGCGGCCGCGCAGCGCGTACCAGCCGAGGGCCAGCGCCGTCGCAAGGACGAGGATCGGCCCGGCGACCAGGAACTGGCCGGCGAGCGACTCGAGGACCGAGCGCCCCGACTGGTCCTCGACCGATACCACCCGCATGCCCTGGAACAGGAAGGAGCGCCAGTCGCGCTCGGCATTCCACCACAGCACGGGCGCGAATACCGCGACGGCCAGCAGACCGCCGGCCCAGGGCTGCCAGCGACGGAGGTCGGCGCGGCCGGCCGGCGTCGCCAGCAGCCAGAGCGCCAGGCCGATTCCCAGCCAGGCATTGGTGTATTTGGAGACGAGCCCGAGGCCGGCAAACAGGCCGACCGCCAGCCACCAGGCGGGCCGCCGACGGGCTGCCGCCTCGACGGCTGCCCATAGCGCCAGCGTCCAGAACAGGGTCGACGGCGCGTCGGGGGTGGCGACGAAGCTGATGCCCGCGGTCAGCGTCAGGGTGTACCAGATGATGACGAGGGCGGGTGCCTCCGGCTGCGGCAGGACCAGCCGGGCGATACGGTAGAGCGCCACGGTGGTGACGAGCGAGGCCAGCAGGGCGAACAGGCGAACGCCGAGATAGGTGTCGGACAGCATCAGCCGCCCCGCCGCGATGAACAGGGCGACGCCGGGCGGATGGTCGAGATAGCCGGGCGCCAGCCAGACCGACCACATCGCATAGTAGGCCTCGTCGCCGTCGAGACCGGCAAAGGCCGCGACCGTCGTCCGTGCCACCAGGGCAACGACCACCACGGCGAAGGCGAGGCGGCGGATGGCGACCGGATGACTGGGTCTGGCTTGCTGCAAGATGGGAAGCGTCCTAACGATGGATCGAGCTTAGACCACGGATCGAACGAAATCGGAATGTCCCCCCTGTCCCGCCGCCGGCCCGTCCCGTGACCACGCAGATCGTGACCCTCTGGGTCGGGCCGGCGCTGGGGCGGATGGAGCGCATGTGCCTGGCTTCGTTCGTCGCCAACGGCCACCCGGTTGCGCTCTACGGCTATGGCGAGATCGGCAACCTGCCGCCGGGGATCGAACGCCGCGACGCGGCGGCGGTGGTCCCCTATTCCGATCTGTCGCGGATCGCCGGGACGCCGCCGGCCCTGGCGCTGTTCGCCGACTATTTCCGCCTCCGCCTGATGCAGGAATCGGCGGGCCTCTGGGTCGATACCGACGTGGTCTGCCTGCGCCCGTTCGAGGTCGAAGGCGCTTTCGTCGCCGGCTGGGAATCGGCGGACTACATCAACAATGCCGTGCTCCGCCTCGCGCCGGACTCGCCGATCCTGGCCGACGCGCTGGCGCTGTTGTCGAGCGGCCGCGCGCCGGACTGGACGCCGTTCCATCGCGCGCCGATGGCGAGGATGAAGACGCTGCTGGGCCGGCGGGTCGCGCCGTGGGAGCTGCCGCGCGGCACGTTCGGGCCGAAGGGGATGACGGCGCTGGCGCGGCGGCACGGGCTGGCGGAAGCGGCGCGGCCGGCCGAGGTGTTCTACCCGCTCCACCCCCGCCTCGCCGAGCGCCTCTACGATCCGACGCTGCAGCTTGGCGACGTGGCCAGCGAGCGCAGCCTGACGATCCACCTGTGGAACGAGAAGCTGCGCGGGCTGAAGGCCAGCGAACCACCGCCCGGTTCGATCCTCGCCGAGCTGTTCGCCCGCTATCCGGGCTGAGCGAGGAAGGGGGCGAGCCAGGGATCGCCCGCGGCGAGCTGGCCGAGCGAGGTGGCGGAAAAGCGCGTGGCCGCCTCCTCCGCCCGACTGGCGATCAGGCGATCGCGATCGGGGACGGGCAGGCCGAAGCGGGCAAGGCGGGCGGCGAGCGGCAGCCGACGGATCGCGCCGGCGGCCAGCTCGGGCAGGTCGATCACGGCATGTTCGGCGCGCAGCGCGGCGAGCCGCCTCGCGTAGCGGCTGCGCGGGTTGGCGGCGAGATCGTAGTTGGCGAAGCCGAACTCGGGCTTGAGGTGCTTGAGGTGCCAGTAGGCGAAACCGCGGAAGCGCCGCGGCAGCCCGGGATGGCGCAGGACCTCGAAGCGCCGGTCGTGGACGAAGTAGGTGTCGGGACGGACGGGAAAGATCCAGTGATCGCCGCTGCCGGCAAACGGCTCGCGCGCCAGGATGCCGACCCGGCCGGCTTCGTCGCGCGCCAGGTTGAGGCCGGAAAAGCACGCCATTTCCCGGTCGGCCACCGCGCCGCGGCGCACCCCGGCGACCAGCCGGGCGGTCGCCTCGCCCATCGCGACATGGTCGTCGTCGAGCTTGGTGGCGTGGCTGAAGCGGGTCCGGGTGAGCGCGAAGTTGTAGTAGTTGACGAGGCTGCGCGGCGCGTCCGGCGGTTCGCTGCGATGCCCATCGCTGCCGGGCGGAAACACCGGCGGCAGGTAGGCGAAGACGCGCAGGCGCGGGCCGTACTCCTGCGCGAGGCGGGCGAGGATGTCCGGCGTCGCATCGGTGCAGCGGTTGTGGACCGCGACGATCTCGTCGAAATGCCCGATGTGGCTGCGGATCGCGGCCTCGAGCGAGAAGGCGCCGTCGCGGATGCGCATGAAGGCGCTGATGCCGGGGCGTCGCTCGGACACCGCCAGCTGCGACGGGTCGAACCGGTAGACCTGGGTATCGACGGAATCAGCCATCGGAGGCCCACGGCACACCGGTCTCGCCGGGTTCGACGCCGGCCTCGGCGAGGATGCGCCGGGCGCGGCGCGACAGCTCGGGAACCGGCTTCCAGCGACGGTGCATCCACAGCCAGTGGCCGGGCCGCGCCCGCACCTCGGCCTCGACGAAGGCATTGAGAGCGGCGGTCATTTCGAGGATGTCGCGCCCCTCGTTGCCGCTGCCGGGGGGCAGGATGGGGGGGTGGAAGACGACGGTGAAGTGCACCCCCTGGTCGCGGCGCACGGCGAACGGCACCACGCTGAGGTCCAGATCGATGGCGAGGATGGCCGGGCTGTGCACGGTCATCGCCGGCCGGCCGAACAGGGGGACCGGCACGCCCTGCGCGAGGTGCTGGTCGACGAGCATGCCGACATTGCCGCCGCGGCGAAACATGGCGGCCATCTGCAGGGTGCCGTCGGCGCCCTTGGGCAACTGGTCGCCGAAGCCCAGCCGGGCGCGGTTCTCGGCGAACCAGTCGGCCACGTAGGGGTTGTTCGGCCGCCGGGTCACCGCCGCCGTGCGGATGCCCAGATGATGGAGCGCGACGAAGGCCAGCTCGAAATTTCCGAAGTGGCCGGAAATGAACAGCAGCGGGCGTCGGCGGGCCTTGGCCGCCTCCAGATGCTCCAGCCCCTCGTAGCGGAAGCGAGCGCGCCCCTTTGCGGTCATGAAGGTGTCGAGGTGCGCCGATTCGGCCAGCGTCCGGCCGAAGTTCTCGCCCATCTCGCGCAGGAGCCCGTGCACGCGATCGGCGTCGGCCTGCGGAAAGGCGATGTGGATATTGGCGCGCGTGCCCGGCCGGTCGAACAGCCGGGCCATCCGGCGACCGATCCCGCCGGCGAGGCCGGAGGCCCGATCGACATCGACGAGCCGAATGAGGCCCAGCAGGCCCAGCAGCACGCCGGCCTCGAATCGATGGCGCAAGCGCTTCAGCCATCCGGGCCGGCGCGGGCCGGGTACGGCCATGACCTAGCGGCTCGTCAGGCCGTAGCGTCGAAACGCCTCGTGCGCGGCATCCGCGGTGGCATAGGCCTCCTGCCGGTCGACGTTCCAGTAGGTCAGCTCGTCCAGCGGGATGGCCGCGCCGGTGATCGCACAGCGGACGAAACTGCCAGGCCTTACAACCACATAATCGGCATCGAGGAAGCGAAGCTCGGCCTCGGATGGCGAAAAGGTCTTGTCGAAGATGTTCATCCGGGGCGCCTTGCTGGTCCAATCAGGATATAGGCCCAGATGGCCGGGTTTGCCAAGGCTGACGCCAACCTGAACGCGGCCCTCGGGCGCGGTTCAGGCTCAGGGCGACATGGTGTCGACAACGCGGCCCGATCGCGCCGCCGCGTGGACAGCAAGCCGAGGGGCAACATGAACAGATCCATCCTTTTCGCCGCCGCCTTCACCGCGGTGACGACCGCAGGTATCGCCGGGGCCGGCGCCATCGAGACCTACGAACTCGGCGGTTCCGCACTCGGGACGCCCAGCGTCGTCTGGTACAAGCCCGGCGGCAGCGATGCCGTCGCGGTGTTCGTGCGCGGCACGGACGGCCATATGTATGCGCAGGTCGGCGACGGCCAGGGCGCCGGCTGGACCGGCTGGGCGCCGATCGGCGACCTGCTGCTCAAGTCCGATCCGGCCTGTGTCGCCACCAGCGGATCGGTGATCGACTGCGTCGCGGTGGGACCGAACAACAACGTCTTCCACATCCGCCACAATGCAAAGTCGTTCACGTGGAGCGAATGGGAGAACCTCGGCGGCTTCGCCACCGGGGCGCCGGGCATCGCCCGGACGCTCGCGGACAACAGCGCGATCATGCTCAACGTGTTCGTTTCCGGGCCGGAAAGCCTGCTGTTCCTCAATGCCTTCGACGGCGACAGCTGGTCGGACTGGCAGAACCTCGAGGTGAAGGTCGGCGGCACGGTGACCTGCACCAACATCCTCGTAGTCGGCGCCCACTGCTACGATACCTCGAGCGGCAGCCCGGTGCAGTATTCCGACGTCACCCGCACGTCCGGCAGCGACATTCTCGTCGCCGACTGGCAGGGCCAGATCGCCGGCACCGTTTCCCCGGTGGTGACCGGCAAGGCGGCAGACACGCTCTACCTGTTCGGCAACGGCCCGGGAAAGCGCCTGTGGGTGAAGAGCTGGCACGGCGACTTCAGCGAGTGGAAGAACCTGTCGGTCGCGATCGCCAATTCCAGCCCCGGCTGCGCCCTGCGTGCCGTCGGCGGCAATGTCTGGTGCGGCATCATCGAAGACAATGCGGTCAAGATGATCATGGTCGAAGCCAACGACCTCTGATCCAACCAGGTCCGGTTCGCGGCAACATGCGACGCGGCCCCGCCGGTTCGACCCCATCCCGATCCTCGGGGTGGGGTTCGGCACGAGACGGCGGGCCGATCTCGCTAGAACAGGCTCTCCTGCTCGTCGGCGGGGCGGGGCCTCGGTCGCCGGCGCGGCGCCGGACCGTCGCCGATCAGGGCCGGAAGGGTGCCGTCGCTGAGCATCAGCGCCACCTGGTCGCCGGGCCGCACCTGGCCGGTCTGGCGCACGATATGTCCCTCGGCATCGGTGACGACGGCGAAGCCGCGCGCAAGGACGTTCCGGTAGCTCACCGATTCCAGCAGCTTGGAGGCCGAACCCAGGCGTTGCATTCGCTGCTCGAGCATGCGCCGAAGGGCCGGATCGAGCCGCGCCAGCAGCGGCGCGAGCCTGGTGCGGGCATGGCGGATATCGCTGCGCAGCGCCGTGGGTGTCAGCCGGATGGCGGCGAGCCCGGCGCGCTTGCGCTCGGCGACGCGCGAGGCGGCGGTATCGGCCCGCCGCGACAGATCGTCGAGGCGGGTGCGCAGCGTCCGTGCGCGCTGGACGAGCAGCATCGGGGCGAGCTTGCCGGCGTGGCGGCCGAACTCGATGCGCTTCTTCTGCCCGGCGTGGCTGAGGGCGGCCGAGAGCTTGAGCGATGCCACATCGAGCCGTTGCCGCGCCGAGGCGACAAGATCGAGCGGACGCGGCAGCCCGGCGGCGGCGGCGCGCAGGCGATCCCGTGCATTGCCCGCGATCCGCCGGGCCGCCTGGCGCTGGCGCGCCCCGAGATCGTCGACATAGCCCAGGAGGTCGAGGCGCACCGGCACCGCCGCCTCGGCGGCGGCGGTGGGGGTGGGGGCGCGATGATCCGACGCGTGGTCAACCAGCGTGGTGTCGGTCTCATGCCCGACGGCGGTGATCACCGGGATGCGACTCGCGGCCACGGCGCGAACAACGATCTCCTCGTTGAACCCCCACAGATCCTCGATCGAGCCGCCGCCGCGCGCGACGATCAGCAGGTCGGGCCGCGGAATCGCCCCATCGGGGCGCAGCGCATTGAAGCCGTTGATCGCGGCGGACACCTCGGCGGCGGCCGTGTCGCCCTGCACGCGGACCGGCCAGACGAGGACGTGGCGCGGAAAGCGATCGGCGATGCGGTGCAGGATGTCGCGAATCACCGCACCGGTCGGCGAGGTGACGACGCCGATGACGCGCGGCAGGTAAGGCAGGCGGCGCTTGCGCTCGCTGGCGAACAGGCCCTCGGCGGCGAGTTTCCTGCGCCGCTCCTCGAGCAGGGCCATCAGGGCACCGGCGCCGGCCGGCTCGATCTGCTCGATGACGATCTGGTATTTCGAGGAGCGCGGGAAGGTGGTCAGCCGCCCGGTGGCGACGACCTCCAGTCCCTCTTCCGGCTTGAAGATCAGGCGCGGCCAGGTCCCCTTCCACACCACCGCGTCGATCGCGGCGTTCTCGTCCTTGAGGGTGAAATAGGCATGGCCGGAGGAATGCTGGCCCCGGAATCCCGAAATCTCGCCACGCACGCGGACGTGGCCGAACTCCTCCTCGACGGTGCGCTTCACCGCCTGGGCGATCTCGGAGACGGTGAACTCGGCAGCGTTGGTCAAGGGCGCGGGCATGGCCAACAGGTGCGGGAGAAGCGCCGAGTCCGTCAAGCCTCGCCCGACTGCATGCGGAAATCGAGATGCGAAGGGAGCGGTTGGGCGCGAAGGTGGGCGGCCAGTTCGGCGCCTGTCGGCTCGCGCCCGAGGGCCCGCCCGAGGTGCCCGCGCTGCAGCGCGCGCCAGAGCTCGCCAAGCAGGCCCTCGCCTTCGCGAATCGTGGCAAAGCGCCGTTGCAGAAGGCGCTCGAGCGTTGCGAGGTCGCCGGTGGCCGCCGCCACGCGGGCCCGCGCGAGATGCACGCGCTCGTGGTCGAGCGCGGAGCCCGGCAAGGCCGAGACAAAGGCCGCCAGTGTCGCCTCCCGCCGCTGCGCAACCAGAAAATCGGCGATCTCGGCCGCCAGTTCCGGGGGCGCCCCGGGCATCGACCAGGCCGCGAGATAGTCTGCCTCGGCCTCGGCCGGGCCGGCGGCCAGCAGAGCCCGCTGCCGCAGTCCCAGCCATGTCGGCCGCAGGGCGAGGCTGCGCTCCACCCACGCCCGCGCCGCCTCGCGCTCGCCCCGGTCGAGCGCCGCGATCGAGAGCAGCAGGGCATGCAGCCAGGTCTCGCCGTGGCGCGCGACGCTTTGCGCGAGCGCCGCCACCCACAGATCCGAGACCGCGATATCGGCGGGGACACGCTCGAGGGCCTGCGACGAGAACGTCCCCAGGTGCAGCAGGTCGTCCCAGCAATCGCCGCCGTCGGCCACGGTGAAATCGAGACCGGCGGCGACCGGCCGACCGGTGAGCCGCTCATGACGACCACCCCAGGGAGCGCCGGAGGACAGCCGTCGGGTCAGCGGCCGCGTCGCCACCTCGGCCAGAAAACGGTCGATCGCGGCGAGTTCGGCGCCGGGAAAGCGCCCGTCGACGGCCGCGGCCGCGGCCGCGACGGCAACCCGGTAGTCCGGGTCGTGGGCGGATGACGGGTCGAGCTCCAGTGCGCCATAGACCTCGGTCCACTGCAACTCGCCGCGCGCGGGCAGCTCGAAGCGCTGATTCTGGGTCGGGGTGATGCCGCTCTGGATCTCGATATAGTCGCCCTCGCCGGGGCGGGCGAGGTAGTCCATCCATTGCCTGCCGCCCGGCGCGGTGCCGAAGTAGAAGAACTTGCGGCCGAGCATTGCCGCCGTCGCGGCCTGGGCGAGGCCGGTGCCGCCGGCATCGAGCGCGGCGATGAAGCGGCGCGGCGCCTCCGGAGCACGGAAAAAGACCGAGGTCGCATCGCGCCAGCGATCGGGATAGGACCCGTCGAAGCGGTCGGGATCGGGGAACGGGAAACGGCCCAGCTCGTTGCCGGGCGGCACGTGCTCGATCGCGTACTCGGCGGGGCTGAGCACCCGCATCCCCGGGCGCATCGGGGCCGCGACATTGGTCCACCAGTAGGCGAGCCGGGCCGAGTCGCCAGCATTGGCGACGCGGCCGTGGACGAACAGCCGATCGTCGCCGGCCGGCAGGAACAGATCGACCTGCCAGCTCGCCTCGACGATCCGGTCGAACTCGTACAGCCGCAGGATCGGTCCGCGCTCGGTTTCGACGATGCCGCCGAACACGGGCGCCACGGTGAACGGGGTGTGCCCCGGCACCAGCCCGTTCCACTCGATGCCGCCGGAGAACCAGGCATTGAGCGAGGCGAGGTTGGCCGGCTGGAACACCGGGTTGGCGAACACCAGGTCGCGCCCGAGCCGCAGGTCGCGCAGCGACAGCAGGCGGCCACCGAGGCGTGGTGCCACGGTGGCCTCGAGGCGGCCGTTGGCGACGACGATCACCTCCATGTCCGCCTCGGCCGGGTTGCGGTCGTAGTCGTCATAGACGCGGTAGGGCAGGATCGAGTCGCGGCCCCAGTTGAAGCCGTGCCGACTCTCCTCGGGCGTCAGCCCGCGGTTGGGCGGCGGGTTCGTATCGGCGATGGGCTGCTGCCAGCGGAAGCGCGGCAGGGTGCTGGGCGGGCCGAGCCGCGACATCGGCATGCGTCGCGTCGTCCGCTCGATCCTCGTCTCGTTCATGCCGGTCTCCCCTGCCGGCTGCATATGCGCCAGCAGCCGGCAGCCTGGCAAGCGGCCAGGCTGGCCTTGGGTGGAGGGCCCGTGCTAGAGGGCGACCGTGCCCCCTCCGCGAAGGAGGGAGGCGGATATCGGGAGGGCGCATGCGCATTCTGGTGATCGGATCGGGTGGCCGCGAGCACGCGCTGGCCTGGGCCATCGCCAGATCGGAACGCTGCGAAAAGCTCTACGTGATGCCCGGCAATGGCGGCACGGCGGGGATTGCCGAGAACGTCATCTGCGACATCACCGACCACGGGGCGGTGATCGATTTCGCCCGGCGCAACCGGGTGGACTTCGTGGTCATCGGACCGGATGCGCCGGCGGTGGCCGGGCTCGGCGACGACGTGCGCGCGGCCGGACTGCACTGCTTCGGCCCGTCGCGGGCGGCGGCGCAGCTCGAGGGCTCGAAGGCGTTCACCAAGGCGCTGTGCGACGAGGCCGGGGTGCCGACCGCCGCCTACGGCCGCTTCGAGGCCGAGGCCCCTGCCCTCGACTATGTCCGGCACAGGGGCGCCCCGATCGTGGTCAAGGCCGACGGGCTGGCCGCCGGCAAGGGCGTCACCGTGGCGATGACGCTCGCCGAGGCCGAGGACGCGGTGCGCGACTGCTTTTCGGGAGCGTTCGGTGCCTCCGGCGCGCGCGTCGTGATCGAGGAGTATCTCGAGGGCGAGGAGGCTTCGATCTTCGCCCTCAGCGACGGCGAGAACGTGGTGATGCTGCCCAGCGCCCAGGACCACAAGCGCGTCTGGGACGGCGACCGCGGACCCAATACCGGCGGCATGGGGGCGTATTCGCCGGCCCCGGTGATGACGCCCGAAATGACCGCCCGGGTCGAACGCGAGATCATCGGCCCGACGATCCGCCGCATGGCGGAGCGGGGCACCCCGTTCACCGGCGTGCTTTATGCCGGCATCATGGTGACCAGCACCGGTCCCAAGCTGATCGAGTACAATGTGCGCTTCGGCGATCCCGAGTGCCAGGTGCTGATGCTGCGGCTCAAATCCGATGCGATCGAGATGCTCGAGCGCACGGCGCGGGGCCGGCTCGCCGGCTATCGGCCGGCGTTCACCGACGCGGTGGCGCTGACCGTGGTGCTGGCGACGCGCGGCTATCCGGTCGATCCCGGCCGCGGCAGCGAGATCGCCGGGGCCGACGGGCTCGACGGGCCGGACCTCGTGGTCTTCCACGCCGGCACGATGCGGGTCGGCGGGCGCCTGCTCGCCAATGGCGGACGGGTGCTGAACGTCACCGCGCTCGGGGCGACCGTCACCGAGGCGCAGGCCCGCGCCTATGCGGCGGTCGACCGGATCGCGTGGCCGGAAGGCTTCTGCCGGCGCGACATCGGCTGGCGCGCGGTAGAGCGCGAGAGGGGTTGAACCTCTTATAAACGCGGCGAGCGTAGCCTACCTCACCATCATGAGCGAGGAACCGACAGCGCCGGCCGCCCCGACGCCGCTGCAGCGGCGGGGGCAGGACATCGTCCGGCGGCTGCGCGGCGAGTTCGTGGAGCGGCCGCCCAGCCGGGCGGCGGAGCCGCGCATCGGCGTGGCGCTGGGCGGCGGGTCGGCGCGCGGGCTCACCCACATCCCCTATATCGAGGCGATGGACGAGATCGGGCTCCGGCCGAGCGTGATCGCCGGGACCTCGATCGGCGCACTGATCGGCTCGGGCTGGGCCAACGGCATGACCGGGGCGGAACTGCGGGAGCATTCCTTCGCCGTCCTCGGCACGATGCGCATCATCGCGTCCCGGCTGTGGGGCGCCCAGATCCGTAATCTCGGCGGCATCTTCCAGGGCGGCTTCAACGGACCGCTCGACGCGCGCAAGGTGGTGGACGCCTTCCTGCCCGAGCCGTTCCCGCACGACTTCAAGGACCTCAAGGTGCCTCTCTTCGTGGTGGCGACCGACTTTCAGTCGTGGCACCAGACGGTGTTCGGCAGCGGGCCGCTGCGCGACGCGATCGCCGGCTCGATCGCCATCCCGAGCCTGTTCCGGCCGGTGCCGTTCGCCAATCACCTGCTGGTCGACGGCGGCGTGGTGAACCCGCTGCCGCTCGACCAGGCGGCGGCCGATACCGACATCCTCGTGGGAATCGACGTCAATGGCGACCCATCCGAGCAGTTGGGCAAGACCAACCACTCGATGATCGATGTCTGGTTCGGATCGGCGCAGATCATGATGCACTCGCTGACCGCGCACATGATGGCGGCCTATCCGCCGGACATCTACGTGCGCCCGCACCTAGGCCCGTTCGGCGCGCTCGAGTTCTGGCGGGTGCGCGAGATCATCGCGCATGTCGAGCGCGACAAGGACAACTTCAAGCGTTCGCTGGAGCGGCGCATCGAGAACGTCCTGCGCCACCGGGAGGGCACCCACCGGGCCGAGGACCGCTGAGGGCGCGCCCGGCTCAGCGCAGGCGGGCGAAGAACCGCCGCAGCATGTCGGCGGCCCGGCGCTCGCCGAGCCCGGCGATCACCTCCGGCCGGTGGTGGCACTGCGGGCTGGCGAACAGCCGCACGCCATTGTCCACCGCGCCAGCCTTGGGATCCCCGGCGGCATAGTAGAGGCGGCGCAACCGGGCGTGGGCGACGGCGCCGGCGCACATGGCGCAGGGCTCGAGCGTGACGTACAGATCGCAGCCGTCGAGCCGCCCCGTGCCGCGCACCGCGAGGGCGGCCCGAATGGCGAGGAGTTCGGCGTGCGCGGTGGGATCGTTCAGCTCGCGCATGCGGTTGCGTTCGGCGGCCAGCACGGTGTCGCCCTCGACGATGACGGCGCCGACCGGGGCCTCGCCGGCGGCTTCCGCAGCTTCGGCAAGGCTGAGCGCCAGGTCCATCGGGCGGGGCATGGCTAGGCCCGCTCCGCGACCACGGCGAAGGCCGTGGCCGAGGCCTGCCAGGGCGTTCCGGTGGCGAAGTCGAGGGCCCCGGAGGCCCGGTAGCCCGCCGCGGCCAGCTCGGCGGCAATCGCACTCGGGGTATAGTACTGCATCCAGTTGCAGATCTCGAAGCTCTCCTCCGGCCGGACCACGAGATAGCGCTCGAGGCTGATCGAGGCCTCCGGATAGAGGAAGGCGGCGTTGAACACGTAGTGGTCGCCCTCGGCCCAGAAGCCGCCATCGCGATGGTGGGCGAAGCCCTCGACCTCGCGCAGCGCCGCGAACTGGCCGGGACTGAACAGATCGAGGACGAAGCGCCCGCCGGGCGCGAGGATTTCGGCGATCCGGCCGAGCAGCAGCCGGCGGCGATCCGGCGACAGGGCGCAGTAATCGCCATAGATCAGGGTGACGAGGTCGACCGGACCGGGCAGCGGATCGACCAGGTAGTCGGCGTCGCGATAGGCGACCGAGAGGCCCGCGGCCGTGGCGCTCCGACGGGCATGGGCGAGGGAATGGGCGGAGAAGTCGAGCCCGGTGACGTACGCGCCGCGCCGCGCCATGCGCTCGCAGTACAGACCCGGACCGCAGCCGATATCGAGCACGCGGCGGCCGGCCAGTCCGATCCGCCCGTCGAGCCAGGACACGAAGCCGTCTATGGTCGCGGGACGGCGCGAGGCGAGATCGTGGCCGGGATCGAGATGCGCCGCCAGCATCTGCCGCGCCACATGCGCATCGGTCCACAGCCGGCGCGTCGTGTAGCGCGAGAACGGCTCGGGGCGGGCGAAGAAATCGACAAGCTGGGCGTGCATGGCCCCCGCTTCGCCCGAAACTGTGCGGCAAGTCAACCGCGGGTCGGCAGGGCGGGCGGGATCGCCTACATATGGGGCAAGGAGAATCGCCCGTGCCCATCCGCCAGCTGCCAGAGGACCTGATCAACCGCATCGCCGCGGGCGAGGTGGTGGAGCGGCCGGCCAGCGTGGTCAAGGAACTCATCGAAAACGCCATCGACGCCGGCGCCAGCCGGATCCGGGTGACGACCGCCGGCGGCGGCATCGCGCTGATCCGCATCGAAGACGACGGCATGGGGATGGACGAGGCCGACCTCGCGCTCTCGGTCGAGCGGCACGCCACCTCCAAGCTCCCCGACGATGGGCTCGACGATATCCGCACGCTCGGGTTCAGGGGCGAGGCGCTGGCCTCGATCGGCTCGGTCGCCGAACTCAGGATCGCAACGCGGCAGGCGGAGGCGGCAACGGGCCTCGTCCTCGAGGTCCGCCACGGGGTGCGCGGGCGCCCGGCGCCGATCGCGATCAACCGCGGCACCATCGTCGAGGTGCGCGACCTGTTCGGCCGGGTCCCGGCCCGGCGGAAGTTCCTCAAGGGCGAACGGGCCGAGGCGTCGGCGATCACCGACGCGGTGCGACGGCTGGCGATGGCCAACCCGCATGTGCAGTTCGGGCTCGAGGGGGCGGACAGGACCGCGGTGCACTGGCCGGCGGAGGCGGGTGACGGGGCCCTGCGGGCGCGGCTCGCCGCCGTGATGGGCGCCGATTTCAGCGACAATGCCGTGCCGCTGGCGACGATCCGGCACGGCATCGTGGTCACCGGGCTTGCCGGTCTGCCCACCTACTCGCGGGCCAACTCGCTGAGCCAGTACTTCTTCGTCAACGGCCGCTCGGTGCGTGACCGGGTGCTGGTGGGCGCGGTACGCGCCGCCTATGCCGATTTCGTCTTCCGCGACCGGTTTCCGGTGATCGCGCTGTTCCTCGCCATCGACCCGGCCGAGGTGGACGTCAACGTCCATCCGGCCAAGGCGGAGCTCAGATTCCGCGATCCCGGGGCGGTGCGTGGCGCGGTGATCCGCGCCATCGGCGAGGCCCTGGCGGCGGCGGGATTCCGGGCGGCCTCGAGCGTGGCCGAGGACGTGGTGGGGGCATTCCGGGTACCGGACCAGACCACGACGCAGCCCGCCCCCTCCAGCGCCTTCGGCGGTCCCGCTCCCCCGTCCTACGGGGGAGGACCGGCCGTGGCGCCACCCGTGGGAGGAGCCGCCGCGGCGACATACGGGGGCGCGGCCGCGGTGGCGGGGTTCTCGGAATTCGCCGAACCGAGCGCGCGCTACGAGCCGGCCCCGGCAGCTGCGGCGGAGTATCCGCTCGGCACCGCGCGGGCGCAGATGTTCGACAACTTCATCGTGGCGCAGAACGGGGACAGCCTGCTGCTGGTCGACCAGCACGCCGCCCACGAGCGGCTGGTCTACGAGCGGTTCAAGGCGCAGCTGGCGGCCGGGCCGGTGGCGAGCCAGCTGCAGTTGATCCCGGTGGTGATCGAGCTGCCGGAAGACGATGTGGCGCGGCTCGAGGCGGCGGCGGCGGTGCTGGAAAAGCTCGGGTTGTTCGTCGAGCGCTTCGGGGCGCGGGCGGTGGCGGTGCGCGAGACGCCGGCATTGCTCGGACAGGCCGATATCGATGGGCTCGTCCGGGACCTCGCCGACGGCCTTGCGGAGTGGGAGTCGACTGCTGCGCTGGAGGACCGGCTGGAGGCGATCATCGGGCGGATGGCGTGCCACGGCTCGGTCCGCTCCGGGCGCCGCCTGCGGATCGAGGAGATGAACGCGCTCCTGCGCGAGATGGAAGCGACGCCGCACTCGGGCCAGTGCATCCACGGCCGCCCGACCTATGTGGAGCTGAGGAAGGCGGACATCGAGAGGCTGTTCGGGAGGACGCGGTAGCGGCCGGCGAGTTTAGGCCCCGGAGTCGTCTCCGACATCCGAGGCCCGCAAGTCCCTTTCGGGGCTTCTTGCGCATTTCCGGGGCGACCGTCGCGATGTCGAAGTCACAGAGCAGTATGTGTCCGCGTTCTGGAACGAAGGAGATCATGCGCGGGAATGGACACTAACCATTTGCGATAGACAATAGATGCACCGCCGCGGCACCGTATTTGCGGCAATCGTCCTCGACGAAACCCGCGGGCAGGTCGAGTGCGATGTCTGCGCCCTCCTCGAGAACGATGGTCGCGCCCGGCGCCAGCCACTGGCCGGCCGCCAGCGAGGCGAGCGCGCGCTCGCCGAGGCCCTTGCCGTAGGGCGGATCGAGGAAGACCAGGTCGAAAGGACCCATGGTGCCGGCGTCACCGAGCGCGGTGGCGTCGCGGCGCAGGAGCTTGGCGATGCCGGCGATGCCGAAGGCCTCGATGTGATCTCGGATGAGGCCGCGGGCCTCGGCGCCGGTGTCGACGAAGACGGCGCCGGTGGCGCCGCGCGAGATGGCTTCGAGGCCGAGCGCGCCGGTACCGGCGAACAGGTCGAGCACCTTCACCCCTTCAAGATGCACGCCGAGGCGGCTCGCGAGGATGTTGAACACCGACTCGCGGGCGCGATCGGAGGTCGGCCGGATGCTGTCGTCCGTGGGCGACAGCAGGGCCTTGCCGCGGAACCTGCCCCCGACGATGCGCAAGGCCTACTCGCGCGGCTTCCTGGGGCCGCGCGGGCGATCACCTGCCGGACGGCCACCGCCAGCAGGACGGCTGCCACCCGGCCTGCCGGCGAAAGGCTTGCCGCCGGGCTTGCCGGCGAAGGGCTTGCCGCCGGGCTTGCCCGAATAGGGCTTGCGGTCGCCGTCGGGCCTGCCGGCGTAAGGCTTGCGGTCGCCACCTTCGCGGGGCGCACGGGTGCCGTAGGGCTTGTCACCAGACCTGCGGGGCGGACGATCGCCAGCCTCGGCGTTGCGAGGGGCGTAGGGCTTCTTGCCGAAGCCGCCACCACGAGCGGGGCGGTCACCGTCGGCACGGGGCGGACGATCGCCGAACGGCTTGTCGCCGAACTTGCGGGCGGGACGGTCGCCGGCCTCGGCACTGCGGGGGGCGTAGGGCTTCTTGCCAAAGCCACCGCGGGCGGGACGATCGCCGTCGCGGGGCGGACGGTCGCCGAAATCGCGCTGCGGACGATCGCCGAAATCGCCGCGCGGCCTGTCGCCGAACCTGGGTTTGCCGCCGAGCTTCCTGTCGACGGACTTCCTGTCACCGAACTTCTTGTCACCGAACTTGGGCTTGTCGCCGAAGCCGCGGTGCGGGCGCTCGCCGTCACTGCCGTCGCGCGGCTTGCGGACCGGGCGTTCGTGATGCCCGGGACGGCCGAAATTGCGGGCCGAGCTGTCGTCGGGATCCCAGCGGGCCTCCTCGCGCGGGGCGCGGGGCGCCTTGACGGTAATCTGCTCCTCGCTGCCATCCTCGTGGTGGATGGTGCGGGTGATGGTCTGCGGTTCCGGACGCGGTGCCTTGGAAGCGCGCGGCGTCACCGGGAAGCGGCCGCCGGGACGATCGGTACGCGGCCGCTCGGCGCGCGCCGCCAGCGCCGCGGCTTCGGTCTCGTCGTCCTCGAAGCGGAAGCGGTGGCCCGCATCCTTGCGGGGCGTGGCCCTGGCCGGCGTCTTGCCGGGCGCCGCGGCCCTCAGGTTGGGATTGACGGCCCGCTTCTTCTGCGCGGCCACCTCGGGCATCTCGCTGTCGAAATCGGTATTGGCCTCGGCGGCGAGCCGCTTGCCGAGCTGCTCCTTGAGGACGCGGGCCGGCACCACCTCGACCTCGCCTTCCGCCAGGTCGCCGAGCTGGAACGGCCCGTAGCTGACGCGGATCAGCCGGTTGACCTGCAGGCCGAGGGCGCCGAGCACGTTCTTGACCTCGCGGTTCTTGCCCTCGCGCAGGCCGAGCACCAGCCAGGAGTTGGAGCCCTGGGTGCGTTCGAGGACCGCCTCGATGGGGCCGTAGGTGACGCCCTCGATCTCGATGCCGTCCTTGAGCGTGTCGAGCTGCTGCTGGGTCACGGAACCGAAGGCACGCACGCGGTAGCGGCGCAGCCAGCCGGTGGCGGGCAGCTCCAGCACCCGCTTGAGGCCGCCATCATTGGTGACCAGCAGCAGGCCCTCGGTATTGATGTCGAGCCGGCCGATCGAGACGACGCGCGGCAGCCCCTGTTCGTCCAGCGCCTCGAAGATCGTCGGACGCCCCTCGGGATCCTTCTCGGTCACCACCAGCCCGGCCGGCTTGTTGTAGAGCCAGACGCGCGTGCCCTGGCGCGCCGCCAGCGGCTCGCCGTCGACCTTGATCTTGTCGGCGTCGCCGACATTGAAGGCCGGGGTCAGCACCTTCTTGCCGTTGACGGTGACCCGGCCATCCTTGATCCAGCCTTCGGCATCGCGCCGCGAGCAGAGGCCGGAACGGGCGATAACCTTGGCCAAGCGGTCGCCGGCCGCGGAAAGGGCGGAAGAATCGGACATCGATGAACTCCTGCGGGACCCACTCAGGGGCGGCGCATCTTTCGAGTTGGGATCAGTTGGCCTGCGCCGAAAGCGCCTTGCGGATCTCGGGCGGGCAGGATTTGTCGGTGAGCGGAACCAGTTCGCCATTGGGGGCAAGGCAGACGAGGTCCTGGCCCTTGACGGTGGTGAAGTAGTCCTCGGGCGGCAGGTAGAGCGGACGCGGGCCACCCTTGAGCCTGGCCGCGGTCATGCGGGCAGTGAGCTTGCGCGCCTCCTCGTCGGTGAGCGGCCGCCCGTCGAGGGTGCGCAGGTCGACGACGCGCGCATTGCGCAGCCGCTTGATGTCCTCCTCCGTGAGGCCGGAGGTATCGAGCTTCACCTTGGAGGAATCCTCGGGCAGCAGGGCAGCGACCGAATCGGACTTTTCGTCGCCGGGCGCCGGCAGCACGGCACTGTCCTTGGGGAGCACCAGCGGGCCGCGCGGATTGCCGTTCTCGTCCTTCTTTTCGCGCTCGAGCATGCCCATGCCCTTGAGCGTTTCCGACATCACCTCGCGCTCGAACGTGCCGATGTCGGTGAAGGCGTTGGTGCCCTCGGTGGTGGTGCAGGCGGCAAGGCCGAGGCTGGTCACAAGGCTCAGGGACACAAGGCCGGCACGCGCCAGAGCTCGCACGCTGGGCCGCCGCCCCAATCCTATGCTCGACATGAGTCTTCCCTTGTTCCCCGGGCCGCACGCTGCCCGCGTGGCCTTATAGTGCATGATGGCCCGTAAGGCCAGATTGAGGCGCCTTTGCGATCACCCGGGCCTGCGGCGCCCGATCCCGACCATGTCGAGGACCAGCAGCAACACCCCCGCCGTGATCGCCATGTCGGCGAGGTTGAAGATGTAGAAGGACCAAGCCTGCCAGTGAAAGTGAAAGAAATCGGCAACGGCGCCGTAGAGCGCCCGGTCGAGCGCATTGGAGAGCGCCCCGCCGATGACCAGCATCAGCCCGAAGCGGATGAGCGCCTCGCCGGTGCGCCACCACCAGACGCCGAGCGCCAGGATCGCCGCCAGTGCGAGCAGCCCGAGCACCCAGACCGGCAGGTCGCCCAGCAGCCCGTAGGAGACCCCGGTGTTCCACACCAGCACGTAATCGAAGAAACCGGTGACGGGGACGATCTCGCCGCCGCGCCAGCCGGAGAGTTCGAGCTGGAGGAACTTGTGCCCCCGATCGAGGGCGAAAGCGGCGAGGCCGGCGAGAAGGGAGGGGAGATGGGGGCGGGTCATCGTTCGCACCTGCGGCCGATGTCGGAGCGTTTGACACCCCCACCCTTGATCCCTCCCCACAAGGGGGAGGGAGACGACTGCAGGGGCAACGCACACAGGCAAGGCCGGTCTTGCGCCTCCCTCCCCCCTGTGGGGAGGGATTGAGGGTGGGGGTGGAGAGCCACCGGCCCTATTGCCCCGCCGCCTTGCGTTCGCGCAGTGCCTGGGCGTCGCGCTTCGAGACCTCGCCGTCCATGTCGCTTTCGGCAAAGAAGCGGCGCGAGCGGGCACATTGCCGGCCCCGTGCCTTCTCGAACAGAACGGCGACGCCGGGCACCTCGGTCAGCGTGAAGGCCGCCGCGCTGTCCGGGGCGCCGCCCGCGGTGATGGCGATGTCGGAGGTGATGCAGACCTCGGCGAAATCCACGCCGGCGAGTGCCGCCAGCAGGCCGGGATCGGTGACGTAGACGCGCGGCGCCGCCTCCATCGAGGCGCCGATCACCTTGTTGCGGCGCTCGATCTCGAGCGCACCGGTGACGACCTTGCGGACCTCGCGGACCTTTTCCCATTTCTGGGCGAGGCCGGGGTCGAGCCACTCCTCCGGCAGGTGCGGGAACTGGCGCAGATGCACCGAGGACTCCGCCCCCGGATGCCGCTCGAGCCAGGCCTCTTCCATGGTGAAGACGAGGATCGGCGCCAGCCAGGCGGTGAGCGCGTCGAACACGTGATCGAGCACGGTGAGGCTCGCCTTGCGGCGCACCGACGAGATCGGGTCGCAGTAGAGCGCGTCCTTGCGGATGTCGAAGTAGAAGGCGCTGAGGTCGATGTTCATGAAGTTGGACAGCGCCGCGACGACGCGCTTGTAGTCGTAACTCTCGTAGGCCTCGCGCACGAGACCGTCGAGTTCCTTGAGCCGGTTGAGGATCAGCCGCTCGAGTTCGGGCATGTCGCGATGGTCGACGGTCTCGTCGGCCTTGCGGTGCGCGAGGTTGCCGATCAGCCAGCGGATGGTGTTGCGCAGCTTGCGATAGCTGTCGACGGTGGAGTTGATGATTTCCTTGCCTATGCGCAGGTCGTCCGAATAGTCCGACTGCGCCACCCACAGCCTGAGGATATCGGCGCCGAACTGCCTGATGATGTCCTGCGGCGCGACGGTGTTGCCCAGCGACTTCGACATCTTCTTGCCCTCG
This sequence comes from Devosia sp., assembly GCA_041916695.1. GTDB lineage: Bacteria > Pseudomonadota > Alphaproteobacteria > Rhizobiales > Devosiaceae > Devosia_A. The sequence goes on along the minus strand of JAYRZA010000026.1, from coordinate 6,960 downwards.
CCATCGAGGGTGAAGCCGTGCGTCAGGACGCTGGCATAGGGCGCGAAGCCGTTGGTGGCGCAGCTTTCGAGCAGCGAGGAATGGAACCAGCCGCGATGCTGGTCGGAGCCCTCGAGATACATGCCGGCCGGGAACTGCAGATCCGGCCACTTCTGCGGGTTGCGCAGCACCCACGAATGCGTGGTGCCGCTTTCGAACCAGACATCGAGGATGTCGTCGATCTTCTGCCACTGGGCCGGATCGACCGGCCGGCCCTCGTGCATCGCACCCGACAGGAATCGTTCCTTGGCGCCCGGCTTGAACCAGGCGTCGGCGCCCTCCTCCTCGAAGGCCTGGCCGATGCGCAGGTTGACCGCCTCGTCCCTGAGGATGGTATCGGTCGCCGCGTTGTAGAAGACGGCAATGGGAACGCCCCAGGCGCGCTGGCGGCTGAGCACCCAGTCCGGCCGCTCGGCGATCATGGCGCGCAGGCGATTCTGGCCGGCCGGCGGGTAGAATTTCGTGGCGTCGATGGCGGCGAGCGAGCGGGCGCGCAGGGTATCGCCGGGTTTCCCCTCGATGTCGCGGTCCATGTAGACGAACCACTGCGGGGTGTTGCGGTAGATGATCGGCTTCTTCGACCGCCAGGAGTGGGCATACTGGTGCTTCACCCGGCCGCGCGCGACCATCATGCCGCGCTCGGCCAGCGCCGCGATGACGCGGTTGCTGGCATCGCCCTTCTTGCCCTGGTCGTCGAGCACGCGCGCACCCGCGAAACCCGGCACGGCGGCGGTGTAGAAGCCGGCATCGTCGACGGTGAAGGGGATGGCGGTGTCGATGCCGCGCTCCGCCAGCATCCGTCCGGAGTTCATCCAGATCTCGAAGTCGTCGAGGCCGTGCCCCGGGGCAGTGTGGACGAAGCCGGTGCCGGTGTCATCGGTCACATGCTCGCCCTCGAGCAGGGGGACCTCGAACTGGTAGCCGCCGGCAAGTCCGTTCAGAGGGTGCTCGGTGACGGCCCCAGACAGCATTTCGGCACTGACCGCGAAGACGCGCTCATAGGCCGTGACCTTGGCCTTCTGCATCACGTCCTCGGCCAGCTTGTCGGCGAGGATATACTGGTCCCCGACGGCCGCCCAGTTGCCTTCCGGAGCCTGGGTAACGCGATAGAGACTGTACCCGATCCTGCCCGAGAACGAGATGGCGCGATTGGCCGGGATGGTCCAGGGGGTGGTCGTCCAGATCACGACATAGGGCCGGACCACGGCACCGCCCGGCGAGGCGGCAACACCGCCCAGCTGACGCACCGGGAACTTCACCCAGATCGTGTCGCTCTCGTAGTCCTGGTACTCGATCTCGGCTTCGGCGAGCGCGGTGCGCTCGACGACGCTCCACATCACCGGCTTGCTCCCACGATAGAGCTGGCCCGACATGGCGATCTTGTGCAGTTCTCGGGCGATCTGGGCTTCGGCGTCGAAGCTCATCGTCAGGTAGGGGTTGGCCCAGTCGCCGATGACGCCGAGCCGCTTGAACTCCTCACGCTGCGTGTCCACCCAGTACTGCGCGAAGCTCCGGCACTCGCCGCGGAACTCGTTGATCGCGACGTCGTCCTTGTTCTTGCCCTTGGCCCGGTACTGCTCCTCGACCTTCCACTCGATCGGCAGCCCGTGGCAATCCCAGCCCGGCACATAGGCCGAGTTGTAGCCGAGCATGGTCTTGGAGCGGCTCACCAGGTCCTTGAGAACCTTGTTGAGCGCGTGCCCGATATGGATGTTGCCATTGGCGTAGGGCGGACCGTCATGCAGCGTGAAGAGCGGCTTGCCGCGGCCGGCGGCGCGCTGGCGGGCATAGATGTCCATCTGGGCCCAGCGCTGCAGCCAGACGGGCTCGCGGTCGGGCAGGCCGGCGCGCATCGGGAACTGTGTCTCGGGCAAGAAGAGCGTCGCGGAATAGTCGGTCTCGGCGCCGCTGGTCGCAGTATCGTTCATCGGAAGGTACCCTGGAAGCTGCGGGCTTTTAGCAAGCGAGGCCGGTTGGTGAAAGGGAGAACTGGTAGAACTGCGCGCTGACCACCCCCACCCCTGATCCCCCCACAAGGGGGAGGGAGACGACTGAGGGTTCGGCTCCTGCACCTCCCTCTCTCCACTGGCAGGGAGGGAACGCAGGTGGGGTGCGCCACGCTCGAGCGCGTGTGCCTACCTGAAGAAGCCCAGTGCCCGGTCGAGCTCGGAGACGGGCAGGCTCGCCTGCAGCTGGCGGCGGGCCTCGCCGGCATCGTTGTTCACCGCCGCGATCAGCTCGTCGAGGCTGGAGAACCTTACCTGCCCCCGCACGTGGCCGAGCAGCGCCACTTCCAGTGTCTCGCCGTAGATGTCCTCGTCGAAATCGAAGATCCAGGTCTCGAAGGGCGGGCGCTCGTTGTTGAACATCGGCTTGCCGTGGCTCGCCACCCCGTCGAGCAGGCGGCCGCCCAGCCGGGCGCGTACCGCGTAGATGCCCTGCCGGAGCGCGAACCCGGTCGGCGCGGCGATGTTGGCCGTCGGGAAGCCGAGTTCCCGGCCACGCTGGTCGCCGTGGATCACCTCGCCGGACAGGAACCAGTGATAGCCGAGCAGCTGCGCAGCGCCGGTCACGTTGCCCTCGGAGAGCAGCGCGCGGATGCGCGAGGACGAGATGTGCTCGTCGCCCTCGTCGAGCATCTCGAGAATGCCCACCTCGAAGCCATGGCGGCGCCCGGCTTCCCGGAGGAACTCCGGCGTCCCCTTGCGCTGGTAGCCGAAATGGAAATCGCCACCGACCTCGACACCGCGCACCGCCAGCGCCCCGACGAGGAAGCGGGTGACGAAGTCCTCCGCCTCGATCTGCGAGAAGGCGCGGGAGAACGGCATCACCACGATGCCGTCGAGGCCCAGCGCCTCGGCGATCCGTGCCTTGAGATCGGCGTGGGTGAGACGGAACATGAACGGCTCGGGGGCGAAGACGTCGCGCGGATGCGGCTCGAAGGTCAGCACCAGCGCCGGCACGCCCAGCGCCGCCGCGCGCGCTTTCAGCGCCCGGAAGACGTGCTGGTGACCGCGGTGGCAGCCGTCGAAATTGCCGATCGCGACCATGGCGCCCCTGAGGGCGTCCGGGACGTGGTCGAGCCCGCTTAGCCTGATGAAGCCGGACAATATCGTACCCGTCATGACAATGCCGGCGATATGGCAAGAAACCGGTTGGGTTGCAAGGCGGCCTAAGTCTAGGCTGCCATGCGGGGGCCAGCCGACCCCGGTGTCCCCGGGGCGCCCCCTGCACCGCCTGCGGCGGTCCTCCTGCCCCGCGGCGCGGGGAGGATCGGCGAGATCGCGGCGCGCCGCTGCCCTACCAGGCGAGCCGCGACATGAACCCCGCGAGCCGCGCCCCACTCGGACCGACCAGATCGACGATGGCCTGCGGATCGGGGCGGCCGAAGGCATCGAGTTCGGCCGCGTGGATCGAACCGGTGACGAAGAGCAGATCGAGGCCCGCCCCCGCCGCCCCGATCGCATCGGTGCGCACCGAGTCGCCGATGGCGAGGATGCGGGCGCGATCGAGCGAGCGACCGGCGGCGGCCTCGGCCAGACGCAGCGCCTCCTCATAGATCGGCCGATACGGCTTGCCGGCCATGCGCACCATGCCGCCGCGCGCCTCGTAGAGGTCGGCGATGGCGCCGCCGCAATAGATGATGCGATCGCCGTGCTCGACGATGCGGTCGGGGTTGGCGGCGATCAGCGGCAAGTTGCGGCCGAGCCACAGCCCGATCCGCTCGTTGTAGAGTTCGGGCGTGTCGTCGTCGTGATCGAGATCGGTCACCACCACGGCACGGGCCTCCTCGGCCGGACCAAGGGCAATGTCGAGCCCTTCGAACAGGCTGTCGTTCTCGCCGGGCGGGCCGACATAGTGCACCGTCCGGCCGCGATAGGGCTCGAGCATGGCGCGCGTCACGTCGCCCGAGGAGACGATGGCATCGAAGGCGGCACGCGGCACGCCGAGCCGGTCGAGCATCGCAACGAGCGGCGGCGAGGGACGCGGCGCATTGGTGATCAGCACCACGCGGCCCCCGGCGGCGCGGAAATTGACCAGCGCCTCCACGGCGGTCCGGTGGGCGGCGACACCATTGTGGACGACGCCCCAGACGTCGCTCAGCACTGCGTCATAGCGGCCCGTCAGGGCGCCGAGGCCGGGAAGCGGCAGCATGGGACTCCTCTCTTGTCGCGCTAGGCTTCGACCCGCCGGGCCGGCTCGATACGGCGCTCGACGACGAGATCGGCACGAATCGGACCGGGGCGGCCCACGTGCGGCCCCTGCACCAGCACGATGCCATCCTCGAACAGGCTGAGCAGCTGCTGCTCGTCGAGGACGCCGGTGGCGCACAGTTCGAGATCGAAGCGCTTGACGAAGGGGGCGATGTCGGCGGTGTGGAGGTCCGAGTAGCTCTCCGGCCGGCGCAGGAAGCGGCCCGCATCGAAGCGGACGGACACGAAGCCCATGCCCTCGAGCTCGGCGAAGTCGAGCCGCAGCGAGGTGGCGCCGGCGAGCGAAAAGGACACGCCGAGCTTGCGGAACTCGAACAGCTGGCGCCGCTCGGCGGGACCGAGCGCCTGCCATTCGCCCTGCTCGATCACGAAGCCGAGCGAGGCGGCAATGGCCTGATTGGCGGTGAGCACGGCAAACAGCTGGGCGGCGGCGCTGCGCTCGAGCAGAGTCGCCCGGCTCATCGGCAGGAACAGCCGGATCGGCTGGCCGGCGGTGCGGGCGCGGCGGGCGACCACCACGGCCTCGTCGAGCGCCAGGGCCTCGATGCGGCGCACCAGGTCCTCGCCGCCCCGTTGCGGCAGGAAATCGGCGGCGGAGGCGAGCCCGCCCTCGTCCCGCATCAGGCGCGGCACGAGGTCATAGGCCTGCGGCCGGCGCTGCGGCAGCAGCACGATGGGCTCGATGTGAAACACCAGGCGGTTGGCGTCGAGCCCGGCAGCGAGTTCGGCCAGCGGCACCAGCGGCTCGACCAGCACGTCATCCTCCTCGGGCGGCGCCGGCGGCATGGCCGGCTCCCCCATGAAGCCCGTGCGTCCCTGGCGCTGGGCCTGCTCGAGCTCGGCGAGCGCTTCGGCCAGCTGGCGCGTGACGGTGCCCAGCACCGAGATATCGGCCTCGATCGCCTCGAGCCGGCTCCCGACATTGGCATCGGCGATGGCGTTGACCCGCTGGCTGAGCACCTGGCCGGCCTTGGCATCGGTCGACAGCAGGCGAGCGAGGTCCTCCACCGCCTTCTCGAGCCGCGCCTCGGAGCGTTGCCTGAGCTTGCGCTCCACCAGCATCACGGCGACCGAACCGAAAGCGAGCGCCGTGACCGTCGCCTCGATGGGAGAGAAGGTCAGCCCGAAATAGGCGGCGCCGGCCACGCCGAGCGCAGCAAGAGCGATGAAGATGTAGACAAGAGCTTGCACGTGCGCACGGCGCCCCTGCTCGAAAAATCGGGATTCGGCCCAGGCAACTCATAGCATCCGGGTGGGGGAGCCGAAAGGCGGTGGTCCGGCTGCACACAGCTTCGCTGTCCCGTCCGATCGAGGATGGAGCGATCAACACCTGTCGATCAGAACCGTTTGTTTACCCTGATCGTCAACACTGGCTTCACCACGTTCCCGCGTCCGAGGACCCGTTTCCATGTCACAGCCCGGTGCCGAGACCGTGCGCATCCTGCTGATCGATCGCGACGCGACGGCAGCCGAGGCGCTCGGCGCAAGCCTCGAGGCGGCGTTGCTCGCGGCACCGGCGATCACGTCGGCCGCCAGCGGGCGCGAGGCCGCCGACCGGCTGCGGGCGGGGCGTTTCGAGCTTTTGCTGGTGCACCTGCCCAGTGTCGGCGACCTGTCGATCGACATCGCCGACGCCGTGGGACGGCTGGCGCGGCTCGCGGCCGGCGCGCTGATCGTCGCGTTCTCCGACGGTGCCTCGGTATCGGCCGCCATGGCGGCCATGCGCGGCGGGGCACACGACTGCCTCGCGCAGCCGCTGTCCGGCGTGGCCTTTGTCGCGCATGTCCGCGAACTGGCGGAGCGGCACGGCAAGGCACGGGGGCTCGGCCTCGCGGCGGCCGTCCGGCCGCATGCGTCCGCCTCCGGACTGATCGCCCATTCGAGCCAGATGCAGGTGGTCTGCGAGCAGATCGAGCGCAGCGCGAGCTCGGAGGCGCCGGTGTTCATCACCGGCGAGACCGGGACCGGCAAGGACCTGTGCGCCGGACTGCTGCACCAGCGCAGTGCGCGGGCGGTCCGGCCGTTCGTGACCCTCGCCTGCCGCACGATCCGCCGCGATCAGATGGAGGGCGAGCTGTTCGGAACCGCCCGCGGGGCGCTAAGCGGCGCCCAGGAGGACCGACGGGGCGCGGCCGAGCTGGCCGATGGCGGCACGCTCTACCTCGACGAGCTGGGCGAACTCGACCTCAGCGTGCAGCTGAAGCTGCTGCGCTTCCTGCAATCGGGCAGCATCGTCCGGCTGGGCGAGAGCGCGCCGCGCCGGGTCGACGTGCGGGTGGTCTGCGCCACTGCGTGCAACCCGATGCAGCTCATCGCCGAACGGAAGCTGCGCGAGGACCTGTTCTACCGGCTGCACGTGCTGCCGATCCACCTGCCCCCGCTGCGGCAGCGACCGGCCGACATCGCGGTGCTCGCCCGGCATTTCCTCGCCCGCTACCAGGGCGAGGAATGCAAGGCGTTCGACGGGTTCTCCGACGAGGCGATCGGTCTGATGGCGGGGCACGACTGGCCGGGAAACGTGCGTCAGCTGCAAGACCTGGTGCGCCGCGTCGTCGTGCTGTTCGAGGGCGGGCCGATCAGCGCCGAAATGGTGCAGCAGGCCGATCTCGACGGTGCCGCACCGGTCGTGGCGCCCGCGCCCACCGGCCTGCCGCGCCGCTCGCCGATCCTGCCGATGTGGCGGCAGGAGCAGCGCATCATCGAGGAC
>JAYRZA010000025.1:0-70330 GCA_041916695.1 Devosia sp. | reverse complement strand
GATCCAACCCGGCTGCGCAACCCGACCAGCTTCGTCGGGTCGGATCAGCTCAGCGTCGTCAGGGGGTCAATATTGCACGCCGATCGGGGGTCAATCTTCAACGCCGTTTGACAGCCGAGATCCGTGATCTCATCGAGCCCGAAGACCTGGTCCTGCCCGACCGCCGCGTGGTCGACATCGAGGGGTTCATCGTGGAGTGCCTTGCGGCGCGCGGCAAGAGCATCGTGATCACCCGCGGGCTGATCAATAGCTTCTCCCAATGCCTTGCCGTCCCCATCTTGGGCATGCATGGCGAGGTGCAGGCGACGATATGCTTCGTGTTGCCGATCGACGTGACCGATGAGCAACGCGCCGTGTTGCAGGAACACCTGATCGCCAGCGGTCGCAAACTCTCGATGCACGAGTATTAGCATCGGCCTCGCATGCCCAGCTCGGTGGTGAGCGCTCAGGGTATGCGCCTGGGTGACCGGGGCGGCGCGGTCCTCGATGGTTGCTGAAGCAAGCGGGCAATGAGGTGGGACGGGCGAGCCCGGGCACTCTCTCTCGAACGCCGAATGGAACTCTTCAGCTGCGCTTCAGCAGCAGTCGGATGCCTGCCCGCTGATTGTCGTTGGCCGCAAGGACCGCCTCGAACAGTTCAACGGCCTCAGCGTCGTCTCCCTGGGACTCCATCTGCGACATGACTCGGTCGATCTCATCGGGGGACAGCTGGGCGTAGTGCTCCAGCGTGGTGAAGATCGACTTGTGGCCGAGGTTCTGGCTCCAGGCGACCAGTGCCTTCAGGGTCTTGCAGCGCTCGACACCGAGGATCGCCAGCGTATTGCGAACCGAGTGCGGCACGACATAGGGGATGCCAGCGTACCCACACGCCTTCTTGACGATACGCCGGACCGGCGAGGCGGTCTTCCAGGGCTTCAGCTTCGTGGTCCCGGCGGCAACGCTGAGGGCGACGCCGTCCATGGACTGGGGGAAAAGCGGATCGTCCGGTCCGAAGCCCAGCCCGACAACGATGTTGAAATATGCCGCGAGCGCTGCACGTGCACCATCGGCAAAGGGGAAGAAGCTCGTCCACATCGACTTGCCGAACTTCGTTTCAACCTCACGGCCATACTGATCGAGACGATTGTTTGCGACGTCCAGGTGCTTGATGCGAAGTGAGACCAGCGCCGCATCGCGAACGCCTGTGAGGATCAGCAGGGCAATGATGGCGCGGTCCCGCAGGTCCTCCAGCCCGCCCGCCGGATGCGCCGCTACCATCTTCAGCCAGTCGTCGTGACGCGCATACTTCCTCGGGCGGCTGGTTCGGCCGGCGGCGCGCGTTCTGCGGTCAACAGTGAAGTAGGCCAGCAATCCGGGCGTGATCCGCTTGAGCCTCTTCTCGGTCATCAGCCACGAGCAGAAGTCCTGGTTGTGCCCGAGGTTATGTCGGATCGTATTGGGCGAGAGGGTCTGGCCCGTCGTCTTGCTTGGCCGCGCCTTCAAGTGGTCCTGATATGAGACGATCTGAGTGGATGTGATGCGATCGAAGTCCTTCTGGTCACGTCGGTTCTCCAGTTCATTGATGGCGCGCAGGGCCTCATCGATCGTCTTGTGGCTCTTGCCTTGCGCACGCCGGAGAAACTCCACGTACTCCGCTTTCAGAATGTCATTCCTGGAGTTCGCCATCGTTGGTTGCCTCTGCTCCGGTCAGCCCTGGTGAAGACGGCCAGATCCCCCGAACTCACGTAAGGGAGACGCCAGACTATGAATCGCCGTTCGCGTTAGTCGAGTTGAGGGTGATGCCTGCGGACGTGAGTCGATTCTGGAGGCGTTCGCGAGCCGAAATCCGCCCGACTTTGCCGCACTGCGAGCAGGTCCAGCGAATGACCGCGGCGTTCGGTTCACGGCGCTCGATCGTTACCGCATTGCCCGCCGGAACGACGCCTGATCTGCACGTGAAGCACGGCAGCTGGCCTCCTGAGCATGTCCAGCGCGCAGCATCCCGGCGCCCCCTGTGGAACGCATTGAGATCGTCACCGCGAAAGACCTGGCGATTGCGGCTACGCGTGAACTTCAGCCCCGCCTTGGTCCAGTTGGTCAGGGTGCTGGTGTGGATGCCATAGAGAAGGAGCACGTCACGGCGCCAGTATACCCAGCCGGTCTTGGCCAGGTTCACCCGCTGCAGCTTGCGATGCGAACGGCACTTGGCACGGCTCATTGGCGTGCCTCGGCCTGCTTGCGGACATACAGGTCGATCTCGTCTGCCAGCCAGCGTGTAGCTTTGCCCACCTTGAACTGCCTGGGAAAGTCCGGCACTTCATGGACCCACCGCCAGATCGTCTGCTCGCTGACGCCGAAGAGATCTGCGACCTGAGCGACCGAAAGGAGCAGGCGCGGCACGTCAGCGCCGTGCTGCTCCTGGGGCTTCCGCTCTTGAGCCCTCGCCTTCGCCTTCTCCTTCTTCTCGCGGCTGCGCCGCTCACGCCGGGCCTTCTGGAGCGCAGCGACCTCAGCGCCATAGGCCTCGTCGCTGCCCTGCTCCTGCCCTCCCATCTGCGGCTTCGGCAGCTGGCCGACTGGCCCATCCTTGGTGCCGTGAGGCGCCGCAGCAGCTGAAGTACTGCCCGAACCGCGGTCTCCAGGACTCCGCAGGTATGGCTGCTCGAGGACTGCGGAGCCCCCAAACAAATCTGGTGCGTTTTCGGATTTCTGGCGCATCGAGGTCCCCGGCCCGCCAATGGTGGCAGTGGAGCACCTCATGCGCTGGCCTAACTGGTACGTTCAGGTCCTGCCGTTTGGCAATAGCTCGCTGCATTGTCCGCCAACGCCTGTGGAAAACATCCAGTGCGTCTCGATTCGCGTCGGCGTTCAGCCCCGACGCAGTGGCCATACCGACGGGGCACGGTCGTGATGGGCTGGATGTGGGGCCAGGAAGTACCCATCCCGACATAGTCATTGTTTTTCAGTATCTTATGAAGACATTATGGCGGAGAGGGAGGGATTCGAACCCCCGGTGGAGTTGCCCCCACGCCGCATTTCGAGTGCGGTGCAATCGACCACTCTGCCACCTCTCCGCGAGATGTCCGGCCGCGGCGGGCGCGGCTGGTCGAGACGGGCGGGCTTATGGCATAGCGGGGCCGGACCTGCAACAGTCTTTGCCAGGGCGGCGCCGTCGGCGATCGCCCACAGCCGCCGGTCGCCCTTGGCGTGGAGCCCCTGCCCGATGTCCCTGCCCCTGTTCGTCTACGGTACGCTGCGCGATCCGGACCTCATCATCGCGGTGCTCGGACGCGCCCTGCGCCCGGGGCAGGTCCATGCGGCGCGGGCGCCGGGGCTCTGCGCGGTGCACTATCCGGGACGGATCTACCCGGCGCTGGTGCGGCGCCCGGGGGCGGCGGCGGAAGGCCTGGTGCTGACCGACATCACGGCATTCGAGCGCGACCTACTCGATGCCTTTGAGGGCGAAGAGTATCGCCGCGGCCCGGTGCCGGTGATGATCGCGGAGGAACTGCACGAGGCCGACGCCTACCTGCCCGCCATCGCGGTGCCGCGCGAGGCGCCCGACTGGGACCTCGGGCGCTGGCTGCGGGCTCACACGGCCGCGGTGCTGGCGGCCGACGCAGCGACGGCCGCGGACCTGCGGGCGCGGCTGATCGCAGTGCGACCGCACTGAGGGCGACGCGGCGCCGGGCCGGCCGGCTTCCGCCTTGACTCAGGCTGGCTTTGCCGCCATAAGCCGGCTCGTCTTGCGTGCCGACTTCGTGCGGTGCGCAAGCTTGGCTTGTTTCAACCGCTGCCCGAGGCCGCCGCCGACAGATGTCGGCAGCCGAACCCGAAGTCCGCAGGATCAGGCATTGCCTGCGGCGCCACAGGGGCGCGACAACGAAGAGGTCCGGGAGCTCCCCGGCAGCAAGATGACGTTTGCAGTGATCAAGACGGGCGGCAAGCAGTACAAGGTTGCCGCCAATGACGTGGTGAAGATCGAGAAGATCGCCGGCGAACCGGGCGACGTGGTGACGTTCGACCAGGTGCTGATGGTGGGCGATGGCGACTCCGTCACCGTCGGCGCTCCGCTGGTGGAAGGCGCGCTCGTCGCCGGCCAGTTCATCTCGACCAAGAAGCAGCGCACCATCATCATCCTGAAGAAGGAGCGCCGCCAGCACTACGATCGCCGCAACGGGCATCGCCAGCAGCTGTCGAGCGTGCGCATCACCGAGATTCTGGTGGGCGGCGCCAAGCCGACGACGCAGGTCGACGAAGTGGCCAAGGCGCGCTATCGCAAGGCCGCAGCCGCAAGCGGCGCGGTGGCGAGCGTGACGGAAGCGGCTCCGGCCATCGCGGCCGCGCCCGCTGCCGAGGCCCCGGTCGCCGCAGCCAAGGCCCCGGCCCGCAAGGCGGCCCCCAAGAAGGCCGCGACCGAGACCGCCGAGGCGGGCGACAAGCCGGCCAGGAAGCCCGCGGCAAAGAAGGCCGCGCCCAAGTCCGATACCTCGTCCGCCGAATAAGGAGCAGCAGCTATGGCACACAAGAAAGCAGGCGGTTCCTCCCGCAACGGCCGCGATACCGCCGGCCGACGCCTCGGCGTCAAGAAATTCGGCGGCGAAGCCGTCATTCCGGGCAACATCATCATCCGCCAGCGCGGCACCAAGTGGCATCCGGGTACCGGCGTCGGCATGGGTATCGACCATACCATCTACGCCGTCGTGGAAGGCCAGGTGACCTTCAAAACCCGCGCCAATGCGAAAGTCTACGTGTCGGTCCTCCCGGCAGCCCAAGCAGCAGAATAGACCGGTGAGGCCTTGCAACCCCTGCCGGAGACCAGCTCCCCGGCAAGGCGACGAGGCACACTAGCCGACAGTCGACCGAGCAGTCGAACAGACCAGGGGGAGCCGGAATCCGGTTCCCCCTTTGTCTTTTTCGTCGTGAGGGCGGCTGAAATGAGACTGTATCTGAGTTCCTACCGCATCGGCGAACGGGCCGGTTCGCTCCTGGCGCTGCTGGGCGGCGGCAAGCGCGCCGCCATCATCGAGAACGCGCTCGACATCCTGCCGCCCGGACAGCGCGAGGCACTTCGGCAGGAGGCGGCCGATCCGGCGTCGGAACTCGCCGCGCTCGGCATCGGCGCGGAGCGACTCGATCTCAGGAGCTTTTTCGGCCGCCCCGAACCACTGCTGGCGGAACTCGAGCGCCTCGATCTGGTCTGGATCTGCGGCGGCAACAGCTTCGTGCTGCGCCGCGCCATGAAGCAGTCGGGCTTCGACGAGGCGATCCAGACGCTGCTGGAGCGCGACGCGATCGTGTATGGCGGCGCGGGGGCAGGGGCCATGGTGGCGGCGCCCAGTCTCGTCGGCATGCACCTGATGGATGACCCCGACGCCGCCCCGCTCGGCTATGATGCCGAAACCCCCTGGGACGGGCTGGGGCTGATCGACCATGCCATCGTACCGCACTATCGCTCGGCGCACCCGGAGAGCGCGGCCGCGGAGCGTGCCGTGCGGCACCTCAGCGCCCGCGGCCTGCGCTATCGGGCGCTGCACGATGGCGAAGTCATCGTGTGGACAGAGCACCGGCACCGGCGGGCCGGCGCGGAACTGAGGATCGCGTGATGAAGCCGAACGGGACCGACGATCCCGCCTTCCGGCGGAGACTGCGGACACAGGGGCCGGCCGAACAGGCGCGGGCGCTGCAGGAGGCCGCCGCCCGGCTCGGCGCGCGCCGAATGCGCGATGCACTGCCGCTGCGTCTGGAGACGCCGCGGCTGGTGTTGCGTGCCCCGATCCGCGGCGACGTGCCCGAACTGGTGCGGCTGGCGGACAACCGGACGATAGCGGAGCGGCTGGCGCGCCTGCCGCACCCCTATACCCGGGCCGACGGCATCGCCTTTGTCGAGATCATCAGCCAGCGGGACGACGAACGGCCCTATGCCATCGTCCTCGAGGATCGGTTCGCCGGCGTGGTCGGCCTCTCGTTTGCCGCCGGCGAGCCGCCGGAACTCGGCTACTGGCTGGGCGAGCCGCACTGGGGCAGGGGCTATATGAGCGAGGCGGTGAAGGCGCTGCTCGAGGCCGCTTTCGCCACGCGGCAGTTCCCCCGGCTCAGGGCGCGGGCGCTGATGAGCAATCTTGCCTCCCGCAACGTGCTCGAGAAGGCCGGCTTCGTGCTCCTGAGGGAGGGCAGGGAGACGGTCGGCAACCGGGCGGGGGAGGAGACGGTGTACTACGAGCTGGAGGCGCCGAAATGGAGCTGATGGCGGGCACTGTCGCAGAAGGCCCGACCGCCGCCGGGCCCGGCTGTTCACGTTCCGGGAGGCGCTAGAATGGACGTCTCGCTCGAGACCCCGCGCCTCGTCCTGCGCCAGCCGGTGCTCGCGGACGCGGAACGGCTGGCGCGGTTCCTCGACAACTTCGCGGTTTCTGGCAACCTGGCGCGCGTCCCCTATCCCTATCGGCTCGCCGATGCCAAGGCGTGGCTCCGCAGCTGGCGGCCGGACCGGCCGGCCGGCGAAACCGGCTTCACCATCGAGCTGCCGGGCGAGGGGCTGATCGGCCATGTGGGCTTCCATGCCGATGTCGAGGGTATCGTCATCGGGTACTGGCTGGCGCAGCCGTTCTGGAACCGCGGCTTGATGACCGAGGCCGCGCGTGGTGCCCTCGAGTGGTACTTCGAGACTTCGGACGCCGAGACCGTGCAGTCCGGCGTGTTCCATTTCAACAAGGCCTCGCTCGCCATTCAGAGAAAGCTCGGATTCATCGAGATCGGCACCTCGTCCCGGCTTTGCCTTGCGCGCGGCGAAGAGCTGCGCCATATCGACACCCGACTGACGCGTGCCGCCTGGGCAGCGAAACGCGCCGCCTCCGGCCAACAGGACCCGTGAACCGATGAAATTCCTCGACCAGGCCAAGGTCTTCGTCCGTTCCGGCAATGGCGGCGCCGGCGCGGTCAGCTTCCTGCGCGAGAAATTCGTCGAGTTCGGCGGCCCCAATGGCGGCAATGGCGGGCGGGGCGGCGATGTCGTCATCCGATGCGTGGATGGCCTCAACACCCTGATCGACTACCGCTACCAGCAGCACTTCAAGGCGGCCACCGGCACCCACGGCATGGGCAAGGACCGGCACGGCGCCAAGGGCGAGGACGTGATCCTCAAGGTGCCCGTCGGCACCCAGGTGTTCGAGGACGACAACGAGACGCTGATCGCCGACTTCACTGAAGTGGGCCAGGAAATGGTGCTGCTCACCGGCGGCAATGGCGGCTTCGGCAATGCGCATTTCAAGACCAGCGCCAACCAGGCGCCGCGCCGCGCCAATCCGGGCCAGGAGGGCACGGAGAAGTGGATCTGGCTCAGGCTCAAGCTGATTGCCGATGCCGGGCTGGTGGGCCTGCCCAATGCCGGAAAGTCGACCTTCCTCGCCGCGGTGTCGGCGGCCAAGCCCAAGATCGCCGACTATCCGTTCACCACGCTGCATCCCAACCTGGGGGTGGTGTCGATCGGTGAGCGCGACTTCGTCCTCGCCGACATTCCCGGCCTGATCGAGGGCGCACACGAGGGCCAGGGACTGGGCGACCGCTTTCTCGGCCATGTCGAGCGCTGCGCCATTCTCGTCCACCTGATCGACGGCACGCAGGACGACGTCAGGACCGCCTACCGCACGATCCGCGCCGAGCTCGCCGCCTATGCCGAGGAGCTGGCGGACAAGCCCGAGATCGTGGTGCTCAACAAGATCGACGCGCTCGAGGAGAGCGCGGTCAAGGACAAACTCAAGGCGCTCAGGCGCGCGAGCAGGGCCGAGGTGTTCGCCTGCTCCGGCGTCACCGGCGCGGGGGTCGACCAGGTGCTCTACCGGATCATCGCGCAGATCGACGCCGACAAGGCGGCCGCCGTCGAGGCCGAGCGGCGCAAGGCCGAGCCGACATGGGTGCCGTGATGGCGATGGTCGGCCCGTTGCCGCGCCGCGCCGATCATCGGGTGTGCAACCGATGAGCAATGCCCTCGCCCCCTATCGCCGGCTGACGGTCAAGATCGGATCGGCGCTGCTCGTCGACGGCAAGACCGGCAAACTGCGCGCCGCATGGCTGGCGTCGCTCGCGGCGGACCTCGCCGCCCTCAAGGCCGAGGGGCGCTCGCTGGTGATCGTTTCCTCCGGCGCCATTGCGCTTGGCCGGCGCCTGCTCGGGCTCGACGCCAAGGTGCTGCCGCTCGAACAGAGCCAGGCGGCCGCCAGCGCCGGCCAGATCGCGCTCAGCCAGGCCTGGGCCGCGGCCCTGGGCGCGCACGAGATCGTCACCGGGCAGATCCTGCTTACCCCCAACATCACCGAGGAGCGGCGCTACTTCCTCAACGCCCGCACCACCATCACCACGCTGCTCGGCCTGGGTGCCATACCGATCATCAACGAGAACGATTCCGTCGCCACCGCCGAGATCCGCTATGGCGACAATGACCGGCTGTCGGCGCGTGTCGCCACCATGATCGAGGCCGACTGCCTGATCCTGCTGTCCGACGTCGACGGGCTCTACTCGGCTCCGCCGGGCAAGCACCCCGATGCCCGCCACCTGCCCGAGGTGGCTCTGATCACCCCGGAGATCGAGGCGATGGCGGGTGGCGCCGCCAGCCACCTGAGCCGCGGCGGCATGACCACCAAGGTCGAGGCCGGCAAGATCGCCACCGGTGCCGGCACGGCGATGATCATCGCCAGGGGGACCGAGGAGCATCCGCTGCGGGCCCTCACCGAGGGCGCGCGGCACACGCTGTTCGCCCCCGCCCAGAGCCGGGCGCAGGCACGCAAGCGCTGGATCATGGGCACGCTGGAGCTGTCGGGCGCGGTGCATGTCGATGCCGGCGCGGCCCGTGCCCTGTTGACCGGGCGGAGCCTGCTGCCGATCGGGGTGACGAAGGCCAGCGGCACGTTCGAGCGGGGCGACGTCATCGCGGTGCTCGATCCCGAGGGGCGGGAGATCGCGCGGGGGCTCGCGAGCCTGGGGCGCGAGGAAGTCGACCTCGTCAAGGGCAAGCAGTCAACTGCCGTCACCGAGCTACTGGGCTTTGACACCCGCTCCGAAGTGCTGCATCGCGACAACATGGTCACCCTGATGGGGGCGGAGGCAAGGATCTGATGGCACTCTTCGAAGCGATCTTCGGCGAACAGGAGCAGGGCCTGCCGGCCCTGATGCTCGAACTCGGGCGGCGCGCCCGGGCCGCCGCCAACCTGCTCGCCTTCGCCGATCCGCTCGCCAAGGCGCGCGCCCTCGATGCTGCCGCCGCCGCGCTCGACGACCGGCGCGCGGCAATCCTCGCCGCCAATGCCGAAGACATGGCGGCGGCCGAGAACAAGGGCATCTCGAAGGCCTTCCTCGATCGGCTGCTGCTCACCGACAAGCGCATCGATGCGATGATCGAGGGGCTGAAGACCATCGCCGCCCTGCCCGATCCGGTGGGCACGGTGATGGCGCGCTGGAGCCGCCCCAACGGGCTCGACATCGCCCGCGTCCGCACCCCGCTCGGCGTCGTCGGCGTAATCTTCGAGAGCCGACCCAACGTCACCGCCGATGCCGGCGCGCTGACTCTGAAGGCCGGCAACGCGGTGATCCTGAGGGGCGGCTCGGACAGCGCCAACTCCACCCGCGCCATCCATGCCTGCCTCGTCGAGGGGCTGATCGTCGCCAACCTGCCGGCCGACGCCATCCAGATGGTGCCGACCACCGACCGCGCCGCGGTTGGGGAGATGCTCAAGGGGCTTGGCGGGACACTCGACGTCATCGTGCCGCGCGGCGGCAAGACGCTGGTGGCCCGGGTGCAGGAGGAGGCCCGCGTCCCCGTCTTTGCCCATCTCGAGGGCCTGTGCCACACCTATATCGACAAGTCCGCCGACCTCGACATGGCGGTCGAGGTGACACTCAATGCCAAGATGCGGCGCACCGGCATTTGCGGCGCCACCGAGACGCTGCTGATCCACCGCGAGGCGGTCGACACGCACCTGAAGCCGGTGATCGCGGCGCTGGTCGCCAGGGGCTGCGAGATCCGCGGCGACGCGACCGTCACCGCCCTCGTTCCCGAGGCGGTCCCCGCCAGCGAGGACGACTGGCACACCGAGTATGAAGACGCGATCCTGTCGGTGAAGGTGGTCGCCGATGTCGGCGAGGCGATCGCCCATATCGGCACCTATTCGTCGCACCATACCGAGGCGATCATCGCCGAGGACCAGGCGGCGGTCGGCCGCTTCTTTGCCGAGATCGACTCGGCCATCCTGCTGCACAATGCCTCGACGCAGTTCGCCGATGGCGGCGAATTCGGCTTCGGCGGCGAGATCGGCATCGCGACCGGCAAGTTCCACGCCCGCGGGCCGGTGGGGGTGGAGCAACTGACGAGCTTCAAGTACCTCGTGCGCGGCAGCGGACAGACCCGGCCTTGAGCGCGACCGGCCCCGCCTCGCCGACATGACGCTTTCCCCCGACATCACCGCGCTGCCGCGGCACGGTCCCGGTTTGCGGGTCGGGTTGTTCGGGGGCAGCTTCAACCCGGTCCACGAGGGCCACCGGCTGGTTGCCGAGCAGTGCCTGCGGCGGCTGGAGCTGGACGCGGTCTGGTTGCTGGTGTCGCCGGGCAACCCGCTCAAGGACCATGCCGAGCTCGCTCCCCTGGCGTCGCGGGTGGCGGCGGCGCGCGCGCTGCTCACCGATCCGCGCCTCGAGGTGACGGCCGTCGAGGCGGCACACCGCTTCAGCTACACCATCGACACGCTCGAGTGGCTGGTGAGCGCCTGCCCCGGGACCCGCTTCGTGTGGATCATGGGCGCCGACAACCTTGCCCAGTTCCACCGCTGGGAGCGTTGGGAGGATATTGCCCGGCTGATGCCGATCGCCGTCTACGCGCGGCCGGGAGCGACATTCCGGGCGACGGTGTCGCGCGCCGCGACGGCGCTGAAGCCGTACCGCCTGCGCGAGGAGGACGCGGCGGCCCTCGCCGACCGGCAGCCGCCGACCTGGGTGTACCTGCATGGCATCACCTCGCCGCAGTCCTCGACCGCGCTGCGCCGCGCCGGACAGACTGGCTCGAATTGATGCAGGACCCGAAACCTTGCGGAACGCCGGCCGAGGCGTCATATTGCAGAGGCAGTGGTGTAGTCGCCACTTTTGATGGGACAACCGGCAATAGCTACGCTTCCGCGAGCATTTGGACCGACAAGCCAAGGACAACCGAAACACGCATGACCCGTGCTGACTGTGCATGGGCTGGGGTCATTTGTTGATGGCCGCACCCAGAAAGAAGATCGAACCCGCCCCGGCGCCGCCGCAACCGCAGATGATCGAGCTGGTGCTCAAGTGCCTCGACGATGCCAAGGCCGAGCAGACCGTGGCGATCGACATTACCGGCAAATCCTCGCTGGCGGACCACATGGTGGTGACCTCGGGCCGCTCCAATCGGCACGTCAGCGCCGTCGCCGACCAGTTGGTCAAGGCGCTGCGCGAGGCCGGCTTCGACAAGCCGCGCATCGAGGGCCTGCCGCATGCCGACTGGGTGCTGGTCGATGCAGGCGACGTCATCGTCCACATCTTCCGTCCCGAGGTGCGCGAGTTCTACAACATCGAGAAGATGTGGTCGGTGGATTTCGCCGCCGAGGGCCGCTGAGCGTCCCGCGCCGGGAGGTGCCGCGGCCTCTTCCTCCGGCGGGAAAGGGCGAGGCCCGCGGCTGACCCATGCGCATCCTCATCGCCGCCATCGGCCGCATGAAGCAGGGACCCGAGCGGGAGCTGGCGACCCGCTACCTCGAGCGCGCCCGCGTCACCGGCCGGTCGCTGGCGCTGACCGGGTTCGACGTGCTGGAACTCGCCGAGTCGCGCGCCGCGTCGGCCGAAGCCCGCAAGGCGGAGGAGGCCCGCGGCCTTGCCGCGCAGCTGCCCGAAGGGGTGCGCGTGGTGCTCGACGAGCATGGCAAGTCGCTCTCCTCGCAGGGCCTGGCCGAGCAGATCGCGCGCTGGCGCGACGCCGGCCGTCCGGCGCTGAGCCTCGTCATCGGCGGGGCCGACGGCCATGGCCGCGACATGCTGGCCGGTGCCGATCTGGTGCTGAGCCTTTCCCCCCTCACCTGGCCGCACCAGCTGGTGCGCATCATGCTGGCCGAGCAGCTCTACCGCGCCACCACCATCCTGTCCGGGCACCCCTACCACCGCGAGTGAGGCGTCCGGGGGCCATGCAAAAGACAAACCCGCCGCTAGGCTTGGCCTGCGCTATGGTCGCATGGCGGTGATTCGGGGGCGTCCGGGGAGTGCGATGCCGGCAGGCGGCTGGTCCAGACATGGAGGAATGGCGGGCCTTGCCCTGCTGCTCGCCCTCGGCTCGGTGGCGCTGGGGCAGACGGCGACGACGCCCGAGCTGCCGGCCGCGACCACCGACCTCGAGCTGCGCCCCGCCGTCGATGCCGACCCGCCGGCGATCGCCCCGGCCGAGGCGGCGCCGTCCGCCGCCGGCGAGGAGCAGAAGGCGCTCGACGCGATCGAGTCCTCGATCAGCCTGAGCAAGGAGCGGGCCGAGGCCCTGAAGCGCGAGATCGAGGAGATGCGCGGCGATCGCGCCCGGCAGAATGCCGCGCTGATCGCTGCCGCGCAGCGGGTCAAGCTGGCGGAGACCGACATCGCCGCGCTCGAGGAGACGCTGGGTGAGCTGATCGTACAGGAACTCGAGGTGCGTGGCCGGCTGGACGGGGCCGATGCCACCATCTCGGGCGTGCTCGCCGCGCTCGAACGCATCTCGCTCAACCCGCCGCCGGCGCTGATCGTCGATCCTGCCGATGCGCTGGGGTCGGCCCGCTCGGCCATCCTGATGTCGGCGATCCTGCCGCAATTGCAGGCCAAGGCGGATGCGGTGATGGCCGACCTGACGCGGCTCAGCCAGATCAAGGCGGCGGCGCTCGAACAGCAGGGCCGGCTCGAGGCGAACCTCGCCATCCTCGAGGAGGAGCAGCTGCGCATCGGCACGCTGATCGCCGCCCGCAAGCAATCGGAGGCGCGCGCCACGGCGGAACTCGCCGCCGAGGAGGCGGAGGCGGAGGCGCTCGCCGCCAGGGCTACCTCGCTGCAGCAGCTGATCGGCGAACTGACCCGCCGGGCCGCCGCAGTCGCCACCGCGGCCGAGGCCACGGCCAATGCCAACCTGGGCAACAGCGTGCCGACGCTCGACCGCGAGACCATTCGGATCGCGCTCGCCAATACCGAGAGGAAGGAGCCGGCGGTGCCGTTCGCGCAGGCGCGGGGTTTCCTCGCCATGCCCACGAGCGGCGTCACGGTGATCGAGTATGGCGCGGGCGACGGCTTCGGCGGCATCTCGCGCGGCCTGTCGGTGGTGACGCGGGCCGAGGCGCAGGTGGTGGCACCCGCCGACGGCTGGGTGCTCTACAAGGGCAACTACCTCAATTATGGCCAAATCGTCATCCTCAATGCCGGGCAGGACTATACGATCCTGCTTGCCGGCCTCGAGAAGGTGGATGTCGACATTGGCCAGTTCGTGATGCTGGGAGAGCCCGTCGGCAGCATGGGATCACAGACAATTGGGCGTGCCGTCGCCACCAGTGCTGGCGTCTCCCGGCCGACACTTTATATTGAGATGCGAAAGAACAACGAGCCCGTCGACCCCACCGGATGGTGGGCGCAGCCGGCGACTCCAACCCAGAGTGGATGAATTCCCATGCGCCTGACGCCCTTCCGTACCGCCGTGTCGGCGGCTGTGCTGTTCGCCCTCGGGGTCGCCTGCGCCCCGCTGGTGGCGCAGGACAAGGCCGAGGTGCCGGCGGTCGAGCCGCGCACGCCTGACGAGATCTACTCGGACCTGTCGCTGTTCGGCGAGGTGTTCGACCGCATCCGTGCCGAATATGTCGAGGCCCCCGACGAGCGCCAGCTGATCCACGCGGCGCTGCAGGGCATGCTCACCTCGCTCGACCCGCATTCGAGCTACATGGAGCCGATCGACTACGCCGACGTGCAGGAGGACACCACCGGCCAGTTCGGCGGGCTCGGCATCGAAGTGCAGATGGAAGAGGGCGTGATCAAGGTGGTTTCGCCGATCGACGACACGCCGGCGGCCAAGGCCGGCATCCTCGCGGGAGACTTCATCGTCGAGCTCGACGGGACGCAGGTGCAGGGTCTGACGCTGGACCAGGCCGTCGAGAAGATGCGCGGGCAGGTCGGCACCAAGATCAAGATCACGGTGATCCGCGAAGGCGTGAACGAGCCGCTGCAGTTCGAGCTGACGCGCGACATCATCGCCACCCGCGCGGCCCGCCTCAGCATGGAGGGCGACATCGGGGTGATCCGCCTCGCGCGCTTCTCCGAGCAGGCCTTCGTCGGCATCCAGAAGGCGATCGACGACGTCTACAAGCAGCGCAACGGCGTGCCGCCCAAGGGCCTGATCCTCGACCTGAGGAACAACCCGGGCGGGCTGGTGGACCAGGCGGTATTCGTGTCGGACGCCTTCCTCAAGCAGGGAGCGGTGGTGCTGACGCGGGGTCGCATCGAGTCCGAGAGCGCCCGCTACGATGCCAAGCCCGACGCGCTCGACCAGCGGATCGCCGACGTGCCGCTGGTGGTGCTGATCAATGGCGGCTCGGCCTCGGCGGCCGAGATCGTCGCCGGCGCCCTGCAGGACCACAAGCGTGCCACCGTGGTGGGCACCCGCTCGTTCGGCAAGGGCTCGGTGCAGTCGATCATCCCGCTCGGCGCGGATGGGGCGATGCGGCTGACCACCGCCCGCTACTACACGCCCAACAACCGTTCGATCCAGGCCGCGGGCATCCAGCCCGA
The DNA here is from genome assembly GCA_041916695.1 of Devosia sp. Classification (GTDB taxonomy): domain Bacteria; phylum Pseudomonadota; class Alphaproteobacteria; order Rhizobiales; family Devosiaceae; genus Devosia_A. The sequence goes on along the minus strand of JAYRZA010000025.1, from coordinate 55,564 downwards.
CATCGTGGTGACCCAGGACGTGCCCGACGAATTCAAGGGTCGCGACGAGATCCTCGGCGAAGCCGCGCTGCCCGGCCAGATCGGCGGCGGCACGGAGGAGCAGGCGACGGTCGGCTCCTCGGTCTACGTGCCGGCCGACAAGGAAAAGGACAACCAGCTGCAGTACGCGCTCAAGCTGATCAATGGCGAGGAGACCGACCCGGCCTATCCGCCCAAGGTCGATCGCGTCGCCGGTTAACACTCCGTTACTGGTTAATGGATGATGATGCCCGGACGGGGCGGCGAGTCGCCGCCCCGTTGCGATTCGAGCCGGATGACCTCGCCTTGAGTGAACCCATGAGCGACCTCAGCGCACCGCTCACCCGCCGCAAGGCGCGTCAGGCCGGTGTCGTCACCCGGGCGGGACTCGGCCGGTCGCTGCCGGTCGCCCGCATCGCCTTCGCAGCGCTGGCCGTGGTGTTGCTCGGCGTGGCGGCCTGGGTCGTGGCGGTAGACGACCCTGCCGGCGGGCGGCCGAGCACCACGGCCGAGATCGTCAGGACCGCCAATCTCGACAGTCCCGAAGGCCTCGCCGTCAGCGATGCCGGGCACGACACCGCGGCCGAGCCGGAAGCGCCGCTGGCGCTAGAGACCGAGACGCCGGAACAGTCCGATGCCCCGTCCAGCGACCCGACGCTGGTTGCCGACCTCGTCGAGGAAACCGAGTTCGGCCAGATCCCCAAGATGTCGCCGATGGGCGTAACGCCGTTCCAGACCTATGCCCGGCCCTCCGACGACCCGGCAACGGCGGCTGGCAAGCCGATGATCGCGCTCGTCGTGTCCGGCCTTGGCATCAATCTCAACAGCACGCTCGAGGCCATCCAGACGTTGCCGGAAACGGTCACTCTCGCCTTTGCGCCCTACGGCAAGACGCTCGATCGCAGCGTCGGCGCGGCGCGGGCCGAGGGCCACGAGATCCTACTTGAGGTGCCGCTCGAACCGTTCGACTATCCCGAGAACGACCCCGGTCCGGACACGCTGCTGACCGGACAACCGCCGCGCGACAATCTCTCCAAGCTGTTCCACGTGATGAGCCGGTTCGGTGGCTATGTGGGCGTGCTCAACAACATGGGCGCCCGCTTCACCGCTTCGGCCGCCGATTTCGGCCCGATCATGGAGGAACTGGGGGCCCGCGGCCTCGGCTACCTGGACGACGGCTCGTCCAACCGCTCGCTGGCACCGCAACTGGCGCGGGCCAATCGCGTGCCCTTCGGACGGGTCACCGCGCTGGTCGACGCCAACCCGGCCCGCGGCCCGATCCTCGCGCAACTCGCCGCGCTCGAGGCGGAGGCGCAGGCATCGGGCAGCGCCATAGGCATCGTCTCGGCCCTGCCGGTATCGATCGACACGGTGGCCGAATGGGCACGCGGCCTCGGCGACAAGGGAATAGAGCTCGTACCGGCGAGCGCGCTGATGAAGGACCAGGATGGTTGACCGCGAGAAGATGCCGTACCGCGACTGTGTCGGGACGGCGGTGTTCAACGCCGAGGGGCTGGTGTTCATCGGCCGCCGCAAGCCCGATGGCGATGCCGAGGCGGCTGCCGATACCCACGCGCCGTGGCAGATGCCGCAGGGCGGCATCGACAAGGGCGAGGCCCCCTATGATGCCGCGCTGCGCGAACTCTACGAGGAAACCTCGATCCGCTCGGTCGAACTGATCGCCGAGGCGCCCGGGTGGATTCACTACGACCTGCCCGACGCGGCGCTCGGCATCGCGCTCAAGGGCAAGTATCGCGGCCAGCGGCAGCGTTGGTTCGCCTTCCGCTTCACCGGCGAGGAGGCCGAGATCGAGGTGACCCGCCCGGGCGGCGGCCGGCATCCGGCGGAATTCGACCGCTGGCGCTGGGAGCGCCTCGCGGCGCTCCCGGACCTGATCGTGCCGTTCAAGCGCGCCGCATATCTCGAGGTCGTCGCGGCCTTCGGGGACATTGCGGCGCGGCTCGGGGGCCGGGGTTAGCGAGGCTGACCGGATACCGCCGCGATGCGGCTTTCGAGGAAACGGCGCTCGGCCGCCTGCCGGGTCAGCGCGAGCGCCCTGCGGTAGGCCGACAGTGCTGCCGCGGAACGCCCCAGCCGCTGCAGCAGATCGGCGTGCGCGGCGTGCGCGTAGCGGTAGCCGTCGAGTTCGCCTGTCGCCAGCAGCGCCTCGATCAGGGAGAGGCCGGCCGCCGGCCCGTCCCGCATGGCGATCGCTACCGCCCGGTTGAGCCTGACGATGGCCGAGTCATCGGCGCGCAGCAGCAGGTCGTAGAGCGCTGTTATCGCCGCCCAGTCGGTCGCCTCGGGGCGGGCCGCCCGGCAGTGCTCGGCCGCGATCGCCGCCTCGATGGTATAGGCGGAGAGCGGCGGGCGGGCGAAAGCGGCACGGACGAGAGCCAGGCCCGCCTCGATCTGGTCCCGGTCCCAGAGCCGTCGATCCTGGTCATCGAGCAGGATCAGTCCGCCATCGCTGCCGGTTCGGGCGGCGCGACGCGCATCCTGCAGCAGCAACAGCGCGAGAAGACCCTCGGCATCGGCGGCGCCGGTCAGCTCGACCAGTGCCCGGGCGAGCCGGATGGCCTCGGTGCAGAGCTCGGCGCGGATCGCGGCCTCCCCCTGCGATGCGGCATAGCCCTCCGAAAAGATCAGGTAGATCACGTGCGCCACCGCATCGAGCCGACCGGCCCAGGCGTCCGGCTCCGGCACCTCGTAGGGTAGCGCCAGGTCGCGGATGCGGGCCTTGGCGCGAACGATGCGCTGCGCCATCGCCGACGGGGTGGCGAGGAACGCCGCTGCCACTTCCTCCGTGGTGAGCCCGCAGACCTCGCGCAGCGTCAGTGCGATCTGCGCGTCCGGCAGCAGCTCGGGATGGCAGCACACGAAGATCAGCCGCAGCGTGTCGTCGGCGATCGTTTCGGGTTCGGGATCCATGACGGCCTCCTCGACACGCGCCAGTTCCGCCGCGATCGGGGCAAAACGGGCGCGCCGCCGGATGCGGTCGATGGCCTTGAAGCGTCCGGCCGAGACCAGCCAGGCACGCGGATTGGCCGGTACGCCCGCGTGCGGCCACTGTTCGGCAGCCGCAAGGAAGGCATCCGTCAGCGCCTCTTCGGCGAGCTCGAAGCTGCCGAGCAGCCGGATCAGCGTGGCCAGCACGCGCCCGGACTCACGCCGCCAGACGGCCTCGAGCTCAGGGGTGCGGGGGGCTATTTTCGCACCGGGATATCGTAGACCGGCCGCACTTCGATGGTGCCGAGCTTGGCGAGCGGGATGCCGCCGGCCAGCCGGATCGCCTCGTTCATGTCGCGTGCTTCGATCAGAATGAAGCCGCCCAACTGCTCCTTGGTTTCGCTGAACGGACCATCGGTAGCGGACAGGCGGCCGTCGCGCACCCTGACCAGCACGGCACTGTGCGGCGATTGCAGGGCCTCGGCGGCGATCAGGTGGCCGGCGGCCGCGAGGTCACCGTCATAGCCCACCGAGTCGACGTCGAGCTGGTGCTTGCCGGCCGCATCGAGGTTATCGAGCACGGCGCCGTCGAAATGCACGAGACAGGCATATTTCATGGCACGCTGGCCTCCTGGTTCATCGCCCTGTGGTCGAGCGGGGCCGAGGGGAATCGACACCGGCCCTACCGATTCCGACAGTATTTCGGATTTTCTGCAAATCCGCGTTCCGGAAGCAGCGCGGTGTTCACCAGGCTGCTTCACCGGACGCTAAGGGCTTTGCCGGATGCGGCGAGGCAGGCCGGGGGATTTGCGGCACATTGCGCGACATCCCGCGGACCCAGCCGAGCGTGGCGCGATGTTCCCTGGCCTGTTCCATGCGACCCCGAAGGGGCATCTGCAGCCCATGCCCCTGCGCTCGCGCCTGCTGTCGATCGCGACGGTGCTGCTGGTGTTCGCGATCGTCGCCACCTCGGTGTTCGGCTTTGCCCATGTGACGGGCCAGCAGGAGGCCCTGACCCAGCTGCGCGAGGAGGGCCAGCGACTGCGGACCCTCGGCCGGGCCGTCATCGAGGCCGATGCGCGCGTTCTGCACATCATGGCCGGCGAGGTGGCGCCGGGCGACTATTTCGACCGGCTGCCGGCCTTGACCGGCGAGGCGGCCGGGGCCCTGCGCCAGCTCGGAGCGATCGCGGCGACGGATCGGACGCCGCTGGCCGCGCCGCAACTGCTCGCCGACCTCGCGGCCGGCTGGAGCGAAGCCGTGTCGCTGGTCGCCGCCGGCGACCGCGCCGGCGCCGCGACCCTGTTGTCACGGCACGGCACCGCCGCCACCGTCGCGGCGCTGGGCGAAGCCATCGAGCGCACCCTCGCGGAGGCCGACGGCCGGCTGCGCGTCCACGAGGAGCGTATCCGCTTCGGGAGCCTTCTCGTCCTCGTGCTGCAGGTGGGCGGCGGGTTGCTGGCGCTGCTCGGGCTGATCTTCGCTTTCCGGTCCTCGGTCACCGAGGCGGATGGGCGCGCGGCCGCGGTGCTCGCCGCCGACACGGCGCGCGAACAGGTGGCGCGACTGTTCGAGATGGCCGACGTGCTGCAGAGCGCCGGCGACCACGCGGACGTCAACGCCGTGCTCAAGGCCACCGCAGGCGAGTTGCTGCCCGGCTATGCGGGCGCCCTCTACATCTTCAACAATTCGCGCGACCGGCTGGTGCTGTCGACCAGCTGGGCCCGTCCGGAGGGCGAGCCGCTCGACGAGACGATCAGCCCGGTGGGCTGCTGGGCGCTCAAGCGCGGCAAGCCGCAGCTCAACCGTCCCGACGGCAGCAAGCTGTGCTGTGCCCACCACGGCGGCCCCGAGACCGTGCTCGAAATCCCGATGATCGCGCGCGGCGAGATCGTCGGGCTGCTGCAGCTGTTCGCGTCGGGCGCCGAAGCCGAGGCGCGGCTCGAGCGGGTGGCCAATCTCGGCTCGGCCCTCGCCGACGGCATGAGCCTGGCGCTCGCCAACATGGCGCTGCGCGAGAAGCTGAGGAACCAGGCGCTGCGCGACCCGCTCACCGGTCTCTACAACCGCCGTTACATGGAGGACAGCCTGCAGCGCTTCGTGCGTCTTGCCGAGCGCGAGAACCGCGAGATCTCGCTGCTGATGATCGACCTCGACCACTTCAAGCGCCTCAACGACCAGCATGGCCATGCCTTCGGCGACCAGGTGCTGCGCGACAGCGCCCTGACGCTGCTCTCGGGGCTGCGCGAAACCGACATCGTCTGCCGCTTCGGCGGCGAGGAACTGGTGGTGATCCTGCCCGACTGCACGCTGGAGCGGGCAGCCGACAAGGCCGAGACGCTGCGGCTGGCCATCCAGGAACTGGGGGCGACACGCGGCGCCGACATTTCGGCCTCGTTCGGCGTCGCCTGCGTGCCGCACACCTCGCAGAGCGTTTCGGACCTGCTGGCCGCCGCCGACGCGGCGCTCTACCGGGCCAAGCAGAATGGCCGCAACCAAGTGGCGACGGCGCCGCTGCGCGGCTTCAGGCTGGAGCGGGCCGAGCCGGGTGCGATGGCTGAGATCAACGTGTTTCCGCGCGTCGCGGCGGAGTAGGCAGGGCCCGGACAGGACGGACCGCACCCGCGCTCCACCCAGGCGCGGGCGGTGCAGGTCGGTTCATGCGTCCGGCGGGCCTGGAGCCCGAACGCTTCGCCGCCGGTCGTCGCGCATCAGGCGGCGCAGCACGACAAACAGTCCCACGTGCGCAACGATCACCACGCCGACGACGATGGTGTAGATCCAGACGGCATCCATGCGACCTGCCCTCCCATGTCCCGCAGCCTGGACCCGCGAGGGGAGGACCGGCTTGATCGGCGTCAACCGTCGGCCGCGCGGGTACCTCCATCGCGGCCTTTTCGTCCGCTCCCAATCGGGAGTATTGCCCGCACCAATGCTGCGCGATGCCATGGTGCCTTCCCAACAAACTCCGGGAGGATGGATTGCGGACTTTGCTCACTTCGGGCCTCGTGCTCATTTTGGCCGGGGGCTCGGCGCTCGCGGCAGACAAGGTACAGGTCGGCGACAAGATGGTGTTCCCGGAGAGCCTGACCTCGACGGCGGACGGCAGCCTGATCATCGGCAGCATCGGCACAGGGCAGATCTTCAGGGCCGCCGCCGGGGCCAGCGTCGCCGAGAGCTGGATCGGCGCGGTGACCGAGGGTCCGACAGCGGTACTCGGGGTCTATGCCGACGAGGCGAACGACAATCTCTGGGCCTGCTATGCCGACCTGGCGCTGTTCAGCGGCGCCCCGGGCAAGGCCTCGATGCTGCGCAGCTACAGCCTCGCCGATGGCAGTCTCAAGTCGGCCGTGACGCTTGGCGACGGCACCTTCTGCAACGACATCGCGACCACGGCGGACGGCACCGCCTACGCGGCAGACACGGCCGGCGGCCAGGTCTTCGTGGTGGCCCCGGGTGCCACCACGGCGACGGTGTTCTTCAAGGACGCCGCCCTCGCCTCGCTCGACGGGCTGAGCTTCGGGCCCGATGGCGCGCTCTACATGAACGGGGTGATGACCAACAAGCTATTCCGCCTGGCGATCGGCGCCGATGGCGCCCCCGGAGCGCTGACCGAGCTCAAGCTCAGCCAGGAGCTCAAGGGGCCGGACGGCATGCGCTTCGGCGATGACGGCGTGCTGTATCTCGCCGAGAACGGCAATGCCCAGATCGACGCCATCACCTTCGACGGCGATACCGCCAACATCAAGGTAGTGGGCAAGGAAGCCTGGGATTCCCCCACCGCGGTGACCAAGGTCGGCAACACGCTGTGGGTGACCGAGGCGAAGTTCTCCAAGATGGGCGCGGAGGATGCCGGCGCCTTCTATGTCTATCCGGTGATGCTGCAGTAGCGGCGGACAAGGCGTGCGGCAGTTCGCCTGCCGCACCCTCCCGGCCTCCCTCCCGTGGATCGCCCTCAGGCGATCTCGATGTCGACGCGGTGCCGATAGTCGCGGTCGGGCCCGTAGATCACGGAGGGGAAATGCGGGTGGTTGACCGCGTCAGGCAGGTCCTGGTCCTCGAGGCAGAAGCCGCAATGTCGGGCGAAGTGCCGGCCTTCCGCCGTCACGTCGGTCCACACCGAATTGTAGATCTGCAGGCCGGGCCGGTCGGTGAAGAGCTTGAGGGTCAGCGCCTCGTCGGGGGCGGTGACGACGGCCACCGGGTCCTCGAACCGCCGATCCGAGGCGAGGACGACGTTGCCGTCATAGTCGACCGGCTGCCCCGCCGAGTCGCGCATGGTGCGGCCGGCTCTCAGGTCCCACTGCGTGCCCTCGACCGGCAGAATCGCGCCGGTGGGAATCAGTAGCCCGCCCAGTTCGGTATAGGCGTGGCCGGCGATGCGGTAGCGGTGGTCGAGCACGTCGGGCCCGGTCCCGAGATTGAAGTACTGGTGCTGGACCACGTTGATCGGGGTGCGCCGGTCGGCCCGTGCCGCGATGTCGAGGCTCAGCCGGTTGCCGGTCAGGGTGTAGGTCGCCGAAAACGTCACGTTGCCCGGAAAGCCCATCTCGCCATCGGGCGAGAACAGCGTGAAGCGGACCGAAGCGGCGTCCTCGTCGACTTCGGCGTCCCAGACGCGGCGGCCGATGCCTCCGGCGCCGCCATGCAGGCTGTGGCCGTGGAAGTTCGCATCGACCTCGTAGGTCTTGCCGTCGAGCTGGAAGCGGGCATTGCCGATGCGGTTGGCGACCCGACCGGCCAGCGAGCCGAAATAGGGGGAAGCGGCCGGGTAGGCGTCGAAACCGTCGAAGCCCAGCACCACCGGGCGCAACCCGTTCGCCACCGGGACGCGCCAGTCGCGGACCACGACGCCCCAGCTGATCAGGTCGACCTCGACCCCCGTCTCGCTCACCAGGTGAAACTGATCGACCCGCTTGCCTTCGTAGCTGCCGAATCCCTCAACCCTCACGACCATGCGCCCCACTCCTCCGGTTCGGTCGTGGGTTGATAGCGACAAAAGCTGCGGAGCGAAAGCCGAGCCGGGAGCGAAACGATTGACGCCGCGCCGCGAACTCGACAGGTATTGCTGCGACGGGGCCGAGGAACGATGGACGATCTCAAGCGACGCGTGACGGTACACGACGTGGCGCGCCAGGCGGGCGTGTCGCTGGCAACGGTTGACCGGGTGCTCAACGGCCGCCCCGGCGTGCGGGCCGAAACCGCGGAACGAGTGGCCGACGCCATCAGGGTTCTGGACTTCCGGCGCGACCTTTCCGCATCGCTGCTGGCCCGGGCCCGGGACCTGTCGGTGACCTTCCTCATTCCCGACAGCCGCAACGAGTTCATGCAGAGCCTCGTCTCGGCCATCGCGCGGCGCGCCCGGGCGGTGAAGGGCGAGCGGCTGAAGCTCGAGACCCACCTGGTGCATGCCTTCGATCCGAAGGCCCTGAGCGATGCGCTGGCGGGGCTCGATCCCCGCGGCTGCGACTGCGCCGTGGTGGTCGCCACGGAGGACGACCTGGTGCGGCGCGCCATCGACCAGGCCAGCCGGCGCGGCATCGCGGTGGTGACGCTGGTCTCCGACCTGCCCGGCTCGGCCCGTCAGCACTTCGTCGGCATCGACAATGTCGCGGCCGGCCGTACGGCGGCCTCGCTGCTCGGCCGCTTCTGCCCGGAGGGGCGCATCGGAGTGGTCGCCGGCTCGCTGGGACTGCGGGACCACCGCGAGCGCTACGAGGGGTTCCTCGCCGTGATGGCCGCCGAGTTCGCAGGCCATGAGATCATCGGCCCGATCGAAGGCTTCGACGACGATACCCTGACCGAGGCGGCGGCCGCGGCGCTGTTCGCCGAACCGGGAATCGCCGGCATCTACAACCTCGGCGCCGGAACCGCCGGGCTGCTCGCCGCCCTCGAGCGGCGGCATGTCGCCGGCAAGGTGCGCGTGGTGGCCCACGAACTGACCGGCGCGACGCGGGCCGGGCTGCAGAACGGCAGCATCGATGTGGTGATCGACCAGAATCCGGATGGCGAAATTGCCGCGGCGATCGCCATGGCCCGCGCCGCGGCCATGGGGCATGACGGGGAGCGCACCGCGCCGCCCATTGAAATCGGCCTGTTTCTGCGCGACAATCTCAGGTAAAGGGCATTCGGACTGTGCAGGTGCCCAGGGAGGACGAAGGGCAATGTTATCCTTAGTCGGTCGTGAGGTACGTGCCTCATGACCTATCTCGGCATCGATATCGGCACGTCCGGGGTCAAGGCCTTCCTCATCGACGGGGACGGCAGGCCGCTCGGCGATGCCAGCGCCAGGGCCGTCGAACCGGTGCGGCCGCACCCGGGCTGGTCGGAGCAGAATCCGTCCGACTGGTGGAGCGCAACCCTCGAGGCGATCGACAGGCTCGCCGCAACGCATCGCGCCGGACTGGCGGCGGTGCGCGGCATCGGCCTCTCCGGCCACATGCATGGGGCAACCCTGCTGGGCCGGAACGACGAGGTCCTGCGTCCCTGCATCCTGTGGAATGACGGACGTGCGGCGGCCGAATGCACCGAAATGGAAGCAGCGCTGCCGCGCCTGCGCGACATTGCCGGCAATATCGCCATGCCCGGCTTCACCGCGCCCAAGATCGCCTGGGTCAGGAAGCACGAGCCGGAGATCTTCGCGCGGATCGCCAAGGTGCTGCTGCCCAAGGCCTATGTGCGCCTGCTGCTGACCGGCGAGCATGTCGAGGAGATGTCGGACGCGGCCGGCACGCTGTGGCTCGATGTCGGCCGCCGCGACTGGTCGGACGAACTGCTCGCCGTCACCGGGCTCGATCGCTCGCACATGCCGCGCCTTGTCGAGGGCTCGGCCGCCGGCGGCACGCTCAAGTCCGATCTCGCCGCCCGCTGGGGCATGGGAGCCAATGTGGTGGTGGCCGGCGGTGCCGGCGACAACGCGGCGGCGGCCTGCGGCATCGGCGCCGTGCGTCCGGGCGAAGGCTTCGTCTCGCTCGGCACCTCGGGCGTGCTGTTCGTCTCCAACGACCGCTTCCGCCCCAACACGCACGGGGCGGTGCACGCCTTCTGCCACGCCATCCCGGACACCTGGCACCAGATGGGCGTGATCCTGTCGGCCACCGACAGCCTCAACTGGCTGGGCAAGATCACCGGGCAGGACCCGGCGAGCCTCTCGGGTGCGGCCGAAGCGGGGTTCAGGGGGCCGGGCGAGGAGATCTTCCTGCCCTACCTTTCGGGCGAGCGCACCCCGCACAACAATGCCGGCGCACGCGGCAGCTTCGTCGGCCTGTCCCACTCGACCGACCCGGCGCTGCTCGCGCAGGCGGTGATGGAAGGCGTCGCCTTCGCCTTCCGCGACTGCAAGCGCGTGCTCAGCGATGCGGGCACCGAACTCGGCCGGCTGATCGCGGTGGGCGGCGGCTCGAAGTCCGAGCTCTGGCTGAGGCTGATCGCCACCAATCTCGACACCGAGATCGCGCTGCCCGCCGACGGCGACTTCGGCGGGGCGCTGGGCGCCGCGCGCCTGGGTCTGTGCGCCGCCGAGGGCGTCGATCCGCTCGGCGTCATGACCATGCCCGCCATCCGGCGCGTCATCGCCCCCGACCGGGCGCTGGGCCGAGCCTATTCCGACCAGTATGCGCGCTATCGTGCGCTCTATCCCGCCATTGAAGACGCGCGTGAACGCGCTTTTTGACCCCGCCATCCAGGAGGCCCGCAAGTGACCGATTTCTTCAAGGGCATCGCGCCCGTCAAGTTCGAGGGGCCGCAGAGCTCCAACCCGCTCGCCTATCGCCACTACAACAAGGACGAGCTGGTGCTGGGCAAGCGCATGGAGGACCATATCCGGCCCGCCATCGCGTACTGGCATACCTTCGCCTGGGAGGGCGGTGATCCGTTCGGCGGACGCACCTTCGACCGGCCCTGGTACGACAAGGGCATGGACGGCGCCAAGCTGAAGGCCGACGTGGCGTTCGAACTGTTCGACCTGCTCGACGCGCCGTTCTTCTGCTTCCACGACGTCGACGTCGCCCCCGAGGGCGCGACGCTCAAGGAGAGCAACAAGAACCTGCGCGTCATCGCCGACATCTTCGCCAAGAAGATGCAGAGTTCGCGCACGCGGCTGCTGTGGGGCACGGCTAACCTGTTCTCCAACCGCCGCTACATGGCCGGCGCCGCCACTAACCCGGACCCCTATGTGTTTGCCTATGCCGCCGGGCAGGTGAAGCAGATGCTCGAGGTCACCCATGATCTGGGCGGCGCCAACTACGTGCTGTGGGGCGGCCGCGAGGGCTACGAGACGCTGCTCAATACCCGCATCAAGCAGGAACAGGATCAGGCCGCGCGCTTCCTCGGCCTCGTCATCGAGCATGCCAAGAAGATCGGCTTCAAGGGGCAGATCCTGATCGAGCCGAAGCCACAGGAGCCGACCAAGCACCAGTACGACTACGACGTCGCGACGGTGTACGGGTTCCTCAAGACCTACGGCTTCGAGAAGGAGGTCAAGGTCAATATCGAGGTCGGCCACGCTTTCCTCGCCGGGCACAGCTTCGAACACGAGCTGGCAGTGGCCGGTGGGCTCGGCATCCTCGGCTCGGTCGACGCCAACCGCAACGACCTGCAGTCGGGCTGGGACACCGACCAGTTCCCCAACAACCCGGGCGAGATGGCCCTGGCCTTCTACCAGATCCTCAAGGCCGGCGGCCTCGGCAAGGGCGGCTTCAACTTCGATGCCAAGGTGCGCCGCCAGTCGATCGATCCGGCGGACCTGCTCCACGGCCATGTCGGCGGGCTCGATACGCTGGCCCGCGGCCTCAAGGGCGCCGCGGCGCTGATCGAGGACGGCACCTACGACAAGGTGATCGAGGCGCGCTATGCCGGCTGGAACGAGAAGGGTGCGCAGGCCATGCTGAAGGGCGAACGCACGCTCGAGCAGATTGCCCAGTGGGTGGAGGCCGAGAACATCAACCCGCAGCCTAGGTCCGGCCAGCAGGAATACCTCGAGAACCTGGTCAACCGGTTCGTGTGACGGGAGGGCCTATCGGCCCGCCTGTCGTCTCCCGCCCACCACCAGCTGGCCTTCTCCCCTTGCGGGGGAAGGTTGCCCGAAGCGCCAGTTGAGGGGTCACCCCGCTCGCGATGCTCGATCGGAGCGAAGTGAGAAACGACCGAGTGCGCGGAATCAACCCCTCATCCGCCCTTCGGGCACCTTCTCCCGCAACGGGAGAGGACGACCACAGAAACGCCGAGCACCCCCCATGCCCCTGATCCGCAATCCCATCCTGCCGGGCTTCAATCCCGACCCGTCGATCCTGCGCGTCGGCGAGGACTATTACATCGCCACCTCGACCTTCGAATGGTACCCGGGTGTGCAGATCCATCACTCGAAGGACCTCGCCAACTGGGACCTCGTCACCCGGCCGCTGACCCGCAAGAGCCAGCTCGACATGCGCGGCGACCCGGATTCGTGCGGCATCTGGGCGCCCTGCCTCAGCCATGACGGCGAGCAGTTCTTCCTCATCTACACCGACGTCAAGCGAAAGGACGGCTCGTTCAAGGACGCGCACAACTACCTCGTGACCGCTCCGTCGATCGAGGGCCCGTGGTCCGACCCGGTCTACATGAACTCCTCCGGCTTCGACCCGTCGCTGTTCCACGACGATGACGGCCGGAAGTGGTTCGTCAACATGCTGTGGGACCATAGAACCCGCCCGCTGCTGTTCGCCGGCATCGCGCTGCAGGAATACGACCACCGCCAGAAGAAGCTGGTCGGCCCGGTCACCAACATCTACCAGGGCACCGACCTGAAGCTGGTCGAAGGCCCGCACCTCTACAAGCGCAAGGGCAGGGACGGGCGACCCTGGTACTACCTGCTCACCGCCGAGGGCGGCACCGGCTACGAGCACGCCTGCACCTTCGCCCGCTCGCGCCACATCGAGGGGCCCTACGAGACCCATCCGATCAAGCACATCCTCACCGCCAAGGACGCGCCGCTCAATGCGGTGCAGCGCGCCGGCCACGGTGATATCGTCGAGACGCCGGACGGCAGGACCTTCCTCGTCCATCTGATGGGCCGGCCGACGACGCAGAAGCGCCGCTGCGTGCTCGGCCGCGAGACCGGCATCCAGGAGGCCTACTGGGGCAATGACGACTGGCTCTGGGTCAAGAACGGCCCGGTGCCCTCGCTCGAGGTCGAGATTCCCGGGACGCGCGACGACACCGAGTACTGGACGCCGAAGCGCTACAGCTTCGCCACCCTGCACAAGGATTTCCAGTGGCTCAGGACACCCGAGACCGAGCGCATCTTCCGGCTTGCGGACGGCAAGCTCCATCTCATCGGGCGCGAGTCGATCGGCAGCTGGTTCGAGCAGGCGCTGGTGGCGCGGCGGCAGACGCACTTCTCCTATGACGCCGAGGTGACGGTCGAGTTCTCCCCCGTGGACGAGCGGCAGTTCGCCGGACTGACCGGCTATTATGGCCGCTACAATTTCCACTACCTCACCGTCACCGCGCACTCGGACGGCCAGCGCGAGCTGTTGATCATGAGCTCGCTCGCGAGCCACCCCGACGGCCGGCTCAGCTATCCGGCCCCACCCGTGCCGCTGCCTCAGCACGGGCCGGTGCGGCTCAAGATCGAGATCCGCGGCCCGGCGCTGCAGTTCTTCTACGCCACCGGCAATGCCGGCGCCGGCGGCAACTGGCAGCCGGTCGGCCCGCGGCTCGACGCCTCGCTGCTCTCGGACGAGTGCGGCGGGCATGCCGAGCACGGCAGCTTCACCGGCGCCTTCGTCGGCATGGCCTGCTCGGACCTCAACGGCACGGCGAAGGAAGCGGTGTTCTCCGATTTCGTCTACGCGCCGGTGCGGCACGAGAGCGACCGGTACTGATCAGGAACAATGCCATGAAAGTCGCAGTCACCGGTGGTACGGGTTCGTGGGATCGCGGCGTCGGGCCGGTGGTGATCGCGGCGCTCCGGGCCAGAGGCCACGAGGTCACCAACATCGACCGGGCGGTGCCGGGCGGCATCGAGAGCCCGGGCTTCGTCCGGGTGGACCTCACCGACTACGGCCAGACCTTCGCGGCGCTGCATGGCCATGACGCGGTGGTGCAGCTCGCCGCCCATGGCGAGCCGGACTGGGATCACGTCTCGGGCGCGGCCCGCTTCCACGTCAATTCGCTGATCGCCTACAACGTGTTCCAGGCGGCGTGCTTCCTGGGCATGCGGAAGGTGGTGTGGGCCTCGTCCGAGACGGTGCTTGGCTTCCCCTTCGATCGCGTGACCCCGATGGCGCTGCCCACCAGCGACGACGATCCGCCGATCCCGACCTCGTCATACGGCATCTCCAAGGCCAATACCGAGGATCTGGCGCGGCACATGAACCGCCGCTACGGCGTACCGTTCGTGGGGCTGCGCTTCTCCAACATCTTCTATGACCGGGCCGGGCACGTCACCGGCTACGAGAGAATCCCCGGCTTCTGGAGCGAACCGCTGTCGCGCCGCTTCAACCTGTGGGGCTACGTCGACAGCCGCGACACCGCCGATGCCTGCGTGCTGGCGCTGGAGAGCGGCATCACCGGGGCCGAGGTGATGACCATCGCGGCGCCCGACACGATCATGCGCCAGACCAATGCGGAACTCGTCGCCGCGGCTTTTCCCGGTTGCGTCCTCAGGCCGGGGACCGGAGCGCGCGACACGCTGATCTCGATCGACAAGGCGCGCCGGCTCATCGGCTACGATCCGAAATGGACCTGGTCGAGGGTTCTCGGGATAGACGCCGGCTGAGTGTTGGCAGGGCGCGGCAAACCGCCTAACGTCGCGCCTCCTCCTCCCGCAGCAGGCCGATGGACCAAGCGCCCCTCACCCCGACCGTGCCGGAAGCCGCCATTACGCCGATGATGGCGCAGTATCTCGAGATCAAGGCGATCAATCCGGGATACCTGCTGTTCTACCGGATGGGCGACTTCTACGAGATGTTCTTCGAGGATGCGGAGGTCGCGAGCCAGGCCCTCGGCATCGTTTTGACCAAGCGCGGCAAGCACCAGGGCGCCGACATCCCGATGTGCGGCGTTCCCATTCACGCGGCGCAGGACTACCTCAAGCGGCTGGTCGGGCTGGGCCATCGCGTCGCCATCTGCGAGCAGGTGGAGGATCCGGCCGAGGCCAGAAAGCGCGGAGCGAAATCGCCGGTCCGGCGCGACGTGGTGCGGCTCGTCACCCGCGGCACGCTGACCGAGGACGACCTGCTGCCGGCGCGCGCCTCCAACTACCTCGCCGCGCTCGCCATGGTGCGCCATGGCGAGACCGACTTCGCGCTCGCCTGGGCCGATGTCTCGACCGGCGAGACGGCGGTCATCGATGTCCCGGCCGGCGCGATCGGGGACGAGCTGGCACGCATCGATCCGGCCGAGCTGCTGCTCTCGCCGGCGACGCGCTCGGCGCTGGCCGAGGCCCGGGTGACGCTCCCCGAGGCGGCACTGGTCGAGGTCGCGGCCGGCCTGTTCGACAGCGAGCTGGGCGCCCGCCGCATCGCCGCGGCGTTCCCCGACGGCAGCGTCGACCCCACCGCCTTCTCGCGCGCCGGACGAGCCGCGCTCGGGGCGCTGTGCGACTACGTGCGCGACAGCCAGAAGGGCGTGCCGCTGGCGCTCAGGCCGCCGACCAGCGAGCGCGCCGCGGCCCATATGGCGATCGATGCAGCGACCCGCGCCTCGCTCGAACTGCTGGTGACCCAGCGCGGCGCCGAGAAGGGCGCGCTGAGGGCCGAGATCGACCTCTGCGTCACCCCGGCCGGCTCGCGGCTCTTCGCCCGCCGCCTCGCCGCGCCGCTCGCGGAGGCCGCCGCCATCAATGCCCGGCTCGACGCGGTCGAGGCGCTCCACGCCGACACGCAGCTGACACGGAGGCTGCGCGCCGACCTCAAGGCGATCCCCGACCTCACCCGGGCCCTCACCCGGCTGATGCTCGGACGCGGCGGGCCACGCGACCTCAAGGCGGTTGCAGGGGCCGTGGCCGGGGCAACCGATCTCGCGGCCCGTCTCGCAAGCCTCACCGTCCCCCCTGCCGTGCTCGGGGCCCTCACCCGGCAGCTCGGCGAGGCGCCACGGGCCTTGGCGGCCGAGCTGCTTGCCGCGATCGACGACGATCCGCCGCTGCTGGCCCGCGATGGCGGCTTCGTGCGCCGGGGTCATGACGGTCGGCTCGACGCCGAGCGGGCGCTCGGCAGCCAGACGCGCGAGGTGGTGGCGGCGCTCCAGGCCCGCCTCGTCGAGGACACCGATGTCCGTTCCCTGAAGATCCGGCACAACGGGGTGCTCGGCTACTTCGTCGAAGTGCCCGCCGCCCATGGCGCCCGGCTGCTCGAGCCGCCGCACACGGCGAGCTTCATCCACCGCCAGACCATGGCCAATGCCATGCGCTTCACCACGAAGGAACTCGCCGAACTCGAAGGACGGATCGCCAGGGCCCACGACGCCGCCCTCGCCATCGAGCTCGCGATCTTCGAGCGCCTCCTCGCCGCCGTGACGGCCGAGGCGGAACGCCTGCGCGCCGTCGCCGACGCCATCGCCGAGCTCGACGTCACCGCGGCCCTCGCCGAGCTCGCGGCACGGCGCGGCTTCTGCCGCCCGACGGTCGACCAGAGCCTCGCCTTTTCGATTGCCGGCGGCCGCCATCCGGTGGTCGAGACCCATGTGCGCGCCGCGGGCGCGGTGTTCGTCGAGAATGACTGCGAGCTCAGCGGCGGCGGCCTCTGGCTGGTGACCGGCCCGAACATGGGCGGCAAGTCGACCTTCCTCCGGCAGAACGCGCTGATCGCCATCCTCGCCCAGATGGGCGGCTTCGTGCCCGCCGGACGTGCCCATATCGGCGTCGTCGACCGGGTCTTCTCGCGCGTCGGCGCCTCGGACGATATCGGCGGCGGCCGCTCGACCTTCATGGTCGAGATGGTGGAGACGGCCGCCATCCTCAACCGTGCCACGTCGCGCTCGCTGGTCATCCTCGACGAGATCGGCCGCGGCACGGCGACCTTCGACGGCCTGTCGATCGCCTGGGCGGCGGTCGAGGCGCTGCACGACGAGACCGGCTGCCGCGCCCTTTTCGCCACGCATTTCCACGAGATGACCGCGCTTTCGAGGACCCTCCGACGGGTCTCCAACCACACCATGAAGGTGCGCGAGTGGGAGGGCGAGGTGGTGTTCCTGCACGAGGTCGCCGAGGGTGCCGCCGATCGCAGCTACGGCATCCAGGTGGCGCGGCTGGCCGGCCTGCCCGAGCCGGTACTGGCGCGGGCCCGACAGGTGCTCGACCTGCTCGAACAGCGCTCTTCCGGTGGCAAGGGGGTCGTGCTAGACGATTTGCCGCTCTTTGCGCACCAGCCGGCGCCACCGAAGGCGGCCGTTAATCCGCTCCATGACATGCTCGACCAGGTTCGCCCCGACGACTTGACCCCCCGACAGGCGATCGATCTGATCTACGAGCTTAAGAAAATCCGCGATGCCGCTCGCCGAACCTGAATCCCGCCTCCGAAAGCCGGCCTTCCGACTGGTGACGGCGGACCAGATCTATGCCGAGCTCAAGGCGCTCCTCGGGGCCGATGCGGCCAAGTCCGCGCCGGCGCGCGCGCGGGTACTGCAGCATTTGCGGCAGGTGCTCGCCGAGGCCCGCCAGGGGGCCGAGGCCGAGCTGATGGCGACGGGCAAGGGCACGCGCTGCGCCACGAACCTGAGCGCGGCCGAGGACGAGATCATCCGGGCGATCCACCTGTTCGCCACGCGCGACGTCTATCCCGTCGACAACCCCTCGGGAGCCGAGGTGGTCTCGATCGCGGCGGTCGGCGGCTATGGCCGCGGCACGCTGGCGCCCGGTTCCGACATCGACCTGCTGTTCATCCTGCCCTACAAGCAGACCCCCTGGGGGGAGCAGGTCACCGAGTACATCCTCTACATGCTGTGGGACTTCGGCCAAAAGGTGGGCCACGCGGTACGCTCGGTCGACGACTGCATCCGGATGGCCAAATCCGACATGACGGTCAGGACCGCGACGCTCGAGGCACGCTATCTCACCGGAGACAAGACGCTGTTCAGCGAACTGGTGCGGCGCTTCGAGACCGAGGTGATGCCACGCACCGGGCCCGAGTTCATCGCCGCCAAGATGGCCGAGCGCGACGAGCGTCACCGCCAGATGGGCAATACCCGCTACGTGGTGGAGCCCAACATCAAGGACGGCAAGGGCGGCCTCAGGGACCTCAACACGCTGTTCTGGATCGGCAAGTACTTCTACCGGGTGAAGACCGGTGCCGAGCTGGTCGGCAAGGGCGTGCTGAGCGCCGAGGAGTATCGGCTGTTCGTGCGGGCCGAGGATTTCCTCTGGGCGATCCGCTGCAACCTGCACTTCCTCACCGGGCGGGCCGACGAGAAGATCAGCTTCGACGTGCAGCCGGAACTGGCGGCGCGGCTCGGCTACAACGACCGGGCCGGGATGCTCGGCGTCGAGCGCTTCATGAAGCGCTACTTCCTCGTGGCCAAGGACGTGGGCGATCTGACCCGGATCTTCAGCACCTCGCTCGAGTTCGACCACGCCAAGCCGCTCGACATG
Organism: Devosia sp.; assembly: GCA_041916695.1. Taxonomy (GTDB): domain Bacteria; phylum Pseudomonadota; class Alphaproteobacteria; order Rhizobiales; family Devosiaceae; genus Devosia_A. Next base: position 37,029 of record JAYRZA010000025.1, on the reverse strand, counting down.
GTGGGGCGCGTGCTGGCGCCATTCAAGCGCGGCAAGGTCGCCATCCGTGGCGAAAAGGACTTCGTCGTCGAAGGCGGGCGGCTCAACATCGCCAGTCCCGAGGTGTTCCAGAAAGACCCCAGGAACCTGATCAAGGGCTTCCTGCTGGCCGGCCAGCACGACCTGCATCTGCATCCCGACACCATCAAGGCGATCCGCCGCTCGCTGCGACTGATCGGGCACGAGCTGCGGAACGACCGGCAGGCCAATGCCTGGTTCCTCGAGATCCTCACCGCGCCCAACTATGTCGAACGCATGCTGCGCCAGATGAACGAAAGCGGCGTGCTCGGCCGCTTCGTGCCGGAATTCGGCAAGATCGTCGCGCTGATGCAGTTCAACATGTACCACCACTATACGGTGGACGAGCACCTGATCCGGGCCGTCGGCGTGATGGGCGACATCGCCAATGGCGGCCTGAGGAACGAGCTGCCGCTCACCCACGAGCTGCTGCCGCACCTCAACGACACGCGGCTGCTCTACGTGGCGCTGTTCCTGCACGATATCGCCAAGGGCCGGCCGGAGGACCATTCGATCGCAGGCGCCCGGATCGCGCGCAAGTTCTGTCCCCGGCTGGGGCTGGATGCGGCGGAAACCGATACCGTCGCCTGGCTCATCGAGTACCACCTGCTGATGAGCGAGGTGGCGCAGAGCCGCGACATCCAGGATCCGGAAACCGCCAAGGCCTTCGCCGACGTGGTGCAGTCGCCGCAGCGGCTGGCGCTGCTGATGATCCTCACCGCCTGCGACATCCGCGCCGTCGGGCCGGGCGTATGGACCGGCTGGAAGGGCTCATTGCTGCGCTCGCTCTACTATGCCACCGAGCCGCTGCTGTCGGGAGGCCATTCCAAGGTGACGCAGCGCGACCGCATCGAAGCGGCCCGCAACGTGCTGCGCAATGCCCTGTCGGCCTGGCCGGCCGACGAGGTCGCAACCTACGTGGCGCGCCACTACGACCACTACTGGCTGCGCGCCGAGCCGGAGCTGCAGTGCGAACACGCCAAGATGATCCGCGCCGCCGACCAGGCCGGGCAGATGTTCGCCGGCTCGATCCGAGTCAAGGCCTTCGAGGGCATTACCGAGGTCAGTTTCTACACCCCCGACCATCCGCGCCTGCTGTCGCTGATCGCCGGGGCGTGCACGATGTGCGACGCCTCGATCATCGGGGCGCAGATCTTCTCGACCCGCGACGGCCGCGCCGTCGATACCTTCCGGCTGCGCCGTTCCTTCACCTCCGACGAGGACGAGAAGGTGCGCGCCACCCGCATCATCGACACGGTCAAGCAGCTGCTGCAGGGCAAGCGACAGGTGCTGATCGACCTGGGCAAGGAGAGCCGGCACAACAAGCGGCTGAAGCCGTTTAGCCTGCCGGCGCAGGTCGACGTGTCGAACGCCATCTCGGAGAAATTCACCGTCATCGAGGTGATGGGGCTGGACCGCACGGGCCTGCTGCACCAGTTGACCCGCGAGATCTCGGACCTCAACCTCACCATCGGCTCGGCCCATATCGGGACCTATGGCGAAAAGGCCGTGGACGTCTTCTACGTCACCGACCTCACCGGCCACAAGATCGACTCCAGGGCCCGCCAGAAGCGCATCCACGACGCGCTGCTCGCCGTGTTCGGCCCGATCGAGGAAAAGCAAAGGATGGTCGGCGGCTGACGCCGGCCCGGGCGGCCCGCCTCAGGGGACGCGGTGGGATCATCCGCGCCGCGGCGAGCTGGCCCCGGCGGCTCAGGCGTCAGGGTGCTTGAACACCAGCGTGGCGTTGGTGCCGCCGAAGCCGAAGCTGTTGGAGAGCGCGATGCCTACATCGGCATTGTCGCGGCGCTGCCTGAGGATCGGCATGTCGGCGAAGGCCGGGTCGAGTTCCTCGATATTGGCGCTTTCGCACAGGAACCGGTTGCGCATCATCAGGATGCAGTAGATCGATTCCTGCACCCCCGTGGCGCCGAGCGAATGGCCGGTCAGCGACTTGGTCGCCGAGATCGGCGGGCAGGCCTCGCCGGTACCGAACACGGCCCGGATGGCTTCCATCTCCTTGAGGTCGCCGACCGGCGTAGAGGTGGCATGCGGGTTGATGTAGTCGACCCGGCCCCTGACCGTCTCCAGCGCCATCTGCATGCAGCGGATGGCGCCTTCGCCCGAGGGCGCCACCATGTCGTAGCCGTCCGAGGTGGCGCCGTAGCCGACGATCTCGGCGAGGATGGTGGCGCCGCGGGCCCTGGCGTGCTCCAGTTCCTCGAGCACCAGCACGCCCGCGCCGCCGGCGATGACGAAGCCGTCGCGCCGCGCGTCGTAGGCGCGCGAGGCCTTTTCCGGCGTGGCGTTGAAGTCGGTCGACATGGCGCCCATGGCGTCGAACAGGTCGCTGAGCGTCCAGTCGAGATCCTCGTGGCCGCCGGCGAAGACGATATCCTGCTTGCCCCACTGGATCAGTTCGTAGGCGTTGCCGATGCAGTGCTTGGAGGTGGCGCAGGCCGAGGTGATGGAGTAGTTGACGCCCTTGATGCCGAACGGGGTGGCGAGGGTCGCCGAGGCGGTCGAACTCATCGCCTTGGGCACGGCGAGCGGACCGATGCGCTTGGGACCGCGCTCGCGGGTGATGTCGGCGGCTTCCACCACGGTGCGGGTGGACGGACCGCCCGAGCCCATGATGATGCCGGTGCGCGGGTCCTGGATGTCCTTGTCCTCGAGCCCGGCCGTGCGGATCGCCTCCTGCATGGCGATGTAGTTCCACGCTGCTCCCCGGCCCATGAAGCGGGTGGTGCGGCGGTCGAGCACCTCGAACGGATCGAGCCTGGGCGCGCCATGCACGTGGCAGCGGAAGTTGAGATCGGCATAGTCCTGCGCGAAGACGATGCCCGGCCGCGCCTCACGCAGGCTGGCCAGCACTTCGTCGAGATTGTTCCCGATCGAGGACACGATCCCCATGCCGGTCACGACAACCCGTCTCATTGTGCCTCCTCGACAGCGCGACCGGCCTTCCGGCCCGATCCTGGACTTACTTGAACAGGCCGACCCGCAGGCCGGCGGCCTCGTAGATCAACGTGCCATCAGCCTTTACCCAGCCGTCGGCGATGCCGAAGGCCAGCTTGGACTTCATCACCCGCTTGAGGTCGATGCCGTACTCCACGCGCTTGACGTCGTTGGTCACCTGGCCGGAAAACTTCACCTCGCCGCAGCCGAGCGCCCGTCCCTTGCCGGGCGAGCCGTCCCAGCACAGGAAGAAGCCCAGCATCTGCCACAGCGCATCGAGCCCGAGGCAGCCGGGCATCACCGGGTCGCCGATGAAGTGGCAGTCGAAGAACCACAGGTCCGGCCTGACGTCGAGCTCGGCCCGCACCAGGCCCTTGCCGTGCGCGCCGCCGGTGCCGGCGATTTCGGTGATGCGGTCGAACATCAGCATCGGCGGCGAGGGCAGTTGCGCATAGCCGGGGCCGAACAGCTCGCCCTTGCCGCTCAGGATCAGGTCGTCGTAGCCGTATGCGTTCTTGCGCTCCGCCATTGGCCGGGGCTTTCTCCGATCGATGTTTGGTCCCGTTACTAGGGGTTGGGGGGTGGAGGGTCAAGCGCGCCGCCGCGCCCGTCCCGCCCTAGTTCGGGCATTGCGGCCTTCCGCCGCTTGTGCCGCCGCTGAGGCAAAGCTATAAGTTCGCCAGCAAGCCCCATGATCGATAAGGATCATATGCCCGACCGCAGCCTGACGCCCCGCCCCGTACCGTCGCGCCGGCCCTGCCTGACGGCGGTGCTGCGCATGGCCGGCCTCAGGCCGACGCGGCAGCGCGTGGCACTGGCCGAGCTGCTGTTCTCCGGCCAGCACCGGCATGTCAGCGCCGAGCAGCTGCACGACGAGGCGGCGGCGGCGCGTGTCAACGTGTCGCTGGCCACCATCTACAACAGCCTGCACCAGTTCCGCGAGGCCGGCCTGCTGCGCGAGGTGGCGATCGACGCGTCGCGCTCCTATTTCGACACCGACACATCTGACCATCATCACTTCTACATCGAGGACGAGCAGCGGGTGGTGGACATTCCCGCCTCCTCGATCGTCATCCAGAACCTGCCCGAGCCGCCGCGCGGCATGGCCATCACGCATGTCGACGTGGTGGTGCGCGTCAAGAAGGCGCGCTGAAGGCGGCATTCATCGTGATGCTGGGCAGCCGGTCCCTGGGGTCGGGCCCTGGGATGATGGTGCCTTGACGCCTGCGTGGGCGTCTTCCGTCTCCCCTTGAGGGAGAAGGTGCCCGAAGGGCGGATGAGAGGTCTGTCTCGGCCCTCCGCAGCGCGCTCAGTCGAACACTTCGTCCTTGTAGACGCCCCACAGCTCGGCCTGCGGCAGGTAGCCCTCGAAGCTCTGCGGCGCCGCTCCGGCCGGGTGCGACGTGGCGACGACGGCGCACCAGGTGCCGTCGCATTCCTTGAGCTCGACGCGGAACCGCGGCGTCAGCCAGGCGCGCACCGATGCGTCGCTGGCCCTGTCGCGGCGCAGCGCGACCTGCTCGCCCTCGGCCCGCCATGGCGCCACGAGGCCGGCGCGGTCGCCCTTGAGCAGGTTCTGGTGCAGCCAGCCCTCGGAGCCGTCCATGTCGCGGATCTTCCGCCAGGTGTCGAATTCCTGGATGATCTCGACCGGCATGCCGGCCTTCACATAGACCCAGGCGATGTCGTACTTGGTGCCCGGCCCGACCCGCACGTTGATCGGGTTGGAGCGGGTGGTGACGAAGCGCGGCAGCGGCAGCCCGGAGGGATTGTCGGCGGCGGCAACGGGCGGCACGGCAAGTCCGAGGACCAGCAGGGCGGCGAGCCCGGCGCCACGCGCCAGCGTGCCGATCCGCGCGCGCGGGCGCGTCGGGGAGCGCGGGAAGCTGGTCGGGTCGAACATGGCTTTGCAGGGGGACGGTTTTTTTCTATCACTAGGCAAAAGACCTTAATGGTCGCTGAAAGGCGCCCCGCTTGACCCTCAGCCGACCCCGGATATTCGTGACCCGGCGCCTGCCCCCGCAGATCGAGGCGCGCATGTCGACGCTGTTCGAGGCCGATTTCAACGGCGCCGACCAGCCGCTCTCGGCCGATGCGATCATCGCCCGGCTGGCCGGCTGCGACGTGCTGGTGAGCGCGATCACCGACCGCATCGATGCCGACCTGATCGCCCGGCTGCCGCCGACCGTGAAGCTCGTCGCCCAGTTCGGCAACGGCTTCGACAACATCGACGTCGAGGCGGCGCACGCCGCCGGCGTCACCGTCACCAACACCCCGTCGGTGCTCACCGAGGACACCGCCGACATGGCGGTGATGCTGATGCTGGCCCTGCCGCGCCGGCTGGTCGAGGGCGCCGGCGTGCTGCCGCGCGACGGCACCTGGCCGGGCTGGTCGCCCACCTGGATGCTGGGGCGGCGGCTGCGCGGCAAGGCGCTCGGCATCGTCGGCATGGGGCGGATCGGCTCGGCCGTCGCCGCGCGGGCGCGCACCTTCGGGCTCAACATCCACTATTTCTCGCGCAACCGCCGGCCGCCGCAGGTCGAGGAGGCGCTCGGCGCCACCTACTGGCCGAGCCTCGACGGCATGGTGCCCGAGGTCGACATCGTCTCGCTGCATACCCCGCTCAACCGGGCCACCCACCACATCCTGAGCGCCGACCGGCTGGCTCGGATGAAGCAGGATGCCTTCGTGGTCAATGTCTCGCGCCCCGAGCTGCTCGACGAGACGGCGCTGATCGACCGGATCGAGGCGGGGCACCTCTCGGGGGCGGCGCTCGACGTGTTCGAGAGCCGGCACGGCATCGATCCGCGCCTGCTGCAGCTGGCGCGCGACAACCGCGTGGTGCTCACCGCCCACATGGCCTCGGCGACGCTCGAGGCGCGGCTCGAGATGGGCGAGACGGTGATCGTCAACATCCGCACCTTCATCGACGGCGCCCCACCCCCCCACCGCGTCCTCCCCGAGAGCCGCACGCAGTTGGGGCGATAGGGGAGCGGTCAGGCCCGCGGCAGCAAGGCTCCCCCCCTCTCGATCCCTCCCTGCGAGGGGAGCCGGTGGCTCGCATCTGCCGGGCGCCGCATGCCGAATCGAACGGCACAGTATCTCCTGATGCCGCAGTCACCGCCTCCCTCCCCCTTGTGGGGAGGGTAGCGGAGCAGGACTTGGCAGCGCCAAGTCCGTTGCGCAGCTCGGTGGGGGTGTTGCATGCTCGGAGCGAACGGCCACCCCCACCCTTGATCCCTCCCCACAGGGGGGAGGAAGACGACTGAGGGCGCCGCAGAGACCCACTTCACCACCAGTGCAGTTTTCGGTCGGGCCCGTGCTCTCGCAGGGATGACACGCTGGGGGATGTGACCACCTCGGTGGCCTACCAGATGCCTTGCGTCAGGCCCGGGTAGAGGTCGTGCCAATCCGGATTGCTGTCGCGGAACAGCTCGATCTTCCAGGCGCGTTTCCACGTCTTGATCTTCTTCTCGCGCCAGATCGCCTCGCCGATATCGCCGTGCTCCTCGAACCACATCAGCCGATCGACGCCATACTTCGCCGTGAACCCGCGAACCTGCTTCGCCTTGTGTTCCCACACGCGCCGCACGAGGTCGTTGGTGACGCCGACGTAGAGCGTCCCGTTGCGGCCCGAGGCGAGGATGTAGACGAAGTAGCTGTTGGCCATCGCGCGACCCCGTTGTTCATCGAGCCAAGGCTACGATGCCGATGCACCTTTCCGCTACCCGGCCACCACCCCGGTGCCCTGCCTGAAGCCTTGCGCAATGGCGCGCTACGAACCCGAGTGTCGTCGAACGAGGCACCAGCCTGGTGATCCCCACTGAGGTGTCATCCCTGCGCAAGCAGGGACCCACTTCACCACCAGCGCAGGGTTTGAGTTGGGTCCCTGCTTGCGCAGGGATGACACGCATTGGGTGCTGCGGCCTCACTGCCTCGAACCTCAAATGGGCGACGCCCCCCCGTGAAGCCGCGAACCTCCTTCGCATTGTGCTCCCACACCCGCCCGTAGAGGACATACCTTTCTAGCAGTACCCCCCATCAATGCGCCCCATCCCAGTCCCGTGCCGCGTGTGCGTCGACCTTGATCGGCACGGTCAGCATCACCGCCGGCTCGCTCGCCTTCTCCATTGTCTTGACGATCACCGGGATCGCCGCGTCCTCCTTCCCCTCGTCCACCTCGAAGATCAGTTCGTCGTGCACCTGCAGCAGCATCTGCACCTCGAGCCCGGCTGAGGCCAGCGCGCCTTCCATGCGGATCATGGCGCGGCGGATGATGTCGGCGGCAGAGCCCTGGATCGGGGCGTTGATGCTCGCCCGCTCGACGAAGCTCCGCTCCGCCGGGTGCGACGAGTTGGCGTTGGGGAAGTTGATCTTGCGCCCGAAGATGGTCTCCACATAGCCATCCGCCTTCACCTTGCGGCGCTGCTCGGCCATGTAGTCCTGGATGCCGGGGAAGCGGGCGAAATAGGTCTTGATGTACTCCCCCGCCTCGGATCGCTCGATGCCGAGCTGGTTGGCGAGGCCGAAGGCCGAGATGCCGTAGATGATGCCGAAATTGATCGCCTTGGCGCGCCGCCGGATTTCGCTCGGCATGCCCTCGACTGGCACGCCGAACATTTCGGACGCGGTCATGGCGTGGATGTCGAGCCCCTCCTCGAACGCATCCTTCAGCGCCTCGATATCGGCGATGTGGGCGAGAACGCGCAATTCGATCTGCGAATAGTCGGCCGAGATCAGCAGCTTGCCCTTCGGCGCCACGAACGCCGTGCGGATCTTCCGCCCGTCCTCGGTGCGCACCGGGATGTTCTGCAGGTTCGGGTCGTTCGAGCTCAGCCGTCCGGTCAGCACCGAATGCTGCGAATAGGTGGTGTGGACGCGCCCGGTGCGGGCGTTGATGTAGGTGGGGAGCGCATCGGTATAGGTGCCCATGAGCTTGGTCAGCTGGCGCCAGTCGACGATGGTGCGGGCGAGCGGCACGCCCTGCGTCGCCAGCTCCTCGAGCACGTCGGCGCCGGTCGACCATTGCCCGGTCTTGGTCTTGGTGCCGCCCGGCAGGCCCATGCGGCCGAAGAGGATATCGCCGAGCTGCTTGGGCGAGCCGAGGTTGAAGTTCGAGCCGGCCAGTTCATAGGCCTCGGCCTCGAGCGCCGCGGCGCGCTGGGCGAAATCCCCCGAGAGGCGGGAGAGGATCTGCCGGTCGACGGTGATACCGCGGGCCTCCATGCGGGCCAGCACCGGCGCCAGCGGCCGCTCGATGGTCTCGTAGAGCGTCGTCATCTTCTCGGCGACGAGGCGGGGCTTCAGCACCTTCCACAGCCGGAAGGTCAGGTCGGCGTCCTCGGCGGCGTACTTCGCCGCGTCCTCGATCGGCACCTGCGCGAAGGTCCGCTGCGTCTTGCCCGTCCCGATCAGCTCCTTGATCGAAATCCCCTTCACCCCCAGCCAGTGCTCGCTGAGTTCGCCCATGGTGTTGAACTGGGGCCCGTCGAGCGCGTAGCTCAGGAGCAGGTTGTCGTCGAACGAGCGCACCTCGATGCCGTAGCGGTTGAGGATGCCGAGGTCGTACTTGACGTTGTGAAAGAGCTTGAGGATCGAGCGGTCGGCGAATAGCGGGCGGAGCAGCGCCAGCGCCTCGGCGGTGTCCATCTGCCCCTCGGCCCGCCCGCCGCCGAAGATGTCGCCCTCGCCCACGGTGTGCGCGAGCGGCAGGTAGGCGCCATTGCCCGGAGCGGTGGAAAAGGACAGGCCGACGAGGTCGGCCACCTGGTTGTCGAGCCCCGTCGTCTCGGTATCGGTGGCGACGATCCCGGCGGCGCGGATCGCCTCGATCCAGCGGCCGAGGTGCGCGGCGTCGCGGATGATCTCGTATGTGCCGTGGTCGAGCGGGATGGCCTTGATCGCCTCGTGCACGGCCTTGGCGTGCAGCACCGCCGCGTCTCCTGCGGTGCCCTCGGCTGCCTGTCGCGCCGCCCGCGCCGCGGCCCGCGCCTCGTTGTCGAAGCCGACCGGAGCGGCGGGCTTGACCGCCAGCTCCGGGTCGGCCGGCCAGGCCTCGGGGTCGGCCTCGAGCACGCCGGCGAGACGCTTGGTGATGGTGGTGAACTCCATCGCCTTCAGGAACGGGAACAGCTTGCCCGGCTCGAGCGGCTGGCGGGCCAGCGCCTCGAGCGGCAGCTCCACCGGCACATCGCGGGAAAGCGTCACGAGCTGCCTGGAGATGCGCGCCAGCTCGGCGTTCTGTTCCAGCGCCTCGCGCCGCTTGGGCTGCCTGATCTCGGCGGTCCGCGCCAGCAGCGTCTCGACGTCGCCATAGGTATTGATCAGCTCGGCGGCGGTCTTGACCCCGATGCCCGGCACGCCCGGAACGTTGTCGACCGCGTCGCCGCACAGCGCCTGCACCTCGATCACCTTGTCCGGCGTCACCCCGAACTTGGTGAACACCTCGTCCACCCCGATCCAGCGCAGCGGCGGCTGGCCGGGGCGGGGAATGGTGTCGAGCATGCGGATGGTGCCCAAGGGCTCGATCAGCTGCATCAGGTCCTTGTCGGAGGAAACGATGGTCGCCCGCCCACCGGCATCGCGGGCGAGGCAGGCATAGGTGGCAATGATGTCGTCGGCCTCCCAGCCCTCCATCTCGATCGAGGGCAGGTTGTAGGCGCGGGTGGCGGCGCGGGTCAGCGGAAACTGCGGCACCAGGTCTTCCGGGGCCGGCGGCCGGTGCTGCTTGTAGTCGGGATAGATGGAATCGCGGAAGGTCTTGGCGGAATGATCGAAGATCACCGCCATGTGGGTCGGCGCGTCGTCGCCCTGCAGATCCTCGGTGAGCTTGAACAGCATGTTGCAGAAGCCGGCGACGCAGCCGACGGGCAGCCCGTCGGACTTGCGGGTCAGCGGCGGCAGCGCGTGATAGGCGCGGAAGATGTAGGTCGAGCCGTCGACGAGAACGAGGTGCATGGGCGATTCCGCGGGGGGTCAGGGCGCGGACCTTAGCCCATCGGGCACCGCCGCAAAACCCTCCGGCCGGGCCGCCGGCCTCAGGCCTCCGCCTCGAGCGCGGCGATCAGCTCGGTCTCGCTCTGGTAATTGCCGAGCTCGGCGAGCGCCGTCTCCAGCATGGCGACGCGGCGCTTGATGCCGGCGTGCTGGGTGGCCTTGTCGGCGACCTGGGTGTCGAGGCGTTCGACGAACAGGTTCCGGTCGGCGTCGGTGCGCCGGATGCGGGCCCTGAGCGCCTGCAGGGCCGAAATCTCGCGGTCGGTGCGAGCGAGCTTCAGCCGCGCCTCGGCAAGGCCGGTCTCCACCGCCGACGTCATCTGGGCGACGAAGTCGACGCTTTCGAGCCTGAGCCCGGTGCTCACCGCGGTGGCCACCGCCGCATCGAACATGTCGGCGAGGATCACCGTCACTTCCCGCCGGTACCCCCTCACCGCCTCGTCGTCGACGATGCCGGTCTCGTCGAACAGCCGGCGCGCATCCGGATCGGAGAGCAGCCCGAAGGCGCGGACGACGAGGATGAAGTGCTCGGGGTCGCCGCCACGGTCGGGATGGGCCGACTGCACCTGCCGGCGATAGGCGAGCTTGACGTCGGCGGCGGGTGCGGTGCGCCCGATGCCGAGCACGTGGTAGGGATCGAACTCGTCCATAGCCGCTGCATAGCACGGGGGCAGGGCGGCAATGAAGCGGCAGCCGGCACGTCTTTCCAGTGTCGTCGAATGCGACTATATCGCCAGCCATGGCCGCGACGTCCCCCTCCGCCCCGCTGAAGCCGTTTTCCGCCATCGTCTTCGACATGGACGGAACGCTCCTCGACACCGAAGCGGTGTTCCGCGAGATCGTCTTCGACGTCAGCGCGGGGCTGGGCTTCGAGATGACCGACACGGTACACCTCAGCATGGTCGGCTCGAGCCACGAGACGACCAACCGGCTGCTGGTCGAGGCCTATGGCGTGGCGTTCCCGTATCAGATCTTCGACGAGCAGTGCCGCACCCTGATGCGCGAGCGGATGAGCGAGGTGGTGCCGGTCAAGCCGGGCGTCCACGAACTGCTGGCCGAACTCAGGGCGCGGCATATCCCGACGGCGGTCGCCACCTCCTCGCGCGCGCCGCATGCGCTCGGCCATCTCGGCGCTGCCGGCCTGCTGTCGATGTTCCAGGCGATCGTGACGCGCGACGACGTCGTGCATCCCAAGCCGCACCCCGAACCCTACCTGACGGCGACCCGTCTGCTCGGGCTGGCGCCGCAGCACTGCATCGCGGTCGAGGATTCGCATTCGGGGGTCAGGGCGGCGCATGCCGCCGGGCTGCAGACCATCATGGTGCCCGACCTCGTCGGCCCCTCCGAGGACATCACCGCGCTCTGCACCGCCGTGATGGGCAGTCTGCACGACTTGCGGCGGGCGGCTTTCGCCAGCTGAGGCGCCGGTTTCGCGCACGACTCAGTCGCGCCAGGCTGCAGTAACCGGCAGCGGCGGCAAGATCGCGACGATTCGGCCTCGACTTAACTTTTAGCGATCGGGACAAGCGTCCCTTAGCCATCTCCAAAGCCCAGCAAAAACAGTACTTTCGTACCGAAGGTGCGACCGTTAACCTCATTTTAAGAGCCTAAGATTCATGGTTAAGCAACTGTAAATTCAGGGTTCCATCGATCGGGATCCTCGGATAGGTTGCCGAACACGGAAATGGGCCAAAAGCTGGTGCTGCCTCGCAGGCGGCGTCGGGGGAAGGTAGGCAGATTGCGGGCAGAGCCGTACGCAACAGTGCTGCGCGGTATTGCGCGGACCCTGGCGTTCGCAGCAGCGGCATTCGTGCTGCTGGTCAGCTTTGCTCCCGCCTCTGCCGAAGACCGCATCGGGGATGCCGTGATTCCGGCGCCGCTGACCGAGGCGATTGCCGTCAAGCGTCAGCAGTTCGGCGCCGGCGCGGAACCGCAGTTGACGCCGGCCCTGCTCGCCGCCTATGTGGCCCGACAGCAGCAGATCGAGAGCTTCGATGCCTTCGAGGTGCCGGCGCCGGAGGCCGGGCTGACCGAGGCCATGCTGCTGGGCTATATCGCCAAACGGCAGAACCAGGCGCTCGATGCGATCGAGCAGGCCGATTTCTCCAAGAAGCCCGCCCTCACCGCCGCGGTTCTCGCCGATTATGCGGCGAGCGATTTCGTGCCGACGGCCAAGCGCGTCAAGCTGGCGGAAGGTGAGCGCCTGTGCCTTGCCCAGGCCATCTACCACGAGGCGCGCGGCGAACCGCGCGAGGGCCAGCTGGCCGTCGCCAACGTCATCATCAACCGCGCTATGAGCAAGAAGTATCCCTCGACCATCTGCGGCGTGGTGTTCCAGAACGCCGACAAGGGCCGCTACAAGTGCCAGTTCACCTTCGCCTGCGACGGCCGGTCGGACATGGGCCGCGAGCGGACGGCGTGGAACCGGTCGCTGAAGATGGCGGACGAGGCGTTCTATGAGTTCCAGCGCGGCGACAGGCCGGGCGTCATCCCGGACTCGGCGCTATTCTATCACACCACGGCGGTGGCTCCGCGCTGGTCGAACAGCTTCCGGCGCGTCGCGGCCATCGGCTCGCACGTCTTCTACTCCAGCAACTGATCCCCCGGGGTCGCCTGCCGTCGCTCGGCGCGGGGCGGGCGCGGATCCGAAGCCTTCCCGACGTTGATCTCTCCTGGAGACCCGGCGTTGCCCGGGGGTGCCGGCCCACGGTGGCGGCGGCCTGAGGCTCCGCACGACGAAACAGAAACCCCGGCTCGCGGGTTGGACGAGCCGGGGCGACGGCCAGCTTGGGAGAGACTGGCGCGACTACTCTGCGGCGACCGCGACCGCCTCGAACTTGCGGTAATTGTCGGCGAACAGCTGCTGCAGCCGCTCGGCGGTGCGGTCGTAGGCCTCGACGTCGCTCCAGCTGGCGCGTGGATCGAGGGCCCGCGGCGGAACCCCGTCGACACGCAGCGGCACCTGCATGCCGAACAGCGGCTCGATGCGCATCTCGGCATCGTCGAGTTCGCCCGAGAGCGCGGCACCGAGCAGGCGGCGGGTGGTGGCGATGTCGATGCGCTTGCCGACGCCGTAGCCGCCCCCGGTCCAGCCGGTATTGAGCAGGTAGACGCGGGCGCCCGAGGCGCGCAGCCGGTGTGCGAGCAACTGGCCGTAGACCGTCGGGTGCAGCGGCATGAACGGCGCACCGAAGCAGGCCGAAAACGTCGCGACCGGCTCGGTGATGCCGCGCTCGGTGCCGGCCACCTTGGCGGTGTAGCCGGAAAGGAAGTGGAATGCCGCCTGCTCGGGGTTCAGCCGCGAGATCGGCGGCAGCACGCCAAAGGCGTCGGCAGTGAGGAACACCACCGTGCGCGGGTGGCCGCCGATCCCGCCCGGAGCGACGGCGGGAAGGGTCTCGAGCGGATAGGCGGCTCGGGTGTTCTCGGTGAGCGAGATGTCGTCGTAGAGCGGCACCAGATCATCGCCGAGCCGGAGATTCTCGAGCACCGTGCCGAAGCTGCGCGTCGCTTCGAAGATCTCTGGTTCGGCGGTCGAGCTGAGCTTGACGGTCTTGGCGTAGCAGCCGCCCTCGAGGTTGAACACGCCGTCGGCGGTCCAGCCATGCTCGTCGTCGCCGATCAGCAGCCGTTCCGGGTCGTTGCTCAGCGTGGTCTTGCCGGTGCCCGAGAGTCCGAAGAACAGCGCCGTGTCGCCCTCGCGCCCGATATTGGCCGAGCAGTGCATGGGCAGCACGTCGTTGAGCGGCGCATGGAAATTGAACAGCGAGAACACCGATTTCTTGATCTCGCCGGCATAGGCGGTGCCGCCGATGAGGACCAGCTTGCGGGTCATGTCGAGGGCGATGACGGTGCCGGTGCGGGTGCCGTGGCGTGCCGGATCGGCGGCGAAGCCGGGCAGGTGCAGGATGGTGACGTCGGCCGCTTCGGACACCTGCTGCGGACGGATCAGCAGATTGCGGATGAACAGCGCATGCCAGCTGGTCTCGGTGAACACGCTGACCTCGAACTGGTGCCGGGGATCGGCGCCGGCGAGCAGGTGCTGGGCATGCAGGGTGCGTCCCTCGAGGCTGGCCAGCATGTCGGCCAGCAGCACATCGAAGTGCTCGGGACTGATGGCCTGGTTGTTGTCCCACCAGACCCTGTCGGCGGTCAGCGCGTCACGGACGACGAACTTGTCCTTCACCGAGCGGCCGGTATAGACGCCGGTGGTGACGGCCAGCGCGCCGCCGGCGGCGAGGCGTCCCTCGCCCTCGGCAAGGGCGTTCTCGACCAGCCGCGGCGGCAGCTCGTCCCAGATCACCGCGGCGGCCATGCCGTCGATGCGCTGCTCCAGATCGCGGTGAAAGTCGCGTGCCATGGGTGACGTCCTCGCAGGTTCGCCGCCTTTCTAGGGGGGCGGTGCCGCGACGGACCATCCCGAAATCGGTCTTACGACGTAAGTCTCAGCGGGGGACGGCCGCGGGCCGCACTGGTTATCCTGCGGCGCCCGCCTTATTTATGTGCAATTGTGGCAGTCAATCTCCGCCACAATTGGGCCGGCGCGTCGCCCGGCCGCATTCCGGAAGGAAGAACTCCATGCCCAAGATCGCCCTGGTGGACGACGACCGCAACATCCTGACCTCGGTGTCGCTGACGCTCGAGGCGGAGGGTTACACGGTCGCCACCTACACCGATGGAGCCTCCGGGCTTGAGGGGCTGACGGCGGACCGGCCGGACCTCGCCATTCTCGACATCAAGATGCCCCGCATGGACGGCATGGAACTGCTGCGCCGGTTGCGGCAGAAGTCGGACGTGCCGGTGATCTTCCTGACCAGCAAGGACGAGGAGATCGACGAGCTGTTCGGGCTCAAGATGGGGGCCGACGACTTCATCACCAAGCCGTTCAGCCAGCGCCTGCTGGTCGAACGGGTGAAATCGGTACTGCGCCGCGCGGCCCCGCGCGACCCCGCCGCGCAACCGGGCACGCCGGGCGAAGCGGCGCCGAGCAAGGCGCTGATCGAGCGCGGTTCACTGGTGATGGACGAGGAGCGCCACACCTGCACCTGGAAGGGTCAGCGGGTGACGCTGACGGTCACCGAGTTCCTGATTCTGCAGGCCCTGGCGCTCAGGCCCGGGGTGGTCAAGTCGCGCAACGCGCTGATGGACGCCGCCTATGACGACCAGGTCTATGTCGACGACCGCACGATCGACAGCCACATCAAGCGGCTGAGGAAGAAGTTCAAGGCGGTTGACGACGATTTCGAGATGATCGAAACGCTGTACGGGGTGGGTTACCGTTTCAAGGAGCAGTGAGGACCGCAGCGTGGCCGTCTCCGAACAGGACCTCGACGCCCTCAAGCCCGCCGGCGCGGGTGGCAGGACCGTGTCGCGGTTCCGCCGGGGACTGAGCACGGCGCGGCATTGGCTCGACGGCATCATCCGCCAGATTCGGCGGCTGCTGTCGCTGACCGTCTTCTCGAGCCTGGCCCGCCGCATCATCGTGCTGAACCTTGCCGGCCTCGCCGTGCTGGTGATCGGCATCCTCTTGCTCAACCAGTGGCGTACCGGGCTGATCGAGGCGCGGGTGCAGAGCCTCAGGGTGCAGGGCGAGATCATCTCCGCCGCGATCGCCGCCTCGGCCACGGTCGACAGCGACGTGATCACCATCAATCCGGATCGGCTGCTCGAACTGCAGGGCAGCAACACGGTGTCGCCGCTCAGCTTCTTCGACCCCAGCCTCGAGTTCCCGATCAATCCCGAGCGCGTGGCGCCGCTGCTGCGCAACCTCGTGACGCCGACCCGGACCCGGGCGCGCATCTACGACCAGCAGGGCCTGCTCATCCTCGACAGCGCCAACCTCTACGCGCGCGGCGAACTGCTCAAGCAGGTCTCCAAGAAGCCGGAGAACCCCACCTTCTTCCTCCTCGACTGGTGGAACGCGGTGGCCGACTGGCTGCCCGGCGACGACTACCCCCAGTATCAGGAACTGGGGGCGGACGAGGGGACGCGCTACCCTGAGGTCGCGGCGGCGCTGACCGGCGCGGCCACGGCGATCGTGCGCGTCGACAGCAAGCACCAGCTGGTGGTGTCGGTGGCGGTGCCGGTGCAGCGGGTGCGCGCCACGGTCGGTGTGCTGCTGCTCTCCACCCAGCCGGGCGACATCGATCAGATCGCCAGCGCCGAGCGCTGGGGGCTGCTGCGGATCGCGCTGGTTGCAGCGACCGTGCAGATCATCCTGTCGCTGCTGATGGCCAGCACCATAGCGGGGCCGCTGCGCCGCCTCGCCGGCGCCGCGGAGGAAGTGCATTCGACCGTCTCGAGCCGCGCCGAGATCCCGGAATTCCCCGACCGGACCGACGAGGTGGGGCACCTCAGCCGGGCGCTGCGGTCGATGACCTCGGCGCTCTACAACCGCATCGAGGCCATCGAGCGCTTCGCCGCCGACGTGGCGCACGAGCTCAAGAATCCGCTGACCTCGCTGAGGAGCGCCGTTGAGACGCTGCCGCGGGCCAAGCGGGCCGAGGACCGCGAGCGACTCAATGCCATCATCCAGCACGACGTGCGCCGCCTCGACCGGCTGATCTCCGACATCTCCAACGCCAGCCGGCTGGACGCCGAACTGGCCCGCCGCAGCGCCGAGCGCGTCGATATCGGCCAGCTGGCCGAGGCGATGGTCTCGATCCAGAAGGATGTCGCCGCCAACCGCAAGGTGGAGGTGATGCTCGAGGTCGAGACCGGGCGCCTGCCGCCGGTGGTGATGGGACATGACAGCCGGCTGGCGCAGGTGCTCAACAACCTGATCGACAACGCCGTGTCGTTCTCGCCCGAAGGCGGACGGGTGGCGGTCAGGATCACGGCACAGGACGAGCGGCTGGTGCTGACGGTGACCGACGAGGGGCCGGGCATCCGCGGCGATATCAGCCGCATCTTCCAGCGCTTCTACACCGACCGGCCGGAGGGCGAGAGCTTCGGCGACCATTCCGGGCTCGGCCTCGCCATTTCCAAGCAGATCATCGACGCGCATGGCGGCACGATAGCCGCCGCCAACCGGACCGACCGGAGCGGCGCGGTGTTCACCGTGACCCTGAAGCGGGCCCCGAGCGAGAAGAAGCGATGAGCGAGACGCAGAACATCCACGCGACGGCCCTGGTGCTGGGCGGCGCCGGGCTGATCCTGAGAGGCCCTTCGGGGGCCGGCAAGTCGCTGCTGGCGCTGGAGCTGATCGACGAATGGGAGGCGCGGGGCCTCGGCGGCCGGCTGGTCTCGGATGACCGCGTCGACGTGGTTGCCTCGGGCAATGGGCTGCTGCTGCGCGCCCCAGGCTCGATTGCCGGGCTGATCGAGCTCAGGGGGCGCGGCATCGTAAGACGGCCGCATGTCGAGCAGGCCCCGCTCGACCTCGTCATCGACCTCGTCGAAACGATGGAGAGGATGGTGGAGGAGGACGCCCTGTCGACCGAGCTGATGGGGGTGCGCATCGCCCGGGCGCCGGTCCCGCGGGCCGGGGTGATCGATGCCCGCCACCAGGTGCTGCTGATCCGCGAGGCGGTGCGGGCGCTGCCGCCACGGCGTCGGGGAACGCGACAAAAAACCACTTGAAACGGCCCCCCGTGCGGCCGACACTTCGGCGCCGCTCGTCGCGGGTGCCAGTAGGCACTGCGCCGGAACCAGTATGGGGATATTGCATGATCGGCATGGTTCTGGTGACGCACGGAGCGCTCGCCGACGAGTTCAAGTCCGCTCTCCAGCACGTGGTCGGCCCGCAGGACTTCGTCGAAACCGTCGCCATCGGCCCCGATGACGACATGGAGCAGCGGCGCGAGGACATCCTCGCCTGCATCGGCCGTGCCGACCAGGGCCAGGGCGTGGTGATCCTCACCGACATGTTCGGCGGCACACCCTCCAATCTCGCCATCTCCGCCATGCACGGGCGCAATGTCGAGGTGATCTGCGGGGTCAACCTGCCCATGCTGGTGAAGCTTGCGCGGGTGCGCGCCGACCTCGACATCAAGGCGGCCGTCGCCGCCGCCGCCGATGCCGGGCGCAAATACATCAATGTCGCGAGCGAGACGCTCGGCGGCTAGCCGGGCCGTTCTCGATCCGTCCTCAGAGCGATTCGAGAAAGTGCATCGGCTGGCCCTGTGACGGCGTCACGAGGTCGCCCTGCCACATCACGGTACGGCCGCGCACGATGGTGCCGACCGGCCAGCCGGTGACGGCGACGCCGTCATAAGGGGTCCAGCCGGCGCGGCTCTTCACCCAGTCATTGCGGATGGTCTCGCGGCGCCTGAGGTCGACGACGGTGAGGTCGGCATCGTAGCCGACGG
This sequence comes from Devosia sp., assembly GCA_041916695.1. GTDB lineage: Bacteria > Pseudomonadota > Alphaproteobacteria > Rhizobiales > Devosiaceae > Devosia_A. Next base: position 18,709 of record JAYRZA010000025.1, on the reverse strand, counting down.
CGATGCGGCCCTTGCGGGCGATGCCGAACAGCCGGTTGGGGCCGTGGCTGGTCATGTCGACGAAGCGCTCGAGGCTCATGCGGCCGGCATTGACGTGGTCGAGCATGATCGGCACCAGCGTCTGCACGCCGGTCATGCCGGAATGGCTTTGGGGATAGGGATGGTCCTTTTCCTCGCGGGTGTGCGGGGCATGGTCGGAGCCGAGGATGTCGGCGACGCCGTTTCTGACGCCGGCCCAGATGCCCTCGCGATGCGCGGCGTCGCGCACCGGCGGATTCATCTGCGCGTAGGTGCCCAGCCGGGTATAGGCGGTTTCGTCGAGGGTCAGGTGGTGCGGGGTGACCTCGACGCTGGCCACATCCTTGTGGGCGGCGAGGAACAGCATCTCCTCGGCGGTGGAAATATGGAGGATGTGGACGCGCTTGCCGGTCTTTTTCGCCAGCGCCACCAGCCGCCGGGTCGAGAGCAGCGCCGCCTCGGGGTCGCGCCAGACCGGGTGGGAGGACGGATCGCCGGGGACGCGCAGGGGCTTGCGCTCCTCGAGCCGGTATTCGTCCTCGGAGTGGAAGGCGGCGCGACGGGAAATGGCGGCAAGGATCGCCTCGACGCCGTCGTCGTCGGGGACCAGCAGGCTGCCGGTGGACGAGCCCATGAACACCTTGACCCCGGCGCAGCCGGGGAGGCGCTCGAGTTCGGGCAGGTCGCGGACGTTGTCGTGGGTGCCGCCGATATAGAAGGCGAAGTCGCAATGCATGCGGCGCGTGCCGAGGCGGATCTTTTCCTCGAAGGTCGCCTGCGTGGTGGTGAGCGGGTTGGTGTTGGGCATCTCGAAGACGCCGGTCACGCCACCCATCACCGCCGAGAGCGATCCCGATTCGAGATCCTCCTTATGGGTGAGGCCCGGCTCGCGGAAGTGCACCTGCGTGTCGATGACGCCGGGCAGCAGGTGCAGGCCCGTGCAGTCGATCACCTCGCCCGCGGCCGTGCCCAGGTCGCCGAGCCCGGCGATGCGGCCCGAGGCCACGCCGATATCGGCGCGATGCACGCCGTCCTGGTTGACGATCGTGCCGTTCTTGAAGATCGTCTCGTAGTGCGCCATGTGTCGGTTTACCTCTACCATGAGGGCATACTGGATTCCCGCCGTCGCGGGAATGACACGGTGAACAATGACGCCAACTCTTCGTCCGAGTCGTGCCGCCATCCGCTTTTCGGGCCCCGAGGCCCAGAAGCTGCTGTTCGACGTGCTGACGGGACGACTGCTTGCCGAGCCGGGTCCGGCGGTCTGGTGGGCGCTGCTGTCGCCGCAGGGCAAGATCCAGGCGGAAGGGCTCGCCGCCTGGGCCGAGGGCGCGTTCTGGCTCGATGTCGATGCCGGCATCGCCGACGCCTTCCTCAAGCGCATGCGGATGTACAGGCTGCGCGCCGACGTCGTGATCGACGATCTGCGCGAAACCCATGCGGTGGGCTGGATCGCCGACGCGACGGAGCCCGCGAGCCTCGTTCACGCCGATCCCCGCGCCGGCGGTCTGGGCGTACGAGTGATTGCGCCGATATCGGGGTCGGAGGGCTGGGCGGCTCCGGACACCGCCTTCGCCGCCCGCCGCATCGCGGCCGGCGTGGCGGAACAGGGGCGGGACTTCGCCGCCGACACCGCCTTCGCGCACGATATCGGCATGGATCTGCTCGGTGGCATCGACTTTCTCAAGGGCTGCTACATCGGCCAGGAGGTCGTCTCGCGCATGAAGCACCGGGGTACGGCGCGGCGCCGGCCGGTGATCGTGACGGGGGTCGAAGCCCCGTCGGGAACCCCGGTCGTCGCCTCCGGACGCGAAGCGGGCCTGCTGGGCGAGGTGGTGGATGGGCGGGGGATAGCCATCCTGAGGCTCGACCGTATCACCGATGCCGACGCGGTAACGGTCGCGGACCGGCCGGTGCACCTGCTCCTGCCGGCCTGGGCGAGCTACCGCTTCGGCGAGATCCCGCGCGAAGACTAGGTTCGGCTGCATCGGGACGGTGGTGTTTCACGTGAATCGGGCGCATCGGTTCGGCCCCGGTCCGGCATCGCAAATTGGCGAATCATCCCGCTCCGACTAGGGTCCTCGCTTCCAGAGGCGGGACGGGCGATGGCACGGGGCAGTCAGCGGGCGTGGCAGCGGATGCTGAGCGGGCGGCGCCTCGACCTGCTCGATCCCTCGCCGCTCGATGTGGAACTGAGCGACATCGCCCACGGCCTCGCCCGGGTGGCCCGCTGGAACGGCCAGACGCTGGGGGATTATCCGTTCTCGGTGGCACAGCACTCGGTGCTGGTGCTCGAGATCTTTCGCGCGCTGCAGCGCGACGCCGATCCGCGCGCCCAGCTCTATGCCGTGCTGCACGACGCGCCCGAATACGTGATGGGCGACATCATCTCGCCGTTCAAGGCGGCGATGGGCGGCAACTACAAGCAGGTCGAGGAGCGGCTGCAGGGCGCGGTGCACCTGCGCTTCGCGCTGCCGGCCAGCCCCGCGCCGGCGCTCTACCGGCAGATCAAGCGGGCCGATCGCGAAGCGGCCTATCTCGAGGCAGTGCACCTGGCCGGCTTCGCCACCGACGAAGCGCGCCGGTTCTTCGGCGAACCGAGTATTCCCGTCTACGAGTTTGAGGGCTTCGAGCGGCTGATCCGGCCCTGGCCGACTCGCGAGGCGTTCGATCGCTTCATCGGCGAAGTCGAACAGCTGATCGCCCGCCTCCCCGCCTGAGTTAAGTTAAGCTTAACGAACGTTCCATTTTGACCCGATCCGCATCGTCATGGTTGATGGATGGTTAAGGCCGTCAACAGGAGCAACGTGCGGTGCGAGGCAAGCGGATCACCCCCGAGGTCGTCACCGGCCGGGACATCAGGACCATCGCGGGCATCGGCGTGCTCGGCGCCGGCATCGCCGGCGGACTGGTGCTGATCGGCACCTGGCCGCAGGTGCTGGCATCGGATACCGCGCAGGCGGTGGCCGAGGTTCCGATGGCCGTGCTCGACAAGACGGTCCGCGATTTCCTTCCCCCAGCGGTCGATACCGATGCGCTGCTCAAGTGGGATTTCGTCGCCGATCCCGGCATTGCCCGCGAACCGATCCGGCAGAGCACGGTCACCAAGATCGCCTTCGGCCGGGTCGTCACGGTCGACGTCGTCGAAACGGCGAGCGGCATCTATTCGAGCGATGCCATGGTCGATCCGCACATCAAGTATCCGGGCATCAACCGCACCCGCAAGGCGGCGCAGCGCCTCGCCGTATGGGACGGCTTCGGCTGGGCCGAGTCGGGCGCGGTGTCGGCCGGTTCCTTCCTCACCATCACGCCGTTCGATGGCGGTAACCTGGTCGTCTCCGACGACGGCATGTGCGTGGTGCGCCCGAGCGGCAACGACTGCTGAACGGCGTGCCGCCGCCGGCCGGCGGGTCGGCAGGTCGTGCCTAGAGCTTCTTGGGCGCTTCCTCGGCGACGCTGGAGCCGCCGATCGTCACCTGCCGGATCGACAATGCGAACTCGCTGCGGCCATCGGCCAGGAAGCGGAACACGCCGTCCCGGCCGTTGAAGCCGGCCGCCGCGGTCAACAGGTTGCGGTCGTAGCGCGGCGTGCCGTTGGCCAGCGACTTGGCGTTGGCGAGGATGGTGGCGGTATAGGCCAGGGTCGCGAACGGGTGCGGCGCCGCGCCATACTTGGCCTGGTACTCGGTGGTGAGGGCGGCGAGCCCGGTCTCGGACACCGCCGGGAAGATGGCACCGGCGAGCGTCGTGGTATTGGCGACCGCCGGATCGTTGTTCCAGTCGGCAGAGCCGACCAGCTGCACCGAACCGGGGGCGATGCCGGCTTCGTTCAGCAGGTTGCCGAAGCTGGGCGCCGTGGCGCGATCCGGAATGAACAGCAGGTCGATCTGGCCCTGCTGCAGCAGCGGCACCAGCTGGGTGACGATGCTCCTCGCCTCGGACTCGGACGAGAAGTTGTAGACGGCGCGCGCCGTGAGCCCGAGATCGGCCATCGCCTGGCGGAAGGCGCCCTCCTGGATGCGACCGAAATCGGTGGTCGGGAAGATGCCGGCGAAGGCCTTCTTGCCGAGCTTCTTGGCGTAGCCCATCGACCGCTTCACCTCGGTCTCGGGCAGCACGTTGAGCAGGTAGACGCCGGGCGAGGCGGCGCCGGAATTGTTGGAAAAACCGATCACCGACAGCCCGCCGGTGCGCGCCACCTGGCCGACCGCGGTCACCTGGTCGGCACGCAGCGGCCCGAGGATCAGACTGACGCCCTCGGCCAGCGCGGCCGTGGCGGCCTGCGCGGCGCCGGCGGCAGTCGCGCCGGTATCCCTGACCACGACGGTGATGTTGGAGCCGAGGTTGGGATTGGCGGCGACAAAGCCCATCGCCAGCTCGGAGGCATTGGCCATCGAGGTGCCGACGGCGGCGAGGTTGGGGTCGCCGGACAGCGGCAGCAGCAGCGCCACCTTGACCGGGCCGGTGCCGAAGCTGCGCCCGCTGCTGAGGGTCGCCGGACCGGGGTCGGCGCCGCCGCCGCCGATGGTGCTCGAAGGGCCGAAGGAAAAGCCGCCGGGCGAGCAGGCCGCCAGCGTGGCGGCCGTCACCAGGCCGAGCCCCAGGCTCTTCATCGCGCCCAACATGAACCGCCGACGCGTCGCGCCGTTCACCGAAACAATCACTTGCCCAGCCTTCGCCATTTCCCGCACGCGGCCCTGTCGGGCCGGTCCCATTCGCGTCTATACAGGTTCAGGCCCGACGCATAAAGACCGACTTAACGAAAGGTAAAAGGCAGGGTGATGGCGTGACCGACAGGGCGAGGAGCTTTTTCATCGCCGGCACGGAGTTTCCCGCAGCGTCGCTGGGGGCCGCGCTCTACGTCGTCTCGACCCCGATCGGGAACCTCAAGGACATCACGCTCAGGGCGCTCGAGACCCTGGCCGGGGCGGATCTGGTGCTCTGCGAGGATACCAGGCACTCGGCGACCCTGCTCGATCACTATGGCATCCGCACCCGGCGGCAGGCGCTGCACGAGCACAACGAGCGGGCGCGGGCCGATGAGATCGCCGCCATGATCGCCGGCGGCCGGGCCGTGGCGCAGATCTCCGATGCCGGTACGCCGCTGCTCTCGGACCCAGGCTTCCCGCTGGTCCGGGCGGTGCGCGAGGCGGGGCTGCCGGTGATCGCCATCCCCGGCGCCTCGGCGCTGCTCGCCGGCCTCGCGAGCGCCGGCCTGCCGACCGATGCCTTCAGCTTCGTCGGCTTCCTGCCGGCAAGGGCCGGAGCCCGGGCCAATGCCCTGGCCGCCCTCGCGCGGCGGTCCGAAACGCTGGTGTTCTACGAATCCCCCCGCCGCCTCGGCGAGGCCCTGTCGGCCATGGCCGAAATCCTCGGCGCAGATCGCGCGGCGGCCGTCGGCCTCGAACTCACCAAGCGCTTCGAACGCTTCGAGCGCGGTCCGCTCGGCGAGCTGGCAGCGCGATTTGCCACGGACGAGACCCGCGGCGAGGCCGTGGTCCTCGTCGGCGGCGCGGAAGAGGGGACGCCGGTCGCAGGCGACTGGGAGGCCGCGCTGGTCGAGGCGCTCGCCACCGAGCCGCTGCGCGGCGCCGTCGACATCGTGACCGCCCGCTTCGGGCTGAAGCGCAAGGAGGTCTACGAGCGTGCCCTATCCCTCCGGACCGAACCGTAGCGCGCGCCCTGCCGCCGAGCTGTTCGGCCGGCGGGGAGAAGCGCTCGCTGCCTGGTACCTGAGGCTCAAGGGCTATCGCATCGTCGCGACGCGGGTGAAGTCCCCCGTGGGCGAAATCGACCTCGTGGCGCGCCGGCTCGGGGTGACGGTGTTCGTCGAGGTCAAGGCGCGCGGCCGCCGGCAGTCGATGGCCGAGGCGCTCGGCGCGGTCAATACCCGGCGTATCGCCCGGGCGGCGGCGTACTATGTGGCGCGGCACCCCGACCTCGCCGCCACGGCGCTCCGCTTCGACGTGATCTTCCTTGCGCCGTTCAGCTGGCCGCGCCATGTCAGGGACGCCTTCCGGGGGTAGGGCGGCGACCTGCGGCAGTTCGGCTTCGTCTCGGCGTCATTGCGGCGAAGACGGGAATCCCGGTTTGCGAGCGCCCCGCACTCCGCTAAACGGAGGTTCCGCCATCGCCGGAACGACCCCTTGCCTGTCCGCAACTCGGAGCGAACCTTGACGCTGAAGATCGCCGTACAGATGGACCCCATCGCCTCGATCAACCCGATGGGCGATTCGACCTTCGCCATGATGCTCGAGGCGCAGTCGCGCGGGCACCGGATCGACTACTACGTGCCGCAGACCCTGGCGCTGCGCGACAACCGGGTGTCGGCCGACCTCGCGCCGATCACGCTGTTCGACAGGCCGAAGGGCGAGCACTACGAACTCGGCGCGTTCGCCCGCGCCGACCTCGCGGACTACGATGTGCTGCTGATGCGGCAGGATCCGCCCTTCGACATGAACTACATCACGCTCACGCACATGCTCGAGCGGCTGCACCCGAAGACCTTCGTGGTCAATCCGCCAGCGGCGGTGCGCAACGCTCCCGAAAAGATCCTCGTCACCGAGTTCCCCGAGCTGATGCCGCCGACGCTGGTGACGCGCGACCGGGCGCTGATCCACGCGTTCCGGCGCGAGCACGGCAACATCATCCTGAAGCCGCTCTACGGCAACGGCGGCGCCGGGGTGTTCTTCCTGCAGGAGGGTGACCAGAACCTCGCTTCACTGATCGAACTGTTCGAGCAGAGCTTCCGCGAGCCGTTCATGGTGCAGAAATACCTGCCCGACGTGCGCAAGGGCGACAAGCGCATCATCCTCGTCGACGGCGAGCCGGTCGCGGGCCTCAACCGGGTGCCGGCCGAGGGTGAGGCGCGCTCCAACATGCATGTCGGCGGTCGCCCGGAACTGTCGCCGCTGACGGCGCGCGAGCGCGAGATCTGCGCCGTGATCGGCCCGGCGCTCAAGGCGCGCGACATGATCTTCGTCGGCATCGACGTGATCGGCGACTACCTTACCGAGATCAACGTCACCAGCCCCACCGGCATCCGCGAGATCAAGCGCTTCGGCGGCCCGGACATCGCGGTGCTGATCTGGGACGCCATCGAGAAGCGGGTGGGATGAACCGCCGTCGGTTGGTTCAGTCGAACGAGAAGCGCAGCCCGCTCAGCACGTTGGTGGTGGGATAACGGATATCGTAGCCGTTGGTATCGACGTCCGAGAAAGTACTGAGATACTTGACCTCGCCGAACAGCGAGACGTTCTCGGTCAGCGCGGCGCGGCCGCCGAGCGCGGCCTGGTAGCCGGCCCCGACGCCGGAATAGTCGGTGTCGTAGTAGTAGACCAGCACGCCGCCGAGCCCGAGGCTGCCATAGAGCTCGAGGCCGTCGGTCACCGGCACGGCATACTCGCCCACCGCCATCAGGCTGATGTTCTCGACGCCGATGTCGTAGTACTCGTAGCCGACATAGTCGGCGCCCGAGGCCATCAGGTCGAGCTTGAGGGCCAGCCCCTCGACCGGGGTCTCGACGCCGACGGCGGCGCCGATCGCCCCGCCCCAGTGCATGTCGTAGTCGACGCCATCGTAGCTGGAGACGCCCGGCAGCGCCGCACCGCCGTAGAGGTCGACGAACATGCCGCCGAGATCGTCGAAGGCCTGCGCTCCCGTGCCCACGAGTGCGGCCGTCGCCACGGCCATGAGCGCCACAATCGTCCTCGACATCCCGGTCTCCATCCCTGTCGCCTCGGGGCAGACTCGCACGGATTGGTTGCGGATCAGTAACTTCGCGTAGTTCGGCGGCGCCCGCCGGGTCTTGCCCCACCCCTCGCCAAGCTGGCGCATTTGCGGCATGGTCACCGCCATGCCCATCGACACCTTCCTGCTTGCGCTGACGACCTTCTTCGCCACCATCGGGCCGGCGGACCTGCTGGTCGTCTATGCGGCGCTGACGCAGAAGAACACGCCGGCCGAGCGGCGGGCGATGGCGCTGCGCGGCACGCTGATCGCCGGCGTGATCCTGCTGTTCTTCGCGGTGTTCGGCGAGGTGCTGCTGAAGCTCTTCGGCATCACGCTGCCGGCGCTGAGGATCGCAGGCGGCATCCTCCTGCTGCTGATCTCGATCGACATGGTGTTCGCCCGCCATTCGGGCGGTACCGGCACCACGCCCGAGGAGGAGAGCGAGGCGCGGCACCGCGACGACATCTCGGTGTTCCCCCTCGCGACGCCGCTGCTTGCCGGGCCCGGCGCGATCAGCGCGGTGATCCTGCTGACCACCGGGGCCGGCGGCTTCAGCCTCGAGTGGTTCGTCGTCGTCGTGGCGCTGCTCGCCATCCTGGCGCTGTGCTACGCGGCGATGCGGGTCGCCATCCCGATCCAGCGGCTGCTCGGCATCACCGGGCTGGCGGTGGTGAGCCGGGTGGTGGGCGTGCTGCTGGCGGCGCTGTCGGTGCAGTTCCTGATCGACGGGATCAAGGCCAGCGGCCTCGTCGGAACCCTGCTCGACGCCGCGAGCAAGTAGCGGCGGGTTGGCGGGGCGGGGCGCCTGGCGTCCCCCACCGGGCCCCGGAAGCGCGAAGGGCCGCGGCAATGCCACGGCCCTTCCGGAAAGGCCCGCTCGCGGACCTACTTCTTCTTGGCCGGTGCCGCGGTCGTCGGCTGCAGCCCTGCCGTTGCCAGCACCTTGGGCTTTTCCTTCTTGGGCTTCTTGGCTTCCTTGTTGGAGCGGAGCTGTCCCTTGGCCATCGCTGTTCCCCTTCAGAGTGTCCTCGCGGCCGGTGCCAGACCGGCCGATCACATGCGGAAAGCTAGGCCTGCCCCGGCGGGCTGACAAGGTGTCGAAGCGCGACCCGGCCGCTTATTTCATCGTGCGGCAGCGGCCCTCTTCGCTCAGCCGCGCAAAGCTGCGGGGGTCGCAGCCGGTGAGGACGAACGTCACCCAGTCGTCGGCGGTGCCGTAGAAGGCGTTGCGGTCGACCTCGGTGTTGGTGCCCGACATCGTGCCGGTCTGCGTCCACTGCCAGAACAGCCAGTCCCTGCGGCCGTACTTGAGGTGCGGTTCGGCGGCGGTCGAGCGCAGCCAGAACGAGGAATCGAAGGCCTCGCCCGCGAGGATGTCGCGGTAGAAGTTCATGTCGGTATAGATCACCGGCACCTTGCCGGTGTGCCGTTCCATCGCCGCCAGCATGACGCGCACCTTCTCGAGGATGTCGGCGCGATCGTGCTTGTTCTTGCAGCTCGAGTGGTTGTTCCACTCGAGGTCGAGCACCGGCGGCAGCGCGTCGGGATCGTTGGGGACCTTGCGCACGAACCAATCCGCCTGCTCGGAGGCGAGGCTGCACCAGGTCATGAAGTGGTAGGCGCCGCGCGCAACCCCCGCCTCGCGAGCGCGCCGCCAGTTCTCGTGGAAATTGGGGTCGAGGTAGTCCTTGCCCTCGGTCGACTTGATGTAGACGAACTGCACCCCGCCGCCCCGCGCCGCGTGAAAGTCGATGCGGCCCTGGTAGCGCGCCACGTCGAGCCCCTGCACCGGCAGACCCCAGGCGCGGCGCACCCCGTCATGCGGATCGTTGTCGCCGGGGATGCCGACATAGTGCGTCGGCGAGCGGCCGCAGGCCGCCAGCAGCAGCACGAGGCCGAGCAGCAGCAGCGGACGCAGGATCGAAACGGCGGGGCGAAGGACGGCGGCAGCCATGCTGGACGGGGACTCTCGGACCAATGGATGGGCTTTGAATCAACATGGCGGACTTAATGAAACCTTGCGCTAACCTATTGTTTTTCCAACATGGTTAACGCGGGAGCGGGTCCTGTCGGCGGTTCCGGCGCCGGCGCCGCCCACTCTGCATTGTTTTCCCGAAAGTGTTCCTGAAACGTTCTTGAACGGCCGGCGCCACTGCTGCTAGTCTATCACTATTGCACGAGGGCTGAACAATGGTGACGCGGGTGGCGACCGTGGCGTTTCAGGGCATCGAGGCGGTCCCGGTGGACGTGCAGGTGCAGGTCGCGCCCGGGTTGCCGAAGTTCCTGATCGTCGGACTGCCCGACAAGGCGGTCAAGGAATCGAGCGAGCGCGTGCATGCGGCGCTCTATGCGTCGGGGCTGAGCCTGCCGCCGCGCCGCATCACGGTCAACCTGGCACCCGCGGACCTGCCCAAGGAGGGCAGTTCCTGTGGTTTGTTTTGAGTTGCGACGGTGTGCTGCGATCCACGATAAGGTCCACAAATGTGGACTTTCTGGTTTGCCGGAGCTTGTAGAAGTTTGACGAGGTCTGCGGAGTGATGGTAGCTATATGGTTGCTAGATTGCTTCGGGCGGCGAGGGTGTCGTGGACAATACGAGGATTGGGCTCAAGGAAGTCCGCGCCCTGTCGCCGGGCGAGGTGATATGGGACGCCGCGGTGCCCTCCTTCGGGGCGCGTCGGCAGAAGGGAGCGGCGGTCGCATACGTCCTCAAGTACCGCACTGCCGAGGGCCGACAGCGCTGGTACACCATCGGTCGTCACGGGGCACCCTGGACACCGGACATGGCGCGCGACGAGGCCAGGCGGATACTCGGTGAAGTCGTAAAGGGTCTGGACCCGGCGACAAGCAAAGGCGCCAGGCGCAACGCAGTTACAGTCGCCGAGCTTTGCGAACAGTACCTTGCGGATGCAATTGCTGGCCGTCTGCTCACGCGTCGCAAGACGGCCAAGAAAGCCAGTACCCTGGCGACTGACGAAGGGCGTATCCGGACCCACATCGTGCCCCTGCTGGGCCGGCTTGGCGTCGCCGCGGTGTCGCGCGAGGACATCGAGGCCTTCATGTACGACGTTGCCGAGGGCAAGACTGCCCGGATTGCCCGGAGCAATCGTAAGCGCGGCGTGTCGCAAGTGACGGGTGGAAAGGGGACGGCCAGCCGAACGGTCGGTCTGCTGGGGGCCATCTTCTCATATGCCGTTAGGCGGCGTCTGCGACCCGATAACCCAGTTCGCGGCGTGATGCGCTTTGCCGATGGCAAGAGGGAACGGCGGCTCAGTGATGACGAGTACGCAAAGCTGGGCGATGCCATTAGGGCGGCAAGCGAGGGCGGTGTCTGGCCCCCAGCGGTTCAAGCGGCGCGGTTCCTCGCGTTGACCGGTTGGCGCTCCGGCGAGGCGCTCGGACTGCATTGGAGCGACATCGACCTGAACCGGCGGACAGCGACGCTGGGGGACACGAAGACCGGCCGGTCAATGCGGCCGCTGTCGAACGCGGCCTGTGGACTTCTGCGGGACCTGTCGCGCGCCGAGAGCCTAATTTTCCCTGCGTCGCGGGGTGATGGCCGCATGAGCGGCTTCCCTAAACTTTGGGCGCGGATCGCCAAGTTCGGGACGCTTGCGCCGGACATAACACCGCATGTGCTACGCCACTCCTTCGCGTCGGTCGCGGCAGACCTCGGTTATTCCGAACTGACGATCGCTGCGCTACTGGGGCACAAAGCGCACTCGGTTACCGCCGGATATGTGCACTCGGCGGATGCGGTGTTGCTGGCCGCGGCGGACGCCGTCGCCGGCCGCGTGATGGAACTGATGGGGGATCGCGGGCCGGACGGCGTCGTGGTGGAGTTCCGCAGGTAGCGCTGCCTACCTGAGCTATCTGTCAGAATGTGAGCGCGGCGGTCACCGCCGGCCAAACAGGTGGAGTCGTGATGTTCCCAGTGCCCGAGAAGCCAGACCTTTCTATCGGTGAAATCGCCGACTACTGGTCGCGCGAGACGCGCGCGACACAAAGTGAACTCAGGGAAGCCATGATCCGCGCCTGGTGGGGTGGCGCGCTCGAGGGGCCTGAACGAACAAGACGCCTTGAAGCGCTAAAGGTCTTGGTCGAGCAAGCGGAGAAGAGCGAAGTCGCCTTTCTCCGAGGCGGCACGCAAGACGAGCCCGAGATTGTCGAGCGGGCCGACGGCGGTGCCGACGTTGACTTGAGGGCTCGCGTGCCGCTGCCAGAGGCCGGTCCGGAGAATTGGACCGACAGCGATTGCGCAGACGCGTTTGACGCGCTGAGCAAACACTGGACCGAGGACATGTGCGAGGAACTCGCCGTGGGGCTACGCGCGATGACCGTTGCGCGCGTCGACTTCATGGACTGGATCGTCTCCGCTGGCAGTGCCACGCCGAAGTTCTGGGGCCGAGAGCGGCCGCACAAGGCGCCGACGACGCCGCTGGCCGAAAGGGCCACGGTCGCGTTGGTCGAAGAAATCCTTCACGGAAATCCGGCGGCGACGATGGAGCAGACCGAGGCGGCGGTGAGGGATCGCGCGCATGCGGCCGGAAGAACGGCACACCGCCCATGGGTTCGCGCAGCGTACCGCAACCACCAGGCGAACGCCGGTCATCAGGTGCGCCCGGGCCGCCGGAGAAATCCGCCCGCCCAATAATCGCGTCAGGCGGAATGCAGATAGTGCTGCCCCGCAAGGACGCGCATAGGTTCCCCAACCATCGCAACAAGGCGCACAAGCGCACAATTCGATGGTTCACAAATGCACCTCCTCCCGGATGTCCTCCTCACACGCGATCAGACAGCTGCGGCACTGAACGACGCTGGTTATCCCATCAAAGCCAAGACGCTGGCCACTAAGGCTACACGCGGCGGCGGGCCTCCCTACAGGCTGTTCGGCACGAGACCTCTGTACCGCTGGGACGACGCCTTGGCGTGGGCCGAGGCGCGCCTGAGCATGCCACGTGTCAGCACATCAGAGGGTGACGCGCTTCCAAGCGAAAGTGAGTGCCCTGGAGACGAAGGGGTCCGGCGCTGAACGCGGATGTCGATCATCATCGGGTTCGACACTGAATACGTCCGGCAGGGGCACGAGTTCGCCCTGCCCGAACCCGACGGAAAGCAAAACCGCGTCCTGTCCTATCAGTTCTATGTGCTCGACAGCGCGACCGGGAAAGGAGACGGCGTGGTGACTGCAATCGCCAACGGACAGAAGCGCACGGGGAGATCGACGCTCGCTTCGTTGCTCGGCAGAACTCTCGAGTTCGCGCGGCGCGAGGGGGTGATAGACGCCGTTCCCGACAAAGTAATCCTAGCAGCCCACTTCTCCCGCGCTGACCTGCCGTCGCTCCGGGACTTCGACAAACTGAAGCGGACGGTCGACGCTGTACGCCGCACCTACGTCTCAGCCAAGCAGCCCTTCGTGCGAAATGTCACGATAAGCGGTCGGACACACCGTCTGTCGATACGGCTTCTCGACACAATGCTACTCGCCCCCAACGGTCAGCAGAGCCTCGCCACCTTGGGGGAGTTGCTCGGAGTCGAGAAGATCGCCCTCCCAGGGGGCATGATCGAGCAGATGGACGTGCTGCAGTCGAACAACCCCGAATTGTTCAATCGGTATGCTCTACGCGACGCCGAAATCGCCGCAAAGTGGATCATGAGCGTGCAGGAGTTCTTTGAGCATGACCTCGGGATCTAGGCGCGCGGGAAGGAAGTCGAACAAGAAGGGTCAGACCCGGAGGACCCCGATCACCCTTGGCGCTGCGGCCGTCGAGATGTTTCTGCGCATGCACCCCGAAGACCGATTGGATGCCTTGCTGGGGATAGTAAGCGGCCCGGGACGCAGGAAATCCAAATACTGGCACCCGCGCATACAGGACCAAGTCTCTTTCGGCGCCAACTGCTACCACGGCGGGCGCAATGAGACATTTGTCGTCGGGTATCACACCGGACACTTCGTCGACATCGACCTTTGCGGTGCCTATACGTCCGCGATGGCGGCGATCCGTGTCCCGGACTGGGACCACGCGGTCGAGACGACCGATCTTCAGGTGCTCGCCCAAGCGGATGCTCTGTCGCTAGCGCATGTGGAGTTTCGGTTCCCGTGCTCAACCAATTTTCCGTCGCTACCAGTCGACGCAAGCGATCACGGCCTGATCTATCCGCTTGAGGGTGTATCGCATTGTACCGGCGCGGAACTCCGCGTGGCGCTAGATCAGGGCGCCGAAGTCGTTGTGAAAAAGGGGCTGTACGTGCCCTGGGCAAACGAAGAACGGCCGTTCCTCGGGTTTACCAAGAGGATCGCCGAGGTGCGCAAGAGGCATCCAAAAGGCTCGGTTCAGGAGCGGCTGGCCAAGGAAGTCGGGAACTCGCTCTACGGCAAGGTCGCACAAGGCGTTGCCGACATGCGCGGTGACCTCGGTGGCAGCGGCAAGAGCCGCTACTTCAGTTCTCGTGAAGGCAGGATGGAGGACCTCGGACCGAGCAAGGTCACACAGCCATGGTTCGCCGCCTTCATCACGGGCCTGGTGCGGGCTGTTCTCTCGGAGCTGCTCGCGCGGCTGCCAGGCATTGTCGTCGTGCTGAGCGCGACGACAGACGGCTTCCTCTCAACCGCAACCCTGCAAGGGCTCGATACCTCGGGACCCCTGACAACCCTGTTTAGTCAGTTGCGCGCCCTGGCGACCGACAACCCGACTGCGGTTGAGGTGAAGGGCGAAGCGGCGGAAATGCTGGTGATGAAGACGCGCGGAGCCTTTGCAACGGCCCCGATTGATCGGGCGAATCCGGGAAAGCCGATCCTTGCCCGGGCCGGTGTCAAGCTCGAGAACAAGCCAGCGGACCCTTGGGAAGAATGCCGGGAACTAGAAGCACTATACCGCGGCCGAAGCTACGACCTGAAACTAACCCAGCATCCGCTTATCGATCTGCGTCGTCAGTGGGAAAGCGAGTGCGACCTGGTCGACTACTCCAAGGCGGTACGGGTCAATCTCGACTATGACCTGAAACGACGTCCGGTAGGTGTTGCCGACGTCAAGGGTATGTTCTGGTGCACTACTGTACCTTGGCGCAACATTCATGAGTTCTTCGAGTATCGGGATGCGTTCGAAACTTGGAGGCAGGCTCGGAAGCGGGTGCTCCGCACCTTGCAGGACTGGGCGGACTTCCTTGAGCACACGCGCGTCGCGGCGGCGACGGCCGAGGTCGGCGCTCGGACAACGAAGCGGTCGCCGGCAATCCAGTTACTTCTCCGATGCTACGCGCACGGCATGGAAGGACTTCCAGGTAGCAACTTTGCCGCCGTCGCCGAGCTCGTCAGCAAACATGGGATGCCGACAACGGTTCAGAACGTCAAGGACGCCAAGCGCCGAGGGCACCCTAGGCTCGGTGTAGTTAGCGCCATCAGCGCCGCCGACCGCTTGATATTGGCCGAAGCCGAGCGCCTCTGGCCTCAGTTCAATCATTTGGTGCTTCTTCGGAACAACCGATAAGGCCGCCGGAGGAAGTCAACCGTCGTCAGGACGACACGCACCAACCGGCGCACTGAACAGCAACCGCGACCGCATCCACCCGGGGAGGGCACAATACCCCCAAAGAGCTCATGTCCACCCGATAGGACATTCCCGCCGACTACCGGTTGCACTCGCCCATAAACCCAATGCGGTCAATGACATATGAGACGGTGGACATCGGTTGCCGGTTTTCCCGCTTCCCGCCGCCTGAGAGCTCAAAACGATTTGACGTATCGCCCCGCTTCCGGCGGTGGTCGCCCTCGCGGCATCGGTTCAGCGGGGGCGCGACAGGTACGAAGGCGGTCTCCCGGCGTGCTCGGTCTACCCCGGTATCTCAGGTCCCGCCCCCCTCTCACACACACAGTCTGAGCGCCGGTGGCGAGGATAGCGGGCAAGCCCAATGGCCCTGCAAGCCAAAGTACCTAGACTGCGGCGTTCGTCGATCGCTTTTGGCTATGCCCGCGCTTAGGAAACAATCCAATCTCCTGGCCGAGCTTGTAGAGCCGACGCAGCTCGGCGCTCTGCGCGCGATCGAGCAGCTTGGTCGCCTGCGAGTACGCGCCAGTCTTCCAGTTGCCGTTGCGCGGCCCGAATGGCGCCCCGGCGGCGCCGCCGTGAGAGCGGCAACGCTCGCGACCCGGCACCACCGGCTTGCGACACCGCACGCCCGCTTCGGTGCAGACACCGCAGAGCTGCCGATGAGGCAACTCTGCGAACACATCCCAGGGCATTGGTCCGGCAGTGGTTTCTGTCGCGGGCTCACGGGTGTGGGGGATTGATGACATTTCGTGCGCTCACGCTCCGTGCGCGCGAAAGGAACAAGACGTCTTCGTCAGGCGCGCCAACGGCTCAATACTACCACTGACACGTTAACCAGAAAACGGTTATCTTTTCCGATTGATCGACCACCGTCGTCGGCACGCCGTGTGCCGCAGTTGGTGCGGAGGAGCGACGTTCCGGTATTGCGTTGGCAGGCCCTGGCCCGTCCGTGATACCCTGTCGCGGTGTCGCCAAGGAGCCAGAACCTTGGGTTCGGTGCGGCTCAAGGACTGCGGCGCTGTGCCTGGGTCGGAGGATGGAAGGATGCCTGTTCAGCCGCTGATCTTCCACATACCCCACGCGTCGCTTGCAATACCGCCGGCGGAGCGAGAAGCCCTTGTCGTTACTGATGCCGAGCTGCAGCTCGAGCTGCTGAACATGACCGACCGTTACACCGACGAGATCTTCTCCGCTGCCGCCGTTGACGGGGACGATACGGTGGCATTTCCGGTGTCACGCCTGGTGCTCGATCCGGAGCGTTTCGCCGACGACGCACTCGAGCCGATGTCCCGCCGGGGCATGGGCGTGGTCTACACCAGGCGTCACGATCAGACCCGCCTCAGGGACGGTCTTGGCGACAAGGATCGACTACTGGACGAGTACTACTTCCCCCACCATCGCCGTCTGGAGGCGGCAGCGGCGCGCCATCTGGCCGAGCACGGACAAGCAGTGATCATCGACTGCCACAGCTTCCCTTCGCATCCTTTGCCCTACGAGCGGGTGCAGGACCCCATCCGACCCGAGATCTGCATTGGTACCGACGCAGTCCATACTCCTGAGTGGCTCAGAGATGTCCTTGTCGATGCGTTTGTAGAGATCGGCTACGCCGTTGCCGTCGACACGCCCTTCGACGGAAGCTTGGTCCCCGTGCGCTTCTACGGGCAGGAACCGCGGGTTCGATCGGTGATGATCGAACTGAGGCGCGACATATATATGGACGAAGGCACTGGCGACAGAAGCTCGGCCTTCCCCGACGCCACCGCCGCAGTGCGCGACGCCGTGGCCGCGGTGAGGCGCTTATCGTCGGCAGTGCAGCACGCCGCACTCGCAGGGAGCTAGCATGGTTCAGTTGAGGGAAATACTGTCGGTCGGCCGTCAGCTGACGCCCGACGGCGAAACGCTCTATGTGCTCACCGAAGACCGCCAGAGCTACTTCGACAGGCTGGAGCAGGCCATCGAGTCATCGGTGACATGGGGCGACTTCTTTGGTCTCGCGCCAAAGAGCGAAGTGCGAGAGCTTCGACGACGATGGGAACTCAGTTGGGAACTCGAGGAGGAGGACGACGACGAAGCTGACGGCGAAGAGGATGGGTCCTCACAAAGGCCTGGCCCTGCAGATGACAGCCCGTTCAACCTCAACGACGTACCCGGTTTTGAGGAAGGAGATTGGCCACCGTGGCCCTGCTATGAAACCGACCAGCACCTCCCGGCCCAACTGCTGAAGAGATCCAGGCAACGCGTCACCACGGTGCACAACGGGAGATACACGCGGATCGAACCATCACAGCTCAAGCCCCTGCTCGATGGGTTGCGGCGCCTCGGCCATGAGGTGGAGGAGCACCGATCCTTGCGTCGAGATCCGCACTACTTCGGCCAGGCGCTGGATATCGACTGAACGCGACCTCGCTCATGGTTCTCCGAACCGCCCCCGAGGTATCTGGCCTCGGTTCCCGTTGACTGACTACCGCGGATAGATGCCGCTTCTCACGGCCGCGTCTGGGCTTGGCACGACACACAGATCCAGTCGCTGCACCTCACCGTTCGCGACTTCGGCCAAAACGTACGCCACCAGATTGTTTGTGTCGCCTTGCGCCAGAACCACACACGGGCGTTCTCGCCCATATGCGTCAATCTGGCCTATCTCAGCAAAGACGGCACCCCCGCTGTCTGCGACAGACCGGAGCTTGGCGCCAAGATAGTCGAGAAACTCCTGTTTGGAAGTGATCTCGCCAAACACTTGCTGAGACGCATAGTGAAAATCGGATGCGAGGATCCCTTCGAGAGGTCCAATCGACAGGCCGTTTATGGCCCGCGCATAGGCGTTAAGCGCTGTGGCTTCGTCCAGTTCCATTTCGTGCTTCTCCCAAAATGGATTGGTCTTCTCAGGCGACGCAGGTGCAGACACCGAGGGACTAGTAGTCGTAGCACAGGAAGGGCGTCGGTGGCTGATCCGGTGGCTGATCCGATAGCTTTCCAACAAGTCGCTTGCGCAAGGGGTGAATTGATTACGGCGTGGCCGGAACGCCCCCTGCTTGTGACCATCCATTCGGCGGCGCCGTCGACGGATCGTCCCCGCGGGTGCGGGGGACACGTTTACAGCTGAGCGCCGCGGACTGCCTCGCGCGGATCATCCCCGCGGGTGCGGGGGACACTCGTCGGTGCCATGCCAGTAGATCGCATCATGCGGATCATCCCCGCGGGTGCGGGGGACACCACGGGCGACTGCTGGCCAACGAGATGGTCACCGGATCATCCCCGCGGGTGCGGGGGACACTGAGGCCGGGCACTCGGACTGAACGTCATTCGCGGATCATCCCTGTCAAACGGCGTTGAAGATTGACCCCCGATCGGCGTGCAATATTGACCCCCTGACGACGCTGAGCTGATCCGACCCGACGAAGCTGGTCGGGTTGCG
>JAYRZA010000024.1:0-73998 GCA_041916695.1 Devosia sp. | reverse complement strand
GGCAGCCGAGGCACAGGCGGCAGCCGAGGCACAGGCGGCAGCCGAGGCCGAAGCCCAGGCGGCAGCCGAGGCCGAAGCCCAGGCAGCGGCCGAGGCCGAAGCCCAGGCGGCGGCCGAGGCCGAGGCTCAGGCGGCCGCCGAGCAGGCACAGGCCGCCGCCGACGCCCAGGCCGAGTTCATCGCCGATCTCAATGCCGCGATCGCCGACTACCAGTCGGCGCTCGATCAGGCGGCCGGCGGCGACTATGCGGGCGCCAAGCCGCTGGCCGAGGATGCCGAGGCGCGCATGCTGGCGCTGTGCACCGCCAATGGCTACCCCGATATCAAGTCCTGCATCGGTCAGGACCTGCCGCCGCTGCCGGTGCCGGAGGCACCCGCTCCCGAGCAGCCGGTCGAGCAACCGGCGGAACAGCCGGCCGAGACCCCGTCCGAGCAGCCGGGCGAGCAGCCCGCGGACAGCGCCAACGCCGAACTCGAAGCCCAGCTGGCGACTGCGGTCGAACTCTACAATGTCGGCGTCAATCAGCTCGACAGCGGCGACGCGGCCGGCCAGTCGACCGTGGACGCGGCCAACAACCAGTTCGCCTCGATCTGCGCCGCGCTCGGCTTCTCCGATGTCGCCACCTGCCTTGCCCAATACGGCATCGAACTGCCGCCGCTGCCCGCTGCACCGGCGCAGCCGACGCAGCCCGCCGAGACCCCGGTCGATGAACTGCCCGGCGCCGATGAGGCGGTCACCCCCGAGGCCACCGA
The DNA here is from genome assembly GCA_041916695.1 of Devosia sp. Lineage (GTDB taxonomy): Bacteria > Pseudomonadota > Alphaproteobacteria > Rhizobiales > Devosiaceae > Devosia_A. The sequence goes on along the minus strand of JAYRZA010000024.1, from coordinate 73,245 downwards.
AGTGCTGCCCGAGACCGTCGCTCCCGAAGAGGCGGCGCCGGTGCTCGACAGCGCCAAGGACGCCACCGAGGAGACCCCGGCCGAGTCGGTGGTCGAGGAGCCGGCTGCCCCGCCGCCGGCCGACGACGCCGCCGCCCAGGCCGACATCGCACCGACGGAACCGATCGCGCCCCTGGCAGAAGTGCAGGGCGAGGCCGTCGAGTCCTTCGACCTGCCGGACTTCGTCGTGCCGCAGGACGTCACGATCATCAACAACGTCACCAACATCACCAACAACACCACCATCAACAATGGCGATGGCGGCAAGCCCTCGAAGCCGAACTACACGAACTCGGGCTTCATCTTCCAGATCGGCGTCAACCTGGTGATCTCGAACCCGGCGCAGGATTTCGACCGGATCAGCGACGACGACGAAGACGAGGTCTATTACGAGCGGCTCGGCAATGGCCGGGTCAAGGAGACCATCGTGCGTCCGAACGGGGTGCAGATCGTCACCATCCGCAATCGCTATGGCGAGGTGCTGAAGCGCTCGCGCATCATGCCCGATGGGCGCGAGTACATCCTTGCCTGGTATGAGGAAGACGAGGATGAGGACGACTTCTTCGACTGGCGCGATCCGGGCCTCGACCTGCCGCCGCTGCGCCTCACCATCCCGATCCGCGACTACGTGCTCGACGCCGACGACGCGGACGAGGACGAGGTCGAGCTGTTCTTCCGTGAGCCGCCGGTCGAGAAGGTGCGCCGCATCTACTCGATCGACGACGTCAAGCGCTCGGCCCGCATCCGTGACTCGGTTCGCCGCATCGAGGTGGGCGGGCTGACCTTCGACTCGGGCGCCGCGACCATCTCGCGCAGCCAGGTCGGGGCGCTGAGCAAGGTGGCGAACGCCATGCTCAAGATGCTGGACGACAACCCGGCCGAGACCTTCCTGATCGAGGGCCATACCGACGCCGTCGGCTCCGACCGCGCCAACCTGGTGCTGTCCGACGCCCGCGCCGCGACGGTCGCCCGCATCCTCACCGACTTCTACGGCGTGCCGCCGGAGAACCTCGTCACGCAGGGCTATGGCGAGCGCTACCTCAAGGTGAAGACCGAGGCGGCCGAGCGGCTCAACCGCCGGGTCTCGATCAAGCGCATCACGCCGCTGATCACGCTCTCGGTCCGGGACTGAGGACCGACGAAACGGACGCGCGGGCCGGGGTCACTCCCCGGCCCGTTCGCTTTCTGCCCCGGCGAGCAACGACTTGACGAAGCCGCCGATCTCGTCGATCGCCTGACGCGCCTCGGGAATGCCTGTGCCCGCGGCATGGAAGACGTGCCACATCCCCTCGAAGATGCGCAGGGCGACGTTCACGCCGGCCTCGCGCGCCCGCTGCGCCAGGACCCGGCTGTCGTCGAGCATCACCTCGTCGCCCCCGACATGGATGAGCAGTGGCGGCAGTCCGGAGAGGTCGGCGAACAGCGGCGAGAGCATCGGATCGGCCGGGTCGCGCTCGCCCGCGTACTCGAGGCCGGCCTCGCGCAGCGCCTCGCGAGTGATGATCGGATCGAACTTGCGCAGCCGGCTGTAGCTGCCCCCCGAGCAGGTGAGATCGGTCCAGGGCGCCAGCAGCACCGCGCCGAGCGGCAACGCCGCCCCGGCCTCGCGCAGCGCCAGCAGCAGCGACAGCGCCAGCCCGCCCCCCGCCGAGTCGCCGCCGACGACGATGCGGTCGGCCGCGATCCCCTGCCCGATCAGCCAGCGGTAGGCCACCAGCGCGTCCATCAGGGCAGCCGGATAGGGATGCTCGGGCGCCAGTCGGTACTCGGGCGTCAGCACCCGCATGTGGGTGACGCGGGCGAGGTCGGCGACGAGCCGCCGATGCGTGCGCGGCGAGCCGTTGTGATAGCCGCCGCCGTGCAGGAAGAGCAGCACCCGGTCCGGCCAGGCGTGCGGCATCTGCATCCACTCGGCCGGGACCTCGCCGGCCATCGCCTGCGTGAAGCGCGAGCCGCGCGGCAGCACCTGTGCGCGGGCCTCGAGTTCCCAGTCGCGACGGCGCTGGCCCAGTGGCCGCTCCGGCGGCCTGTGGGCGAGCATGCGGGCGAGTTCGTCCCGCGCTTCCTGGCTGATCATCGTTGTCGTCCCCATCCGGCGTGCCTATGTGGACCAAAGCGGCGACCCGGCGCAATGCCGGCGCCGCGCGCGGGGCTCTTGCCTCGTGCGCGGATTTGAGTATCCCTCGGGTATCGACCGACCAGGAGCCAGCATGCCCAAGCGCCTCGAACTCGTCATCGAAGCCGTGATCCTCGCCTCGCGCTGGCTGCTGGTGGTTTTCTACCTCGGCCTGGCCCTGGCGCTCGCCATCTACGCCCTGACCTTCGGGGTGAAGCTGTGGGATTTTGTCAGTCATGTCTTCGACATCGACGAAGCGGACGCCATCCTGAAGATGCTCGGGCTGATCGACGCGGCGCTGGTCGCGAGCCTCGTCGTCATGGTGATCATCTCGGGCTACGAGAACTACGTCTCCCGCTTCGACGACGAAGGCGCGGTGCACTGGCTGGGCGAGATCGACGCCGGTTCGCTCAAGATCAAGGTCGCCGCGACCATCGTCGCCATCTCCTCGATCCACCTGCTGCAGGTCTTCCTCAACGTCGGCACCCATACCGCCGATCAGCTGATGTGGTACACGCTGATCCACCTGGCCTTCGTCATCTCGGCGCTGTTCCTCGCCTATATCGACCGCATCTCGGCGCAGACCAAGTCGATCGCCAGGGCAGCCAAGCAGCCCAGGCAGCAGCCACCGGCCACCGAAGGCTGACGCCTCGGAAGCATTTCTCGTTCCATTTCAGCCTCTTGCGCGAAGAGACTGAAGTCGGGCCGGCTAGCGCCGCGACGATCGGGAACCTTTCGATCCGGGCCGGCGTTGATGCGCCATGGTTCTCAGACAAAGGAGCTGACCATGGCCATGCCCGAACGCGACATCTACACCAGCGACGGTGTCACCCGCACCAGCTATGCGCGCGAGTCGAATGCGACCGGCTGGTTCGTCGGAATCATCGTCGCTCTGGCACTGCTCGCCATCGGCTATCTGGTGTTGTCGGCGAACTCGGTTCCGTCGAACGGCAGCCTGAACAACACCCCGGCGATCACCAATCCGACGGCCGATCCCTACACCCCGCCGATGACCGAAGCGCCGGCGGTTCCCGCCGAAACCGCACCGGTGGCGCCCGCCGGGGGTGAGCCGGCGGCACCTGCCGACGCCACGCCGGTCGCACCGGCCCAGTAAGGACCTGAACGATCCGGCACCCCCGCTTCGCCCCCGAAAGCGGGGTCGGGCCCCGGCACCCCCCGTGCCGGGGCCTCCGCGTTCAGCCGTGCGGCAGTTCGAGGCGGCCGGTATCCTTGGGCGACGACAGCACGATCTGCGTCTCGGTGCGCTGCAGCCCGGGCACCTCCTTCAGCACCCCGGCGAGAAAGCCCTCGAGGTCGCGGGTCCTGCGCAGGCGCACCTTCATCAGGTAGTTCCAGGCGCCGGTGACATGATGCACCTCGAGCACATGCGGCGACCGGGCGACGGCGGCGAGGAAGCGCTGCTCGGTGGCCGGATCGCTCCAGCCCACGAAGATGAAGGCCAGCAGGTCGAGCCCGATCTTCTCGGGGTCCACCCGGGCATGAAAGCCGGTGACCACGCCCAGCTTGACCAGCCGGCGGATGCGGTCGTTGAGCGTCGACGGCGCCACGCCGAGGAGCTTGCCCAGTTCCGCCACCGGCAGCCGGTCATCGTCCTGCAGGAGCCCGAGCAGCCGGTAGTCGATGTCGTCCAGTCCCGTTGCCATCCGCTCGGCCTCCAGTGTCGCACAGCGAGCCTACCGGCCGCGCCGCGAAAGGCAACCCGTCGCACCCCTTGCAGGCCGGCCCGGGGCGCACCACCTCCCCGCGCGTATGCAACACGAGACCGGAGCCCGCGGCATGTTCAACATCGACGGTATCATCAAGGCCCTGCAGACCGATCCCAATGCGCAGCGCACCGCCATGACCGGTGCCGCCGGCCTCGCCGCCGGCATGCTGCTCAGTGGCGGAGGTCTCGGCAAGCTGGTCGGCAACGCCGCCAAGGTCGGCGCCGTCGCCGCCATCGGCGGGCTCGCCTACTCGGCCTGGCAGAACTACCAGAAGCAGCAGGGCAACGCCGTCACCGCCAACCCCGATGCCTTCACCCCGCCGCCCCAGGCCGCTGCCGCTGCCGAGGACCTGGGCAAGAAGCTGGTGCGCGCCATGATCGCCGCCGCCAAGGCCGACGGCCAGATCGATGCGGACGAGAAGCAGCGGATCTTCAAGCGTCTCGAAACCATGCCGCTCTCGGCCGAGGAGAAGGCCTTCGTCTTCGACGAATTGTCCGGGCCGCTGAACCTCGATGCCGTGGTCGCCGGCGCCGACACGCCCGAGCATGCCGCCGAGATCTACGCCGCTTCGCTCGTCGCCATGCACCCGGACACCGAGACCGAGCGCAACTATCTGACGACCCTCGCCGGCCGGCTGCGACTCGATACCGGGCTCGTCGCCGAAATCCACCGCACCGCCGGCCATCCGCCGCTGGCATCGGCGGACCTCACCTCGTCGAGCAACGTCTAGGACGGACCGCGGTCACACCTGTGTGCGCTCTTGCACCGACCGGTCGCGCCCGCCATCTAGGGCGCGACCAGACCGGAGCACGTCATGCAGTTCGGCCTCTATTCGTTCGCCGAGAACACCCCTGACCCCCTCAACGGCGGCCGACTGCAATCCCCGGCCGAGCGATTGCGGGACCTGCTCGAGGAAATCCGCCTCGCCGACGAACTGGGGCTCGATTTCTACGGGCTCGGCGAGCACCACCGGCCGGATTTCGTCGCCTCGGCTCCGGTGACCATCCTCGCCGCGGCGGCGGCGCTCACCCGCCGCATCCGGCTCTCGACCGCCGTCACCGTGCTCAGCTCGGACGACCCGATCCGCGTGTGGCAGCAGTTCGCCACGCTCGACCTGCTGTCGGGGGGGCGGGCCGAGATCATGGCCGGGCGCGGTTCGTTCATCGAGAGCTTCCCGCTGTTCGGCTACGACCTGGCGCACTATGACGAGCTGTTCGGAGAGAAACTCGCCGAGCTGCTGCGCATCCGCGAGGGCGGCAAGGTCACCTGGGAGGGCGGCGCACATACCCGTCCGATCCCCGGCATCGAGATCTTCCCCAGGCCCCTCCAGGCGCCGCTGCCGATCTGGATCGCGGTCGGCGGCACGCCCAATTCGGTCGCCCGTGCCGCCTATTACGGCCTGCCGCTGATGCTCGCCATCATCGGTGGCAACCCGCGGCAGTTCCAGCCCTTCGTCGAGCTCTACCGGCGAACGGCCGAGAAAGTCGGCCATGAGGTAGCCCGGTTGCCGGTCGGCATCTCGTCGCACGGCTTCATCGCCGAGAACTCGCAGGAGGCCCGCGACATCGCGTTTCCGGCGCACCACGAGGCGATGAGCCGGATCGGCCGGGAACGCGGCTGGCCACCGACGACCCGCGCCCAGTTCGAGGCCGGGGCCGGACCCGACGGGGCCTACTTCGTGGGCTCGCCGCAGCAGGTGATCGACAAGATCCTGATGCAGCACGACTGGTTCGGCCACGACCGCTTCGGGCTGCAGCTCAGCGTCGGCACCCTGCCGCACGACAAGGTGATGAAGGCGATCGAACTCTACGGCAGCGTGGTCAAGCCGGCGGTCGACAAGGCCCTGCGGAACTGAGGACAGACACCCTTGCGCTCGGGGGCGGACCGGGGCAAGGCTACTGGACCCGGGGCCCCGAGACGGCATGATCCCCCTCTACTACGTCAACCTGGCCTCGCGGCCCGACCGCCGCGATTTCATGGACGCCCAGTTCGCCCGGGTCGGCCTTGCAGCGAGGCGTATCGAGGCCATTACGCCGGCCGCCATCGCGCCGGAAATCGTCGAACGGCATTGCGGCGCCCCGCGGCCCGACCAGTTCAGCCCGCTGCAGCTCGCCTGCAACCTCAGCCACCAGGCGGCCTGGCGGGCCTTTCTGGCCGAGGGCGGTGCGCACGGCGTGTTCTTCGAGGACGACGGCATGCTGTCGGAACGGCTGCCGGCGTTCCTGCGCCAGCTGGCAAGCGGTTTTCCGCCGGGCGTCGACCTCGTCCGCTTCGAGACCGCACTGCGGCCGGTCCGCCTCGGCTCGCGGCGGCTGCATCTGGGGGAATTCGAGCTCAGGCGCATGCTCGGCAGCGACATCGGCACCTGCGGCTACGCCATGACGCGCTCGCTTGCGGAACGGCTCCTCGCCGACTCCCGCCTCAACGATCAGGTGATCGACGCCTACCTGTTTTCGCGTAGCGGCCCGCTGGTTCATCGTCACCGCGTCCTGCAGCTCGTCCCGGCGCTGACGGTGCAGCTCGCCATCCTCGACGGGACGCTGGCGACCGGCGTCGGCGCAAGCGACCTCGAACTGGCGCGGACCACGATCCTGCGCAGCCGACCCTTCTCGCGCTGGCATCGGCTGGCCGACAACCTGCGGCAGGCGACGCTCGATGCCCGCTTCGCCGGAGACCTGCGTGGCCTGCTCGGGCCGCGGATCATCGTGCCATTCGAGCCCTGAACCGACTTCCCGCTTGCCGCCGCGGCCCGCGCGCGGCAAAGCTGGCGCCCAACCAGTGCAGGTCCCTCGTGCTCCCCATCTACTTCATCAACACTGCCCGCCGGACCGACCGCCGCGCCTTCATGGAGCACCAGTTCGATGCCCTGGGCCTCGCCGCGACGCGCATCGAGGCGGTGACGCCCGAAACCATCGACCCGGCGATGATCGAGCGGTTCTGCAACCCGCCCGCCGGACGCCGGGTCCGACCCAAGGAACTCGCCAACAACCTGTCGCACCAGATGGCCTGGCGGGCCTTCATGGCGACCGGCGCACCGGCCGGAGTGGTCCTCGAGGATGACGGCCAGCTTTCGGAGCGCCTGCCGGAGTTTCTCGCCCTGCTGTCGAACGGCGTGCCCGACGGCGTCGATGTACTCAAGTTCGAGACCCTGGGGCGGCGCGCCCTGCGGCTCAGCCCGCGCAGGCCGGTCGCCCTTGGAGACTTCGAACTGCGGCGCCTGCTCAGCACGCATTTCGGCGCATGCGGCTACGTGCTCACGCTCAAGCTGGCGGAAGAAGCCCTCGCCGACCCGCTCCTCAACACCATGGTTAATGACGTGTACCTGTTCTCCCGGGAGGGGCCGATCCTCTATCGGCGTCGGGTCTACCAGTGCCTGCCCGCCCTTTCGATCCAGCTCGATCAGGATGAGGTCACCAGGCTGTCGACGACGGCACGAAGCGACGTGCAGGACAGGCGTCGGGCCCCCAAGCCACGACTGCGGCGCATCGCCGAAAACCTCGGGCAGGCGTGGCGCGACGCCCGCTACTTCCATGCCGAGTGGCGCGGCGTGATCGCCCCGCGCCAGCCGGTCCCGTTCGCGGACGACTGACGCGATGCTGCCCGTCTACTACATCAACCTGGCGCGGCGGACCGGCCGGCGCGCGTTCATGGAACGCCAGTTCGAGGCGCTGGGCATCGCGGCGATTCGCGTCGATGCCACGACGCCGGAGCGCCTGCCGGCGACGCTGCTGGATCGCTACGGCGGGCCGGACGCGCCGCGGCACAGCCCGGTGGAACTGGCGTGCAACTACACCCATCAGGTTGCCTGGTCGGCGTTCCTCGCGGGGACCGCCCCGGCAGCGGTGATCTTCGAGGATGACGGCCTGCTCTCGCCGCGCCTGCCAACCCTGCTGCACCTGCTGGCAAGCGGGCTGCCCCGCGGCGTCGACCTGCTGAAGCTGGAGACCTGCGGACACGGGACCCGGCTCGGTCGGGACCGGGAGGTCCATGTCGGCGATTTCGTCCTGCGCCGCCTGGTGGGGAGCCATTTCGGCACCTGCGGCTACGTCATCTCGCGCAAGGCCGCTGAAATGGCCCTGGCCGATCCCACCCTCGCCGATGCCCTCATCGACGAGTATCTGTTCAGCCGGAACGGGCCGACGATCTACCGCACCCGGGTCTACCAGGTGACGCCGGCCCTCTCCCGGCAGCTGGCGGGCGACCCGGGGCGTCGCGACGAACCGCTGGCGACCAGCGACCTGGCCCAGTTGCGCAAGGTGGGGATGGACAACCAGGGCGGCGGCCGGGCGAGATGGCTGCACCTTCGGCAGAATGCCCGAGCCGGTCTGCTCGATGCGCTCTACTTCCATCGCGAGTGGCGGGCCCTGCTGGGCCGGCGCCACCCGGTCCCGTTCGCGGCGGACTGATGCCGATGCTGCCCGTCTTCTACATCAACCTGGCGCGGCGGACCGACCGTCGGGTGTTCATGGAGCGCCAGTTCGCGGCGCTGGGCATTGGCGCCGAGCGGATCGAGGCGATAACGCCCGACGACCTGACGGCCGGGCAGCAGGCGGCGCTGGCCGGATCGGCGTGGAGCCAGGGCCCCGCCGACATGGCCTGCGCCCTCAGCCATCGGGCGGCCTGGACGCGCGTGGTTCGCCGCGGCCTGCCCGCCGCGGTGATCCTCGAGGACGATGTGGTGCTCGGGCGCGGCTTTGCGGCCTGCCTCGCCGAGGACATCCTCGCGAGAACCGGGTACGGGCTGGCCCATCTCGAAGCCTGGCCGCGCCCGATGCTGCTCGGCAGCCGGTCGCATCCGCTCGTCGGCGACATCGTGCTGCGCACGATGATCACCACGCTGCCCGGCGCCGGCGCCTACCTGATCTCGGGGGCGGTGGCGGCCGCCGCTGCCGCCGACGACGCGGCGGCGCTGATGGAGGTGGACCGCTACCTGTTTGGGCGGGGCGGGCGCTGGCTGACCGAGATCGAAGTCGGGCAGGCGGTTCCGGCGCCGTGCCTGCAACTCGAGTTCATCGACCGCGCCGCGACCGGTCCGGCCAGGAGCGATCTCGGCACCGGGCGCCGCCAGCGCAGGCCGAGCTCCTCGCCCGCCTCACGGCGCGAGCGCAGCCGCGCCAACCTGCGCTACGCGCTGGCCGTGGCCCTCCGCCGCCTCCGGGACCCCGCGACGCTGCTGGCCTCCCGGATCGAGGTCGGCTTCTCCGGCCCCGTGCCGGACTGACTACTTGCCGCTGCGCCGGATCGACTTGATCGCGAGAGGTGGCAGGCCGGATTTCTCGGCGATGGCGCGATCCTGCTCCATGATTGCCGCGCGCGCCGCTTCATCCCCGTCGAGACCGCCGAGCAGGCCGGCGTCCACCTTGCGGTTGGAGCGTTGCGTACCGTCTTCGTAGACGACGTCGAAAAGCACGAATTCCGTGCGGGCGGTGGGCTTCTTGGCCATGTCGGCATACTCCGGTTGGCGCGCCGGAACGCGGGCGCCGCTATGGATTGCAGTCGGGCCGCCCCGCTGGGGACGCGGCACGTCTGGGTGGTCCGCTCAGCGGTAGATGCCGTCGCCCTGTTCGTCGATGATCTGGCGGCCCTTGGCAAGCGCGAAGCTCACCATGTCGTCCTTGGAGGAAAAGCGGTCGGCCCGCACGAACTTGTAGCTCTTCGGCTCGCCGTCGATGGTCTTTTCGATCTGCCCCGCAAGCTGGAACTCGCTGCCGGCCGGCATGATCACCGCCTTGATCAGGTGGCCCTTGTAGCTTTCCTCGCCGGCCACGCCCGGCACGCCCGACTTCTGGCCCGCATCGCCACCGCCGCCACCGAACAGGTTCTTCCAGAAAGACATTTTGCCCGCATTCCCGTCATCGCAAGAAGGATGGGTCTGGATTAGGCCGGCCCGCGGCGTTTGTCCACCCGTTCAGGCCCGCCGTACCGGCTGGCGGATCACCGTCTTGAGCTTGTCCGGCGCCGTCCGGCGCGGATCGCCGAGGTAGATTTCGTGGTGGTGCCCGGTCTCGACCAGCCCGTTGGCCGGCAGGAACTCGGAGTGCAGCCGCGCGATGGTCGCCGTCTCGTCGGCATAGGGCCCGACATGCATGATCTGGACACTGAGCCCCTCCTCCAGGTCCTCGAGCCTGAGGCTCGACGGCGGCGCGCCAAGCTTGCCGCTGGTCTTGGCGACGGCCCGCTCGAACAGGTCCGGGCCGATCCAGTCGGGCTGCATGATCATGGCGGTCCAGTGCCACTGGTCCTTGCCCAGGGCGGCGAAATGCTTCATGTCGCGCGCCCACCAGAGGCCCTCGAGCGGGGCGACGCCGTAGTCCTTGGCGAGGTCGGCCTTCGACATGAACTTGAGCGCGTAGCTCACCCCGTAGAGCCACTGCACCGCGCGCTGGTAGTCCTCCGAGACATTGGGATCGCCCACCCCGTCGATCATGACATAGCGAAGCTTCGGCACCTCGATCAGCGAGAACCCCCCCGCCGCCGGCTGCCAGTACGGCTTCATCAGCTTCTTGAAGTCGAGCTTGTCCATGTGCATGCCCTCACGTTCCCGTATCCACGATAGCGGACCGATCGGACATGAGGTTGATGACGATCAAGATCGCCGGCAGCCACGGATCGCGCGCCGCGGTCCTTCGCGCCGGGAACTCAGACGGGCTTCAGCCCAAGTTCGGCGAGGCATACGCATGCCTCAGGCACCAGCGCCCCGGCGAGGGTATCGTCCGGCCCGACCTCGAAGCGCTCGCGGTACCCTTCGGAGCCGAGCTTTCGGAACACGTGGGTGACCAGCCCATCTGCCTCGATCACCCACACCTCGGGGATGCCCCAGGCGCCGTAGATGCCGATCTTGCGGCCGAGATCGTAGCGCAGGCTCCTGTCGGCCACCTCGATCGCGAGCAGCACGTGATACCCGCGCAAATCCTCAAACGACACCGTGCGCGGAAACACGATAAAGTCCGGTTCGAGGAAGGACTTGTCGTCGAGCCTGAGCGTCGTTTCCGGAACAATTCGAAGGTGCGTCAGCCCGAGCCGCTGGAGGTGCTCGTTCAGATCTACCTTCACCATTTCGTGGCGGGCGCCCTTGGGGGACATCGGCACGACCTCGCCACCGATGAGTTCGAATCGCTCGTCGTGCTCGATGATGCCGGCAGCGACCATGGCCTCGATCTCGGCGATCGTCCACGGACGCCGGGGCATGCCGTCCGCCGCCTGCGTCGTCTCGGGCTCGAACTGCCCCGGATGGAAAGCCTCGTTCATGTCTGCACCATAGCACGACGTGGCCGACCTTCGAAGCACCCCGACACACCCCCGAAACGACAAGGCCCGGATCGCTCCGGGCCTGCTGAACTCAGTTGTCGAGGAAGCTCCTCAGCTTGCGGCTGCGGCTCGGGTGCTTGAGCTTTCTCAGCGCCTTGGCCTCGATCTGCCGGATGCGTTCGCGGGTGACGCTGAACTGCTGGCCGACTTCCTCGAGCGTGTGGTCGGTGTTCATGCCGATGCCGAAGCGCATGCGCAGCACGCGTTCTTCGCGCGGGGTCAGCGAGGCGAGGACGCGCGTCGTGGTCTCGCGCAGGTTGGACTGGATCGCCGCATCGATCGGCTGGATGGCGTTCACATCCGGGATGAAATCGCCGAGGTTCGAATCCTCCTCGTCGCCGATCGGCGTCTCGAGGCTGATCGGCTCCTTGGCGATCTTGAGCACCTTGCGGACCTTGTCGAGGGGCATCTGCAGCTTCTCGCTGAGTTCCTCGGGGGTCGGTTCGCGGCCGATCTCGTGCAGCATCTGGCGGCTGGTGCGCACGATCTTGTTGATCGTTTCGATCATGTGCACCGGAATGCGGATGGTGCGGGCCTGGTCGGCGATCGAGCGGGTGATCGCCTGCCGGATCCACCAGGTGGCGTAGGTCGAGAACTTGTAGCCGCGGCGGTACTCGAACTTGTCGACCGCCTTCATCAGGCCGATATTGCCTTCCTGGATGAGATCGAGGAACTGCAGCCCGCGGTTGGTGTACTTCTTGGCGATGGAGATGACCAGCCGGAGGTTGGCTTCCACCATCTCCTTCTTGGCGATGGCCGCCTCGCGCTCGCCCTTCTGCACCTTGTGCACGATCCGGCGGTACTCGCCGATATCGAGGCCGGTTTCGGTCGCCAGCGTATGGATCTCGTTGCGGATGTCGCGCACCGTGTCGGCTTCGCGACGGGCGAATTCCGCCCAGCCCTTGCCGTCGCGGCCGGCCACCGCCTCGATCCAGTTCTGCTCGAGTTCGCTGCCGTAATAGGCCTCGAGGAACTTCTCGCGCTTGACGCCGTAGCTCTCGGCCAGGCGCAGCAGTCGCCCCTCGAGCCGCACCAGGCGCTTGTTGATGTCGTAGAGTTGCTCCACCAGGCTCTCGATGCGCGAAGTGTTGAGCGACAGCGACTTGACGTCGGCGATCACTTCCGAACGCAGCGCCTCGAGCTGCTTGAGGTCGGCGACCGAAGCGGGGGCGTTGCCGGCTAGGCGGTCCTCGGTGTGCCGGTCCTGCATGCGGCGCATCTTGCCATAGGCATCCGCAATGCGGTCGAAGGTCTCGACCACCTGCGGCTTCAGCTCGGCTTCCATCGCGCTCAGCGACAGCGAGTTCTCGAAGTCGTCGTCTTCTTCCTCGACCGGGTCCTGCGGCGCCTCGGGCTCCTCGGGCACGTAGTCGTCGTCGTCGTCGCCCGACGCAGCCCGCGGCTTCGGCGCGGGCTTGGCCTTGGCCGGCTTGGGCTCCTCGCGCCGCTCGGCGGGACGCTCGATCTCTGACGGCATCACCGGCGCCGCCTGCTTGGCGTCGGGGCCGGCATAGGTCGCCTCGAGATCGATGATGTCGCGCAGCAGGATTTCGGCATTGGCCAGCTGGTCGCGCCAGATGATGATGGCCTGGAAGGTCAGCGGGCTCTCGCACAGGCCCTCGATCATCGTCTCGCGACCGGCCTCGATGCGCTTGGCGATGGCGATCTCGCCCTCGCGGCTCAGCAGTTCGACCGAACCCATCTCGCGCAGGTACATGCGCACCGGATCGTCGGTGCGGTCGCTGCCCTCGCGGGTGTTGGACTTGGACGCGACGGCCGTGCCGGTGCGCTCGGCCAGCTCGGTCGATTCCTCTTCCGGCGTGTCGGGCTCGGCCTCCTCGACCTCGTCCTCGTCGACGACATTGATGCCCATGTCGGAGAACATCGCCATGATGTCCTCGATCTGCTCGGAGGTGACCTCCTCCGAGGGCAGCACCGCGTTCAGCTCTTCATAGGTGACGTAGCCGCGCTTCTTGGCGGTCTTGATCAGCTTCTTGACCGCCGCATCGGAAAGGTCGAGCAGCGGGCTGTCGGGCGCCTCGGTGGCTACACCGGCCTCCGGCTTCTCGGTCTCTTTGGCTTTGGTCTGCGTTGCTGCCTTGCTGGCCATCTAGCTCGCTACTCCGTGGTCCCGGCATCGAACGGGCACCGATCGTGTTACGTGGTCATGGCTTGAGACGAGGTAAAGGGAACGAGGGCTCCATCGGAGCCTTCACATGTCCGTCATCGCGCACCGGGCCAGCTGATTCGCCCATATGCGAAACCGCACGTACCCGCTGCCCCATCAGAAGCTGCGTGTCGCGCGTCCCGATAACGAACCAAACCCTTCGATCAATGCCTCAGTGCCATCGACGGTGGTAATCTGGTTCTGGATGTCGCGCAGCCTTTCGAAGGTTTCTTCGCTCGGGTCGTCGCCCAGCGCCAGTTCGGCTGCTTTCAGGGCCTTATTTAGCTCAACCGATTTGTAATGCAAGGCCAGCGCGTGCCGCAAACCGATCTCGGCATCGGGATCGGCGATCTCGGCGCTGCTTTGCCACACCCCCTGACGGGCGAGCAGATCGTGCATCCGATCGATCGCGGCGCCGAAGCCGCGCGCCCCCAGCGCCGCCCGCAGGGCCTCGGCGCCGATGTCGTGGTCGCGCGTCACGAGGTCCAGCAGCGCCCCCAGCAGCGCCCGCGCCGCCGGCGAGGCGAGGTCGAGCGAAGCCAGCGATTCGAGCCGGCTTTCGGCGAGCTGCGGGTGATTGACGAGCGTCAGCAGGATCGCCGCCTCGCGCGGCGTCGCCTCCGCCGCCTTGCCCGGTTTGAGCAGCCGGGAATTGCGCAGCGTGTCGGACACCACGACGCGGGGCGAGGCCCGGCCGCCCGTCGCAAAGCTCCTCCCCTGGCCGCGCCCGCCGTCGCGCCGTCCCTCGAAACGTGACGCGCGGACGGGAGCGAAGAAGGCGGCGAGCTTCTCGTCGAAGGCCTGCATGTAGTGCCGCTTCACCGAGGCGTCGCCGATGGCGTTGGCCCGCGCCCTCAGCCGCGCCTCGAGCGCGGCCCGCGCCTCGGGCGTCTCGGGCACGATGCCGCCGTCGGTCTCGAGGCTCCAGATCACGTCCGAAAGGGCGCGCGCCCGCTCGATCACGTCGGCGAAGGCCGCGCGCCCCTCGGCCTTGATCAGGTCGTCCGGATCCTGCCCCTCGGGCAGGGTGGCGATGCGGATGCTGCGCCCCGGGGCGAGCTGCGGCAGCACCAGTTCGGCCGCACGCGCCGCCGCCCGCTGGCCGGCGCTGTCGCCGTCGAAGCACAGGATCGGCATCTCGCTCATCCGCCACAGCAGCTGCAGGTGATCCTCGGTCAGCGCCGTGCCGAGCGGCGCCACCGTTCCCTCGAACCCCGCCATCACCGCCGAGATCACGTCGAGATAGCCCTCGACCACGATCACCGGCCGCCCCGACCGCGCCGCCTCGCGCGCCGCCTGCCCGTTATAGAGCGTCATGCGCTTGTGGAAGAGTTCGGTCTCGGGCGAGTTGAGGTACTTGGCCGGCACGTCGGCGGAAAGCGCCCGGCCGCCGAAGGCGATCACCCTGCCGCGGAAGTCGGTGATCGGGAACATCACGCGGTTGCGGAAGCGGTCGTAGGGCAAGGGCGATTCCTCGCGCACCACGACGAGCCCGGCATCGACCATTTCCTGCGCCGTGACGCCGTTGGCCGCGAGGTGCTCCTTGAGGCCATTCGCGCTGTCCGGCGCATAGCCGATGCGGAAGCGCGTCTGCGCCGCGGCGCTGACCCCGCGCTCGAAGAGGTAGCCGCGCGCCCGCGCCCCGATATTGTGGCTCAGCGCCGCCTCGAAATACTGCGTCGCCACTTCCATCACGTCATAGAGCGAGCGCCGCGCCGCCTGCCGCTCCTCATCGCGCTCGTCGCGCGCCGGCATCGGCACTCCGGCCATGCCGGCGAGCTTTTCCACCGCCTCGGGAAAGCTCATCCCGGCCTTCTCGGTGAGAAAGCGGAAATGGTCCCCCGTCACCCCGCAGCCGAAGCAATGGTAGATGCCCTTGCGGTCATCGGCGTGAAAGCTCGGCGTCTTCTCGCCGTGGAACGGGCAGCACGCCCAGAAATCCCCGCGCTGCGGCTGGCTCTTGCGCTTGTCCCACAGCACGTGCTCGCCCACCACCTGCGAAATCGGCAGGCGCTGGCGGATCTCATCGAGGAAGCCGTCGGAAAAGCGCATAGGCGCTAGGTAAGCACGGGCGGCGCCGTTGTCATCGACCTTCTGCATGCGGCGGGGCGATGACCGCAGCGGCCGTCATCGACCCATCGTGAAATGCCCGCCAGGGTGAACGACAAATCGCTGGTCTGCGCGTTGCCACGCCCTATACCTGCTGACCCGAACCCCGTGCCGCCCGGACCCTACAGATGCATGAAACCAATTTGCGCAAAGCCCCGGCCCTGCCACTGCTCTTCGTGGCCTGGTTCCTCGTCTTCGCCATCCAGATCGCGGTGACGCTGCCGCCCTTCCAGGGGGCGGACGAGAGTGCCCACCTCTATCGCGTCGAGGCGTTTGCGCAGGGCGTGCCGGTCCCCTACCGCGTCGCCGAAGGCGTGCTGGGTGGACCGGTCGATCCCCGCCTCAGGGAGGCTGTGCTGGCCTTCGAGGACGTCAAGTTCGCGCAAGGCGTCAAGGTGAGCGCGGTACGGCTCGCCGAGGCGGAAGCCCGCTCGTGGTCGGGACAGCCGGTGGCGTTTCCGTTCACCAGTTCCTCGCTCTACTCTCCCCTGCTCTACGCGCCGCTTGCCGGGGCCATGGCCATCGCCAAGCAGATCGACCTCGGCATCGTCGATTCGACCAAGCTGGTTCGGCTGAGCAATGCGCTGTGTTCGGCAGGCCTGCTGATGCTGGCCATGCTGCTGCTCGATCGCGGCCGGACGCTAGCCTATGCGCTCGCGCTGCTGCCGATGACGGTGTTCGTTTCGGCCTATGCGACCCAGGACGGGCTGATCTTCGCACTTTCGCTGCTGGTAGTGGCCATCCTGTCGCGCGCCTGGAACGACAGGCGAGCCCTGACCCCGGGCGAACTGGCCGCGGCAACGCTGATCCTTGTCTGCCTCGCCGCCAGCAAGCCGCCCGGCCTCGCCTTTGCCGGACTGCTGCTGGGCTATGCCCGCAACCCGCTCCCGATCCGGCTGGCGGCCATCGCCCTGGTCGGGGCGGCCTATGCCGGCTGGACGGCGCTGGTCTATGCCGGCGGACCTCTGCACCTCACCGCCGTCGCCGATCCCGCGGCGCAGCTGGCCTTCCTCCTCGCCGACCCGCTGCGCGTGTTCGAGATCGCGGCGACGACGCTGGCGACCTGGGGGCGGTTCTACGTCGAATCGTTCGTCGGCCAATTGGGCTGGCTCGATGTGTTCCTGCCGCCCTGGTACCACCTCGCGACGCAGATCATGCTGGGGCTCGCCGCCCTTGGCGTCGTCGCCGGCGGGGTGCGCCTCGTCCGCAGCGGCGAGAGCCTGGCGCTCGCCACCGCACTGCTGTTGCTGCTCGCCGGCTCCGGCATGATCTTCGGCTCGCTCTACCTGGGCTGGACGGAAGTCGGCAAGCTGATCGTCAATGGCGTGCAGGGGCGCTATTTCCTGCCCTTCGCAACGCTGCTGGTGCTGATCGCGGACCGGCGCGGCGAGCCGATCTCCCCGCTCGACGGCTGGATCGGCGGGGCGATCCGGATCGTCGTCGTCGCCTGGCCGCTGCTCAGCATCCCCGTCGTCCTCAGGGCCCTGACCTGGCGCTACTATATCGGCTGACGCAGCCTTGCGCCCGGGCCATGCCCGTGATCCTCTCCGCCCGTTTTCATCACCTGCCGGGATTCCCATGCCGATCGCGATCTATGCTCTGGCGCTGGCCGCCTTTGCCGTCGGCACCGCCGAGTTCGTGATCTCCGGCATCCTGCCGCAGCTGGCGGGGGACCTGGGCGTCGGCATTCCGGTCGCCGGGCTGCTGGTCACCGCCTATGCGGCGGGGGTGGCGGTCGGAGGGCCGGTGATCACCGTACTCACCGCGCGATTCTCGCAGCGGGCGGTGCTGATCGGCCTGATGCTGGTGTTCGCCGCCTCGCAGGTGCTGTGCGCCGTGGCCCCCGACTACGGGTTGCTGCTGGCGGCGCGGCTGATCTCGGCCTGCGCCCACGGCACCTTCTTCGGCGCCGGCAACGTCGTCGTCGCCAACCTGGTGCCGCCCGAGCGGCGCGGCGGCGCCTTCTCGCTGTTCATCTCCGGCATCACCGTCGCCAACCTGCTCGGCCTGCCCGGCGGCACCGCCATCGGCGTCGCCTTCGGCTGGCGCACGACCTTCCTCGCGGTCGGCGCCATGGGGTTGATCGCGGCGCTGGTCCTCGTCTGGCAATTGCCGCGCACCGCGCCCGCGGGATCGGGGCGCGCCAGCTTCGGCGCGCAGTGGCGCGAGCTGCGCCACCAGCAGGTCTGGCTCTCCTACATCACCATTGCGCTGGTGATGATCGGCGCCCTCGCCTTCGGCACCTTCCAGGTGCCGATCATGCTCAATGTCACGGGGCTGTCGCCCGACATCATCCCCATCTACCTGCTGATCGGCGGGCTGGGCTCGATGCTGGGCATCTGGGCCGGCGGGCGCGGCACCGACTGGAAGCCGATGCCGACGCTGATCGGCGTCCTGCTGCTGCAGGCGCTGCTCTACTTCACCATGCTGTTCGCCATGCACGACAAGGTGTGGATGACGGTCAACCTGTTCGCGACCTCGATCCTCGGGTTCGCCTTCTCGACGCCGCTGCAGGCGCGCGTCATTGCTGCGGCGCACCGGGCGCCGAACCTCGCGTCCTCGCTGATCTCGACCGCGTTCAATGTCGGCATCGCCGCCGGCGCCGCAATCGGCGCCGGACTGCTCAGTGCCGGGGTCGCCTATGGCGACATCCCGGCGGTGGGCGTGCTCACCAGCCTTCTCGCGGCGGGAACGGCGAGCCTGTCGTTCTGGCTGGAGCGGCGGGCCGGCGTCAGGCCCGCTTGACCGGGCAGGTCGACAGCCCGAGGATCGAGTAGATCGGGCACGATCCCATCAGCGCGGTGGCCAGCGGCACGATGCCGATCAGCAGCCACCAGCGCCACTCGGCCTCGGGCAGCAGGAAGAAGGCGACGAGTGCCGCGATGCCGATGACGGCACGGATGATGCGGTCGATGCTGCCGACGTTGTTCTTGAACATGGCGATGTCTCCTGTGGGTGCGGAACCCGTTGCCCCGCTGATGGGAGGAGCAATGCCATGTCGGGCGCGTCCCGGTCGGTGACTAGGTCACGCGGAATCGGAAATATCGGCGAGGTCGATGAGGCCGCGCCGGTCGACGATGCGAACCTGCCCGCGCTCGAGCGCCACCAGCTGCTGGCGCGACAGCACGTCGAGCCGACGGGACACCACCTCGCGCGCCGAGCCGATCGCCGCCGCCAGTTCCTGGTGCGTCACCACCGCGACGCCGTCCGGCCCGGCGCGCCGCAGTAGTTCCTGCGCCAGCCGCGATTCGATCTTCACGAAGGCCACCTGCTCGAGCACCGCTGTGACGTCGGCCAGGCGGTTGCCGAGCGAGCGGAACACATAGTCGCGAAAGCCCGCCGACTCGGCCAGCAGGCGGTGGAACAGCGGCTTGGGCACGATGGCGATCTCGATCCCGGTCCGCGCCACCGCCTCCGCCGAGTAGCTGACCTGGCCGAGCAGGCACAGCGTCGTCTGCACGCAGGTTTCGCCCGGCGCCACCTCGTAGAGCGAGATCTCCCGCCCCGACCGGCCGGTGAGGTGCACCGCGATGCTGCCATCGAGCACCAGCACGAACCCTGCCGCCTCGTCGCCCGGGCGGAACAGCACGGTGCCATCGTCGAGGCGTCGGCGCGGCAGCCGCGCCAGCTCGGTATAGGTCGCCGGCTCGAGGCCCGGCACCAGTCTCTCGAAGCGGTCGGTCATGGCCAACGTCAGCCGAGGGCCGCCTTCACCTTGGCCGAGGCCTTGCCGAAGTCGATGCGGCCCGGGTACTCGGCCTTGAGCGCTGCGATCACCTTGCCCATGTCCTTGCCGCCCTGCGCACCGGTCGCGGCGATCGCCGCGGCGATGGCCGCATCCACTTCCGCCTCGCTCAGCCCCTTCGGCACGAACTCGTTGAGGATGGCGATCTCCTCGCGCTCGACCACGGCCAGGTCGTCGCGCCCGGCCTTTTCGTAGATGCCGAGCGATTCCTCGCGCTGCTTGATCATCTTCTGCAGCAGCGACAGGATCTCGCCCTCCCCGAGCGCCGGCTTGCCCTGCCCGCGCGCCTCGATGTCCTTGTCCTTGATCGCTGCGTTGATGGCCCTGAGCGTGGCGGTGCGGCGCTTGTCGCCGGCCTTCAGTGCGGCCTTGTACCCCTCGCTGATCGTCTCGCGCATGACTGGTCCTCTCTTCCGGGCGACTTCCGTCGCCCCATATAGCGCAATATCGGCCGGGCGCCACTTGCGCTCGCAACGGCCCCCTTCTAAGGAGAGGCCTCAACCGACACCGCCCGAGACCTGGAGGCCCCGCCATGACCGGCTGGCAACAGAAGCCCGCGACTGCCCTGTTGATCCTCGACGACGGCACCCGCCTCGAGGGTCATGGCATCGGCGCGGTCGGCCACTCGGCCGGCGAGGTCTGCTTCAACACCGCCATGACCGGCTACCAGGAGATCCTGACGGACCCCTCCTATGCCGGCCAGATCATTACCTTCACGTTCCCCCATATCGGCAATGTCGGGACCAATGACGAGGATATCGAGACGGTCAACATGGCCGCGCTCTCGGGCGTCCGGGGTTGCGTGCTGCGCGCCGACATCACCAATCCGTCGAACTATCGCGCCGCCGAAAAGCTCGACGCCTGGCTCAAGAAGCGCAACATCATCGGCATCGCCGGCGTCGACACGCGGGCGCTGACCGCCCGCATCCGCGAGAAGGGCATGCCGAACGGCGTCATCGCGCACGCTCCCGACGGCTACTTCCACGAGCCCTCGATGGTCGCCGAACTCAAGGCCTTCCCCGGTCTCGAGGGCCTCGATCTCGCCAAGGAGGTCACCACCGCCCAGACCTACCACTGGGACCAGACGCCCTGGAGCCGCACCGGCGGCTACGGCAAGCTCGAGACTCCCGAATTCCATGTGGTCGCCATCGACTATGGCGCCAAGCGCAACATCCTGCGCCAGCTGGCGCACCAGGGCGCACGGGTCACCGTGGTACCGGCCACCGCCACGGCGCGCGACGTGCTGTCGCACAATCCGGACGGCATCTTCCTCTCCAACGGCCCCGGCGATCCGGCCGCGACCGGCAAGTATGCGGTGCCCACCATCCGCACGCTGATGGAGACGGGCAAGCCGATGTTCGGCATCTGCCTCGGCCACCAGCTGCTCGGCCTCGCCGTCGGCGGCCGGACCGAGAAGATGCACCAGGGCCACCACGGGGCCAATCACCCGGTGAAGGACCTGACCACCGGCAAGGTCGAGATCACCTCGATGAACCACGGCTTCGCCGTCGATACCGGGAGCCTGCCGGCCGGCGTCACCCAGACCCACATCTCGCTGTTCGACGGTTCGAACGCCGGCCTCTCGGTCGAAGGCAAGCCGATCTTTTCGGTGCAGTACCATCCCGAGGCGAGCCCCGGCCCGCACGACAGCCACTACCTGTTCACCCGTTTCCTCAACCTCGTGCGCGAGCAGAAGGGCCTGCCCGCCGCGCCCGAGCACCTTAAGCCGGAATGAGCGCGGGCCGGGTCCCTGCGCCCCGCTGGGTCCTCCCCGCGCTGATCGTCGTTTCGCTTGCCACCGCCGCGATCCTCGCGGTGGTGCTGGCAACGACTTTCGTCCGCGTCCCGCTGATCTCCAACGAGGGCTGGAGCGCCATCCACGCCCGCCATGCCATGGCGGGCGGCAACTTCTACGCGCCGAACGGCTACGGCAACTTCCCGAACTACCCGCCGCTGGCCTTCTATCCCGTGGCCTGGCTGGGAGTGCTGGTCGGCGACATGGTCTATTCGGGCCGGGTGCTGGCGATCTTCGGCATGCTGGTGGTTGCGCTCAATGTCGGCATCCTGAGCCGCCGGCTCGGGGCGAGCCGGTCGGTGGCCGTGCTGGGCGCGGTCGTGTACGTGCTGCTGACCCTGACGGTCGGGCGCTTCTATGCCGGCGTCAGCGACCCGCAGTTCTCCGGCCATGCGCTGCAGACCCTCGGGCTGGTGCTGCTGACGCGGACCTTGCCGACGCCGTCCGCCTCCACGCTGGTGTCGGCCGCCCTGCTGATGGTGCTGGGAGGCCTGTTCAAGAACAACCTCGTCGTGCTTCCGCTGGCCGTCACCATCTGGCTCGCCATCGCCAACCGGCGCGCCCTCCTCGTCTGGGTCGCGGCGGGCGCCGCCTGGCTCGGTGTCGCCATGGCGATCTGCTACGCCCTGTTCGGGGAGGCGGTGTTCGCGCAGGTGCTCGGGCACGAGCGCGTCTACAATGTCGCGATCATCCCGGCGAGCTTCCGCTGGATGACCGCCTACCTGCTGATGGCGGTCATCGGCATCCCCACCGCGCTGCGGCTCGGCACCCCGTTGTCGCGCCTGATGCTGATCTACTTCGGCCTCGCGGTCGGCATCGGCCTGCTCTTTGCCGGCGGGGTCGGGGTCAATCTCAACACCTATTTCGACGTGGCGATCGCCGCCGTCCCCCTCGCCACCACGGTGGTGGCGGCACTGCCGAAGATGCGCCGGGCCTGGCGCCTCGCCGTCTACGTGGTCGCCGTCGGCACGCCGCTCTACATGGTCGTGTTCACCGCGGTGCCCTTCCTGCAGCGCCTTGAAAACATCGCGAACGCCGACACCTATGATGCCGCCCTGAAGCTGATCGCGATGGCCGATGGTCCGGTCTACTGCCGGGAGCCGACCTGGTGCTACTGGGCCGGCCGCGACAACCACATCGACTATTCCAACGCCGGCCAGAAGCTCTCCGCCGGGCCGGAGGCGGTCGCCGACTTCCAGGCCTGGGTGGCCGCCAATCCTCCCGCCCTGATGCAGCTCTACGACCCGGAAGGCGGCTTCATCGTCCGCTCGATGGGGGCGTTGGCCTCGAACTATGTCGAAGTGATGAGCGCCCCGATGCGGATCTGGGTCCTGAAGACGGACCGCTGAGTCCGGCTCAGCCTTCGGCGGCGATCTTCTCGAGCTTGCAGCTGCCCGGCGCCGGGATGGCGTAGCCGAGTCTGTACCACCGTTTCCGCGCCGCGCCGTCGGCGAGGGCGAGCACTTCCGGCACGACCCGCCCGGGCGGCAGCGAGACGATGGCCCGCTGGCGGCCTGCCTCGACCTGGTCGAGCGCCGCCATCACCGCGGCGTTGTCGTCGAGTTCGTCGATCCCGGCGGTGATCGCCCACATCGCGGCATAGCAGGCGCCCTGCAGGTCGATCTGCCGTTCGAGCTCCGCCGCGGCGGCGACCGCGCCGCTCGACCTGAGGGCGGCAAGATCGGTGAAGACCCCCAGCGTCCACTGCACGTGGTGCCCGTAGGCCTCGGCGACGAGGTGCGCCAGGGCAAAGTCGGCCCCGAGCGGGAAGCGCTGCCTCAGCCGGGCGTAGGCGGCAACATCGACATACACCGTGCGGTTGTCGGGGCAGTAGAGGACGGTCAGGTCCTTGCCGGACAGGCCGCAGCCGAAGCCGGAATTGTCGGCCTGCACGGAGAGGGTGATCTGCGGCCAGCGCAGCGCCGTCTGCCAGAACATCCGGCGCCACATCAGCTCGGCCTCTCCCGCCACCACCGGCGGATAGGCGGCAAGCTGCTCGGGCGTTGCCGAGGCCGCGGGAACCCCGGTGATCGAGGTCGGCGGTGGCGGCGGCGACACCTGTCCGCTGATCAGCGTGATCGGATTGACGCCGGCCAGCATGACGACGACCAGCCCCACCGCCGCGAGCCCCGACCAGCCGAAGCGCCTGACATGCGGCGCAAGCGCCGGGGGGATCAACTGCATCTCGCTCTCCTCGCCCCGCCCTGCCCTAGATGGCGCCGGCAAAGGTGTCGCACTGGCCGACGTCGCCGGTGCTCATGCCCCGCTTGAGCCAGCGCATCCGCTGCTCGGAACTGCCATGCGTGAAGTTCCGCTCGGTCACCTGCCCGCGCGTCAGCGTGTCGTCGCCGATGGCATTGGCGGCGTTGATCGCCTCCTCGACATCGCCCTGCTCCAGATAGTTCTGCTGCTTGACGAAATTGGCCCAGACGCCGGCATAGCAATCCGCCTGCAGCTCGACGCGCACCGAATAGGCGTTCTGCTCCGTCTGGCTCATCGAGCCGCGCAAGCGGTTGAACTCGGGCAGCACGCCGGTGAGGTTCTGCACGTGATGGCCGATCTCGTGGGCGATGACATAGGCCTGCGCGAAGTCGCCCGGCGCGCCGAACTGTCGCCTGAGCTGCTCGTAGAAGCCGAGGTCGATGTAGACCTTCTGGTCGTTCGGGCAGTAGAAGGGCCCGGAACTGGCGTCGGCAACGCCGCACCCCGACTGCGTCCGCCCGGTGAACAGCACCACCTTGGGCGGGGTGTAGGTCCTGTTGTTCTGGCGGAACACCTCGCCCCACAGGTCCTCGGTATCCTTGACCACGACGCCGACGAACTCGGCCAGTTGATCCTCGCTGGCATCGTCGGCCGGCAGGGCCCACTGGCTGGTGCCGGGCGACGAGGTCCCCGCCCCGCCATTGGTCAGCACGTCGATGGGGTTGACCCCCAGCATCCACAGAACGCCGAAGATCACGATGACCGCGACGATGCCCATGCCGCCGCCGGCTGCGCGCCCGGTCGGGATGCGACGCCCCCCGATCGGCGGAAAGCCGCCGCCAAATCCCCCGCCCGATCCGCCGCCGGGCGTGCCGCCGCGGCTGCGCCGATCCTCGATGTTCGAACTGCGTTCGCGTCCCTGCCACTTCATTGCGCAACTCCCGATCGGCTCACGCTTGTAGCGCTAGTGCCCCGGCAACCGCAAATCCGACCGGAAGTTCCCGAAAGCGCGACGGCGTCGCCCCGCCGTCACTGCGGCCTTGACTCGCGACCGGCTTCTCAGTTCGCTCCGGTCTGTCTGACCATTCAGCGAGTGCGATGACCGATGGGCCCGACGCCGCAACTGGAGCGCCTCCTCGCAGAGGCCGACATCACCGTGAACGGCTCCCGTCCCTGGGACCTGCAGGTGCGCTCCGACGGGTTCTGGCGACGGCTCTATGCCCAGGGCACGCTCGGTCTCGGGGAAGCCTACATGGACGGGCTCTGGGACGCAGAGGACCTCGCCGAGTTCTTCAGCAAGGCGCTGGCGGGCGACGTCGCGCGGGCCCTCAGGCCCACGGCCAACCTGGTCTGGCAGGTGGTGCAGGCCCGCCTCTTCAACATGCAGGACCTGCGGCGCTCGCAGCGCGTTGCCCATATGCACTACAGCCTCACCGAGGCCTACCGCGCCTCGCTCGACCGCCGCATGACCGGCTCGTGCGGCTACTGGCCCGACGGGGTCGACACCCTCGATGACGCCCAGGAGGCCAAGCTCGACCTCGTCTGCCGCAAGATCGGGCTCGGGCCCGGTCAGCTGGTCTGGGACATCGGCTGCGGCTGGGGCGCCTTCATGGGTTTCGCTGCGGAGAAGTATGGCGCCCGCTGCGTCGGCGTCACCGTATCGCCCGACCAGGCCGCCTACGGGCGCGAGCGCTACGGGCATCTCCCGGTCGAGTTCCAGGTCAAGGACTACCGCCTGTTCGAGGGGCGGGCCGACCATGTCGTCTCGATGGGCATGTTCGAGCACGTCGGCCACAAGAACTACCGCACCTATTTCGAGAAGGCGCGCAGCGTGATCAGCGACGACGGGCTCTTCATGCTGCACACCATCGGCGCGCAACGGACCACCGAGACGATCGAGGCCTGGTTGGAGAAATACATCTTCCCCGGCGGCGTCATCCCCTCCATGGCCCAGATCGGCGGCGCCATCGACGGGCTGTTCACCGTCATCGACGTGCACAATATCGGCCCTCACTACGACCGGACCCTGGTCGCTTGGTACGAAAACTTCGTGCGCAACTGGAAGACGGAGCGGACGCCGGAGGAGGAACGGTTCTTCCGCATGTGGAAATACTACCTGCTGAGCTGCGCCGGCGGCTTTCGCGCGCGCTGGCTGCAGGTCTGGCAATTCGTGCTGGCCACGAGGGGGGTGCCGGACGGGTACGCGACGCAGCGGTAGCGTCGGGTCACGGGTGACACCATCCTCAAACACTGCTGAACTCAGGCGATGAACAGCCGATTCCTGTTGCTGATGGTCGTGCTCTTTCTCGCCGGGGCGGGGCTCGTACTGTGGCTGCGGCCGGCGGCCCCGCCGCCCCCCGCGGCACAGGCACCTCCGCCGGCGACAGCGGAGGTCGCGCCGGCGCCCGCCGAGGCCCGGGCCGAACGACCTCGGGCAGCGGCGCCGCGGCAGTTCCTGATCCTTGCCGCGAGCTGGCAGCCGGCTTTCTGCGAGACCGCGCCCCGAAAGCCGGAATGCCAGACGCTTGGCGCCCGGCGCCGCGACGCCAGCCACTTCGCCCTGCACGGGCTGTGGCCGCGGGACGAGTATTGCGGGGTGTCCTCGACGCATCGCGAGGACGATGAAGCGGGGTTGTGGTCGTCGCTGCCGCCGGTCGAACTCGGCACCGCGCTCAGGGCCGCGCTGGACCAGGCGATGCCGGGCACCCGCTCGCAGCTCGATCGGCACGAGTGGATCAGGCACGGCACCTGCTTCGGCACCGATGCCGAAACCTACTATGCCGCCTCGGTCGGCCTGCTCGACGCCCTGAACGGCTCGGCGGTGCGCGACCTCTTCGCCGCCCGCATCGGCCGCGAAGTCACCTCGGACGAGGTGCGCGACGCCTTCGACGCGGCCTTCGGAGCCGGCGCGGGGGACAGCGTCAAGCTTGCCTGCGCCGACGATGGCGCGCGCCGCATCGTCACCGAGCTCACCCTCGGCCTCTACGGAGAGGTGGACGCCAACCCGGACCTCGGCACCCTGCTGCGCACCGCCAACCCGACCTCCCCCGGCTGCCGGCGCGGCATCGTCGATCCGGTCGGCGCGCAGTAGTTCAGCTTTTGTTTACCGGACCGGTTGAGCCGGCCCTAACCGGTCCCGACTAGAGTCCGGTGGTCTCACCGGAGTCCGCCATGACCACCGCCCCTCTCGCCCTCGACATCTCCGGCCTCAGGAAGAGCTTCGACCGCCCCGTGGTGATCGATCTCGAGCTCAAGGTGCGGGCGGGCGAGTTCTACGCCCTGCTCGGCCCCAACGGCGCCGGCAAGACCACCATCCTGAGGATGGTCGCGGGCCTGCTGCGCCAGGATGCGGGCGCGATCGCCATCTGCGGCATCGATACGGCGCGCGATCCGATCGCCGCCAAGTCGATCGTCGCCTGGGTGTCGGACGAGCCGATGGTCTACGATCGCCTGACCCCCCTCGAGTATCTCGAGTTCGTCGCCGGCCTGTGGCGCGTCGATGCCCGCGAGGCGGATCGCCAGGCGAACGAGCTGATCGACTGGCTGGGCCTGAGGCCCCATGCCAACGAGCGCTGCGGCGGCTTCTCCAAGGGCATGCTGCAGAAGGTGGCCCTGGCCGGCGCCCTGGTCCACGACCCGCGCCTCATCATCCTCGACGAGCCGCTCACCGGCCTCGATGCCGGTTCGGCGCGCCAGGTCAAGGACGTGCTCAAGCAGAAGGTGGCGCAGGGCGTCACGGTGATCATGACCACCCACATCCTCGAGGTGGCCGAACGGATGGCCGAACGCATCGGGGTGATCAACCACGGCCGGCTGGCCGCCGAGGGAACGCTGGCGGAACTGCGCGCCCGTGTCGGCAGGGAAACGACACTCGAGGAGATCTTCCTCGATCTCGTGGCGCAGAAGGAGGCCGATGCGGCCGATCTCGTCGAGGTCGCCGCCGCATGATGTCGCCGTCGACGCTTACCTGGTTCGCCGCGCACGAGTTCCGACTGGCCTGGCGCGACTGGCTCGCCATGACCACGGGCGGCAAGAAGGTCCGCGGCATCGTGCTGTTCGCGGTGCTCGGGGCGTTCTACCTGGGCCTGCACGCGCTCGCCAATGCGCTGATGGGTCCCTGGATCGCCTCCGGCATCGGGCCGGACAAGGAGACGCTGGTCCTGCTCACCAGCACCGGCTTCCTGTTCTGGACGGTGATGCTGAGCCAGGCCCTCGAATCGGTCACCCGCGCCTACTATTCCCGCGCGGACCTCGACCTGATCCTGTCCTCCCCCGCCCCCGCCGAACGGCTCTTCGCGGTGCGGACCGGCGCCACGGCGTTCGGCTCGATCGTGCTCGCCTGCCTCTTGGCGAGCCCGATGGTCAATGTCCTCGTCGCGCACGAGGGGCCGCGCTGGCTGGCGGCCTACGGCGTTCTCGCGGGGCTCGGCGCGGTTGCCGTCGCGCTTTCCGTGCTGGTCACCATCGGGCTGTTCCGGCTCGCCGGCCCGGCCCGCACCCGGCTGATCGCGCAGATCATCGCCGGCATCGTCGGCGCCGGATTCATCATCGGCATTCAGGCGGTCGCCATCCTCAGCTTCGGCAACATGAACCGCTTCTCGGTGCTGCAGTCGCCCGAGTTCGTCGCGGCGGCGCCGGAACTCTCCAGCCTGGTCTGGCTGCCGGCGCGCGGCGCCATGGGCGATCTCGGGGCCATGCTCGCGGTCGCCGCCGCCGGTTTCGGCATGCTTGCGCTTGTCGTCCGTCTGACTTCGGCCAGCTTTGCCGGCCGCGCCATCGCCGCCGCGGGCGTCTCGCAGACCCGCGTGCAGCAGACCGCCGCCGCGCGTCCGTTCCGCCTGATGAGCCAGCGCCACGCGCTGCGCGTCAAGGAATGGAAGCTGCTGCGGCGCGATCCCTGGCTGCTCAGCCAGTCGCTGATGCAGATCCTCTACCTGTTCCCGCCCGCGCTGTTTCTCTGGGTGTCCTACGGCCAGAGCGCGGGCACCTATGTCGTCGTCATTCCGGTGATCGTGATGGCCGCCGGGCAACTGGCCGGCGGGCTCAGCTGGCTCGCCATTTCGGGGGAGGACGCGCACGACCTCGTCGTCACTGCGCCGATCCACCCGCGTGCCGTGCTGATCGCCAAGATCGAGGCCGTGCTCTGCGCCATCGGCGTGGTCTTCGCCCCGGTACTGGCCATGGTCTGGATCGCCTCATGGGACCTCGCCTGGGTGACGGCCCTGTTCGTTGCCCTCTCGGCGGGCTCGGCCACGGCGATCCAGCTCTGGTTCCGCACCCCGATGCGCCGCGCCATGTTCCGGCGGCGGCAGGTGGCCTCGCGCGCCGCGACCATATCGGAGGCGCTCAGTTCCATCATGTGGGCAGGCACCGCGGTCCTCGCGGCGGGCGAGGAATGGCTCGCCCTGCTGCCGGGGATCCTGGCCGTGGTCGTTCTGGTCGTCGCCTGGAGCCTGAGCCCGAAGGGCAAGCGGGTCTAGACCTCAGGTCGGGGCCGGCCGGTCCGGCGCCAGCACGGTGATCACCATGGCTGCGACCGCCACGGCGGCGCCGAGCCAGCCCAGGCTCGCGACGCCCAGCCGTTCGAGCGCCACCCCGCCGCCCAGCGCCGCAAGCGCGCCGCCGAGGTTCATCGCTGTGAGGTTGAGCGAGGCGGCCAGCGGCACCGAGGCCGGAGCCAAGACGGCCAACCGGCTGATCTGGGACGGGAAATAGGCCCAGGTCACGACGCCGAACATCGCCATGTGGACCAGGTAGGCCGGCAGCGTCACGGCAGACGGCAGCAGCGCGATCAGGTCGATGACGGCGAGTTCGAAGATCATGCCGCCGAGGATCACCACCATCGTCGATCGCGCCCCGATCCGGTCGACGAGGGTGCCGCCGATGAAGTTGCCACCCAGCGCGCCGATGCCGAAGGCAAACAGCACCGTGGGCATCATCGACTGCTCGAGGCCGATCAGCTGCGTGGTGATCGGCGCGAGGTAGGTCAGCGCCACGAACATGGCGAAGGCGCCCAGCGCCGAACTGAGCAGCGTCATCGGCACGCCGCGGATGCCGAGCAGCGCCAGTCGCTCCCTGAGGCTGCGCTTGTCGCCGTGAATGTCGTGCGGCAGCTTCAGCCACATGGTGGCCGAGGCGAACACGGCGATCAGCCCCAGGCCGACATAGGCGACCCGCCAGCCGTAGAGTTCGGCGACGAGGGCCCCGAGCGGCGCCCCGACGGCAACGGCGATCGACCCGCCCATCACCACCGTGGAAACCGCCCGGCCGCGCCGGCCGGGCGCCGCCAGGGCCACAGCCGTCGACTGAGCGGTCGAGGTGAACAGGCCCGCCCCGAGGGCCAGCATCGTCCGGGCGACGAGGATCAGCGCGAAGCCGGGCAGGAGGCCGAAGAGGATGGCCGCAAGGCCGAACACAAGCTCGGCCCCTGCCACCACGCGCCGCCGGTCCAGGCTGCCGAACAGCGTGGTGAGCAGTGGCGTGCCGATGCCGTAGGCGATGGAGTAGAACACCACCACATAGCCGGCCTGGGCGATGCTGACCCCGGTTTCCGCGCTGATGGCGGGCAGGACGCTGACGATCAGGGAGCTTTCCACGCTGCCGGCAAACGCCCCCAGCGCCAACCACAGCAACCTGACGTCCATGAAAGATGTATCCTCGCCCCGCAACGAGGAGTATGGGGCCGCGTCGCGGCGGTCAATGACCGACCCGCGGCCCGTGCCACGCGCGCCCCGGCGCGACGACACCCGGAGTGCTGACATGACCCTTGCTTTTCGCGACGCCACCGAGGCCGATCTCGGCTTCATCGTCCGGCTCATTGCCGAGGACGCGGTGGTGCCGACCGGCGATCTGCCCGACCGGCCGGATCACCCCGGCTATCGCACGGCGTTTGCCGAGATCGCGGCCGATCCCAACCAGCGGCTGATCGTGGCCATGCTGGACAGCCGCCCCGTCGGCACCCTTCAGCTGACCTTCATTCCCGGAATTGCCGGGCTGGGGATGCGGCGCTGCCTCGTCGAGGCCGTGCATGTCGATCCGGGCTGCCGCAATCGCGGCTACGGCTCGCAGCTGCTGCAGTTCGCGATCGCCGAGGCCCGACGGCGCGGCTGCGGCCTCGTGCAACTGACCTCCAACAAGCAGCGCATCGACGCGCATCGGTTCTATGAGCGGCTGGGCTTTGCCCGCAGCCACGAGGGTTTCAAGCTGCGCCTCTAGCGCGACGACCCTATTCGCGCGTGCGGACCACGATCGCGACCGTGTCGGCCCGCTCCCCGTGCGCCGGCACCTCGTGCGGTCCGAAGCCATCGGCATCGTTGACATTCAGCCGCACCGGCGTCTTGCGAAAACCGAGCACCTCGTCCAGCCCGCCATACTCCCCGGCAATCAGCACCGGCGCGGAGGGGTCGAAGGTGCGCAGCATGGCAATGGCATCGCCCACCGTGAGGCCGCCGCGCGACTGAATGACTGCGCCGGCGGGCTTGTCCAAAATATCCAGCACTCTATCCATCCTGGAGCAATTATCTGCAGCTGCGACAATGCTGCCGGATGGCCAAGCCCGCACCCCACAATTGCGGGGCGGACCTAAAGGTTCTGCCTATATTCAGAAGTGCTGAAGCCTCGCCACCAGGTGGCCGAGTTCGGATTGCTTGCGAATGCCCAGCTTGTCGTAGACGGTCTTCATCGTCGAACGGGCGGTGTGCTCGGTGATGCTGAGGTCCGTCGCGGCGTTGCGTGGCGCGATGCCGGTGCCGACCAGCGCCGCGAGGCGGGCCTCGGCCGCAGTCAGGCCGAACAGTTGCAGCAGTTGCGCCGCGTCCCGACGCTCCGGGCCGTGCGGATCGGTCATCAGCACCAGCGCCGAATCGGCCCGGTACTCGCCGTGCTCGAGCGGCAGCACGTAGGCGACCAGCTGTCCGCCGGGACGGCTGATCGCAATGGGATCGGACACGCGCGGCCCGGTTCGCGCCACGCTGTTGCGCAACGCGGCGCCGAGCGCCTGCCGTTCCGCCGCCGTCCCCCCGAGCAGTTGCTCGCCCGGTCGGGCCTGGGGGCCCAGCAGTCGCGCCCCGCTGCTGTTGGCGGCGATCAGCGTCCCGTCCTGCCGCACGATGGCCGCCGCCCGGCCGGCGTCCTCGACGATGCCGAGGAACATCTGGGCGGCGTCGCCCATCGCGCTCCTGCCGACCACGCGCGGTTCGCTCCAGATCGAACTCGCCCGTTTCGCATGCAGCCCGAAGACGAAGCCGGTCGGTCGCATGGCCTGCACGACCGGCGGCGCCGCTGCGGTGATCTCGATCGAGACGATCTGTGCGTCGTCGATGTCCGACACGTTGGAATCGGCATAGGCGACGAGGCCGGCCTCGGTGAGCCCGAGAAAGGTATCGACGCCGCACATGTCGCGGCGCTTGTCGCCCGCCGGCCGGATGGTGGCCCGCAGCCAGTCCTCGTCCCCCACTCCGGCCACGCCATGCAGGAGCGCTCCGTCCTGCCAGGTGCGCGCCGAGCCGACGCTGGTGTTTCCCGAGTAGAGCCGCCGCAGGCGCGAGGCCCCGGGTTCGTCCATGATGTCGGCGAGCACCAGCATGCCTTCCGGCACATCGGTGCCGGGCCGACCCTTCACCGAGACCCCGACGAGGCCCCTCGAATAGGGCGCCAGGCCGAACCCCGTATGGGCCTGGTAGATGCCGACGATCCCGACACTGGCCTCGGTGATCATCACGCCCTCGGGGAGGAATGGGCGCACCGCATCGTGATCGAAGTGGAACACCACCCAGACCACCCCGGTGGCCACCTTGTGGAATGGCGGCACGGGCTCACTGCCCACCACTCGAGCCTCGGCCGTCACCGGGATCGGCGTCAAGGATCTCTGTACGGCGTCACGAAGCATGAGCCACGACCTGGACCGCGCCGGTCCAGCTTACGTTCAGTACGACAGCGAATCTCGGCATATCAGGTCGATTGCCCGTCGTCAGCAATCGACCATATTGCGGAAGCCGATTTGCCATCAGTCCATCGCTCCGAGGCGCAACAGCACCTCCTGCGGAATACCATAGATGCGGATGACCTCTTTCTGGTCGCGCAGGCCGCACAGTTCGCGCTGGACCAGGAAGGCCCAGACCTGCCGGGCCGCGGCCTTGACCAGCACGAACCGGTCCTCCCCGTCGCCGCCTCCGGCGTCGTGGTCGCGCAGCGCCTGCATCGCCTTTTCGACCTGCCGTCCCTGGTAGCCCAGCGAACTGGCCTGTTCCGCCGCGACCTCGCCCTCGAAGGACGCAAAGCCGTTCTCGAGGCGCTGGCGCAGGGCGAGAAGGTCGGATCTGGCAAGCGACATGCGGCCCGGTTTCCATTTGACTGCAAGGTAGTAGCGGATGCCGCCGGCTTCAACCCGCAACGCATTGGCAACACAATTGGCGCGGGATAGAAGGCCGCCATGGCAATGCTCACCCGCTCATCGGCCACGCTCATCGGCTTTTCGGCCGTCCTGTTGTGGTCCCTGCTGGCTTTCCTCACCGCCGCGAGCGGGGCGATGCCGGCCCTGCAGCTGACCGCGATCACCTTCGGCATCGGCGGGCTGAGCCTGCTGATCCTGCGCCCCGCCTCGCTCGGCGCGATGCGGCAGCCACCCCGCGTCTGGCTGCTCGGCGTCGGTGGCCTGTTCGGCTACCACTTCTGCTACTTCTTCGCCCTGCGGAGCGCCCCGCCGGTCGAAGCCGGGCTGATCAACTACCTGTGGCCCCTGCTGATCGTGGTGTTCTCGGCCATGCTGCCCGGCGAGCGGCTGCGCTGGCAGCATGTCGCGGGCGTGCCGCTGGCGCTCGCCGGCGCCGGACTGGTCGTCACCAAGAGGGCAGGGCTGAGCTTTGACCCGACCCATGCGCCGGGTTACCTCGCGGCGCTTCTCGCCGCTTTCATCTGGTCGGGCTACTCCGTGCTCTCCCGGCGCCTGGCGGAGGTGCCGAGCGAGGCCATCACCGGTTTCTGCCTCGTCACGGCCGTGCTGTCGGCAGGCTGCCACCTTGCTCTCGAGACGACCGTCTGGCCGCAGGACATCTGGCAGTGGGCGGCGGTCGTCGGGCTGGGCCTCGGCCCGGTGGGGCTGGCCTTCTACGTCTGGGACATCGGGGTGAAGCAGGGCGACATCCAGGTGTTGGGCGCCGCATCCTATTCGGCGCCGCTGCTCTCGACCCTCGTCCTCGTGCTGACCGGCTACGCGGCATACAGCCACCTGCTGCTGGTCGCGGCGCTGCTCATCACGGTCGGCGCGGTCCTTGCCGCCAAGGACATGCTGTTCCGTCGCCCCGGTTGAGCCCGCCCGACCCGGCCCTGGAAGAAGGTGCGTGCCGTGGGCGGATTGGGGCACCCACGGCACTTCGGCTCATGGCAGAACGCGTTGCGGACCGCGTCCGTCTCAGCCCGGGAACAGGTCCTCGAGCGAGACGATGGCGATGAGCCGATCCTCGTGGTGCACCATCCCGCGGATCTGGCCGACGGCGCTGCCGAGGACCCCGGCGGTCGGCACCGGCATCAGGCTGTCGGCACCGACCTGGATGATGTCTGAGACCGAATCCACCAGGATGCCGATGGTGCGGCTGTCCAGCGTCAGCACCAGCACGACACTGCCGGGCGCCGCCTCGAGCGGCGGCCCTCCGAGCACCTGCGACAGGTCGAACAGCTCGACGACCTGGCCGCGGATGTCGAGTACGCCGCGTGCCCCCGCGCCGCGACCGGGCAGCGGCGTCGTCGGCTGCCAGCTGCGGATCTCGCGGACCGCCATGATGTCGACGCCGTAGTGCCCGCCAGTGCTGGTGAAGGTGACATACTGTGCGCTGGCGCGCATGGTGTCGCCCTGCGCGCCGGCGCCGGCGAAGCCGGGGCCGCCTGAGGCGATCTGCGGTGTCTGCATGTCGGAGCGCTCCGGGCCCGGCGGGACCATTGGCGGGCGCTTTACGGCGGACATCGGACTCTTCTGTTAACTGCGCGTCGCGACTTTTATCGGAACCCGCGTCTTTCGTGGTCCCGGACCGTCCCCGATGACCGTGCAGGAGCCGCCGACGGCAGTCGGCAAGTCGTCCGCGGCATGCTAGTCTGTCGACGATGCGCACCGGACCGATCCGCATGGCCGACACCGTTGCCAGGCCGCGCACGCGGCAGAAGCTGGCGCGCCCGCCGCTGCACAAGGTGATCCTGCTCAACGACGATTTCACCCCGCGCGAGTTCGTGGTGCGCGTCCTCAAGGCGGAGTTCCGCATCAGCGAGGATCAGGCCCACCGCATCATGATCACCGCGCATACCAAGGGCGCCTGCGTGGTCGCGGTGTTCACCCGCGAGGTTGCCGAGAGCAAGGCGGAACGGGCCACCGAAATGGCGCGGGCCGAGGGCTTTCCGCTGCTGTTCACCACCGAGCCCGAGGAATAGACGGACGGCCCCCGAAAAGCCGACGGCCCGGAGCAGATGCCCCGGGCCGCCGCAGGTCGGATGAGAGCGGGCTCAGTCGGCCCAGGTGCCGTAGCCGATCTTCATCGTCGTTCCCACGAAGCCGTTGACGCGGAACTGCGAGATGCGGTTCTGGTTGGTCTTCACGCACACATAGGTGCCCGGCGGGATATCGGCCAGCGGGATCGAGTCGTTGGTCATGTCGGTGGTCGAGCAACCGGCATAGCCGGAGCCGTCGCCGATCGCCATCAGCGCGCCGTTGCGGGGCGTGATGTACTTCTCGACGGCGGAGACCGCCTGGTACCAGATGTCCGCGCCCGCGGCACCACCGGTGGTGCCGTTGTCGAGATTGGCCGTCCAGGTCTGCTGCAGGTCGATCAGCCCGGTCGAGAACATCGCCGGCACGTCCGGCACGGGCTCGGGCTCGGGCTCCGGCGGGGCGCCGACATAGACGATCAGCGAGGACGCCTTGTCGTTGATCTGCGGGACCAGCGGCGCGGTATCGCTGTTCACGTTGCGGCAGTACCCCGTGAGGTTGGGACCGTCGCACAGCCGCGCCTTGGCGCCGCCGAACAGTTCGACCGACGAGATCTTGTTGTTGAACGTGGCGTTGAGCGCGTTACGCGTGCCGACGCCCATGCAGAAGGTCTGGCCGTTGAAGGCGGCGCCCACATAGAAGCAGGCCTGCGGATCGTCCTCGTCGTCGGCCGGCGGCGGGGGCGGCGGAGGCGCATCGCCGCAGTTGATCGAGAGGCTGGGGCCGCCCGGCCCCATGGTGAAGCCGAACGAGCAATCCGGGTTGCTGCCCCCGCCCTCTTCCATTTCCGGCTCGTCCTCGTCCTCCGGCGCCGTCAGGTAGCTGGCACTCACCCACCCGTCCGGCCCGTCGTGCTCGACAAAGCACCAGCCCGACGGTGCGCACTCGCTGATATCGACGATCTCGCCGGCGGTGAGCTGATCGACGATGCCGAAGCCGGTCCCCGGCCCGGTGCGCACATTGACGGCCGACTTGGCCATGGCTTCGACGGCAAGCACGTTGCCCGTCGCGAGCAGCACTCCGGCGGTGCCGAGCACCAGTGCCGCCGTAGTCTGAATGAACTTCATCGTTCCCACCCCTCGTTTCTGCGCGACCCTTCGCGCTTGTGCCCATAATGCAACACAATCGCCTGAACCTATGCTGAACGAATCCGAGACACTGTGATGCACGAACTCGGGAGCCCCCTCCCGCAGCCACGGCTGCTGAAGTATTCTCCCGTTTGAACGATACGCCAACTGGAGAAGTCGCCCTTGCGCCTCATCAAGACACTGAAAATCAGCGCGCTCTGCCTCGCCCTGGCCGCCCTTCCGGCATTGCCCGCCGCCGCCGGGCAGGCCGAGAACGCCCTGCTCCAGAAATATGCCGGCGCGTGGAAGGGGACCGGCAACGTCACCGGCCCCGATCCCGGCACGGTCAGCTGCCGGCTGACCATGAAGGGAACGACGCCGGGCAAGCTGACCTATACCGGCCGCTGCTCGTTCACCGCCGGCGCCGCCAGCTTCCGCGGCGGCATCGTCTACAACGATGCCAACAAGCGCTTCGAGGCATCCTCGTCCGCCCAGGGCGTCGCCACGACCACCGTCGGCAAGCGATCGGGCGGCGGCGTGGTGTTCTCCACCTCCGGCATGGAGACCCGCTACGGGACGGCCTCGAGTTCGCTGTCGCTGACCGGCGGCAGCATCAAGATGAGCTTCAAGCTCGTCGACAAGGACGGCCAGACCATGGCCTCGAGCATCACCTTCGGCAAGAACTGACGCCGTTCAGCCGTAGCGCAGACGGGCGCGCTCCCGGGCCCTGGCCGCGACGACCTCGCGGTCCTTGGCCGGGGCGCTGGTCTCCAGTTGTGCGAGCAGGCGCTTCACCACCGTCTCGATATCCTCCACCGCTGCCGCGAAGGCGGCTTCGTTCGCCTTGGACGGATGGGTGAATCCCGAGATCTTGCGCACGAACTGCAGCGCCGCGTCGTGCACTTCGTTGCGGGTGGCCGGCGGCTCGAAATTGAACAGCGGACGGATGTTCCGGCACATGGCGCTCTCCGGTCGGGCATTGCGGTCGAAGACAGCGTCGCACCGGTAGCCGGCACAGGCAAGCCTTTGATCTGGCTCAACGCGCCGGCCGGAACGCTGCCATAGGGTCCGCTGCAGATCGACTCCGTCAGCCGGGCCTCACCCATGTCCATCAGCATCTGCCGCCCCCTCGTCACCGCCGCCGGCCTCGTCGGCGCCATCGGTGTCGCCGCCGCCGCCTATGCCAGTCACGGCAGCAACGAGATGCTGGGCATCGCGGCCAACTTCCTGCTGTTCCATGCCGCCGCGCTCATTGCCATCGGCATCCTGCCCGGCCGCCCCCTCAGGGCCGCCGGCGGCGTCATCTTCCTCGGCGTTGCGCTGTTCGCCGGAGATCTGGCGATGGCCGCGCTGCAGGGGCACTCGCTGTTTCCCTTCGCCGCCCCCGCCGGCGGCACGCTGATGATCCTCGGCTGGCTCGGCCTCAGCCTCGCCGCCCTGCTGCGCCGGACGCCCGCCGCCTCGTAACGGCTGCGTGATCGGGGGTTGTGGTCGGCGGGCCTCGTGCCGATCTCAACGACGCGGACCGGGCCCCTCTGACGATGTCCATCGTGATGTCGGACCGCATCGGAGCAATCGATGCCGGGCCCGACTTCCATGCTCCACGCGCCCCGCATCGCGTGCTCCTTCGCTGAACCTGCGAGGAGAACATGGACCTAAGTTTCACTGCCCCATTCCTGGGCCAGCCCATCTGGATGTGGCTCACCTTCATCGGCCTTGTCGGCCTCTTGCTCGCCTTCGACCTGGGCGTCCTGCATCGCGGCGACAAGGAGATCGGCGTCAAGGAGAGCCTGCTGCTCTCCGGCTTCTACATCGTCCTCGGGCTCGCCTTCGGTGCCTTCGTCTGGATCAATGTCGGGGCACAGGCGGGCGTCGAGTACCTGACCGGCTTCGTCGTCGAGAAGAGCCTCGCCGTCGACAACATCTTCGTCATCGCCATGATCTTCGGTGCCTTGGCGATCCCCCGCGCCTACCAGCACCGCGTGCTGTTCTGGGGCATACTCGGCGTCATCGTGCTGCGTGCCATCATGATTGGCTTCGGCGCCACGCTGGTCGCCGAATATGGCTGGCTGCTCTATGTCTTTGCCGCCTTCCTGATCTTCACCGGCATCAAGATGCTCTTCGCATCCGACCATGAGCCGGACCTCGAGAACAACCGCCTGCTCAAGTTCATGCGCCGGCGGTTCCGCATCACGCCCCGCCTCGAGGGGCACAGGTTCGTGGTCGTCCGGCCGCATCCGAACTCGGGCAAGCCGGTGCTGTGGCTGACCCCGCTGTTCCTGGCGCTGGTGCTGATCGAGATCGCCGACGTGATCTTCGCCGTCGATTCGGTGCCGGCCATCTTCGCCATCACCACCGACGCCTATGTGATCTATACCTCGAACATCTTCGCCATTCTTGGCCTCAGGGCGCTCTACTTCGCGCTGGCGGCGATCCTGCACCGCTTCGCCTACCTCAAGCAGGCGCTCGCCGTGCTGCTCGTCTTCATCGGCAGCAAGGTGTTCGTCGCCGACCTGCTGGGCTGGACCAAGTTCCCCGCCGAATGGTCGCTGGGCATCACCTTCGTGATCCTCGCCAGCGGCATCGCCTACTCCCTCTGGCGCACGCGCCGGCCGGAAAAGCCGGTGCTGCCGGCCGCCGAATAGGCGAGCCCTCTCCCCGCGCGGCACGCCAGCAATGTGCCGCGCGGGCTTCCCTTCGTCGGCGCCTTCGGCTAGACAGCCGCCTTAACCTACAGAATCCGCCGCCCGAACCCGCGCCTTCGCGCGTCTTTCCGCGCGCCCAGACGAAAGAACTCCGCGATGCCCAAGCGCACCGACATCAAATCGATCCTCATCATCGGCGCGGGCCCGATCGTCATCGGGCAGGCCTGCGAGTTCGACTATTCCGGCACCCAGGCCTGCAAGGCGCTCAAGGACGAGGGCTACCGGATCATCCTCGTCAACTCCAACCCGGCGACGATCATGACCGATCCCGATCTCGCCGACGCCACCTACATGGAACCGATCACCCCCGAGGTGGTCGCCAAGATCATCGAGAAGGAGCGGCCGGACGCTCTGCTGCCCACCATGGGTGGCCAGACCGCGCTCAACTGCGCCCTGTCGCTGAGGAAGATGGGCGTCCTCGACAAGTACGAAGTCGAGATGATCGGCGCCGATGCCGAGGCCATCGACAAGGCCGAGGACCGGGAGTTGTTCCGCGATGCCATGCGGAAGATCGGGCTCGAGACGCCGCGCTCGATGCTGGCGCACAACACCATCGAGGCCCTGCAGGCGCTCGAGGTGATCGGGCTCCCCTGCATCATCCGCCCCTCGTTCACGCTGGGCGGCACCGGCGGCGGCATCGCCTACAACAAGGAAGAGTACCTCGCCATCGTCGAGACCGGCATCGACGCCTCCCCCACCGACGAGGTGCTGATCGAGGAGAGCGTGCTCGGCTGGAAGGAATACGAGATGGAGGTCGTCCGTGACCGGAACGACAACTGCATCATTGTGTGCTCGATCGAGAACCTCGATCCGATGGGCGTCCATACCGGCGATTCCATCACCGTCGCGCCGGCCCTGACGCTGACCGACAAGGAATACCAGATCATGCGCGACGCCTCGATCGCGGTGCTGCGCGAGATCGGGGTTGAAACCGGCGGCTCGAACGTGCAGTTCGCCATCAATCCGGTCGACGGCCGGATGATCGTGATCGAGATGAACCCGCGGGTGTCCCGCTCTTCGGCCCTCGCCTCCAAGGCCACCGGCTTCCCCATCGCCAAGGTCGCCGCCCGCCTCGCCGTCGGCTACACCCTCGACGAACTCGAGAACGACATCACCGGCGGCGCCACTCCGGCCTCGTTCGAGCCGACCATCGACTACGTCGTCACCAAGATCCCGCGCTTCGCCTTCGAGAAGTTCCCAGGCGCCGACAATCGCCTCACCACGTCGATGAAGTCGGTGGGCGAGGCCATGGCCATCGGCCGCACCTTCCAGGAAAGCCTGCAGAAGGCGCTGCGTTCGCTCGAGACCGGCCTCACCGGCCTCAACGAGATCGGCATCCCCGGCTACGACGCGGGCGCCCCCGAGGACGACCGCGAGAACGCTGTGTTCGCCGCCGTGTCCACCCCGACTCCGCAGCGCCTGCTGCACGTCGCCGAAGCGATGCGGCTCGGCTTCGGCATCGAGGACATCTTCGACGCCTCGCGGATCGACCCGTGGTTCCTCGAACAGATCAAGGGCATCGTCGACACCGAAAGGAAGGTGCGCGAATTCGGCCTGCCCGCCGATGCTCAGACCCTGCGCGGTCTCAAGGCGATGGGTTTTTCGGATCGCCGCCTCGCCGACCTCGCCGGCAAGCCGGCCAAGGAGGTTCGCGCCCTTCGCAAGTCGCTGGGCGTCCGTCCGGTCTATAAGCGCATCGACACATCGGCGGCCGAGTTCGCCTCCCCCACGGCCTACATGTACTCGACTTACGAGGCGCCTTTCGCCGGCGCCCCGGAGGACGAGGCGCGCCCCTCCGACAAGAAGAAGGTGGTGATCCTCGGCGGCGGCCCGAACCGCATCGGCCAGGGCATCGAGTTCGACTACTGCTGCTGCCACGCCGCCTTCGCCCTCTCGGATGCGGGCTACGAGACCATCATGGTCAACTGCAATCCCGAGACGGTGTCGACCGACTACGACACCTCGGACCGGCTGTATTTCGAGCCGCTGACCGAGGAGGACGTGATCGAGATCCTCGAGACCGAGAAGTCGAACGGCACGCTGCACGGCGTCATCGTGCAGTTCGGCGGCCAGACCCCGCTCAATCTCGCCGATGCGGTCGAGCGGGCCGGCGTGCCGATCCTCGGGACTCAGCCCGCCTCGATCGACCTCGCCGAGGACCGCGACCTGTTCAGTAAGCTGATCTCGCGGCTCGAGCTGACCCAGCCCAAGAACGGCATCGCCTATTCGCTCGAGCAGGCCCGCATTGTGGCCGAGCGGCTCGGCTATCCGCTGGTCATCCGCCCGAGCTACGTGCTGGGCGGCCGCGCCATGCAGATCGTCCATTCGCCGGCCGAGTTCGAGACCTATGTGCAGGGCACCCTCACCTCGCTGGTGCCGCCCGACATCCTGATCCGCTACCCCAACGACAAGACCGGGCAGATCAACTCCGTCCTCTCCGACAATCCGCTGCTGTTCGACGGCTACCTGAGCCGCGCCATCGAGATCGACGTCGATTGCCTGTGCGACGGCCGGGACGTGTTCGTCTGCGGCATCATGGAGCATATCGAGGAAGCGGGCATCCACTCGGGCGACAGCGCCTGCTCGCTGCCGCCGATGCACCTGTCCGACGCGGTGATCGCCGAACTGAAGCGCCAGACCACCGAACTGGCGCTGTCGCTCAAGGTCGGCGGGCTGATGAACGTGCAGTACGCCCTCAAGGACGAGACGATCTACATTCTCGAAGTCAATCCGCGCGCCTCGCGCACCGTGCCCTTCGTCGCCAAGGTCATCGGCCAGCCGATCGCCAAGATCGCCAGCCGCATCATGGCGGGCGAGAGCCTCGCCAGCTTCGGGCTGACCGAAAAGAAGCTCGATCACATCGCGATCAAGGAAGCGGTCTTCCCGTTCAACCGCTTCCCGGGCGTCGACACGGTGCTCGGGCCGGAGATGAAGTCGACCGGCGAGGTCATCGGCCTCGACACCAACTATCCCATCGCCTTCGCCAAGTCGCAGCTCGGCGCCGGCTCCAAGGTGCCGCGCGAGGGAACCGTGTTCGTCTCGGTGCGGGACGACGACAAGCCGCTGATCCTCGGCTTCTGCCGCCGGCTCGAGCAGGCCGGGTTCCGCATCGTCGCCACCTCCGGAACGCACAAGTACCTGGTGGAGAACTCCATCGCGGCGACCAAGGTCAACAAGGTCCTGGAAGGACGGCCGCACATCGTCGATGCGATGAAGAACGGCGGCGTGCAGCTGGTGGTCAACACCACTGACGGCACCAAGTCCATCGCCGACAGCCGCGACATCCGGCGCACCGCGCTGATGGGCAAGATCCCCTACTACACCACCATCCCCGGGGCGGTGGCGGCCGTCGAGGGCATCATCGGCTACCGCGAGGGCAACCTGCAGGTGCGCCCGCTGCAGAGCTATTTCGCCGCGTGATGCGACCGACGGCCGCCCGGCTCCCGGAGCGGATGTAGCGCATTTGCGTCGCGCCGTTAGCCGTTCCTAGACGGCCGGCATGCGACACCGCGCACATGCAATGGTGGGTAGACCTTCTGGCCCCTTTCATCGCCGGCGCGACGCTCGCGGCGGTCACCGCGGTCGTCGCCCGCGTGCTGACC
Source organism: Devosia sp. (assembly GCA_041916695.1). Classification (GTDB taxonomy): domain Bacteria; phylum Pseudomonadota; class Alphaproteobacteria; order Rhizobiales; family Devosiaceae; genus Devosia_A. The sequence goes on along the minus strand of JAYRZA010000024.1, from coordinate 31,193 downwards.
CGTCCCCCCGCCGGTCGGAGCTGGAAACGCATCCGCCCCGGCGGCATGCACTGGTCGGCGGTGCTGCTCGGCAGCGGCATTGTCGGGCTGATGCTCTATGTCCGCCTGTTTGTCGGCTCGGATCGCGCCGATGCGGAGACGCAGATGCAGATCCTCGTGCTGATCCTCGTCGCCTTCGCCCTGTGCACCGCGCTCTGCCTGCGCCAGATGCGGGCCATCGTCGTCGCCGACATCCGCTGGCGCGGCCGGCAGCTCGAGCACGCGGGCGTCGATGGCGGCCGCATCGTCCGCGATCTGGGCGACGTCGTCGGCATGCGGCGGCTCTGGACCGGCACGATCGAGATCGCCTTCGCGGACGGCCACGTCATGCGTCTCGACAGCCACGCGGCCGGCGTTCCCGAACTGTGCGAGCGCATCATCGGTCTGGACGGCGAACTGGCCGCCGGCCTTCCGCAGTGACGGCGTCGGCGCCCGAGGGAGCACAGGAGCGGTTGACGTACGGGCCCGAACGGCTAGTCTGCGCGGCACCATGATGATGATCCGCTCCTTCGCCGCGGTCTTCCGGCTCGCCTGATCCCGCGAGACTGGCCGACCCAATCCTGCGAACCGCCACGCTGCCGCGTGAGCGCGCGTGCGCCAAGAAACGGAATCACCATGCCGTCCCCCCATTCGCCGCTCAGCGCGGCCCAGATCGACTGCTTCATCACCGATGGCTTCGTCCGGCTCGACGATGCCTTTCCATCCGACCTAGCGGCGCAATGCCGCTCCATCCTGTGGACCCTTTCGGGCTGCGCTCCCGACAATCCGTCCACCTGGACGCGGCCGGTCGTCCGGCTCGGCGACATCCCCGCCGCGCCGTTCCGGGCTGCCGCCAACACGCCGGTCCTGCACCAGGCCTTCGACCAGCTGGTCGGACCGGGTCGCTGGCAGCCGCGCGGCAGCCTCGGCACCTTTCCGCTGCGCTTCCCCTCCCCCGACGATCCGGGCGATGCCGGCTGGCACGTCGACATGAGCTTCGGCTGGGAGGAGACCGACGACTTCATGGCCTGGCGGGTGAACCTGGTCTCCCGCGGGCGGGCATTGCTGATGCTGTTCCTGTTCTCGGAGGTGGGCGAGGCCGATGCGCCGACGCGCATCCGGGTCGGCTCGCACCGCCAGATCGCGCGCCGGCTCGCACCGGCGGGGGCGGCCGGCCTCAGCCTGCGGGAGCTGGCGGCGGACGGCTTTGCCGCCACCGCCGACTGCCCGCAGGTGCTGGCGACCGGCGCACCCGGCACCGTCTACCTGTGCCATCCGTTCCTCGTCCACGCCGCCCAGCCGCATCGCGGCAGCCGGCCGCGGTTCATGGCCCAGCCGGCGCTGCTGCCGCAGGGCCCCCTCGATCTTGGCAATCCCGTGTCGCCGGTCGAGGTCGCCATCGCGCGGGCCCTGCAGTAGCTCCATCTGGCGCCGCCACTGGCGGCGCCGGGTGACGCAACGATTTTGCCCGATCCGGCGGCGGCGGGGCAAGACGTCCCACCTGCAGCGCTGGTCAACCCGCCGCGGTGACACTAGCTTCCTCGGGCAACGGGCGAGGGGCAGCTCTTGGTTTTCGGCATCGATCCGCTCTACTCGCTTTCCGGGTTCGCGGTCGGCTTCATCGTCGGGATGACCGGCGTCGGCGGCGGCTCGCTGATGACGCCGCTGCTCATCCTGCTGTTCGGCATCCACCCGGCCACCGCCGTCGGCACCGACCTGCTCTTCGCCGCCATCACCAAGGCGGCGGGGACGCTTGTGCATGGCTTCAATCGCAGCGTCGACTGGCGGGTGGTCCTGACCCTGGGGCTCGGCAGCGTCAGCGCGGCGGCGACGGTCCTGTGGATCCTGTCGCAGGTCGGCGGTTCGTCCCCCGATGTCGCGCGCCTCGTGGGAACCGTGCTCGGGGCCATGCTGATCCTGACGGCAATCACCCTGCTGTTCCGGCGCTGGCTGCTCGCCGTCGCGCACGCACCGGGAAACCTCCGACCGTCGCTGCAGCTGGCGCTGACCGTCGGCGTCGGCGCCCTGATGGGCGCGCTGGTGTCGATCTCGTCGGTCGGCGCCGGCGCCATCGGCGTGACGGCCCTGATGCTGCTCTATCCCCGCCTGCCGCTGCTGCGCGTCGTGGCGACCGACGTCGCCCACGCGGTGCCGCTGACGCTCGTCGCCGGCCTCGGTCACTGGATGATCGGCAATGTCGAATGGCCGCTGCTGGTCTCGCTGCTGGTCGGTTCCATTCCGGGGATCCTGCTCGCCAGCCTGTTCGCCCCGAAGGTCCCCGAACTCTGGCTGCGGCTGCTGCTGGCCGCGGTGCTCGCGACCGTCGGCACCAAGCTGCTGCTCGCCTAGCCTCGCGAGAGCACCACCAGCAGCCCCGCCACCGGCTCGCCCCGGTCGTAGCGGAGGGTCTCCGCCCGGCTCGAGAGCAGCGCGAAGCCAGCGGCCCGGCAGGCCGCCAGCGCCGCCTCCGGGCGATGGGCGAAGCGCAGGCTGGTCCGCAGCACCTCGGACTCCGGCCCGTTATGCGTTTCGAGCGAAAAGGCGAAGCAGCCGCCCGGACCGAGGGCCGGCTGCACCGCCGCAAGGACGGGCGCAAGGGGCCCCGTATAGTTGAGAACGTCGGCGGCCAGCACGAGATCGATGCCCTGTTCCCCGCCCAGGTAGTCGAACAGGTCGGCCCGCGTCAGGCTGTCGTATATGCCCTTGCGCCGCGCCTCGGCGAGCATCGCCTGCGAGAGATCGACGCCATCGAGGCGTCCGACATGGGGGCGGACGCGGACCCCCATCAGGCCGGTCCCGCAGCCCAGGTCGACGGCCCGCTCCGCCGCGAGCCGACCGCACGCCGCCACCGCCGCGGCCAGCGCATCGGGGACCCGGTAGCCGAGCCGGTCGACCAGCGAGGTCTCGAAGCGCGTCGCGTAGTCGTCGAACAGCGTCTCGACATAGGCCGCCGCCCTGCCGGCGCTGCCGACGCCGTGGGCCGCGAGCTTCAGCGCCGCGCCGTAGCGCCCTTCGGGATCGAGCTCGGCCGACCGACGCCAGGCCATGATGGCCTTGTCGATGCTGCCGGCCGCCTCGTGGTGGCGGCCGAGGCTGTACCACCCGACCGCCCAGTCCGGCACCAGCTCGAGGGCCTGTTCCATCACCTCGGCGGCCTCGGCATAGGCTCGTTCGCTCGCCAGCGCCTCGGCATAGGCGCCACGGCGATCGGCAATCGGGTCTCCGGAGGAATGCGGGTTCGGGGGCATGGTTCGGTTCGACGGCATGGCTCTACCGCACCGGCCCGGTGTGCAGAAGTGGGTGAATCGGGCGTTTTTCACTTTGCCGCCGGGCCCGACGAGGCATAATGTCGTCGCCATCGCGGCCTGCCACCGAGGCACGACTGACCTGCCACCGGCGGCTCGGCACTGCGGCAGACTTCTCTCGTCTGCGGAACGAGCATGGACGAGTTGCGAGCCCCTGCGCCCGACACACGGTAGTGTGTTGGGATTTCGTCGTGATTCCGCCATATTGATAGGCCGGTCGTTTCCGGCTACAGTTCGCCGTCGAATATTGCGGCCGACACTTCGTGCCTGGCGTACCTGCGCCTGCTGAGGTCATTCCAAGAGTTCGATTGGCAAAGGCCGCCAACGGGGTGGTGGCCGCCACGGCAGCCTGCGAGAGGGACTTATATGGCAACCGGTACTGTAAAGTGGTTCAACGGCCAGAAGGGCTACGGCTTCATTCAGCCCGACGAGGGTGGGGCCGACGTGTTCGTGCATATTTCCGCGGTCCAGCGCTCCGGGCTGAACGGCCTCGACGAGGGGCAGAAGGTCACCTACGAGATCGTCAAGGACAAGCGGACCGGCAAGAACGCAGCCGACAACCTGTCGCCCGCCTGACCGGGAACCGATCTGGGGTCAATGAGGCGCAGTCCGGAGGGGACTGCGCCTTTTGTGTTTCTGGCGGGCGTGCGGGCCCTGGCGCTCTGCCCCGGGCCGTGTCCGAACCGCCCCTGCCGCCCGCCGTCGTGACCCCGCCGGTTCCCGTCCGGCCGCCCGGGGCAGTCAGGATTGCTGCGACTTGACCCGCGTCGCCGACGCAGGCAGTTTGTTGGCTGACGCTTCCCCCAAATCGCCGCGGATGCATTCGGCGCTGTTTGGCCGGGAAGCTTATGTTTTGAACGGAGACGGCGATGGACAAGATTCCGATGACACCGGGCGGCTACAAGGCGCTCTCGGAGGAGTATCGTCGCCGCACCTCCGAGGACCGCCCCTCGATCATCGCTGCCATTTCCGAAGCGCGCGCCCATGGCGATCTCAGCGAGAACGCCGAGTATCACGCCGCCAAGGAGCAGCAGAGTCTCAACGAGGGCCGCATCAAGGAACTCGAGACCATCCTGGCGCTTGCCGAAATCGTCGACGTCTCCAGGCTTTCCGGCTCCACGGTCAAGTTCGGCGCCACCGTTCGCTTCGTCGACGAGGACACCGACAAGGAAAACTCCTACCAGATCGTCGGCGACCCCGAGGCTGACGCCAGCAAGGGGCGCATCTCGATTTCCTCGCCCATCGCCCGCGCCATGATCGGCAAGTCCACCGGCGATTCGTTCGAGGTCGCCGCCCCGGGCGGATCGCGCAACTACGAGATTCTCGACGTCAAGTTCATCTGAGGCGGCCGCCGGCCGTCGGGTTTGTGACTTTTCGGTGAGTCCATGAGGCCATCGCTCCCCGACCGGGGGGTGGCGGCCTTGAATGGGACGCCCCAAGCCTTATTTTGCTTTCGAGTACAGGATCATCGTTTCGGAGCGTTGCCGTGCACGCCAAAGTCGTCATCATCGGATCCGGCCCGGCGGGCTATACCGCCGCCATCTATGCCGCCCGCGCCATGCTCGAGCCGGTGATGATCGCCGGGCTGCAGCCGGGCGGTCAGCTGACCATCACCACCGATGTCGAGAACTATCCCGGCTTCGCCGATGTCATCCAGGGCCCCTGGCTGATGGAGCAGATGAAGGCCCAGGCGGAGCATGTCGGCACGAAATTCATCAACGATATCATCGTAGAGGTCGATTTCGACAGACGCCCGTTCGTGCTCGTCGGCGATAGCGGCACCCGCTACACGGCCGACGCGGTGATCATCGCGACCGGCGCACAGGCGCGCTGGCTCGGCCTCGAGAGCGAGCAGAAGTTCCAGGGGTTCGGCGTCTCCGCCTGCGCCACCTGCGACGGCTTCTTCTATCGCGGCAAGGAAGTCGTTGTCGTCGGCGGCGGCAACACGGCCGTCGAGGAAGCCCTGTTCCTGACCAACTTCGCTTCCCGCGTCACCGTCGTCCACCGCCGCGGCGAGTTCCGCGCCGAGCGCATCCTGCAGGAGAGGCTGTTCGGCAATCCCAAGGTCGAGGTGATCTGGAACGCCGAGATCGAGGAGGTCTATGGCGATGACATGCCGCGCTCGGTCAAGGGCGTGAAGATCCGCGATACCGTCACCGGCAAAGTCACCGAGAAGTCGGTGGACGGCGTCTTCATCGCCATCGGCCATGCGCCCGCCACCGCCATCTTCTCGGGCAAGCTCGACATGAAGCCGGGTGGCTATCTCAAGGTCGCGCCGGGCGGCACCGCCACCAACATCCCCGGCGTGTTTGCGGCGGGCGACGTGACCGACGACGTCTACCGCCAGGCGGTCACCGCCGCCGGAATGGGCTGCATGGCAGCCCTCGATGCAGAGGACTTCCTGGCCGCCCACCAGCTCGCCGAAGCGGCGGAATAGCCGATGCTGGATTGGGACAAGCTGCGCATCTTCCACACCGCCGCCGAATCCGGAAGCTTCACCCATGCCGCCGAACGGCTCAACATGAGCCAGTCGGCGGTGAGCCGGCAGATTTCCGCGCTCGAGGAGGATCTCGGGCTGAAGCTCTTCATCCGCCACGCCCGCGGCCTGGTGCTGACCGAGGTCGGCGAGCAGCTGTTCCGCACCGCGCACCGCATGCACTGGGAACTGCAGCAGGTCGAGACGCAGATGTCGGAAAGCCAGGAGGTGCCGACCGGCCCCCTGCTCGTCACCACCACCGTGGGCATCGGCTCGACCTGGCTATCGTCCCGCATCCACGAATTCCTGATGCTTTATCCCGAGATCCAGATCGAGATTAAGCTCAACGACGCCGAGCTCGATCTCGCCATGCGCGAGGCCGACGTCGCCATCCGGCTGCACCGGCCCAACCAGTCCGAGATGATCCAGCGCAAGCTGTTCACGGTTCACAACCACTTCTATGCGTCGCGCGCCTATGCCGAGGAACACGGCCAGCCGGCGACGGTGGAGGACATCGACAAGCACCGGATCATCTCGTTCGGCGAGCCCGTGCCTTCCTACCTGGGCGACATCAACTACCTCGAACGCCTCGGTCGGCCCGATTCGTCGCCCCGGCGGGCGGCGATGAAGGTCAATGCCATCTACGGCATGATGCAGGCGGCGCGCGCCGGCATCGGCATCGCCATGCTGCCGGACTACGTCACCGAAGGCGAGGAGAAGCTCGTCAGGGTCCTCCCCGGCATCGAACTGCCGGCCTACGAGGCCTATTTCGTTTATCCGCCCGCGCTGAAGAACTCCAAGCGCGTCGGCGTCTTCCGCGACTTCCTCGTCGGCAAGGCGCGGGAATGGTCTTTCTAGGCGGGTCGGGGACCGCCCGCCTTCAGGCCGCGGCGAGCACCTTGAACTGGACCGGCGTGCGCACCGCAAAGCCGAGCGACTCGTAGAGCTGCCTTGCGGCATTGTCCGTCTTGACGTGCAGGAACGGCAGCCGGCCCTGCGCGAGGATATCGGCGGCGAGGCGCGCCACCAGGGCACGCGCGAGGCCGCGGCCGCGGAATTCCGGCCAGGTGCACACGGCGGAGATCTCCGTTGCCCGGTCGAGCCGCATCCGCTCGCCCGCCATCGCCATCAGCCGGCCCTCCGGGCTGCGATACCCGATAAACCGGCCCATCCCGATCGTCCCCGGCCGAAATGGCCCCGGCTCGGTCGCTTTGACGAGCTCGACCATGTCGTGCGCATCGCCCTCCCCCAGGTCCACGAACCCGTCGGCGGTCGCGGATGGCGCGACGGGGCAAGTCATCTGGGCGATGGTGATTTCCCGCATCACGGTCCAGCCGGACGGGACCGCGAAGGGCGTTGCATGCACCAGCCCGACCACCTCGCCCGCTTCGGTCAGCGCCCGCAGGTCGGAAAACGCCTGCGACGACATCTCCGCCAGGCCGACCAGCGGCGTGACCTCGTGGGCGTAGCGCCGCGCCAGTCCGTTCACCCGGGCCATGTGGGCGTGGCCGGAGCCAAGGGCGCTCCAGACCGGGTTGTCGAGTTGCCTCAGGTCGATCATCATCGCCTCCCTGTGTTCATCGGGGATTCAGCGCGGTGCGGCTAGCAAGCGCCGACCAACCCCGGGGAGATGCCCATGGTCCTGTCCCGCCTGTCCGTCGCCGTCGCGCTCGGCCTGCTCGCCGCCCTGCCCGTGCGTGCCGACCCGGTAACCCTCGCACCCGAGCAGCTGGGACAGATATTCTGCATTTCCCGCGTCGGCAACGACATGGCGCCGGTCGCCGGCCTGATGACGCCGGAACTCGCCTCGGCGATTGCCGAGGCGGAAGCCGCCGACGCCGCGTGGTCGGCGGCGAACCCCGGGGACAAGCCGCCCCTGGGCGATGGCATTCCGTGGCAGAGCGCCCCGGATTACGCGGCCGTCTGCACGGCGGGCCCCGCGACCCTGATGATGGACGAGGCCAGCGTTCCGATCACCTACGCCTTTCCCGAGTGGCCGGAGGCCGGCTTCACCGACTATCTGCAGCTGCGGCTGGTCGGCTCGCCGGACGGCCTGCGGGTGTGGCGCATCGACAACCTCGCCTATGCCGCCGAAGGCGATCTCCGGACCGCCCTTCGCCTGGCATTTATCCCCTGACCGGACGCAAAACTTCGCGTGAACTCCAGATAGATGAGTAAATCCATCGAGTTATGAGCCATGCACTGCATGCATGGCGCGTATGCCTGCGGCTCGGTTGATAGGTCAGCGAACCCGACCTATATCCCGCAACGACAGCAGCTGAGCGCTTCTCCCCTCCTCCTCGCGCTCGCTGTTTGTTCCTCCTTGCAGTCATCTCCATGCCTGCAACCTCGGCCCCGCTCTCCCCTCGAGCGGGGCCTTGTTTTTTCCGGTCACCTTGCAGTTCTGCGTAGCGGGCCGAAGACGCTCGGTTCAGTCAAACGTGCAAGAAACGCATAGCTGACATGATCTGGACTGCATTGCTGACCAAACGGTCAAAGTCCATATTGTCACTGTCGATGTGAGCCGCACCGTTTCCTCCTCCCTCGGTCCCGCTCAGCGACATCTGGATCGGAGTCGTTTCCTCCTCCCTCGACCGAGATCCAAACGGCAGATGGCGTAACCTCCTCCCACGTCCATTTGCCACTACTTTCATGAGGCTCCATCTTCGGATGGAGCCTTTTTTCTTGCCGGAGGCAGATGACGTGGACGCACTGACAGTGTTCGGCCTGTTCGCGGTGACCGGCATGGTTGTCTGCTATGCCCTCGAGGCACGGGGACGGGCCTTCATCCTCGCCTTCGCCGGCTTCTGCGTGCTGGGATCGGCTTACGGGTTCCTGCAGGGGGCCTGGCCCTTCGGCCTCGTGGAACTGGTCTGGTCGGCGATCGCGACGCGGCGCTGGTGGCAGGCCTCCCGCGCCTGACGCATGGCTGCCGTTCCGACTGAGCGTTTGTGCCGGCCGGGGCGCGCGGCGATACTGCTGCTCAAGAGACGGTGACCTCTCCTCCTCCCTGGTCACTTCTCGGAGATTGCAGCCTTCCTCCTCCCTGGCTGCCTTCTCGACCGGTCCGACGCTTCGGCGTTTGACCCTAAGGCCCTGCTCATCCCCTCGAGCGGGGCCTTTTTTCTTGCGCGACGATACTGTCCAGCGCCGCGACGATCGCCTCGGCCATCCCATCATCCCCCGTCGAGTGCCCGGCGCCCTCGACCACCACCAGCCGCGCCCCCGGCCAGGCCCTGGCCAGTTCCCACGCCGTCACCAGCGGCCCCTGCAGGTCGAGCCGCCCCTGCACCAGCACGCCCGGTATCCCCGCGAGCCGATCGGCCGCCTGCAGCAACTGCCCCTCCTCCAGCCATGCCCCATGCCGGAAGTAGTGCGTCACGATGCGGCCGCGCGCCAGCATGTACCGCGGATCGGCCCGGTCCGACGGCCGCCCCGCCTGCGCGTTGACGGACGCCGAGGCATGGTCCCAGTCGTGGAAGGCCCGCGCCGCGCGCTCCCGCACCAAAGGGTCCGCGTCGAACAGCAGCGCATGATACGCCGCGATCATCCCGTCCTCCGGCGTCCCCGCCGGCACGCCCGCCCGGAACCGCTCCCACTCGGCCGGGAACAGCGGCGCCAACCCGCGATACAGCCAGTCGATCTCGCTGCGCCGCGTCGTCGTCACCCCGGCCAGCGCCATCGCGCGGACCCGCTCCGGATGCGCCTCCGCATAGGCCAGCCCCAGCGTCGCGCCCCACGAACTGCCGTGGATCACCCAGCGGTCGACGCCGAAATGCAGCCGCAGCCGTTCGATATCTGCGACGAGGTGCGCCGTCGTATTGGTGCTCAGGTCGACATCCGCTTCTGCCGCGCTCGGCGTGCTCCGCCCCGCATTGCGCTGGTCGAACCCGATGACGCGATAGCGCCGCGGGTCGAAGAACCGCCGCGCCGAGGCGGAGAATCCCGAGCCCGGCCCGCCATGCAGGATCAGCGCCGGCACCCCGTCCGGGTTCCCCGCATCCTCCCAGTAAAGCTGATGCCCATCGCCGACCGGCAACCAGCCGCTCCGGCGAACGGAGGCCCAGCCGACGTCGACGCCACCCAGCGCGAGCGGCGGCGGAAAGCTCGCGACCTCGAGCTTGACCGGGAACGCGCTGGTAGGACGCCATGCTGGCCGGGCCAGTTCGAGCGCCCTCCGGGCATCACCGGCGACCTGCAGGGTCATGTGCGGGGTCCAGGCGCCGGGCCGATAATGCGGGTTGATGCTTTCGGGCGGCACCAGATCGGCCGCCACCCGATGCAGCGGCGCGAGGTCTCCGAGACACTCAATCCAGACGACCGAGTTCTCTGGAAACTGCCTGACCTCGGCCAGCTGCAGCTCATGCGGCACGAGTGGTGCCAGTTCGCCCAGTCCGGCCTGCAGCCGCTTGGCATGCGTCTCGTCGTCAAGAACAAGCAGGGTCACGTGCGGCGGGTAGCCCAGATCGAGCATGTCGCGGCTGACGCCGGCCGCGGCCAGCGCCGACCAGATTCCGCGCACGGCTCGGCTGGCGGTCGCGTCGAAGTGGAGTGACAGCGCGAGCGCCATCACCTCACCTTGGCGCAGAAGTCCTGGATGCGGCCCACGGCGTCCTCGAGCTGGGCGTTCGAGGCGGCATAGCTGAGCCGCATGTGGCCTGCCAGTCCGAACGCCGTGCCGTGCACCAGCGCCACGCCGGTCTCGGCGAGCAGCGCCAGGACGAAATCCTCATCCGTGTTCAGCACCCGGCCGCCGCCGGAGGTGCGGCCGAGCAGCCGCTTCACCGAGGGGAACACGTAGAACGCCCCTTCGGGCGTCAGGCAGTCGAGCCCGGTATTGGCGTTGAGGCCCCTGACCACCAGGTCGCGTCGCCCCTGGAACACTTCGCGCCAGTCCTTGAGGAAGTCCTGCGGCCCGTTCAGCGCCTCGACTGCCGCCCATTGCGAGATCGAGGAGGGGTTGGTGGTCGACTGGCTCTGCAGCTTCAGCATCGCTCCCAAGAGCGGCCGCGGGCCGGTGCAGTAGCCGATTCGCCAGCCGGTCATGGCGTGCGACTTGGAGACGCCGTTCATGGTCAGCGTGCGCTCCCGCAGGCGCGGCTCGACCCCGGCAATGGTCGCGAAGCTGCCGCCATCGTAGACCAGCACCTCGTAGATATCGTCGGTGAGGATGTGCACATGCGGGTGCCGCAGCAGCACATCGGCGAGCCCGCGCAGTTCGGCGGCGGTGTATGCGGCGCCGGTCGGGTTCGACGGGGTATTGAGGATCAGCCACTTGGTCTTGGGGCCGATGGCCCGCTCCAGCGCCTCGGCGGAGAGCTTGAAGCCGGTCGAGGCGTCGGCCACCGCATAGACCGGGTGGGCATCGCACAGGCGGACGATTTCGGGATAGCTCACCCAGTACGGCACCGGGATCACCACCTCGTCGCCGGGATTGAGCGTCGCCATCAGCGCGTTGAAGATGATCTGCTTGCCACCGGCGGCGACGAAGCAGTCCGCCGCGGTGACATCGAGCCCGTTGTCGCGCCGGAACTTGGCCGCCACCGCTTCCTTCAGCTCGGGAATGCCGTCGACCGCCGTGTAGCGGGTCTTGCCCGAGTTGATGGCGCGGATCGCCGCCTCCCGCACATTGAGCGGCGTGTCGAAGTCCGGCTCCCCCGCGGCGAGCGAGATCACGTCTTCGCCCGCCCGCTTCATCTCCGCCGCCTTGGAGTTGATGGCAACGGTGGCTGACGGCTGGATGCGGTTCAGCGCATCGGAGAGGAAGGCCATTGGGAGTGCTCCGGGTCGGGGTCCGGCGAGACTGATAGTCCGCCCGCTGACCTGCCGCAATGACCTCAAAAGCCGAGGGGCCGGCTTTCGCCGGCCCCCCGCCAGTCTGCGATGTCTCGGCTCACTGGGCCGGCACGTAGCAGCGATAGCCGATGGTGCCGTCCTCGTTGATCTCACGGATCGGCTGACCGCCGGCCTCGAGGCAGGCGGCGCGCGGGTCGACCTCGGCGACGAACGGGTTGAACTCCTCGCCGACCGTGGCGTTGGAGCCGCCATTGCCCAGGTAGAGCACGAAGCCCGGCACGTACTTGATGGTCAGGGCCGAGGCCGAGCCGACCACCGAAACGGTGGCGAGGGTGGCGAGGGCGGCGATCTGGATGAGCTTGAGCATTTCAGTTGTCCTGGGGGTCTGTGTTTCGATGTCCCCACTTATGCCGCCCTTGCTCTGAATCCGGACTGATCGGGACGTTCATCCGAAATTCACCAACTTGCCGCCCGTCCTTCCGCAAAAGCAACGGCCGGCGGATCGCTCCGCCGGCCGCGCGACCGATCTGTGCTCGATTACTGCCGGGGCACGAAGCAGCGCAGCCCGACGCTGCCGTCGGCGCGGATCTCGCGCAGCAGTTCGCCGCCGGCCTCGGCGCAGGCCACCCGGATGTCGACATCCTTTGCGAACGGGTTGAACGGCTCGCCGACCACCGACGAGCTGCCCTTGCTGCCGAACATGCCGGGAAAGCCCGGGGGGAAGTCGATCACCGGCGGAAAGGCCAGGGCAGCGCTGGCAATGGAGGAGAAGGCGACGGCGGCGGCGATGCGGATGAAGGTCGTCATTTCTGGTTCCTGATGTGTGTTGACGCTGGGTTGCGTTTGATGGCGCGGCATCTATTGGCCAGCGTTTGAACGCGTCCTGAGTCAGACGTTCATCGAGGATTAACCAGTCGGGGGAGCTAGACGCCCATGCCGTCGAGCTTGGTCAGTTGCACCCCCTGCACCCGCCAGCCCGCCGGTTCCTCGGTCAGCTGGTAGATCGCCTCGTAGAGGCTCTGGTCCTTGCCGACCAGCGTTACCGCCTGCAGCACCGAGGTGTCGTCCACCATGCGGAAGCTGCCGAAGCTGTGCGACTGCGACTCCATGATCGCGGCATAGCCGGACCCCACGATCGTGAGGAAGAAGGCCTCGGGCGTCGGGAAGCTGACCTGGAACGCCGCGCCGGCATAGCTGAAGGCGCCGGCCGCATCCATGTGCCGGAACGCCTCGATCTGGCCGGTGATCGAAACCTGCCAGGCGGGAGCCTCTTGCTGCGCCCGCACCGGAAGCACCAGCGGCGACAGCAGCATCGCCAGCGCCATCACGACCGACACGAACGGTCTCATGGTCGACCTCCTCGTCAGCTTCGGCAGGACCGCTGCCGCACCAATGCCACCAAATCGTACCCGCTTTTCCTTCCGAACAACGAGACAAACACGCAATCGGATGGCCCATTCACCGCGTTGTGATGTAATGGAGTACCCCTGTTGTCCCCCCTCAGGCCTGCCGCCGGCACCCGCCGCAGCCTTCCCCTGCTGGTCGCGGCGGCGATCTCGTTTTCCCTGACTTTCATCGGAGCCGGCATCGCCCTGCTGCTGGACCTGCTGCCCCTGCGGCCCCTGCCGGGGCCTCTGGATACCGAGGCCAGCATCATCCTGCTGCTCGTGCCGCTCTGCGCGCTGCTTCTGGCGCTGCTGGTGGAAGTGGTCCGCGCCGTCGTCGTCGGCGGGCCCGACGAACGCCCCGCCCCCGGTCCCAGCCCGCCCCGCGCCTGGCGTCCGGGCAGCGGCGAGGGCTGAAATTGTTGCGCGTTGTTCACCTTGCCGACAGCTTTGCTGTGAGACAACCGGGCGAACCGGTGTTCGTGCGGCTGCCCCGGGGGCGCCGCCGTCGCCTTCTGCGCCCGCGCGCGGGCGCCTCGAAGCTCATTGCGACTGGGGAACTCGACTGATGGCTCTTACCACCCGACCGATCCACCGCCCGACGCTGCTGCGCGTGCTGCTGACGGGTTCCGCGCTGGCCGGATTGTCCGCCGGGAGCGCCCTCGGCGAGACGCTCGTCGTCACCGACATTGCGATCCCCCTCGGCGTCCCCTTCGCGGCAACCGTGCCGAGCGTCGAAGTGGTCGATGGCAATCTCGATGAGGCCACCGTCCGCGCCATCTTCACCGGCAGTTCCGGCGCGATCGCCAGGCTGGCCGATCTCGATGCCGCCTCGGTGGTCATCCCGGAAATCACCGTGGTGACCAGCATGGGCGTGCCGGATGCCGACAGCACCACCACCTACCGCAACGTGCGCCTCGAGAACGTCGTCGACGGCGTCGCGGCCCGCGCCGTCGTCGAGAGCACGGAGGCTCGCGGCGCCTACGGCTTCACCATGAACTTCGGCGAGATGTCGGTGGCCCGCTTCGACATCGCCGGCCTGCTCGGCTTTTACGGCTTCACCCCGCCCTCTCCCTCGAGCGAGATGAAGCAGGTCTACGGCGACTTCCGCTTCGCCGGGGGCTATCTCGGCTCGCCGCTGTTCAGCTGCACCTTCGGGGAATCGACGGGCGGCGACTTCAGCGCCCGACCGCTCAAGCAGCCCTGGACGGCGGCCTATTCCACCCTGCAGGACCTCGCGGCGCTCGAGACCTCGGGCGACAAGCCGACGCCGGAGCAGATCCGCACGGTCGTCGACTTCTATCTCGACATCCTGACCGCCTTCTCGACCAGCCCGATGGAACTCACGAGCTTTGAGTGCAGTGGCAAGGACGACGGAGGCGAGGCGTTCGAGCTGGCCTTCGGGCCGGTGCGCGTCGGCGGCTTCGCGCCGGGCATCTACCCGGAGTTCGGGCTCGATGCGCTCTCCTTCAAGGGTCCCGAACAGAGCAGTGTCGAGCTCGGCAACTTCACCTTCAAGCAGATGGACTTCAGCGGGACCATCGACGCGCTCCAGCATGCGGCGGCGCTCGACGAGGCCTGGTTCGAGGCCAACTGGCGACGCCTGATCCCCGCCATGGACGGCCTGTCTCTCGACGGCCTGCGCATCGACGCGCCGAATCCGGACAAGCGCGGCGAGCGCATCGAGGCCAGCATCGGGGCCTTCGACGCGACGCTGGGCAAGTATGTCAACGGCATCCCGTCGGACGTGTCGCTCACGCTCGACGGCCTCGCCATCCCGGTGACCGAGGACATGGCGGAACCGCCGGTCAACGAGCTGCTCGCCTACGGCGTCGAGCAGCTGACCCTCGGACTCGCCACCAGGTTCCACTGGAACGAGGCCGACAGCACCATCGTCGTCGACGAGCTGAAGGTCGACGCCGGCGAACTCGGTCGGCTGACGGTTTCCGGCGTGCTGGGCAACGCCACGCCGGTGCTGTTCGGCGACGATACCGAGCGGGCGGCGCTGGCGGCGCAGATGCTCACCGTCAAGCAGATAACCGTCGAGATCGAGGATCGCGGCATCGGCCCGATCCTGTTCGCCGCCGGTGCGCGGGAATCGGGTCAGCCCGAGCCCAGCTTCCGCACGGCCATCTCGGGCATGGCACAGGGCATGACCATGGCGCTGCTGGGCAATACCGATGAGGCGCTGCAGGCCGCGCAGGCGCTCGGCGCCTTCCTCGGAGGCGCCTCGGAGCTCAAGCTCACCCTGACCTCGGTCGATCCGGCCGGTCTGGGGATCGTCGATTTCGCCGCCGCCGAAGCCGACCCCACCGCCCTTGCCGGCAAGTTCACCATCGTGGCGACGGCCGGCGGCGAGCCGGCTCCGGTGCTCGAGCGCATCGAGCCGGCGCCGGAACCCGAACCGGCGCCGGAACCGGAGTTGCAGCCCGAGCCGGCCGAGGAACTGCCCTCGCTGCAGGAGCAGAAGCGCGACCTCAAGGCCGCCGCCCCGCGGCAGTGAGCCTCGCGGGTCCGGCCGGCCGCGGCCGGACCCGCCCACTGCTTTCGTCCACTTGCTCCCCCCTCCCCTTTGGCGCACACTGGCGGCCTGAGAGGAGGACCACGATGCAAGTCGAACATATCCTTCAATCCAAGGGCCGTACCGTGCACACGGTCGAGGCCGGCGCACCGCTGTCGGAAGCGGTCCGCGTGCTCAACACCCACAGGATCGGCGCCGTCGTGGTGGTCGACGCCAAGGGCAAGGTCGCCGGAATCCTCAGCGAGCGCGATGTCGTGCGACACTTGGGCGACGATCCGGTCAAGGTCCTGGCGTCGCCGGTGCGCACCGCCATGACCGCCAAGGTCATCACCACGCGGACCGAGGCTTCGGTATCGGAACTGATGGAAGTGATGACCCGGCACCGTATCCGCCATATCCCGGTCATCGAGAACGGCGCCCTCGTCGGCATCGTTTCGATCGGCGACGTGGTGAAGCGCAAGATCGAGGAAGCCGAGCAGGAAGCTCTGGCCCTCAAGGAGTACATCGCCTCCTGAGCCGCCGGGCGGCGTCAGGGATCGCCGACGATCTCGGCGAAGGCGCCCGGAATCCGCCGGCCGTTGACACCCGGAAAGCCCGCGCCGAGGAAGCCGCGCATGTCATCGATGACGGAGATGACGCGTCGGCGGCTGCTGGCATAGGTGATGGGCTCGGTCTCGTCCGGCAGCGACGTGCACAGGTTGAGGCACCCGACCGACGCGAGAAAGCCGATACCGGGATGGATCAGGATCTCGCTGCGTTGCCCGGTGTCCTTGAGCTCTATTCCCGGCCGTGGAATGTGGGCCGCATTGAGCGAGTTGCGATAGTTGAGCGTCACGTACTTGGCGCCCGGCTGCGTCCACAGCGGATAGCGACCCGGCTCGATTCGCCGACCGTTTCCGGCGGGCGCATTGGCCCCGGGCCCGCGCGACTCCGCAACGGTCCCGGACAGGTCCGCTCCGCTCTGGGCCACCCCGTCGTGAAACACCCGATAGCTGCCGACCGTCCGGCGCTTGCCGTCCGAGCCGCGGCGTTGCTCGCCGGTCCGCTCGATTCTGATCACCCACTCGGCCATCGTCCCCTCCCTGCTGCGGATGCCCAGTGAGGTGTCGGCGGGGGGGAACCGTCAACCTGCGGAGAATACGCACGCGGCACGCGCGCCCCGGCGCGCCTTTCCAACCTGTCCGCGAATTCATCCGGCGGCAAACTTGGGGCAAGCTCCCGACTGCTAATTCATTCGGCGTCGGTAGCAAACGACCGGCAAGGACCCAACCAGCCAGGGAGCCCCCCATGACCCCGACCCGCGCTGCGGCCATCGCCGCCCTCATCGCCTCGGTCAGCCTCACCGCCGTAACCCCCGTCTTCGCCGACAACATGCGGGGCGGCGACCGCAACGACATGCGCCAGCACCGCATGCTCGACATGCGTGACGCCGGCCCCGGCGGGCGCGCGATGCTCGTCGATTTCCGCTGCGGCCCCAATGCCGCCGAGCGCCTCGACAACCGCTTCGACCATATGGCCCAGCGGCTCGAACTGACTGCCGACCAGCAGAAGCTCTACGACGCCTTCGTCACCTCGGCACTGACCGCCCAGACGGGCTTCGCCGATACCTGTTCCACCCTCGCCCCGGCCCGGGATGCGTCCGCCGACAAGCCCGATCTCGTCGAGCGCATGGAAACCCGGCTCAAGATCGACGAGGCCCGCCTCGCTGCCCTCACCAGCGTGCTCCCGGACTTCAAGGCCTTCTGGGCCAGCCTGACGGACGAGCAGAAGGGCGACCTCGGGCCCGGCGCCGGCATGGGCCGCGGCGACATGCACGAGCATCGCGGCATGAACGGCAAGGGTGATGGCAAGGGCGTCGGCAAGGGCGCTGGAATGCACGGCTGAACACCCTCCCCGGCGGGTCCCCGGTCGCAACCCGGGGATCCGCGCGTTCGCCGTCAGAAGCCCCGGCCGCCCTCTGCCGGGGCTTCGCTGTTTCGCGCGGCGGTTGCGACGGTGCGCCGGCTCGGCTAACCAGTCCTGTCCCCACCTGCCGAGCCACCAGATGAGCGCCCTTCCCCTCGACCCCGCCCTGATCCGCGCCGAGTTCCCGGCCTTCCGCGAACCCAGCCTCGAGGGCTGGGCCTTCTTCGAGAATGCCGGCGGCTCCTATACGTCGCGCCATGTGCTCGAAAAGCTCGATCACTACTACCGGGCGACCAAGGTGCAGCCCTATGGCTTCTATCCGGCCTCCCGCGAAGCCGGTCAGGCCATGGACGAGGCGCACCGCCGAATCGGTCAGGCCCTCAATGTCGCCGCCGACTGGATCCATTTCGGTCCGTCGACTTCGGCCAATACCTACACGCTCGGCCACGCCTTTGCCGGCTGGCTGAAGCCCGGCGAGGCGATCGTCGTCACCAATCAGGATCACGAGGCCAATTCGGGGGCCTGGCGCCGCCTCGCCGATCGCGGCATCGTGGTCCGCGAGTGGCGCGTCGATCCCCAGACGGGCCACCTCGATCCGGCCGACCTCGACCGGCTGCTCGATTCCAGGGTCCGGCTTGTCTGTTTCCCGCACGCCTCCAACATCGTGGGCGAAATCAACCCGGTGGCCGAGATCGCGCAGAAGGCCAGGAGCTACGGCGCCGTCACCGTTGTCGATGGCGTCTCGTACGCCCCACATGGCCTGCCCGACCTGCTCGCGCTGGGCTGCGACGTCTACCTGTTCTCCGCCTACAAGGTGTACGGGCCGCACCAGGGGATCATGGCGATCCGCCCCTCGCTGGCCGCCGAATTGCCGAACCAGGGGCACTTCTTCAATGACAGCCAGCCGCGCAAGCGGCTCGTGCCGGCCGGTCCCGACCACGCGCAGATCGCGGCCTCCGGCGGCATCGCCGACTACCTCGAGCGCGTCGCCGAACTGGCCGGCGGCAATGCCGAAGGCGCCACGCCCTTCCGCCGCGCCCATGCCGCGATGCGTGGCCAGGAGGTGGCGCTGCTGGCGCCGCTGCTCGATTACCTGCGCACGCGCGACACCATCCGCCTGATCGGCCCGGCCGATCCGTCGCGGCGAGCCCCGACCGTGTCGCTGGCGCTCAACGAACTCGCCGTCACCGCTGCGGACCGACTGGCCCGGCACAGGATCATGGCCGGCGGCGGCCATTTCTATGCCTGGCGACTGCTCGAGGGGCTGGGCATCAACCCCGGCCACGGCGTGCTGCGCCTGTCGTTCACGCACTACACCACGCCCGAGGAGGTCAGCCGCCTGATCCGGGCCCTCGACGAAGAACTGAAATAGGCGGGACCCGCGTCATGAGCATGGTGAACAACAGCGGCTACGGGCTCGTTCCGGGCACCTATCGGGCGCGCCGCACAAGGACACCGATCCGTCCCGACGGGCGCGCCGACGGCCCCGCCTGGGCCATGGCGGAACGGACGCCGCGCTTCGTCGACATGCTGAGCGGCGATCCCGCCCCGCTCGGGACCTCGGCCGCCATCCTGTGGGACGACACCGCGCTCTACATCGCCTTCTGGGCCGAGGAACCCAACCTCGTCGCCACCATGACGGAACGGGACTCGCTGCTGTTCTTCGAGAACGATCTCGAGATCTTCATCGACGGGGGCGACAGCTACTACGAGCTCGAGTTCAACGCCCTGGGCACCATCTACGAGGTGTTCTACATCTGGCGCGATGCCTATGCCCGCGGCAGCCGCTGGGATGTCCCCCGCTTCGACGTGCTGGGCCCGGCGGCACGGACCTTCGGCGGCGATTTCGTGCCGGGGCGTACGACCTTCTGGACCGGCAACCACCCGCGCGGCCCGCGCTGGGCCTTCCTCGACTACGATCTGCCGGGGCTCGAGGTGCGCGTGCACGTCGACGGCACCCTCAACGACCCGCGAACGCTCGACCGCGGCTGGAGCGCGGAAATCGTCATCCCCTGGGCCGGCCTCGCCGACCTTTCTGCCGGGCGTTCCCTGCCGCCCAGACCGGGCGACACCTGGGGCATCTTCATGGGACGCTTCGAGCAGTTGCGCACCCGCGGGCCGGCCGAAACGGCGACCGCCGGCTGGGCGGCGCATCGCTTCGGGGTGGCCGACACCCACGTGCCGGAGTGCTTCACCCAGGTGACTTTCACCGACTGAGCCGGCGCCGGCCCTTCCCCATGCCGATGCGCTCGGCTACAGAGCCGGCATGTCCCGCTCCCTCGCCGTATTCGCCCTGCTCGCCGCCACCCTGCTGTGGGGGTTTGCCTTCGTCGCGCAGAAGTCGGCGATGGACCATATGGGGCCCCTCACCTTCTCGGCCGTGCGCTACATCCTGGGCAGCCTCATCACCCTGCCCTTCGCGCTGCTCGAACTGCGCCGCCGCCAGGTGCGCCTCACCCGGCGCCAGTGGCTGCTCACTGCCCTGCTGAGCCTGGCGTTCTTCCTCGGCGTATGGCTGCAGCAGGTGGGAATATCGCTCACCACCGTGACCAATTCGGGCTTTCTGACTTCGCTCTACGTGCTGTTTGTCCCGGCCATCGCGTTCCTCGCCATGCGCCTCAGGCCGCATCCGATCATCTATCTGGGGGCGCCGCTGGCCCTGATCGGCATCTACCTGTTGAACGGCGCCACCCTCGATGCGCTCAACATCGGCGACGGGCTGGTGGTCGCCGGCGCGCTGTTCTGGGGCGTCCAGGTCTTCCTCATCGGCCACCTTGCGCGCGAGACCGGGCTGCCGGTCTTCCTCTCGGTGGTCAGCTTCGTCACCGTCGGCGTGATCTCGACCGCGCTGGCCCCGATCCTCGAGACGCCGCACCTCGACGGCATCGCAACGGGCTGGGTCGAGATTGCCTATGCCGGCATTCTCTCGACCGCCGTGGCGTTCACCCTGCAGGCCGTCGGCCAGCAGCATGTCCCCGCCGCCAATGCGGCGATCATCCTGTCGGCCGAAAGCCTGTTCGCCGCCATCGGCGGGGCGATCGTGCTCGGCGAGCGGCTGAGCCTGATCGGCTATGGCGGAGCGGCGCTGATCTTCTTTGCGATCGTGATGGTGGAAACCGTCCCGGCGCTGCAGCGACGCCGCGAGGGCGCCGCCGCCTGACCGGGAGGCGCCTCAGTCCGCCCGCACCAGTTCGAGGTCCTTGCAGATCACCATGTAGACGCAGCCGTGCAGCAGCAGCGTGTTTTCGTTCTTGAGCGACACCGTGGTATCCGCCGACTGGCCGAACAGGTTGAGCTTGCCCTTCCAGCGCCCGTTGCCGGCGGGCTTGGCCCTGTCGATGATGTTGACCCCCAGATACGGTCGGTTGTCCGGCGTATCCATGCCGCCCGAAAGCCGCGTCACCGTCAGGCAGAACGCCTTGCCGTCCGTGCCGCAGAAGCTGCCGGCATAGGCCGAGTCCTTGCCCACCACCCAGTTGCCGACCACCGAGCCCGGCTCCGCCGCTGCGGGGACCGCCATCGTCGCACCCAGCACCAGTGCCGCGCCCAAACCAAGAACCTGCCTCATCGGACTCTCCATCTGCCGCCGCCCGCCCGGACCATCTTCGGGACGATCGTGACATCAGTATGTTGAGGCGGCGTCACGCGCCTGTCATTTCGGCCCGGTAGCTTGCCCATGCGCCGGGTTCGTCCCCCATTGTCCCGGAGCGCCTGCGCCGCCTGTCCCAGCCAACCCGGCAGCCGGCGGACTGCATCGTGGCGGGGTGTGCCGCCAACCCCACCCCGCGCCGAACCCCGATCGGCATCTATCGGCCGCCTCCGCCAGGCGGCCGATTTTTTGTTGAGACCGCGCGATAGGCCTCGCCGCGGCGACGCGCCTCAGGCATCTAGGGCGCACCATGGCCAAGCTCTATTTCTCCTACTCGACGATGAATGCCGGCAAGTCGACCATGCTGCTGCAGGCCTCGTACAACTACCTCGAGCGCGGCATGCGGACATTGCTGTTCACCTCCTCGCTCTACGCTGCCGGTGATGCCGGCATCATCGAATCCCGCATCGGCATTTCGGCCGCCGCCGAGATGTTCGGCTTCGACGACGATCTCTACCAGCGCGTCAACGATCACCTGCAGGAGGCCAAGGTGGACTGCGTGTTCGTCGATGAGGCGCAGTTCCTGACCGCCGAGCAGGTCTGGCAGCTGGCCCGCGTCTCCGATCGGCTCGATGTGCCGGTCATGTGCTTCGGGCTGCGCACCGATTTCCAGGGCAAGCTCTTTCCCGGCTCGTCGGAACTGCTCGCCATCGCCGACGAACTGCGCGAGATCCGCACCATCTGCCATTGCGGACGCAAGGCCACCATGGTGGTACGCCAGAGTGCCGATGGCGGCGTCATCACCGAAGGCAACCAGGTATCGATCGAGAAATCGGTCTATGTGTCGCTGTGCCGTCGCCACTGGGAAGAAGAAATCGGGCGCTGGCCGCCCAAGGGACCCCGCCTCCATGACCACTGAAACCGCCGCGGCCGAGCCGGCCGGCACGCTCACCATCCGCACCCTCGCGATGCCGGCCGATACCAACCCCTCCGGCGACATCTTCGGTGGCTGGGTGATGAGCCAGATGGACATCGCCGGCGCCATCGCCGCGGTCGAGGTGGCGAGGGGCCGCGTCGTGACCGTCGCGGTGGAGGCGATGAGCTTCATCGCGCCCGTGAAGGTCGGCGATATCCTGTGCGTCTACACCACCATCGAGCGGGTCGGCACCACATCGATCAGCGTCGGCATCGAGGCCTGGGCGCGCCGCAACCGCTTCGCCGACCGGGTCAAGGTCACCGATGGCCGCTTCATCTACGTGGCGCTCGACGATGCCGGCAACAAGCGGCGCGTCGTCGGCTGACGGGGATATCCCGAAGATTCTCGAGTCTGTTGCGGCGACGCCCTTTCGCCCTCGCCGCGCCCGCGATAGCGTCGCCGGCAACCATTGAGAGATGCGATCGAGCCATGCGTGCCCTTTTGAAGCTGATCCTCACCGCCACTCTGCTCGTGCTCGGGGTCTATACCGCCCAGGCGCTCGAAACCGGCACCCCGGCCTGGACCACGCGTGCCGTGACGCTGCTGGAAGGTCCTGGCGCCGCCTATGACCCGTTGGGCGACGTGGCGGCCGAGACCCGCATTTACGTCGAGCGTTGCACGGAACTGTGGTGTCGGGTGCGTTCGGGCGGGTTGCGCGGCTGGGCCGACACCGCAGCCCTGACGTTCGGACAGGAGCCCAATCCGCCGCTCAGCGGTCCGCGGCTCGGCTACAAGTCCGGTGGTCCGGGCACGGTGTGCCTCTACGAGGGGCGCGACTTCACCGGCGCCTCGATCTGCGGCAGCACCGGCTACGTGATCCGCGACCTGTTGCTGTACCGGGCCGACAACCGCTTCTCCTCGGTTTCCATCGAGGGCAACGTCTCGGTGACGCTCTGCCGCGACCGCGAGTTCCGCAGCCATTGCGAGCGCATCAACGAGAGCCAGTCGGCCCTCGACGGATTCCTCGACAATGCCGTGAGCTCGGTGCGCGTCTACTGATCGCCGCGGGCGGAATCCGCGTCGATTTTCTCGGGATTTGCAGTTATTTCTTGGAGCGTGCGGCGCCGCCGCCCCAGGGGATACTCAATCATGAACCGCATGCGTCAAACCACGCTCGCCGCCTTGGCCGTGCTCGGCAGCCTTGCCGTCACGCCCGCTCTGGCGGCGCCGAATGCCTATGTTCTCTCCGATACCGTGCTGTTCAAGACAGCTTCGCCGAACTCGCAGAAGGTCAACTACGTCGACGCGGGCCAGTTGGTGACGGTCACCGAGTGCACCAGCAGCTTCTGCTTCCTCGACGTTCCCGGCACCAATGGCTGGATCCGCAAGAGCCTGCTGGGGGCGCTCAACAGGGGCAAGCCCGCCAACAATGCCCCGTTCAGCTTCAGCCTCGGCATCGGCGCCGACGGCAAGCCGTCGATCTCGATCGGCGTGGGCAACACCGAGGCCGACGACATCGAGATCGAGGATCCGGAAGTCTGCTTCTTCAAGTCCAAGAACTACCAGGGCTCCAGCTTCTGCGTCGAGCCGGGCGATGGCGACGACTCGCTTCCCGGGAGCTGGGACAATTCGATCTCCTCGATCACCGTCGTCGGCGGGGCCGAGGTGCTGGTCTGTTCGGGCGACGACCTGAGCGGCGTGTGCGCCTCGATCTCCTCCTCCAAGAAGTCGCTGCCGAGCCAGCTCGACAACAAGATCTCGTCCTACGAAGTCGAATAGTGCGCAGATGGTGCGCCGCCGCCTGGGTGTCGGCGGCGCTCCTTCCCGGGCTCCGGCGCGGGACGCCCGACGGCGGCGGAACAGGTTTGTTCTGGACCTGAACGAAATCCGACGGGCCGCGTTCAGCGTCGATTCAATCGTGGCATGGTCGTCTCCAGGCGTCGGCTCGAGGCCGACGGCGTCAACCCAGGAATTCACCATGTCTCGCCTCTCTCGCACCCTCATCCTCGGCGCGGTACTTGTCGCGTCCTCGATTGCACCGGCCCTTGCGACACCGGCCCGCCTCACCGTCGGCTCGCCCTGGCGCGATGGGCCCGGGACCGACTACGCGGCGTTGGGCAACCTCGAAGTCGGCACCCGCGTCGATCTGATCTGGTGCGGCACCAGGGCGAACTTCTGCCTCGTCGAGCGTCACGGCAAGAAGGGCTGGGTGCCGCTCGATGCCCTCAACGTCCGTCCCGGCGGCGGTGGCGGCACGGACGAGGTGGCCGGCAGCGACGGCAAGCCGATTCCGGGCACCAAGCCCGCCGCCATCGCGACCGAGATCGCCCCCTATTCGCCGCCGGGCGGGCCCACCTTCCGTGAGATCGACCGGCCTTCGCTCATCACCAAGTACTAGGCTGCGGCGGCGCTTCGGCGGGGAGGCCGGGAGGTTCCCTCGCCGACCGACCCTTGCTACACCGGTTCGATCCTGTCGAGCCGGAGCCCCCGCCATCCCCGACGACCTGAAGATCGGCGACACCGTTCGGATCCCCCTCTCGGCGCTCGAGATCAGCTACGTGCGCAGCCCGGGTCCGGGCGGTCAGAACGTCAACAAGCTGGCGACCGCCGCGCAGTTGCGCTTCGACCTCGCCGGCACGACGGAGCTGAGCGAGGCGGTCAAGGCCCGCGCCGCGCGGCTCGCCGGGACCCGCCTCACCTCGGCCGGCACCATCGTCATCTTCGCCAGCCGGTTCCGCACCCAGCCGCAGAACCGCGAGGACGCGATCGCACGGCTGGTCGACCTGCTTGAGGCCGCGCTCGTGCCGCCGAAGCCGCGTCGCGCCACCCGGCCCACCCTCGGCTCGAAGCGCCGCCGGCTCGAGGGCAAGGCCCGCCACGGCGAGATCAAGCGCCTGCGCAGCACGCGGCCACCGCTCGGCTGATCGTCTACTTTCCGTGCACGGCGATACCGCGGGCACCGGCCCACAGCGTCGCAAAGCACAGCGTGCTGGCGATGCCGACGCCGGCCGCCAGCGTCACACCCAGCTTCGGCGAGGTCAGCGCCGTGGTCAGGGCAAACACGAAGGGCGCCATCGACGAGACCACCAGCCGGGCGGAGCTGATCAGCCCCAGCCGACGGCCATAGCCGGCCGTGCCGAACAGGGCGAGCGGCAGCGTTCCCGAAACGATGCTCGACAGCCCCGAGCCCAGCCCGAACAGGATGGCGAACAGCGCGGCACCGGCCGCCGACGGCGCGCCCAGCGCCAGCAGCCCCAGCCCCATCGGCATCGCGGCGGCGGCGATCACCGCCAGCGCCGGCTGCGACAGGCCGCGCCCGAAGCGCATGTTGACCAGCCGGGCGAGAACCTGCGCCGGTCCGAACAGCGTCGTGACCAGCACTCCCGAGGCGCCCAGCCCCAGGGCGGCGAGCATCGGCACCATGTGCACGAGGATCGACGACGAAACGAAGCCGAGCAGGGCAAAGGCGAGGAGCATCACCAGCTGCGCCCGACGGGCGGGCACGCCGCTGACCAGCGGCGGCACCTCGGCCGGCCGGCCGCCCGGCTCGTTCGCCCGTCGCCGTCGCGACACCCGCCCCAGCCAGGCATGCACGGGCAGGCAGACCAGCAGGTTGAGCGCGGCGAACACTAGGTAGACCTCGCGCCAGCCCAGCGCGCCGTTGAGCAGGGCGGTGAGCGGCCAGAACAGCGTCGAGGCGAACCCGGCGATCAGGGTCAATAGCGTGATGCTGCGCTGCGCGCCGAGCGGGTTGATCTGCGCCAGCGCCGCGAAGGCGGTGGAATAGAGCACGAAGGCCGAAGCGACTTCCATTCCTGCCAGCCCGAACAGGAAGCTGATCCCCTCCGGAGCCAGCGCCGTGGCGACGAGCGCCAGCGCCGCGCCGATCGAGCCGAGGCTCATGATGCGGGTCGCGCCGAACCGATCTGCCGCGGAACCCGCCAGCGGCGCCACGAGGCCGCCCAGCAGCAGCGATGCCGAGAGCGCTCCATAGACCCACGCCTCGGTCCAGCCGAAGGACCGCGCCATCTGCGGCGCCAGCGTGCTGAACGAGTAGTACAGCGTGCCGTAGCCGACGATCTGTGTCAGCCCGAGCGCCCAGATCACCGGCGCCATGCGCGTCACCGACGCTGCCATTCCCACTCCAGTCGCTTTCCCGACCCGTGTCGTCGGCCGATTGTCGCAGTCCCGCCCGTGCCGCCGCAACCACATCCGGGGCCGCAGGCGACCCGGGCCGGTGTCATTTCCGTGTCATGTCCCTTCGATATTTCTCGAACTATGGACACGTCTATGGCCACCGGACTCTTCGCCGCGCTCGCCCAGCCGACCCGGCTCGCGGCGTTCCGCCTGATCGTGCGGCACGCACCCGCGGGGCTGCCCGCCGGCGATATCGCGCAGCGGCTCGACGTGCCGCCGAACACCCTGTCGACCCACCTCGCCACGCTGGCGCGGGCCGGCCTGGTGTCGGCCGAGCGACACAGCCGGCAGGTTCTCTATCGGCCCCGGATCGATCGGGTCCGCGAACTGGCGAGCTACCTCGTGTCGGACTGCTGCGGCGGCCGCCCGGAGCTGTGCGGGCCGCTGGTCGCCGAATTCATGCCGAGTTGCACCCCAAGGGAGGCGTCCGATGCCTGCTGCTGATCGCGTCTACACCGTCCTCTTCCTGTGCACCGGCAATTCCGCTCGCTCGGTGCTGGGCGAAGTGCTGCTCAACCAGCTCGGCGCCGGCCGCTTCCGCGCCTTCTCGGCCGGCAGCACACCCAGGGGTGAGGTACACCCGATGACCATCGAAACCCTGCTGAACGCCGGCCTCCCCGCCGATGGCCTCCGCTCCAAGAGCTGGGACGAGTTCGCCGGCCCCGATGCCCCGAAGATGGATTTCGTCTTCACCGTCTGCGACAACGCCGCCGGCGAAACCTGCCCGATCTGGCCCGGCCAGCCGATGACCGCCCACTGGGGCATCGAGGACCCCGCCGCGGTCGAGCCCGGCTTCCGGCAGCGCGCCGCCTTCGAGGACGCCCTGCGCTTCATGAGCAACCGCATCACCGCCTTCGTCAGCCTGCCGCTCCAGAGCCTCGACCGCATGACGCTGGGCGCGCGCCTCAAGGGCATCGGCGCCCTGCCCGGCGCCACCGGCAGATCGGGCGACGGCGCCTGATGGATCTCCCCCGCCGCCTCGCCGCCGAAGCCCTCGGCACCGCGCTCCTCGTCATGACCGTCGTCGGCTCCGGCATCATGGCCGAGAGCCTCACCACCGATACTGCGCTGGCGCTGCTCGGCAACACGCTCCCCACCGGCGCCATCCTCGTGGTGCTGATCACCATCCTCGGCCCCATCTCCGGCGCGCATTTCAACCCCGCCGTGTCGCTGGTCTTCGCGCTCCGCCGCGAACTGCGCCCCCGCGACGCCGCGCTCTACGCCCTCGCCCAGGTCGCGGGCGGCATCGCCGGCACCCTCGTCGCCCATCTGATGTTCGCCCAGGCTCCGCTGCAGCTTTCCGAACACATCCGCACCGGCCCCCCGCAATGGTTTGCCGAAGCCGTGGCCAGCTTCGGCCTCGTCGCCGTCATCCTTGCCGGCCTGCGCTTCGAGCGCGGCGTCATCCCCTGGCTCGTCGGGCTCTACATCACCGCCGCCTACTGGTTCACCGCCTCGACCAGCTTCGCCAATCCCGCCGTCACCGTCGCCCGCATGCTCACCGACAGCTTTTCCGGTATCCGCCCGCTCGATGCCCCCGGCTTCATCGCCGCGCAGCTCGTCGGCGCGCTGGCCGCCCTCGCGTTCTGCAACTGGCTCCTCGCGCCCCGAAAGGCCACGCCATGACCGTCACCATCTACCACAACCCCGATTGCGGCACGTCGCGCAACACCCTCGCCATGATCCGCCAGAGCGGCGTCGAGCCCGTCGTCGTCGAGTACCTCAGGACCCCGCCCACCCGCGCCCGCATCGTCGACCTCGTCGCCGCCGCCGGTCTCACCCTCCGCGAAGCCATCCGCATCAAGGACACCCCCTACGCCACCCTCGGCCTCGCCGACCCCACCCTCACCGACGCCCAACTCCTCGACGCCATCGAGGCCCACCCCATCCTCCTCAACCGGCCGTTTGTAGAAACCACCCGGGGCACCCGCCTCTGCCGCCCCTCGGAACTGGTGCTGGATGTCCTCGAAAACCCCGACATCGGCCCCTTCGTGAAGGAAGACGGGGAAGTGGTGATCGACAAGGCGGGGAAGCGGGTGGGGTGACCGGGGCCATCCCCGACCCGATGATTCACTTCAGGGCGGCCGTCACCATGCTCTCGAACTGCGCGAGTGTGTCCGGATCCTCTTCGCGTTCCGGCGAGATCGGCAACAGAAACAGGTTCTGGCCGACCTTGTAGTCTGGAAGGTAGAGAGAGTTCCCGAATGCAAAGTCGAGGAAGCACGCCTGCTTGCATTTGGCGGAGTCCAGGGCACTCGAATAGACGAGCAGCTTGACTGGATCGCCGGCGGCCCTCAAGGCCTTGAGCAGGTCGCGAAAATCGTCGCGGCGCTCCAGGTTCCCCTTCTTATCCTCCTTGCCATCCTGGAAGCAGGAATAATGGATGGCGAGGAGCTTCGCCTCGCGCGTCGGCCCGAAGAGCAGTCCCAGATCGCGGGGATAGAAATCATCGTGCAGCATCTTCGAGGCGCGGTAGCTCTTGCCCATCTTCTCTAGGCGTTCAGCGAAAACACGACGAAAGTCCGGTCCATATTCGTCCGGCTTGCAGGTCGCGATGACCACATCCACCGGCTCTCGGTGGATCGCTCCGCCCTCGTTTGGGAAAACGTCTTCCAGGGCATGCTGGAGTTCCACATGCTGTGGCGCCCCCAGGTCGTTGGGCTTGGGCAGATCGTTGTGGTTCATGCCCGCCATCGGACTGAAGCTCCGATTGCACAGCCCGACCGCCTCCTTCGGATGAACTGGAAACACAAACGGCGCCACTTCTTCAGTTTCGTATGCGCAAAATGACGGGATGGTGCTCAATCCTTCTGCGAACCAGTCCTTGATCAGCTTGTTGAGCATGGCGTCCGGGTCGCTACCCCCGGCGAGTTCCTTCAGGGTCTTGCTGGGTACGCCCGCCGCAATCCATCCTGCAAAGTCGCTCCCCAAAGTCGGCGATCCAAGCAGATACGTTGCCGCCACGTTCGGTCGAAGCTCGGGATGGTCGATCAGCAGCTTCCGAACGACGATGCCGCCGAGGCTGTGCGCGACAAAGACGACAGAGCCATATGTCTGCATCTGAGCGTCGTTCTTCAGTATGTCTGCAAAATCGGATGCGATCTCTGTAACACTCGGACTATCCTCGAATATCGACGTGAAATAGTTGTATGAAAACACGTCAACATCATCGAATAGCGGATCGCCTTGGGCCAGGGTCGGCCAAAGAACCCCATCTGGACTTGTGAAGGTGCTCACTTTGTCACCGATCACGCCATGCACGAAGACAACCAGCCGCGCGTGACGAACATCCCGCTCCATATGCCCGGACGGTTGATACTGGGAAAATGCCGGCAGCGACAAAAGCATGAGCATGATTGCAGCGGCTATCCACTTCATTCGCAACACCCTCGTGACATTTCGGATGAGCATGCGGCATTTCCTCTAAACTGTAAACTCCGACCGCCGGGACTGCGATCACTGAAGTACAGTTTCCATGCCGTGCAGTTTCAAAACTGTACGACGCCATCCACGGCCGGCTGACGAGCAAAGCGACCCCCGCCCCAATCCCGCCAACATCCGGGAGCCAACTTGGTTTGCATCGCAAACACGAGTCATCCCATGTCCGACCTCGATCGCGCCCTGGCCGATATCGTCGAAATCCGCAGCCGGCTGGCGCAGTCCAGCACCTTTCAGGGGCTGGGTCCGGCGGCGCTGGCCGGGTCGGGCGTGCTGGCCTTCTGCGTGGCGCTGGCGCAGTCGCTGCTGCCGGGCACCAGCGATCCCCTCGCCTATTTCGCCGCCTGGGTGGTGACCGCGATGGCCTCCTGCGCGCTGATCGGCGGCGAGATGCTGCGGCGGGCCGAACGCCATCACGGCGGGCTGGCCGACCAGATGATCCGCGAAGCGGTACTGCATTTCGTTCCGGCCGGGGTGGCCGGAGCCGCGCTGCTTGCCTACTTCGCCAGGTTCGCACCGGCCGACCTGTGGATGCTGCCCGGCCTGTGGCTGATTCTGGTCAGCCTCGGCATCTTTGCCGCGTCCCGCTCGCTGCCGCGCGCCATGCCCTTCGCCGGCGCCTGGTACTTCGTCTCCGGCTTCGCCGTGCTGCTCGTCGCGGCCGGGGACCATGCCCTGTCGCCCTGGCTGATGGGCCTGCCCTTCACCCTCGGCCAGCTCTTCGTCGCCTCCATCGTCCATCGCGCCGGCGAGTCCGACCATGCCGGCTGATGCCCCCTTCGCCTACGAGGGGCTCGACCGCGTCATTCACGAAAAGGCGCGGCTGGGCATCCTCACCTCGCTCGTCGGTCGGCCCGACGGCCTCGCCTTCAGCGACCTGATGAGGCTGTGCGGCCTCACCCAGGGCAATCTCAACCGTCACCTGACCGTGCTCGAAGAGGCCGGGCTCGTCAGCCTCGAGAAGGGCTACGAGGACCGGCGCCCGCGTACCGACATCCGCCTCACCGCGCTCGGCCGCCAGCGCTTCCTCGACTATCTGGGCGTGCTCGAGCGCGTCGTCCGCGATGCGCAGGCGGGCAGTCCCGCCGCTCCCGATCGCCCCCCCGACACGCGACGCCACCGCCTCCGCCCGGCCTGACCCGGGCGCGATCCGACCCGCTGTTGCCCGCCGAACCGCCTGCCGACCACGACCATGGACTGCGACGACCCGCTGCCGACGACTGACGGCCGACCGCCGAACCGCCTATCGCCTGTTGCTGGCCCCTGGCCGCGTGCCGACCAGGACGACTGACGACCTGCGGCCGGCCGCTGACACTGCGCTCACACGGGCTGCTGACAACCGGTTGCCGGCCGCCGAACCGACCACCGCCTGCCGACCACCGACCACCAACCACCCGGATTTCCCCTCCCCACGCCCACGGCCCCTTCACTCCCGCCCATCACTCCCCCAGCCGCCCCGCTCCCCACACCCACCGCTCCTCCATTCCGGCTCAGCAGTCCCCCTCCCGCTCCACCAGCCATTCCGCTCCCCGGCACACCCACCACCCCCTCCCTCCGCACCCCCCAATCACCCCGCGCCCCACTCTCCGCCCACCACCGCGACCAGCACCACGTACACCACCCAGCGGTAGCGCAAGCTCGGCTCGG
>JAYRZA010000023.1:0-77015 GCA_041916695.1 Devosia sp. | reverse complement strand
TGTACCGGCTGATGGCCATCGCCAACTACGAGGACCGCTTCGTCATCCCCACCAGCCACCGCGAGCTCACCGAGGACGCCTATGACGAGCGCGGATCGTGCGGCTTCAGCTTCGGCAATGGCTGCTCGGGCGGCACCTCGGCACCCGATCTGTTCGGCGCCAAGCGGACGAGGCCGCAGACCCCGGTCGATCTGATGAAGGCAGGTGAATGATGGCCAACGTACTGAAGATCATCTCCGTGCTGCTCTCCTACCCATCTGCCGATCTGGGCGCTGCGCTGCCCGAGATCAGCGCGGCCCTCGCGGCGGAGGCGCGGCTCGCCGCCGCCGACCGGGCGCGGTTGCTCGCGCTTGCCGCCGACATCGCGGGACGCGACCTCTACGACGCGCAGGAGCGCTATGTCGGCCTGTTCGATCGCACCCGCACGCTGTCGTTGCATCTGTTCGAGCACGTGCACGGCGAAAGCCGCGATCGCGGCCAGGCCATGGTCGATCTGGCGCAGATGTACGAGCGGCGGGGCTTCGACATCGAGCCGGGCGAAATGCCGGACTACCTGCCGCTCTTTCTCGAGTACCTCTCGACCCAGTCCGACGGGGAGGTACACGAGCTGCTCGGTCAGACCCTGCACATCGTCGCCAACCTTCGCACCCGGCTGCTGAAGCGCGGCAGCATCTACGCCGATGCCATGCTGGTGCTCGAGGCCCTCGCCGACGCCGCACCCGAACCGGTGGCGCTGGACGAACTGCTCGAGGTGCCGGACCACGACCCCGACGACCTCGAGGCGCTCGATCTCGTCTGGCAATCGGAGGCGGTGACCTTTGGCGGCGGGGCGGGGGAGCAGGCCTGCGGACCCGACCGCCTCAGGATGCAGGTCCGCGCCGCACGGCGCCCGCCGCCGCAGTCCGCTTCCCAGAAAGGAAACTGAGATGGCCGGGTTCATCAACACGCTGCTCTTCGGCGTCTACCCCTATGTCGCCCTCGTCGTGCTCGCCGTCGGCACGGTGATCCGATACGACCGCGAGCCCTACAGCTGGCGCTCCGGCTCGAGCCAGCTGCTGCGTCGGCGCCAGCTGATGTGGGGTTCGGTCCTCTTCCACCTCGGTGTCCTGCTGATCTTTGCGGGGCACCTTGTCGGCCTGCTGACCCCGCTCGCCATCTGGGAGTGGCTGGGGGTGACGCACGGCGCCAAGCAGCTCATCGCCATCGTCCTCGGCGGCGTCGCGGGAGCCATGGGCATCGTCGGGGCGAGCCTGCTGCTGCACCGGCGCTTCTTCGATGCCCGGGTGCGGCAGAGCTCGAGCGTCACCGACAATCTCATCATCCTGATCCTGTGGCTGCAGCTGGCGCTCGGGCTCGCGACCATCCGCGTCTCCATGCAGCACCTCGACGGCGAGGAGATGGTGAAGTTCATGCGCTGGGCGCAGGGCATCTTCACCTTCGATCCGGCCGCCGCCGGCTACGTCGCCGAAGCCGACCTCGTATTCAAGCTGCACATCACGCTGGGCCTGACGATCTTCGTGCTGTTCCCCTTCTCCCGGCTCGTCCACATGCTGAGCGCCCCGGTCCGCTACCTGTGGCGGCCGGGCTACCAGGTGGTTCGCAGCAAGCGCAATCCCGCCGAGTGAGGTGACGATGTCCGAGCCCCTGATCCAGTTCGGTGCGCCGGCCGCCGGTCCGGCCAACCCCGCCATTCCCGGCACGCGTGTCCGTATGCCTGCCCCGCCGCGGCCTGCCGCTTCCGGAATTGCGGTCGATGGCGTCGCCATCCCGCATGCGGCGATCAGCGCCGAGGCGCAGCAGCACCCGGCGGCTTCCCCTTCCGAGGCCTTTCGGCAGGCCGCCGAGGCCTTGGTGGTGCGCCAGTTGCTGCTTGCCGAGGCGAGCCGGCTGGGCCTTGCCGCGGCGCCGCTGCCCGACGACCGGGGTCGGCTCGAAACCGCCGAGGATGCGCTGGTCCGCGCCCTGCTCGAGCGCGAGATCGGCACTCCGGAGGCGAACGAGGCCGAGTGCCTGAGATATTACCGGGCCAATCCGCGCCGCTTCGCCACTCCGGACCTGTGGGAGGCGCACCACATCCTGCTGCCGCTGGCCGCCGGAGCCGATGCGGAGCAGGAGGGCTCGGTCGGCGAGCGCGCCCGCCAGCTGATCGCCGAGTTGGCCGAGTCGCCCCAGCGCTTCGCCGAGCTCGCCCGCCTCGCCTCGGCCTGCCCGTCGCGCGATCTCGGCGGCTCGCTGGGTCAGTTGGCGCCCGGCTCCACCGTGCCGGAGTTCGAGGCCGCCCTCGAAGGGCTGGCCGATGGCGAGGTCGCGGCCCAGCCGGTGCGGTCGCGCTTCGGGTTCCACATCGTCCGGCTGGACCGGCGCATCGCCGGCCGGCGCCTTCCGTTCGAGCAGGTGCGCGAGCGCATCGCGGTTCACCTCGAGGCGGCCAGCTGGAGTCGCGGCGTCGCCCAGCTGATCGGCCAACTGGCCGAACGCGCGCACATCGTCGGCATCGTCCTGCGGGGCGCGCCACACCTGTCGGGTGGCCGGGGGTGAGCGGTGCTGTCTGACCTGTTGCAGAACAACCGGCGCTGGAGCGAGGGCCGGCGCCGGGACGACCCGGACTATTTCGGCCGCCTGGCGGCCCTGCAGCGTCCGGAGTACCTCTGGATCGGTTGTTCCGACAGCCGGGTCCCGGCCAATGTCATCACCGGCCTCGAACCCGGCGAGGTGTTCGTCCATCGCAACATTGCCAATCTCGTGCACCGTGGCGATCTGAACCTGCTCTCCGTGCTGGAGTTCGCCGTCGACGTGCTCGAGGTCCGGCACATCATCGTGTGCGGACATCACGGGTGCGGCGGCGTGCGGGCGGCGATGGAGCCGCACCGGCACGGGGTGATCGACCATTGGCTGCAGCCAATCCGGGACATCGCCGACAACGCCGAGGCCGAGCTGCGGCACCTTTCGACCATCGAGGCCCGCAACGACCGCCTCTGCGAGCTGTCCGTCCGCGCCCAGGTGACCAACCTGGCGCGCACCCCGATCCTGCGCGACGCCTGGGCGCGCGGTGCCGACCTGCGGCTGCACGGCTGGGTCTACGGCCTGAGCGATGGCCTGCTGCACGATCTGCACTGCGATGTCGGCCCTGCTTCGGCAGTCGCCCGGAGGCCTGTCGCATGAGTCCCGTCCCGGCGCTGGTCGACGGCTTCGGTCGACGCGTCACCTATCTGCGTCTGTCGGTCACCGACCGCTGCGACCTGCGCTGCACCTACTGCATGCCCGAGCACATGGCCTTTGCCGCCGCTCGCGACCGGCTCGCCGTCGACGACCTGCACGCCATTGCCGCCGCGTTCATCGCCGGCGGCGTGCGCAAGGTCCGGCTCACCGGCGGCGAGCCGCTGGTCCGCAAGGACCTGCCCGCCCTGCTCGAGCGCTTCGCCGGCAACCTGCAGCGTGGCGAACTCGACGAGCTCGTCGTCTCGACCAACGGCTCGCGCCTCGCGCAGCTGGCTGGGGCGCTGGTCGGCTGTGGCGTCCGCCGGGTCAACGTCTCGCTCGATACGCTCGACCCCGAGCAGTACCGCACGATCACCCGCGGCGGTGAGCTGGCCGACGTTCTCGCCGGCATCGACGCGGCGCTCGCCGCCGGTCTGGGGATCAGGCTCAACGCCGTCGCCCTGCGCGGCGTCGTTGAGGGTCAGGTCGACGCGCTGCTGCGCTACGCCCATGGCCGCGGCATGGCGCTCGCCCTGATCGAGACCATGCCGCTCGGCGATACCGGGGTGTCGCGCCTCGCCCAGTACCTGTCGCTCGATGCATTCCGGCGCGAACTCGAGACTCGCTGGACGCTGACGGCGTCGCAGGCGCGCAGCGGCGGGCCGGCCAGCTATGTCGAAGTCGGCGAAACCGGCGGCCTGCTCGGCTTCATCACGCCGCTCTCGTGCAATTTCTGCGCGGCCTGCAACCGGGTCCGGGTCGGCAGCGACGGTCGGCTCTACACCTGCATGGGTCACGAGGGCTCGGTCGACCTGCGTCCGGCGCTGCAGATCGGCGCCGAGGCACTCGATGCAGCCATTCGCGGCGCGTTGCGCTACAAGCCGGAGCGGCACGGCTTCCGCGTCGCTGCCGCCGGTCTCGCCGGAGGTATCGGCCGGCACATGTCGGTGCTGGGCGGCTGACCGGCCCGGCGTCAGGCCGCCTGCCGCGCCCGCTCGCGGGCCGGAAGCACGTCCGTCGCGAACAAGGTCGCCGGCAGGGCGACATCGGCGGGCCGTCCGCGCGCCTGCGGGCACTGGCGCAGGGCCTCGATCAGCTGCAGCGCGTCGCGGGCCTTGCAGTCCACCCGATGCTGCCGGTAGGCCGCGCCCATCGCGCTGTCCGCACCGGCGAACAGCGCCTCGACCGTCCGGTCCCGGAAGTTCAGATGCTGCGCCCGCTGCAGCAGCCGATGCCCCCCGGCTGCGTCGAGGAGGCCCAGCGCCACGAGCCGCTCCAGCGTCGCCGTGACCGTCACCAGCGGCTCGGTCAGCGGCGGATAGCCCAGCTCGGCCGGGCCGTGGCAGAGCGCCACGGCGGCGTCGTCATCGAGCGTGCCGCCGAGGTAGGCGAGTGCGATGGCGCCGATCGGCCGCATCCCGAAGGCCGCGCACTCGGCGGCGCGGAGCGCCCCCATCGACGACGATCCCAACAGCGCCACGCCGCTGGCGAGGCCATAGAGGATTTCCTTGTGCCACGGCGCCGCCACCGCATCGAAGTAGCCGTCCACCAGTCCGATCGCCACCGCGCCTTCGAGAACCGCGTCGGCAATGTCGCCCAGCCGCGCCGGCGGGCGCAGCGTGATGCCGTCGAGGTCGGGACTGAGGCCGCTCAGCGTCGGCCCGGCAAACAGGATCTTCATGATGCGAGCACCTGCAGGGCGCGCTCGCCCGGGCGCCAGTTGACGTTGGTTTCACGATCCTCGAGCTCCGCCGACAGGGCGCGCAGCACCGAGAACCCGTGGGTCTCGACGTCGCCCAGCTCGACCCAGGCGACCGCAATGCCGTCCCCGACGCGTCCGGCCAGTGCCTCGAGGAGTTGCGGCAGCGGTGTGCCGGCAGCCAGCCACGCTGGGGCCGATGTCCGGCCGCAGCTGTGCTCGGCCAGAAAGCGGACCGTCTCGTCGGCCGCCATCTCGTATTCCTCGGGCAGGAAGTCGTCGCGCCCGCCGGCAATGTTGGTGATCCGCGTCTGCGCCGCCTCGGTGATGGCCCGCACGATGGCGCGGCTGCCCACCGGGTGCGCGCCGTAGCCGGCCGCCATGTCGAAGGCGCGGGCGGCGCCGCCGCCGTTCTCGATGATCACCGCCATCACGCTCGGCACCCCGAGATCGGTGGTCTGGTCGAACAGTCGCAGCTGCAGCCCGGCCGCCGCGATGCGCGCCCCGAGGTCGCGTACCGTCTCGTCGGCGACATCGTCGATCGCGAACTCGGTGGCGAGCCGCGCCGGATCGGTGAGCAGCGACCACAGCGAGGTGGCGTCGCGCTCGACAAGCTCGCAGATGGCGTGGAAGAGCGCTTCCTCGCTGCAATTGCCCGATGCGAGGCCGTTGGAGCTGCGCCCGATGGTCGGCAGGTCCGCCGCGTCGCCCCCGAGGCTGACCGCGTCCAGCGGCATCCAGATCGGCGCGCCGGACGGCCAGCTGCGGCCCTCAAGCCAGTGGATCGGCTGGTCCGGCAGCAGCGGCGCGTCAGCAGGCAGCAGCCGCTCGGGGTCGAAATAGGCCTCGCCACGCGCCGCGAGTTCGGCGCTCGTGGCGCGGCGCGTCTGCGGCCGGGCGCGTTCGGCCACCGCGAACTCGATGGCCTCCATCAGCGCCGAGGCCTGCGCGGCGGCGTCGTCGATGCCCTTGCCCTGGCTGGTGCTCAGTGTCGTCGCCGCCGGTCGGATCGCCGAGTAGCAGGGGATGCCAATGCGGTCGAGCCCGGTCTGGCGGGCCAGCCGGGTGATGCCGTAGGCAGAGCATGACGCCCTCAGGCGCTCGACCGTTCGCGCGGCCTGCACCCGTCGTTCGCCATGCTCGTGCCAGGTCTCTTGGGTTTGGTGCCCGTGGCCGCGCACCATGCTCCGCTAGTGCCGGAAGAACTTGCGGCTGGAGATGTTCGGCATCGGCGGCAGCGCGCGCGCCGTGACCGGACCGGTCTTGGAAGCAGTCGTCGTCGACAGTTTTGCGGTAGTGTTCATGTGGACCTCCTGAGGACCACAGGAGAGCGCATGCGCCCTAAGAAACCGTTAATGCGCTGCCTGGAACGAGATCGCTTGCAGTTGCGGGCCGTTCCGGTGCGACTCCGCGACAGCAACCGCGGCCCGCGGTGAGATCAGGCAAGCCTGCGCGCCGCTCCGTCTCGTCGCTGCGACAGCAACGCAGGCCCGGCGGCGAACCTTTACTTGGCGACCGTTGGTCCGGATGATCCGGAACGCTTCCGGAAAGAGCGCCGACGACGGCCGGCCTCGGAGCCGAAACCGGTCCAGGGTCGGAGACGCTCGACGTGACGACGAACCGGCGATGGTCTCAGGAGAACCCGGCCATCCTGAGGGCCCGCAGGTAGTGCGCTGTGTCGCTCTGGTTCGGCTCGGGATACAGGGTGCTCCACTTCGACACCGTGAAGCCGGGATCGCGCTGCAGGGCCAGGTCGCGATAGCGCCGGGCATCGTCCGCGTCGCCGTTCATGGCCGCAGCGGCCGCCAGCAGGCGCAGGG
Organism: Devosia sp.; assembly: GCA_041916695.1. Classification (GTDB taxonomy): domain Bacteria; phylum Pseudomonadota; class Alphaproteobacteria; order Rhizobiales; family Devosiaceae; genus Devosia_A. The sequence continues at coordinate 70,298 of JAYRZA010000023.1, read as the reverse complement.
CCAGGCCCGGCGATCGCATCGCGGTCAGCCGGTCGATCGCCTCCTGGTAGCGCTCCCTGAAGAAGCTCACGGCGCCGCCGATCCAGAAATAGTCGTCCGGTGCCAGGGGGTTGAGTGCCAGCGCCCGCGTGATCAGGGTCTCGGCCTCGACGTGCCGCGACATGTGGGTCAGCACGTCCGCCTGGTCGACGAGAAGGTCGGCATGGTTGGGCGCCAGCTCCAGCGCCGCATCGAAATGCGCCAGGGCCGACCCCAGGTCGTGCTGGTAGAGCGCGGCATGACCGATTTCCCTCAGGCTCGAGCTGTCCAGCGGATCATAACGATGACCGCGTTCGGCCAGATGGGTCGCCTCCTTGAGCAGCGCGCGGTCGGCGCTGCCGCGTTCCAGCCACTCGAGCGTCTTGGTGCGCGCCAGTTCGCTCAGCGCCGGCACGAAGTCCGGCGCCAGCTGGATCGAGCGCGCCAGCGATTTCTGCGCCAGCTGCAGCGATTGCAGGTCGGTCCGGTCTCCCCGGCGCATCGCCAGCAGGTAGTGGACATAGGCCGAGGCCGCACCGGTACGTCGGTAGCGGAAGAGTTCCTCGCGTGCGATCTGGCCGCAGATCCGGTCCACCACCACCGAGCTCAGGCCCTGGTGCAGGCCGATCATGTTGCCGGTCCGCAGCTCCATTTCGCCCTGGTGGATGCTTTCGCCCGACCGGGCGTCGCCGATGTCGACGCGCAGCAGCGAGAACGGCAGCGGTGCGTCGCGTCCGACGAGGCCGATCCGCACCACGTAGTCGAACGGGATCGCCTGCTCGGCCACGGCGCTGTCCCGCAGCTGCTGGGCGGTGAACGGCGCCACGACGTCATAGAGGCGGCTGCGGCAGAGCGACAGCGTCACATCGGCAATCAGCGCGCGCGAAAGCTCGCAGTCGCGCGGATCGATGACCGGCCCCGATTCGGTCGGCGGCAACAGCAGCAGTCGTGGCACTTGCGATGCCGTCCCCGGCTTCCGTGAAGCCGGACCCGGTGCAGCAAGGTGATGTTTGGCGGTACCCAAGAAATATGCTCTCGACCGAGTGCTGTTCGTCCATGACGATACTGTAGCGCTCCGCCGCAAATGTCAAAAGTGCTTTGTCAGGACTGTGAACCGCGCTTGTCGCAGGCTCCCTCGGGCGCGCGACCGGTTCACTCCGCCGGGAAATGCTCTCGGTCGCCGGAGAAATAGCTGCGGAATAGCAGCAGCAGCGCCGCTCCCTTCGAAGCAGCGGCCATCCCCTGTTCCCCTGCGATGACCAGCGGGCGGCGCTCCGGCAGGGCCGGCATCAGCTCGAGGTGCCGGCGCACGCTCTCGATGTAGCGCGTCACGATGCGGCGGGGCATGAGGCCGTCGACCACCGCGAGGTTGGAGCCGATGACTGCCGCCGTGTTGGCGATGGCCTTGGCCAGCGCATGGCCCGCCTCGTCGAGCCAGTCGTCGAGCACCGGCCCCATGCCGTCCCAGTCCCAGCTGGCGGGATCGGGCGATGCGGGTGGCCTGCCGGCGGCTTCGAGCTGCTTCCGCAACGCATAGAGCCCGGCCACCGAATGGACGAAGCGCTGCTCGCCGCCGCGCGTCGTGGTGATCATCAGCCCGAGGTCAGCGGCCTCGCCCGTGTGACCTTCCCACAGGCGCCCGTCGCCGACGATGCCGGCCGGAATGAAGGTGCTAACGAGGAAGAACGCAAAGGTACCGGGGCGCGGCTTCGCCATCGCGGCCAGTTCGCCCCAGCAGGCGGCGTTGCCGTCATTGTAGAAGGTGGTCCGGTGGCCGGACAGGGCCTCGAGCCGCTCGCGGACGTCGAGGCCCTCCCACCGCGCGGCGTCCGCGGGGCTGCCGCCGAGCGCTTCCACCTGCAGCGCAAGGCCCGAGGGTCCCGCCAGGGCGAGGCCGATGACGCGCTCCCGCGATGCTTCGGGCAGTTCGCCGACCAGCCGCCGAAGGGCCGCGGCGATGGCATCGAGGAGCGTCGCGGCGTCGGGAAAGGCGTAGGTCCAGCTCACGTCTCCGACCACGCGGCCAGCGATGTTGACGAGGTGCACCGAGCAGTGCCGCCAGCCCAGTTCGCAGCCCAGTGCGAAGGCCCCCCCTTCGGCGAGGAAGATCGGCGTCGCCGGCTGTCCCCGCGCCCCGCGGCGCACTTCGCCGCGCCGGAGCAGTCCGCGGCTCTCCAGGTCGACCAGGATCTTGCCCACCGTCTGCGGCGCCAGTTGCGCCTCGCGCGAAATCTCGGCCGCGGACAGACCCGGTTGCAGCGCGATCACGGAGAGAGCCGCCCGCTCGTTGCTGATGCGGACCAGCGAGGTATCGGCCGCCGCCGCCGTCCTGAACCGTCCGGCATTGATGGGTGAGGACAATTCCGCTCCGCAAGGTTCGCTACGGACACTACTGCATGAGCGGCCGTTGCCGCGCAAGCGGATCAGGCCGGTAGACCGGTTGCACGCCGGTCCCGACCATTGACCGCGACCCGGCAAACCGACAACAGTGATCGCCCCGACCCACCGGCGCCTCCGCTCCATGTCTCCGTCCGACCTCTTCCAGCGCCTGCGCCGTTTCGGCATCGATGGCTACCTCATGCTGCTCTTCGCCATGGTGCTGCTCGGCTCGGTGCTGCCGGCCTCCGGGGTGTTTGCCGATGTCGTGCGCATCGCCTCGTTGCTGGCGGTAGGGCTGCTGTTCTTTCTCTACGGCGCCCGCCTCGACACGGCGGCGGTGGTGGCCGGTCTCGCCAACTGGCGGCTGCAGGGCCTGGTGCTGGCCACCACCTACCTGGCCTTTCCCGTCGCGGCGCTGCTGGTTGCGCTGGCTCTGGCTCCCTGGCTCGATCCCCATATCGGCATGGGCGTGCTGTTCCTCGGCGCGCTGCCCTCGACGGTGCAGTCGTCCATCGCCTTCACCGCCCTGGCCCGCGGCAACGTCCCGGCCGCGCTCTGCGCCGCCTCGATCTCCAATCTGCTCGGTGTCGTCTTCACCCCGGCGCTCTGCGCCCTGCTGCTTAACTCCCAGGGCGGCATCAATCCGGGCGCCGTCGGCGGCGTCGCCCTGCAGATCCTCCTGCCCTTCGTCCTCGGCCAGCTGGCCCGCCGCTGGATCGGCGAGTGGGTCAGGCGCCATCGCCGCTTCACCCTGTCGGTCGATCGCGGCTCTATCCTGCTGATCGTCTATTCGGCCTTCAGCGCCGGCATGGTCTCTGGAGTCTGGAGCCAGGTGGACGGGCTGTCGCTGTCGCTCATCTGCGCCGTCGTCACCGCCATGCTGGCGGCGGTGCTGTTCGGTACCGCCGCGGTCGGGCGGCTGGTCGCGCTGCCCGCCACCGACCGGCTGGCGCTGCTGTTCTGCGGCTCGACCAAAAGCCTGGCGAGCGGCGTGCCGATGGCCGCCATCCTGTTCGCCGGCCAGCCGGTCAGCCTGATCATCCTGCCGATCATGCTCTATCACCAGCTGCAGCTGATCGTCTGCGCCGTCATCGCCCAGCGCCACGCGGCCCTGGCCGAGGCGACCGGGGTCGCCGACTAGGCAAGCCGCAGCACCAGCACGTCGCGCGGCGGCACCGTCGCGGTGTCCTCTTCAGCCGTGGCGTCGACGCCGGCCCAGTACGCCGCGCCCATCCGGGCCGGTCGTCCTTCGATCGTCACCGTGATCCGCCGCAGCTCGCGCGTCGGGTTGAGCAGCCACAGCACCCGGCCCGCCGGCCCCTGGTGCAGGCGAGCCTGCACCAGCCTGTCGCTGAGTTCCACCTGCGGCGTGCGCCCGGTCCAGGCGAAGACCTCGGCGAAGTAGCGCCGGTTGTCGTCCGATGACGAGCGGAAATAGCCGGCGCCCGGATGCGTTCCGACCAGCAGCGTGCGTCCCGCCCCGAAGCGGTTCTCGACGATGGCGATGCGTCCGTCCTCGAAGCGGCCGCGCTCGCGCCCGGTGGTGGGCTGATAGGCCTGCAGGAAGCCGCCTCCGCCAAGCGGCCGTCCGTCGAGGCTGAGCCGGATGCGGTCGGCGATGTCGGGCATGAACTCGACATCGACTTCGCGCGCGCCGAACACCGCGTCGAGCCCGTTGTTCGGCTGCACCGTTCCGACCTTGCCGCGATCGCCGAAATAGCCCGGCGTCGCCTCGCTGATCAACTTGCCGCCCCGCTCGACCCAGGCCGCCAGGGCCCGGGCATGGGCGGCGGTGAGCATGATGGGGTAGGGCGCGTAGAGTGCATCATAACCTGCAATGTCATCGATATGCACCCAGTCGGCCTGCAGGCCGTTGTCGAAGAAGCCGCGATAGGCCCCCCACATCGCCTCGCGATAGGTCTCCGGCCGGTGCTGGGCGTTGAGCAGGTGGTCCCAGGCCTGCGCCTCTGGGATGACGAGCAGGCCGATATCGCCCCGCACCGGACGTGCCGCGAACAGTTCGCGCTGGTCCGGCGCATTGGCCCACTTGGCGATCCGGCTCTGCATCTCCGATCGCGGCGTGCGCGATCCGTCCATGCCGTAGGCCCCGAAGGCGCCGAACAGCGGCCCGTCGAGCAGCGGCCGGTAGCGCAGGTTGAGGATGCCTGTGGCGCCGGCCGCGAGCGAGGTCATGGTGAGGGTGCGGATGTCCTCGGGCTCCATCACCCGGCCATCCTCCTTGTCGCGCCCGAGCACCTGCGGCTGCAGCCAGAGCGGCCCGCCCGGGCGCTCGGCATGCCACCACGGCTTGCCGCGCGCCGCGGCGCGCGTCAGGTCGGGCCCGAAGAAATTCTGCCAGGGCTTGAAGCCGCGGCGCGACGGCACCCAGGTGAGCCCGTAGAGCTCGACCTTGTCGGCCGCCAGCCAGTCGTCCGAGCCGTTCGCCGCCATGTTGGGGATGGCGCCCCCGACGCCGTGCGCGGCGATCAGGCAATCGGTGTCGATCGCCCGGATGGTGTCGATCTTGAACTGCATCTGCCCATAGTAGGTCTGCCGCTTGAACTCGAGCCAGTCGAGGTTCTCGGGGTAGGCCGCGACTTCGACGGGCGGCTCGATATCGTCCCACTCGGCGTAGGAGTAGCGGTACCAGGCCTCGGCCAGCGCCTCGAGCGTACCGTACTTGGCCATGAGCCAGAGCCGGAAGTCGGCCTTCATCCAGCTCGAATAGTCGACGTCAGCGGCATAGTTGACCTCGTTCCACACATCGTAGCCGAGCAGCGCCGGATGCCCCCTGTAGCGGCCGGCGAGGGCGGCGAGGAACGCCCGCACCGCCTCCTTCACCGCCGGGCAGTTCATGCTGAGCGCGCCGGCGCCGCCGCCATTGCTGGCAAAGCCTCCGGTCGCCGCGCTCACCCCCATGTTGGACGTCAGCGGACGTCCGTCGGCCCGCACCTGTCGCGCATCGGCGAACGCCCGATAGGCCCAGTCGGGTACGGTATGGGTGAGTTCGGCGATGATCGTCTTGATGCCGTGCTCGGCCGCGAGGTCCATCTGCCGGTCGTAGTCGGCCCAGTCGTAGACACCGGGTCGGCGCTCGATCGCCGACCACATGAACCAGTGCCGGAAGACATTGAGGCCGTCGGCGGCGGCTACGCCATAGTCGCGCGCCCAGTCTTCCTGCGGCGGGTTGGACTTGCGGAAGTACACCGCTCCGAACGGGATCTGCGGGAGCTTGTCGAGAGGCATGCGGGCTGTCCTTTGCGGCAGTGGCGAATCGCGAGGCGGCAGCTGCCGTCACGAGGGGGAGGGGCCGGAACGAGGGGTGGGAACGGACGCCGCCAGTGCGCCGTCTCACCCAAGGTGCCGCATCCAGCCGAGCCCGGCGCTGGTGCCGGCCATCGGCTTGTACTCGCAGCCGATCCAGCCGTCGTAGCCGAGCCGATCGATCTCGCGCAGCACGAAAGCGAAGTTGATCTCGCCCGTGCCCGGCTCGTGGCGGCCGGGATTGTCGGCGATCTGGATGTGACCGATCCGTTCCCTGAGCCGGGTGAAGGTCGGCAACAGGTCGCCCTGCATCACCTGCGTGTGGTAGATGTCGTACTGGATGAACAGGTTGTCCGAGCCCACCGCCGCGAGCAGCCGTTCGGCATGGTGGGTGGTGGAGACGAAGAAGCCCGGGATGTCCCGGGTATTGATCGGCTCGACGAGCAGCTTCACCCCGGCCGACGCGAGGCGCGGCGCGGCGTAGGCGAGGTTGGCGACGAGCGTCGCCTCTAGCACTTCCGCCGCCACCCCCTGCGGCGCGATGCCGGCGAGGCAGTTGACCCTGGGGCAGCCGAGCGCCGCTGCATAGGCGATTGCCGTATCGATGCCGGCTCTGAACTCCTCGGTCCTCTCCGGCAGGCAGCCGATGCCGCGCTCGCCGCCGTCCCAGTTGCCGGCCGGCAGGTTGAACAGCGCCTGTTCGAGCCCGTGCGCGCCGAGCAGCCCGGCGATCTCGGCGGCCGGCACGCCATAGGGCGAAACGTATTCGACCGCCCGGAAGCCGTCCCGCGCCGCGGCGGCGAAGCGCTCGCGGAACGGCAGCTCGGTATAGAGGAAGGAGAGGTTGGCGGAGAATTTCGGCACTTTGGTCCTCAGGCGATGAAGCGGGTGCGGTGCAGCATGCGCTTGTGGCGCGGGTCGGGATTGGGTACGGCGGAAATCAGGCTCTGCGTATAGGGGTCGTTCGGCGCAGTGCAGATCTGCTCGGCATCGCCCAGTTCCACCAGCCGACCGCGATGCATCACCGCGATGCGGTCGCAGAAATAGCGCACCACCGAGATGTCGTGCGAGATGAACAGAAAGCTCAGCTTCAGCCGCTTCTGGATGTCGAGAAGCAGATCGAGGATCTGCGCCCGGATCGATACGTCGAGCGCCGCCGTCGCCTCGTCGGCGATGATGATCTTCGGCTCGAGCGCCAGCGCCCGCGCGATGCCGATGCGTTGCCGCTGCCCGCCCGAGAAGGCATGTGGATAGCGCTCCATGGCGAGGGGGTCGAGCCCCACCAGCTCGAGCAGCTCGCCCACCCGCTTCTCGAGCGTCGCGCCGCGCGCGAGGCCGCTCACGTGCAGCGGCTCGCCAATGATCTGCCGGACGGTCATGCGCGGGTTGAGCGATGAAAACGGGTCCTGGAACACCAGCCGAACGTCGCGATGAAACGGCTTCAGTTGCCGCTTGCCGAGCGCGGTGACCTCCATCGGCGCCGCGCCGCCGAAATACTCGACCTTGCCGCCCGACGGCTCGACGGTCCGCAGGATCAGCCGGCCCAGCGTGGTCTTGCCCGAGCCGCTTTCGCCCACGATGCCGAGGGTCTCGCCCGGATGGAGGTCGAAACTCACGTCGTCGACCGCCTTGATCGCGTGCTTGCTGCCGCCCAGCCAGGCCGTCGAGGCGCCGTAGGCCTTGCAGAGATTGCGCACCGACAGCACGGGTCTGGTATCGCCCGCGACCGTGGTCGCGCGGGTCAGCGCCCGGCGGTTCTGCTCGAGCTTCACCGTCGAAGCGAGCAGCGCCCTGGTGTAGGGGTGGCGGGCATCGTGGAAGATGTCGTCGACATCGCCGCTCTCGACGATCCGGCCGTAGCGCATCACCGCCACCTCGTCGGCGACTTCGGCGACGATCCCCATGTCGTGGGTGATGAGCAGCATGGCCATGCCTCGGCTCACCTGCAGCCTTTTGATGAGATCGAGAATCTCGGCCTGCGTGGTGACGTCCAGCGCGGTGGTCGGCTCGTCGGCGATCAGGATCTCGGGGTCTGCCGCCAGGGCCATGGCGATCATGGCGCGCTGCCGCATGCCGCCCGAGAACTCGAACGTGTAGCGGTCGATCATCTTGTCGGGATCGGGGATCTCGACCTGGGCCAGCAGCGCGATCGTCTCGGCCCGCGCCTGCTTCCTGGTCATCCTGCGATGCAGCAGCAGCGCCTCGACGATCTGGCTGCCGATGCTGTGCACCGGCGAGAGCGAACTCATCGGCTCCTGGAAGACCAGCCCGATCCGCCCGCCACGAATCTTCAGCAGTTCCGGGCTGCGCTCCGGCAATTGCGCGATATCGATCACGCCACCTTCGCCGCCGAGCAGGATGCGGCCGCCGGCGATGGCGCCGTTCCTGTCGATGATCCTGAGCAGTGCCCGCGCCGTCACCGACTTGCCCGAGCCGCTCTCGCCCACGAGGCAGAGGGTGCGGCCGCGCCTGAGCGCGAAGCTCACCTCCCGCGCCGCGTGCAGGATGTGGTTGCGCAGCCGGAAATCGAGGCTCAGGCCCTCGACCTTGAGCACCACCTCGGCGTCGCTCTCGCTCGCGGGCGCAACCCGGCCGATCTCCATCCGCATCCCCTCAGCTCTCGTAGGGATCGGCCGCATCGCGCAGGCCGTCGCCGAGGAAGTTGTAGGCCAGCACCGTCAGCACCACCGCTCCCGCCGGCCAGATCAGCAGCCAGGAGGCGGTTGCGATGGTCCTGACGTTCTGCGCGTCCTGCAGCAGCACGCCCCAGCTGACGATTGGGGCCTTGAGCCCGATGCCCAGAAAGCTCAGCGCCGTCTCGGCGACGATCATGGTGGGCAGCGCCAGGGTCACCACCGCGAGGATGTGACTGGTCAAGGAGGGGAGGATGTGCCGGAAGATCAGCCGGCGCTCGCTCGACCCGTCCAGCCTCGCGGCGGTGACGAAGTCCTCGCTGCGCAGCGCGAAGAACCGGCCGCGCACTTCGCGCGCCAGCCCTGTCCAGCCGAACAGCGAGACGATGAGGGTGATGACGAAGTAGACCGTCAGCGGCGACCAGGTCAGCGGGATCGCAGCGGCCAGCCCGAGCCAGAGCGGAATGGTCGGCATCGACGAGATCACCTCGATGACGCGCTGGATCGCCATGTCCACCGCCCCGCCGTAGAAGCCGGAGAGCGAGCCCAGCACCACTCCGAGGCAGAGGCTGATGAACACGCCGATCAGCCCGATCGACATCGACACCCTTGTGCCGTGGATCAGCCGGCTGAGCAGGTCGCGCCCCAGCTTGTCGGTGCCCAGCAGGTACATCGTGTCGGTCTTGCTGAGCGGCCCGATCAGGTGCAGGTCGAGCGCGAACAGGCCCCACAGCTTGTAGGGCGCCCCGCGTACGAACAGCCCGATCGGCACCACCTTGCTCTCGTCGATGGTGTAGCTGCGCCTCAGCGAGGCCTGGTCGACGGTCATCGCATAGCCGGTGACATGCGGCGCGAAGCTGAGCGAACCATCCGGCTGCGCGGTGAACAGACGGATCTGCTGTGGCGGCGCGTAGGTGAACTGCGGCTTGCTGGCCTCGGGCAGCGCCGGGGCGAGGAACTCGGCGAACAACCCGATCAGGTAGAGGGCGAGGATCACGAGGCCGGCGCCAACCGCCACCTTGTTGCGCATGAACCTGAGCCGGATCAGAGTCCATTGCCCGGCGGCGGCGGTCTCGACCCGGCCGCCGCGCGATGGCAGCGCCGTCACTGCCGGCCCGGTCTCCGCCGCCCCTTCGAGAACTCTGTGCTCGGCCATCAGGTGAACCTTATCCGCGGGTCGAGCAGCGCCAGCAGCAGGTCCGAGATCAGCATCCCGACCAGCGTCAGCACGCCCATCAGGAGGATGAAGCTACCGGCCAGGTACATGTCCTGGCTGATCAGCGCCCGCAGCAGCAGTGGCCCGGCGGTCGGCAGGTTGAGGACGATGGCGGTGATGGTGACGCCCGAAATCAGCTCGGGCAGGACCCAGCCGATCGCCGACACGAACGGGTTGAGCGCGATGCGCACCGGATACTTGAGGACGGCGCGATGCTCGGGCAGGCCCTTGGCGCGCGCCGTCACCACGTAGGGCTTGTTGAGTTCGTCGCTGAGATTGGCCCTGAGGATGCGGATCAGCGCCGCCGTGCCGTTGGTGCCGATGACCACGATCGGGATCCACAGATGCGCCAGGAGGTCGAGGAGCTTGTCCCAGTTCCACGGCGCATCGACATACTCCGGCGAGAACAGCCCGCCGACGCTCTGGCCCATGAACCTGTAGCTCACATACATGAGCGTCAGGGCGAGGATGAAGTTGGGTACCGCCAGGCCGAGGAAGCCGAGCAGGGTGAAGGCGTAGTCGCCGACCGAGTGTCGGCGCATCGCCGAGTAGATGCCGATCGGCAGCGATACGGCCCAGACGAACAGCAGCGACGCCACCGAGATGGCGAGCGTCGAGCCCATGCGCTCCCAGATCAGCTCCGAAGCCGGCCGGTTCCACTCGAACGAATAGCCGAAATCGCCGCGCGTCAGGATGCCGGCGATCCACTTGAGGTACTGCAGCCAGGCCGGGTCGTCGAAGCCATAGGCCCGGCGCAGCGCTTCGATCTGCGCCGGGTCGAAGTTCTGGCCGCTGTCCGACATCGCGGCGATCATCGAGGACACATAGTCCCCCGGCGGCAGCTGGATGATCAGGAAGGCAATGATCGACATCCCGAAAAGGGTCGGGATCATGTAGACGAGCCGCTTGATCACATAGCCGAGCACGATCGGTCAGGCCCAGCTCAGGTGCACGGCTTCGAGCGTGGTGATGCCGGGAACGCTGACCGTCACCCGTCCGTCGCGGACGCTGGCCACCGCCGGCTGATCGGCGACCAGCAGCCGCGCCCCGGCGAGCCGCCGGCCCTCCGGCAGGGCCACCGTCACGGTCTGCGGACCCATCGGATAGACCTCTCGGATCGGCCCCTTCATCATCATCGGGTTGGTCAGGTTGTCGAGCACCACCGCCAGTCCCCCGTCATTGTGCCGCACCGCGATGTCGAGCACGCCCCGTCCCTCGATCTCGACGTCCGGCCGCTTGCCGAGCGCCCAGCGCACGGCATTGCCGATCAACCGGCCATGGTCTACCGCCAGCACTTCCCAGAAGATGCCGCCGACGTTCCACGGGAAGTACACCGTACGGCCGCCGCCGGCATGCTCGCGCGCCACCACGGCGGCGCCCCGCGGCGCGGCACGCGGGTAGACTTCTTCCATCGGCAGGTCGGGAAAATCCGGCACGAACAGGAATGGGGCGACCGTGTCGGGGGCTGCCTCGACGGCCAGCAACCGGGTGCCGCCGATGATCCGCGCCGCCCCCTCGTAGCCCGCCGAGATCGGGTGGCTGCCCTGGATGGCGATGTAGCTGTTCTTGACCGGGCCGCGCGTCGGAGCCGTCTGTCGCACGCCCAGCAGCCTGCCGAGTCCCAGTCCGCCGCGCGGGCGGTTGTCCTCGGTGCGCGTCGAGGTTTCGAACGCCGCGACGAGCGCGCCGCCCTGTGCCACATAGGCCTCGAGCAGCCCGATCTGGGCGTCCGACAGGCAGGTCGAGTTGGCGAGGATCACCACTTTGAAACGCCTGAGGCTCTCGCCCGTCATCGCCTGGTCGGACAGCATCTCGAAGGGCAGCCGCGCCTCAATCAGCGCCTGGTAGATCCCCAGGTCGTCCGCCTCCGCCGCCCTGCGCGAGCGGTCGCCATGATGCCTCAGCGTCGTCGCCGGGTCGAGTATGGCGATCTCGGCGACCGGCGACATGCCGGAGAGCACCGGTTCGAGCTTGGCATGCAGGGCGAAGCTCTCAGCTACCGGCGCGACCCAGCGTGTATCGGGAACCACGCCGTTGAACTTGGTGAACCAGGGCAGCATGCCCTGTGTCGTGCCGGCATCCATCCAGGCCCGGATTTCGGCACCCGTCGTCACCGAGTCCTTCCAGCGATACTCCTCTTCCGGCCCGATCGAGGTGATCAGGATGGTCGGCCGGTCGCGGAAGGTGGCGCGCATGCGCTTGCCGTTGCGGCCGGCCATCCACACCGGTTCGGTGCCGCGCCGCCCCTGGTCGTCCACGCACAGGAACGGGCAGTAGGTCTCGATGATCCCGAGGTCGAACTCCATCAGCGACACCGAGCCCATGTTCGGAATGAAGCTGGTATGCGGCTTGATCGCCTTCATCGTCGCGTCCCACTCCACCACGAGGCGGCTGAGCAGGGCACGGCGCCAGGCGGTCCAGGCCATCCACACCGGATCCTCGGGATTGGCCTCGGTGGGCAGCTCGAAGCCGCTCGCTGCGCGAAAGCTGCCACGGCAGCTGTCGCAGTAGCATACCCCGTGTCCCTGCCAGCGGTTCGCAAAGATCGCGTCGATGTCGTAGTTCGCCGTGAGTTCCTTCAGGATCTCGGGCATGAAGCGGAAATTGTAGTCCGAGTAGGCGCAGGTCACCCACACCTCGGGATAGGCCCAGTGCCGGCGCTTGTTGCCATCCTTGTCGACGGCGATCCATTCGGGATGTGCGTCGGCGGCGTCCTGGTGGATGGCGTGCGGATCGACGCGCGCCATCACGTGCATGCCCAGCCCGCGCGCCCCCTCGACCAGGGTACCGAAAGGGTCGCTGTCGCCGATGAACGTGCTGACATGGTGCAGCGGCACCTTGGAGGGATAGTAGGCGACATAGCCCCCGGCGCTGAGGCAGGTGGCGTTTGATCTGGTCCGCCTGAACACCTCGATCCAGAATGCCGGATCGAACTTGACGGGGTCGTCCTCGGCCAGCGTCAACTGCGTCCAGCGGGTCGCCGACCGGTACCAGTCGAGGGTTCGCAGCGTATCGGCGGCCCGCGCCGTGGCGTCCAGCATTTCGGTCTCTTGCACCAGGTTGCGGCGGCCCGTGGATCGCCTGGGATTCGGTTCGTACTGGCCCACCCCGCCGGGTCGTTCCGGCGAAGGCCGGAACCCATCCCGAGATGCCGCAGCGCTCGATCGGCGTGGAGGGCCTCGGGATGGACCCCGGCCAGCGCCGGGGTGACATCGCGTTTGTGGTGGCCCGCGTGTATCAGGTCTTGAAGAACTGCTCGGGCCGGGCCGGACCGGGGGTCGGCCAGCCGAACGAGTTCGGCATCTCCCTGAGCAGGTTGACCACATTGGTCTTGACCACGCCATAGCCGTCCGCCGGCAGGCTGACGCCGAAGGTGAAGAACAGGTCCGCCGCGTTTTGCAGCACCGCTGCCATGATCTCGTTCTGCTTCACCGGATCGGCCGAGGCGAGCAGCGAGCGGTAGAGCTCCTGCTGGGCCTTGACCTCCGGCGGGGGCTCGATCGCCGCTTCGTTGGTCGGCTGGGTGTAGTAGAGCGCCCAGCCCTGGGCGTAGAAGCAGTTATTGTTGATCGGCACGTAGAAGCGCGGGTCGAGCATTGCCGCGATCCCCGAATTGGCGCCGAACTGGTGTGCCGTTGCGTCGTACTCGCGGCCGCGGCGCACCCGTTCCTCCCACAGCGAGCGGTCCATCGTGCGCATCTGTGCGTCGATTCCCACCGCCTGGAACATCGGGATGGCGAGCTCGAACATGTCGAGGAAGGTGGTGCGGGTCTGGTCGATCTCGAAGATGATCGACACCCGCCGCCCGTCCTTGTCGAGCCGGTAGCCCTCGCCGTCCTTGTCGGGGATGATGGCGTCGAGCAGGGTATTGGCCCGGTCCGGGTCGTACTCGGTGTACTGCTTGGCCAGCTGCTCGTTGTAGAGCGGGTCGCCCTCGCGCATCGAGGGTTGTGCCGGCGCGCCCTGCCCGACGAACACTGCATCGATCAGCGCCTGCCGGTCGACCGACAGCGACAGCGCGCGGCGGAAGTCCATGGTGTTGAACAGCTCGCGCTTGGTCGGGTCGAGGTGGTTGAGGTTCAGCTGGAAGGCCATCACGTTGGCCGCCGTTTCCTTGAGCGTGTAGAAGCCGTAGCCGCCGCTCGCCTGGCCGTCGAACAGCACCGGCTTGTTGGCCGGGGTGCAGATATACTGGTCCATGATGTCGATCTCACCCTGCAGCGTCTTGAGCAGCAGCACCTCCGGATCGGCGACCATCTGGTAGACGATACGGTCGAAATAGGGCAGCTGGGTGCCCTCGGTGTCGACCTTGAAGTAGTAGGGGTTGCGCACGGCCAGCGCCTGCTCGGTGTTCTGTCCGGGCGCCACCGCAAACATCCAGGCATTGAGTGTCGGGCGGCTGGGGTTCTGGAAGAAGGTATTGTCGTCGGCCATGCCGATCTCGCGCTGGAACAGCGCGATCCAGCTCTCCAGCCCCTGGGCCTTGGCGAGCGCGTCGGCCTCGGGATTGTAGCGGATGTGGAACTGCTCGAGGTAGTGCTTGGGCGTGCGGGTCAACTGGTCCTGCTGCGCCCAGGCCAGCTGCTGCAGGAAAAAGCCGTTCGGCTTGGCGAAGATCACCTTGAAGGTCTGCTCGTCCACCACCTCGAGCCTGGCCTTCTCGCCGCCGGCGCTCCACCAGGCATTGCCGCCCAGCGAGGTCTCGGCATCGGTGAAGTAGGCATCGTACCAGAACTGCACGTCGGCGGTGGTGAAGGGCTGCCCGTCGGACCACTTGTGCCCCTTGCGCAGCGTGATGGTGTATTCGGTGGCATCGGGGCTCACCGCGTAGGACTCGGCAACGTTCTCGGTGATGCCCGACCAGTCGGGGGTGAAGCGCACCAGCGGCTCGTAGCCCTGGTAGCGCACCAGCATCGACAGCGAGCCGCCACCGACCAGGGCGTGCTTCCAGTCCCCGCCCTGCTGGCCGATCCGCTCCAGCGGGGTGACAACCAGCGGATTGGCGGGCAGTCGTTCGCCGACGCCCGGCAGCTTGCCGGCATCGACGTCGGCCTGGAGGAAGGCCGATTCCCTGCTCTGGGCGCGGGCGAGGCCGGTCAGGGCCAGGGTGCCCGCGAAGGCACTGGTGGCGGCAATGAAGGCTCTGCGGCTGATGGAACCCATGGTGATGACTCTCCTCCTCGCTGACGGGATTGCACCCGCTCGTTAGCTGGAGGATAGGTTGCACCGCGCGTTTGTTAGGTAAAGGGTTATGTAAGTTCGCGATCAGCAGCTAGTATTAACGCTACTCTAGTTGCCCCGACGGAACTCGTGTCCCGATGTTGGGCTTCCGGGGAATGTGGCTGGATAGCGAGAGTTAGGTTGCGTTATGTTCTGTTTGGTCGTACTGGAACGCAACTCTGGAGAGACCGATCACCCATGGCCCGCGTCACCCTGTCGACCATCGCCCAGCGTACCGGGTTGTCGAAATTTGCCGTGTCGCGCTCGTTGTCGGGCAAGGATGGGGTAAGCGAGACGACCCGCCGGCGCGTGCGCGAGGTCGCCGCCGAGCTCGGCTACAGCCGCATCGCCGCCGAACCCGGGCAGTCGGTCATCGGCCTTGTCTTCCAAGATCACGATCTGATCAATTCCGAGCTGCACTTGCTCATCCAGGGCGGGGTGCAGGCCGAGGCGCAGCAGCGCGGCTACCAGGTCAGGATGCGCTGGACGCACCTCGCCGACGAGGTCGAGGAGTTCGCCCGCGGCTGCAGCGGCGTGGTGATGGTCGGCCCGCACGATCGTGCCAGCCTCGACCGAGCCTACGCGCTGGGCCGGCCGATCGTCAGGACCGGCTGGCTGACCCCGCTCGAGCCGGCCGACCATGTCGGCGGCACCGACCACGAGGCGGGTTCGGCCGTGGCGCAGTACCTCTACGATCTGGGACATCGCACCATCGCCTACGTGCACGGCACGCCCGGCTATCGTGGCCGCATGGAGCGCTTCTACGGGGTGCGCGAGGTGCTCGAGCAGCGCCCCGACGTGAGCTTCCGCGAGATGCGCTTTGCCGCCGAGGTGCGCTTCACCGAGCATTTCCTCGCCGCCGAGGCCGAAGGCTTCCGCCCCACCGCCTTCTTCTGTGCCCATGACGGGCTGGCGCTGACCGTGGTCTCCGAGCTGCTGCGGCTCGGCTACCGCATCCCGGAGGACATTTCGGTGATCGGCTTCGGCGATTTCTCCGCCGCCACGCAGATCTCGCCCCATCTCACCACCGTCAAGACCAATGGCCGCGAGATGGGCATCGCCTGCGTCCGCCTGCTCGATGACCGCCTGCACGGGCGGCTGACGCCCGGTACCTCCTACCGCGTGCACGTGGCCGGCCACATCGTCCACCGCGCCTCATGCGGGGCGGCGCGCGCCACCCCGCCGACGCGCAGGGCCGTCGGCGGCTGAGCTACTCGGCGACCGCCATGCCGAGCCGGCCCAGCACGCGCCGCTCGACCAGCACCACCGCCTGGTAGAAGGCCACCGCGACCAGCACCGAGACCACTGCGACTGCCCAGATCATGCCGTAGTCGAGATAACCGCGCGACTGGTTGAGCAGGTTTCCGAGCCCCGTGCCGGTCGCCAGCCATTCGGCGATCATCACCCCCAGGAGCGCCCGCGGGGCAGTGAGCCGGGTCGCCGCGAACAGGTAGGGCAGCGAGGCCGGCACCGAGACGAGGCGCAGTTGCTGCCAGACCGTCGCACCATAGGCGCGGGGCACCTCGAGCGCGGCCCGCGGCACCAGCAGCAGGCCCTGCGCCATGGTGACGAAGGCGGGAAAGAAGGTGACAGAGATGGTGATCCACAGGATCACCGCCGGGCCCCGTCCGACCAGCAGCACCAGCAGCGGAGTGAGCGCGACGAGCGGCATCGTCTGGGTGACGAGGGCGATCGGCAGAAGCGCCCGGACAAGCCGCGGCGCAAGTTGCGTGCCGAGGGCCAGGGCGAAGGCCATGGCCAGGCCGGCGGCCATCCCGACCAGCGTCATCGGGAGGGTCTGCAGCAGGGCGGCGATCAGCTTGGCCTGCGCCGCCGCCGACCCGGGCAGCCCGAACAGGTAGTCGAAGAGCGCCGGCGGAGTCTTGGCCAGCATGGCCGGCACCCTGAGCAGCGCCAGTAGCGCCCACCACAGCCCGAGCGGCAAGCCGATCGAGCCCAGCACGATCAGCCCGTGCTGCCAGGCCGGGCGCGGCCGGTCGGTCGAGCGCAGCACCGCCGTCGGCACCGTCACCGCCTGGCCCGATCCGGTGACTGCCCGCGCCAGCAGCACGAAGGCGAGATAGGCGAGGCCGGCGATCAGCGTCGCCGTCAGCCCGATCCCCCACAGCCGGTCCGGCTCGCCGCGCCCCAGTGAACCCAGCAGGTAGACGCCCAGCCCCCAGCGTCCGCCGCCGCCGAACTCGGCGAGGATCGAGCCCAGCACGGCATTGGGCGCGGCGATCCGCAGCCCTGAGAGGATCACCGGCAGGGCGCTGCGCGCCTGCACCAGCGCCAGCGCCTTGAGCTTGCCGCCGCCATAGGCGCGCACCACGTCGACCGAGCGGGCGTCGGCCTGGGTCAGCCCGACCAGCGTTGCCGTCATGGTGACGAAGTAGCAGCCGATCGCTGCCAGGACGATGCGCGGCACCGGATCGGAAAAGGTCAGTACCAGGATCGGCGAGATGGCGATCGGCGGCAGCGCGAACAGCGCCACGTTGAGCCCCCGCGCCACCCGCGCGCTCAGCGGACTGAGCGCGAACAGCACCCCGGCGGCAATCGCGATGCCGTTGCCGATCAGGAACCCCAGCCCGGCCCCGAACAGCGTCGCGAAGATGTGTCCCGGATAGTCCGACCAGTCGACCGCCAGCCGGACGAGGATCGCCGACGGCGCCGGCAGCGCCCCGCTCGCCACCAGCTGGAAGCGCCCGGCGATCTCCCACAGGACGAGGATGAGGACAGGGCCGACGAAGGGGCGGAGGCGGTCAGGCATGCCGTGGCGTCCCACCCCTCATCCCGCGCTGCGCGCCACCTTCTCCCGCAAGGGGAGAGGGGAGATCGCACTGTGATCTCTCGCGGATCGCCTTCTCCCCTTGTGGGAGAAGGTGCCCGAAGGGCGGATGAGGGGTGCGGAGCCACGATGTCGGCAGCTCAATGCCCATCCAGCGCCCCCGCGATCTCGGCCTCCAGCCGGTGGAAGGCTGGATCGTTGAACAGCACCGGGTGGCGCGGGCGCGGCAGGTCGATGTCGATGACGCGGGTGATGCGTCCCGGCCGGCTCGCCATCACCACCACGCGGTCGGCAAGGAACACCGCCTCGTCGATGCCGTGCGTCACCAGCAGCGTCGTTGCCCGGCTTTCCAGCCAGATGCGCTGCAGCTCGATGTTCATCGACCGGCGCAGGATCTGGTCGAGCGCCCCGAATGGCTCGTCGAGAAACAGCACCTCGGGCCGCGTCACCAGCGCCCGCGCGATGGCGACGCGCTGGCGCATGCCGCCGGACAGTTCCGCCGGCAGCGCATGCTCGTAGCCGTGCAGCCCCACCAGCTCGATCAGCTCCTGGATCTTGGCCGCATAGGGCTTGCGGTCGCGACCGAGCACGTCGAGCGGCAGCGCGATATTGGCTTCGACGGAGCGCCACGGCAGCAGCGCGGCATCCTGGAAGGCCACGCCGGTGATGCCCCCCTTGGTCGCCTCGGCCGGGGTCCGTCCGGCGACGGCGATCTCGCCCTCCGTCGCCGTCTCGAGCCCCAGTGCCAGCCTGAGGATGGTCGACTTGCCGCAGCCCGACGGCCCGATCAGGGCCGTGAACGAGCCCGGGGCGCAGACGAGGGAGACCTCGCGCAGCGCCTCGGTCAGCTTGCCGCGGGCCTCGAACGTCTTCGAGACCCGCGTGAGACTGATGCCGGCGGGATCGGCCAATCAGATTTCCTCGAGCACCGTGGTGTCGAACATCTCCCGCGTCGCCGAGATGCCGACCGCCGCGAGCGCCTCGATATTGGCGGCGATCGCCGCCTCGCTCATCGAGAAGATGCCGCCCTCCGTCTCGATCAGCGGCTTCTGCGCGGTGTTGAAGTAGACCTCGTTCTCGATCGAGCGGCCGGTGCCCTTGAACCAGGTCTCGGCAAAGGTCGGCGGGTAGGCCGCCGGGTCCTTGAGGTTCTCTTCCCAGCCCTTCCTGGAGGCGCGCAGGAACGCCACGATCTCCTTGCGCTTGGCCGCCAGCGTGTCGGTGGTCACCACCACGGTGTCGTTGAAGATGGTGAAGCCGAAATCGTAGAGCAGGAACGAGGTGGCGTCGGCGCCGGCCTGCTTGATGGTGAAGGGCACGTTGGTGGTGAAATCGAGCGAGGCGTCGATCTCGCCCTTGATCAGCGGCGTCGGGTCGTAGGCGTAGGGCACGATGTTGACCGCGGCGCGGTCGACGCCGGAGATCTTCAGCATCGCCTCGACCGAGATGACGTTGACCGGCGGCACCGCCAGGGTCTTGCCGACCAGGTCCTGCGGCGTCGTGATCGGGTTCGAGGCCAGCGAGACGATGCCGATCGGGTTCTTCTGGTACTGCGTGCCGATGATCTTGAACGGCGCCTGCTGCTCGACGATCGCCTTGATGGTGGTGTCGGGTGTGGTCAGTGTCAGGTCGGCTTTGCCGGCAATCAGCGAGGATTCCGGGATGACGTCCGGCCCGCCCGACAGGTAGGTGAGTTCCAGCCCTTCCTCGGCATAGTAGCCCTTGTCGATGGCGGTGAAATAGCCGGCGAACTCGGCATCGTTGATCCAGCTGGCCTGGAAGGTGAACGGCGTCGCGGCCTGCGCGAAGCGCGTGCTCAGCGGCAGCGTCGCGCCGGCCGCCATCAGGCCCAGCATGTGCCTGCGGTTGAGGCCGAACGGCTTGCCGCAAGAGTGACTACCAGAAGACATGGGGGAGGCTCCGGGTTCGGGTTGGGAGGAGGCAGAGGCGTAGAAAACCAGGGCTCAGGCGACGCCGCGGATGCGCGCCAGCTCGCGCAAGGGGGGTGTAGCCTCGATCGTGTCCTTTTCGAGCAGAGTCCACTTGATGCCGCGCGGCCGCCGGCCGCGGCCGCTGACCTCGATCATCCGGGTCGGTGTGGCGATCAGGTCGACGAGGATGTCGGTTTCGCTGGGGTGGAGCTTGTCCTCCACCACCTGTACGTCATGCACGGCGGCGACCACAGGGGTGGCGTCGTCGGCGAGGCCGAGGTCGGTGAACATGCCCCATTCCATGTCGAAGAAGCCGTGTCCCTTGCCGAAGCGCACGCCATCGACTGACACCGCCGAGGCGCCGGTGACCATGAAGTCGAAGCGTCCCATCCGGGTGATCTCCTCGAGGGTGATCGGCCGGCCGAAATGTTCCATGCCGTCGAGCCAGGCGGCATAGAGTTCGGCCCCCCTGGGCACCGTGCCGGGTTCGACATAGAGAAAGCCGCGATAGATGCCGTAGGTCGACATCACGAAGGGCTTTCCCTCCGCCAGCATGCGGCGGCGCAGTTCGACGAGGCAATTGTCCGGGGTGATGAAGGCGAACTTGCTCGCCTGGTAGGCGGGCAGCGCGGTGATCCGGTCGGTCGCCTCGGCGCTGCCGACGAAGTCCGGGATCACTTCGGCGAAATTCATGTGGAAGCGGGTGTCGGGCAGCGCCACCGCGTTGAGTTTCTCCCAGATTCGCTGCCGGATGATCCTGGAGGTCGACACCGCTTGTGGTCCCCGCTGTGTTTCAGTGTTTCACAATCATGAAACAGTCGTTTCATTGTTTCAAGATGGCTGCTAGAGATTCTTTGGTTGGGGGCGTGCTCGGCCCCCGAGGAGGCCCTGCCCCATGGCGTCGCGTCTGGTCCTGAGGATTCAAGAACGCTTTCAAAAGCTTACGGCAGGCGAGCAGAAGCTTGCGCAACTCATGCTCGATCGCCAGGACGACATCCTCACCCATTCGGCGACGCAGATCGCCGAAATGGCCGGGGTCTCCAAGGCCACCGCGGCGCGATTCTTCCAGCACCTGGGCTACGCCGATTTCAACGAGGTAAAGCTGCAGGCGCGCGAGGAGCGCAACCGCACCGAGCCCTACGGCTTCTCCGTCGGCGGTTCCGAGCAGATGGCGCTCGGCAAGGCGCTCGGCACGCATCTCGAGCTGGAGCTTCGCAATCTCACCAAGACCTTCGAGGAGCTCCGCTCCGACCGGGTGCGCGAGGCGGCCGAACTGATCGCTGCCGCGCCGCGCCTGTGGGTGCTGGGGCTCGGCGCCGAGGAGGGCTTCGCGCGCTACGCCCGGCTGGTCTTTTCCCGCCTGCGTCACTCCGTGATGATCCTCGGCATCAACCAGGGCTCCTGGGCCGAGGATCTCGCCATGACCGGCCCCAAGGACGTGCTGCTGCTGATCACCCTGCCGCCGCGTCCAAAGCTGCTGAGGCCGCTGCTGGCCTACGCACAGACCACGCGCATGAACCTCGTCACCATCGCCGATCGCAACTACGCGCTCGAGGCGCAGCGCTTCTCGCGCGTCGTGCTCCCCTGCCACGTGGCAAGCTTTGGCCTCGGCCCCTCGCATACCGCCATCGGCAGCGCCATCCGGCTGCTCGCCGTCACCTACGCGGCGGAAGCCGGCAAGTCCGCCGAGCAGCGCAGCGAGATCATCGCCTCGATCCACGAGGAACTCGAGGATACGGACCGGTAGTTTGCTGCCGAGTTCGGCGGATGACTCGTCTGCCATCGACGGGTCGGTGCGCGTTGCACCCCACCCTCGGTCCCTGCCCACAAGGGGGAGGAAGGCGGATGCGTCACGGACGCGGCCACCTCGTCTCCCTCCCCTCGATGGGGAGGGACCGAGGGTGGGGTGTCGCCCCTCGTACAGGCCAAGGAGCATGCTCCGCTCCGGCGGGCACCGGCGAAAGGGCGTTCCCTTCCTACGCCACCACCGTCTTCCGCTTGGCGAGATAGACGTGCTCGCAGGCCAGAACCACCTCGCCGCGCTGGTTGTGGACCCGCACTTCCTCGATGATGCGGCCATGGTCGGGTCGGCGTTCGTCGGGCTCGAGCCCGGCAATGGTCAGCACCGTATGGATGGTGTCGCCGATGAACACCGGCTTGGGGAAGCGCAGCCGCTCGTAGCCATAGGTGAAGGCCAGCGGGTTGATCTCGCCGGCGGTGAGCCCGATGCCGATGGCAAAGGTCATGGTGCCGTGGGCAATGCGCTGGCCCCATGGGCTCGCCTTCATCGCCTCGGCGTCCATGTGGTGCGGGAAGAAGTCGCCGGTGTGGCCGGCATGCACCACGAAGTCGGTCTCGGTGATGGTGCGGCCGTAGGTCCTGCGGGTTTCGCCGAGCACGTAGTCCTCGAAGTGGCGCGGTCGTTCCATCACTGGCTCTCCCTGTAGAGGCGGTTGAGGTCGGCAATCACGGTCGCGGCGGACTCGCTGTCGATCAGGCCGGCATTGAGACGCGCCGAGGCGGCCGCCTGGAAGCGCATGTAGCCATTGTGGCGCGGCCTGAGGAAGGCCCCCTCGAGCGTCGCGCGCGTATCGCGGTAGAAGCCGTCGAGGCGCGCGTTGACCAGCTCGCTGTCCCAGCCCGCTGCGTGTCCCGGCTGTCCGCCCGAGGCGGCATAGAGCCCTTGCTGCACCGGTCCCGAGGCGACCCAGAAGGCATAGTCCACTGCCGCGCCGTGATGGTCCGAGAAGGCCGACACCGCTATGCCCGTGCCGCCGAGCGCCGAGCCCACCGGGCCGCGCCCGAGATCGGGAATGTTGGCCGCCTTGAGCCGCGCCGGCCGGAAGCCGTCACTGGCGTAGCTGACATAGCCGTAGCCATAAGGCATCGCCGAGACCACCGCGTCCGCCCGTGCCATTGCCTCCGAGGCGGCGATCGGGTCCATGGCGAAGTTTGAGGGCTCGATCAGCCCGGCCAGCTCCCGCAGCCGCTCGAACACCGCGATCCCAGCCGCGCGGTCGATCAGGTCGCCCGGTCCGGTATGACAGGGCGTTCCGAGCCCGCCGGCAAGCGTGAAGAAGCACATCAGGCTGTGCGGGGCCAGCATCGGCAGCACCAGTTCGCCGGCCCTGCCGAGCCCGATCACGTCCTCCCAGCTGCGGGCCGGTGCGACCCGGTCGGGACGATAGAGCTGCACCTGCGCCGCCGCATCGATCGGCAGCGCCCATTGCCGGCCGCCCCACTGGTAGCTTGCGAACGAACGCCCGACGCTGCCCGCCGCGAGCGCCGCCAGCTCGGCCTCGCGGCCCCGCTCGTCGAGCGGCGCCAGGCACCCCTCGGCAGTGATCTGCCCCACATGCGGGTGATCGATGACGATCAGGTCGTAGGCGCGCGCCAGCTCCTCGACCGGAAAGGTCTCGAAATCCTGCAGCGAGCGCTTGTCCCAGGCGATCTCCACGCCGGTCTGCTGCTGCCACAACCGCGCCGTCGCCACCATCGGGTCGTAGCCGCGCGGGTGGCTCCAGGTCATGCCGCGCAGTTGCGTCACAGCCCGAACTCCTCGCGGATCGCCTTCGACTGCTCCCCGATCAGCGGCGCGGCGCGATGCGTGCGCGAGCGCCTGCCATCGACCCGGATCGGCGAGCGGGTGGTCTCGATCGATACGCCGTCGAAGCGGCGCACCGTCTGCAGCATGTCGAGCACCCTGAACCCCTCGCTGGCCAGCAGTTCCGGCCATTCCAGCACCTTGGCGCACCAGATGTCCGCCGGCTCGAGCCGCGCCAGCCATTCCGCCGTGGTGCGTGTGGCCAGCCGCTCCGCGATGATCGCCTTGATCGCGTCGCGCTCGCTGAACCAGCTCCCGGGCCGGTCGCGATAGGGTCCGAGCGCCGGCAGGTCGAGCAGGTCCGCGATCTTGCCCAGTGGCGTCATTGCCAGGGCCAGGTGGCCGTCGGCCGTCGGATAGACGCCGTAGGGCGCCGACAGGTAGGCATGCGCGGAGCGGAAGCCGGCCCGCTGCGGCTTCCGCCGCCCGTCGTTGAGATGGGTGGTCAGCACCTCGAACTGGAAGTCCACCAGCGCCTCGAGCAGAGAGGTCTCGATATGGGCGCCCATCCCGGTGCGGCCCCGCCGCACCAGTGCGGCCAGCACGCCCTGTGCCACGGCCGCGCCGGCCAGCATGTCGGCGATGGCGAGCCCGAACGGCACCGGGCCCTGGTCGGCATCGCCATTGAGCCACATCACCCCGGAGCGCGCCTGCGCCAGCAGGTCCTGCCCCGGCCGCTCGACCCACGGTCCCTCGCTGCCATAACCTGTTATCGAGGCGTAGACGATGGCCGGGTTGAGCGCCTTCACCGCGGCATAATCGAGCCCCAGCCGCTCGATCACCCCGGGGCGGAAGTTCTGCAGCACGATATCGGCCCGGGCCAGCAGCTTCCTGAGCGCCGCAACGTCGTCGGCACTCTTGAGGTCGAGCGCCAGGCTCTCCTTGGAGCGGTTGATGGCGTGAAAGATCGTCGAATCGCCGCCGATCTCGGTGTCGCTGAGATAGAGCCTGCGGCTGAGGTCGCCGCCGTCCGGGCGCTCGATCTTGATGACGCGGGCACCCAGGTCCATCAGCCGCAGCGACGCATATGGACCGGAGAGGAACTGGCACATGTCGACGACGAGGATGCCGTCGAGCAGCGGCGCGGTGGTCATGGAGCGGCCTTCACGGGGGTAGCGGGGCGGGCGGCCGATTCGAACGCCGCTTCGGCCAGCGCCATCGTGTGCCAGGCGTCATCGACTGCTGTCATCAGCACGCGGTCCTCCCCGGCGGCGAAGCGCTGCAGGTTGCTCATCGTGCCGATGAAGGCGTGCGGGAACCACTTTCCCGCCAGCGGCACCTGCACCCAGTCGCCGCCCTTTTGCACCAGCCACAATTCGTCCGGCTCGCCCTCGGGATAGTTGAGCAGCAGGCCGAGCTTGACCAGTGCCGCCCCCATCGTGCCCTCGAAGCGGAAGCTCGCATCCTGGAAGCGGCGGCCGAAATCGTGGTTGTGGTTGATCGAGAAGGTCACCCGCTGGTCGGGGGCGAAGTCGAACAGCGCCGAGGTCCGCGTCTGCGCCAGGTCCGTCGAGGGGTGGCCGAGGGTGCGGGCGTGGACGCCGGTCGGGTTGCCGAGCATGGCGCGGATGGTATCGAGGTAGTGGATCGAGTGCACCGCGATCTCGACCCGCTCCATGCCCTTGAGGAACGGGAACAGGTGCCAGGGCGTCACCAGGTTGAGATGCACCTCGACATCGATCAGCCGCCCCAGCAGCCCGCGCCTGAGCGCATCGGCCACCGCCAGCATCATCGCCGAGTAGCGCAGCTGGAAGTTGACCGCCGCCACCAGCCGCTTGTCGCGAGCGAGCCGCAGGATGGCGGTCGCCTCGTCGAGGGTGCGGCCCATCGGCTTCTGCAGCAGCACCGCCGCGCCGTCCGGCAGCTTTTCCAGCACGCCCAGATGGGCCGCCGGCGGCAGGGCAAGATCGTAGACGGCGCCCGGCGTGGCGACCGCCGCATCGAGCGAGGCGAAGGCCTGCGTCTGCCAGCGCTCGGCGACCGCCGCCGCCTTGCCGGCATCGAGGTCGTAGAGCCCGGCGACAGGCAGGCCGGCCATGCGATAGGCCGGCAGGTGAGCGTCGGTGACGATGCCGCCGGCGCCGATGATGACGATCGGGCGCGGGTTGCTGGGCAGCGGCCAGGCCTGCTGCAGGATGCTGGGGTCGATGCTCATTCGGTGTGGAACACTTCTTCCATCTGGGCCCACCACTCGCCCTTCCGGCGCGTCTCGAACGGCGCCTGCATCGGCGAGCAGACCTTCCACCACTCCTGCGTCTTCTCGTCGGCCGCCATCTTCGCCATGTCGGCTTCGTAGTCGGTGCCGTGATACTCGAAATAGGCGAACATCAGGTTTTCCGGCTCCTTGAGGTAGATTGAGTAGTTGCGGATGTTGCTCCGTTCGATCTGCTTGAGCACCTCCGGCCACACCGCCGCATGGATGCGCTTGTACTCCGCAATATGCTCGGGCCTGACCCCGATGACCGATCCGTATCGCTTCACGACGTGTTCTCCTCCATGATTTCGTCCGTCCCCTCACCCGCCCCTCGGGGAGAGGGTGCCCCGCAAAGCGGGGTGGGTGAGGGGTCGCTTATTTCACCCCATAGACCCGCTCGGCATTTCTGAAGAACAGCTTCTCCCGCTCGGCCTCGCTGGCGCCGGCGACGATCTCACGCGTCGCCGCAACCCATCTGGTGAGGCTGCCGGTCAGCGTCACCACCGGATGGTCCGATCCCCACACCACCCGGTCCCAGCCGAAGCACTCGATGACGTGCTCGACGAAGGGCCTCAGCGTCGCAACGGTCCAGTCGGGGCCGGCATAGGCCATCACCCCGGAGATCTTGGCGACCACATTGGGCAGCGCCGCGATCGCCCGGATTTCGGCACGCCAGGGATCCAGCGCCTGGGCCGCGACATCGGGCACGCCGCAATGGTCGAGCACGAACTGCACCTGTGGCGCCGCGGCCGCCAGCGCCCGGCCCACCGGCAGCTGCTTGCTCAGCACGCAGATGTCGAACGGCAGCCCCTTGTCGGCGAGCCGCCGGATGTTGGCCCGGAACAACGCACCCTCCGACAGCGCGTCGGGCGAGGTATGCAGGATCCGGCGCAGTGCCCTGACCCCCGGGATCGACGCGACGCGGTCGAGATAGGCGGGGAAGTCGGCATGTTCCGGCCGCCCCGCCGCAATGGCGCCGATCACGGCGGGATGGACACCCAGCACGAAGCGGGTCTCCGCCTCCATCTGGGTCTCGGCGACGTCGACCTCCATGTGCAGCGCGCGGTCGATGCCGAGCCCGGCCGCTTCGGCGAAATAGGCCTCCGCCGTCCATTGCCGGTTGATCGCCGGCGCGCCGTCGAGCCAGGGGTAACTGAAGCGGTCCTGGTAGACGAGGTGCAGGTGGGTATCGAGTATGCGCATCAGTTCCCCCCGTTGCGTCGTTGCGAGATGTCCTGCCCGCAGGCGATCAGCATGCGCAGCACCGCCTCGCGGTTCGGCGCCGTCTTGACGTCGAGGCGTTCCGAATAGGGGCAGGTCAGCACCGCCAGGACGCGTCCCATCGGCCCCAGGATCGGCACCGACAGGTTGTTGACCCCGGCGATCTGCATGCTCTGCATGTTCTCGAAGCCCTGCTGACGCACCCGCTTGAGGCGTTCCTCGAGGCCGCTGGTCAGCCGCTCCGGCTGTTCCTGCTCCTCGAGCATCACTCTCCGCTCCTCGGCGCCCGCATGGGCGAGCAGCACATGCCCCGAGCCGGTATTGATCAGCCCGATGCGCGAGCCCACCCGGATCGAGACGTTCCAGTAGCCCGGCCCGTCGACCTGCGCGGCCACGAACAGCGTCCCGCGGTCGTAGATGGCGAGGTGGCAGGCCTGCTCCGCTTCGCGCGCGAAGCGGCGCATCACCGGCTGCGCCTGGCTGATCAGCCGCTGCAGCGGCGGGCGCGCATAGGCCAGCTCGAACAGCTTCAGCGTCACCTCGTAGCGGTCGGTCGGCAGGCGCCGCACATAGCCGCGCCGCACCAGCCGGTCGAGCATGCGGTAGATTTCGTTTGGCGTGCGGTTCAGCGCCTTGGCGATCTCGGCCTGGCTCAGGCCCTCTTCGGTGGCCGCCAGCAGTTCGAGGATGTCGAGCCCCTTGTCGAGGGCCGGCGCGCGGTACTTCTCGAGCTCTTCGATCTGCGCCATGCCGCCTCCCTCCGGACCAGTGCAATTGCCGCTTGCCCGCGTGCTTATCAACGAATAGACTTTTCACATATGCACAATCAAGCCGGAATCGGGAGGGAGCACCCGACCGGCGCCTGGGGGAAAGCTGCCGATGGCGCGGATCACGCGGGTCGAAATCCTGATGGTCGACCTCAAGCCCAAGGTGAAGCGGGTCGATGCCATCCAGTCCTTCGTCTCGCAGGAGACGCCGATCGTGCGCATCACCGATGCCGACGGAGTGACCGGCACCGGCTACAGCTACACCATCGGCACCGGCGGTCCGTCGGTCATCGAGCTGCTCAAGCGCACGCTGGTGCCGGCCCTGCTCGGCCGCGACGCCCACGAGATCGAGAAGATCTGGCGTGATCTGCTGTTTCTCACCCACGCCACCACTACCGGCGCCATCACCTCGATCGCGCTTGCCGCCATCGATACGGCGCTTTGGGACCTCAAGGCCCGCAAGCTCGGGCAGCCGCTGCACCTGCTCGCCGGAGGCGCGCAGGACGCCATTCCGCTCTACACTACCGAGGGGGGCTGGCTGCACCTCGAGGAAGCGGCCCTCGTCGCCGATGCGCTGCGCGCCAAGGCCGATGGCTTCGGCGGCTGCAAGCTAAAGGTTGGCCGCCCCATCCACGAGGACGTGCGCCGAATCGCGGCGGTGCGCGAGGCAGTGGGCCCCGGCTTCGAGATCTTCACCGATGCCAACCAGCGCTTCAACGTCGACGAGGCGATCCGGCGGGCCCGCGCCTACGAGCCGCTCGACATCGGCTGGTTCGAGGAACCGCTGACCGCCGAGGATATCTCCGGCCATGCACGGCTCGTCGCCCACACCTCCATCCCGATCGCCGTCGGCGAGAGCCTCTACGCAGCGATGCACTTCCGCGAGTACCTCGAGCGCCACGCCTGCTCGATCGTCCAGGTCGATGTCGGCCGGATCGGCGGCATCACCCCCTGGCTCAAGGTCGCGCACATGGCCGAGGCCTTCAACATCGCGGTCTGCCCGCACTTCCTGATGGAACTGCACGTGTCGCTCTGCGCCGCGGTCCCGAACGCGCGCTGGGTCGAGTACATCCCGCAGCTCGACGACCTCACAACCGAAGGCATGACCATCCGCGACGGCAAGGCCATTCCCTCGCACCGGCCCGGCCTCGGCATCGCCTGGGATTTCGACGCCATCGAGCGGCTGACCATCGACGGCAGCCACTCGATTCATCTCTAGGTGCAATGCATGCTGTGCACATCCCACCCTCTCGGTGTCATTCCGGCGCAGGCCGGAATCCATCGCGCCACCGGCGCAGGCCAAGACATGGATCCCGGCCTTCGCCGGGATGACATCCGGTGTGGTGCTGCGGGCTCAGCGAACACATGACAAGGAGACGCTCATGGCCGACCTCAACGGCAAGATCACCCTCATCACCGCCGCCGCGCAGGGCATCGGGCTCGCCTCGGTGCATGCCTTCGTTGCGGCCGGCGCGAAGGTCATCGCGACCGACATCAATGCGGCCAAGCTCAGGGAACTCGACGGCACGCCGGGGGTGACGACGCGCGTCCTCGACGTGCTCTCGACCGATGAGGTGAACAGGGCGGTGGCCGAAATCGGCCGCATCGACGTGCTGTTCAACTGCGCCGGCGTCGTGCATTCCGGCACCGTCCTCGAGATGTCCGACAAGGACCTCGATTTCGCCTTCGATCTCAATGTCTGGGCCCAGGTCCGCGCCATCAGGGCCGTGTTGCCGCAGATGCTGGAGCGCGGCGACGGCGCCATCGTCAACATGGCGACCGTCGCCTCCTCGGTGAAGGGCGTGCCCAACCGCGCCGCCTATTCGATCTCCAAGGCCGCGGTGATCGGGCTCACCAAGTCGATCGCCGCCGACTACACCACCAAGGGCATCCGGGTGAACGCCATCGCCCCGGGCACCGTCGATTCCCCCTCGCTGCACGAGCGCTGGCACGCCACCGGCGATTTCGAAGCGGCGCGGAAGGCCTTCATCGCCCGCCAGCCGATCGGCCGCATCGCCCGTCCCGAGGAGGTCGCCGATCTCGCCGTCTACCTCGCCGGCGCCACCTACACCACCGGCCAGGTCCACATCATCGACGGCGGCTGGACCGCGTAGGGGGCCCGATCGCTGAGGTCTGGGCTGCCGATGCGACCCCGGCGGCGGTCCGGACCGGCGGCGACAGACCAGACCTGTATGCAACCGGCTTGTCATCGCTTACGAAATAGGCACAACTCGCTACTGCATCAGAAGTGAGTTGTACCGCATGCCCGATCGCTCTCCCGTCGCCGCCGTCCGCCGCGCCTATGAGGCGCTCCGCGCCTGGAACGACCCGGCGCTGTTCATCCACCTGGGCGACGAGGCTGCGCTGCTGCGGCGCGCCGGCGAGATCGAGGCGGCGGGCCCCGCCGGCAAGCCGCTCTACGGGCTGGTGTGCGCGGTCAAGGACAATATCGATGTGGGCGGCATGCCCACCACCGCCGCCTGCCCGGCCTTCACCTACCATCCGGACCGCTCCGCCTTCGTCGTCGCCCGGCTCGAGGCGGCGGGCGCCATCGTCATCGGCAAGACCAATCTCGATCAGTTCGCCACCGGCCTCGTCGGCGTCCGCTCGCCCTATGGGGTGCCCCGCAATGCGCTGGATCCGCGCCTCATCCCCGGCGGCTCGAGTTCGGGCTCGGCAACCTCGGTCGCCGCCGGCATCGTCGATTTCGCGCTCGGCACCGACACCGCCGGCTCGGGCCGCATCCCGGCCGGGATGAACGGCATCGTCGGGCTGAAGCCGACGCTCGGGCTGTTCTCGGCGACCGGCATGGTGCCGGCCTGCCGCACGCTCGACACCATCTCGGTCTTTGCCGGCTCGGTCGCCCTCGCGAGCGCCGTGGCGACCGTCGCCGCGGGCTACGACGAGGCGGACGCCTATTCGCGCCGGCTGCCCACGCCCGCGCCGGGCCTCAGTCCCGCGGGCCTGCGCATCGGGGTGCCGCCGCCGGCGGAACGGCGCTTCTTCGGCGACGCCGACGCCGAGGCCGCCTATGCCGCCGACCTGACGCGGCTCGCCACCCTCGGCGCGACCCTGGTCGAGATCGACTACGAACCGCTGCACGCCGTCGCCCGCCTCCTCTATGAAGGCCCCTGGGTGGCCGAGCGCTATGCCGCCACCAAGCCGCTGATCGAGGACGATCCCGGCGCCTTCCATCCGGTGACCCTGCGGATCATTTCCGGCGCCCGCGGCCTCACCGCGGTCGCGGCCTTCGAGGCCATGTACCGGCTTGCCGATCTGCGGCGCGTCACCGGGCGCATCTGGGGCGAGGTCGACATGCTGGCCGTCCCCACCGTGCCGCGCGCCTATACGGTGGCCGAGGTCGAGGCCGATCCGATCGCGCTCAATTCCAACCTCGGCACCTACACCAATTTCGTCAATCTGCTCGATCTCGCCGCCATCTCCGTGCCGGTCGGTCGCCGCGGCGACGGCCTGCCCTCCAGCCTCACGCTGATCGGCCCGGCCGGCGCCGATGGCCGTCTCGCCGCCTTCGCCGCCGCGGCCGAGGCGCCTCGGCCGGCCCGGGCGTGACGCGGCGGACCGCGAGAGGGGCGAAGGCCGCCCCTACATCACGACGGTGATGCGATCGGCGGCGCGGGTGACCCCGGTATAGAGCCAGCGCTGGCGTTCCTCGCGGAATACGTAGCTTTCGTCGAACAGGTAGACATTGTCCCACTGGCTGCCCTGCGCCTTGTGCACGGTCAGGCAGTAGCCGAAGGTGAACTCGTCGTACTGGCGTCGCTCCGGCCAGCTCAGCGCGTCCTCCTCGCCCGAAAAGAAGGCGGCGTGCGTGACCACCTTGGCCTGGACGTTGGACTTGCCGGCGGTCGGCTCGTCGGGATCGAGCGTCATCGAGTAGCGGGCGTTGGAGCGCTTCTTGACCTCCGCCGCCGTCCAGATCTGGCCGTTGAGCAGCTTCTTGACCGGGTTGTTCCTCAGGCAGACCAGGCGGTCGCCCGCCACCGGTTCGTGGCTGGGCAGGTTCCGCAGTTCCCGGATGCGGTCATTGTAGGCGACGCGTGTCTTGTTGCGGCCGGCGAGCACCTGGTCGGCCTCGAGCACCGCTTCGCGATCGACATCGGCGCGCGCGATGACGAGGCTCTCGCCATAGCGCCCGTGTTCGAGATGGCCGCCCTCGCGGATCTCCATCGATAGCCGGATGATCGGATTGTCCGCCGCCTGCCGATGGATCTCGGTCAGCATGTAGTCCGGCTCCTGCGCCGTGAAGAAGCCGGCGCCCTGCACGGGTGGCAGCTGGAACGGATCGCCCAGCACCAGCACCTTGGTGCCGAAGCTCAGCAGGTCGCGGCCGAGCTGTTCGTCGACCATCGAGACCTCGTCGATGACGATCAGGTCGGCGGTCGCCGCCTCGCTCTCGGGATCGAGCGCGAACTTGGGCTCGCCGTCCTTTTCCGAGACCAGCGCATAGATCAGGCTGTGGATGGTCGAGGCGCCGCGCGCCCCGTATTTCCGCATCACCATTGCCGCCTTGCCGGTGAAGGCGGCGTATTTCACCGACTTCACCCCCTGCGCCAGGTGCCGCGCCAGCGTCGATTTGCCCGTGCCGGCCCAGCCGAACAGGCGGAAGACCTGCGGGCCATCCTTCTGCTTGAGCCAGCGCGAGACGGCCTGCAGCGCCTCATCCTGCTGCGGCGACCATTCCATCAGGCAATCGTCGCCGCGACCGAGCCGATCCCCGCTATGCTGCCCGCCAGGCGATCGCCCGAAACCACCGGACCGACCCCGGCCGGCGTGCCGGTGAAGATCAGGTCGCCCGGGCAGAGCTCGAAATAGCGGCTGAGCTCGGCAATGACATGCGGCAGGTCCCAGGTCATGTCGCCCAGATCTGCACCCTGACGCAGCTCGCCATTGACGCTGAGCTCGATCCGGCCGCGCAGCGGCTGCGGCACGTCCGCGGCGCGCACCAGCGTGCCGATCGGGGCCGAGTGGTCGAAGCCCTTGGAGATTTCCCAGGGCTTGGCCCCCTTCTTGGCCCAGGCCTGCAGGTCGCGGCGGGTGAGGTCGATGCCGACGGCATAGCCCCAGACATGGCTGATGGCAGCGCCGACCGCGATGTCGCGGCCGCCCACCCCGATCGCCGCCACCAGTTCGATCTCGTGATGCAGGTTCGTCGTCTGCGACGGATAGGGCACGGCGGCACCGTCGATCACGACGGCGTCGGCGGGCTTGGCGAAAAAGAACGGCGGTTCGGCGTTGGGATCGTGCCCCATTTCGCGCGCGTGCTCGGCATAGTTGCGGCCGACGCAGTAGATGCGGCGGACCGGAAACCGGCCGCCGCCGGCAACGGGCACCGCAGGCTGCGGTGGCGGGGCAATGACGTAGTCGTCGCTCATCTTCGATCCCATGTTTGGCCGACCGACCTTAGTCGAATCGGCGCTGGGACAAAATGAGAACTTTCGGGACCGGCGGACTGTCCGGTCGCCCCAGGATCCGCTGCGTTCTACAGCCGCTCGAGATTGCGCATCACCATCTCGCTCCAGAACCGGCTCGGCATGATCCAGCTCGACCAGTCGTTGTACTGGCCCAGATAGGCCACGGCGGCGATGCCGGTCGCGGGGCTGAACCAAAGGCGCTGGCCGCCATTGCCGAAGCCGCCGGCCCAGGGGCGGGTGCCCTCGAAGGCTGGCGCGCGGGAGACTTCAAGGTACCACAGTCGCGAATAGCCGGTATCGAACGCCGTCTGGATGGCCGAGGTCAGGCAGGCGTCGATCCAGGATTTCGGGACGATCTGCCTGCCGTCATGCTCGCCGCCATTGGCCAGCAGGTCGCCGATGCGGAGCAGGCCGCGCGTGGTGAGGCGGAGGCCCGAGGCGGCCGACTCGGCGCCGTCGGAGCCGGCGCACCAGAAGAACTCGTCGATGCCGAGCGGCCCGAACAGCTTGTCCCGGGCATAGGCGGTCAGCGACTGACCGGTGCCGCGGGTGATGAGGGCGCCGATCAACGCGACCGCCCCGCCCGAGTAGATCCAGCGCTGCCCGGGCGGCGCGACGACGGGCCGGTCGAGGACGAAGCGGTAGCGGTCGGTCGCGCGCTCCATCATGATCTCGGAGTTGCGCGGGTCGGTGTAGGGCAGGCTTTCGTCCCACTCCATGCCCATCGCCATGTTGAAGGTGTGCGCGATCGTCACCTTGCGGCGCTCGGGGTCGGCAACGAGATCGGGGTATTCCGCAAAGCCGTCGACCACCGGCGTGTCGAGCGGCGGCACGAGGCCCTCTTCGAGCGCGATGCCGTAGAGCAGGCTGGTGACGCTCTTGGTCACCGAGCGCAGGTCGTGCAGGGTGTCGGGGCCGAAGACGACATGACCGAGATCCCGTCCCCAGGCCTCGTCGCGGCCTTCGAAATAGCGCTCGAACACCAGCTTGCCGTTGCGGCTCATGGCGACGGCGTGAAAATCGCGCAGCAGGCCAGCCTCGATCCCCGCATCGAACTTGCGCTCGAGGTCGGCGGCAAAGCCCGCCCCTGCCGGTGTCGTGCGGTCCCAGCTCACCGTCATCGCGTCTCTCCCAAAGCTTGACCGGGCGGTCCCGCCCCGCAACCTAGCATCATGGTCCTTGATTCGATCCTTCCCGCATGACCTGGCTCGCCGAAGCGGTGATGCTCAGCCATGGCTGGCGGCGCTTCGCCATCGTGCTTGCGGCGGGGGCGCTGGCGGCCGCTTCGGTGCCGCCGCTCTTCGTGCTGCCGGCCCTGTTCGTGGCGCTGCCGATCTGGGTCTGGGCCCTCGATGGGGCGGAACGCCGTGCCGGCTGGGGGCGGCTGTTCGGCCCGGCCTTCGTCATCGGGCTGGCCTTCGGCATCGGCTACTTCGCCGTCGCGCTGCACTGGCTGGGGGCGGCCTTCCTGCAGCAGGGCGGGCTGTTCCTCCTGCTGATGCCCGTTGCCATCGTTGCGCTTGCCGTCGTTTTGGCGCTGTTCTGGGGCCTCGCGAGCGCGCTGGCGCACCTGATGTGGAGCGGCGGGGCGCTGCGGGTGGTGACGCTGGCGAGCTGGCTGGCGCTGGCAGAATGGGGACGCGGCCACCTGTTGTCGGGTTTCCCGTTCGATCTCCTGGGCTACGCGCTGACCGCCAACGATCAGATGCTGCAGCTCGCCTCGCTGGTCGGCACTTACGGCCTCACCTTCCTGGCCGCGCTGCTCGCGGCGAGCCCGGCGCTGATCTGGCCGGCCGATCAGCGCGGTCTGGTCCGCCGCCTCGTGCCGTTCTTCCTCGCCATGACGGCGATCGCCGCGCAGCTGGGCTACGGCGCCTACCGGCTCGAGACCACGCCGATGGTCCCGCGCACCGACATGAAGGCCCGTCTCGTCCAGCCGATGATCCTCGACCATGCCGACTGGAGCCAGGGCGACCCCGAGGCCATCGTCTCGCGGCTCATCGAACTGTCCGAGACCCGGCCGACCCCGGCCGCTGCCGGACTCTCCGGGGTCACCGCGCTGATCTGGCCGGAATCGGTGTTCCCGTTCTTTCTCTCCAACTACCCCGAAGGCCTTGCCCGCATCGCGCGCATGCTGCCCGACGCCACGCTGCTGCTCACCGGTGCCCCGCGCGAACCGATCGGCGACGACGGCCTGCCCCTCCCCGACAATCCCGGCTTCAACTCCATCCTCGCCATAAACAGCGCCGGCGAGACCGTCGCCAGCTACGACAAGGCGCACCTCGTGCCGTTCGGCGAATACCTGCCGTTCCAGGGCTTCTTCCGCCTGTTCGGCATCAATCAGTTCGTGCCCGGCACCAATGGCTGGGCGCCCGGCGACGGCCGACGCCTCGTCAGCCCGCCGGGCCTGCCGCCCTTCCTGGCGCTGGTCTGCTACGAGGCCGTGTTCCCCGGCGATATAGGCGATCCGGCCGAAGCCCGGTTCATCCTCAACGTCACCAACGATGCCTGGTTCGACGGCTCGATCGGCCCCGAGCAGCACGCCCATCATGCCCGGCTGAGGGCGGTCGAAACCGGGCTGCCGCTGCTGCGCGCCGCCAATTCCGGGGTGACGCTCGCGGTCGATCCGCTCGGCCGGATCGACGGGCGGCTGGCCGCGCTCGAGACCGGCGTGCTCGATGTTGTGCCCTCCGAGCCGCTCCCCGGCGGCACGCTCTTCAACCGCTGGGGCGATCTGCCGTTCTGGCTGGCGGTGCTCGCGGGCATCGGCGCCAGCGCGCTGGCCGCCTGGCGGCCGCGACGGGCGACATGATTATTCCGCGCCGGCATCCGGCAGGACATAAAGCTTTCTTTATATTCGCCTTGACCGCGGCATGTCCGAGTGGCAGAAACCGACCAACCCTGCGATTTTCAGCAGTTTGAGGCCATTTTTGGGGGTTTAGCCGTGGCGCGGTCGTCCTACCTGTTTACGTCGGAGTCGGTTTCGGAGGGGCATCCCGACAAGGTTTGCGACCGGATCAGCGACGAAATCGTCGATCTCGTCTTCCGCGAGGCGAAGAAGGCGGGGATGGATCCCTCGCGCGTCCGCATCGCCTGCGAGACGCTGGCGACCACCAACCGCGTGGTGATCGCCGGCGAGGTCCGGGTCCCCGAGACCTTGCTCCGGCACGGCAAGGACGGCAAGGTCCTGCTCGACGCGGCCGGCCACCCGGTGGTCAATCCGGCCAAGTTCAAGTCGACTGCGCGCAAGGCGATCAGGGCGATCGGCTACGAGCAGACGGGCTTTCACTGGAAGACCTGCAGGATCGACGTGCTGCTGCACGGCCAGTCGGCCGATATCGCGGTCGGTGTCGACGAGACCGGCAACAAGGATGTCGGCGCCGGCGACCAGGGCATCATGTTCGGCTATGCGACGCGCGAGACGCCGGAACTGCTGCCCGCGCCGATCTACTATGCCCACAAGATCCTCGAGGCGCTGACCGAGGCGCGCAAGGCCGGCGAGGGCGCCGCTGTCAAGCTCGGTCCGGATGCCAAGAGCCAGGTGACGGTGAAGTACGAGGACGGCAAGCCCGTCGGGGTCACCCAGATCGTCGTCTCGACCCAGCATGTCGATCC
Source organism: Devosia sp. (assembly GCA_041916695.1). Taxonomy (GTDB): domain Bacteria; phylum Pseudomonadota; class Alphaproteobacteria; order Rhizobiales; family Devosiaceae; genus Devosia_A. The sequence goes on along the minus strand of JAYRZA010000023.1, from coordinate 34,016 downwards.
CTCGCTCAACTCCGACGATGTCCGCCGGATCGTCGAGCCCTACGTCCGGGCTGCCCTGCCGCAGGGCTGGATCACCGATGCGACCGTCTGGCACGTCAACCCGACCGGCAAGTTCGTGGTCGGCGGGCCGGATGGCGACGCCGGTCTCACCGGCCGCAAGATCATCGTCGACACCTATGGCGGCGCGGCCCCGCATGGCGGCGGCGCCTTCTCGGGCAAGGACCCCACCAAGGTCGATCGCTCGGCCGCCTATGCGGCGCGCTATCTGGCCAAGAACGTCGTCGCCGCCGGCCTCGCCGACCGCGCCACGATCCAGCTCAGCTATGCCATCGGCGTGGCCAAGCCCCTGTCGATCTATGTCGACCTGCATGGTACCGGGAAGGTGGACGAGGGCAAGCTCGAAACCGTGCTCGGCGAGGTGTTCGACCTTTCGCCGCGCGGCATCCGCACCCGTCTCGACCTCAATAGGCCGATCTACGCCAAGACCTCGGCCTATGGCCATTTCGGCCGCAAGCCCGGCCGCGACGGCTCGTTCAGCTGGGAAAAGACCGACCTCGTCCCCGCGCTGAAGGCGGCGGTGAAGGCGGCGTGAGCGGCAGAAGAACTGACCCCGAGCTGGTGTTTGTCGAGCCAGGACGTACCGTTTTCCTCGCTTGGGAATCGGTCCCTTCCGCGTTCCAGATCGCGACCGAGCGCAACTTTGTGATCTTCCGCGTTGAGGGTGGCATCTGGCGCGAAGGGCGGGGCTGCGAGATGCGCTTGGACGCCATATGGGACGGCGCGCTGCCACCTGTGGACGGCGTATCTCTCGCTCGCAACAACGATCGCCTGTTGACTTTGCTACGTGAGGATCGGTCCGGCTGCGACACTTTCGTCGTTTCGCCAGCAGCGAACACCCAAAACCCATGACCGACAAACCCCACCACCCCCTCAACGTGTCCGGCGAACCACGCGCCTTTTTCGGCCGGCGCTCGGGTAAGCGCCTGCACAAGGGGCAGGACCGGCTGTTCAAGGAATTGCTGCCGCAGCTCACCATCGAGCTTGGCGACGGGCTCGTCGACCCCGCCGTGCTGTTCCCCGGCAAGTCCGAAGTCATCCTCGAGATCGGCTATGGCGGCGGCGAGCACCTCGCCCGGCAGGCGCGGCAGAACCCCGAAGCCGGCTTCATCGGCTGCGAAGTGTTCTCGGGTGGCATCGCCAAGCTGGTCGAGAGGGTCGACGAGGAGGGCCTGGAGAATGTCCGCCTCTACACCGACGACGCGCTGAAGCTGCTGGTCAAGCTGCCCGATGCCTCGCTCGACGGCGCCTACCTGCTCTATCCCGATCCCTGGCCGAAGACGCGGCACCACAAGCGCCGCTTCGTCTCGCCGGTGACGCTCGGCGAGCTTGCCCGCGTCCTCAGGCCCGGCGCCCTGTTCCGCTTCGCCACCGACATCGAGGATTATGCGAACTGGACGCTGGCGCATGTGCTGCGCGCCCCGCAGTTCCGCTTCGTCTCCGGCGCTCCGGGCAGCTGGCACCAGCCCTATCCCGGCTGGCAGCCGACCCGCTACGAGGAAAAGGCCCGCGCCGAGGGGCGCATGCTGAGCTTCTACTTCTCCTTCGAGCGGCTCTGAGCGTCACCGCCGTTACGGCAAGTTAATGGAACGTTTAGGCAACCGGCGATTGAAAACCGCCGTTCGCCTCTTCAAAACTCCGGCGTTTGAACAATATCCGCCCCGAGGGGAATCGCGCCGGACTCAATATTCCGGGTCGGCGCCGTTCGGAGTTGCCCATGCCGCACCAGCCCATCGATCCCGCCGTGCTCGACGAACTGCTCACCACCCGCACCAGCAAGTGGACGCTGACGGTGGTGTTGCACCTCAGGCGCGACACCATGCGGTTTTCAGAGTTGCAGCGCGGGATCGGCTCGATCTCGCAGAAGGCACTGACCTCGACGCTCCGGGCGCTCGAGCGCGACGGCTTCGTCAGCCGCACCAGCTATGCCACCATACCGCCCCGCGTCGACTACCAGCTGACCGAACTGGGTGGCGAGGCGCTCAAGGCCTTCGAAGCCTTCGAGGCCTTCGCGGCACGCCACTGGCACCGGGTCGTTGCGGCACGGCTGGCCTTCGACGGCCGCGAGGATGACGCACCCGGCGCGGTCTATCGCCTCGGCGGTCGCTGAGAGCGAACCGGCGGGTCGCAACCCGCCGGCTCGGCGCGCGGCCGTCAGTCGAAGAAATTGTCGATGAGCAGCGAGTCGGTGGTAGCCGGGGCGGTGGCCGTACCGGTGTCGAGCCGGCTCAGCACGCGGGTATTGCCGCCCTTGCCGGCAGCCACCGGCTGCAGGGAGTCGCGGTCGAAATACTGGAAGACCTGCGAACCGTCGGCCAGTTCGATCGTGGCGCGGAAATTGCCGTTCCAGCCGTCATTGGCGTCGACCGCGTTGACACCCTTGTACTGCAGCTGGGTGACATACCAGTCCGCGTCGAAGCCGGCGCTGTCGGCGGCGAGGGCCGGTGCGGCGGCGCCGCCGGCAATCAAGAGGGCGAGGGCGAGGGAGGAGAGCTTGTTCATTTCGAATGTCCCTTTCGTTGCTTGGACAACTGCCCAGATCGGACTGCTTCGAGCCACCGACAAGGGACCGAATCGGGGCCACGGGGACTTGAAATTCCTCAATTGGTAGCGAGGGTTACGTCAGGGAGGGCGAGTGGCGCGCGGGAAACCCGCAGGCCTCGGCCGGGGGTAAGGGGCGCAAAGGAAACCATTGGCGGCACGCGGCTTTGCGCCCGGTTTGGCCCGTCTTGAGGGGTATCGCGACCCCGTCGCAGGCGCCCCGGCGGCCCCCGGGTCGCCGCCACCCGACAGGCCGGTGCACGACGGCGTGATCTTCGTGAAAAGCCGCAAGGTCGGCGCCCGGGGTTTCGCGCCGCTCCCGACGCACCGCCGGCGGCGGGCGACGGGCGCCGCGCCGCGGACTTGGGCTCAGTACCGCCGCGGGCCTTCGGGCCTGTTGGCGACGATCGCCTCGATCTGCGCCATCACCTCGGGGGTCATCTTGGCCTTGTGCTTGAGCGCCTCGAGATTGTCCTTGAGCTGGCTCAGTCTGCTGGCTCCCAGGATCACCGTCGAGACGTTCGGGTTGGCATTGCACCAGAGCAGGGCCATGTGGTGGATCGGCAGGCCCACCTCATCGGCCAGCTTCGCCAGCTTCTTCACCTTGGCCAGTTCGTCGCGGCCCTTGTCGCTGTCGAGCCGCGCCTTCAACCATTCGTAGCCGGGCAGGTTCATCCGGCTGTCGGCCGGAATACCGTCATTGTACTTGCCGGTGAGGATGCCGGAGGCCAGCGGCGACCAGATTGTCGTGCCCAGCCCGAACAGGTCGTAGAGCGGCAGGAACTCGGCCTCCACCTTCTCGCGCCGGAAGAGGTTGTATTCCGGCTGTTCCATGCTCGGCGGGGTCAGCCCGTACTGCCGCGCCACGGCATAGGCCTCGGTCAGTTGCTGCGCCGTCCATTCCGAGGTGCCCCAGTAGATCACCTTGCCCTGGACCACGAGGTTGTGCATGGCGCGCACGGTTTCCTCGATCGGGGTGTCGAGATCGGGGCGGTGACAGAAATAGAGATCGAGATAATCGACCTGCAGGCGTCGCAGCGCGTCGTTGCAGGCATCCGCGACGTGCTTGGCGCTCAGCCCCCTCTGCATCGGCTTCTTGCCGTTGCCGCCGAAATAGACCTTGGAAGAGACCGCATAGCTGTCGCGGGCCCAGCCGAGCTGCTTCAGCGCCTCGCCCATCACCCGCTCGGCATTGCCCGTTTCGTACCCCTCGGCATTGTCGAAGAAGTTGATGCCGTTGTCGTAGGCGTAGCCCATGATCGATTGGGCGGCGTCCTCGCCCACCTGCTTGGCGAAGGTCACCCAGGCGCCAAAGGAAAATTCGCTGACCTTGAGGCCAGCCTTGCCGAGGCGGCGGTAGTCCATAGCTGCAATGTCCGTGATTGAGTCGTCGGAAGAACGTTAATCTATCGGTCCTTGCCGATGGATACAACCGGCCGCGGCGGTCGCGGGTGCCCCATCGGGGCTCCCCGCGTCGACCGCCCCGCCTGCTCAGAACAGCACGACGCTGCGGATGCTTTCGCCGTGGTGCAGCAGGTCGAAGCCCCGGTTGATGTCCTCGAGCCTCAGCGTATGGGTGATCATCGGATCGATCTCCAGCTTGCCGCCCATGTACCAGTCGACGATCTTGGGCACGTCGGTGCGTCCGCGCGCGCCGCCGAAGGCCGTGCCCATCCAGGTGCGGCCGGTGACCAGCTGGAACGGCCGGGTCGAGATTTCCTGGCCGGCGCCGGCCACCCCGATGACCACCGACTTGCCCCAGCCGCGGTGGCTCGCCTCCAGCGCCTGGCGCATCACCGTGGTGTTGCCGGTGCAGTCGAAGGTGTAATCGGCCCCGCCGATCTGGTCGGCGCCCCGCTTGGTGAGGTTGACGAGGTAGGGGACGATGTCCCCCTCGATCTCGCGCGGGTTGACGAAATGCGTCATACCGAAGCGCTCGCCCCACGGACGCTTGGCGTTGTTGATGTCGACGCCGATGATCATGTCGGCGCCGGCCAGCCGCAGCCCCTGGATGACATTGAGTCCGATGCCGCCAAGCCCGAACACCACGGCGGTGGCGCCGGCCTCCACCTGCGCGGTGTTGAGCACTGCGCCCACTCCGGTGGTGACGCCGCAGCCGATGTAGAACACCTTGTCGAACGGCGCCCTGGGATCGATCTTGGCGAGCGCGATCTCGGGCAGCACGGTGTGGTTGGAAAAGGTCGAGCAGCCCATGTAGTGGTAGATCGTCTCGCCCCTGTAGGAGAACCGCGAGGTGCCGTCGGGCATCAGGCCCTTGCCTTGCGTGGCGCGGATCGCGGTGCAGAGGTTCGTCTTGCGACTGAGGCACGAGGGGCACTCGCGGCATTCCGGCGTATAGAGCGGGATGACGTGGTCTCCCGGCTTCAGGCTGGTGACCCCCGGCCCCACCTCGAGCACCACGCCCGCGCCCTCGTGCCCGAGGATCGAGGGGAACAGCCCCTCCGGGTCCGCCCCCGACAGGGTGAAGGCGTCGGTGTGGCAGATACCGGTTGCCCGGATCTCGACCAGCACCTCGCCGGCCTTGGGGCCCTCGAGGTCGAGCTCGACGATCTCGAGAGGCTGTTTCGCCGCAAATGCCACGGCCGCGCGCGTCTTCATCACCCAACTCCCTTGTCTTCGCCGCGCACCATAGCGGCTGCGTACGCCCTGCCAAGGGGCGGCGGGGCCGGCCGGACGCATCCCTCGCCGCCGGGCTTTACGCGGCCCTCGTCCGGTCTCTAGTCTGCCGCCGGCAGTCGGGGAGGGTCGTGTTGGCAAATCGCTTCATTGCTTCGGACGGAATCGGGCTCGTCTTTCACGAGCTCGGCGGCGGCCCCGGCGGCGTCCCGATCGTCTTGCAGCACGGCTTCAGCGCCACGACGCATACCGAATGGGTCGATTGCGGCATCGCCACCCGCCTGGCCGGGCTCGGGCGGCCGGTGATCGGGCTCGATGCGCGCGGCCATGGCGCCTCCGACAAGCCGCACCAGAGCCGCTACTACGGCGAGGCGCGGATGGCGGCCGATATCCGCGAACTCGCGACCCATCTCGGCTTTGCCCGCTACGATCTGGTCGGCTACTCGATGGGCGCCGTAATCGCGCTCCTCGTCGCCACCGACGAGCCGCGCCTGCGCCGGCTGGCCGTCGGCGGCGTCGGCGAGGGGGTGGTCGCCTGCGGCGGGGTCGACCGGCGCGCGCTCGACAACCGCGTCCTCGCTGCCGCCATGCGCGCCGACGACCTCTCGGGCTTTCCCGGCCATGTCCGCGGCTTCCGCACCGGCGCCGAGGCCCGCGGCAATGACTGCCTGGCGCTCGCGGCGCATGCCGATGTCGTGCATGCGACCCCGATCGCGCTCGATCGCATCGCAGTGCCGACGCTGCTGCTGGCGGGCGATGTCGATCCCCTCGCGGTGCGCCCGGAAATCCTTGCTGCCGCCATTGCTGGCGCGCGCCTGGCCCTCGTGCCCGGCGACCATGGCAGCGGCCGCACCGGCCCCGGCTTCGTCGCGGCGCTCGCCGACTTCCTCGGCTGAGTTCGGCCCCGCTTGCGTCGGGCCGGCATCGGCGCTATATGAGCGACAACAACATCTCTGGCTCTAAAGCGAGAGTGGGTGCCTGGCGGGCCCCCGCTCTTTTTGTTTTCGGGGCCGGGCTCCACCCCTGCCGGTGCGGCCCCGTGAGGCAAAGGCAAGCATGACGTTCGACCTCGGCGAGAAGCGCTACCTCAAGGAAACCGGTCTCGAGACCCGCATCGCGCGGATCGTCGAGCCGGTGGCCAACGACCTGGGCTACAGCCTCGTACGGGTGAAGATCACCCAGGAGAACGGGTTGACGCTGCAGATCATGGCCGAGGATGCCAGCGGGCGCTTCACCATCACCGATTGCGAGCGGCTGAGCAAAGAGATCTCGCCGGTGCTCGATGTCGAGGATCCGATCGATCGCGAATACCACCTCGAGGTCTCCTCGCCCGGCATCGACCGGCCGCTGGTCCGGGCCCGCGATTTCCGCGCCTATCTCGGCCACGAGGCAAGGGTCGAGCTCACCGACCTGATCGAGGGGCGCAAGCGCTTCCGCGGCGAGATTGTCGCGGTCGACGATGAGGCGGTGACCATCCGCCTGCCCGATGCCCCCAGGGGCAGCGATCCCGACCACCGGCTGCCGCTGCAGCTCTTGAGCGAAGCCAAGCTGGTCATGACCGACGCGCTGATGAACAGGGCGCGCACCGACCAGGAAGAATACCCGATCGACGACGACGACGAGATCGAGACCGTCGAACTGGGTGAACTCGACGCCACTGAGGAGACCAACTGACATGGCCGTTAGCGCGAACCGACTGGAGCTGCTCCAGATCGCCGATGCCGTAGCCCGCGAGAAGTCGATCGATCGCATGATCGTCATCGAGTCCATGCAGGACGCGATCGAGAAGGCGGCCAAGACCCGCTACGGCGCCGAGACCAACGTGCGCGCCGAGATCAACCCGCGCACCGGCGAACTCCGGCTGTGGCGCCTGCTCGAAGTGGTCGAGACCGTCGAGGAGTTCGGTCGGCAGATCGGCCTGAAGGACGCGCAGGCGCGCAACGCCGCCGCCAAGCTCGGCGATTTCGTCACCGAGCCGCTGCCGCCCATCGAGTTCGGCCGCATCGCGGCGCAGTCGGCCAAGCAGGTGATCGTGCAGAAGGTGCGCGATGCCGAACGCGACCGCATGTACGAGGAGTACATCAACCGCGTCGGCGAGATCGTCAACGGCACCGTCAAGCGCGTCGAATACGGCAACGTCATCGTCGACCTGGGGCGCGGCGAGGCCATCATTCGCCGCGACGAACTGATCCCGCGCGAGATGTATCGCTACGGCGACCGCGTCCGGGCCTACATCTACGACGTGCGCCGCGAGCAGCGCGGCCCGCAGATCTTCCTCTCGCGCACCCATCCGCAGTTCATGGCCAAGCTGTTCATGCAGGAAGTGCCCGAGATCTACGACGGCATCATCACCATCCGCTCGATCGCCCGCGATCCAGGCAGCCGCGCCAAGATCGCCGTGACCAGCTCGGATTCCTCCATCGATCCGGTCGGCGCCTGCGTCGGCATGCGCGGCAGCCGCGTCCAGGCGGTGGTGGCGGAACTGCAGGGCGAAAAGATCGACATCATCCCGTGGACCGAATCGATCGCCGACCTCGTCGTCTCAGCGCTGCAGCCGGCCGATGTCGCCAAGGTGGTGCTCGACGAGCAGGCTGAGCGCATCGAGGTGGTGGTGCCCGACGAGCAGCTCAGTCTCGCCATCGGCCGCCGCGGCCAGAACGTCCGCCTCGCTTCGCAGCTGATCGGCTGGGATATCGACATCCTCACCGAAGCCGAGGAGAGCGAGCGTCGCCAGAAGGAGTTCGCCGAGCGGTCGGCCCTGTTCATGCAGGCCCTCGACGTCGACGAGATGGTGGCCCAGCTACTCGCCTCGGAGGGCTTCTCCTCGGTCGAGGAACTGGCCTATATCGATGGCGGCGAGATCGCCTCGATCCAGGGCTTCGACGAGGAGACGGCGGCGGAGATCCAGAACCGCGCCACCGAGTATCTGGCGGCCATCGAGAAGGCCAACGACGACGAGCGCATCAGGCTCGGCGTCGCCGATGACCTCTACGAGGTGCCCGGCCTCAATGCTGCCATGCTGGTGGCACTCGGCAAGGAAGGCATCAAGACGGTCGAGGATTTCGCCGGCTGTGCCGCCGACGACCTCGTCGGCTGGACCGAGCGCAAGGACGGCGAGAGCAAGCGCTTCGACGGCACCTTCAAGGATTTCCCGGTGAGCCGCGAGGAGGCCGAGGACATGATCCTCGCCGCCCGCCTCAAGGCGGGCTGGATCACCGAGGCCGATCTCGCCACCCCCGAGGCGATGCCGGAAGAGGAGGGAGCGCCCGCGTAAGGGCGCTTCGGGAGACCGAGTTGCCGCGCCGGGACGAGACCGAACGGATGTGTGCGCTGACCCGCGAGGTCAGGGCCGTCGACGAGCTTATCCGGTTCGCCGTCTCGCCCGACGACGAACTGGTCCCCGACACCGACGCCCGCGCCGAAGGGCGCGGCGTGTGGGTGACGCTGGGGATGCGCTCGGTGGCCGAGGCACAGAGGCGGAAGGCCTTTGCGCGCAGCCTCAAGGCCGAGGTGAAGGTGCCGGACGACCTCGCCGGGCTGACGCGTCGGCGCCTCGAGGAGCGGCTGCTCAATGCCCTCGGCCTCGCTCGCAAGGCGGGGCAGCTGGTCACCGGGGCGACCAAGGTGAAGGCCGCCATCGAAGCGGGCGAGGTGGTGGCGCTGCTCACCGCCTCGGACGCGGCGGAGGACGGCCGCAACAAGCTCCTGGGCTCGCTCAGGGGCTACCACAATGCGGCGCGCGAGGCCGGTCTCGAGCCGGTTCCGCCGCGCCATTTCGAAATGCTCGATTCGGGGCAAATGGGTTTGGCACTCGGGATCGAAAATGTGATACATGCTGCGCTCACCAAGGGGGGTGCGGCCCAGGCGGCGGTGAAACGAGCCGAAAGACTGGCACGTTACATCGCCAACTAGATGGGCTATTTGAGCGGCGCGGCAGCGCTTCGCCGCCCCGCGGGCCCGGACCACAGGAATGAAGGCGCAGGCACCTTTGGGGGGCCTGCAATGCGAGTTTCGCAAGGAAGACGCGAGTTACATGGCTGATAACGACGACAAGCGCGACGATTCCGGTGCCGGCGGCAAGAAGACGCTGACACTCAAGGGAGCCCCCGGCCTCGGTGGGCGCCCCAACGTGGCACGTTCGTCCCGGAACACCGTGGTGGTCGAGAAGCGCACCCGCTTCGTGCCGCCGGGGACGCCGGGCGGCCACGCTCCGCGTCCGCCCAGCGCGCCCAGCGCACCGCCGTCAGCTGCGCGTCCCGCCTCGGGTGGCGCGCCCGGTCAGGGCAACCGCTCCTCCTATGGCGGGCCGGGCGGCGGGTCGTCCCGTCCGCCGATGCGTCCGGGCCAGGGCGGTGCCCGTCCCTCGATGGGGCTGAGTGCCACCGAAGCCGATGCCCGCGCCCGCGCCCTGCGCGAAGCGGCGAGCCGTCAGGCCGAGGAACAGGCCCGCGCCGCTGCCGAGGAGGCCCGCCGCGCCGAAGAGGATGCGCGTCGCCGCGCCCTGCGCGAGGAAGCGCAGCGCGCCGAGGATGCCAAGCGCCGCGAAGTCGAAGGCCAGAAGGCGCTGGAAGAGGTGGCCGAGATTGCCTCGGTTTCGCGCGAGCCGCGCGTTTCCCCGGCCCGTCGCGCCGCCGAGTCGGCCCCGCCGCGCCGGCCGGCCCCGACGCCGGTCGCCGAACTGCCGCCGACCCCGCCGTCCGAGGCGGATGGGCGCAAGACCCGCAGCGCGCCTGCGGCTCGTCCGCTGGTCAATGCCGCCGAACTCGAGAACGCCCGTCGCGGCGTGGCCCGTGCCCCGGCGCCGGAGCGCCCGACCCGTCGCGCCAGCGAGGAAGCCTTTGCCCGCGGCCGCCTGACATTGTCGAGCGCCACCACCGAATCCGACCGCGATCGCGGTCCCTCGCTCGCCGCGATGCGGCGGCGGCAGAACAAGAAGCTCGGCCGCAACCAGCAGGCCGCGCCCAAGCTCAGCCGCGAGGTGACCATTCCCGAGGCGATCACGGTGCAGGAGCTGGCCAACCGCATGGCCGAGCGCGCCGTCGACGTGATCAAGATCCTGATGGCCCAGGGCCAGATGGTGAAGATCAACGACATCATCGACAGCGACACCGCCGAGCTGATCGCCACCGAGCTGGGCCACACCGTCAAGCGCGTCTCCGACGCCGACGTCGAGGAAGGGCTGTTCGACATCCCGGCCGACGACAAGGCCGAGGACCTGACGGATCGCGCCCCGGTGGTCACCATCATGGGCCACGTCGACCACGGCAAGACCAGCCTGCTCGATGCCATCCGCGAGACCAACGTGGTCTCGGGCGAGGCGGGCGGCATCACGCAGCATATCGGCGCCTACCAGGTCGAAAAGAACGGCCAGAAGATCACCTTCCTCGATACCCCCGGCCACGAGGCGTTCACCGCCATGCGCGCCCGCGGGGCGCAGGCCACCGACATCGCCGTGCTGGTGGTGGCGGCCGACGACGGGGTGATGCCGCAGACGATCGAATCCATCCGCCACGCCAAGGCGGCCGGAGTGCCGATCATCGTCGCCATCAACAAGATGGACAAGCCGAGCGCCAACCCCACGCGGGTCCGCACCGAGCTGTTGCAGCACGAGGTGTTCGTCGAATCGATGGGCGGCGAGACGCTCGACGTCGAGGTTTCGGCGGTCAAGAAGACGGGCCTCGACAAGCTGCTCGAGACCATCCTGCTGCAGGCCGAGGTGCTCGAACTCAAGGTGGCCCGCGACGGGCGCGCCGAGGGCCTCGTCATCGAGGCCAAGCTCGATCGCGGCCGCGGTGCGGTGGCCACCGTGCTGGTGCAGCGCGGCACGCTCAAGGTCGGCGATATCGTCGTGGCCGGCACCGAGTTCGCCCGCGTGCGCGCGCTGATCAACGACAAGGGCGACCAGGTCAAGGAAGCCGGGCCGTCGGTGCCGGTGGAAGTGCTCGGCTTCACCGGCGTGCCCAATGCCGGGGACCGCTTCAGCGTGGTGGAGAGCGAGGCGAGGGCCCGCGAGGTCACCGAATATCGCCAGCGCCTCCTTCGCGAGAAGACGGCGGGCGGCGGTGCCACCAGCCTCGAGCAGATGATGAACCAGCTCAAGGCCTCGGGCGTCTCCAAGTTCCCGCTCATCGTCAAGGGCGACGTGCAGGGTTCGGTCGAGGCGATCAATGCCTCGCTCAACAAGCTGTCGACCGAGGAAGTCTCGGCCCAGATCCTGATGAGCGGCGTGGGAGCCATCACCGAGTCCGATGTGACGCTGGCCTCGGCGAGCAATGCCATCATCATCGGCTTCAACGTCCGCGCCAACAAGCAGGCGTCGGATCTGGCCCAGCGCGACGGCATCGAAATCCGCTACTACAACATCATCTACGACCTCGTCGATGACGTGAAGGCGGCGATGTCGGGCCTGCTGAAGCCGGAGCGGCGCGAGACCTTCATCGGCTATGCCGAGATCCTCGAGGTGTTCAACATCTCCAAGGTCGGCAAGGTGGCGGGCTGCCGCATCACCGACGGCATCGTCGAGCGCGGCGCCGGCGTGCGCCTCCTGCGCGACAACGTCGTGATCCACGAAGGCAAGCTCAAGACGCTCAAGCGCTTCAAGGACGAAGTCAAGGAAGTGCCGGTCGGCCAGGAATGCGGCATGGCCTTCGAGAACTACGAAGACATCCGCCCCGGCGACGTCATCGAATGCTTCCGCGTGGAGCAGGTGACCCGGACGCTTTAGGCAAGGGGCGGACTGCACTCAACGAGGGCGCCGGGTGCAAAACCCGGTGCCCTCCTGCATTTTGCGGTACTCGTACGCTTGGGCAGAAGTCCGATGGCGGGCTGCCGGCCCGACGGCCGCACCTGCCCGTTCTGCCGGCTTGATCGCCCGCGTCGGGCTTCCTATCGTCACCGCGAATCTGTTGCGTCCCGCGGTCGGGCGCTGGTCGTGTGGAGCACCCGATGGCGCGTGGACCGATGGGACGGGGAGGTCGGACCGGCGGCGGCAGCTACGGTCCCGATATCCCTGAAGCGCTCCCTTTCGACAAGGGCGCGCGTCTGAAGACCATCCGGCACCTGGGCCGCCTTTTCGCGCAGATGTGGCGGACCAGCCCGTGGCTGATGTCTCTGTCGATCGTTCTGCGCGTCACGATCGCCATCCAGCCGCCGCTGGTGCTGCTGTTCACCAAGCTGATCATCGACGAGGTGGTGCGCCAGACCGGTCTCGGCGCTCCCGGCCCGGCGTTTTCGGACTGGCTCGGAAGCGGCCGGCTCGACACGCTGTCCCTGCTGCTTGCGGGGGAGTTCGTCCTCGTGTTCGCCCGCGACGCGATCAACCGCGCCATCGGCGTCGCCGACAACATCCTCGGCGAGAGCCACTCCAATGCCGTCAGCCTCGAACTCATGCAGCACGCGGCGCGGCTCGACCTGAAGCATTTCGAGCAGTCCGAGTACCAGGACAGCCTCGAGCGCGCCCGCCGCCAGGCGGCCTCGCGCTCCACCGTCATCTCCCAGCTCTTCGGCCAGGCCCAGGCGGTGATCACCGCCGTGGCGCTGGCGGCCGGCCTCTTCCTCTATGCCCCGCTGCTGATCGGGCTGCTCGCCATCGCCCTGATCCCCGCCGTCTGGGGCGAGTTCCGTTTCAACCGCCTCGCCTACTGGATCTCGCACCACCGTTCACCCGAGCGGCGCCAGCTCGAATACCTGCGCCAGATCGGCGCCAGCGCCGAGAGCGCCAAGGAGATCAAGCTTTTCGGGCTGGGCGGCTTTCTCTCCGATCGGTTCAGGGTGCTCAGCGACCAGATCCTCGTCGAGAATCGGAACCTCTCGATCCGCCGCGCCGTGCAGACCGGCGGGCTCGCGACGCTGTCCACCGTCACCTACTACGCCGCCTATGCCTATATCGTCTGGCGCACCCTCAACGGCGATTTCACCATCGGCGACCTCGTCTTCCTCGCCACCTCGTTCAACCAGCTCAACGGCTACCTGCAGCAGATCCTCATCGGCTTCACCCAGATCGCCGGCCAGTCGCTCTATCTCGACGACCTGTTCAGCTTCTTCGAAATCCGTCCGGCCATCGTCGATCCCGAAGACCCCAAGCCATTCCCGGTGCCGCTGCGGCAGGGCATCGTCTTCGACAATGTCGGCTTCAAGTATCCGGGCTCCGGGCGCTGGGCCGTGCGGCACCTGAGCTTCACCGTCCCCGCCGGCGAGACGCTGGCGCTGGTGGGCGAGAACGGCGCGGGCAAGACCACCATCGTCAAGCTCATCACCCGGCTCTACGACCCGGACGAGGGCCGCATCACCATCGACGGCACTGACATTCGCGAGTTCGCGCTCAGTGACCTGCGCACCCATATCGGCGCGATCTTCCAGGATTTCCTGCGCTACAGCTTTTCGGCTGCCGACAATATCGGGGTCGGACGGATCGAGGCGGCAGGCGACCGCGAACGCGTGGTTTCCGCCGCCGAGCAGAGTCTCGCCGACCCGGTGATCCGGAACCTGCCCGAGGGCTACGAGCAGATGCTGGGCCGCACCTTCGCCAAGGGGCACGATCTGTCGGGCGGCGAGTGGCAGAAGCTCGCCATCGCCCGCGCCTACATGCGCGATGCCGAGATCATCATCCTCGACGAACCCACCGCCGCGCTCGACGCGCGCGCCGAGGCCGAGGTCTTCACGCGCTTCAAGAACCTCGCCGAAGGCACCACTGCGGTGCTCATCTCGCACCGCTTTTCGACCGTGCGCATGGCCGACCGCATCGTCGTCCTCGCCGACGGCGCGGTCGCCGAAACCGGCACCCACGTCGAGCTGATGGCCGCCCGCGGCCGCTACGCCGAGCTTTTCGAGCTGCAGGCCGCCGGCTATCGCTAGCCCGGGAGTCGACGGGCCGGTCCGCCGACGAAAAGGGCCCGGGATCGCTCCCGGGCCCCGCTGTTCGCGCGGTGTCGGCGTCCGCCTACTCGGCGGCGTCCTTTTCCTTGACGATTTCCTTGCCGGTCGCCTGGTCGACGACCTTCATCGACAGCCTGACCTTGCCACGCTCGTCGAAGCCGAGCAGCTTCACCCACACCTTGTCGCCTTCCTTGACCACGTCGGTGGTCTTGGCGACGCGCTGTTCGGCCAGCTGGCTGATGTGGACGAGTCCGTCCTTGGCGCCGAAGAAGTTCACGAACGCGCCGAAATCGGCGGTCTTGACCACGGTGCCCTGGTAGATGGCGCCGACTTCGGCTTCGTCGGTGATCGACTTGATCCACTTGATCGCGGCGTCGATCGCCTTGCCGTCCGAGGATGACACCTTCACCGTGCCGTCGTCGTTGATGTCGATCTTGGCGCCGGTCTTCTCGACGATCTCGCGGATCACCTTGCCGCCGGTGCCGATCACTTCGCGGATCTTGTCGGTCGGGATGGTGATGGTCTCGATGCGCGGCGCGAACTCGCCCACGCTCGAGCGCGAGGTGTCGATGGCCTTGGCCATCTCCCCCAGGATGTGCTCGCGACCGGCCTTCGCCTGCCCGAGCGCGACCTTCATGATCTCCTCGGTGATGCCGGCGATCTTGATGTCCATCTGCAGGCTGGTGACGCCGTCGGCGGTGCCGGCGACCTTGAAGTCCATGTCGCCCAGGTGGTCCTCGTCACCGAGGATGTCGGACAGCACCGCGTAGCGGTCGCCCTCGAGGATCAGGCCCATGGCGATGCCCGCCACCGGCTTCTTCATCGGCACGCCGGCATCCATCAGGGCCAGCGAGGTGCCGCACACCGTCGCCATCGAACTCGAGCCGTTCGACTCGGTGATCTCGGAGACGACGCGGATGGTGTAGGGGAAGTCCTCGGCGCGCGGCCGGATCGGGTTGATGGCGCGCCAGGCGAGCTTGCCGTGACCGATCTCGCGACGGCCGGGCGACCCCATGCGGCCCGCTTCGCCGACCGAGTAGGGCGGGAAGTTGTAGTGCAGCATGAAGTTCACCTTCTGGGTGCCTTCGAGGCTGTCCACGAACTGCTCGTCGTCGCCCGTGCCGAGCGTCGCCACGACGAGCGCCTGCGTCTCGCCGCGGGTGAACAGCGCCGAGCCGTGCGTGCGCGGCAGGACGCCGACTTCCGCCACGATCGGGCGGACCGTCGTCAGGTCACGGCCGTCGATGCGGGTCTTGGTGTCGAGGATGTTCCAGCGGACGATCTTGGCCTGCAGGTTGTGCACGACCTCGCCCAGGTCCTCGGCCGAAACCTCGCCAGCCTCGATCCTGGAGGCGAACGCTGCCTTGACCTTGGCATTGGCGGCATCGACCGCGGCATAGCGCTGCTGCTTGTCGGTGATCTTGTAGGCGGCGCGGAGGTCCGCCTCGGCGATCGCCAGCACGTCCTTCTCGAGCGCCGAGTAGTCGGGCGGGGTGAAGTCGCGCGGTTCCTTGGCCGCCAGTTCCGCCAGCTTGATGATCGCGTCGATGACCTTCTGCGAGGCGGCGTGACCGAACATCACGGCGCCCAGCATGGTGTCCTCGGAGAGCTCCTGGGCTTCCGACTCGACCATCAGCACGGCGTCGTAGGTGCCGGCCATCACCAGGTCGAGCTTCGATTCCGCCCGCCGGTCGACCGGCAGGTTGAGCACGTATTCGCCGTTGACGAGGCCGACGCGGGCCGCCCCGATCGGGCCCATGAACGGCACGCCCGAAATCGTCAGCGCCGCCGAGGCGGCGACCATCGACAGCACGTCCGGGTTGTTCTCCATGTCGTGCTGCAGCACGGTGACGATGACCTGCGTCTCGTTCTTGTAGCCGTCGGGGAAGAGCGGGCGGATCGGGCGGTCGATCAGGCGGCTGATCAGCGTCTCGCCTTCGGTCGGACGGCCCTCGCGCTTGAAGTAGCCGCCGGGGATCTTGCCGGCCGCGAAGTATTTTTCCTGGTAGTTGACGGTGAGCGGGAAGAAGTCCTGGCCGGGCTTGGCCGATTTGGCCGAGACCACGGTGGCGAGCACGACGGTCTCGCCCAGGGTGGCGAGCACCGCGCCGTCGGCCTGGCGGGCCATCTTGCCGGTCTCGAGGGTGAGCGGCTGGCCGCCCCAGTTGAGTTCGACCTTGTGGTGGTCAAAACGGATGGACATGTCTCATCTTTCCATTCTGCCGGAACGAGCGGGAACGCGGGGGGCGTAGTCAAACCCCGCGAACTCGTCCGGTGTGCCAGCCGCGCCCGCACCCCATGTGCATGGCGCCGCCCAAAATCGGCACGGGTTCCGCGCTGACGCTCCGCCCTTGGCGGATGCGGAACATGGACAAGACGATGAGCCGCTCAAGTGCCCGGGGGTGACGCCGTCCGGCGTCCTGAGCGGCCGATGATCTCGCCATGCTCCGCTTGTGGTTCCGTCAGCCTACGCATTGCTCCGCTGCCTCGCGGAGCCGGACCGCGAGGCGTACCTCGCCGTCCTGTCGGTGTCGCCGGATGCGCCTCAGCGGCGCAGGCCCAGGCGTTCGATGAGCGCCTTGTAGCGCGCCTCGTCCGTCTTCTTGACGTAGTCGAGCAGGCGCCGACGGGTCGACACCATCTTCAGCAGGCCGCGCCGGGAGTGATTGTCCTTGCTGTGGCTCTTGAAGTGCTCGGTGAGGTTGGCGATACGCTCGGACAGGATCGCAACCTGGACTTCCGGCGAACCGGTGTCGTCCTTCTTGGTGGCGAAGTCCTTGATGAGCGCGGTCTTGCGCTCGGCAGTGATCGACATCGGTCAGGTCCTTTCAAGTGGAGGATCGGGGTCGCTGTCGCCCGGGATGTCGTCCAGGCGGAGCCGGTGGTCGAGCCGGCCGTGCCGGACTCGCGCGCTCTATAGGGGAAAGGGGCGCACAATGCCAGCTATTTGTCCGTTGCCTGGTCGGTGACCGGATGCGCCGGGTCGATGGCGGCCAGCGGGATGGCGAAGCGCCAGACCAGCGTGTCGGCCTCGGCCTCGCGCCGTACCTCGGCGCCGAGGGCCCTGCCGACCATGTTCTCGAGCACGCTGGTGCCGAAGCCGCGCCTGCCGCCGTTCCCCGCCTCGCCGGTGGCGATGCCGCTTTCCCGCCATTCGAGGCCGAGGAAGTCGGCGCTGCGCTGCCAGCTGACCTCGAGTCGGCCGCCGTCGTGCGCGAAGGCGCCGTGCTTGACCGCATTGGTGGCCAGTTCGTGCGCCGCCATGCCCAGGATCTGCGCCGCCTGCGCGTTGAGCCTCAGGCTCGGGCCGTCGACGGTGACGCGCGTCCCGTCGACGGGACAGAACGGATCGATCTGGCTGATCACCAGCTCCTTGAGGTCGACGCCGGCGACGCCGTGGGCGAGCAGCAGGTCGGTGGAGCGGGCCAGTCCGTGGATGCGCTTCTCGAAGCTCGAGACGAACTCGGGGACCGAGTCGGCGCCGCGTGCCGTCTGCTTGGCCATGGCCGAGATCACCGTCATCTGGTTCTTGGAGCGGTGCGCTAGTTCGCGCATCAGGAAGCGCACCTCGCTTTCGGCGGCCTGGCGGCGGCGCGAGGCATCGCCCAGCGCGGCCGAGACCGTCTCGATCTCGGCAATCGGGAAGGCGCGGGCCTCGACCGGCTGGCCGGCGCCAAGGCGCCGGGCATCGGCCTCGAGACCGTGCACCGAGCGGCCGATCTGCAGCCCCACCCAGTAGACCACCAGCACGACCATCGCGGCGAGCAGCACGCCGCCGGCGAGCAGCGACCAGAAGGCATCGGCCAGCGGCCGCGCCACTGTCTCGGCCGGCGCCCAGGACACCACCGTCCAGTCCGACAGCAGCGAGCGCTGCGCGACCAGCAACGCGGCCGTGCCGTTGACCGTCTCGCGCCGCCAGCCGAAGCTCGAGCCGACCGTGTCGGCGTCCTCGAGGCCGAAGCGATCGCCTGTCTGTCCGGCCCCCGGCGAGGCGGCGATGACCAGCCCGGCCCCGTCGAGCAGGACGACGTTCCACCCCTCCGGCAGGCGGTTGGAGAGCAGCACCGGCGCCAGTTGCGTCGCGGCACGGTTGAAGCCGAGCACAACCTCGCCGAGCCGTGTCTGCGACACGCGCTGCAGCACGTTGACAACGTAGTCCTGCGACACCGCCCCGCGCACCAGGTCGGACACCACGGTGCCGTCGCTCTCGAAGGCCCGGCCGCTCGCGACGGGGTCGGCCGACTTGCCCTGGATGCCGGACGCGTAGGGGCGACGCGTGCTCATCACCGCCTCGAGGTTGCGGTTGAGCACATAGACATAGGATCCGGTGCCCGCCAGCGCCGTGCTGACCTGGGCATGGAACTCCGCCATGTCGCCCGCCAGCAGGGCCGGGTTGGTGGCCAGCACCTTCAGTGTCGTGGCATTGGCGTTCAGCTCGCGATCCACGGCCTGCACGATGGAGCGGGCGGTGCCGGTGATCAGCGTCTCGACGACGCGCTCCTGCGCCTCGTTGTGGCGCTGCAGCAGCAGGGCCGAAAAGATGAAGGCCGGGACCAGCGCGACGAGGGCGAGGACGAACAGATAGACCGCAATCGGCCGCGCGCTGCGCCGCTCCGGCCGCCGGACGGCGGTGCCGCTCCGGTCAGCCATCTCGGTATACGGCAGACATGACGTCGGCGCCCCCCGGTCGAGACAGGTCCGGGGGAACGCGGGACCGGTGCCGATGGTTCCATCGCATCCCGAACTATTTCGCTCAGGCCGCGAACACCCGCGACGGCACGAACTGGCCGCGCTCCACGCGGCCCAGCGCAACCGGCAGGCCGCCGCTGCTCGCCCAGGCGGCCTCGAGGGCCAGCGGGGCGCCGGCGCCGGCGAGCAGGACCGGATTGCCGAACCGCAGCGTGGTCGCCTGGGCCGGCGACAGCCGAACCTCCGGCAGCTCGCCCAGGCCCGCCGCGATCGGCAGCAGCAGCCGGTCGCGCTCGGAGCTCGCCTCGAGGTCGGCGAGGCTGATCGCGTCGCTGTCGTCGAACGGGCCGACGGCCGCGCGATGCAGCGCCGCGACATGGCCCCGGGTGCCGAGCGCCCGCGCCAGGTCGCGGGCCAGCGCCCGCACATAAGTGCCCTTTTCGCACGCCATCTCGAAACGGCTCTCGGCGGTTCCGTGCTGCAGCAGCGTCAGGCTGTCGATGTACACGGGACGCGGGGCCAGCACCACCGTCTCGCCGGCGCGTGCCAGGTCGTAGGCGCGCTCGCCGTCGATCTTGATCGCCGAGAAGGCCGGCGGGGTCTGCAGGATCTCGCCGGTGAAGGCCGGCAGCTGCGCCACCACCGCCGCGGCATCCGGGCGCTGGTCGGAGCGGGCGCAGACCTCGCCTTCGGCATCGTCGGTGGTGGTCTCCTCGCCCCAGCGGATGGTGAAGCGGTAGACCTTCCGGCCGTCCTGCACCACCGGCACGGTCTTGGTCGCTTCGCCCAGCGCAATCGGCAGCAGTCCGGTTGCCAGCGGGTCGAGCGTGCCGGCATGGCCGGCCTTTCTGGCCCCGAACAGCCAGCGCACCTTGCCGACCGCCTGGGTCGAGGTCATGTCGTATGGCTTGTCGAGGACCAGCCAGCCGGCAACGTCGCGTTTCATGATCATCTCGCTCGCTGGGACCGCTCCGCGCCTCGGCCGGCCGCTGTGGGGGGCGGCCGAAGCCGGCCGGGCTCAGTGCGGACCCTGGTCGTCGTCCTCGTCCCGGTCCAGGTCCCGCTGCACCCGCTCCGAGCGCAGGATCGCGTCGATCCGGCCGAACTCCTCGAAGGTTTCGTCGACGAAGAAGCGCAGGTCGGGCGCGAACTTCAGGTCGAGCTCGGGGGCGATGCGGCCGCGGATGAAGCGGTGGTGCCGGTTGAGCGCCGCCACCACCTCGGTCGCGCCCTCGCCGCCGAGTGGCATCACATAGGCATTGGCCAGCTTGAGGTCCGGGGTCATGCGCACTTCGGGCACGGTGATCACCTTGCCCTCGAGCAGCGGATCCTCGATCTCGCCGCGCGCGAACAGGCCGGCCAGCGCATGGCGCACCAGTTCGCCGACGCGCAGCATGCGCTGGCTGGGCCCGGCCGGTTTGTGGGTATCGCGTTTCATCGGCCCGAGTTAGGCCCTCGGCCCGGTCTCGTCAACCGGTGCCGCTCAGGGCTCCACCGGCTCGAAGCGGACGCCGGCCTGCAATTCGGCGGCGCGCGTCTGGAAGGTGGCGGCGTCGACCGGCCAGGTGGCGGGGTCCGAGGGATCGAAGGCAGGGCCCTTCCACTCCTGGTAGACCATGGCGATGCCCTTGGCGGATTTGCGGAACACGGCCACCATCACCTCGCCCTGCCCGGCCAGAAGGCCGGTGTCGCGATAGGCGCCGCAGATCATCCCCAGCGCCGGAAAGAAGCCGTCGGTCTCGGCGCCGAAGTTGAAGAAACCGATCGCATCGTCGGCGCAGATCTGCCGGTAGCCCGCCATCGTCGCGCGCCGGTAGTCGTCGAGGCTGCGATCGGGCAGCAGTGTGGCCCGTGCCGCATAGGTGGTGCTCCAGTTGTCGATCGACTGGCCGAGCGGGAAGAATTCGACGAAGCCCTGCCCGGCATCGGCATAGCTGGTATGTTCCACCAGCCTCACCAGGTCGGGGGAAAGCCGTTCGGTGGGCGAGAGCCAGTCCGGCGTCGGCAGGGTGAAGCGGTGCCCCACAGTTTCGAACACGAGGTCGACGCCCGCCCGTCCGAGGCGGGTATCGGGGGCCTCTTCGGCGACAGCGGGGACGGCGAGGGCGAGGGCAAGGACAAGGGTCGGGATGCGCATGCCGGAAACCTATGCGGGCCGTGCGGCGAAGTCGAGGGTCGGGGCGCCGACCGCCCCGAACGGCACGATGCCCTCGTGACAACCCTGTGCCGAAACCCTATTTCTCCTCCAATGACCACCCCGCTGCTCGCCATCGATACCGCCGCGCCCCGCCTGCAGCTGGCGCTGCTCGACGGCGAGGCTGCCGATACCCTGGTCGAGGACATGGCGCAGGGCCAGGCGGAGCGGATCTTTCCGGCCATTGGCGAGCTTTTGGGGCGCAACCGTCTCGGCTATGCCGATCTGGGGCGCATCGCCGTCACCACCGGGCCCGGTTCGTTCACCGGCCTGCGGATCGGGCTCAGCGCTGCGCGCGGCCTCGGGCTGGCGCTCGGGGTTCCGGTGATCGGGGTGCCGTCGCTCGTGGCGCTGTCGCTGGCGGCGCAGTGCCGGCCGGCGGCGGTGCTCCTCGATGCACGGCGCGAGGAGGCCTATTTCCAGGCCTTTTCCGGTCCTGCCATCCCGATCGGGCAGCCGCTGCTGCTGCCGATCGAGGAGGCGCGCCGGTGCGTCCCGCCCGGCGCCGACCTCATCACCTCGCCTCTCGTCGACATCGCGGCGCTGGCCCGCTTCGCCGCCAGTCTCGATCCGGCCGCCTATCCGCCCGAGGCCGCCTATGTCCGCGGCGCCGACGCCAAGCCGCAGGACAGGTTCCGCGTCGCGAGGGTGGCGGCGTCATGAAGCTCTGGATGGGCCCGGCGGGGCTGCATGTCGAACCGGCCCAGGGCAAGGATGCCGAGGCCGTCGCGCGCCTGCATGCCCAGGGATTCTATCGGGGCTGGCCGCGCGAGGACTTTGCCGCCTACATCACCGGCGAGGGGACGCCCGTCTATGTCGCCTGCGACGCGAGGCGGAAGATCGCCGGTTTCGCCATGCTGCGCCTCGTCGGCGAAGAAGCCGAGCTGATCACCATCGCGGTCGATCCCAGATGGCGCAAGAAGGGCGTCGGCGCGGCGCTCCTCCGTGCCGTGTTCGACGACCTGCTGATGACCCCGGCGCGGCGCATGTTCCTCGAGGTGGCGGCCGACAATGCCGCGGCGATCCGGCTCTACGGCAAGTTCGGCTTCGCCCGGGTCTCCGAGCGCAAGGGCTACTATCCGAGGCCGGACGGCACGCCGGCCACCGCTATTGTCATGGCGCGCGATCTTGGGTAACCCCGAAGCGTCGAACCGCGGGGACGGCCCGATGCACAAAGCCGGCATCCTGACGCTGGAAGAGCAGTGCGCCCACAAGGGCATGCGGATGACCGACCAGCGCCGCGTCATCGCCCAGGTGATCGAGCAGGCCCTCGACCATCCCGATGTCGAGGAGCTCTACCGGCGCGCCAGCGCCATCGATCCACGCATTTCGCTCTCGACCGTCTATCGGACCCTCAACCTGTTCGAGGAGGCAGGCCTCGTCACCAAGCACGACTTCAAGGACGGCCGCGCCCGCTTTGAGCTGATCCCCGATGCCCACCACGATCATCTGATCGATATCCGCTCGGGCAAGGTCATCGAGTTCCGCAACGAAGAAATCGAGGCGATCCAGGAAGTGATCGCCAAGCGCCTCGGCTACCGGCTGGTCGACCACCGGCTCGAGCTCTACGCCGTGCCGCTCAAGCCCGAGGACAAGTAGCCATGCTGCTGCGCAGCCTGTTCTTCATCTTCCTCTACGTGCCCTTCATGCTGGTCTTCGTGCCGCTGCAGTTCCTCGTGTCGCGCAGTCCCTGGCACAACAATCTCATTCCGCGCTGGTTTCACGCCATGGGGGCGCGCTTTCTGGGCATGAAGGTCCGGGTGATCGGCACCCCCTCGACCGACCGGGCGACGCTGATCGTGTCCAACCACATCTCCTGGACCGACATCATCGCCATCGGATCGAAGGCCGATGTCACCTTCGTCGCCAAGTCCGAGATCCGGAAGTGGTTCTTCGTGGGATTCATGGCCTCGCTGCAGAGGACCCTCTACGTCGATCGCAAGCGGCGCGGCGACGCGCACCGGGCGAGCCGCGAGATGGGCCGGCGCATGGCTTCGGGGGGCGCCGTGCTGCTGTTCGCCGAGGGGCAGTCGGATCTGGGCACGCACGTGCTGCCGTTCCGCTCGGCGCTGATCGGGGCGGCGCAGCATGCCATGGAGGAGGCCGGCGCCGGCGAAGTGCTGATCCAGCCGCTGACCGTCGCCTACACCCGGCTGCAGGGCCTGCCGGTCGGGCGCACCGATCGCTCGTTCATCGCCTGGATCAAGTCCAAGAGCGTCAAGCAGAACATCCGGGAGATCCTGACCGGCGGCACGCGCGAGGTGACGCTGGCCTTCGGCACGCCGCAAAAACTCGGCGCCGGGGCCGATCGCAAGGCGGTGGCCCGCCAGATGGAGTCCGAGGTGCGCCGCATGTTGGTCGCCCTCAATCGCGGCACCGGGCTCCCGGTCGCGGCAGAGTAGATCAGCGCCCGACCAGGCAGAAATGGTTGCCCTCGGGGTCGGCCATCACGGTGTAGCCGTCGGCCTCGCGCACCAGCGCGGCTCCGAGCGACAGCAGCCGCTGTCGCGTGGCGGCGGGGTCGTCCGCCGCGACATCGAGGTGCAGGCGCCCCTGCGCCCGTCCGCGCTCGATCTCGTGGAAACACAGCGTCGGACCCGGCCCGTCGACCATCACCACCGGATCGGTCTCGGGGGTCAGGCCGAGTGCGGCGAGCCGCGCGATCTCGTCCTCGTCATAAGGGCGCACGGCGTAGCCATCGAGCAGCGCCGCCCAGAACCGCGCCAGCGGCGCCGCGCGGGTGCAGTCGAAGACGATCTGGTCGAGCCGTCCCCTCATCCGAGCGCCTGGTCGAAATCGGCAATGATGGCGGCCGCATCCTCGAGTCCCACCGAGACCCGGAACACCCCGTCTCCGGCCCAGTCCCGGTACTGCGCCGCGTCCGCCGCCGGAAAGCTCGAGCGCAGGATGTCGTCGGTCGGGATGTAGAAGCACAGCGACTTGGTCTTGCCCAGCGACACCGCCGTGCTGACGAGGCTCAGCCGGTCGGCCAGCCTGCGGGCCATGGCGGCGCTGTCGCCACGCACCGAAAAGCTGATCAGGCCGGAAAAGTTGCGCATCTGCCGGCGGGCCAGTTCCGCCTGCGGGTGGCGCGCCAGCCCCGGCCAGTTGACGCGGCGGACCTTGTGGTGTCCCTCGAGCCACGTGGCGACGGCCCGCGCATTGGCCTCGTGCCGGGCCATGCGCAACTCCAGCGTCTCCATGCCTCTGAGGATCAGGTAGGCCGAGAACGGCGACAGCGCCGCGCCGAGATGGATCAGGCTCTGCTTGCGCAGCTCCGCCATGGCCGCCGCCCGGCCGATCACCGCGCCGCCCAGCGCATCGCCGTGCCCGCACAGGTACTTGGTCAGCGAGTGGCAGACGAAATCGGCGCCGAGCCCCAGCGGGTTGGTGCCGACCGGGGTGGCGATGGTCGAATCGACCGAGAGCTCGGCCCCGCCGGCATGGGCGATCGCCGCCAGGGCGGCGATGTCGGTGAGGCGGAGGATCGGGTTGGCCGGGGTTTCGATGTGGACGAGCCGCGTATTGGGCCGCATCGCCGCCGCGACCGCCTCCGGATCGGAGCAATCGACGAAACTGACCGCGACGCCCTGCCGCTGCAACTGGTGGTGGGCATATTCGGCGACGCCGGCATAGCAGACATCGGAGAGCACGAGGTGGTCGCCGCAGCCGAGCTTGAGCGACAACAGCCCGGTGATCGCCGCCATCCCCGAGCCGAACACCACCGACGCCTCGCCGCCCTCGAGCAGCGCCAGCCGCCGTTCGAGGAGATCCAGCGTCGGGTTGCTCCAGCGGGTGTAGAAGTGCGGCGTGTCGGCCTTGAGGTCCTCGGCCGAGAACCCCACCGCGTCGGGGTGGGTGAAATAGGTGGTCGAGAGCACCGGCGCGGGGCTTACCGGCATCCCCACGGTGCGCGGGCCGTCCCCGCCATGCAGCAACAGGGTCGAGAGTGTTTCGGTCATCGCATCCTCCGGGCCGGGAAGGTGCCCGCTGCGGCGCCGCCTGGCAACGGGCTTGCCGCAGCCTTTTGCACTCCTGCCGACTTGGGTGTATTGAGCCCGCCCATGACCGACACGACGGAAACGCCCCGGCCCGCGCAAAGGAAGCTGTTCATCAAGACCTACGGGTGCCAGATGAACGTCTATGACAGCGACCGCATGGCGGACGCCCTGGCGCCGCACGGCTACCGCCCGGTCGCGGCCATCGAGGAGGCCGATCTGGTCGTCCTCAACACCTGCCATATCCGCGAGAAGGCGAGCGAGAAGGTCTTCTCCGAGCTCGGCCGCCTGCGCGAGCTGAGGGCCGAGCGGCGCGAGCGCGGCGAGGACATGATGATCGGCGTCGCGGGGTGCGTTGCCCAGGCCGAAGGCGACGAGATCGTCCGCCGGGCCCCGGCGGTCGACCTGGTGTTCGGGCCGCAGAGCTACCACCGGCTGCCCGAGCTGATCGCCCGGGTGCACAACGGCGCCAGGGTGGTCGATACCGAGTTCCCCCCCGAGGACAAGTTCGAGCATCTGCCGGCGGCAAGGAGGGAGGTGACGCTGGCGCGCGGCCTGACTGCCTTCCTCACCGTGCAGGAAGGGTGCGACAAGTTCTGCTCGTTCTGCGTCGTCCCCTATACGCGCGGCGCCGAAACCAGCCGGCCGGTGGCGCAGGTGCTGGCGGAGGCCGAGAACCTCGCGGCTGCCGGCGTGCGGGAGCTCACGCTGCTCGGGCAGAACGTCAATGCCTACCATGGGTTGGACAAGGCCGGCCGCAGCGTGGGCCTGGGCGAGCTCTGCCGTCGGCTGGCGGCGATCCCCGGCATCGCGCGCCTGCGCTACACCACCTCGCACCCGCTCGACATGACCGACGAGCTGATCGCCGCGCATCGCGATCTGGATGCGCTGATGCCCTACCTGCACCTGCCGGTGCAGTCGGGCTCGGACTCAATCCTCAAGGCGATGAACCGCCGCCACACCCGCGACGGCTACCTCGAGGTCATTTCCCGCGTCAGGGCGGCACGGCCGGACATGGCGCTCTCTGGCGATTTCATCGTCGGCTTTCCCGGCGAGACCGAGGCCGATTTCGAGGCGACGCTGTCCCTGGTGCGCAAGGTCGGCTACGCCTCGGCCTTCACCTTCAAGTACTCGGGACGCCCCGGTACGCCGGCCGCCACCCTGCACGATCAGGTTCCCGAAGCGGTCAAGGTCGAGCGCCTCGCCCGGCTCAACGAACTGGTCACCGCCCAGATGCGTGCCTTCGGCGCGTCGCTGGTCGGCCGGGTGCTGCCGGTGCTGATCGACAAGCCGGGCCGCCAGCCCGGCCAGGTCGGCGGCCGCTCGCCTTACCTGCAGGCCGTGCACATGCAGGGGCCGGAGCGGCTGATCGGGAGCATCGTCCCGGTCGAGATCGTCTCGGCCGGAAATAACTCGCTCGCTGGCAAGATTGTCACAGTCGCGGAACCGAATTCTGCTAGCGTACTTGAGTCTCGCGCCATGGCGGCCCAGGTCGAGGGGTCGCAGCAAGGAGCCACTGAGATTTGAGCAGGCATTTGCCCCCGTCTTCCGACCACGGCCCTTCGTCCCAGCTTGAACTCGCCTTCGAAGACAACAAGCTTGCCGCGCAGCTGTACGGCGATTTCGACCAGCATCTGGCGCTGATCGAACAGCGGCTCGCCGTGCAGGCGACGCCGCGCGGCAACCACGTGATGCTGAAGGGCGCCGCCAGTTCCGTCGACCAGGCGCGGCGCGTGCTCGAGTCGCTCTACGAGATGCTCGAGGAGGGTCAGCCGGTCGAGGTGGGCAATGTCGACAGCGTCATCCGCATGGTGGAGACCGAGGACAGCCAGCTCACTCTGCCCACGCTGGAGAAGAAGGGCAGGGTCCGCATGGCGCAGATCGCCACCCGCAAGGCCACCATCGTCGCCCGCACTCCCGCGCAGGACGCTTATATGCGCGCCATGGACCGCGCCGAGCTGATCTTCGGCATCGGCCCGGCCGGCACCGGCAAGACCTATCTGGCCGTGGCGCACGCCGCCACCCTGCTCGAGCGCGGCGACATCAACCGCATCGTGCTCAGCCGGCCCGCCGTCGAGGCGGGCGAGCGGCTCGGCTTCCTGCCGGGCGACATGAAGGACAAGGTCGACCCGTACCTGAGGCCGCTCTACGACGCGCTCTACGACATGATGCGGCCCGAACATGTCGAGCGCTGCATCACCTCGGGCATGATCGAGGTGGCGCCGCTCGCCTTCATGCGCGGCCGCACCCTTGCCAATGCCGTGGTCATCCTCGACGAGGCGCAGAACACCACGTCGATGCAGATGAAGATGTTCCTGACCCGGCTGGGCGAGAACTCCAAGATGATCGTCACCGGCGACCCCACCCAGGTCGACCTGCCGCGCGGCGAGAAGTCCGGCCTCGTCGAGGCGGTCAAGCTCCTCGACGGCATCGAGGGCGTGCACGTCTCGCGCTTCAACGACAAGGACGTGGTGCGCCATGCGCTGGTCGGCCGGATCGTGCGCGCCTACGAGGCGGACGCGGCGCGGCGGCTGGCCGAAAGCGACGCCAGGGGCTGATGAAACCACCGCTCGAAATTGCCCTCTCGGTCACCGCTGATGGCTGGCCGGATGATCTGGGGGCCGTGGCCGAGGCGGCCATCCTCGAGGCGCTGAAGCAGTCCGGGGCCCGCGTCGCCGGCATCGCCGAGGTCTCGGTGGTGCTCTCCGAAGATGCCGAGCAGCGCCAGCTCAACCGGCAGTGGCGCGGCATCGACAAATCCACCAACGTGCTGAGCTTTCCGCAGCTGGCGCCGTTCACGCCCGTGGTCGGGCTGGTCGGCGACATCATCCTCGCCCGCGAGACGCTCGAGCGCGAGGCGACGGAACTGGGCCTGTCGTTTGAGGCGCATTTCACCCATCTCGTGGTGCACGGCTTCCTGCACCTGCTCGGCTACGATCACGTCGAGGATGACGAGGCGGCGCGCATGGAAGGTCTCGAGACGCGGATCCTCGCGACCCTCGGCATTGCCGATCCCTATGCCGATGACTAGATTGCACCCTCCGATGAATGGAACGGCCCGCACCCGCGGCCAGAACCGATGACCGATCCCGACAGCAGCATCGCACCCGCTTCCAGGAAACCGCCCTCCGGCCGCGGGTCCAGCGAGCCTCCCTCTAGTCCCGCCCCCGCGGCAGCGCGGGGGCCGAGCCTGTGGAGCCGTCTCAAGGGCCTGTTGGCCCTGCGCACCATGTCGCTGCGCGACGATCTCGAGGTGGCGCTCGAGAGCGAGCAGAGCGGGGAGACGGCGGATTTCACCCAGTCCGAGCGCACCATCCTGAAGAATGTGCTCGAACTGGGCGAGAAGCGCGTCGAGGACGTCATGGTGCCGCGCGCCGATATCGAGGCGGTGGAGGCGAGCGAGACGCTTGCCGTACTGGTCAGTCGCTTCCGCCAGGTCGGCCATTCGCGCATGCCGGTCTATGCCGAGAATCTCGACAACATCACCGGCTTCATCCACGTCAAGGATGCGCTCAGGCGCATCACCGAGCCGGCGACCGACGCGGAGGCGCCGCAGCCGGTCAAGCTGGTCTCGACCCAGCTCCGCCAGAAGCTCGAGCGGCTCGACATCGTGCGCGAGGTGCTGTTCGTGCCGCCGCTGATGCCGGTGGGCGATCTGCTGCAGCAGATGCAGCTGAAGCGCGTCCACATGGCGGTGGTGATCGACGAGTATGGCGGCACCGATGGCCTCGTCACCATCGAGGACCTGCTCGAGGCCGTCGTCGGGGAGATCGAGGACGAGCACGACGACGACGTGGCGCTGGTCAGGAAGGTCAACTCCAATGTCTTCGTCGCATCCGCCCGCGCCGAGCTGGACGAGGTGCGCGAGGTGGTCGGCCCCGAGTTCGACCCCGGCAGCCACGCCGACGAGGTGGAGACGCTGGGCGGGCTCATCTTCGAACTGGCCGGCCGCGTGCCGGTCAAGGGTGAGCACGTCACCGGCATCGCCGGGTTCGAGTTCGAAGTGCTGCAGGCCGACAGCCGGCAGGTCAAGCGCGTCAAGATCAAACGCCTGAAGCAACCCAAGCCCCGCCCGCCCAAGCCACCCGCCGAGAAGCCCGTCAACGCCGCCTCCCCGGCCGCCGATGCGCCCGCCGGCAAGTAGCCGTCGCGAGCGGGCCGACGGCGCCGGGTAGCGCCTTGCCCAGGCTGTTCGTCTACGGCACGCTGAAGCGCGGCCAGCGCAACCACGGACAGCTGGCCGGGGCGCGCTTCCTTGGTCCCGCGACCACCCGCGACGCGGCCTTCGTCATGGCCGAATACGCCTCGGTGAGTCGGCCTGGCCGCCTCGTCCCGGATGTGCGGACCGGCGGGGATTGCCGCATCGCCGGCGAAGTCTACGAGGTGGACGAGGCGCGGCTCGCGGCGCTCGACCGTTTCGAGCGGGTCGGTATCGACTACCGCCGCGCGGCGATCGCGCTCGCCGACGGCACCGGCGCGCAGGTCTATCTGCGGGCCGCCGAGGGTCGGCGCCCCGCAACCCGGTCAGCCGGTTCCTCGCCATCGCCGACGGCGTGGCGAGCTGGTGCGAGTGCGAGCCATAGGCCGGCGGCCTACTGCAGCGAGCGGGCGAGGTTGTATTCCCCGGAGCGGACGCGATCGGTCAGCGACGCGACCAGATCCGCCGTCGGACCTTCGCCATGGTGCTCCACCAGCGAGGTCAGCGCCGCGAACAGCGAGGCATGGGCGAGCGCCAGCGCGGAAATGCCGTCATCCTCGGCGCTGTTCCACGCCTCGGCCACGTATTCGAGGGCGATCTGACGCTCTTCGCGCTCTTCGGAGGGCAGCATGTCGCTGCCGATCCCGAGACGGTTCTTGCTGGGCTTCATGCCCCTCGCGTAGCACGCCGGCGGCGTGCTGGCGCGCGAGTCGTCGCCAAAAGGTTAACGGCCGTCCGGCAATTGTCGCAACGCTGTGGCGCCGCCTACTCGGCGAAGCGGCCGTGAATGTCGCGGGCCGTCTTTTCGGCCTCGAGCAGCAGCCGCGTCATCGCCTCGTCGGCCGATACCGTGCAGGCCCGATAGAGCCGCGCATAGGCCTCGTAGCCGGCGTTGAAGGCTCCGGCGAGCCGTTGCCGGCGATCGTCGTCGGGCTGGTCGAGTTCGATCAGGTCGGCCATCTGCTGGCGCCAGTCCGGCTCGCTCGACGGCCGGCACAGCGGCGCCAGGAAGTAGAGGCTGCCCAGGATCTCGGAAAGCCGCTCCATCTCGCCCTGGTACGGCGGGTCCACCGCCGTGGCCGGCGCCGGGATCAGCAGCAGGCAGACGAGCAGGGCGCGGATCGGGCGGGCGGGTTGCATGCGGCAAATCCTTAGTGGAAAGGCCCCCGCCCCTCAACTGCGATCGAGGGCCGCGAGGGCCTCTTGCAGCACCACCCCGAGGTCGGGCGTGGTCTCGAGCTCGGCGAGCCGTGCGAGCGGCACCCAGCGGTGGGCGCTCGCCTCGTCGTTGAGCGCCACGCTGCCCGCGTAGGCGCGGGTGGCAAAGACCTGCAGCACGAAGCGACCGGCCTCCGCGAAGTGCATCAGGCGCACCGGCCTGAGGCCGGAAACGCGCAGCCCCACCTCCTCGATCAGTTCGCGGGTCGCCGCCTGCGGCGCCGTCTCCCCCGGCTCCAGCCGGCCGCCGGGCAGGCTCCACCGGCCGAGCCAGGGCTGGCGGGCCCGCCGGATCAGCAACACGCTGTCGCCGTCGAACACGGCGACGCTGGCGGCATTGGGGATGGCACTCATGCCGCCGAGTTAGTGGGTTTGCCAGCCGCCGCGCAACCCCTTACCCTCACCCCCGGTGCCGGCCGGTCCGGCGTGCCGAAACGAGTGCCCAAGATGTGCGGACGCTACGCGGCCACCCTGCCGCCCGAGATGATGGTCGAGCTGTTCCACCTGCTCAACACGATCGACGTGCCGCCGCGCTACAACATCACGCCCACCCAGCCGATCGCGGTGATCTGGGAGCAGCAGGGGCGGCGCACCATCCAGCTGGTGCGCTGGGGATTCGTGCCGACCTGGGTCAAGGATCCGCGCGAATTCACCCTGCTGATCAACGCCCGGGCCGAGACCATGGCGGAAAAACCCTCGTTCCGGAACGCCGCCCGCAATGCGCGCTGCATCGTGCCGGCCTCCGGCTACTACGAGTGGATGAAGGGCCCGGACGGCAAGCGCCAGCCCTACTACATCACCATGCGGGACGAGTCCCCGATGGTATTCGCCGGGCTCTATTCGCAATGGGCGGGCCCCGACGGCGAGGAGGTCGATACCGCCTGCATCGTCACGGTCGAGCCCAATCTCGAGATTTCCTCGGTCTATGATCGCATGCCGGCCATCCTCACCGGGGAGGCGATCGATTTGTGGCTGAACACCCGCGACGTCGATGCCAGGGCCGCCGCCCAGCTCGCCCTGCCGCTGCCCGAGGGCTCGCTCAAGTACCACCCGGTCGGCAAGGCGATCGGTTCGGCGAAGGCCGAGGGACCGGATCTGATCCGTCCCATCGCGCAGGCGGAGGCCGCGGTGCAGCCGGCTGCCCCCCGCAAGCTCGCGTCGGGCGGCGGGCAGATGGACCTGTTCTAGCGCGGAGGCTGGAGCAGTCCGCCCAGCCCCAGGTTGACCGTCACGCCGCCGCCGCCGACCGAGACCCCGAGCCCGGTGCCGCCGACCGAGACGTCCGCGCCGATGCCGTCGTCGAGGTCGAGCCCGAGCCCGACGCCGCCGGGGCCGCCCAGTTCGACGTCGAGGCCGCCCGGATCGGCGCCGACCCGCACCCCGGCCGCGGCGGCCGCGGGCGACACCGGCTTGCCGTCGGGACCGACGATCCTCGGCGCCGTGCCGCGACCCTCGACCGTCAGTGCGCCGTTGCGCGCCACGCTCGCCTGCTGCCCCGCCGCGATGACGACGCGGGCATGGGTGATGCGGTCCTCGACGAGGACATGCCCGCGCAGCACCCTGACCTCCGAGTGCGTCTTGCCCGACCGCACCTCGAACCGCGTGCCCTTGACCACTGCGGCCAGATAGGGCGTCTGCACCGCGAGGTGCTCGATCCTGCGGGCCTCCGCCTCGACGGCGACGGTGCCGAAATACTGCTGCACCACGGTGTAGCGGCGGCCGTCCCGATCGTGGATCTGCACCTGCGTATCGGGCCCCAGTTCCAGACGCTCTCCGCCGCGCCTCAGTTCGATGCGCGCGTTGGCGAGGGTACGGAGCACCCGCGCATCGGCAACGATGTCGCCGCGTTCGAGCGGCCGCCAGTCGCTGCCGACCAGTTCGAGGGCCTTGCCCCGGAGCTTGGTCACCAGCCAGTCGTCCGCCTGCGCGCTGCCCGCGGCAGCAAGGCCGAGCAACGTGGCCAGCGCCAGCGCCATGGCCAGGCGCAGGCCGATGCGGACACCCCTCGGGACTAGGTTCAGGACCGCGATCATGGGCCGGGCCTCCTCGTGTTCGGCCTTCCTGCCACACCTCGCGCGATGGCGGCCTTAACGTTTCGCGGTTCAGGCGCCGCAAAGCGCTGAAAGCGTCAACGAGCCGTTGTCGAATACAGTTAAGCCATGGTGTTTGCTGAGATAATTTCTTGAGTTCATCTGCGCTTCAGAAACCCTGGTCTAGTCTGCGCCCAACATCCGAACCGCCTGGAGGGCTCCGTCATGTTGAA
Organism: Devosia sp.; assembly: GCA_041916695.1. Classification (GTDB taxonomy): domain Bacteria; phylum Pseudomonadota; class Alphaproteobacteria; order Rhizobiales; family Devosiaceae; genus Devosia_A. The sequence continues at coordinate 1,347 of JAYRZA010000023.1, read as the reverse complement.
AACACTTGCCGCCACCGCCGCCATCGCCCTGCTTGCCGCGGCGCCGGCCGTCGCCGCCGATCGCGCCATCATCATCCTCGACGGATCGGGCTCGATGTGGGCGCAGATCGACGGCAAGGCCCGCATCGAGATCGCCCGCGAGACCCTCGACCGCGTGCTCTCCGGCGTGCCGGCGGAACTGGAGCTGGGCTTCATGAGCTACGGTCATCGCGAGAAGGGCGCCTGCGACGACATCGAGCTCCTGGTCGAGCCGGCGGCGGGGACGGGTGCGGCGATCAGCGAGGCGGCCATCGCCATCAGCCCCAAGGGCAAGACGCCGATTTCCGCCGCGGTGCGCCAGGCGGCCGAGGACCTCAGGTATACCGAGGACAAGGCGACGGTGATCCTGATCACCGACGGGCTCGAGACCTGCGAGGCGGATCCCTGCGCCCTCGCCTCCGAACTGGAAGGCCAGGGCCTCGACTTCACCACCCACGTGGTCGGCTTCGGGCTGACCCGCGAGGAGGGCGAGCAGGTTGCCTGCCTTGCCGAGAATACCGGCGGCCGGTACATCGCGGCCGGCGATGAGGCGACGCTGACCGAGGCGCTGGCGACCACGGTCGCCGAGGTCGCCGCCCCCGCCGAGCCCGAGCCGGAGCCTGCCGCGCTCGCGTTCAACCTCGATCCCGAACTGGTGCTGGCCGAGGGCGGCAACGGCGACATCGCCACGTTCGACGTGACCTGGGAGCTGTTCCGCGCTGCCGATGGCGGGCTCGGAGAACACCTCTCGACCGACTACGGCATCGACTGGAAGGGCACGGTCGAGCCGGGCGACTACGTGCTGCGCGCCAGCGTCGGCTACGCCCGCGTCGAGCAGCCGGTGACGGTGAGCGCCGACGCGCTGGCCGCGCCCTACTTCGTCATGAACGCCGGCGAACTGATCATCCGGCCGCTGCCGGCCGACGGGGCGGAACCGGATGCCGCCGCCGCCGTCTACAGCCGCTTCCCGAACGGGGAGGACGATACCGGCTACGGCGAGACCCGCCTGTTCGTTCCCGCCGGCGACACCGAGGTCAAGGTAACGATCGGCGCCGGCGAAGCACAGCTCACGGTACCGGTCAGGGCGGGCGAACGGGTCAGCAGGGATGTGGTTCTGGGCATCGGCGTCGCCAGGGTGAACAGCTATTTCGTCGAAGGCATGAAGGTCGAGGACTCGGGAGTGTTCGTCGAGGTCCTGGCTGCCAAAAAAGACATCCAGGGCAACCGCAAGTCGCTCGGCTACAGCTACGGGCCGGACCAGAGCTTCAGCCTGCCGCCGGGCGACTACGTGCTGGCGACCCGGCTCGGCGCCGCCGAGGTGGAGACCCC
>JAYRZA010000022.1:0-81618 GCA_041916695.1 Devosia sp. | reverse complement strand
AGTGGAAGGCGTAGACCCAGGCGCTGGCACCGCCCGCGGCAAGGCCGGTGGCGAAGCCGGCGAGCGGAAGGTTGGTCGGCGCCAGGCGGCGCATCGCGAGGACCAGCGCGGCATGGATCGGCACCGACAGCGCCACGATGAAGAACGGGCAGACCAGCGCGGTGCCGCCGAGCAGCAGCTCGCGGACGGCCCCGGGCGGGGCGGCGAGCACCTGCACGATGCCGCCGATGCCGAGCAGCAGCACCAGCGACACGACGCCGGCCGTCGGTCCGCGCATGGTGCCGCCGGGGCGGGCGAGGCGCATCGCCGAAACGAAGCCCAGCGCGGCGAAGCCGAGCGTGAAGGCGAACTTGGTCCAGAAGGTCCACTGGCCGATCGCGGCCGGCAGGTCGGCGCGCAGCCCGATCCACGGCACCATGACGGCGAAGGCCAGGACCGCTCCGATGGCGAGCGCAACCAGCAGCCGGCGCGGCAGGGCACCGCGCCGCACCGGGCGGATATCGTCGGCCAGCCGGGCGATCAGGTCATCGGTCATCGCGGCCTCCCGGCGCAAAGCGCGCCACCATGGCCTTGAGGCCACGGTGGATGGAGACCTTCGCCGCCGTCTCGGTCATCCCCAGCTTCTCGGCCGCCTCGGCGATCGAGGCCCCCTCGAGCCGCACCTGACGGATCAGCTCGGCCGGCCGGGCGGGGAGCGTGGCGAGCGCCACTTCGACATCCATCCGCGCCGTAGCGTCGTCGGCCTCGTCCCGGGCGAACAGTGCCGCATCGTCCTCGAGCGGCACGCTGCGGCGGACGCGGCTGCGCCGGTAGTGATCGATCAGCTTGTAGCGCGCGATGGCATAAGCCCAGGCGGTGAAGCGCTGGGTCGGGTCGTAGGTCAGCCGCCGCGTATGGATGGCCATCAGGGTTTCCTGCACCAGGTCGTCCCGGCTCGCCGCCAGCGCATCGCCGAGGCGCCGGGCGAAATAGATCTTCAGCAGCCGGCCCAGTTCCTCGAGCAGCCGGCGATAGGCCGCGGCGTCTCCGCCGAGCGCCGCGACCATCTGGCCCCGAAGCCGAGCTTCCGTGTCTGGCGCGACGCTCATCGAGTTCCGGTTCGTTTCATCGTGGCAAAAGGTTACACGCTTGCCGTGGCAATGTCGCGGGGGGCAGCCTGCGTCACGACGCGGTGAGCGGAGGTAACCCCGGCCCGGCGTAGCGCGAAGGAGAGGGCAAGGCGGTCCGGCCGGTGCGTCGATGAACTCTCCGTGATCGCCGCCAATCGCTCGCCGCGATACCGTTGCTATGCGAAACTGCGCAGGTTCGAGGAACCGACCATGACTGACCAGCCGATCGATGCCGCGGCGCCCCCCCGGCCGGAGCGTTCGAAGGGGCCGCTGATCTACCGGCAGTCGATCTTCACCCGGCTCACCCACTGGGTGTGGGTCGTCGCCCTGTTCTTCCTCCTCCTGAGCGGCCTGCAGATCTGGAACGCGCATCCCGCGCTCTATATCGGCCAGCAGTCGGGTTTCGAGTTCGACAATGCCGTCCTGCGCATCGGCGCGGAGAATACAGATGCCGGACCAAGGGGTTACACAATCCTTTTCGGACACAAGTTCGATACCACCGGGGTGCTCGGGATGAGCGGATCGGCCAGCCGGCCGGACTATGTCGGGTTTCCCGGCTGGGCCACCATCCCGTCGGTGCGCGACCTTGCGACCGGCCGCGTGGTGCATTTCTTCTTCGGCTGGATCCTGTTCGGCACGCTGGCCGTCTGGCTCCTCGCCAGTCTCGTCAACGGCCACCTGTGGCGCGATGTCATCCTCAAGCCGCGCGATCTGCGCCAGCTGCCGGGCGACATCTGGGCCCACCTGCGCTTCCGCTTCCATCACGGCCGCAGCTACACGCCGCTGCAGAAGCTCGCTTATTTCGTCGTGCTGGTCGTGTTGTTCCCGCTCGTCATCCTCACCGGCCTCGCCATGTCGCCGACGATGAATGCCGGCTGGCCGTGGCTCATCGAGCTGTTCGGCGGCCGGCAGACGGCGCGCACCCTGCATTTCGTCGCCATGCTCGGGCTGGTGCTGTTCTTCGTCGTGCACATCGCCATGGTGCTGCTCGCCGGCCCGTTCAACGAGTTGCGCTCGATGCTGACCGGCTACTACCGGACGAGCCCCGGCACCGCACCCGACAGCCCGAAAGGCCGCTCCCATGGCTGACCTGATGCTCAACCGCCGCCGGCTGATCGGGCTTTCTGCCGCCGGGGCCTCCTCGCTGCTGCTCGCCGGCTGCAACCAGTTCGATTTCCTCGCCCGCCGCAACGACCCGGTGCGCGATTTCCTCGAGCGCGCCAATGCGCTCACCTACCAGGCGCAGCGCGCGCTGGTCGGCGACCAGGCGCTGGCCAGGGAGTTCGCCGAAAGCGAGATCCGGCAGGGCCAGCGCCCCAACGGCTCCACCGACCCGCGCCAGAATGTCGAGGAATACCGTGCGCTGGTCGAGAGCGGTTTTGCCGGCTACCGGCTCAGGGTCACCGGCCTCGTCGAGACCGAGAAGAGCTATTCGCTCGCCGAGCTGATGAACATGCCGTCCCGCAGCCAGATCACCCGGCACGATTGCGTCGAGGGCTGGAGCTGCATCGCCCGGTGGACCGGCGTGCCGCTCGCGCGCCTGCTGGACGAGGCCCGGGTCAAGCCCGGCGCGAAGTTCGTCGTCTACCACTGCTACGACCGGCTGGGCGGCGGGCTGTCGGCCCCCGAGCCCTACTACGAGAGCTCCGACCTGATCGACGCCTTCCACCCGCAGACCATCTGCGCCTACGGGCTCAACAGCGGCCCGCTGCCGGTCGAGAACGGCGCCCCGATCCGCATCCGCATCGAGCGCGCGCTCGGCTACAAGCAGCCCAAGTACGTCCACACCATCGAGCTGGTCGACAGCTTCGCCCAATACGGCCTGGGGCAGGGCGGCTACTGGGAGGACCACGGCTACGACTGGTACGGCGGCATCTAGCCGGCCACCCCACGCTGTCGCCCCGGCGCAGGCCGGGCCCATCCTGAGATGCCTCCCACTCACGGCGCCCGGGCAGGTGCCGGGTCCCGGCCTGCGTCAAGCGGGCACTGCCCGGATGCTGCGCCGCAACCCCCTCGACGCCGCGACAGACCGGTATACTCTCGTCGCCGACGCTGTTCGGGAGTGCCCCGCCTTTGACCCTCGCCAAGCCCACCACGATCGAGGCCTACAACCGCGCCCAGGCCGGCGACGATCCGGCCATCTGCGATCGCCTCCGGGCGCTGTTCGACCAGCACCTGCCCGGGGCCGAGAGCAAGATCTGGCACGCCCACCCGGTGTGGTTCCTCGATGGCAACCCGATCGTCGGCTACAGCCGGCTGAAGCGCGGCATCCGCGTGCTGTTCTGGAGCGGACAGTCCTTCTCCACCCCCGGCCTCGTCCCGGAGGGCAGCTTCAAGGCGGCCGAGATCGGCTACACCTCGCTCGCCGAGATCGACGAAGACCGCCTCGGCCGCTGGCTCGCGGAGGCGCGGAGCATCCAGTGGGACTACAAGAACATCGTCAGGAAGCGCCGCCTCGATCCGCTCTTCTGAGGCGGTCGGGTCGGCGACGCCTTTACCGTTCGATCATCCCCCGCGGGCGACACTCCTCGCGCCGTCCGAATCTCCGCGCCAAGAGGTGACCACCGATGCCCAGGCTCCCGTTCGTCGTTCTCGTCCTCCTCTTCGCAGGCCCCGCGATGGCCGACGACTGGTTCTACGAGAATCTGGGGGTACCCATCGCCTATGCCGATAACGGCGTGGCGCAGTTCCAGTTCGCCTGCCGCGGCGGCGACCTTGCCATGGGCTTCTGGGTGCGCATGCCGCATCGGCAGGTAGCGGGTGCCGAGGCGATGAACCTGGCGCTGACCCCCGATCCGGCGCCAGGTGCAGCGGTCTCGGCGGCCCCCGGCACCAGCTTCGCCCAGGACATGCCGCTCATCCACGATGACGGCACCTCGATGATCGTGCGCGGCCCGGTCGCGCGGCAGTGGGCCCGCATCGCGCAGCGCGCGCGCGACACGCTGCGCGTCGCCTATGTCCGGAAGGCCGCCGGCGGCAGGCTCGAGGTGTTCGACGCCAACAGCTTCGGCGCCGCAGGCTCTTCGGCGGCCATCGGCAAGGTGCTCGATCGCTGCGGCTGAGCCGGTCGTCCCCGGGAAGCGGGGACAAGCCCGTTCAGCAAGGTGACCGCAATGTGGTGGCTGTCACCAAAAGATCAATAATATCATTGACTTGTATGTTCATCATCGTGGCGGAACAGATGCGCGGCCGGTCTCTCCCCGCCGCCCGGCCCCGCCGGCTGCATGGCTCCCCTGCGGGCCGGATGCGCGAAAAGCCTTGCCATTTCGCCGCGTCTCCCCCATATGCCGCGACAGTCACCGGTCCCGGTTATCCCCGTCTTGAGGAAATCGGCACATGATGGTGATGGACTTCTCTTCTTATCGGCCAGTAACGGTGAGCGGCGAAGTGCCCCGCGAGAGCGCCACAACATGGGCGGCCCGGCGGGATGACAGCGCAACCGTGCGGCAATCCCGTCGCCAGTGCATCGATCCAGTCGCCGCGCCCTTTGGGCCCCCGGCGATGCTGCGCGCAGCCGGTTGGCCCGGCGCGCGCCAACGTGAGTTATTCGCTTGACCCAGACCTTCACCGAACTCGGCCTGTCCGCGCAGCTCGTCAGCGCGCTCACTGCCGCCGGCTTCACCACCCCTACACCGATCCAGGCCAAGGCGATCCCGCCGCAGCTTCAGCGCCGCGACATCATGGGCATCGCCCAGACCGGATCCGGCAAGACGGCCGCCTTCGGCCTGCCCATTCTCGCCGGCCTCGCCGAACTCAAGGGCCGCGCCAACCCGATGACCACCCGGGCGCTGATCCTCGCGCCCACCCGCGAGCTGGCGGTGCAGATCGACGAGGTGCTGCACAAGCTCTCGGGCGGCCGGCTCACCACCGTGCTGGTTCTCGGCGGCGCCTCGCGCGGCGGCCAGATCCAGAAGATCGCCCGCGGCGTCGATGTCGTCATCGCCACCCCCGGCCGCCTCAAGGACCTGATCGACGATAGGAAGCTCAAGCTCAACGAGACCCGCTGGCTGGTGCTGGACGAGGCCGACCGCATGCTCGACATGGGGTTCATCAACGCCGTCAAGCAGATCGCCGCCGCCATCGGCCCGCGCCGGCAGACCGCGATGTTCTCGGCCACCATGGCGCCCGAGATCGCCGAGCTGGCCAAGGGCCTGCTCAACGATCCGGTGCGCGTCGAAGCCTCGCTGCCCGCCACCACCGTCGGCACCATCGACCAGCGCGTCATCCTGTCCGGTTCCAAGGAGAAGCGCGCCGTCCTCAACGAGCTGCTGAAGGACGAGACGCTCAACCGCGTCATCATCTTCTCGCGCACCAAGCACGGCGCCGACCGCGTCACCAAGAACCTCGCCATCGACGGCCATGTGGCGGCGGCGATCCATGGCAACAAGTCCAACAATGCCCGGCAGGCGGCGCTCAAGGGCTTTGCCACCGGCGAGGTGCGCATCCTCGTCGCCACCGATATCGCGGCGCGCGGCATCGACGTGCAGGCGATCAGCCACGTCATCAACTACGAACTGCCGGACGATCCCGAAAACTATGTGCACCGCATCGGCCGAACGGCGCGCAACGGCGCGTCCGGTTTCGCCATCACGCTGTGCGACGGCACCGAGCGTGGCAAGCTGCGCGATGTCGAGCGGCTGATCCGCCGCACCCTGCCGACCACCGGCGAGTTGAAGGGCAATGGCGGCGAGGTCGTCGATGTCGCCGAGGCGCGGGCGCAGCGTCCGGCCGCGCGTCCGTCGACGCCGCGTCCCGATGGCCAGCGCAAGCAGGCCAATGCCGGCCGGCATTTCTCCGGTGCCAAGAAGGCGGCGATCGTCGAGGGCCGCAAGCGCGGCAATGGCGGCGGCGAGGCGAGGCCCGCGACTGGCGGCAATGCCCAGCAGGTCCGCGGCGGTGCCGGCACCGGCAGCAACGTCTCGCGCAACGGCGGCGCTCCGGCCACCGCCCAGGCCTGGTGGGAAAAGCCCACCGGCTCGGGTTCGCCACCGCCCAAGGCGCGCTGGTCGCGGCAGCAGAAGGTCGCCGGCAAGGCCCGCCGCGCCGCGGACACTGCCCGCGTCACCGGCTGAGTCCGGAAACCGGCTGAACGCCGGATGAATGCCGGGTTCCGCCGGCATTCAACCGGCAGGCCCCAGGGTGGCCGCATCGACAGCGCAGATGCGGCCGGCGGGGCCGCTGCCATCCCGGGGGACCACATGCTCAAGCTCGCGCTCATTGCGCTCTTTGCCATGGCGATGGCGACGCTCACCGTCGCGGCTTCCGCCATCCCTGCCACCGCCGAGGCCGGGCCTGCTCAGGTCGAGCCGGCGCGCTGAGCGGAGCACCCGGCGATGCCGCGCACTCCCGTGAGCCCGCCTCCGCAGATCCTGCTCTTCGTGCTCTTCGCCATGGTCCTGGCCGTCCTCGCCTTCGCCGCCGCCAGCATCGTCCTCGTGTAGGGGGCCGGGAGCGCTGCGGCGCGAGGTGCCGTGTCGGCCGGCCGGGCGCGCAGGCGCCGGGTCGACGGGCTCCGCTCAGCTCAGCGGAATGCCCTTGCCGCCCTTGTCCTTCTGATAGGTGGCCGACAGCTCGTTGTAGACCGCATTGAGGTCGTCGACGCGGGCCACCAGCCGCTCCTTGGACGAGCGGTCGAGGCCGGCGATCATCTGCTGGATGTCGTGGCTCTGAAAGAACGCATTGCGGCGGTTGTAGAGCGGCCGCCCCTCCATCACCGCCTCGCGGTCCGGGTCGGGCACGGCGTAGACTTCCCTGAGGATGCGGATGTCGTGCGGGATGCCGAAGGCGTCGCGCGTCTCCTCGTAGCTGAACAGGTAGTAGAAGTTGTCGAAGCCCGACCAGGTTATGCCGCTCAGGCAGAGCGAGCAGGGCTCGTGCGTCGCGAGGAACAGGCAGTCTTTCGGCGCCGGGCGGCGCTCGGCGGGCAGTTCGTAGAAACGCTTGATGGCGTGCAATTCGCCGTGCCAGAGCGGGTTCTCGATTTCGTTGTTGGTCTCGGCGATCACCACCGACAGGTCTGATTTCCTCAGGATCGCCGCGCCGAACAGCTTGTTGCCGCCCGAGACGCCGCGCCGGGTCAGCGGCACGAGGTCGGTCTCGATCACGTCGAGCAGGCGGGAAATCATGGCGGGCATGTCCATCGGGAGCTCCGTTGCGCGGCAGCCGTCAGCCTCTCCGGCCGCGGCCCTCACGTCAACGGGGGCGGCGTTTCTCAACGATCAGAAGCGCGATCTTGCGAGGATCGCCAGTTCGGCCCCGGCAGCGTCGAGCAACACCAGGCGGCCGTCGCTCAGGCGCCAGAAGCGGGTCGCCGCGAGGGCCGCGAAAAAGGCCTGCTCCCGGGCGTTGGCCTCGTCGGACACGCATGCCATGCGGGTGGCTGCGACGGCACTGAAGGCGAGGCTGTCACCGGCGAGGGCGGCCTGCGCGAACCAGGAATTGCAGCCGCCACGGCCGCCTGCCCGCAGGTCCTTCGCGATCGACAGCGAAGGGGCCGGGCCGTCCATCACCGGCTGCCCGTCCAGGACTTCGACCTTCCAGGTGACGTCGAGGATCGGCGGCTGCACCGGTTCGGCGGCCTCGGTGCGTCCCGCGAAATCGACAGTGATCAGGATCGGGGCCGCGAGGTCCGGCAGATCGAGCGGGTAGGGCTCGGCATTGCGGAACCAGATGGCACCGTCCTCGGCGACGATCCGGGCGACGAGACCGTAGTTGCGGCCTGCCGCGAGGACGCTCTCGTCGACATTGAGAGTGAAGGTCAGCGGCACTTGCCCCGCCGCCGCGATCGGTGCTTCTGCCGAGATGACCTCGGCCTCGGGCGCCGCGAGGTCGACCAGGGCCACTGACAGGATGGCGGCTGCCGGCAGCGCGATCCGTTCGCGGTAGGTGACATCGCCGCTGATGGTCAGCTTGGCGCCCATTGCCGGGGCCGCGAAAGACAGCATCAGAGCGGCTACCGCCGCCAGCGCCAGATGGATGCGGAACATCGAGCCCTCCTCTCGGCCGTCGCAGTCTCCCGCAGAATTATGGAAGAAATGCAACGGCTGCGCCAAATCATCGTCCGGACCAGCTGGACGCGGCGCCCCGCAGGACTTCTAGTCCGCGACGACGAGATATGGCTCGTCGAACAGGTGTTCTTCGAGGTTGTTGCCCTCGCCGCCGCGATCGACGACCAGGAAGTCGCTTTGCGCCTCGAGCGGTGTCAGCACCCCGTGCCAGGTGTTCATGGCAATGTTCACCCCGGTGCCCGGCGGTACGAGGAAGGCCCGTGGCCGTCCGGGTGTGCCGTGCTGATCGGGTGCCACGATCGAGAGCCAGGGGCGCGGGGCCAGTGGGAAGAAGGCCTGACTGCCCAGGGGATGGCGTTCGACCAGAGGCAGCGTCAGCGGCAGTTCGCAGCGCTGGCCGCGGAAGATCGAGATCAGCGGCCGGGCATGGACGCCACCCAGTTCCACCCGCGCCAGGTCGTGGTAGCGCTCCGTCCGCCCGGAGTTGATCGGATAGTGGTGGGCCGCATCGTCGGCGGCGATCACCTGGCCGAACGGCGCAAAGGCCTCGCGGCTCAGCGGTTCGATCAGGATCTGGTCCATCCGCCGTCTCCCTTCAGAGCATCAGCTTCATGTGCCGGTTGACGTCCTTGTAGAGCAGGTAGCGGAACCGCTGAGGGCCGGCATAGCAGGCCTGCGGGCAGAAGGCGCGCAGCCACATGAAATCTCCGGCCTCGACCTCGACCCAATCGCGGTTGAGCCGGTATACGGCCTTGCCCTCGAGCACGTAGAGGCCGTGCTCCATGACGTGGGTCTCCTCGAACGGTATCACCGCGCCCGGCTCGAGCGTCACGATGTTGACGTGCATGTCGTGCCGGACGTCGGTGGGGTCGACGAAGCGGGTCGTGCCCCAGGTGCTGTTGGTGTCGGGCATCCAGATGATCGGTTCGTCCTGCTCGTTGGCCACGAAGGCGTCCGGCACGTCTATCCCCGCCACCGTCTCGTAGCGCTTGCGGATCCAGTGGAAACGGGTCGCGACGGTGCCCCGGTTGTCGAGGGTCCACTGGCACGCGGGCGGCAGGTATGCGTAGCCCCCCGCCTTCAGCAGGTGGGACTTGCCGGCGATGGTCAGCGTTGCCTGGCCCTCGACGACGAAAAGCACACCCTCGACGCCGGCCTCCGGCTCCGGGCTGTCGCTACCGCCGCCGGGAAAGACCTCCACCACGTATTGCGAAAAGGTCTCCGCGAAGCCCGTCATTGGTCGGGCGATGACCCAGGCCCGGGCCTGCCTCCAGTGCGGCAGGTAGCTCGTCACGATATCGCGCATCACCCCGCGCGGGATCAGCGCATAGGCCTCGGTGAACACGGCGCGGCCGCTGTGGAGGGCCATCTGGCCGGGCAGGCCGGCGCTCGGGCTGGCATAGGTGGTGGGGGCCATGACACGCGGGCTCTGGTGATCGATCAGCCCTCTTAGCGCAGATGCGGCGGTCCGCACAGTAGCGGCGCTGGTTCTGCCGCGGCCTGCCGGACTTATCCCCGCCGGACTCAGCTATCGTACAATGCGCGCTGTCCGGTGCGGAATCGGCCGTGCGGCCATGGGGGATAACTCTGCACCGGAGGCGGGAGTCACAAATAGCGCCAGGGTTTCGTTGCGCGGGTCCGCTGGTCAGGAATCGTTCATCTTTGCGGCGCAGGCTAGGCGCATGGATCAGCGCCACCACCCGTTGCAGCCTGGCCTCATCGATCCGGCCGTCCTCGAGGAAGCCGGACGGGCGGTGCGGCTCTGGCTCGAGCGGCTGCTGCACGGACGCGAAAGCGAACCCGATACGTCCATCGCCTGGGAGGACGGCGAGCCCCACGACGATCCGGGCCAGCCGCCGTCGCGCTAGCCATGGACTGGCTCAGGGACTTCCAGGGTTCTTTCCGGGAGCCGGTCGAGGCGCTGGTGATGCAGTACTGGCCCTACGGGTTCCTCATCGTGCCGATCGGTATCTGGTTGTGGTTCTACGACCAGGAGCGGAAGCCGCTGGCCGAGGCCGAGGGGCCGGAGGAGGACGATGCCGGGGACGGCGGCGACGGCGGCGGCGACTGACGCTACCGCGCCGGGACCTCACAGGCCGGCATGCGCCCTCTCGAGATCGGCGACGACGATCTTCTTCATCTGGAACATCGCCTGCTGGGCCCGGGCCCCGGCCGCCTTGTCCTTGCTGTCCCAGACCAGTTCGACCAGACGCTGTGGCACGACCTGCCAACTGAGCCCGAACCGGTCCCGGCACCAGCCGCACATCGATTCGGCGCCGCCGTCGGCGGTCAGCGCCTCCCAGAAATAGTCCACCTCGGCCTGGTCCGCGCAGTCGACCGAGAACGACACCGCCTCGGTGAACGGGAAGCGCGGCCCGCCGTTGAGCGCCATGAACTCCTGGTCCCGGAGCCGGAAAGTCATGGTCAGGACCCGGCCACCGGGATAGCGCTGCGCATCGCGGATCTCCGCGTCCCTGAAGGTTGCCACGTAGAAATTGACCATCTCCTCGATGCGGTCGTCGATCCACAGGCAGGGCATGATCTTGGGCATTTCGGTCGTCCTTTGCTGATGCATCGTGGTCAAGGAAGCCGCTCTCGCCAGCATGACGTCTGGCGAGGCGGGGCGGTCGCAGTCGGCAGTCCAGGCGGGGACCGGCGGTCAGCCGGCCGGAAGCTCGGCGAGTAGCGCGTCGAGACGCCCGAAGCCTGCCTCCAGGCCCGCGGCCATCGGCGTGGCGGCAGCGCCGTCGCGCGCCTCCTTGCTGGCGTAGAGGACCGTCAGCACCGAACGTGTCCCGGTATCCGTGGGGCTGAAGGCATTGCTGTTGAGGGTCTCGCCGCCGGTCCAGTCCATGTCGTAGCGTTCAATTGTCCTGATCCAGAGCGGGCGCTCGAGCTCGAGGATGGTGCCGCCGTGCCCCATCTCGAAGCCGGTCGGGCCGCGGGAGACGAAGCGCCACTTGCCGCCAACCCGCGCATCGAATTCGCAGACGGTCATCACCCAGTCGGCGGGGCCAAGCCAGCGGCGGATCAGGGCGGGAACCGTCCAGCAGTCGAATACCAGCTCGGGCGGCGCAGCGAATTCCCGCGTGACGACGATCTCGCGGTCGGAGGGCATGCTGATGGAGAGTGGCCTGAACATCGGGTCTCCTACTGCTCGCGGTCGGGGGTGGCGCTCTGGAGCGCGGCAAGCAGGCCGTCGAGGCGACCGTAGCTTTCCCCCCAGAAGCGGCGATAGGTTTCGAGCCAGCCGACGGCCTCGGCCAGCGGGGCGGCCTCGATACGGACGGGGCGGCGCTGCGCATCGCGCCCGCGGCTGACGAGGCCCGCCTGTTCGAGGACCTTGATATGTCGCGAGATCGCCGGCTGGCTCATTTCGAACGGCTCGGCCAGTTCCAGCACCGACGCCTCGCCGTGCGCCAGCCGGGCGAGGATGGCGCGTCGGGTCGGATCGGCCAGAGCGGCAAAGGTCAGGTCGAGTTGCTGCGGCGTCGATGGCATTTTCATAACCGTTTCTCTATATAACGAGATGGTTATGATCGAGTGGTCTGCGAGTCAAGCGCCTTGAGGGCCGGCGCCGTCGGCACCCCGGCGGCGGTTCCCGGCCGCGTCTCGTTCAGCCACCGAAGATATGCCGCAGCCGCAGTTCGGCGATGCGTTCGACCTGGCGGCACGCCGTGGCGAACTCGGTCTCGGAGTCGCTGGAGATGCGGCGCTCGAAGGCGTCGAGGATCTGGGCCTTGGTGTTGTCCCGCACGGCGATGATGAAGGGGAACCCGAACCTCCTTACGTAGGCCGAATTGAGTTCGGAGAAGCGCGCCCGCTCCTCGTCCGTCAGCGCGTCGAGCCCTGCCGAGGCCTGCTCGGACTCGGACGCCGCCGTCAGGCGCCGGGCTGCCGCGAGCTTGCCGGCAAGGTCCGGATGCGCCCGCAACACGCCGAGCCGTTCCTCCGCGCTTGCCGCGCGGAACACCTGGCACATCAATGCGTGCAGGCCGGTTGCCGTATCGTGCGCCGGGCCCATTTCTCGCCTGAAGGCGCGCTCTGCGACCCACTCGGAGTGCTCGAACACGCTGCCGAACAGCTGCGCAAAGTCGTCATAGGCGAGCTGGCTGGGGACAATGTCGGGCTTCCGGTACGGGTGCGTGCGCAGCCAGTGCTCGGCAATGTCGATCCGCTTGGCGATCCAGACACGCTCCTTGGATCGGATGTAGTCGACAAACCGTTTGAGCCCGGCGAAGCGGCCGGGCATGCCGACCAGCCGGCAGTGCAGCCCGATGGACATCATCTTGGCGCTGCCCGCCTCGCCTTCCTCGTAGAGCACGTCGAAGCTGTCCTTGAGCATCTGGAAATACTCCTCGCCATTGGCGAAGCCGGATGCCGTGGTGAAGCGCATGTCGTTGGTGGCGAGAGAATAGGGGATGATCAGCTGCGGGGCCCCGAAATGCTCGCGGTAGTAGGGCAGATCGTCGTCATAGGTGTCCGAGACATAGGTGAAGCCGCCTTCCTCCGAGGCGAGGTCCACGGTGTTGACCGAAGTCCGGCCGCAGTACCAGCCGGTGGGCCGTGTGCCGGTCACCTCGGTATGGACCCGGATCGCCTCGTGCAGGTCGCGCCGCTCATGCTCGATGTCATGGTCGCGGTAGTCGATCCACTTGAGGCCGTGGCTGGCGATCTCCCAGCCGGCGTCGAGCATGGCCCTGACCTGCGCCGGCGAGCGCTGCAGGGCCGTCGCGACGCCGTAGACCGTCACCGGCAAGTCGAATCCGGTGAACAGCCGGTGCAACCGCCAGAAGCCGGCGCGCGCGCCGTATTCGTACATCGACTCGACGTTCCAGTGTCGCTTGCCCGGCCAGGGAACGGCGCCAATGACATCGACCAGGAACGCCTCCGATGCCTGGTCGCCGTGAAGGATGTTGTTCTCGCCACCTTCCTCGTAGTTGAGAACGAACTGCACCGCGACGCGGGCGCCCCCCGGCCACCGTGCGTCGGGCGGATTTGGGCCGTAGCCCTCCAGATTGCGGGGATAGCGCATCAAGGCACCTCATCGGACGTATCCGAGGTTATTGCCGCGCCTGCTCACCGGGCGCAAGATCGTCAAAAGTGGACCAGTTGGTAAAAAGCCGATCGATGCCTCTTGGAAGCGCGACAAATATGCTCAATAGTCGGGCAATCCGGGACCGTTGCCTCATGATGATGCGGTGCGGCTCCCGGCGGGGCAGGGTGAAAGGACCGGATGGATGGCGGGGACTGCACGCCTGACGACGCATGTGCTCGATACCACGCATGGCCGGCCGGCCATCGGGTTGAACATCGACCTGCTAGTGGTGCACGGCGATCACACGCATCATCTGCTGTCGACCTTCACCAATGCCGACGGGCGAGTGGACAGACCGCTGCTCGAGGGCGAGCACTTCCATACGGGAGCCTACGAGCTGGTGTTCCATGTCGGACAGTATTTCGAGCGGTTGGGTCTGGAGCTCGCGACGCCCTTCCTCGACCTCGTTCCGGTGCGCTTCGTGATCAGCGAAATGGCGCACTATCACGTGCCGCTGCTTGTCTCGCCCTACGGCTACTCGACCTATCGGGGCAGCTGAATGGGTGAGGCGCGTAGCGAGATCCGGTTCATCCTCAACAACGATGAGATCGCCCTCGACAGCATCCCAGCCACACGCACGCTGCTCGACTACCTGAGGCTGGATCGTCGCCTCAAGGGATCCAAGGAGGGCTGCGCCGAGGGCGATTGCGGCGCCTGTACGGTTCTGGTCGGGCGGCTCAGGGGCGACGAGCTCGTCTACCGCAGCGTCAATGCCTGCATCTGCTTCATCGGCTCCCTCGATGGCGCGCATGTGGTGACCATCGAGCACCTCAGTGCCCCGGGTGGCCCGCTGCATCCGGTGCAGCAGGCCATGGTCGAACACCATGGCAGCCAGTGCGGCTTCTGCACCCCCGGTATCGTCATGTCGCTCTACGGGCTGTGGATGGCGGAGCCGGCGCCAACCGCGGGCGCCATCGAGACGGCGCTGCAGGGTAATCTCTGCCGCTGCACCGGCTATGCGCCGATCATCCGGGCCGGCCAGGCCATGTCGCAGTACGGGACGCCGGCCGGCGATCCGCTGTTCGCCGAGCGGGCCAGGATGAAGGCGCGGCTCGCCGCCCTCCGGGACGGTCGCCGCGTCGAGGTCGGCACGGGCCGGGACCGGATCATCGTACCGGCCTCGGTCGACGATCTGGCGTCCGTCTATCTCGACGATCCGTCGGCGACACTGGTCGCGGGCTCCACCGACGTGGGCCTGTGGGTCACCAAGTTCATGCGCGACATCGGACCGCTGATCTTCGTGGGCGAGATCAAGGAGTTGCGCAGTCTGGCCGAAGCGGATGGCGCCCTCGTCCTCGGGGCCGCCGTCACCTATGCCGAGGCCGCGGACGCCATCGTCTCGCGGTTTCCGCAACTGTCCGAGCTGTGGGGTCGGATCGGTGGGGCGCAGGTGCGCAACATGGGCACCATCGGTGCCAATATCGCCAACGGCTCGCCGATCGGCGACACGCCGCCACCCCTGATCGCGCTGGGGGCTACGGTCACGCTGCGCAGCGGCAGCCGGCGTCGCTCGATGCCGCTCGAGAGCTTCTTCATCGCCTACGGCAAGCAGGACCGGCAGCCCGGCGAGTTCGTCGAGAGCGTGCGCCTGCCGCGACTGCCGGACGGCGAGCACTTCGCCTGCTATAAGATCTCGAAGCGTCGCGACGAGGACATTTCAGCGCTCTGCGGTGCCTTCCGCATGGCGCTTGACGAACGGGGCCATGTTGCGTCCTTGCGCATCGCCTTTGGCGGCATGGCAGCGACGCCGAAGCGCGCGACGGCTGTCGAAGCCGCGCTCCTCGGGCAGGCCTGGAGCGAGGCGGCGATCGAAGCGGCGTCGCCGGCCTTTGCCACCGACTTCCAGCCGCTCACCGACATGCGGGCCTCGGCCGGCTACCGGCTGCTCGCCGCGCAGAACCTGCTGCGGCGGTTCTACCTCGAGACGATCGGCGCGGGCCAGCGGCTGACACGGGAGGTCGCATGAACCGGCAGACCGCCATCACCGCCTCGCCGCTCCACGTCTCGGTTCCGCACGACTCCGCCGTCAGGCAGGTGGCGGGTCGCGCCGACTACGTCGATGATCTGGCCGAGCCCGAAGGCACGCTTCACGCCTATCTGGGGCTGTCGAGCCGGGCCCATGCCGAGATCGTCTCGGTCGATCTGGACGAGGTGCGTGCCGCACCTGGGGTCGTCGGCGTCCTGACGGCTACCGACGTCCCTGCCGAGAACGACATCAGCACTGTCCACAAGCACGACGAGCCGGTGTTTGCCGACCGGGTGGTGGAATACCACGGCCAGGCGATCTTTGCGGTGGTTGCCATCGACCGGGAATCGGCACGTCGCGCCGCCAGGCTCGCCCGCATCGAGTACCGGGACCTGCCGCACCTCACCGATATCGCGGCGGCCCGGGCGGCGGGAGCCCGGCTGGTGACGGAGCCGCTCAAGCTCGAGCGCGGCGATGTCGAAGCGGGGTTCGCCGCTTCGGCGCATCGACTCACGGGCTCGGTGACGATCGGCGGGCAGGAGCATTTCTATCTCGAGAGCCAGGTGGCGCTCGCCATCCCTGGCGAAGACGACGAGATCACCATCCAGGCCTCGACGCAGCACCCCACCGAAATCCAGGTGATGGTGGCCCAGGTGCTCGGCATTCCGCATGCGGCGGTTACCGTCAACATGCGCCGCATGGGCGGTGGCTTCGGTGGCAAGGAGACACAAGGGAACCTGTTCGCCTGCGTCGCTGCCGTCGCGGCACGGAAGTACCGACGGGCGGTGAAGCTCCGCCCTGATCGCGACGATGATTTCTCGATTACCGGCAAGCGGCACGATTTCGTGGTCGACTATGAGGTCGGCTACGACGACGAGGGCCGCATCCAGGCTGTTGCCGCCACCTACGCCGCCCGTTCGGGATACTCGGCCGACCTTTCTGGCCCGGTCACCGACCGGGCGCTGTTCCATTGCGACAACGCCTACTGGTATCCGGCCGTCCGGGTGCAGTCGCAGCCGCTCAAGACCAACACCGTCTCGAACACCGCTTTCCGTGGCTTCGGCGGTCCGCAGGGGATCGTTGCGGCAGAGCGCTGGATCGAGGACATCGCCTATGCGCTCGGCAAGGATCCGCTCGAGATCCGCAAGGCCAATTTCTACGGCACGGACAGCAACAACATCACGCCCTATCACCAGGTGGTGGAGGACAATGTCATCCATCGGGTGATCGACGATCTCGAAGAGAGCTCCGACTACCAGGCGCGGCGGCGGGCCATTCTCGACTTCAACAGTAAGGGCGGCGTGCTCAGGAAGGGCATTGCGCTGGTTCCGGTCAAGTTCGGCATCTCGTTCACCGCCACCTGGCACAACCAGGCCGGGGCGCTGGTGCACGTCTACCGCGATGGTTCGGTCCACCTCAGCCATGGTGGAACCGAGATGGGGCAGGGCCTTCACATCAAGGTGGCGCAGGTTCTCGCCGATGCGTTCGGGGTGCCGCTCGATCGTGTGCAGATCACGGCGAGCAATACCGGCAAGGTGCCCAATACCTCGGCGACGGCGGCCTCGTCGGGTACCGATCTCAATGCCATGGCAGCGCTCGACGGCGCCAACCAGATCAAGGCGCGCATGAGTGCACATGCAGCCCGGCTGCACGGCGTCGATCCGGCAGAGGTCATCTGGCAGTTTGGCGGTATCCGCATCGGCGACCGGCTGATGCGCTTCGACGAACTCGCCACCTCGTGCTGGATGCACCGCGTCCAGCTGTCGGCGGCCGGCTTCTACATGACCCCGGAGATCTACTGGGACCGCTCGACCGGACGGGGGCGGCCCTTCTACTACTTTGCCTATGGCGCGGCTTGCGCGGAGGCCACGATCGACACCCTGACCGGCGAGTACCAGGTGGACCGCGCCGACGTGCTCGAGGATGTCGGGCGCTCACTCAACCCGGCCATCGACATCGGGCAGGTGGAAGGCGCGTTCGTCCAGGGCATGGGCTGGCTCACCACCGAGGAACTGTGGTGGGACCAGAAGGGCCAACTCAGGACGCACGCCCCTTCCACCTACAAGATCCCGCTCGCCTCCGACGTGCCACCCGTCTTCAACGTCCGGCTTGCCGATTGGAGCGTCAACAGAAAGCCCGCGATCGGCCGTTCCAAGGCTGTTGGCGAACCGCCGCTGGTGCTCGGCTACTCGGTTGTGGAGGCCCTCTCGATGGCCGTGGCATCCGTCGCCGAATACCGCGTCGCTCCCCGGCTGGACATGCCCGCGACCCCTGAGCGCGTGCTGTTTGCGGTCGAGCGGCTGCGACGGGCCGCACGCGCGCCATGACGGTCTCTGCCGCAACACTGCGCGCCTTCCTCATGACCCGACCGGCGGCCATTGTCGCCGAACTCGTCGCCGTCCGCGGCTCCTCGCCGCGTGAGGCCGGCGCCTTCATGCTGGTTTCGGCCGCCGGGCAGCTCGGCACCATCGGCGGCGGGGCACTCGAGTACCTGGTGGTCGATCGCGCCCGGCAGGTGCTGCGGTCGAACGAGGCCGGCGACGACCTCGAGATCCCCCTCGGCCCCGAGATCGGGCAGTGCTGCGGCGGCCGCGTCGACGTCTCGCTGCGACGGCTGGACGAGACTGCGGCGGCGCGGCTGATCGGTCGCATCGAGGCGGAGACGGCTGCCCGTCCGCATGTCTACCTGTTCGGCGCCGGACATGTCGGCCGGGCCCTCGCGCACTCCCTCGCGCCGCTGCCGCTGCATGTGCACGTCGTCGATACCCGCCCGGCGGAGCTTTCCAGCCTTCCCCAGGTCGTCGCGACGCACACCGTCCCGATGCCGGAGGCCATGGTGCGTTCGGCCCCGCTGGGCAGCTCCTACGTCATTCTCACCCACGACCATGCTCTTGACTTCCTGATCGGGGCAGAGGCGCTGCAACGCCGTGATGCGCCCTATGTCGGCATGATCGGGTCGAAGACCAAGCGCGCGCGCTTTCACAGCTGGTACGCATCCGAGGGCTACCCGGTTTCCGAACTCGGGCGCCTGGTGCTCCCGATCGGGGGCAAGGCCTTTCCGGCCGGGCCTGGGGACAAACGTCCCGAGGTGATTGCCGCGCTGGCGGCGGCGGAGATTATGGTTCACACTCCCGGCCGGGAAGTCGAATGGAGCGCACGGCCGGTCACCGCAATGCAGTCGGGAGCCGTCGTTGGACACTGAACTGGCGTCACGCCTTGCCCTCAATGGCATCACCAAGCGCTTTCCGGGCGTGCTCGCCAACGACGATGTTTCGTTTTCCGTGCTGCCGGGCGAGATCCACGCGCTGCTCGGCGAGAACGGCGCGGGCAAGTCCACACTGGTCAAGATGATCTACGGCATCATGCAACCCGATGCCGGCGAGATCCGCTGGGATGGACAGGCGATCCGCGTGGCCAATCCCAAGGCGGCGCGCCGGCTCGGCATCGGCATGGTGTTCCAGCACTTCTCGCTGTTCGAGGCGATGACGGTACTCGAGAACATCGCGCTGGGCATGGATGCCAAGATCCCCGGCCGCGAGCTTGAGTCCCGCATTCGGGCGGTAATGGAACAGTATGGGCTGAAGCTCGACCCGCACCGTACCGTTTCGACCCTGTCTGTCGGCGAGCGCCAGCGCATCGAGATCGTCCGCGCACTGCTGCTCAACCCCAGGCTGCTGATCATGGACGAGCCGACCTCGGTGCTGACCCCGCAGGAGGTGGAACAACTGTTCGTGGTGCTTCGGCAACTCGCCGGGGAGGGCTGTTCGATCCTCTACATTTCCCACAAGCTGCACGAGATCAAGGCGCTGTGCGACAGTGCGACGATCCTGCGGGGTGGCAAGCTGGTCGATACCTGTGATCCCAGGGTCGAGACCAGCCGCTCGATGGCCGAAAAGATGATCGGGGCTGGGCTCAAGGAGATCTCCAAGCCTGCCGGACGAGCATTCGGAGAGGCCAAGCTGGTGGTCAATCGCCTGTCTATGCCGGCGATCGGGCACTTTGGCACCGCGCTCAAGGACATCACCTTCACCGTCCGCGCCGGCGAGATATTCGGTATCGCGGGTGTGGCCGGAAACGGCCAGAATGCGCTGCTGCTGGCCCTTTCGGGCGAAGTGCCGAGCGCAGACTCGGAGGCGATCACGGTCGACGGCGCCCCGATTGGGCAACTGAGTGCCAAGCAGCGCCGGCTCAAGGGCATGGCCAGCGTGCCCGAGGAACGCAACGGGCATGCCGCGGTGCCGGACTTCACGCTCTCCGACAACACTATCCTGACGGCGCGGGATCGGCTGAAGATGGTTTCTGCGGGACTGATCCGGACCAGTGCCGCCAGCACCTATGCCGGGGAGGTGATAGCCTCGTTCTCCGTCAAGGCGCTCGGGCCATCGTCGATGGCCGGCTCTCTTTCGGGCGGAAACCTGCAGAAATATATCATGGGGCGGGAAATCCTGCAGAAACCGTCGGTGCTGGTGGTCAGCCAACCGACTTGGGGTGTCGATGCCGGCGCCGCCGCGGCAATTCACCAGGCCATCGTCGATCTCGCGTCGGCGGGCTCTGCCATCGTGGTCATCAGTCAGGATCTCGACGAGTTGCTGTCGCTGTGCGACACGCTGGCGGTGATCAATGAAGGCCGACTATCGCGCGCCATGCAGGTGGCCGAGGCGGACGTGCACGAGATCGGCCTTCTGATGGGAGGCATTCACGGGGACCTGGCGCCGGCCCCACCACGGGAGGCGGCGATTGCAGGTTAAGCTCGAGAAGCGCCCAGAACCAAGCCGGCTGATGCTGGTCGTCACGCCGATTGCCTCGGTGCTGCTGACCATGGCGATCGGTGTCGTCGTCTTCGACCTGCTCGGTATCGACGGCTTCCGCGCTGTGATGGACATCTTCCTGTCGCCGATCCTGCTCAGCTACAAGTGGCAGGACGTGGCGGTGAAGGCTGCTCCGCTGATCATCATCGCCCTCGGGCTTTCGATCGGCAATCGCGCCAACGTGTGGAACATCGGTGCCGAGGGGCAGTACATCGTTGGGGCACTCTGTGCGGCGGGCATCGGCATCGCCGCAGGGACCGCAGGCGGGCCGATCATCATCCTGATCATGCTGCTTGCCGGGATGGCGGGGGGGACCGCCTGGGCCAGCGTGCCGGCGGGGCTCAAGACGCGCTTCGGCGTCAACGAGATTCTCTCGAGCCTGATGCTCACCTATGTCGCGGTGCAGCTGCTGAGCTACCTCGTGGGCGGCCCGTGGAAGGACCCCAATGGCCGGAACTTCCCGGCTACCGCCCCGCTGCAGCCGGAGCAGACCCTGCCGATCCTCATCCCCGGCACGACCGTGCATCTCGGCATCGCCATCGCCCTGGTCTTGCCCTTCGTCTTCTGGCTGGTCATGGCGCGTTCCGTGTTCGGGTACCAGATTCGGGTCGTCGGTTCGGCGCCAAACGCGGCGCGGCACGGCGGCTTCGACAGCGACCAGACCGTCTGGCTCTCGATGCTGATCGGCGGCGCCATGGCAGGGCTCGCCGGTGCGCTCGAATTCGCCGGTGCGCTCAAGGCCGTCAATCTCGGTTTCCCGTCGGGATACGGGTTCACGGCCATCATCGTCGCATTCCTGGGGCGGCTTCATCCGATCGGCGTGCTGATCGCCGGGATCGTGCTGGCCATCACCTATGTCGGCGGACAGGTGGCGCAGACCACGGTGAAGATCCCCAATGCCACGGCGGGGATCTTTCAGGCGCTGATGCTGTTCTTCATCCTCGCCAGCGACGTGCTGGTGCGGCATCGCATCCGCTTCGTGCCGGCGCGCAAGCCCGGTATGGCCGCAGGGGAGTAGCGGGGATGTTCACACCCGAGTTCTTCATTCTCGCCATCATGACGATCGTCGGCATCTCGACGCCGATCCTCCTCGCCGGGCTGGGCGAACTGGTGGCCGAGAAGGCAGGCGTGCTCAACCTGGGCGTCGAGGGCATGATGCTGATCGGCGCCATTGCCGGCTTCGCGACGACGGTGTTCACCGGAAGCCCCTGGCTCGGCATCCTGGCCGCTGCCATTGCCGGCGCCGCGTCGTCGTTGATCTTCGGGTTCTTGGTGCTGGCGCTCAACTCCAACCAGGTGGCGACCGGGCTTGCCTTGACGATCTTCGGCACCGGCGTCAGTTCGCTGATCGGCACCGCGTTCGTGGGTCGGATCGTCGCCCCGTTCGGCTCGATCTTTCCGCCCGAGCTGGCGCGCGATGCGATCTGGAAAGTAGTCTTCGGTTACTCCCCGATCGTCTACTTCGCCTTCATCATGGTGGCGCTGGTCGCATGGTTCCTCAAGTCGACGCGGACCGGCCTGATCCTTCGAGCAGTCGGGGAGAATGACCTCAGCGCGCATTCGATCGGCTATTCGGTCATCGGCGTGCGCTACGCGGCCATCGCCTTTGGTGGCGCCATGGCCGGCATCGGCGGCGCCTACTTCTCGCTGGTCATCACCCCGATGTGGGCCGAGCGCATGACGGCCGGGCGCGGTTGGATCGCGCTGGCGCTCGTGGTGTTTGCCGCCTGGCGGGCGCCGCGCCTGCTGGTCGGCGCCTATTTCTTCGGGGTCCTGGTCTATCTTGAGCTGTTCGCCAAGGCGGCAGGGTTCTCCATCCTGCCCAGCCAGTTCTGGGCTGCCATGCCCTACCTGATGACCGTTGTCGTCCTCACCCTGATCTCGATGAGGGATCGGGTCGGGCTCAACGCGCCTGCTTGCCTCGGCAAGCCCTTTCTCCCCGCAACCTAGAAAACGCCAATTACCTCACAGGAGACGTCTATGGCAAAACTCAATCGCCGCCACTTCATGGCTACGGCCGGCGCGGCCGCTGCCGCCCTGCCGCTGGCCGGCAAGGCCCTCGCGCAGGAAAAGCTCAAGATCGGCTTCGTGTTCCTCGGTCCGATCGGCGACTACGGCTGGACCTGGGCGCACAACAAGGGCCGCGAGGCGCTCGAGGCAGAACTCGGTGGTCAAGTCGAAACCGTCTATGTCGAGAACGTCGCCGAAGACGCTTCGGCCATTCCGGTGATGCGCGACCTCGCCCAGCAGGGCTGCAAGCTCATCTTCACCACGTCGTACGGCTACATGGACCAGACCATCCAGGTCGCATCCGAGTTCCCGGACGTGAAGTTCGAGCACTGTACCGGCTTCAAGCTGGCAGACAACGTCTCGGTCTACAATTCCCGCTTCCATGAAGGCCGCGCCGTGCTGGGCACGATCGCGGGCATGATGAGCAAGACCGGCACGCTCGGCTATCTTGGCTCCTACAAGGTGCCCGAGGTGGTGCTCGGCGTGAATTCGTTCCTGCTCGCGGCGCAGAAGAAGAACCCCGACGCCAAGCTCAAGCTGGTGTTCATCGACAGCTGGTTCGATCCGCCCAAGGAGGCGGCCGCCACCGAGACTCTCCTGAACCTCGGCGCAGACATCGTCACCACGCACACCGACTCTCCGGCGGCACTGCAAATCCTCGAGCAGCGTGGGCTGTACGGCTTCGGCCAGGGCGCGGACATGTCGAGCTTCGCGCCAAACGCTCACCTCACGGCCATCGAGGACATCTGGGGCCCGCACTACATCGCGCGCGCCAAGGCGCTTCTCGATGGCACCTGGAAGTCCGAGAACATGTGGGACGGCATGGTCGACGGCACCGTTGTGATGTCGCCGTACAACAAGAACGTACCTGCCGACGTCGCCGCCGAGGCAGACAAGGTCCAGGCCGGCTACAAGGATGGCACCTTCGACATCTTCACCGGCCCGATCTACGATCAGGACGGCAACCTCAAGGTCGCCGAGGGCGAGAAGATGACACTCGACCAGCTCGCCGTCATCGACTGGTTCGTCAAGGGTGTCGAAAGCGCCGCATAAGGCGGGTGTGCTTGGAAGGGCGGGCCGAGGTCCGCCCTTTTCTCGTTTCGTGCCGGCGGATGGGGCCGCGACGCCAGTCGCCAAGGGGCAGCCGAATGACCGACTACGCAATCTTCTGGGAGTGGCTGAGCTTCGCGGTGCGCTGGACGCACGTGATCACAGCGATCGCCTGGATCGGCTCGAGCTTCTACTTCATCGCCCTCGACCTGGGGCTGCGCAAGACTCCGAGCCTGCCGCCGCTCGCGCATGGCGAGGAGTGGCAGGTGCATGGCGGCGGCTTCTACCACATCCAGAAATACCTCGTGGCGCCTGACTTCCTTCCCGAGCACCTGACCTGGTTCAAGTGGGAGAGCTACGCCACGTGGCTCAGCGGTTTCTCGCTGCTTGTGGTGGTCTACTATGTCGGCGCGGATCTCTACCTGATCGACCGTAGCGTGCTCGATGTGCCGCAATGGGGTGCGATACTGATCTCCATGGCCTCGATCGGGCTCGGCTGGCTACTGTACGACACGCTCTGCAAATCGCCCCTCGGCAACTCGACCTATGGGCTGATGGGCGTGCTGTTCGCGATCCTCGTCGCGATGGCCTGGGCCTATACGCAGCTGTTCACAGGTCGCGCCGCGATGCTGCATATGGGCGCCTTCACCGCGACGATCATGAGCGCCAACGTGTTCATGATCATCATCCCGAACCAGAAGATCGTGGTTGCGGATCTCAAGGCCGGGCGCGTGCCTGCCGCCAAGTATGGCAAGATCGCCAAGCAGCGCTCGCTGCACAACAACTATCTCACCCTGCCGGTGATCTTCTTCATGCTGTCGAGCCACTACCCGCTCGCCTTCGCGACCGAGTGGAACTGGCTGATCGCAGCGCTGATCTTCCTCGAGGGGGTGCTGATCCGGCACTTCTTCAACACCCGTCACGCCCGCAAGGGCAATCCCTACTGGACCTGGGCATTCGCCATCTCGATCTTCTTTCTGATTGCCTGGCTGTCCAGCGGCCCCAAGCTCGCCGGCGGCGCGGATACGGTGGCGGCGCCGTCGTCTCAGGCCTTCATGGAGAGCCCGCACTTCGAGGCGGTGACGGATACGGTGCTATCGCGGTGCTCGATGTGCCACACCGCCGAGCCGGTGTGGGAGGGGGTCTGGCAGGCGCCAAGGAACGTCATCCTCGACAATCCGATAGCAATCGCCAACCATGCCGAGCAGGTGGCCATTCAGGCCGGCTACAGCCACGCCATGCCGCCGGGAAACGTCACCGAGATGACTGACGACGAGCGGGCGATGCTGGTTGCGTGGTACCGCGAGGGCAGTACGCGATGAAGGTCCTGCGGGGGCGGGTCCTGACTTTTCTCGACGAACCGCAGGGGCGGGACGATACCTCGTCCTACCGCTGGGTCGAGGATGGGGCGATCACCATCGGCAGTGACGGGGTGATCCTTTCGGTCGAGGACTACGATGCCGTCCGCACTGCGGGGCTGGAAATCGTCGACCACCGGCCTCACCTGATCCTGCCCGGGTTCATCGATGCCCACATCCACTTCCCGCAGATGCAGATCATCGGGGCCTATGCCGCCGCGCTGCTCGAGTGGCTCAACACCTACACTTTCGTCGAGGAGCAGCGCTTTCAAGACGAAGCGCACGCAACGCGCATCGCGTCTCGCTTCTTCGACGAACTCATTCGGCACGGCACCACGACCGCGGCGGCGTACTGTTCGGTTCATCCGGTGTCCGTGGATGCGTTCTTCACCGAGGCGGCACGCCGCGACATGCTGATGGTCGGCGGCAAGGTGTTGATGGATCGCAACGCTCCCGAGGCCCTGCGCGATACGCCGCAGTCGGGCTATGACGATACCAAGGCCGGCATCGCGAAGTGGCACGGCAGGGGCCGCGCGCATTACGCCATCACGCCGAGGTTCGCCATCACCTCGACGCACGAGCAGATGGCGATGGCCGAGGCGCTGGCGCGCGAGTTCCCCGACCTCCACATCCAGACCCACGTCAGCGAGAACCTCGCCGAGATCGCATTCGCCAACGAGCTCTTCCCCAACTACGGCGACTATGTCGGCATCTACGAGAAGTACCACCTCCTGGGGCCGAGGACGCTGCTCGGCCACTGTATCCACCTGAGCCATCGTGAAAGCGAGGTCCTGGCGGACACCCGCAGCGTGGCGGTGTTCTGTCCTACCTCGAACCTGTTCATCGGCTCGGGACTGTTCGACTACGAGCGGCTGCATGAGCACGGGTTACGCATCGCGACGGCCACCGACGTCGGTGGTGGCAGCTCCTACTCGATGCTGAGGACGATGGACGAGGGCTACAAGGTGATGCAATTGCGCGGCCAGCGGCTCACGCCACTGCGCTCGTTCTTCCACATGACCTTGGGCAACGCTCGCGCCATGAGCCTCGACCATCGCATCGGCTCTCTCGCGCCGGGCATGGAGGCTGATATCGTGGTACTCAATTCCTCCTCGACGCCGCAGATGCAGCTGAGGATGGAGACGGTGGATTCGCTCGAACAGGAGCTGTTCCTGCTGCAGACCTGCGGCGACGACCGCGCGGTGGTCGAGACCTACATCAAGGGCCAGGGGCTGAAGAGCCGGCTGGGCCAATAGAGCAGTCGCCGGACGGAGTATGCGTACCCCGCTCTCGTTGCCTCCCTGCCGTGGCGAGAGGAGACGAGGGGCGGCCAGGTCTCCATGACTTCAGCGGGGCGCGGAGAAGGTCACCCCATCCTCGAATAGATGCTGTCGGCGCGGCTCGCCGGATCGAGCTGGAAGCGGTGGTTGGCCGGCGGGTGGGCGCGTTGCCCGCAGTCCAGCCGCGGACAGATGCGGCAGCCGGTACCGACCGGAATCACCTGGGTGACGTTGGTGAGGTCGATGCCGTCGGAATAGACCATCTCCCGGGCGCGATCCAGGCGACAGCCGAGCCCGATCGAGAAATGGCGCCGTGGCGCCTTGTGGCGGTAGTCGCCCTTGGTGAGGCTGCGAGCGATGCAGAAGTAGGTCTCCCCGTCCGGCGTCTGCGAGATCTGCACGCTGATCTCGCCGGGGTGGAGGAAGGCGGAATAGACGTTCCAGCGAGGGCATGCGCCGGTATGGCGCGGGATCGAGATGCCCGAGAGCGAGAAGCGCTTGGAGATGTTGCCGGCGATGTCGGTGCGCACAAGGTGCAGCGGGATGCCCTGCGCGCCGGGCCGCTGCAGCGTCGTCAGCCGGTGGCAAACCTGCTCGAAGCTGGAACCGAAGCGGCGGGCGAGGCGCTCGACGTCATAGCGGTTCTCGCGCGCTGCGGCGAGGAAGGGCTGGTATGGCATCACCACGGCCGCCGCAAAGTACGACGCGAGGACATTGCGTACCAGCACCGGCGCGTCGGCCTGCGGAAGCCGAGACGCGGCGATGATGGCGTCCATCTCAGTCACCGCGACGCGCGAGGCGAGGAAGTGCACGATGTTGAAGATCGCAGTCTCGGCAGGCAGGATATCGGACACCTGCAGCGTCAGGCCGTCGGATGTCAGGCGTCGTGCCATGTGATGCGGTAGCGAGGCCAGCTCCCACTCGATGCCGAGGATGTTTCGCATATAGCTCCGCAAGCCCGCCTCGAAGCCTTCGCCGGGCAGGTCGATCTCCCCTCGCACTCGCTCGGCCGCCGCCTCGAGGTCGGGGAAATAGTTGGCGTTCTCCTGGATGAAGTCGGACACCGCCTCGGTCGCCGGATGACTGGGCTCCTCGTCCGTGACCGTCTCTCCAGACGCGGCCGGCGTCCGCGCCAGTTGACGATAGCGATCGAACAAACGTAGCACGGCCCGGGCCGCGACCGGATTTGAGAATGCGAGGTCGCGAATCTCCTGGTTGGTGATGTCGTCATCGGCAAACAGTTCGTCGCTGAATGCCTCCATCAGGTCGCTGGCGATCTGGGTTTCGTCGCTCTCGACCAGTTCACCTGGTTCCAGTCCGAAGTAGCCGGCGAGCTTGAACAGCAGCGGCACCGTCACCTTGCGCCGATTGTGCTCGATGAGGTTGAGGTAGCTTGCCGAGATACCGACGGCCTCGGCGAGGTCGGCCTGTGCAAGGTGTCGCTGGCGCCGCAGACGCCGCACCTTTCCTCCGACCTGTGGCTCCTCCATCGGGCATCTCCTTTACATACCTTACAAGACTTCTGCGGTCGGTTTGCCATCGTTTACAGCGTTTTCCGCGAGCCTTTCGGTGATATCTTGCTTCCTGGCATCAAATGTCAAATCTTTACATCAACGGAGGACACGACAAATGACCGCATATACAACCCAGGCCACGGACACGTTGACCATCGTCGCCAACACCATCGAGGAGGTTATGGCGCAGTTCCATGAGCGCAGGCTCGCTGAGGCCGGTTACGTGATCGTTGGTCCCGCTCGGCGACAGCAGTTCACGCTTGGCCAAGAGCCGCTGTTTGCCGGTGCGCAGATGGTTGCCGCCACCTTCGCCCGTGCCCACTGAGCCGTTCCCAGGGAGGATCAAGATCATGCTCGACCGCAACGCCAACCGCCCAATGCCCACGCCCTTTCCGACGCCGAGCTGGGCCCCGGACCGCTGGCGGCATATCAGCCGCGATTACACGTATGAGGACGTGCAGCAGCTGGCCGGCTCACTACCGATCCAGCACACGGTTGCGGAGAACGGCGCGCGCCGCCTGTGGGAGCTGCTCCACACCGAAGACTTCGTGCCGACCCTCGGGACCTTCACAGGCAACCAGGCGGTGCAGCAGGTCAAGGCCGGCCTGAAGGCCATCTACCTGAGCGGCTGGCAGGTCGCGGCCGACGCCAACTCCTCGGGCAACATGTATCCCGACCAGAGCCTGTATCCGGTCGACAGCGTTCCTTCCGTGGTTCGCCGCATCAACAAGGCCCTGCAGCGCGCCGACCAGATCGAGACCATGGAGCGGCTGAGCGGTGCCAGCACCGCGCGGACGGACTGGTACGTGCCGATCATCGCCGATGCCGAGGCGGGTTTCGGTGGCGCGCTCAATGTCTTCGAACTGATGAAGGCGATGATCGAGGCCGGCGCGGCCGCTGTGCACTTCGAGGATCAGCTGGCATCCGAAAAGAAGTGTGGCCATCTCGGCGGGAAGGTGCTGGTTCCGACCCGGACCTTTGTGCGCACGCTCAACTCGGCCCGGCTCGCGGCGGATGTGATGGGTGTGCCGACGCTGATCATGGCGCGCACCGATGCCGAAGCGGCGCGTCTGATCACCTCCGACATCGACGAGTACGATGCCCCGTTCGTCACCGGCGAACGGACCGAAGAAGGCTTCTACGTCCTCAAGGGCGGTTTCGAGTGCGCCATCGCTCGCGGCCTTGCCTATGCGCCCTATGCGGACCTCATCTGGTGCGAGACCTCCAATCCGAGCCTCGAAGACGCCAGGCGCTTCGCCGAGGCAATCCGCAAGGAGCATCCGGAGCAGATGCTGGCCTATAACTGCTCGCCCTCGTTCAACTGGGCCAAGCACATGGGCGAGGCCGAGATGGCGAAGTTCCAGCGCGAACTGGGAGCGATGGGCTACAAGTACCAGTTCATCACCCTGGCCGGTTTCCACAACCTGAGCCTCACCACGTTCGAGTTGGCACGCGGCTACAAGGCGGAGGGCATGGCGGCCTATTCCCGCCTGCAGCAGAAGGAGTTCGCCGCCGAGAAGGAGGGCTTCACCGCGATCCGTCACCAGCGGGAGGTGGGAACGTCCTACTTCGATGCCGTCGCGATGGCGGTCAGCGGCGGCAAGAGCGCCACGACGGCAATGGAGCACTCCACCGAAACAGCGCAGTTCTAGGTGCCGGCCCGGCATTCCGGGCTTCCCGTCGCCCATCGCGGGCGCTAGGGTCCTCCCGATGATCCTCCGGCGGGCGCAGGTCCGCCGGAGCTTTTTGACAGGGATCGAGATGACCTACGTTGTGCGGAGCGGCCTCAAGGTCGATGGCCTGCTGGCTGATTTCGTCGAACGCGAGGCCCTGCCGGGAACCGGCATCGGGGCAGGGCAGTTCTGGGACGGGATGGCTGGTCTCGTGCGCGACTTCGCTCCACGGAACCGCGAACTCCTTGCCATCCGCGACAGGATGCAGAGCCAGATCGACGAATGGCACAGGGCCAACGGGCCGGTGGCGAACGACCCCGCGGGCTACGAGGCATTCCTGCGCCAGATCGGCTATCTCGTGCCCGAGCCTGCCGACTTCACCATCGAGACCACCGGGCTCGACCCAGAAATCTCTATTGCGTGCGGACCACAACTGGTTGTGCCGGTGTCGAACGCGCGCTACGCCCTGAATGCGGCGAACGCACGTTGGGGCAGCCTTTACGACGCACTGTATGGCACCGACGCGATTCCGCGGGAAGGCGACCTGGCGCCGGGCCGGGGCTACAATCCCATGCGCGGCGCGGCGGTCTTTGAAGCTGCAGCCGAGTTTCTCGACCAGGCCTTTCCACTCGCGCTCGGCAGCCATCGCGAGGCCACCGGCTACTCGGTTTCCGACCAGGGGACACTGACTGTCGACACGCTCGACGGCCAATTGGGCCTCGCCGACCCCGCGCAGCTTGCAGGACATAGGGACGATCCCGGTCACCTCGCCATCCTGCTCAGGCACCATGGCCTCAATGTCGAACTGGTGATTGATCCGACGCATACGGTGGGCAAGGACCATCCGGCCCACCTTGCCGACGTCATCGTCGAAGCGGCCCTGACGACCATTCAGGATTGCGAGGATTCCGTCGCGGCCGTCGACGCCGAGGACAAGGTCGGGGTCTATCGCAATTGGCTTGGTCTGATGAATGGCACGCTCGAGGAGACCTTCGAGAAGGGTGGCAAGCGGCTCACCCGCCGGCTCAATGCCGATCGCCACTATACCGGAATCGATGGCCGGCCGCTGACACTCAAGGGCAGGGCACTGCTGCTGGTGCGCAATGTCGGGCACCTGATGACGACGCGCGCCGTGCTCGATCCCGAGGGCAACCCCATCGGCGAGGGACTGATGGATGCCGCCGTCACCGTGCTCTGCGCTCTCAGCGACAAGGTGAATTCGGCCACCGGCGCCATCTACATCGTCAAGCCCAAGATGCACGGGCCGGACGAAGTCGCCTTCGCCTGCGGGATCTTTGGCGCAATCGAGTCCATGCTGGGGCTTGCGCCCGATACCATCAAGATCGGCATCATGGATGAGGAGCGCCGCACCTCGGCCAATCTCAAGGCGTGCATCCATGCGGCGCGCCGACGCGTCTTCTTCATCAACACTGGTTTTCTCGACCGCACCGGCGATGAAATCCATACCTCGATGTGGGCGGGGCCGGTGCTGCGCAAGGACGACGTCAAGGCGGAGAAGTGGATCCAGTCCTATGAGGATCGCAATGTGCTGATCGGGCTCGCCGCCGGGTTCTCTGGTCGGGCGCAGATCGGCAAGGGCATGTGGGCCCGGCCCGATGACATGGCTGCGATGCTGAAGGCCAAGATCGGTCACCCCAATGCCGGCGCCAACACCGCCTGGGTGCCCTCGCCGACGGCGGCCACTCTGCATGCCCTCCATTATCACCAGGTCAATGTCTTCGAGGCGCAGAGACGGCGCCACAATCAGCCGACGCCGGGGTTGTCCGAGCTGTTCTCGATGCCGGTGCTCGACGGTTCGACGCTGTCGCGCGAGCAGATCATCCGGGAACTCGAGAACAATGCCCAGGGCATCCTTGGCTATGTGGTGCGCTGGGTCGACCAGGGTGTGGGCTGTTCAAAGGTGCCCGACATCAATGATGTGGGACTGATGGAGGATCGCGCCACGTGCCGCATCTCCTCGCAGGCGGTGGCCAACTGGTTGTCGCACGGCCTCATCAGCGCGGTCGACCTGCATGCGGCCTTCCAGAAGATGGCCGTGGTGGTCGACGGGCAGAATGCCGGCGACCCGCTGTATCGGCCGATGGGCGGCCATTTCGAGACCTCGGTCGCCTACCGGGCGGCACTTGACCTCGCGCTGAAAGGCGCTACCGAGCCGTCCGGCTATACAGAACCGATCCTGCATGCGGCCCGTGTGCGCGCCAAGGCGCTTGCACACTCATAACCTAGGCTGGGAGTCGACTATGCGCATGCTGCTGACCGTCCTGCTGGTTGTCGCAACCACCGCTCCGGGCCTGGCACAGGCGAGCATCCGCGGCGTCGGGCTTTCCGCTGCCGATGCGGTGCGGGTCGATCGTCAATGCGATGTGCTGCGTTTCCGCCAGTCGCAATCGCTCGCCGCAAACCCGCCCGAGGAACCCGCCGCCGGCGAAAGCGTCAGCGATCCTGCGAGCTTCTGGTCCGAGAGGGCGGACGGCGTCGATGCGGCCCTTGCCGCAGTCGATCTCGACACGCTCACGATTGCCGAGTGTCGGGCGGCGGGGTTCTACGACTGAAGGCGGCTCGTCGCATCAATCTCGAAGACAGGCAGGTGAATGGTACTGGGGTGCTGCGGGTCGTGAAAGACCTCGACATCGGCGGCCACCAGTTGCGTCGCGTCGCCAAGCGGTTCGTCCGTTCCGGTGTTCCTTGCGTATCGCGGATGCTGGCCGGAGGCGACGACCAGCCGCAGGCGGTGGTTGCGACGAAAGCAGTGCGCGGTGGCATGCAACCGTATGTTGAGCTTCCAGACGTCGTCGGGCACCGCCGGATCGGAGGAGGTCTTGCGGACGATGCCGTCGCAGATGTTGATCGAAACGCCATTCTCGTCGACATCGCACAGCCGGACGAAGACGTCGGTATTGGTCAGGCTTGAGCGGGCATAGATGGTCGCCCGCACCTGCCCGATGACCGTGACCGGGTTGAACAGCGGCTCCGAGGTATAGACCAGGACGTCTTCGCGTCGTTCGAGTGGCGCCTGATCGACCGGGCCGGCGCCGACGAACGCAAACATGGCGCCGCCTATGGCGGGCGTCGGGTCGCGCGGGTCGTAGCGGTAGGTATCGGGCGGCGAGGCACGGACAGGGCGTTGCGACAGCACCCCGTCGGGGTGGACGTGCCAAATCTGTATGTCGGGTGCACCCGGCGGGTAGGTCTCAAACTCGTGCCATTCGGCGACGCCGGAGATGTGCAGCCGGACGGGGCGTGATCGCACGTCGGACGGCTCGCCGAGCAGCTTCTCGTCCATCCAGCCCAGCGTCTGTCGAACGCTTTCCTTCTGCAGGTCCGGGCTGACATGGAACCATGGCCCGATGGTCAACTGTGGCGTCTGGCCGGCGTCGACCAGCATGGCATAGTCGCGCAGAAGCTGGTCCAGCATGAAGTCGTACCAGCCCGAGACGAAGCTGGTCGGCGGAGTCCGGACACCGATGCGATGGGTGTGATCGAGCGGCTGCCAGAATGTGTCGTTGCCGACCGCCTCGTCCATCCAGCGGCGCCAGAACGGCACCTTGGCACCGGTCACCCGCTTGTCGGCGTCTCGCAGCGGCAGCTTCATGGTGGCCCGCAGTGTCGCGCGATCGATGCCGCCGGTGAACATGCGCTGCGCGGTCCGCAGTGGATTGCCGCGGAGGCCCTCGATGGTCTGCAGCCAGCTCAGCCACAGGCCGACGGCGAGCGTTCCCCCTGGAAAGACCACCGACCGGAACTCGGCGCTGGTCACCTTGACCGCCATGGCCGAATGGCGGGGCAGGGCGTCGCAGATGGCCCACTGGGCGTATCCGAGGTAGCTCGGGCCCGATGTGCCGAGGCGCCCGTCGAACCAGGACTGTCGCTTGATCCACTCGAGGGTGTCGAGCCCATCGTCGCGCTCGTGGCCGAACGGATCGAAGACGCCTCCGGACTTGTCCGTACCTCGGCAGGCCTGCAGAACGACGTGATAGCCTCGCTCGGCGTAAACCTCGCCGATGGTGGCAAAGCCCGAGAGCCCATAGGGCTCGCGCATCAGGATCGTTGGATGCTTGCCCGCCAGCTTCGGGGCGAAATGCTCGGTGGCCAGTTCCACACCATCCCGCATGGGGACCATGATGCGACGTGTCCTGACAACGCCGCATCTGCGCTTGGGCAGCCCGTAGAGATCGGCGACGAAGCGGCTGGACAGGCTCATTGGAAGAACGCGAACTTGTCCACGTCGAACAGGCCCTTGTCGGTGAGTTTCAGGTGCGGAATCACTGGAAGCGCGAGGAAGGCCACTTGCAGGAACGGCTCTGGCAGGGTACATCCCAGCCCATACGCCGCGTCGCGCAGCTTGTGCAGCTTGTCGGCAACGGCCTCGAAGCTCAGCAGGCTCATCAACCCTGCGATCGGTAGAGCAAGCTCGGCGATCGTGCGGCCGCCGTCGGCGACGACGAAGCCTCCGCCCAGGTCGATCAGCCGATTGACCGCCGCGGCCATGTCCTCATCCGTCGCTCCGACAACAGTGATATTGTGGCTGTCATGGCCGACTGACGAGGCGATCGCGCCACGCTTCAGCCCGAAGCCCTTGGCGAAGCTGAGCGCCACGTTTCCGTTGATTCCGTGCCGCTCGATCACAGCGATCTTGATGATGTCGGCATCGAGGTCGGGAAGCACGCCGCGCTCGCTGATCTCGAGTGTTGCGGTTTCTCGGTAGGTGAGGATGAGTCCGGGGCGCACTGCGATCACCGGCGTCTCGTTGCGCTGCGGGTTGGCCGGAACCATGAAGGTGGTAGGGCGAACGCGCTTCGCCTTCATCGATGCGAGTCCGACGGGCGCGACCGGCTGTCTTGCCTCGAACAGCTCCGGCCGCACCACGCGACCGGCGCTGACCACGTCGCTTACGCGACACTGCTCGAGGCCGTCGAGCAGTACCACGTCCGCCCGGTAGCCCGGCGCGACCAGCCCACGGTCGGTGAGCCCAAAGATGCGCGCGGCAGAATGAGAAGCCGCGCGATAGACGTGGTGCAGCGGCCGACCCCGGGCGATCAGCCGGCGGATGGAACTGTCGAGATGCCCCTCCTCGAGGATGTCGAGCGGATTCCGGTCGTCGGTGCACAACGCCACGTAGGCCGAGGTATTCGCGTCGAGGATTTCGGCGAGGGCCTCGAGGTCTTTGCTGACCGACCCCTCGCGGATCAGGATGGCCATGCCCTTACTGAGCTTTTCCCGCGCCTCGATGGCGGTGGTTGCCTCGTGATCCGTGCGGATTCCGGCGGCCAGATAGCCATTCAGCGCGAGATCGGTGAGCAGTGGCGCGTGGCCGTCGATGTGGCCGCCCTGGAACGCCACGAGCT
Source organism: Devosia sp. (assembly GCA_041916695.1). Lineage (GTDB taxonomy): Bacteria > Pseudomonadota > Alphaproteobacteria > Rhizobiales > Devosiaceae > Devosia_A. The sequence goes on along the minus strand of JAYRZA010000022.1, from coordinate 47,379 downwards.
TGGCGATAATGCCCGGATCGCCGACAAGGACACCGGGGAAGTTCATCATCTCGGCCAGGCCGATGACATGCGGGTGTTTTCGGAACTTCTCGAGGTCGGCAATTTCGAGGCGGGCGCCGGACGTCTCGTGCGGTGTCGCCGGGACGCAGGAGGAGAGATTGACCTTGACGTCCATAACGGTGCGCTCGGCGCACTCGAGGAAGTAGCGAATACCCTCGCTACCCAGCACGTTGGCGATCTCGTGCGGATCGCAGATCGCCGTTGTGACACCGTGCGGCAGCACACAGCGGTCGAACTCAAAAGGCGTAACGAGTGAGGACTCGATGTGCAGGTGCGTGTCGATGAAGCCGGGAACCGCGAAGCGGTTGTCGCCCTCGATCAGACGGGAGCCATGGTAGTAACCATGGGTGCCCACGATGCGATCTGCGACGATAGCGATATCAGTATGGGTCACCGCACCGGAGATGACGTCGAGTAGCCGCACATTCTTGATCACCACGTCGGCGGGTACCTCGCCGCTGCCGGCCTTGATCATGCGGGTGAGCAGTTCGGGAGTAATCATGTCATTGCCAGGTTCGGGTAGGAGGCAGGGTCTCTTCTCGTCGAGAGGAGGTCAAGGGAAACCCGAACGGCCGGTGGCTGCGACGCGTTGAGCAGCGACCCGCCACGGAACTGCGCCGTGAAGACATATGCCCCCCAATGAACGACAACGGAGCCACGCCAAGGCAGCCGACAGAGGATGAACCTCAGAGTTCTGGCCCTGTCTGGCCGTGATGTCGTCGCTGCCTTCGCCGTCATCTTCGTGATGTCCGCTGCCCGTTCAGGCGGCCGCGTCTTCCTCACGGCGATCCGGCAGGCTATCGTAGAGCTTGACCTGGTTACGGCCGGCCTCCTTGGCCTGATAGAGCGCGAAGTCGGCGCGGGCCGGCAGGTCGAGACCGTCGCGCGCAGCGTCCCTCGCAATCGCAACACCGATGCTGACCCCGATCCGTACATCTTGGCCAGCCAGCCGGTAGGGCTCGGAGATGCGGGTGACGATGCGCTCCGAAAGCGCCTCCGCCTCGGCCACCGTCCGCAGCGCAGTCTGCAGGATGATGAACTCGTCCCCCCCGAGCCGCGCCAGGGTGTCGGTATCGCGCAGCAGCGCTTTGAGCCGCTCCGAGACCAGCCGGAGTAGTTGATCGCCCGCCTCATGCCCGAGCGTATCGTTGACCTGCTTGAATCGATCGAGGTCAAGCGCCAGCAGCGCGATCGGGTCGCCGCCGCGGCTTAACCCCTCCAGAGCTTGCGTCAGCCGTTCCTGGAACAAGCTGCGATTGGCGAGGCCGGTGAGCGGGTCGTGCAGTGCGCGATGCTGGGCTGCGGCCCGGGCTTCCTCGAGTTCGGCGGATGACCGCCTGAGCCGGCGGAGCAGGAAGGCGATGACGACCCCGGCGGCGGCCAGCACGGACAGCAGGGCCGGCACGGTGTCGGCGAGCATTTCCTGCCCCGGCCGTTCCGGATTCCACTTGAACCAGGCGACGGTCGTGCCCGAACTGTCGCGGATGGGCAGCACCGCTTCGCCGGCCGCTGTGTCAGGGGCCGCTGAGAAGCGCACTTTCTCGAGCATGAACTGCTCGGTCAGTTCCGCTGCCAGAGCGTCATCGAGAAAACGCACGGCAACGTGAAAGAACGCACGTCCGGGAGCTACTGTGAATTCGTTGCTTTCGGACAGGATCGGAACCGCACCTACGAGGGCGGGCCGGTCGCCGACGAGCGCGAAATCGGTCACGCCGGGTATGTTTCCGAAACCATTGTTGTAGGAGGCGATGGCGGCCGAGCCGTCGATGCCTCGCAACCTGTCCAGCAAGGGGGCAATGCTGTTGCGATCGGGTTCGAAGGTCTGTGCGGACACGCCGCCGCCGTCGCGCATGGCATAGACCGGCTTCGTTTCCGGGTTGAGTACGTAGATGCGGTTGTGTCCGTAGTCGGCGAAGGTGCTGGCGCCGAGGTATTCGTCGATCCAAGCCAGGTCGGGCTCGTCTCCCAGCGCCGCGACGGCCTCATCCCAACCAGTGACGTCCTGCTGCTGTTCCGCGATCTCGGCTCGGGCCCGCTCAAGCATGTGACTGACCAGGCGCGTCTGCCGCTCGAGGGCCCGCTCATCGCTGCGGCCCGTCGACCACAGGATGAAACCTGCTGCGGTCCCGAAGGTCACCGCGACGGCGAGCAGGACGGGGATCAGGACCTTATAGGAGAACCGCCAGTTCCGACGCATGCAATCGTCCCCGAGACGTGGAGAAACAGGATTAGCCCGTGGCGGCCCAATCGTCGGTTACCGACGCCTGGAATCCGCCGGTTTGGTTAAGGGTTCGGTGTCAGGCGACACGGGCAGGTGCTTGTGGCACGGCCGCAAAGGTCGAGGCGATCTCGCTTGCCGCAAGGGGGGGCGAGAACATGAACCCCTGGAAGGTATCGCAGCCCATTCCGACCAGCAGTTCATGTTGTGCGCATGTCTCCACTCCTTCCGCCGTGACCATGATCCCCAGCGCATGGGCGAGTCGAACCATGGCCTCGACGATCGCGGCCGAGGAGACCGAGTGCGGCAGCTGCGAGATGAAGCTGCGATCGACCTTGATGCGGTCGACCGGGTAACGCTTCAGGTAGTTGAGCGAAGAGTAGCCGGTGCCGAAGTCGTCGAGGGCGATTCGGACGCCAGCGGCACGAAGCCGCCTTATCGCGGCCGCCGCAATTGTCTCGTCGTCGAGAAGAATGCCTTCGGTGATCTCGATCTCGAGGTCTCGAGCCCGCATGCCGGTCTGTTTCAGCAGGCCCAGCAGATCGTCGGCGAAGCTCGGATTGCGCAGTTGAGCCGGAGATATATTGACTGCAATCAGCCGTCCGGGCCAGCGCGCGCCCAATTCACATGCGTTGCGCAGGACGAACTGTCCGAGGGCCTCGATCAGGCCAGATGCTTCGGCAACCGGGACGAAGTTGGCCGGCGAGACATAGCCGAGCCGAGGGTGGGTCCAGCGGATCAGTGCCTCGGCGCCGATCGCTGTCGGGGCGTCCCGTCCCAGCAGCGGCTGATAGGCCACCCACAGTTGGTCCTCTCTGGTCAGGGCTTCGCGCAGTTCGGCCTCGATGGTGTGACGACTCTGCACGGCCTCATCCATCTCGGCCTCATAGAAGCAGGCACGGTTGCGGCCGCGCGCCTTTGCCTCATATAGCGCGATGTCGGCCTTTCGGGTCAGCTCGCGTCGATCGCGGTCTTCGGTCCCGGCCATGACGATGCCGATACTGACCCCAACAAAGGCGTCGACGCCATCTATGTGAAACGGCCGGCCGATGGCGCCGATGATTCGCTCGGCAAGGGCGAGCAGGTCGGCCGCGCGGCCCTGTTCCTCCAGGATCGCGAACTCGTCGCCGCCGAGCCGCGCGAGGACCGAGGAGTGATCGCACACGCTGCGCAAGCGATGGCCGACGGCAGCAATCAGCGCGTCTCCTGCGTTGTGGCCCAGGGTGTCGTTGACCTGCTTGAACCGGTCCAGGTCGAGCATCATCAGCGCGACTGGTCGTCTCGGCGCATCTTTGTCCAGCAGTCGCTGAAAGCGGGCCTCGAAGCTCTGGCGGTTCGGCAGGCCCGTCAAAGAATCCACGGTTGCCTGGCGCTCTACCTCACGCTGTCGCACTTCCAGGTCCCGTGAGGACAGCCACAGACGTCTCATCATGAGCAGCAGAACCAGGCCGAAGATCGACACAGCAACGACCAGTCCGGGCGCAGCCGCCGAGAGCAGTTGCTCACCCGGTCGGTAGGGCAGCCACTCATAGAAGGCGACGATCCGCCCGGAGCGGTTCGTCACCGGCAGGATTGGCAACTGCGGACGCGACCGCGTGGCCGTAAATCGTCCGACCTCCAGCAGATACTGGTCCATCAGCTTGAGTTCCAGATCAAGGTCCAGCCACACAATGCTGACCAGAAGCGGCTCGGTCCCCGCTTCGTCGTGCAGCCTGCCGCTGTCGGAGACGACTGGAATGACGCTGGCGATGGCCGGTCGGCCATCGAGGAGCACGTAGTCGGCAAGGTGGGGCGGGTCGTCGGCATAGCCCCTGCCGGCGCGCTCGCGCAGGTCTGCCAGGAGGGGAGACAGCGCACGTACCCGTCGCGTGAATTCACTGCCGGTTCTGTTGACCCCGGATATCCAGGCATGCGCGACCACGTCGTCAGACAGGATGATGAAGGTCTCGTCATGCCCGTAGTAGGAAAAGCCCCACTGACCGAAGTTGACGTCTAGCCACGCCTGGTTGCCGCTGCGGATGGCGAGCAGCGCGTCGTCCCAGATCGCGACGCTCTGCTGCTCGCGCGGCAGGGACTGCAGCAGAGCCTCGACGACGTGGACTACCCGGCCGCGCTGCCGCTCAAGCGCCTCCTCGTCGATGCGCACGGCCGTCCAGATCAGGAAACCGGCGAGCAACGCCGTGGTGACCAAGAAGGTCGCCAGCACCGATGCCAGCGCCGTGAGTGTGAATTTCCGACCAGATCTGATGGTGCGGTCGTGGGGCATCGGTCCGGGTAGCAGGTTGCAGCCCCGTCACCATTCCTGCCAAGCTTTTCGAAGTGGTTACTTCGGAGGGTGTGCGCGTCGAATGCAGACAGAATCCCGGACGCTCTAGGCATTGTCCTTAAACAATACTTCCCGGTCCTGGGTAAAATTGGCGAGAAGCGGCAAAGACGCACCGCCCATGGCGCGAGCGGCATTGCCGATGCTGCCAGCAACCAGCTGAAACCTCGACAGGCCCTGACGGTTCACGCCGGCAAAGGCCTTTTCGGTCTGTTCGATGATGCGCGACCTCACGTGGCTCGGGAAAGCGCCATCGAGCACCACGGTCTCGACATCGATAACGGCGATGGCCGCAACGATGGAGAAGGCGAGGCTGCGCGCAACCTCGTCGATCCACTCGTCAAGGACCGGCCCGAGATCCCCCCAATCGTCCGGTGACTGCCAAAGCACCTCGGGGTTCCTGCCCTGAGCCAGCAGCTTGCGCTCGAGAACATAGATCGAGGCGACGTTCATCAGCTGCGGCATCCGTCCGGCGGCGCCACCTGGCGGGGACTGGGCAGGCATGGAGCCCAGCGCCCCCGCATTCTGGGTGCGACCGGGAAACAGGTGACCGTTGAGCACCAGGCCGCCGCCGATGAATGAGCCGATGAAGACGTAGAGATAATCGATGTACTCGTCCCCAGACCCAAACATCAGTTCAGCGGCGCAGGCGGCCGTGATGTCGTTGGCGAAATAGACCGGCCACGTGCAGATCTCTGCGATCATCGCGCGCATGTCGACGTCGCGCCAGGCATCGATCTCGGCCTTCGGCGCGCCGATCTCCTCGTGCCAGGTCCACATTTCGTAGGGAGCCGCGATGCCCAGCCCGGCGATCCTGATGCGGCGCGCCGGGGAGATGCCGTCGAGGAGTGCATCGATTCCCCTGCGTGCAAACTCCCTGATGCCGTCCGGGGTCGGGTATGGGTAGGTCTTGTGCAGGAGCTTCAGGACCTCGCCGGTGAAATTGATCAGGTACAGGTCGACCGAGCGCCTGCCGATCTTGAGCCCGAAGCTCAGGGCTCCTTCCGGATTGAGAGAATACGGAACGAGCGGTTGCCCGACTTTGCCGCGCAGGGGACTGCCCTTGAGCAACAGCCCATCCGCATCGAGCTGGTTGGTGATGATCGAGATGGTCTGTGGGGACAGCCCGGTCATGCGGGCCAGATCGGCCTTTGGCAGGGCGCCATGGCTGCGGATCAGCGACAGGACGAGGCGTTCGTTGTAGAGCCGCACCCCGGACTGGTTGGTGCCGCGGCTGGCGGCGACAGGGTGCGACTTGCTCTGCTGGCTGACGGCGCGGGTGGCCAAGGCCCGACCTTCCTTTGACTGCGTTCAACGACAATTCGACCGCCTTCCGGCCCGGGCAGTCAAGCCACGCCGAAACAGGAATTGCAATCGATTACATGGAGTTCACACCCCTCCCTGCACCAAAAGTCTCACGCCAATCGCCGCCCTGTCAATTAATAAATCATCTGGATTAACTTATTGACAGGCCGGGCTAGTTGCGGTGTATGGGAGCCCTGACGCATAGGGAGGGTGTCGAACGGCCTCCCATGTCCGTCGACCGGGCTGGGCGCCCGGATTGAACCTTTTGGGAGGACCACTACGTGAAGCATCTGCGCAAACTTCTGATCCTGGGTGTTGCCGCACTCGCCGTCTCCGCCGCGCCGGCCATGGCGGCAGACCTCGCGTGCCTGATCACCAAGAACAACACCAACCCCTTCTTTGTGAAGATGAAGGAAGGTGCCGAGGCTGCCGCCAAGTCGGCCGGGCTCGACTTCCAGGCCTATGCGGGGATCACCGACGGTGACGCTGCTCCGCAGATTACTGCGATCGAGAACTGTGTCGCCGCGGGGGCCAAGGGCATCCTGATCACCCCGTCGAACGACTCGGTCGGTCCGGCGCTGAAGGATGCCCGCGCCGCTGGTATCCTGGTCATCGCGCTCGATACGCCGCTTGCCGACGCCGAGGCTCAGGACATTACCTTCGCTACGGACAACTTCGAGGCCGGCCTGCTGATCGGCAAGTGGGCGAAGGCCAAGCTTGGCGACGCTGCCAAGGATGCCAAGATCGGCATGCTCGACATCAACAAGGACAATATCTCGGTCGATGTCGCCCGTGACACCGGCTTCCTGGTCGGCTTCGGCATCGAGGTTCCCGACCTCAAGGTGCTGGGCTCGGAAACCGACCCGCGCGTCATCGGTCACGAGACGAGCAACGCCAATCCGGAAGGCGGCGTGACCGCCGTCGAGAACCTCCTCGCCAAGGACCCCGACATGAACGTGGTCTACACGATCAACGAACCGGCGGCCGAAGGTGCTTTCCAGGCCCTGAAGAAGGCTGGCAAGGAAAAGGGCGTTCTGATCGTATCGGTTGACGGCGGCTGCCCGGGCGTGGCCAGCGTCAAGTCAGGCGTGATCGGAGCAACCTCGCAGCAGTATCCCCTGCTCATGGCCTCCAAGGGTATTGAGGCCATCGTTGCTTTCGCCAAGGACGGCACAAAGCCGACCGTCACCGAAGGCCTGTCGTTCTACAACACCGGCGTCAACCTGGTGACTGACCAGCCCGTCGAGGGCGTTCCGTCGATCGACACCACCAAGGGCACCGAGCTCTGCTGGGGCTGATCGGGATTCCCGGTCCGGCTTGACCAGGCGAAGGGCGGCGGTACAGTCGCCCTTCGTGCATCCCGGCAACAGCGCGGCAGCGCTGGCCGTTTCAGGGGGGAGGCGCGCATCATGACCAGCACAGACGCACCGACAAAGGCGGTTCCGGACTTCGAGGCGAAGCTCGCGGATGCCGATCGGTCGGTCGCGAGCTTCGAGCGAGATGACAGGAGCCTGTTTGCGCTGTTCCGGTCATTCCTGAGGAATAACCCGACCACCATTCCGACACTAGTGCTGATCGTCAGCATCGCAGTTTTCGGCCTTATTGCGCCGCGCTTTCTTGGCCCGGGGGCACTCTCCACTGTGCTGCAACAAGTCACGGTGACCGGTCTTGTCGCAGTAGCCCAGACCCTGGTGATTCTCACCGCCGGCATCGACTTGTCCGTTGGCGCGATCCTCGTTGTGGCTTCGCTGAGCAGGGGACACATGGCAGTGAACATGGGTATTCCGTGGCCGATAGCGGTTGGGGTCGGCATCTTCTTCGGTGGGCTAATGGGCTGGCTGAACGGTGTGCTCGTCGCACTGATCAAGCTGCCGCCCTTCATCGTGACGCTGGGTACGTTGTCGATCTTCTCCGCCCTGAAGCTCTGGTATTCGCACTCGGAATCCATCCGCAACGTCGACATCGAGGCCAAGGCCCCCGAGTTGCTGTGGTTCGGCGAGTCGTTCCGCGTCTGGGGCGCCAAGCTGACCTATGGCAGCATCTCGCTCGTCGTGGTTGCGGCGATCGTCTGGTACATCCTGAACCGTACCGCCTGGGGCCGGCACGTCCATGCCATCGGAGACGACCCGGATGCGGCCCGGCTGTCGGGCATTCGTACCAACTTGACGCTGATCTCGGTCTATACCTTTGCCGGTCTTCTCTGCGGCTTTGCGGCCTGGGTGGCCATTGGTCGTGTCGGTTCGGTTTCGCCCATCGCATTTGATACGGTCAATCTGGGATCAATCACGGCCGTAGTGATCGGTGGCACGTCTTTGTTCGGCGGACGGGGGTCGATCGTCGGCTCGGTGCTGGGGGCCATCATCGTGGGCGTGTTCAATACCGGCCTGTCGCTGGCCGGCGTGGACGACTACTGGCAGATGTTCGCAGCGGGCACGCTGGTGATCATCGCCGTGGCGCTGGATCAGTGGCTGAGGAGGGCATCGCAGTGAGCGGAGTTCAACCGATCCTGACCGCCCGGGGGCTGTTCAAGCGCTACGGCACCGTAGTCGCCCTGAACGGCGCCGATTTCGACCTCAACCCCGGCGAGATCCTTGCGGTCATTGGCGACAACGGCGCGGGCAAGTCTACTCTCATCAAGGCCATCAGCGGTGCCGTGATCCCGGACCACGGCACCATCGAGATGGAAGGCAAGCCGGTCAACTTCCGCTCCCCTGACGATGCCCGCAGGGCCGGCATTGAAACGGTCTACCAAAACCTCGCGCTCAGCCCGGCGCTGTCGATCGCCGACAACATGTTCCTCGGCCGCGAGCTGCGCAAACCGGGGGTGCTGGGAACGGTCTTCCGCATGCTGGATAGGTCGGGCATGCAGAAGTTTGCTCGCGAGAAGCTCAGCGAACTGGGGCTGATGACCATCCAGAACATCAACCAGGCCGTCGAAACGCTATCTGGCGGCCAGCGGCAGGGCGTCGCCGTGGCGCGGGCCGCCGCATTCGGCTCGAAGATCATCATCCTCGACGAGCCAACGGCGGCGCTTGGCGTCAAGGAATCGCGCCGTGTGCTGGAACTGATCCAGGACGTCCGGTCGCGCGGTGTTCCCATTATCCTGATCAGCCACAACATGCCGCATGTGTTCGAGGTCGCTGACCGCATCCACATCCACCGGCTTGGTAAGCGCATTGCGGTAATCAACCCCAACGATTATTCGATGTCCGACGCCGTCGCGATCATGACGGGGGCAATGAAGCCGCCGGAGGAGGGCGCCACGGGCCCGACACACCACTACACAGTCGGCGAGGAACTCAGCCAGACGACATGACCAAGATGCGCGCCCTGGTGCTGGAGAAGCAGCACGAACTCAGCCTCCGCGACATCGAACTGCCGATGGACGTTGGTCCCGGCATGGTCAAGATCAAGCTTCACACCGTAGGTGTGTGCGGATCCGACGTGCACTACTACACCCATGGACGTATCGGCCCGTTCGTGGTCGACGCGCCGATGGTCCTTGGGCACGAAGCCGCCGGGACGATTGTCGAGGTCGGGCCGGGAGTGGCCGGGCTCAAGGTGGGCGATCGAGTCTGCATGGAGCCGGGTGTCCCCGATCCGCACTCGAAGGCCAGCCGCCTCGGCATGTACAACGTCGACCCAACGGTGACCTTCTGGGCGACTCCGCCGGTTCATGGTGTTCTGACCCCTTATGTCGTCCACCCGGCCAACTACACTTTCAAGCTGCCCGACCAGGTGAGCTTTGCCGAAGGCGCCATGGTCGAGCCGTTCGCGGTCGGCATGCAGGCGGCAACCAAGGCGAAGATCACCCCGGGCGATACGGCCATCGTCATGGGGGCCGGCCCGATCGGGACCATGGTGGCGCTGGCGGCGCTCGCCGGCGGTTGTGCGCGGGTCGTCATCACCGACCTGGCGCAACCCAAGCTCGATATTGCAGCGCGGTACCAGGGGATCATCCCGGTCAATATCCGCGACAAGAACCTCGTCGACCAGGTCAACAGGCTCACGGATAGCTGGGGCGCCGACGTGGTGTTCGAGTGCTCGGGTTCCCCGCGAGCCTGGCAGGGAATCGTCGACGTGGTCCGCCCGGGCGGCACCATCGTGATCGTGGGGCTGCCGGTCGAGCCGGTGAATTTCGACATCGCATCGTTGTCGGTGAAGGAGGTCACGATCGCCTCGGTGTTCCGCTATGCCCACCAGTACGAGCGCGCGATCGCCCTGATGGCTTCAGGTCGGGTCGACCTTAAGCCGCTGATTTCCGAGACATTCAGCTTCGAGGACTCCATCAAGGCTTTCGATCGCGCCGTAGAGGCGCGGCCGACCGATGTGAAACTGCAGATCTTGGTGGACGTCTAGAGCCGCCAGTCAGCAGGGGAGAGGTTGCCGGAAGGGCGGCAGGAGGGGACAAGCGCCAGATGGATCTCGGACTGACCAACAAACTCGCCGTCATCACCGGCGGCAGTGTGGGTATTGGGCTCGCAGTCGCCGAAGGCTTCGCCGCCGAGGGCGCCAATGTCCTGATCACGGCGCGGGGCAGGGAACGTGTCGAGACGGAGGCAGCGCGCATCGCGTCGATATTCGGCGTTCGTGCCCTGGGTATTTCGGCCGATATCGCCACCGCTGCGGGGTGCGACGTGGTGATCGCCGCCGCGCGCAACATGGGCGGTGCCGACGTCCTCATCAACAATGCCGGGACGGGGTCGAACGAGACTATTGCCGAGGCGGATGATGCGAAGTGGCAATATTACTGGGACCTGCATGTCATGGCCGCCGTCCGGCTCGGCCGTGGTCTTGTGCCGCAAATGAAGGCGCATGGTGGCGGCGCGATCATCCACAATGCCTCGATCTGTGCTGTGCAGCCGCTGTGGTATGAGCCGATCTACAATACCACCAAGGCCGCGCTGATGATGTTCTCGAAGACTCTCGCCAACGAGGTCGTGGGTGACAACATCCGCGTCAATACCATCAACCCAGGCCTCATCCTTACCCCGGACTGGATCAAGACGGCCAGGCAGATCGCAGGCGAGGACGGCTGGGAGGCACATCTGCAGGCCGTGGCAAACGAGGCCGGTGGCATGAAGCGCTTCGCTACCCCCGAGGAACTCGCGAGCTTCTTCGTCTTCCTCAGTTCGGACAAGGCAAGCTACTCGACCGGCTCGACCTATTTTGTCGACGGGGGGTGGCTGAAGACCGTGTAGTGGTCCTATTCGGCCGGTTGTTCGTGGACAACCGGCCGAAGTTCCCTCGATATCTGCCAGAGGATCGGGATCGCTGACAGCGGAACCACTACGAACAGTCCGAACAGCCAGTTCGAAGCAGCAATCGTTGCTTCGACCGACGACTGGGAGGCCAACCCGGCTGCGTTGACGATGACTCCGGCAATCGCGGCCCCGAGGCCAGAAGCGAAGAGTTGCACCATGGAGATCGAGGCCGTCGTCAGGTTGCCCTCTCCCTTTGGTGCTGCCTGCAGGAGCCGTGCCGACACATGCGGCCAGGAAATGCCGATCCCGAGGCCGAGCAGTACCAGCGCGATACCGATCGGAGCGAGCGGCAACAGCTCGCCGTCGAGGTTGCTCCGACCCAAGAATAGCGCGAGGCCGAGTATCGCGACAACCTGGAGGATCGGACCGAGGACCATCACCGCCCGGGCGCGTTGTCCGGTCCAGCTTGAAGTGACTACGGAGCCCGAACTCCAGCCGACTGCGACCAGAGCCACCATGTAGCCGGCGACCAGAGGCGACTGCCCGTGCAGGTTTTGCACGAACAGCGGCACGAACATGTCGCAGATGATGGCGAGGTTGAGCAGGAGCATGGCGGCAAACAGCGGCGCCAGTGGCGACGCGAGTGAGAAGGTTCCCTTCGGGAACAGACGGCTTTCGCGGTGCCGGTCGATCACGCCCAGCGCGACGATCGCCAGCACCGCGAACCCGACCAGCAATGCAGGCAGCACAGCGTTGCCGGTCAGGATTGAGGCCACCGAAACGGCGAGTACAGCGCCGGTCAGCAGCAGGATTTGAGTGACGGGGAAGCGCGTCATGCCATGCTCGTCGTTGCGCGAAGGCAGAATTCGGTAGGCGAGCAGGCCGAGGAGCCCCGCGGCGGGGACCAAAATCCAAAATGCCCAACGCCAGGCATCCAGCGCGGCAAACGCACCACCGACTGCCGGTCCTACCAGTGTTGCTACCCCCCAGACACTGGAGATCAGCGCAAAGGCGCGGCCCCACAGGACCTGTGGGAAGACCTGCCGGATCATCGCATAGCTCATTGCGGTCAGCAGTCCGGCACCAAAACCCTGGATGGCCCGACCCACCAGCATGATTTCCATACTGGGTGCCGCCCCGCAGGCGAGGCTTCCCACTGCGAACCCCAGTGCGGCTAGGACATAGCTGCCGCGTGGTCCGATGCCGAACGGACGCACTGCGGCGAAGATCGCGGCGACGATCGAAGACACGACGAATACCGTGGTATTCCAGGCGAATAGCTCCAGCCCGCCGACCTCGCGCACGACGGAGGGTAGCAATGTTGAGCCAATGAATGTCTCCATTGCCTGCAGACCAACGCCACCGGTGAAGACTACCACGGCGAGGCCGCGGCCGTCGGCAAACAGTTCGGCCCATCCGTTCGGCTTGTACTTTTGGGCCATCTGCCACTCCCTGAATGATCGGCTTGCATCATTGCGCAGAGAGACCTACAACCTCAATCATGGTTGAGGTAAAGCGAAAAGATCCGCCGATCGCTCAGGAGCTGACGGTGGGTCAAGTGTCGCGCCGCAGCGGGCTTGCCGTCTCGGCGCTGCACTTCTACGAGCGCAAGGGCCTGATCCGCAGCAATCGGAGCTCGGGCAACCAGCGACGTTACGAACGGGACGTGTTGCGGCGGCTGGCCATCATCCGGATCGGGCAGGAACTGGGCATATCGCTGGCCGAGATCGCAGAGGCTCTCTCGCGAGTACCCATGGGCCAAACGCCTTCGGCCGAGGACTGGCTGGCGCTGTCGCGGGTCTGGTACGAGCGGCTTGACCGTCGCATCGTGCTGATGACCCGCATGCGGGACGAACTGAACGGTTGCATCGGCTGCGGGTGCCTCTCGACACGGAGCTGTCCGCTGATCAATCCCGGCGACCGCCTGGCGGAGGAAGGAAGCGGACCCCGTCGGCTGCTGCGCGCGGGACGTGAGACCTATCGGAGTTAACGCTCGGGATTCGAGGGTTGGGTGTCGCAGGCGCCTTGCCGGACTTCGTTCGACTATCGGGATGAGACTTCAGTTCGCTTCGCGAGGTGCGGTCACAAGTGGAACGAGTCGCAGTCGATCGACGTTGCTGCGTCGGAGGACGGTCATGCCCAGCAAGTCAAAGGCCCAACAGAAAGCCGCCGGCGCAGCGCTCAGCGCCAAACGCGGCAAGACGGAGACCAGGGACCTCAAGGGAGCGTCGAAGTCAATGTATGAATCGATGGACGAGAGGCAGCTCGAGGAGTTCGCTCATACCAAGCGGAAAGGGCTGCCCGAGCACAAGCCCGATTGACGACTACTCCTCGACAACGTCAATCGATGGCAATTGCGGGTCTGCCCCTTCTCCAGAAACCTGCTGCCCATCTGCATTCCAGCTCCGGACTACTTCGCATGCGATCAGGTAGTCCTTGTCGCACTCGATGGAGACGATTGCCGAGAGACTAGCCTCGTCCGGCTGGTCACAGATGAACTTGTGCCAGTGCGGACCCTCGGCGTGCTGCATGAAAATGTCGGCAACCCATCCATGAGGGTAGCACCACAGGTTCGGCGTGCAGTCCTCCTCGCCCAGTCCGCTCTGTGCCATGCACTGCGCGACGGCACATGCGATGGTATCCTCGGCGAACTGGCCGAAGCAGACACCCAAACCCGCCTCCGGCGCCTGTGAAACGGCAACTCCGCTGAACGCCGGCAACACGAAGCTGTCGACGCCGTCCCCCTCCTGAGCCGACGCCGGTTGCAGCAGCACGATCGTAGCGAGCAGACAGATGAGCCGTCCCAACATCCTGATACCTCCGCCGATTGCGCCGAACCATGGCGTTGCGCGCCTTGAGGATCAAGCCGAAAGTGCGGCTCATGGCAGGCCGAGACTGCAAGAGGGCCGCGGGACGGAACGAGGGGAGAACTCGTCCCGTCCAGCTGTTGTTGCCGGCCGCCGCGGGAGGGACACGACGACCGGCAGCCAGGCCGACAAACTTGGGGTGTCGGCCCTGCCGCCTCATGCGCCGCAGGGAAACAGCGCGGGCAGCAACACTTTGTACAGACGCTGGTACTTGGCCCCGAGGTACGGGGAGCGCGTTTGGGAATGCAATCGGCAGTGGCCTGCCTAGAGCAACGCGCTCCCCGCCGGCACGTAACCTGTGGACGCAGTAGTTACGTGCCAACCGCCTCCAGGTGCTGACTGCGCACCCAGAAACTCACCATCGCCGCAGCTTCACGGCGATAGGAATTCACTTCCGCATGACGCTCGAATACCGCATCAGCTCCGCACTCCAGAAGCCGGTCACGAACCTCCTTTTCGAGTGAGGGCGCCATCGCGGCAATCAGCAGCGCTCCCCCATTCTGCATCCCCCGAAGTCGTCCGATGAACTCGTGCGTGGCGGAGGAGGAGGCCTTGAGGTCAACGATGACCAGCCCGGGAAGTGCCGCCCGCGAATCATCGAGCAGGGCACCGAGGCGCTCGGCGGCGCTGGAGCCGGTATCCATCCAGCTGACGGAGGGAGCGCCATGGGCAAGCAGCATCCGGATCATCAGTCGGGCGGAATGAGAATCATCGTCGACCAGCGCCATGAATGGCTGGCCGCCCCTAAACGCGCTCATATGGCTCCTTCAGCCGCGCCGCGCGGCACAGACCCGTACCAAGAACTAGTTTCGCCGCAGGCCTTCGGTGCGTCTCCGAAGTGCCTATCCTGACAGGCGCTTCGGGAACGATCCCGAACGACTCCGCTTTGTCGCGACACGACTGCATATGGCGCCGAGGCGGACTAGGCAGAAGGCAACCGCGCGTAACTGCGCTGTAACGTCGCTTGCGCTTAACATGTAAATCAGCCAGCATTTTCGGTGGTTGGGGCGAGGGTGCGAAGTGTCGGGAGGCGATCCGTCCCGGGAGGCCGTGGAGACTGCCCTGGCCCAAGTGCTGACTTGGCCGGGTCTGGCCCGCTCGCCGCAACTCTCCAGATTTCTCAACCACATAGTGCAGGCGAAGCTGCGGGGCGACGAAGGCTCAATCAAGGCCTACTCGATTGCCGTGGACGTCTTCGGGCGCCCGCCGACCTTCGATCCACAGTCCGACCCGATTGTGCGCGTCCAGGCTGGGCGTCTGCGTGCGGCCCTTGCTGAGTACTATCGTGGCGAAGGTGGTGCGAGCCCCGTGCGCATCTACTTGCCGGTGGGACGTTACGTCCCTGAGTTCCTTCCCGGAGGCAATCGTCTCATCGCGGCCGCGGCCGACTCGGTCATAGGGCCCGCGTCCGCCGTTGCGCCGGACCGCCCGGCGAGCGCAGCGCCTGCGCGTCCGGGCCGGTTGGGCGAAGCGCTGCTCGTGGTGGCGGTCGCGGCGGTGGCGCTGGTCATCGTGCTTGTTCTCGGGCAGGTTCTCCAACCCCGCCCAGTTCGCCTGATCGTGCCTGAACGACCCTCAGTTGCGGTTACGGAGTTCACTGCAATCGCGGAGGACGAGACAGGGCGGCGCAGTGTTGCCGGCCTCGCTATCGAGCTTGTCACGGATCTGCAGTTGTTCAGCAGCGTTGATTCCGTCTATTTGCAGGGCTCATCGGCCAACGCGGTCGAGGCTGGGCGCGCCGGTTATCAACTCACCGGAATCGCCAAGGCGGAGAGCGGTCTGATCAGGGTCACGGCGAGTCTGAGGCGTAGCGGAGCGGATCCGGCGCTGTGGACTCGGACGCTCGAACTGGAGGCCAGCACAGAGCAAAGCATCGACGACACGTCGCGCGCCTTCGCCGAACAACTGGGCTCACTGCGGGGGCCGTTGCATCAGGACGGGCTTCGCTGGCTTGAGCTGCATCCGGACCTTGCGGGCAGTGAGACCGAATACCTGTGCGAACTGCTGTTCGGTCTCTCTCGTGATAGTGGCCGGGTCGAAGATGCGGCGAGAGCCCGAGACTGCCTTGCAGGCCTATCGCAGAGCGAAACGGCATCGGCGACGCAGCTGGCAATGAGCGGAGCGCTACTCGTAGACGATATCCGTGCCGTCCAGGCGCCGGGCAGCTTCGATCCCGAGCCGATGCAGGAGGCTGCCAGACTGTTCGAGCGGGCGCTGGCCACCGGCGCTACGTTGAGCCTTGTCTGGGAGCTTTACGCCCACATGCTGGAGATTTGGGGCAGGTACGCGGAAGCCGACGCCGCCTTTGCCTCGGCGGTCCAGCTCAACCCTGCCAATCTCGACGCCCTTGCCGGCTATGCCAGATTGCTGGTGCTGGCCGGTCCATCGGCAAAGGGCATGTCGTTCGCACGCCACGCGACGGAGAACGCACTCCATCCTCCCGCTTGGTACTTCGCAGGACCGGCTGTGGACGCGCTGCGCAGGGGCGAAGACTACAGCGCCATAGCGTATGGTGAGCAGCTTGCGACCACCGACCCCGAACTCGGAGCGGTGATCGCCACCGTGGCGGCGCATCGCCTCGACGCCAGTGACGTTCTTAATCGCTCCCTGGCGCAGATGCTGGAGGTGACGCGCTTTCGCCGCTTCGGTATCCTGCCGGTACTGCGTCAGCGAATCCCGGACGCCGCTCTTGTCGAGCAGATCGGCAAGGAACTTGCCGCCGCAGGGGGCACGCAGGCTGCACTCGGCGGCCGCTACTAGTGGGCGTCACGACTGAATTTGGAGCCACCATGACCTTCAGCGCCCAGGTCACCCGCAAGCTGGACGACGGTACGATCGGCAGTGCGGTGGAGATGGTGGAAGAAACCTCACTCCCGCCAGGCAACGTGCTGGTTGCAGTGGAGTGGGCCGGTCTCAACTACAAGGACGCGTTGTGCCTCGGCGGACTGGGAAATCTGGTCAAGACCTATCCTCATGTCGGCGGGGTGGATTTCGCGGGGCGCGTCGTCGAGAGTTCGGATGCGCGCTATCACCCCGGACAGGGGGTGGTGCTGACCGGCTGGCGGGTTGGCGAGGTCCGGTGGGGCGGGTTCGCGCAACGCGCTCGGGTGGATGCGGACTGGCTGGTTCCCCTGCCAAAGCGCTTCTCGACTCGCACTGCAATGGTTCTCGGCACAGCTGGCCTCGCGGCAATGCTGGCGATCAACCGGCTACAGGCGGAAGGCAGCAAGGCGGGCGACGGTGAAGTGCTGGTCACCGGAGCGGGCGGAGGCGTAGGCAGCATCGCCGTCATGTTGCTGGCAAGGCTGGGATACCGCGTTGCGGCGCTGACCGGACGTCTTGAACTCGGCGAGCACCTGACCAGACTCGGGGCCAGCCGAATCGTGGCACGCGACGAAGTGCTGGCTCCGACCGGCCGAGCGCTGGACAAGGAAGTCTGGGCCGCGGCGATCGACAATGTCGGCGGAGCCTTGCTGGGTGAGGTGCTCAAGAAGATCCGCTACGGTGGTGCCGTCGCCGCGGTAGGAAACGCTGCCGGCCACACGTGGGAGGCGAGCGTCATCCCGTTCATCCTGCGCAACATCTCCCTTCTCGGCATCGATACGGTGGTGCAGCCCTTCGCAGCACGGCAGGCCGCGTGGGATCGCCTGACCACGCTGTTTTCGCCCAACGCCTACGAGCCGATGGTCACCGAAGCGCGCTTGGCGGACCTTCCGGCGCTGGCTCAGACCATGCTCAAGGGGGGCATTGCCGGGCGGGTTATCGTCAACCCGCGGGATCTGCCCCGCTAGCTCCGGCTGCCTAGGTGGACCTCGGCGAGCCGGACAAAGGCCTTTCCCCGTTCCTCGAAGTTTCGAAACGGCTTGCCGGGCGCCTCGAGTTGGCCGTAGCTCGGTGCGCCGGGCGACAGGATGATCGTGTCGAACTTCCCGGAGCGGGCCGCGAGTGCCCTCATCGCGTCATCGAGCGTCCCGGCCTCGACGACCTCGATCGCCGGCGCAGCGGCGTAGGTCAGGGTGGCGAGCCGATCGCCGGTCACCGGTAGGCATACGAGTACGGTCACGCCGCGCGGCGCGAGGAGTCTGGCCAGTTCGGCATAGTCCTGGTGGCGCTCATGGCCTCCCGCAATCAGCGCGAGCCGTCCGCCTTCATAGGCGGCCAGTGCCGCCTTGGTCGCCTCAGGGGTGGTCGAGATCGAGTCGTCGACGATAGTGATCCCGGCGACCAGATACTCCTCGAGCCGATGCGGCAACGGGCGAAACCGTCCGATACCGCGAATGACCCCCTCAATGTCAGCGCCCGCCTTCATCGCTACCTGAGCGGCCAGCAGCGCGTTGTCTAGGTTGTGCTCTCCCTTCAGTCGCGAGCGTCCTACGGCAGTGGCGATGCGGTCTCTCAGGAATGGCGCGAGCGCCGGTATCAATCGATGGGTGTCACGCAGGGCGGCCATCACCAGCGGATGGTCGAGCGCGCCGCGTCCCAGGGCCACCGGGAACAGAGCGTCGCGGTCGATGAGGTTGAGCTTGTCGCTGTAGTAGCGCTCGACACTTCGATGCCAGTCGGTGTGCTCCGGGGTGAGGTTGGTGATCGCAGCCACGTCCGGAGTGAAGGCCATGTCTGCCGTCTGGTAGCTGGAGAGTTCGAAGACCACCACCGGATGCTTGTCGGCGATATCGAGCGGAGCGAGCCCGACATTGCCGGCCAGGCCAGCATCCACCCCCGATTCGACCAGCATCAGGTGGACCAAGGTTGCAGTGGTTGACTTACCCTTTGTCCCGGTGATGGCGACGACCTTGCGACCGTCGCGAAAGGCCTCCCCCCAGAGGTTCAGGTTGGACGTGACAGCGATGCCGGCCTCGCGCGCCATGGCAAAGATTGGCCGGTAGCGCGAAACTCCGGGGCTCTTCACAATGGTCGCGAAGCGCTGCCGCTCAATCGCGAGGGCCAGATCGGCCGGCGCGATGAACTCGGCGTCCTCGATATCGGCGTCGCCGCTGTCGACGGTTACGAACACCTTGGTGTCCGGCGCCCGGGCCTGGATGAAGGCCCGGGTGGAGCGGGCCTCGCGACCGGCGCCATAGAGCAGGACGGCTTCATCAAAGCGCATGTGGAGCGACTCGCTGGACTAGATCATCCGGTATCAGATGTTCTGTCGCATCGCGGTTGAGTTCGGCAAGCGCGGCCTCCAGTCGCGGTATGCCATATTGGGCCAGCAGGTCGGACCTCAGCTTCGCGACGATGGCCGCATCCGTCCATTCGGGCCGTTCCGTCAGGGCATAGAGACATGCGGCGGCCTCCTCGATCTCTCCGACGCACTCCCAGGGTTTCTGGCCTGCAAGGCCGGTCAGTTCCCGAAAGGAGCGCTCGTGGTCGGCCTGCTCAAGAAGGTTTTGGCCGAAGATCTCCATCAGTCGCTCCCTCTCCATGACCGGGGCGAGGATAAGGAAGACGAAATGGCACTTCGGGCAACGCCCACACCACAGCGGCCCATCGTGACCGGCCAGCTTGAAGTTCTCGTTGCAGCTCGAGAACACTCGGTCGAAACGGGTCTGACGCGCAAAGAGCGCAGCGATACGGGCTTCCGAATAGGGGCGGAGGAGGGAGAAGTAGTTGAGCGCACCGCCGGTTGCTCTGGCAAGCGCCTCGGCGATCAGGCGCTCGAATGCGATCGACTTCGAGTGCTGGTGATTGGCCTCGCGTCCGTCGAACGAGACATTGCCCTCGCTCGCCGACCGCTCATTGGAGAGCACGATCCGACGATAGGAGAACAGCAGTGCCGTGAGTGCCGCAATCATCGAGTTGATCGCTGTCGAGGGCACATGGCCGTTGTAGTAGCCTGGGAGTCTGCCTAGTCGGATCATCTCCGGGTCGAGCCGGCGCATCACGTAGATCGGGGCAAGCCCGATCTTGTCGATGCAGCCAAGGATCGGTCCCTTCGGGTTGACGGCAAACGGCGTGAGGTCAACTCCGGCAGCTTCCAGCAGCTGGAAGCTGACGAGGGAGTCTTTGCCGCCGCCGATCGGCAGCAGGACGCGGTCGACCAACCTCGTGGCGGCGACGGCGTCGTCCACCGCGGACCCGGAAGTTACGGCAATTCGGCCGAAGCGCTGGAGTGCATTTCGGGCGTAGAACTCGCCGAGGCCATTCTCATAGACGTCGAGCACGAGCTTGCGCTCCAGCTCCGTAAGCGCCAGAGGCGTCGAAATGGCGAGAGGCGCCTTCAACTTGAAGTAGCTGACGCCCAGCACCATCGCGGCAAGTCCAAGCAGCCGGCGGAAGGCAGGGCCACCGGCCACGGTCGGGTCGAAGCCTGCGGGAAAGGTCAGGGTCTCGACGAACCGGAGGTTGCCGAGCTGGTAGCCGAACGCACCGGCACCTCGCGAGGCGTCGAAAGTGGGTTGCTCGATAGTGAACGTTTCGCCCACGCCTAGTAGATCCTCAGACTCAGACGAAGCACGATATCAGTGGAGAGACGCTGAAAGCCAAACTCTCGAAGCGTGCACTGCCAGGCGGTTCCGAGGCGCTGAATGCTGAACAGGTTGTAGCGCGCTGGATCATGCCCGCCCGTGTCGCCGCCCTGAGCGGCGCCGGCCGCGGCCACGCCAACAACCGGAACGTCTCCATGCGGTCCGGGGATCGCGTAGATGGTGGACTGATGCGTGTGCCCGTGCAGAATTAGCTCTGCACCATGCTCGGCGACCGCCGCGCGGAACAGCCGCGCGCCGTAGAGCCCCAGTCGTGGATGGGCCTGCTCCTGATTCGGCGGGTGATGGATCATCACCACCCGGAAATAGCCGCCCTCGCCAAGCAGACGCAGGATACGCCCCAGCCTCTCGCCCTGTTTTGCGTCGAAGCGCCCGAGTGCCAGTCCTGGCGCGGTCGGCACCGCACTGCTGCAGCTGACGATTGCCACTTCGCCGATGCGGCGAACAAACGGGAAGGGGGCAGAGTCGACGGTCTCGCCGCTGACGTAGCTGCCCCAGCGCGCCATTGCCTTCTCCAGTTGCCCGCGAATGTAGGCATCGTGGTTGCCCGGCGACACGCACACGACTTGGGGAGGGCCGATGGTCTCGAGCCAATTGTGAGCGGTGTTGATCTCGGCGTCGAGCGCCAGATTGATCAGGTCTCCGGTGATGGCGGTGAAGTCAGGTGACTGCGCCCGCATGTGCCGCACGAGCTTGACCAGTCCGTCGCCGGCCAGGGTGTGCTCTCGCTTGATCTTCCAGTTGAGATAGCCGGTAATCCGTTTGCTGGCGAGGTCGCGCATCCGCACTGGGGGGAGCGGCGCCAGATGGACATCGGAAAGGTGGGCGAGGGTGATCATCTATCGGCGTAATGCCACGAGGGAAGCGGCAAGAAAATGGTGTAAATGCCCATAGCTCCAAATCCACCGGGTTCCCTGTCTGGCCCTTCATCGATGTCGCATTGGCAGCGACTTCGCACCTTCGTGCATCTGTTTGCGGTGGGCCTGCGTCGCAGGATGGTGCTCGGCGCTCGGGTGGCCGTTCTCGATGACTGCAAGGTGCTGTTGATCCGCCATACCTACCTTCCGGGATGGCATTTCCCGGGCGGTGGGGTCGAGCCGGGAGAGGCGGCGGCCGAGGCGGCTGCGCGAGAGACGGTCGAGGAAACCGGGATCGCTCCCGTTGCGCCACTCGAGTTGTTCGGCCTGTATCACAATGTGCACGAGGCGACGAACAGGGATCATCTGGCATTCTTCGTCTGCCGAGCGTTTCGCCGCGAGCGCGACGTCGATCGCAACGCTGAAATCGCCGAAATCGCCTGGTTCGATGTCGACAGTCTGCCGCGGGACGTAGAACCGGGCACAGCTCGGCGAATTGCGGAGATCGGTGGAGCGGCACGCGTGGGTCATCGCTGGTAGCGAAGGGGACTGCGCACCTGCAGGCGAAGATGGACGGAGCGTCCGTTCGAAATCGTTCACCATGATTTGCCATGGACGGGTCGGCCATCCCGGTGCTATTGCGAAAACAGACGTCAGGAGGCGTCCAGGATGGTGAAGGCATATCAGACGACACGACGACCCTAACCGGTCGGACGCTGGTCCACACGGGCCGGCTCGTATGTCCCTGCCTCATGCCCTCGGATCCCGTTCTATGATTGCCGCTTCCAGTGCTGCCCAGTCAGCTGCCGTACACGTCACTGCTCCGACCGTTCGGGTCGCAACGTCGGCCGATGACAGTTTCGTTGAAGGTCTCCAGGCCACGGCCTTCGGTCCCGGCCGGTTCGCCCGCACGGCGTTCCGGGTGCGCGAGCGGTTTCCGATCGACACGTCACTCAGTTTGATCGCTGAGGTTGGCGGCGTGCCCTGCGGTTCGGTGTGGATGACGCCGATCAGTGTCGGCGGCATCGACGGCTATCTGCTGGGCCCGCTCGCGACTCATCCGGACTACCGCAAGCGGGGTGCCGGAAAGTTGCTCGCCCGCGAAGTGACCCGCCTAGCGCTTGAGCGCGGGGAGGGCGAGTTCGTGCTGCTGGTTGGGGATCAGGACTACTACGGCCCCTTGGGCTGGGTTCCGACGGTCCCAGGCGCCATCGAATTTCCCGGACCAGTCGACCCGAACCGTGTGCTGGTCTACGCTGACGACCTGAGCATCGCTACCCGGCTATCGGGCCCCATCAGGGCGTTTGGAGCGGGCCGGCGTTCCTGAATCCGGAGCGGCACGTGGACGAACTGATCGCACGGATCGCGGGACGCCTGTTGCGCACTCCACAGGCCTATGACGGCGCCCTTTCCCTGACGCCGGACTGGCTGCCCGAGGTGCCGCCTGATCGGCCGCCCGTGCCGGCGGCCGTGCTGATCGCACTGGTGCGTCGCCCGGCAGGACTCTCAGTTCTCTATACCGAGCGCTCCCCGAGCCTCCGTTCCCATTCGGGCCAGGTTGCCTTTCCGGGCGGCAAGATCGATCCGACGGATCGCGATGCGGCGGACGCCGCCTTGCGCGAGGCAGGCGAAGAAGTGGCGTTGGTGCGCGAAGACGCCAGCGTTCTTGGGTATCTGCCGCTCTACTATACAGGCACCAACTACCTGATCACGCCCGTGGTTGCGGCCGTCACCCCGCGTGCTCCGTTCGTCCCCAATCCCGGCGAGGTGCGCTCGGTGTTCGAAGTGCCCCTTGACTTCCTCCTGTCGCCCGGCAGCTTCACGACCTCCACCGTGCGGCGCGGAGAACAGCAGCACACGACCTGGCAGATCTCTCATGACGGGCTTGTCATCTGGGGCATTACCGCCAACCTTACGCGCCGTTTCCACGATATCGCCCTCGGGCCGGAGACCGGTTGAGTTCGCCACGCAACATCCTGGATCGCCTGCGAGTCGCCGAATGGCTGATGCGTCCGGAGACGCAGCGTCTGTTCGCGATGCTTGACGGGCACCAGCGTCGCACTCGCGCCGTGGGAGGAATTGTGCGCGACACCCTCCTCGGTATCGAGCATCTGGGCAACGACGTGGACATGGCCACCGAACTAACGCCCGATGAAGTCGCGCATCGTGCGTCGCGAGCAGGGGTAACCGTTCATCCTACGGGGATCGAGCACGGGACCCTGACGTTGAGGCTGGACGACCTGGTGGCCGAGGTGACGACGCTGCGGCAAGACGTCGAGACGGACGGCCGCCGCGCCGTAGTGGCCTTCGGCACCGATTGGCGCGAGGACGCTGCACGTCGCGACTTCACCCTCAACGCACTCTATGCGGAGATGGACGGTAACCTGTTCGATCCGCTCGGCGGGCTGCAGGACTGTCTGGCCCGGCGGGTGCGGTTCATCGGGCGTCCCGAGCAGAGGATCGAGGAGGACCGACTACGGGTCTACCGGTTCTTCCGCTTCACGGCGAGTCACGGAGGAGAGCAGTTCGATTCCGGCGGGCTCAAGGCCTGCGTCGCTGCGGCAGGAGCTCTCGGTGACCTCCCTGCTGAGCGGATCGGAGCCGAGATGCGCCGTATGCTGGCTCTGCCGAGAGTCGCCAGGACGCTGGCAGCGATGCAATCGGCGTCCATTCTCGATTTGCCGCCCATCACTCTGGAGCGACTGCATGTGTACGAGCGACGAGCGCGCCGAGCGGAGCTCGTGGCCCGCCTTGCGATCATCCTAGCCGAGACGAGTTCGGACTGGCTCCGCGCACACTGGCGCCTGTCCAGCGAAGATCTGCGCGTGGCCGCGACTATTCTGGCAGTGTCGCGGCTGCTGGTCGATTTCAACCTGAACGAGGCCGCCTACAGGTATCCAGCGGCCCTCTCCGAAGGGGTTGAAGTGGCGGCGGTCCTGCATCAGTGGAGCGAAGCCGCATGCCTCGCAGTCCGCGAGCGACTCGAACGCCTGGAGGTTCGTCGCTTTCCGGTCGGAGGCGCGGATCTCATCGAACGGGGCTTCGCGCCCGGTCCGCAACTCGGGTACGAACTCGAGCGGCTTGAACGGCTCTGGATCGACAGCGCATTCACTCTCGACAGAACGGCACTGCTTGCGGCGATGCGGATCTAGCTAGAGCCGTGGCTGCATAGCCTCGAGGCCTTCGACGCGTAACTTGATCTGGTCGATCAGGCCCGGCCGCACCTCCTCCTCACCATGAGCGGTGCGCAGGTGCTCTGCGGCGCGACGTACTACCTCGGACAACTCATCCGCCGAGGTGTGCCAGCTGCAACCGGGAACGAGGGTTCCACACGCAAAGGACTTCACGGCATCCTCCTTCTTTCTAAGAGGTGAAGGATGCCAGGACAATGGGGCACTGGCGTGACCTAACTCAGGGCCACTTCACTGAAGGGGGCATCGAAGACAGGATGGAGGTGACATTGCCTCCTGTCTTGAGCCCGAATGTCGTGCCTCGGTCATAGAGCAGGTTGAACTCGACATAGCGGCCTCGGCGGATCAGCTGCTCGTCGCGATCGGCTTCGGTCCATGGTGTCTCGAAATTTCGCCGGGCGAGTTGCGGGTAAACGTCGAGGAAGGCCCGGCCAACATCCCGGGTGAAGGCGAAGTCCGCCTCCCAGTCGCCGGAGTTGTGGTTGTCGTAGAAGATGCCGCCAATGCCGCGTGGCTCCTGGCGATGCGGCAGGTAGAAATAGTCGTCGCACCACTTCTTGTAGCGCGGGTAGTCTGCACCATGCGCCTCACACGCCCGCTGATAGGCCGCATGGAAGTCGCGAGAGTCGATATCCTCCTGGATGCGTCGGCGGTCGAGCACCGGCGTCAGGTCGCCGCCGCCGCCGAACCACCAGTTGCCGGTGACGATCATGCGCGTGTTCATGTGGGCCGCCGGCACGTTCGGGTTCCATGGATGGATGATGACGGATACACCAGCGCTCCAGAATTCGGCGCCCGCCTCAGTGTGCGGCATCTGGCGGGCGAATTCCTCGCTGAAGCGTCCGTGGACCACCGAGACGTGGACGCCCGCCTTTTCGAACACCCGCCCGTGCAGCATGCCCATTTCGCCGCCGCCGCCGGCCTCCCGATCCCAGGAGGTGATCGCAAATCTCCCCGCCGGTCGGTCGGCATGGGGCCCCGTGACCTCGGCCTCAACGTGCTCGAGGGACTCGCAGAGCTGGTTGCGGAAGTCGCGGAACCAGTCGGCTGCCCGTTGCTTCTTTGATTCAATATCGGCAGGTAGTGTCACGTGAGGCCTGCAAAACCATGTGTCTGACGAAGCGCTTCTCCTAGCACGAGGCTGCCGGCCACGGCCACGTTGAGAGATCGCATTTCTTGTCGCATCGGGATCCGTACACGGAGATCCGCTTGCTGGGCGACTGCATCGGGCACACCGACGCTCTCGCGCCCGAGCATGATCACGTCGTGGGCAAAGTACCGGGCATCGTAAGCGGAAAGGCCGGCCTTCGTAGTCAGGAGCACAAGTCGCCGACCCGATGCGCGGCGCCAGTTGTCGAAGTGGCCGTAACTGTCGTGCTCGGTGAAACGGGCGTGCTCGAGGTAGTCGAGCGCGCCGCGCTTGACCGCTCGGGCCGAGAACGGAAAGCCCGTCGGGTGGATGATGTGCAGCGCGACACCCAGGCAGGCGCCGAGCCTGAGCAAGGTGCCGGTGTTCTGCGCGATGTCGGGCTGATAGAGGGCCAGTTCAATGGTGATTTCCGTCTCCTCCTGCAGGTCCGTTGCGGCGGCTGCTATAGTGTCGCAGCGGGGGAAAGTCACCTTGCGCGCGGCTGGACAAGCACAGTGGAGAGTGCCAAAAGAGCGGCCAAATCACGCGCCGTTGAGGGCGGGGTCGGCTATGGTTGCGCAGGGCGACCGCCGCCGGCCACACGGGCGGTGATCAAGGCACAAGAGACGGAAGCTTACCTTGGCGACGCAATCCAGTACGGCACATCAGGACGCCCCAAATCCCGGGCGGCGCGATTTCCTCTATGTTGCGGCGGGCGCCGTCGGCGCGGTGGGCGTTGCGGGCGCCGTCTGGCCGTTGATCAACCAACTCAACCCCGACGCTTCCGTGCTCGCGCTGGCCAGCGCCGAGTTCGACCTTTCGGGCGTCGAGGAAGGCCAGTCGGTGACCGTCAAGTGGCGCGGAATGCCGGTGTTCATACGTCATCGTACCGCAACCGAGATCGAGGAAGCGAAGGCCGTGCCGCTTTCGGACCTCAAGGATCCCCAGACTGATGCCCAGCGTGTCAAGGAAGGCCATGAACAGTGGCTGATCATGATCGCCACCTGCACCCATCTCGGATGCATTCCGGTGGGTGAATCGGGCGAGTTCGGGGGCTGGTTCTGCCCTTGCCACGGATCGCAGTTCGACACGGCGGGGCGCATCCGCAAGGGTCCGGCACCCAGCAACCTGGTGTTGCCGCCCTATGAGTTCATTTCCGACACGCAAGTGAAGATCGGCTGAGGGGCAACTGAGAATGGCCAGCCACGAATCCAGCTATACCCCCGGCAATCCCGTCGAGAAGTGGCTCGACGATCGCCTCCCGATCATCAGGTTCTCCAAGGAGCACCTGATGGACTATCCGACACCAAAGAATCTCAACTACTGGTGGACCTTCGGCGGCATCCTCGCAGTGATGCTGGTGGTGCAGATCGTTACCGGCATAGTGCTCGCTATGCACTATACGCCGAATGTGGCTCTAGCATTCGACTCGCTAGAGCATATCCGGCGCGACGTGAACGGTGGCCGCATCATTCAGGCGGTCCATGCGGTGGGAGCCTCGATGTTCTTCGCCGCCGTCTACCTGCACATCTTCCGCGGGCTGTACTTCGGTTCCTACAAGGCGCCGCGCGAGGTGCTTTGGATACTCGGCGTGCTCATCTTCGTGCTGATGATGGCTACGGCCTTCATGGGCTACGTGCTGCCCTGGGGTCAGATGAGCTACTGGGCGGCGCAGGTGATCACCAATATCTTTGCGGCCATTCCGATCGTGGGTGAGCCCATACTGCTCCTGCTGCGCGGCGGATTTACCGTCGACAACGCGACGCTCAACCGCTTCTTCTCGCTCCATTATCTGCTGCCGTTTGTCATCGCGGCCGTGGTCGCCCTGCACGTCTGGGCGCTGCACATTCCGGGCAACAGCAACCCGATCGGGGTCGAGGTCAAGTCAAAGCGCGACACGGTTCCGTTCCATCCCTACTACACGATGAAGGACCTGTTCGCGATCGTGGTCTTCTTCATCCCGTTTGCCTGGTTCGTTTACTTTGCCCCCGATATCCTCGGGCATGCGGACAACTACATCCAGGCCAACAGCCTGGTGACACCGGCTCACATCGTCCCCGAATGGTACTTCCTGCCGTTCTACGCCATCCTGCGCGCCATCGACTTCAGCGTGCTGTTCATCGACAGCAAGCTCGGCGGCGTGATCGCCTTCGGCGGGTCGATCCTGATCCTGTTCTTCCTGCCTTGGCTCGACACCTCCAAGGTGCGCTCGGGCACCTTCAGGCCGGTCTTCAAGTGGTTCTACTGGCTGTTCGTCGTCAACTTCGTGATGCTGGCCTATCTTGGTGCGTCGCCGGCGGACTCGAGGGTGCTCGGCCTCACTGTCGCTGACTTCTCCAAGCTGTGCACGGCGTACTACTTCCTGTATTTCCTGGTCATCCTGCCGTTGCTCGGACGCCTCGAGACGCCGCGCCCGCTGCCGGAATCGATCTCCGAATCCGTTCTCAAGAAGTCGGCCGGCGGGTCTCCTGCCGCCGCAGCGCACTGACATCCGGGGCCGAACGACAATGAGCAAGACAAGAAGCCTTTTCGGTGCACTGGCGGTCGCGATCGCTCTGGCCGCGACCCCGGTCGTGGCGGCGGACGCACATGCGACGCCCGAGATCCAGAAGGAGCAGTGGAGCTTTGCCGGTATCTTCGGCACCTACGACAAGAACCAGCTGCAGCGTGGTTTTCAGGTGTTTCGCGAAGTCTGTGCCGGTTGCCACAGTGCGCGGTTGATGGCGTTCCGCAATCTTGGTGAACCCGGCGGCCCGGAGTTCAGCGAGGCGCAGGTGAAGGCGCTTGCGGCCGAGTACGAGGTCGCGGATGCGGAGGCCGAAGGCGGCGTGCGCCCGGGAGTTGCCGCCGATCGCTGGCCGGGCACCGGGCAGAGCAACGCGGACCTGATCGCCGCCTTCGGCATCGTGCCGCCCGATTTCTCGGTAATCGCCAAGGCGCGTAACACCTCGCAGCCGTTCCCGTGGTGGCTTCTCAATTACGTCACGCCCTACGCGGAAGGCGGCCCGGACTACATTCACGCGCTTTTGACGGGATACCACGAACAGGTGCCCGAGCACGCCGTGGACGCGGAGGGCAAGCCTTTCGAGCTACCCGAGGGCAAGTACTACAATGACTACTTCCCCGGACACGCCATCGGCATGGCACCGCCGCTGAGCGACGGTGTGGTTACCTACGGCGAGTCGGAGGGTGGGGTAGTCGTGCCGGAGACGGTGGATCAATACGCCCGGGACGTATCGGCGTTCCTGATGTGGGTAGCCGAGCCCCACCTCGTCGCACGCAAGGAGGCCGGACTTCAGGTCATTGTCTTCCTGATCCTGTTTGCGGGACTGATGTATGCGGTCAAGCGGCGTTTGTGGTCCAAGGTCGAGCACTAGGCTGCGGCCGCCGCATTCGCCAAGTCTTCGAGGGGGCCTGACGGCCCCCTCTGTCGTTTATCGGGGCATCGTCAATGACGGCGATAGCTTGCCGCCGTGCTCGTGGGTGGGATAGAATTTCGTCGCTTGGCCGGAGGTGCAACGATGTCCATCTTGCGAACTGCGCTCGCTGCGGCGAACATCGCCAAGGCGGTGGTCCGGAGCCCTGCGGTGCGCGCCGGAGTTGCGCTCGCCCCGGCGCTGCTGTCGCCGGCCGTGCGGGCAAAGGCTCGCGAAGCGGCCCTGTCGACGGCTTATGATGCGGGGCGAATGGCGCGTGCGGTCGTCGAAAACGCTCGTTCGACGGGACGATCGGATCGGTCTTGACCCAGGACGCAATCTCCGATCACCTCCGCCGACAACCGGGGCGGCTTCCCATGCTCGATCTCAAGGCGCTTGTTCGCGCCATACCTGACTACCCCAAGAAGGGCATTCTGTTTCGTGACATCACCACGCTGATCGAAAGTCCTGCGGGTTTTCGGGAGAGCGTGGAGCGTCTGGCCGAGGCGCACCGCCATCTCGGGATCAGCCACGTGGCAGGTATCGAGGCGCGGGGTTTCATATTCGGCGCCGGCGTAGCCATCGCGCTGGGTGTTGGTTTCGTCCCGGTACGCAAGAAGGGCAAGCTGCCTGGCGAGACGATCGGGCAGAACTACGCTCTTGAGTATGGCGTCGATACCATCGAGATCCACGCAGATGTCGTGGGGCCGGGCGACAAGGTCCTCTTGGTGGACGACCTGATCGCCACTGGCGGCACCGCACTCGCAGCGGTGACCTTGCTCCGCAGGACTGGAGCAGAGGTATCTCACAGCGGATTCGTCATAGACCTGTTCGATCTGGGTGGGGCCGAGAAGCTGCGTCACGTCGGCGTCGAGGTGTTCAAGCTGATCGACTTCGAAGGACACTGATCCCATTGACTACTACCGCTGGCGGTTTCGCCAGGGCACTTCGGCGGCGGGGCGCGCCGGCAATGCGGAGTGCCGCCGCATTCCTGTAGCACCAATGGGGCTAGGATGGGTCGCGAGGAGTATTGAGTTGCGAGGCTTTCGCTGGCTGCTGGTTGCGTTGCCTGGGGTGGCCGTGCTTGCGGTGCTGGCCGGCTTCGCCCTCGGCGCTGCGGCGTTCAGCGAGTCGCAGCGGATGGCCGAGCGGCTTGATGGGCTGCAGCGACGGCTCGAGGTCCTCGCCGCCATTGACGGGGCGGCCAATCACTACGGCGAGCAGGTAGCGGTCATGCTGTTGACCGGCCGCGAGGATCTTGGCGGTCTTCAGTCGACCCGGGTCAGCCTTGAGCGCCATTTTGCCCGCCTGTCCCAGGTGACGCGGTCAGAGATAGAGCGGTTGTCGGAGCAGGGGGGGGTCGACGACGAACTCCTCACGCTCGATAACGCACGGCGAATGACGGAGTTGTATCACGCCATCGATCGCTCAACGGCACGGGCCTCGGTTCTGCTCCGAGACGGCAAGCCGGAGGAGGCGATAGCCATGTTCAGGACCGATGTGGCCTTCCGTCTCACCAACGAGCTGCAGCCGCTTATCGACGCTGATATCGTCAGCGAGCGAAGCCAGACGGCTCGTGTGGTCTCGGCCGCCGCCGAGATGCGCGCGCGCTTCATGCTGATCGGCGGAGCGGTGGCCGTCGGCGTGCTGGTGGTGGCGGGGGCGCTGGGCATCGCCCTCGCCTCGGCGTTGCGTCGTGCTTCCGCCGAGCTTTCGCGACGCGCAGATGCTGCGTCGGAGGCGCTGGGTGCCGCCCAGCAGCGTCTCGGTGAGTCGGAGGCAAGGCACCTGCAGTTCCTCACAGATGTCAGCCACGAGCTGCGTACGCCGTTGACGATCATGCGGGGCGAGGCCGACGTTGCCCTGCGTGCCAACGGGGATTCGACCGAGTTCCGCCTCGCACTGGAACGCGTGCAGTCGCAGGCCGAGGAGATGGCCGAGCTGCTAGAAGACATGCTCGCTCTCGCCCGCACGGATATGGACGAAGTGCCGTTTTCGCCTGCCGACCTGCGGATAGATGAGTTGATGGAAACCGCCGCCGAAGAAGGGGCTGTCCTCGCAGAACCGCGCGAAGTGGCGATCAGCACGCGAGTGGCGTCCGGGCCGGTGCTCGTCAACGGCGATGCTCGGCGACTGAAACGCGCCTTGCTGATCGGCATCGACAATGCCGTCAAGCACTCTCCTCCGGGCGGCCGAATAACGCTTGCGGCCGATCGGGATGGCGACTGGATCGAGATTGCCATCATTGACGATGGCCCGGGAGTTCCGGAGGACGAACTGCCGCATGTGTTCGATCGTTTCTTCCGTGGCCGGGCGGAGAAAGAGATGCAGAATCGCGGCATTGGAATCGGCTTGCCGATTGCACGGGAGATCATCGAGCAACACGGGGGGCGCGTTCGGCTCGAGAACCGGCCGGAAGGGGGGGCGGTATTGAGAGTTGTCCTGCCCTGCGAGGCACCGACCACGTGAAGACCCTGGTGATAGAGGACGATCGACGGATCGCCGCATTTCTCGATCGCGGCCTCTCCGCCGAAGGCTACCAGGTCACGGTAGAACTGGATGGCCGCGATGGGCTCGAACGGGCGCGCAGCGGCGAGTTCGAACTGGTCATCCTCGACCGCATGCTGCCCTATGTAGACGGACTCGAGATTGCCCGAATGCTGCGCGAGGACAACTCGCCGGTGATGATCCTGATGCTGACCGCCAAGGGCTCGCTTCGCGACAAGGTCGAGGGTCTTCGGGGCGGGGCCGACGACTACCTCACCAAGCCGTTTGCTTTTGAGGAGCTGCTGGCCAGGCTCCATGCTCTGCAACGCAGGCGTGCATCGCCCGATGTCGAGAAGGAGTTGCGCATCGGCGGGTTGGTGCTCGACCCGCAGTCCCGCAGGGTCAGCCGAGACGGCCGGGACGTGTCGCTGACGGCACGAGAGTTTGAGCTGCTGCGCTTCCTCATGGCAAACGCGGACCGCGTGGTCAGCCGACAGCGCCTGCTCAATGGAGTCTGGGACTACGGCTACGATCCGGGCACCAAGATCGTCGACGTCTATGTGCGATACCTGCGCGCCAAGATCGACGTTCCGGGCGAACCGTCGCTGATCCAGACGGTTCGCGGCGTCGGCTACATGATTGCCAAGACCAAGCGCGATAGCCTGTAGTACTCTCTCCGAATTCTAAACAAGCGCTCAACGACACCTAACCTCAGTTGCCTATCCTGACCGTGTTGGAACTTTCGGGACTAGAGCAATGGATGGTTGGCCCCCGGTGAACTGCCGCCGCTTCGATGGCGAGGGCGATTTGGAGTTTCGGCGCCGCTCGGCACGGGTGTCTGAGATCGTGACGGCGTTCCGCTTCGGACGTGTGGAGTATGAGGAAGGCGAGCGTCTCGAGCGCGAACTCGATAAGCTGCAGAGTCCGGCCTACTACCACCGCTATGAGGCGTCTGCGCGCCACTGAGCGCGTTACCACCCCACGAAGGCCCCGCGATGCGGGGCCTTTTTCTTGAAGCGAGCCTATCCTCGCGGTGTGCAGGTCAGGACGTTCTTCTCGGGCGTATAGAGCTGAAGAACATCGCGTCCCTGCTCGTCGAAGGTCAGAATAGCCATCGTGATACCGGCACCCTCTAGCAGATTGCCGTCCAGGAAGGTGACGCCGTTGCTTGCCATCTCGACGGTGCCAGTTCCCGAGGCGGCGCTGTTGAAGTTGGCTGACGCGTAGCCGTAGGATCCGGCATAGATCGTCAGGAGCCCGGCGCGGGTACCGTCGATGTTGGCGCGGCAGCCCCAGTTGCCTTCAACGCCCACTCCGCTCAACGACTGGGCCGACGAATGGCCGGCGACAAGCAGGGCGGCAAGAGCGACAGCGCAACGCTTCATGGACTCAGCTCCTTTGAGGGAGCAACTTCCCCAATCCAGGGATTTTGGTCAACGCCCCGAGCACGCGCAATCGCAGCGGCATGCGGTAGTCGCGCAACTTGGAGAATCCAACCAACTCAGCGTGATAAACCGTCTCGCCGTTCTGGTTCACGGCATCGAGGCTGTTGAACAGCAGTCCCCAGCCCGGAATGGAGTTCGATGGCCTCTTGCTGGTCACGGTCAGCGTGTAGCTGACCGTATCGCCGGGGCGCACCGGGGCCTTGAAGTCCATGCGGTTGACGCCGGGCGATGGACCAGAGACACCCGGCTCCTGACCCAGGCCGCGAAGGCGCTCTTCCTCTGCGCCCAGCGCGTCGACCATCTTGCGGTGACCGACGACGACAGTGTGCCACCCTGAGGCAACCAGGCCGCCGAAGTGGCTGTGAGTGGCCTGATCCGGGTCGAGATGGAAGTACTGCGGATCATACTGACGGCCGAATCGCACGATTTCCTCGGCGCTGAAGGTATGGCTGCCAAGGGGGAACGCCTCGTCTATGGTGATGTCCTCGAACCAGCGGGTCATGCTGAACCTCCGCCGTGCTCGACATCGTAGGGCTGGAGGGGCGTCGCCATGCTGCCAGACCACGGGTTGCGCGTCTCGACGAGATTGGCGAGGCGCATGCTCATCACCGGCTGGCCCTTCTGGTTGCGGATGTCGAAGTCGATGAGCACGATGCCCCAGTGCGGGTGGCTGCGTGAGCGGCGTAACTCGGTGATCGTCGCAGAACCGGATATGGTGTCGCCCGACATCACGGGTCGCTTCCACTTGAGGTCGGAAAAGCCGAGGCCGCCGGCCGAGGCGACGCGCGAGAGGAACGCCTGGGTGACCATGCGGAGCGACAGTCCCGCAGTCTGCCAGCCTGATGAGGCCAACCCGCCGAGAAGCGACTTGCGTGCTGCCTCTTCGTCAAGATGAAAGGGCAAGGGATCGAACTCGGTGGCGAACACGATGATCATCTCCCTCGTCACGGTGATCGCGTCGAGATCGATGCGCTCCCCCAACGCGAGATCCTCAAAGTGTCGGCGGTCGGCAGTGATGGGATTCATGATCGTTGACGTATACGTCAACAGCGACCGAAGCGGCAAGCTCAGGGCTGAAGCGCGTAGACCTTCGCAGGTATCTCCGAGCCGGCTCCGATGCCAAAGTCGGGAACCTCGTAAGCGGCAAGCGGTAGCAGTCGGTGGAGCGGCAGGTCACGTCGTCCGGGATCACCGATCAGTACCCGCGCGCCGTCCTCAAGGTAGCGGTCGAGTGCCGCCAGCGAAGTGCCTGCAACCCGGCGATCGTAGAAGACATCTCCGGCGAGGACGATTTCGAACTCGGGCCTCGGGTCACGGGGGGCGATGACCGTGACCGCGACGTCGTTGGCCTCGGCGTTCAGTGCGGCCGCCGCGCGAGCGAAAGGGTCGATGTCCGCTGCCCACACCCGTGCGCCAACGCGGGCCGCTGCGATGGCGACGAACCCGGATCCGCAGCCGAAGTCGAGCACCCGACGGTGAGCGAAGTCCTGCGGGTGGAGAGAGATGTGACGCGCCAGGGCGGCGCCGCCCGCCCACAGATACGCCCAGAATGGGGCCGGGCCGATGCCATGTTCGCTCAGTCGACTGCCTGGGTGGGCGCGAAACAACTGGATGTCGGAGAAGCTCGGCGCCGGGGTGAGCTTCAGGTGCGAGCGGATGAAGGCGCCGGGGTCTTCCACCGCTTTCGGGACGCTGTTCAGCCGCCGCTCCAGGTCACGGCGACGCGGAACAGCCCGGCATAGGCGGGGAAGGCCAGGAGCGAAAGACCGGCGAGCACCACCGGCGTTCGCCGGGTTGCGTTGCCGGCCACCATCCCGATCCAGACGATGAGGCCGACAAGGCCGATCGCCAGAGCAAAGAGCATGCCGAACCAGCCCATCGCACCATCGGCGAACTCGAGCACCAGCGGCGCGGCCAGGGAAGCAATCAAGGGCGGCAGCAGCCAGACGACCTGCTTCTCGCGCGAGGCGATGGCCAGCGCAACACCTGCCAAGAGAAAAAGAAGGGCGACGCTGGGCAGGATCGTCAGAATGCCGACCGAACCACTGAGGAGCAGATACGGGGCCGTCAGGAAGCTCAGCAGCAGGCTGGAGAATTGGCTAGACATTGCAGTCCGAAACACAGGGTAAGAAAAGTATCTTCAGGGGTTTCCGCACCACAGCGAAAGCGGCGCGGTTCAATGCCCTCAGTATAGGCAGCCATGCCTCAGTCGAGAAGGCTGGAAACGCTCTGCTCGCTTGCCGTCCGCGCGATGGCTTCGCCCATCAGCGGGGCAATCGAGATGCGGCGGATGTTCGGGGCGGACTTCACCGCATCGGTGAGCGCGATTGAATCACTGATGACCAGTTCCTTGAGTTTGCTTCGTGCAATCCGCTCGGCGGCTCCGTCCGAGAGCACGCCATGCGTGATATAGGCAGACACCTCGGTGGCACCCGCCTTGAGCAGGGCCTCGGCCGCATTGACGAGCGTCCCACCCGAATCGACGATGTCGTCGATCAGGATGCAGGCATGTCCAGCGACGTCGCCGATGATGTTCATCACCTCCGACACCCCGGCGCGGGGGCGACGCTTGTCGACGATGGCAAGGTCGGCATTGATGCGTTGTGCGGTCGCCCTAGCGCGGGCCACGCCGCCGACATCGGGCGACACGATCATGACGCCGTTGGTGTAGCGTTCCTGGATATCTCGCACCATCACAGGGGCGCCGTAGAGGTTGTCGGTCGGGATGTCGAAGAACCCCTGGATCTGCGCGGCGTGCAGGTCAAGCGTGATGACGCGGTTGACACCAGCTTCGGTGATCAGATTGGCCACGAGTTTGGCCGAGATCGGGGTGCGCGAGGCCGACTTCCGATCCTGGCGCGCATAGCCGAAATAGGGGATCACTGCCGTGATGCGACGCGCCGAAGACCGACGAAGCGCGTCCGACAGGATCAGCAGTTCCATCAGGTTGTCGTTTGCCGGAAACGAGGTGGACTGCAGGATGAAGACATCCTCGCCCCTTACGTTCTCGTGGATCTCGACAAAGATCTCCTTGTCGTTGAAGCGCTTCACCGTGCAGTCGGTGAGGGGGACTTCGAGATAACCGGCGACGGCTTCGGCCAGGGCGGGATTGGAATTGCCGGTGACGAGTTTCACAAGCGCGCTCCGCGGCGGGCCGCGCGGAAGGCGCAGGCTCCTGTTGGCGGGTCTTTAGCCGTCACCGCGGTCAGGCGCAATGCGCCTTGTGGGGGATGGCGGCGGAATCCTCCGACTAGACACCGAAGGCTATCCCGATGACGCTCAGTTGTCGGCCCGCCACTGCGCCGTGATGCGTGGCATAGCGGTGGGAGTAGTACTTCTTGGGTTCGGCGTAGGTGCACAACTTCAGGTCGTCGACAACCCCGACGCCGGCCGCCATCAGGTGGTCGAAGACGAAGCCCGGAAGATCGAAATGCTCGCGCCCGCCATCGGGTCGGGCGAGGCGATTCTCAGCGTCGCGATGGTCGCGCAGCAGGTTCGCGGCGAATTCCGGCCCAACTTCATAGTTGGGAAGCGAAATCGTCGGTCCGATGGCCGCAACGATCCTGTCCGGGCGTGCGCCAAGATCGACCATGGCGGCAACAGTAGCCTCGGCAATTCCCCCCACGGCGCCCTTCCAGCCGGCATGCGCGGCGCCCACCACGCCCGCCTCCGCGTCGGCGAACAGGATCGGCGTGCAATCTGCGGTAAGTATGCCCAGCGCCAGGCCGGGCACGCGGGTGACAACGGCGTCGGCCTCCGGCCGCTCGCCGGTGGCGGGGCGGCGCGTAACCTCGAGGACGGTCACCGAGTGAACCTGCCGCAGTCCCACCAGCGCCTCCGGGGCAAAGCCGAGCAGGGTGGCGATGTCGGCGCGGTTGCGAGCAACGTTCGTCGGCCTGTCCTCGCTGGACTCCGAGGCGTTCAGCGAGGCGTAGAGCCCGGTCGAACTGCCGCCACGCCGACCGAAAAAGCCATGTCGTATGCCCGCCAGGCGGGCGAGCGACCGGCTTTGTTCAAAGGGAATCGTCATCCGGTGAACCCGATGGGCTCGAGGCCATCGCTGTGGACGCACAAGGCCTTGAAAAGGGTACCCATCTCGTCTGGGTCGGTCAGGCGGTGAAGGGCCGAGGCAATGACTTCGATCTGCCCGGGATTGGCCCGTGCCAGGGCCGACGCGCGTTCGATGATGCCGAGTCTGCCGAGGAAATCGCGTTGTGTAGCCACCGGCGCGACCGCCAGGCCCTCGGCCTGGGCGACGCGACCGAGCGCGGCGAAGTCGACATGGGCGGACAGATCTGCCGAACCTGGTTCTGCGAGCGGGTCGGCAAAGGCGTGGTTTCGAATGGCCTGCAAGGTCTCTCCGGTCTGCGTCCTGTCGTGTCCGTAGTCGATAGCCAGGATGGCGCCGGTCTGCGTCACGATCCGTCGTGCGAGCCTCTGCATGACGTCGGTGGCGGCAAGGTTGGCCTCGAAGACCTCTCCTTCACCGGCATCGCGGACCGCCTCAGGCATGGCGGTGGCGGGCAAGGGCGTCGGCGAAAGGCCCAGGACCCGCCGACCATCGATCAATCCGACCTGGCGTTCGTGCCAGTTGGCCCCGACCCTGACGAACTGGCGGACAGGAAGAGCGTCGAAGAACTCGTTGGCGACCACGATCAGCGGGTCGTCGGCGACGGCGTCAACCTCGTCCGACCAATAGGGACTGTACTGGCCAAGCCGCTCGCGCTGCAACTCGCGCAGCGTGGGGTTGGCCTCGAAGAGTTGCAGGTGGCAGGCATCGAGGAAGCCCTCGGCGCGGGCGGCGACGCGTAGCGCGTCCTGCATCAGGGTGCCGCGGCCCGGACCTAGTTCCAGAAGGGTGAAGCTCCTTGGCTGGCCCAGTTGCTGCCACAGGTTGACGACGAAGAAGCCGACCAGTTCGCCGAACATCTGGCTGATCTCGGGTGCGGTGATGAAGTCGCCCCGAACGCCGAGCGGATCGGTGCCGGAGTAATAGCCGGATGCCGGATGCGTGAGGCAGAGTCCCATATAGGCCGCGATTGACATCGGTCCGTGGTGGACGATCTGCCGGTCGATGAGGTCGCCGAGGGAGAGGGTATCGGTCAACGGGCAGACCTCAGCGACAGGGAGACGAGGGCGATCCCGGCCAGCAGGACCGGCAGGCTGAGCACCATGCCCATCGTCAGCCAGCCGCCGAAAAGGTACCCAATCTGAATGTCGGGCAGGCGGAAGAACTCGACCAGGATGCGGGACGCCCCGTAGCCGACGCCGAACAGCCCAGCGACCAGGCCCGGGTGCTTCAGGGCGCGCGTGTGGTTCGTGGCAAAGCGCAGGACCGTAAAGAGCAGCAATCCCTCAAGCGCAGCTTCGTACAGCTGGCTCGGGTGCCGCGGCACCTGCTCGGGATCGGTGGGGAAGACGACTCCCCAGGGCAGGGTCGTCGGCGCGCCATAGAGTTCGGCATTGATAAAGTTGGCGATGCGACCCAGGAACAAGCCGATTGTGCCGATAGCTCCCAGGAGGTCCATAGCAGAGAGGATACTGCCCTTGTGGTGGCGCGTGAACAACGCCATCGCCAGCATGATGCCGAGCATGCCGCCGTGATAGCTCATCCCCCCATCCCACAGGGCGATAATTTGGCCCGGGTCGGAGAGATAGTGGGGCAGATTGTAGAACAGCACGTAGCCCAGCCGTCCCCCAAGCACGATGCCCAGTACGGCCCAGAAGGCGAAGTCCCAGATCGCCGCGGGCGGAAAGGGGGCTCGGTTGTCCTTCCAGAGTGCGTGCCGGGCGAGAAGTGTCGCACCATACGCCGCTCCGAGCAGCACGCCGCCGAGGTAAGCCAGGGCATACCAGCGGACGACGAACGGGCCGACGGCAAAGGCGACCGGGTCGATGTTCGGAAAGGGCACGCCGAGCTCCATCAGGACTGCTGTGACCTTTTAGGCTGCCGCCTGCACTGGTCAAGCCGAATGGCGCGGCATAAATAGCAGCCAGACGCAACAGCGAGGACGTTCGATGACCCAGGGCAGCAAGCTTTTCGACGAGCTGGGTAAGCTCATGAACAACGCCGCAGGGGTCGCGGACGGAGTGCGGCGCGAGATCGAGACCGTGGTCAAGTCCCAGCTTGAACGACTGGTCAACGACATGGACCTGGTCAAGCGCGAGGACTACGATGCGCTGCGCGACCTGGTGATGGCGCAAAGCGCCGAGATCAAGGAGCTAAAGGCGGTTGTCGAGGCGCTCAGGTCGAAGTGAGGCTGGCAGTCATTTCCGACGTTCACGGCAACCTCCATGCGCTGGACGCCGTACTCGATGATATCTTGCAGCAGGGTGCCGAACAGATAGTTGCCCTGGGCGACTTCGTCAGCGGTCCATTTGACCCGCGCGGCGTGGCAGATCGGTTCATCGAACTGGGCCTGGTCTCCGTACGCGGCAATCACGACCGCTACATTGTCGATGGACGCAGGGATGACTGGGCCATTGATGCACTTGCCCGCGGCCTGCTCGACGGGCGTCAGACCAGTTGGCTGGCCGGCATTCCGGCCACGGCCACTCTCGGCGACGAGGTGCTTCTTTGTCATGGCACGCCCCGCGATGACAACACCCTGTGGCTGGACGGCGTGGGCGAGGACGGCAAACTGTTCCACCGTTCCCGCGAGTCGATCGAGGCGGAGGCAAGGGGCTTCAACTATCCGGTATTGCTTTGTGGCCACAGCCATATCCCACGAACCCTTCGGCTTGGCGACAGGCGACTCGTCGTCAATCCGGGAAGCGTCGGCCTGCCGATGGCGATGGGATCGACGGATGCTCGCTACGCAATTGTTGAGCGTCGTCATGGCGATTGGTCAGTAAGCCTGAGGGCCATACCCTACGATCATGACGGAGCCGCGCGGCAGGCTCGCGACAATGGCTACGAGAACTGGGCATTGGCCGTTTCCACCGGGTGGCCCCTGCCGAAGGACCTCTAGAGGCCATCCTTCGGCTCGCCGCAATTGTCGGGGATCCAGATGCGATGAGACTGGCAGTGATTTCCGATATCCATGGCAACCGCCTCGCCCTCGACGCCGTCGAGGCCGACATCGCTCGTGTTGGCGTGGATGCCACGGTCAATCTGGGCGACCTCGTGAGCGGTCCGCTCGATCCCCTCGGTACGCTCGATCAGCTTCGAGACCGGAACTACCCGACAATCAGGGGAAATCATGACCGCTGGCTGGTCGAGAGGATGCCGGACAGCTTGGACAAGGTCGACCGGTTCGTAGCCAACCAACTCGATGCCGGGCAGCGCGACTGGCTGCAGGCTCTGCCCGCAACCCTGGTCATCGATGGCGACGTGTTCCTTTGCCACGGCACGCCGACCAGCGACACCAAGCCCTGGCTCGACGACTGGTGGCGGGGGCGGGCCTCGACTTCGCCGGACGAAGCCGCTGTGACGGCCGAGGCGGACGGCCTCGACCAGCCGGTGATCCTGTGCGGGCATACGCACATGGCCAGGATGGTGCGCCTTCGGGATGGCCGGCTGGTCGTCAACCCGGGCGCGGTCGGTCTGCAGATCAACCATGGTTCGCCGGATGCCCGCTATGCCATCGTCGAGCGGCGGGGAGGGGTCTGGTCGGCGAGTCTGCGGGCAGTGCCGTACGATCGGGAGGCCGCCGCTGCACAGGCCAAGGCCAATGCATTCGGGAGCTGGTGCGAGGCCCTGAGTACCGGCTGGGCAGGACCGGAGGGTTTGTTCCAGTAGCCTGACCGGGCCGTTCACCGTCATGACGGGCCTGTCATCTCGGTCGCGAGCCCAGATGAATCGGGCTGCTGCGCGCGGTGCAAGCTACGCGCAGCTGTTGTGTACAGACTCGCCTGCTTAACAGTCTGTTAACCCTTTGGCCGGGATCATCCACAGAAGAAAGCCTTGGAAGGCCATGGCCTCGCGATCCCCGGAATCGGGGGCGGCGTGTAGCGTGACCACTCAGGACGATTCGTAGGCTTTCCGCGTGCGGCAGTTCTTCGAGTAGCGCGTAGGCCGTTGTTTGCCGGCCAGGATCAACGCTTCGCCCAACGGGACGCTCAGCCAATGGCACAGATTGTGGAATTCGAACCGGACCGCACCGTTCACCCGGTCGACATCATCGAGCACATTGCCTCGATCAACGACTGGAACTTCGAGCGTCAGGATGCCGACGAGATTTCGATCTCGGTGCGGGGCGCCTGGGCTGACTACCACGTCTCGTTCAACTGGATGGAGGACCTCGAGTCGCTTCATGTCGCGGCCGCGTTCGACCTCAAGGTCCCAGAGCCACGTCGTGGAGAGATCCGCCAGTTGATCGCGATGATCAACGAGCAACTGTG
The DNA here is from genome assembly GCA_041916695.1 of Devosia sp. Taxonomy (GTDB): domain Bacteria; phylum Pseudomonadota; class Alphaproteobacteria; order Rhizobiales; family Devosiaceae; genus Devosia_A. The sequence goes on along the minus strand of JAYRZA010000022.1, from coordinate 6,049 downwards.
GATCGGGCATTTCGACATGTGGAACGGCGAAGGCGTGGTGTTGTTCCGTAACTCGCACCTGCTGACTGGCGGCGCCGAGGTTAGTCCTCAGCAGTGCGAGGCGCTGCTGCGCTCGGCGACGGACGCGTGCGATCTCTACTACCAGGCCTTTCAGTTCGTGATATGGGCGGGCAAGAGCGCGGCGGACGCGCTCAGCCAGGTGATGTTCGAAACGGTGGGCGAAGCTTGACTCTCTCCGATATCGGCCCGGTCGTTCTGATCGGGGCTGGCAAGATGGGGCTGGCGCTGGCGCGCGGCTGGATTGCCGGCGGTCTGCCACCGGATCGGCTGGTGCTGTGCGACCCGCAGCCGGGCGAGGCAGCATTGGCTTTCGCAGCCGACCACGGACTGCGGCTACTTGCGAACCCGGACGGGGTGTTCACCCACGTGCTGGTTCTCGCAGTCAAGCCGCAGTTAATCTACGACGTCATGGCGCAGATCCGCCCAGTCGTCGGCGGCCATACGCTGGTGATTTCGATCGCGGCCGGCATAGCGCTGGACGCCATCGCCGATGCCCTTGGCACCAAGCGGGTGGTTCGCACCATGCCGAACACTCCAGCGCAGATCGGACGGGGCATCAGTGGTGCTGTCGGCCTAGAGATCTCCGAGGAAGACGAGCGGGTGGCCGATGCGCTCCTCCGGGCGGCGGGGCAAGTGCTCTGGTTCCGCAACGAGGCCAGCATCGACGCGGTCACGGCGGTGTCAGGCTCGGGTCCCGCCTATGTCTTCTACATGGTCGAGGCTTTGGCCGCTGCCGCCGAGCGGCAGGGCTTCGGTCCCGAGGAGGCCATGCTGCTGGCGCGGGCAACGGTAACCGGGGCCGCCGGCCTGCTCGATGCCGAACCTGGCCTGACAGCGTCGCAGCTTCGGGTCAATGTGACCTCACCGAAGGGGACCACGGCCGCTGCCCTCGAAGTGCTGATGGGGAGCGACGGGCTCACGCAACTGATGGATCGTGCCGTTATGGCAGCGCGTCGTCGCTCGGAGGAGTTGGGGCGGGCGTAGATGGCGGAGATCAGCTACGCCGACTTCGAGAGCGTCGACATCCGGACCGGTACGATTGTCGAGGCAAGGGTGTTCCCCGAGGCACGCAAGCCTGCCTACATTCTGTTGATCGACTTCGGGCCCGAGATCGGGGTCAGGAAGAGTTCGGCACAAATCACTGTGCACTACACTCCCGATACCTTGGTCGGACGACAGGTTATGGCGGTGGTGAATTTCCCGCCCCGCCAGATCGGACGGGTGCGCAGCGAGGTACTGACCCTGGGTTTCGAAGACGCCGACGGAGCGATCGTCCTGGCCGCGGTAGAGCGCTTCGTGCCGAATGGTCGCAGGCTTCTGTAGCGGATGCGACCTAGATTTCGCTGGTCAACTTGAGCCGGTCCAGTACGCTCCGATCGCTCGGCTCGACCATACCAACGAAGAACCTCAGGACGGTACGCTTGCCGTCCGGCGGCAGCGCAGCGATGGCCGCTTCGATGCGGCTGGTCTGCGTCGACGAGAGCGTCTCAAAGAAGTCCCGTCCCTTTTCGGTTGCGTAGAGCAGGCGTTGGCGACGATCAGTGTCGCCGGTCTTCTGCTCGACATAGCCGTTGTCTACAAGCTGTCGAAGCACTCGGGCGAGGCTTTGCTTGGTGATCTTGAGGATATCCAGGAGATCGGCGACCGGCATGCCGGGCCGGAGGTTGACGAAGTAGAGCACCCGGTGGTGCGCTCGGCCGAAGCCCTGGCGTTCAAGCAGGGCATCGGCGTCGCCAACGAAGTCGCGGTAGGCGAAGAAGAACAGGCCCATGACATCAAGGGGCATGACACCGCCAGCCGGCGACGCCTGATTTATGTCAGCCTTGTTGACATTTATTTTGCCCGATGCCATCATCTCTCCATCGAAAACGCACTCTCTGCCTTATCCCAAAGCCGTTCAGGTTTGCCAAGGGCGGGCCGCTGGGGCAGGATTGCTGACAACAATAGTGGACCGTGCAGGCCACTCAGAGAAACGAATGGGAGAAGAAGATGGCAGGCGTGCCGATGGACCAGCGTGAGGGCTGGATCTGGTTCGATGGCGAGATGGTCCCATGGAAGGACGCCAAGATCCATGTGCTGACGCACGGGCTCCACTATGCCAGCTGCGTGTTCGAGGGCGAGCGGGCATATGGCGGCGAGATCTTCAAGTCGCGCCAGCACACGGAGCGCCTGATCCAGTCGGGCAGGACGCTGGACTTCACCATCCCCTATTCGGTCGACGAGATCGAGGCCGCCAAGCGCCTCGTGCTCGAGAGAAACGGGCTGGTCGACGCCTATGTCCGGCCGGTCGCGTGGCGTGGCTCGGAAGAACTTTCGGTTCCTGGGCGCAACAACAAGGTTCATCTGGCCATCGCCAGCTGGGTCTGGCCAAGCTACTTCTCGGTCGAGGAGAAGCTCAAAGGAATCCGGCTCGAGTGGAGCCGTTGGAAGCGCCCGAGCCCCGAGACCATTCCGTGCACGGCAAAGGCCGCCGGCCTCTACATGATCTGCACGCTCAGCAAGGACGCGGCCATGTCGAACGGCTTTGCCGACGCGCTAATGCTGGACTATCGCGGGCTGGTTGCCGAAGCGACCGGTGCTAACGTGTTCTTCGTGAAGGGGAATGAGATCCACACGCCGCTGCCGGATTGCTTCCTGAACGGCATCACCCGGCAGACCCTGGTGCAGCTGGCGCGCGAGAATGGCTACAGTGTCGTCGAGCGGCACATGAAGCCAGAAGAACTCTCCGGTTTCGACGAGTGCTTCCTCACCGGAACTGCGGCGGAAGTGACGCCAGTGAGCCAGATCGGTGAGTTCAGCTTCAAGCCTGGCAAGGCCTGCACGACACTCATAAACGCCTACACCGAAGCGGTAACGCCCAAGAAGGCCGCCGCGGAGTAGTCGGCAAGACCCCCGGACTGCGGAGCCCAAGCCCGGCGCACGGTCTGAACGTGGCCTCCGCGGCAGACCTACCGTCTTGCCTTTTGGGCCGCCCGGAGGTGATGAAGCTCGCGCAGTCGTGCGCTCAGCGACGGCGCGGGTCCCTCCACCCGAACCCCCGGCGCGACCGCGTTGATGGGCAGGGTCGCGACGGGCGGTAGCGGGGCTCCGACCTCGGACAGCCATTCGCCCAGTTGCGCCGAGGACCCCGCATAGACAATGCGGCCCAGCCCGACCCACGCGTGTGCCGCCGCACACATCGGGCAGTGTTCGCCGGATGTGTAAACCGTGGCTGCGGCCCGCTCTTCGGCCGACATGTTGGCTGCGGCCCACCTGGCGATGTCAATCTCGGGATGACGAGTTTCGTCGCCAGTCGATGTCCAGTTGTGGTCCTCGAACAGCAACCGACCGCTGCCGTCGACCAGCACCGAGCCAAACGGGTCGTTATTGCTGGCGAGCGCGGCCTCGGCCAGATCGACAGCGCGAATGAGATGCTTCAGGTCGGTGTCGTTCATTTCTGTCTTCCCCAGTCGCGACCATCGGGATAGACCGCCGGCCCCTTCAACTCCAGCTTGTTGCCCCAGGGATCGAGCACGTAGACCGAGTTGCCCATGCCACGAGCGCCGCCATGAAAGGCCTCGCGCTCGATGGTGACCCCATGGGCCGTGAGATGCTCCCTCATCTCGTCCTCGTCAAACGGACTGAGCGCAATGCAGACGTGGTCGACGTTGCGACCACCGCCGACGGGTGGGACAGCCGAGGCGGCGCCGGGATGCGTGATGTCCCACAAGACGATCAGCGCTGCGCCGCACCACACCTGCTCCATGCCGAGAGTCGGGTAGGAGTAGCCTGGCCGGCAGCCCAGCACTTCACGATACCACTGCACCGCCCGCCCGATATCGTCGACGAGAAACACGACGTGGTCGATACCGACGAGGGAGAAGGGGGGAGGGTTCACGACACGCACTCACGCATTGACGACGTCTCATCTGTGCAGGCAAATCCCCGCCTGACAAGGAGTGGGCGATGCTGCGACTGCACGTCGTGGGTTGGCGTCATCTGACGCATTCATTTGCACTGGTGAACCAGTGGCAGATCCTGGCGCTCGCGAGGCGGGGTGATGTGCACCTCAGTTTCACCGATGCCCGCTTGATTCGCGCCGACTGGCAGCAACGTCCCGGAGCGTTCGGGCAAGCCGATACCCAGGTAATCACCGCGCTCGGTCCACCGGACGGTCGGGTGGACGCGGAGTATCGCATCACTTTTCCCTTTGATCTTGCTTCGCCGCCCGACGACCGTCGGGTGCTCGTGTTCGGAGTGACGGAGAACTGGGCCTTTCCGCCCGGCTACCTGCTCAATGGGGCAGCACCGGCCGACATCATCGATCATCCTGGCATGCGCTGGATCGTGCCTTCGCGTTGGGCGCGTGACGGATTTGTCGCCAACGGCGTGGCGCCCGAACGGATCGACGTGGTGCCGCATGGCGTTGATGTGGCTACGTTCCGGCCCGACGATGAGCGGCGCGCTGGGATGCGGGCTCGACTTGGCCTCGAGGGATTTGTCTTTCTCAGCGTCGGGTCGCTCCTGGGCACCAAGGGAATCGGAGTGCTGCTCGATGCGTTCGCGGCGGCGCTGGAGCGTGGCACAAGGGCAACCCTGGTCCTCAAGGGTAGTGACGGATTGTATGGTTCGCAGTCCCTGCTGCGTACTCAACTGGCCCAGATGACCGAAAGACGCCGACACCTGGTGCTTGCCAACATGAAGTACCTGGGCTTGTCGCTCGATAGTTCGCAGATGGCAGCCCTCTACAACGCTGCCGATGCATATGTGTCCCCCTACCTGGCGGAGGGGTTCTGCATGCCGGTGCTCGAAGCGGCGGCTTCCGGCCTGCCTATCCTGTGCACCGGAGGTGGCGCTACGGACGATTTCACCACGGACGCCTTTCGCCGCAAGATTGCTGCCCGACTGGATACGTCCGGCGGCAAGAGGCGCTTTCGTCCGGAAGTGGAGCACCTGGCAGGGCTGATGCAGCAACTCCCCGACGATCTTGGCTTTGTCCAGGAGGCGAAGCTTGCCGGCCCCCGACATGCGGCGACTGGCTATCGTTGGGATGACGTTGCCGCCCAACTGGTCGAACTTGCCATCGGACCGGGGTGATCGGATAGCCGCAGCGGCCAGGACGACCGTGCGAGGCAGCGGGCCCTGCTATCAGCCACCCGTCATCGGCGGAAACAGCGCGACGACCCTGGCGTTGCCGATCGGGGTCGAGTGCGGCACGATTTCCGTGTCGAGAGCGGCCTTGATCAGACCGGGCTTCTGCATAGCAAGATCAGCAGCTTCGTCGCGGTTCCTCAGCCACTGAATCAGGTCGGCTACCGTCACCACCTCGGCCGGAAGGTCGACGTCCTCCTCACCTCTGTTGAGGCGCTCCCGCAGCCAGGCGAAATACCGGATCTTCACAGCTCGGGCCCCGCAAGGTGTGGCCAGGCCGAACGCAGGTACTCCCAGCCGGTCCAGACGGTCAGGATGCCGGCGAACCACAGCACGACATGGCTGATGAACGCCAGGCCGAGCAGCATCGGCGCGGCCATGATCAGGGCCAGCGCCACGAGTTGCGTCGTGGTCTTCCACTTGGCGAGAAGGGTCACGGGCACCTCGATGGAGCGATTGCCCAGATACTCCCTGAGGCCGGACACGAAGATCTCGCGCAGCAGGATGGCTATCGCCGGGATGAGGTCGAGCGCGTTGAGGTCGCGGGTGAAGGCAAAGGTAACCAGCAGCGCTCCGACAAGAAGCTTGTCTGCGATCGGATCCAGCATCCTGCCCAAAGCGGAGTTGAGCTTCATGCTGCGGGCGAGGAACCCGTCAAGCCAATCACTGACGGCGGCGGCAACGTAGAGCAGCAGTGCCAGCCAACGAAGCCACTCCCATCCGATGACCAGCAGAAGGCAGATCACCGGCACCGCGACGATGCGCCCGATGGTCTGCTGATTGGGAAGCGTGAGGTGTTGCGGGTGAATCGGCATGGAGGGCAGACTCTCAGCAACGCGTCGGCCGGTCAAGCGGAACG
>JAYRZA010000021.1:0-83900 GCA_041916695.1 Devosia sp. | reverse complement strand
CGCAACCCGACCAGCTTCGTCGGGTCGGATCAGCTCAGCGTCGTCAGGGGGTCAATATTGCACGCCGATCGGGGGTCAATCTTCAACGCCGTTTGACAGATGATCCATCAAGAGGCCATTGCCCGCGCGAAGTCCGTTCGGAGAAGGGACTGATCCCATCCCTACGCCCCGCTCCCATTCAGGGACCGTGCCGCTCCCGTTGATCATCCGGGTCTAGTGGCCCCCCGCCATTCGCGAGTGTTTTGCCATCGGTTTTTCCGAGGTTGGTTTGACCGCACGGGCTTGTTGCGCGCCCCCGCTCCTGCAAAATGCAGCGTATGCGGCTTCCGATTGTCGATCAGTTCCGTCAGCCCTTCATCGAGCCCCTCGGCCACCTCGTGATGTTCGCGGCCAAAGTGGACAACGAGCTTGTTCTGATGGTCTGTGCGGCTCGAGGTGAAACCATTGGCACCAGCGCTGTGGCCCATAAGCTGCGAAACTGGACCGCCGAAGCCAAGGCTTACGTGCTTGCGGCCATCAACGAGATTGGTGACGACGAACTGAGGGCGCGCGCCGTTGCCCTGATTTGCACATTCGAGAGCCTTCGCGACCGTCGTCATCGGGCGGTCCACGATAGCTGGGAAGTGGGTGTCTTCGGCTCCGACGAAGAAGGCTACCAAGTGAGGCCGCTGCGCGTCGGCTTCATCCGCAAGGACAAAGCAACGACTGAATACATCGTGGAGGTGACGGCAAGCGAGATTGCTGCGCTCGCATGTGAGTACGCGGACCTCGCTCAGGACATCGAGGAGATTACCTACATGCTAGGCCGGTAGACGTGGGAACAATCAAAACTGCTTCCCCTTGATCCCCGGCGCAAATGGCCGACTATCCGAAGCTTCAGGTAAGCCCAGCTATCGGTCGCTTAATCCGAAGCACTCGCGGGTCCAGCTCAAATAGACAGTCCGGAATCGTCACCTTGGCGATGGCGAGCAAGTCCATGAGGCCTTGCACCACCACTTCCTTGGTCGGCTCAGTCAAAACAGGCTCTCCCCCGCCGGCATGAACTCGGGCCTTCCATCCTCCTTCAAACCCACCGCCACGATGCGGAGCACCCCGTCGGGCAAGGGCCGCTGCAAGTCCTTGGCCTCGGACCATGGCGCCGTGAGCCACGTCTCCACCTCCTCGGGGGTGGTGAGGATGACCGGCATGGCCTTCATGTGGATCGAGCCCACCACGTCATTGGGCTCGCAGGTGAGGAAGGCGAAGAGATCGGTGCTGACGAGCCCTTCCTTGATCTTCCGGACACTGGTCCACTGGGGGACCCAGATGCCGGCGAAGAAGGCGAGCGGCCGGTCCGCATCGAAGGCGAACCACGTGTCCCCCTTCTTGCCACCGCCCGGCCCCTCGGTGTTGTCGAACTCGGAGAAGCTGTTGAACGGGACGAGGCAGCGGTGCTCGGGGCCAAGCCACCTCTTCCAGTGCTGGCTATCGACGTTGCGGACGTTGGTGGTGCCCCGGTCCGGTTCCATCCGCACAAGATCGGCGAACTCCTCGGGGGTAAGGTCGCGACCCCGCTTGGCCTGCACCTTCTGGGCTCTGGTGCGAGCCGCCTCATAGAGCGCCCGTGACGAAGATGGGAGGCCCCATCGCGCTGCCTTGGTAAGTTCCCGGATGCCATCTCGGTTGCGGATGATGGGGGCAACGAAGTCAGGGAACACCCCGGTCTGGGGTTCGAGGTTGCCGACGCCTTGACCGATCGAGAAGCTCTTCACGATGGCCCGGAGGGCCTCGACGTTGGTGGTGACCGAGTAGAGGTTGCACATAGGGACCGATTCCATACCCGCCGAGGTGGCGGCCGAACCGATAGTGGCGAGCCCCTCCAAGGAGCACAACCCCTCGCGTCTGTTCTTACTTTGTTCACGGTGCTATCGTCCTTCTGCCGTCAAGGAGGATAGCGTGTCCAACGTCGCGCCTCGAACCGCCCGAGAGTTCGCCGACGCCGGCCGCCATGTGGTCGTGACGTGCCGGTGCGGGCATGAGCAGGTGATTGAGGCCGAGATGGTGATCTTCATGCTCGGAGAGGATTTCCCGCTCGCCACGGCCACAGCCGCCTTGAGCGCCGAACTGACTTGCACCCTGTGTGGCTTGGACCGACCGGCGATCGGGTTCCGCGACACATCGGTTCACGAGGAAGACACGGCTGACTTCGTGGCCGATCGCCCATCCCGGCGGTGCGCGGGTAACCAATGGTGAGGCATGGCCGGCGCGCTCGGAGACCTCCGGCTTGACGACTACGTGCCAACTCAGCTGGACGTAGACTGCCGGCGGTGTAAGAGGCATGCGTCAGCGACCACCCACACCCTCAAGTCGAGGTACGGGAACCCCACGCTCGGCGAGGTGGCCCGCATGGTGGCGGCCGATGGCACCCCGCCCTGCAACCTCGCGAGCGCCGAAGGCAAGGTCCTGTGCTCGGCGCTGCCGGAGGAGCCGCCGGTCGAGCGGTGGGCGACCCTGTCGCACGCCCGGCTCGGGGGCTGGATAGGGTGGCTCAAGTGCCAGCGCCGGCACGCCTCGCTGAAGCAGGCGAAGTCCTGCCCCGGAGAGTTTAGGGTCGATGTCCACACGCTGCTGATGTCGCTCGAATGGGACTTCCCGCTGGAAAGGCTCCGCAGCCGGCTTCAATGTCCCGAATGCGGGACCAAGGCGATCTCGATACAGTGGGAGGTTCCTGCAGCGCCCGAGCCTTCGCCGGCACCGCCAGTTCGTATGGCCTCCGTCCCAACCCGTTCTGCAGGGTTTCGAGTCGTCGCGGGAGGGAAGCGAAGCTGAGCTGTTCGTGCTAGAAGAGGCCAGCAGGCGGCTTGAGACCTTACTTTGCTGGCTCGACCGCGAAGTCAAAGGCCACGACCGGGAGTGATGCAATCTGCCCCCGGACCACCATGCCCCGAGATATAGAAGTAAGTTCCCTAAGGGGGACTAGAGGGGCTCCAAAAAGGGAACTGAGGTGCCGGCCAAATCTTGAGTGGATGTGACGAAAAGGGAACTGAATTGGGGTCAATAGGGGACTGGGGAGTCCCTCGCCGCCGAACTCGCCGCCCTGCACGACCTCTGATACTCAACGATCAGAGCATCGACTTCCGCCTTCTCAATGAAGCTCCATTCGTCGGTCGGCGCCTTCTTGCCGCTCTCTGGAACGTAGGTCAGGCGGTAGGCATTAGGTTGGCGAACGTCTCCGATCCAGTCATCCGATCGGATGACGCTCAACAGGCCAAGGGCCTGCCCAAGTTCGAGAGCCCGGTGCACGTCCTTTCGCGAGACCCCAGCGCCAACGAATTGACCATAGGTCACGTGCAGCCTGCCGTTCTCCGCCCCACCATGAAGCATGTGTTCTATCTCAAGTCGTTCCAGTATCCTCGCAAGCGTCTTTGGTCTAGAGCGCCATGCGGGCGACATGAGAAGTTCAAGGCGGTGTGCAATGAATCCGCCTTTTTCTGTCAGATAGTTCGGGCGATTGGTGGGGCGTTGCCGCATCAGACCGATCGTTGGCGACCTTCCGTCACGACGACCGACCATCTCGCGTCCTAGCTCCGCACGCGGGCAGCAGAACGACCGGTCGAAATCTCGGCGCGCTGCTTCTCGAACTCCTCGATCTCGTCGAGCCTGAAGAACCGGCGGCGGTTGATGACGAGGGGACGCGGGAAGCCGAGCTGCTCGTCATGGAGCCAGCGCCAGAGGCTCATGGCGCTGATGCCGCCGAAGCGGGCGCGGACTTCGGGCGCGGTCAGATAACGGGAAGGACGTTCCATCTTTGGGACCTCGTGAGTGATCGAGGTCGCCCAAAAATCACACGGATCACGCTTTACGCCATAGGGTTGGGTGAACTATCTGCTCAGGCGAGTAGCGCCCGGTCTTCCCTCAGTTTGGTGACGAGGGCGTGATTTGCGTCCAGCCCCATCAGCTCAAACTGTCGGATATCCTCCAAGAGATTGGCCCTTTCCTCATCGACGAGGTCGGTAACGGCGGCATGCTTGCCATTGCCGGCTTTCACATGGGCACGAAGGCTCCTTAGCGAGCCATAAGCAATCCCACACATGTGCGCCACTGCCTTGATCGCGCTCCTGACGTTCCTCGTGAGACCATTCGCTTGCTGGAGTTCGAGCATGATCTCCACCGCAGCGACGGCGCGGGCCTTAGCTCTGGCGAGGTCAGTCCGCTGCCGGGTCCCGCCGGGCTTAGCTTTCAGCAGGGGCGGTGTGATCCCGTTGTTGAGGTCCTTCAAGGCCGCCAACAGGACAGTGCCGGGGGATCCTTCCATGCTTCCGCCGACAAATTCGTCAACGGCCGCAATTGCCCCGCGAAGCCACATAATGATCGCCTCACGACGCCTAAGGTCGCTCGTTGCTTCAAGCAGCCTCCTTGTCCCTTCCTGAACCAGAAGCTCGCCGTTGTCTTTCGGTTCTTCGTCCCAATCGACCTTTGTGGGGCCGGGGCTGGTCATGATGCCCTCAGCTTGACGACGTTGGAGGAGGATTTGCCGCGAACCAAATCGGCAACCGACGCGGCCCAACTCTCCAGCGCCCGACGCTTCTCCTCGAGGTACTCGTGGCGGTTGTAAATCGCTGCAACTCCGCTGAGCACGCCGCTTTTGTGGTTCAGGATGGCCTCGATGACGTGGATCGGATGACCGAGGCGCGCCATGCCGCTCGCCGCAGTCCTGCGCAGGTCGTGTAGCCGCCAGTCGGGGACACGGATAGTGCCGGGGTCGATACCTCGCTCAATCGCCTCCGCTGTCGCGACCTCGAGCATACGCCGATCCAGTGCGGCCTTTCCCTTTGACCAGCCAGAGAACGGCACCCGTCCCCCGGTCGTGAAGAGCAGCCCTGAGCCCTCGATACGGGGCACGGCGCAGAGGACCTCAAGCGCCGGCGGGCTGAGAGGCACCGTGTGTGCCCGGCCATTCTTGGTGCGTCCGGCGGGGATCGACCAGATCGGGGTGTCACCGAGGTCTAGCTCGCTGTCAGTCAAGCCGCCAACCTCGCTTCTGCGCTGCCCGGTCAGCAGCAAGAGACGCACGATCGAATTGAAAGGCCCAACCGGTTCGGTGGCCGTCCACAGCCAGCGGATCTCGTCGTCGGTGAGCACCCGGTCGCGCGAGACCTCTTCGGAGGGAGCCTTCACGCCACTGGCGGGGGAGACATCGAGAACGCTCCGCTCGACGCACCAGTTGCCGAACTTCCGCACCAGCGCCAGCACCCGGTTGGCGGTCACCGGAGCCCCGCGGTCGACGATCTCATCCAGCAGCGCGACGACATCCCGTCGAGTGAGCGACTGGACTTTCCGCGCGCCCCAAGCCGGGCGAACAATCGTCCCGATCAGTCGCTTGGCTTCACCGGCACTAGACGGACGGAGCTTGGCCTCGACGTGCCGTGCGATGAAGTCGTTGAGCAACCTGTCGACCATGTCCGACGTATCGGCAGCCTTGGCCCTGTCAGCCCTGCGGGCATCTGCCGGGTCAACGCCACGTTTCACCGAGCGGGCGGCCTTGGCTGCCTCCTCGCGTGCGTCGGCAAGGCCAAAGGCCGGGTATGGGCCAATGGTGAGCTTCCTCGGTCGTCCATCGACGGGCGACCTGTACCGATACGCCCAGCTCTTGAGACCCGAGGGTTGAACCACGAGGTAGAGACCACCGGTTGCGCCGTCGGCTACCTCCACTCGTGCCGCACCCGGCTTCAGCGCATCAATGGCTCGAACGGTAAGGGGCTTCGCGTGCAAAGGTCACCTCGGGTAACTCTGGGGTAAACACGATACCCGATACGTGGTGATACGCGACGTGACTAACAAGAGCTAACGGGTTGCCAGAAAGCCTGCTCCGAGGCTGGTTTCCGCGACAGGAGAGGTTAGCGGACGTTATGCGATGGTCGGCTCGTTCAGGTGATTTGTAATCAGTGGGTCGCGGATTCAAATCCTGCTGCCGGCACCAGCCCCTCGCGAAGCGCGGTTTCCTGCAGACAACACGGCCTTGTCTGTCGCGGGCGAACGGACGGATACGACGGCCCGGTCCCTGCCCCGCACTCAGTCGAAGAAACCCGCGTCCTCCTCCTTGAGGTACCGCTTTGCGGCTTTCGCATCGATGTCGAGACCAAGGCCGGGACCTGGAAGCAGGTCGACATGACTGTCGTTGACGATCTGGCCGGTCGGCAACCCGGTCACGATCTCGTTCCAGAACGGATCGGAGGCCGATGGGTATTCGAAGGCGATGTAGTTGGCCGGCAGGGCCGCGCAAACGTTGATCAGGGCGCCGAGACCGAGCAGTCCGTTGGCGGTGCCATGCGGGGCCATCATGATCGAGTGCATGTAGGCGTGCTCGGCCACCCATTTGAGTTCGGCGATGCCACCGATATCGGCGGGGTCCGGACCGACGACGCGCACGGCCTGGGTCTCGATCAGTTCCTTGAAGTTGTGGCGCAGGTAAATCTGTTCGCCGGTGTGGATCGGCGTTCGCGTCGAGACGGTGAGTTCGCGGTAGGCCTGGGGATTGACCCACGGCACGTAGTCGCCGGTCAGCATGTCCTCGAGCCACATGATGTTGTAGGGCTCGACCGCCTGCGCGAACTTGATTGCGTCGTTCAGGAACCAGCCTGGTCCGCAGTCGAGCGCCAGGCTGACCCTGTCACCCAGCGCTTCCTTCATGGCGATGACGCAGTCGAGCATGTAGTTGAACCCGTGCTCGGATATCTGGCCCTGGTCCATCGCACCGTGGTAGCCGGCCTTCCTGGACACGGGGCCGTAGTGGAAATCGGGGTAGCTGTCCTTCTGGCTGGAGTGAAAGCTGATCCCCTGTTTGACCATGAAGAACTTCTGCGGCTGGTTCGCCATCCACTTGACGTCGGCGGCGAAATCCTCCGGGCGGTCGCCCGCGCGGGCCCGGCGCACCGATCCGTTGTAGACCCGCACCTTGTCGCGCACCTTGCCGCCCAGCAGCTTGTAGGCCGGCACCCCGGCAGCCTTGCCCGCGATGTCCCACAGCGCGTGCTCTATGACCGAGACAGCCGCGCCATACGGCTTGAAGCTGCCGCGCTGGCGGATCTTCATCATGCACCGCTCGACATCGGTAGGGTCTTCACCGATCAGGGCGTCGCGGAAGTGCAGCACGAACGGCTTGAGGTAGGATTTGGTCCACTCCACCTCGCCGAGGCCGTAGATGCCTTCGTCGGTGGTGATGCGGATGATCGGGTGCTTGCCGATGACGGCGCAGCGGAGGTCGGTGATCTTCATGGTTTTTCCCGGTGCTCTCGGTTACCAGTTCGCAATGCGGCCGTCGGCGAGGATCGACTCGGTGGCCGGGATGACTTCCTGCTCGAAGGGGTATCTGGCGGCGGCGACTTCGTCGATCTCGATGCCGAGGCCCGGAGCGTCGGGAATGACCCACGCGTGATCCTTGAGCTGCAGGGGGTAAGCCCCGCAGATATCCTCGAACCACGGGACGATCCCGACGGCCTCCTCCTGGATGACGAAGTTGGTCGTCGCGGCGTCGAACTGCAGTGCCACCGCGCCAGCCACCGGCCCCATCGGATTGTGAGGGCAGACGCCCATGTGCGCTGCCTCGGCGATGGCGGCGATCTTGCGTCCGCCGGTGAAGCCCATGCAATGCGCCAGGTCCGGCTGGATGTAGGCGACCGCGCGCGTCTCGGCGACCTCGGCGAACTCACGCGGCGTGAACAGCCGCTCGCCGGTGGCCAGGGGGCAGTTCACCCGCCGTGCGATATCGGCCATCGCAGGGGTATCGCCGGGTTGGATCACCTCTTCGCAAAAGAGCGGCCTGATCGGCGCTATGGCGTTGATATAGGCGATCGCCGCATCGAGGGAGTCCGGGCGACCGTGGAAATCCGTCATGATGTCGACGCCGTCTCCGACGCGCTCGCGCACCGCGCTGGCAAGCTTTTCCGTGTGCTGCACTGCCTTGAGCGGGGCGTCGTAGCCGGTGTAGGGGACAAAACCCAGCTTGATGGCATCGTAGCCCATCTCAACGGTTTCCTGAACGGCATCGCAGAAGGCGCTGATGTCACTGCCGGATACCCGCGCCGAGGCCGAACCACGCCGGAGATGGGTATAGACGCGGACGCTGTCGCGCACCCTGCCGCCGAGCAGCTGCCAGACCGGCACCCCCAGCGCCTTTCCCTTGATGTCCCACAGTGCGTGCTCGATGCCCGAGACTGCCGTCAGTCCGATCGAGCCCAGCGGCCAGAAGCTGAAGCGGGTCATCGTGTTGACGAGATGCTCGATGCGCATCGGGTCCTGCCCGATAAGGAACGGCGCAAGGTCGTCGATGGCGCCGGTGACGGCGCGGGTCTTCCACTCGAGCGTTGCCTCGCCCCAGCCCCAGAGGCCCGGTTGATCCGTCAGCACCTTGACGAAGATCCAGTTGCGATGGACGGCGTTGACGATGACGGTCTTGATGCCGGTGATCTTCACATGTTCCTCCCACGAGCGACGCCGCTTCAGGCCCGCCGATTCTTGTGACTGGGCGCGGCGGCTTGGCAGCCCGCCGCGCCGGGTTGGGCGCTAAAGCAACTCGACCTCGTTGGCCGCGAGGTAGTCGCGGTTCATCTCGATCCCGAGTCCGGGCACCCGCGGCAGCTTCAGCGCGCCGTTGGAGTTGTCCAGCCGGGTGTGCATCAGCTCGTTGTAGCCACTGAGGTCCCAGCGCGACGTCTCCAGCTTGTAGAAGTTGGGGACCGTCATCATCACGTGGGCACCGGCAAGGACGTTGATCGGCCCGCCGGCGTCGTGCGGCGAGATGGGCACATAGTAGGCCTCCGCCAATGCCGAGATCTTCTTGAGTTCCGAGATGCCGCCCGTCCAGGTCACGTCGGGCATGATGTAGTCGGCCAGCCCGTTCTCGAGGATCGGCACAAAATCCCACTTCGTGTGCCCACGCTCCCCCCAGGAGATCGCGGCACTGACCTTCTCTCGCACCTGCTTGAGCGCCTTCACGCTCTCGGGCGGGCACGGTTCCTCGAACCAGTCGATGTTCCCCGCCTCCTCGAGCGACCGGCACAGCCGGATGGCGGTCGGCACGTCAAAGCGGCCATGCGCGTCGATCAGGATCTCGATTTCCGGCCCGGCGGTCTCGCGGATCAGTGCCGTCAGTTCGGCGGCCTTGCGTTCGTCCGGGCGCGTCATCTTGCCATCGAGGTAGCCGTCGCGCTGTTCGCGGCTCCCTTGGTAGGGAAACGGATCGAACTTCAGTGCCGTATGGCCCGACTTCACGATGTCCCTGATCTCGGCAACGACACCTTCCTTGCTGGTGAACTTGCTCTGGTCGGGGTGGGTATAGAGCGCGATCTCGCTGCGAACGGCGCCGCCCAGCAACTCGTAGACCGGCAGGCCGAGGGCCTTTCCGCGTATGTCCCACAGCGCGATATCGATGGCACTGACGCATTCGCACGCCGCCCCGCGACTGCCCATGTAGGTGAAGCTGCGGAACAGCTTGTGCCAGAGCCGCTCGATCTGGCTGGCGTCTTCCCCCGCAATCATGCCGCCGATCTGCCTCAGGGCCGAGCACAGGGCCCGGTTGGCGAGCTTCGTGGTGGAGGTGATTTCCCCCCAGCCCGAGATGCCCTCATCGGTCGTCACCTCGACGAACAGATACTCTCCCCAGTACGAGCTGCTAGCCCGCACGAGCCATGGCCTCACCCCGGTGATCTTCATTCCAGTCCCCTGCGCTTCTTGGTTGTTTGACGCCCGGACGCCCGGCTGGGCGTCAGCCTGCATTGGCCGCCTTCTGGGCGCGCATCTGCTCGAGAATATGCCGGCCGGATCCCTCGACATGCCGGGCGATGACCTCCGCCGCCTTGTCGGCGTCCTGTGCCTTGACGTGCGCGATCAGTTCGCGGTGCTCCCGCATCACCGCGGCGCGGCGTGCCAGGGTGAAGTTGAAGCGCCGGCTGACGGCACGCAGGACTTCGCGGTGCTTCCACCAGAGTTCCGCCGCATGCCGGTTGTAGTGGCGGCGGTACATCACGGTGTGAAAGGCGGTGTCCAGTTCGCTGTGGCGAAACGGATCAGCGAAGTCGTTGTCCTCGATCAGGCCCTGGACGCGCTCGAGCTCGACGATGTCCTCGCTCGTCGCCATGCCGACGAACCAGCGGGTCAAGGCCGGCTCGATCAGGACCCCGATCTCGTAGATGTCGCGCACGAAGTCCTGGTCGATGGGGCGTACCCTCGCCCCACGATTGGGCGCCATGATCACGAAGCCTTCGCCGCGCAGCAATTGCAGGGCCTCGCGCACCGGATTGGTGGATGTGCCATGCTGCAGGGCGAGATCGGCGACGATCAGGCGCTCGTTGGCCCGCAGCCGCCCCTCGATGATATCCTCGCGGATCAACTGGTAGACAGACGCCCCCTCGCTGGAGGCATCGATCGGGTCGATTCCCGGGGGCGGCTTGGCCCTGAATTCTCCCGCATCCGCCACACCGAACTCCCATCGCAGTGCACGACTTCTAGCGGATAGTGTACGATCCTTTCAAGTTGACACGCAATCTGCATTCTGAGACGGTACCCGGCGAGCGGGGTATTAACGAAACAACAACGCCCCCTGTTCGCTAGGCGCAGGGCCCGCACTCTGGGCCCGGGAGAGGATCTGGAGGGATTCGTATGAATACGTTGAAGCTCGGCCGTGCGATCGCGCGCGGCGCAGTCGTGTCTGCCATGGCGGTGTCGCTCCTGACATCGTCGGTGCTCGCCCAGAGCGTCGACCTGAGCAAGTGGTCGCCGGAGTACGTGCGTTCGATCGCCGGGACGGAGGAGTTCGACACCGTCGGACACTGCAACTCGATCGTGCCGACGGACTACACCGGCCGTCTGACCTTCTGGTACCAGGGCATCTTCGAGGGCGATCCGGAAGTGATGCGCCAGAACTACCGCGATTTCTTCGCGGCGTTCCGGGCCACCTACCCGAACATCCAGCTCGAAGAGCAGGGCATCACCTACAACGAACTGCTGGACAAGTTCCGCACCGCTCTGTTGGGAAACGCCGCTCCGATGGCGATCCGTCTGCAGATTCTCGGCGGCACCGAGTTCGCGGCCAAGGGCTATCTCGAGCCGCTGAAGCCGGAGGACGTCGGCTATTCCACCAACGACTTCTGGCCTGGCGCCATGAAGGCCGTGACCTGGGATGGCGTGACCTACGGCATCCCGACCAACAACGAGACCATGGCGCTGATCTGGAACGCCGACATCTTCAAGCAGGCCGGGCTCGATCCCGACAGCCCGCCTGCGACTTGGGATGACGTGGTGTCCTACTCCAAGCAGATCCATGACAAGCTCGGCATCTCGGGTTATGGCCTGGTCGCCAAGCAGAACGCCGGCAACACGCCGTACCGCTTCATGCCTCAGTTGTGGGGCTTCGGCGGCGGCGTGTTCGACGAGGCCGACGCGGCGCCGACCTACCAGGAAGTCCGCCTGAACAGCGAGGCAAGCAAGCGCGCGCTCCAGGCCTCCTACGACATGTATGTGCGCGACAAGTCCGTGCCGGTCTCGGCCCTGACCAACACGCAGGCCGACAACCAAGCGCCGTTCATCTCCGGCCAGCTGGCCATGGTGATCTCGCATCCGTCCGAGTATGCCCGCATGCTCGAACTGGCGGCCGCGGCGACCGGCGCCGACAAGGAGGTTGCCGACAAGGTCGTCGAGAACATGCGCTACGGCCTGATCCCGACCGGTCCGGACGGCAAGCGCGCCGTCGTCTTCGGCGGCTCCAACATCCACATCCTGAAGTCCGAATATGTCGAAGGTGGCAAGGTCGACGAGCAGGCTGCCAAGGCGCTGATCTGCATGTGGACCAGCCCCGAGTGGTCGCTGAAGCTGGCCTGGGCCGGTTCCAACCCCGGACACCTCGGCGGCTTCAAGACGAAGTGGATGAAGGAACGCCTCGACACCATCAAGTTCCTCGATGTCACGACCTCGATGCTGCCCTACGGCATCCCGTTCCCGGCCCTGCCGCAGGCTCCCGAGATCATGAACATCATCATCCCGGACATGATGCAGAACGCTCTGACCGGCGCGATGACGGTTGACCAGGCGGCCGAAGACGCGGCCCAGAAGGTCAAGGATTTGATGGGCGGACTGTAGCCTTCGAAGCGTCTTGCCGGCAGTGCCCGGGGCACTGCCGGCTTACCTCAACTGAGGAGCGGGAATAGTGAATACGGTGACCGGCCAGACCAGGCCAACCCGCGTGGCCGAGCCGGTGCGCCGGAATATTCTGCAATCCGTATGGACGCACCGCGCGGACTACGGCTACGTGCTTCCTGCTATCATCGTGATGCTGATCGTCATCGCGTATCCGGTCTACTACACGATCGATCTGTCGTTCTTCCAAACCCCACCCGGGTTGCAGCTACGCGACAAGAAGTTCATTGGCATCGAGAACTACAGGGCGATCCTCGCGAGCGCCGTGTTCTGGAAGGTGACCGGCAACACCGTCATCTGGACGATCTCCTCGACGGTCATAGCATTCCTGCTGGGCCTCGGTTGTGCGCTGGCCCTGCACCGGGAGTTCATCGGTCGTGGCGTCCTGCGGGCCATCCTGCTGATCCCGTGGGTGGTGAGTGCCGTTGCGGCGTCCTATGTCTGGAAGTGGCTCTACCACTCCGATTTTGGTGTCATCGGCGCCGCCCTGGTGAGTTTCGGGCTTGCCGAGCGCCCGCCCAATTTTATCGACAACATCAACACCGTGTTGCCCGCGCTGATCGTGGTCAACATCTGGCGTGAATTCTCCTTTGCCATGATCATGCTCATGGCCGGGCTGCAGACCGTACCGGATCAATTGCTGCGCGCCGCGCAGGTCGACGGCGCAAGCGCCTGGCAACGCTTCTGGCACGTCACCTTCCCGCACTTGCGGGGTGTTTCGACCGTAACAATTCTCCTGCTGGCAGTGGCCAACTTCAACTCGTTCATCATCCCCTGGATCATGACCGGCGGCGGGCCATCGAACGCTTCGCACATCTGGATCACGCACATTTATGAGTTTGCCTTCGGGCGGCAGCGTTGGGGCGTGGCCTCGGCTTACTCCGTGCTGCTGTTCATCATCCTGATGACGCTCGGATACTTCTATGTGCGGGCGTTGAGCAGAGGCGATGAGAGCAGGCAGGGCGGGTGAGTTCGATGAGCACGATGTCGCAGGGCGCAAGCCAACGCACCAGACACCGCAAGCCGATCGACGGCTGGCGGTGGGCCGGCCGCATCTTCCTTGCCGTGATGCTGGTCTACACGGTCGTTCCGATGGCCTGGATGCTGATCACGTCGCTGAAGACTGGCTTCGCGGCGATGATGTATCCGCCGCAATGGTGGCCGACCGAGCCGACGCTGGACAACTACATCCGGCTACTCGATCCGAAGGACACGATCGGTCAGGATTTCCTGCACTACTTCTGGAACAGTATGTGGGTGTCGATCACCACTACCATTCTGGCGGTCGTGGTCGCGGTGCCGGCGGCCTACGCCTTCTCCCGCTTCCGGTTTCCCGGCCGCAATTTCCTGTTCTTCGCCGTGCTGCTGAGGAACATGTTCCCGGCGGTGATCTTCCTTGTGCCGCTGTTCATCCTCATGCGGTGGCTGGGCCTCGTGAACACGCACGGCTCGCTGATCCTGACCTACCTGACTTTCGGACTACCGCTCGCTATCTGGCTGCTGAAGGGCTTCTACGACAACATCCCGATCCAGCTCGAGCAGGCGGCGCGGATCGACGGTGCGACGAGGTTCCAGGCCTTCCTGCTGGTCGTGATGCCGCTGTCGACTCCCGGCATCATCGCCACGGCCATCTACAGCTTCATCGGCGCCTGGAACGAGTTCATCTACGCCGCGACGTTCCTCAACAAGAACGAGCAGATGACCCTGCCGGTGGGCATCCAGCGCTTCTTCTCGGAGAACACCACGGATTGGCCCGGGCTGATGGCGGCAAGCTTCATGATGAGCGTGCCGGTCGTGGTCCTGTTCCTCGTCCTGCAGCGCTATTTCGTGCGAGCCCTCACCGAGGGCGCAGTCAAACACTAGTACCGCGCCCGTCGCGGATCGCAGCCAGAGAGGTAATGAATGGCTCGGGTAGTCCTCAAGGACGTGGTCAAGACCTACGGCAGCGTGTACGCCGTCAACCGCGTGTCGCTGACGGTAGAGGATGGGGAGTTCGTGGCGCTTGTCGGTCCGTCGGGCTGCGGCAAGACGACAACACTCAATCTGGTCGCTGGTCTGATCCCCATGACGAGCGGCGAGGTGGTCATCGGTGACCGTGACGTCACCGATCTCGATCCCAAGGACCGGGACATCGCCATGGTGTTCCAGAACTACGCGCTCTATCCGAACAAGTCCGTCTACAACAACCTGGCCTTCCCGCTGCAGATGCGCAAACTGGCCAAGGACGAGATCGACAGGAAGGTGCGGGCCGCCGCCAAGACTCTCGACATCACTCACCTGCTCGAGCGCCGGCCCCGTGAGCTGTCCGGCGGACAGCAGCAGCGCGTCGCCCTGGGGCGGGCCCTCGTTCGTGATCCGCGCGCCTTCCTCATGGATGAACCGCTCTCCAATCTCGACGCCAAGCTCCGCGTGCAGATGCGCACCGAGATCAAGCGCTTCCACCAGGACCTGAAGGCCACCATCATCTATGTCACGCACGACCAGCTGGAGGCCGTCACGATGGCCGACAAGATGGCGGTCATGAACGGCGGCTTTCTGCAGCAGTACGACACGCCGGCCAATGTGTTCGCCAAGCCGGTGAACATGTTCGTGGCGAGCTTCGTCGGCAGCCCGGCCATGAGCCTGATCCCGGTCGAGGCTGTCGCCCGGGGGGACGCCATGGTCCTCACCAGCCCGGAGGGCTGGGAGTTGCCGCTGTCGCAAAAGAACGCGGCCAAGGCGCGCAAGTCCAGCACCAGCAAGATCGTGCTGGGGGCCCGCCACTCCACCGTGAGGTTGCATCACACCCCGGTGGCCGGCGCCATTCCGGCCAAGGTCTACACGGTTGAGCCCACGGGCGACATCACCTTCGTGCAGGTCTTCATCGATGGGGCGGTGGTGAATATCAGCGTTGCACCCAATGTCGTGGTGCGCCCCGATGAGACTGTTCACGTCGAGTTCGACCAGGACCGCATCCACTTGTTCGACGCCGATACGACCAATGCCCTGACGGCCGATTGATCAGCTCACAGCCCCTGCCCCAGGCCTCGGTCGGCTCGATCGGAGCCAATGCCCCCGGATCCCTCCTACCATGTCCAGTCCTGCCACCGATGGCGCCCTCGATCGCGTCAATACCTACTCCCGCCCTTCCGAACTGCGCATCACCGACATGCGCGTCGCCGAGATCACCGGCGCGCCGTTTCGCTCCGCACTTCTGAAGATCTACACCAACCAGGGGATCGTCGGGCTTGGCGAGGTGCGCGACGGCGCCAGCGCAACCTATGCGCTGATGCTCAAGAGCCGGCTGCTCGGGGAGAACCCCTGCAACATCGACAAGCTGTTCCGGCGCATCAAGCAGTTCGGCGGCCATGGGCGGCAGGGTGGCGGCGTCTCGGCTGTGGAGATTGCGCTCTGGGACCTCGCCGGAAAGGCCTATGGCGTTCCGATCTACCAGATGCTGGGGGGGAAGTTCCGCGACAAGGTGCGCTGCTACGCCGACACCGACGCCGAGAAGCCGAGCGGCATCGAGACGGGCAAGCGCCTGAAGGAGCGGATGGAACTGGGCTTCACGTTCCTCAAGATGGATCTGGGCCTGATGCAGATTGCCGAGGTGCCGGGTGCGGTTGTCGCGCCGGCCGGGGCGCTCGATCTGTTCCGGCATCATGCCGGCGGCATGCGGCCCACCACGCTTGACGAGCGCCGCCACCGCAACGCCATCTACGACGCGCAGAACGTGATGCATCCGTTCACCGGCCTCCACTTCAGCGACAAGGGCCTCGACCTCCTCGAGCAGTACATTGCGGAGGTACGCGAGGTGATCGGACCGGAAGTCCCGCTGGCCATCGACCATGTGGGACACATTTCGCTGCAGGACGGCATCAGGCTCGCTCGCCGGATCGAGAAGTACACCCCGGCGTGGCTCGAGGACGTGATCCCCTGGCAGTACGCCGATCAGTACCGGCAGCTGCAGCAGTCGACCACTGTGCCGATCTGCACGGGCGAGGACATCTTCCTCAAGGAGGGTTTCGAGCCGCTGCTCAAGTCGGGCATCTCGGTCATCCACCCCGACCTGCTGACGACCGGCGGCATTCTCGAGACCAAGAAGATCGGCGATGCAGCGCAGGACCACGGCGTGGCGATGGCGATCCACATGGCCGAAAGCCCGATTGCGGCGATAGCGGCCGCCCATGTGGCGACTGCCACCGAGAACTTCCTGGCCCTCGAATACCACTCGGTGGAGGTGGACTGGTGGGATGACATCCAGGTGGGCCTGCCCAAGCCGATCGTCAAGGACGGTTTCATCACCCTCACCGACAAGCCGGGGCTGGGCATCGACGACCTCGATGACGGTGTATTGATGCAGCACCTGCAGCCGGGCGTCTCCGGAATCTGGCAACCGACCGACCAGTGGGACGATGATCACTCATGGGACCGCACCTGGAGCTGAGGGCAGCATGAAGATACGGGATATCAAGGTCATCGTCTGTTCACCCGGGCGGAACTTCGTCACCGTCAAGGTCATCACCGACGAGGGCCTTTACGGGGTCGGAGACGGCACCGTGAACGGACGCGAGCTGGCCGTCGCCTCCTACCTCGAGGATCACGTCGTCCCGTGCCTCATCGGCATGGACCCGCTGCGGACGGAGGACATCTGGCAGTACCTGTACAAGGGTGCCTATTGGCGCCGCGGGCCGATCACCATGGCGGCCATCGGCGCCATCGACATGGCGCTATGGGACATCAAGGCCAAGGCGGCGAACATGCCGCTGTACCAGCTGTTGGGCGGTCGCAGCCGTGACAAGGTGATGGTCTACAAGCACGTCGGCGGCCTGGACATCACCGAGGTTGCCGAGGGCGTCGTGGCCCTGCGGGAGCAGGGCCTCGATGCCATCCGGGCGCAAGTCGCCATTCCCGGGCTGCCGCCGATCTACGGCACCGGCCCCTCCACGGACGAGGACGCGCGCGCGACGCGGCGCATCGTTCCGCATGAGGAGGTGTGGGCGACCCACAAGTATCTGCCACTGGTTCCCAGGCTGTTCGAGAAGGTCCGCGATGCCGTCGGCTGGGACGTGCACCTTTTGCACGATGTCCATCACCGGCTGACCCCGATCGAGGCCGCGCGGCTCGGCAAGGATCTCGAACCCTACCGCCTGTTCTGGCTTGAGGATGCCATCCCGGCGGAGCTGCAGGAAGGCTTCCGCATCATCCGGCAGCACACGACCCAGCCGCTGGCCGTAGGAGAGGTGTTCAACTCGATCTACGACACCCATACGCTGATCACCGAACAGCTGATCGACTATGCACGCGTCACGTCCGTGCATGCCGGGGGTGTCACCGGGCTCATGAAGATCTTCGGGCTCGCCGCGATCTACCATGTGCGCTCCGCTTGTCACGGGCCCCAGGATGTCTCGCCGATCGCCATGGGCTGCAACATTCATGTCGACGTGGCGATCCCGAACTTCGGCATCCAGGAGTTCTCCGGCTACACTGAGGCGATGCACGACGTGTTCAGGTGCGCCTGGAGCTACGAGCGCGGCTACCTGCAGCCGGGTGAACTTGCGGGGCACGGCGTCGACATCGACGAGTCCCTTGCGGCGAAGTTCCCCTACCAGCAGGCCTACCTGCCAGTGGCGCGGCTGGAAGACGGCTCGATGACCAGCTGGTGAGGGAGCGAACATGAAGATCACCGCCATCAAGCCGTACCCGGTCTGGGTCGGACACCGCAATCAGTTGATCGTGAAGGTCGAGACCGACCAGGGGGTGTTCGGCTGGGGCGAAAGCGGGCTGTCGGGCCGGGAGAAAGCCGTAGTCGGTGCGCTGGAGCACTTTGCACAGTTTCTGATCGGCCGGAACCCGTTCGAGATCGGCCGCATCTGGCAGGAGCTGTATCGTTCGCAGTATTTCGAGGGTGGGCGCGTGCTTCTGGCGGCACAGTCGGCCCTGGACATCGCGCTCCACGACATCAAGGGAAAGGCTCTCGGGGTACCTGTCCATGAATTGCTCGGCGGCAAGCACCGGGAGTTCATCCCGACTTTCGCCTCGACCGGGTCGATCTCGGACGACGGGGCGGAGACGCTAGACGCGGCCAGGGCTCTCATGGCCCGGGGCTGGACCAACGTCCGCTTCTTCCCGGCCTGGGATGATGCGACCGGCATATTCGAGCCGCGCGAGTCGATCGGCCGGACCGCCAGGTTCTTGACGAAGGCACGCGAAGCGCTTGGCGACGACGTGGTACTCGGCATCGACTACCACCATCGCCTGTCGGTCGCCGAGGCGGCAAGCTTCTGCCAGAAGATGCCATCCGGCACGCTCGACTTCCTCGAGGAGCCGATCCGTGACGAGACGCCGGAGGCATACGAGTCGCTGCGCAGGATGACCGATGTGCCATTCGCCATCGGTGAGGAATTTGCCTCCAAGTGGCAATTCCTGCCGTATGTCGAGCGCGGCATCCACCAGTTCAACCGGCTGGACCTGTGCAACGTCGGGGGCTTCACCGAAGCGATGAAGGTCGCCGGCTGGAGCGAGGCGCACTATGTCGATCTCATGCCCCACAATCCGCTCGGGCCGATCTGTACGGCGGCCACCATTCATTTTTCGGCGGCGGTACCGAACTTCTTTGCGCTCGAGTGTCGCGCCAACGCCACCGACCTCTACGCCGGTACGCCGACTGCCGATCTCTTTCCAGTGATGCCGCGACTGGACGGCCCGATATATCGGGTGCCCGAAGGGCCAGGACTCGGTATCGAGGTCAACGAAGCCCTGCTTACTGCCGATTCCTTCAAGTATTGGGAAGCCCCCCACTTGAGGCGGCGTGACGGTTCGGTCACCAACTGGTGACCGCTCGACAAATTTCGGAGGAATGTGAATGCCCACCCTGCCCCAGATCCCCAAGATCCAGCGTCCACCCAAGGAAATCATCGATGCCCTGAAGGACATCGGTACCGCAACCGTTGCCGGTTCGCTCGGACATTCGGGCTTCCGCAACCCCCACATGCTCGGCCCGGTGACACAACGCCGCGGCAAGTCGATCGTCGGCCCGGCGCTGACGCTGCAGTTCCTGCCGCAGCGTCCGGATCTGTTCAGCGAGGGCGAGTACGCCGATCCCGAGACGCAGTTGCACAGGCACGTTCTGTACCAGGTCGAGGAAGGCGACGTAGTTGTGGTCGATGCCCGCGGCGATATGAGCTCGGGCGTGTTCGGCGACATGATGTCGACCTATTTCAAGGGCCGGGGCGGCGCCGGCATCGTCATCGACGGCGTGATGCGTGACCGACCCAACGTGGAAAAGCTCGACCTCGCACTGTGGCTCCGCGGCTGGACGCCGAACTACCATGTGCAGGTTTCGATCTACCCGAATGCCGTCAACGTACCCATCGCCTGCGGTGGCGTGACGGTGATCCCGGGCGACATCATCATGGCCGATGACGATGGCGTCATCGTTCTGCCGGTGTCGATGGCCGAAAAGGTGATCGAGGACTCCCAGAAGCATGCCGAGTGGGAGGTCTTCTCGCGCCAGAAGCTGATGCAGGGCGCCGATCTTCGGCGGTACTATCCCCTGCACAAGGATGCCGAGCCGGAATACGAGGAGTGGAAGAAGCTCAACGGCAAGAAGTGAGCGTGGGGCGGGCGGCCAGTTTCAGGTCTCGGTCGCCCGCTTCCGCCATTTCTTGAGCACCATGTCCCGCTTGATGCGGGACAGCCGGTCAAGGAAGAAGACGCCGTTGACCTGGTCGATCTCGTGCTGGGCAATTCGCGCCGGCAGGTCTGACAGCACCAGCCGGCCGCGCACGCCCGACGCGTCGTCGAAGGCTACCTCGGCCTCCGTCGGCCGAACGATCTCCACCTGCACGCCCGGCATGGCGACCGATCCCTCCGGGCCTGCTGCCGTGTTCACCCCGAGCCTGACGATCTCGGGGTTGTAGAGGATGCGATAGTCCCTCTTGAGCGGATCAGGGTCGACACTGATCACCACCACCGGCGCGACGACCCCGATGTGTACGGCCGCCAGCCCGAATGCCTCGGCCGCGCGCGCCGCCTCGTGCAGACGGGTACCGATGGCCACGAGGCTCCCGTCGACCTCCCTTGGTTCGGCGCGCCGTCCGAGCCGGGCGTCGGGATAGCGAACCAGCACCGCTAGAATAGCCCGCCGCGACCCTGGTTCAGGTCCGTGCTGGGGTCCTGCCCCGCTTCGATGTTCATGAACGCGTTGGAGTCGACGCCGATCACCGACGTGATCAGGTTCGGGCCGGTGCCAGGCTTGAACGCCTCGTAGATCGCCGTCTCGCCGCCATTCGCCTTCACACCCGTCGCCGGGTCGATCCAGACCTGTGCCATGCCGTTGGGCATGTTGAACGGCGTCGGCGGCTTGCCCTTCAGGGCGTTCTCCATGAAGGAGGTGAAGATCGGCACGGCCATCTCGCCGCCGGTGGCCTGCTTGCCCATGTTCTTGGGCGTATCGAAACCGACATAGACGCCGACCGCCAGTTCGGGCGTGAAGCCGATGAACCATGCATCCTTGTAGTCGTTCGAGGTGCCGGTCTTGCCGGCCACCGGGCGGCCCAGCTTGCGGGCGTACGTCCCGGTGCCGCGCTGCACGACACCCTCCATCATGGACGTGATCTGGTAGGCGGTCATCGGGTCGAGCACCTGCTCGCGGTTGTCGATGATCAGCGGCTCACCCTGGCGATTCCATCCGTCGGCCACGCAGCCGTCGCAGACCCGCTCGTCGTGCCGATAGATAGTCTTGCCGTAGCGATCCTGGATGCGGTCGATCAGCGTCGGGACGATCTTGCGTCCGCCATTCGCGATAGTTGCGTAGGCGGCCGTCATCCGCATGTCGGTCGTTTCGCCGGCGCCGAGCGCCATGGCCAGGACCGGGGTAAGGTCGTCGTAGATGCCGAAGACCTTGGCGTAGTCGGAGATGAGCGGCATCCCCAGGTCCTTGGCCAGCCTCACCGTCATCACGTTCCGGCTTTTCTCGATGCCCACCCTGAGGGTCTGCGGCCCATAGAATGACTGCGCGTAATTTTCCGGGCGCCACACCGATCCGTCGGCGTTAACGATCTCGATCGGGGCGTCGAGCACCACCGAGGCGGGGGTGTAGCCATTGTCGAGCGCGGCAGAGTAGACGATCGGCTTGAACGACGAGCCGGGCTGGCGCAGGGCCTGGGTGGCGCGATTGAACTCGGAATCGGCGAAAGAGAACCCTCCGACCAGCGACAGCACGCGGCCGGTGCGGGGGTCCATGGCCACGAGGGCCCCCTCGATCTCCGGAATCTGCTCCAGCGCATAGTAGCCGTCCTTGTCCCGGATCGGGGAGACGTAGATGACGTCGCCCGGCTTGAGGATCGTCCCCAGCTTCTGGGAGACCCACTTGATGTCGGGCCCGGACAGAGTGCCGGTGACACGGTTCTTCGAGACCTTGCCTTCGACGTCCGTCTCCGGGCGCAGCCCGATCGTCCCCTCGTTGGCGCCCATCGTGAGCACGACCGCGAGCGTCCACTCCGGAACGTCGCTGAGCGGCTTCACCGCGTTGACAGCCTCGCCCCAGTCGCCGGAGACGTCGACGGTCGCTACCGGCCCGCGGAACCCGTAGTTGTGGTCATACTCGATCAGTCCGTCCATCAGCGCGCGGCGAGCATGCGCCTGCAACTTCGGGTCGAGCGTGGTGCGCACGCTCAGACCGCCACCATAGAGCTCGGACTCCCCGTAGAGCTTGCCCAGCTGCCGGCGGACTTCCTCCGTGAAGTACTCGGCCGAATAGACCTGGCTACCGGACGTGCGCGGCGTGACGTTGAGCGGTTCCTGCTTGACCTGGTCCGCCTCGGCCTGGGTCAGGTACCCGTTCTCGGCCATCCGATCGAGCACCCAGTTGCGGCGCTCGATGGCCTGCTTGGGCCGGCGGAAAGGGTGATAGTTGTTGGGTCCCTTGGGCAGCGCCGCCAGATAGGCCGCCTCGCCGGTGGTCAGTTCATAGAGCGCCTTGTCAAAATAGTTCAGCGCCGCCGCCGAGACTCCGTAGGAGTTCAGCCCGAGGAAGATCTCGTTGAGGTAGAGCTCGAGGATCTTGTCCTTGGAGAAGGTTGACTCGATCCGCATGGCGAGGATCGCTTCCTGGATCTTGCGATCCCAGGTCTGCTCGGAGGTGAGCAGGAAGTTCTTGGCAACCTGCTGCGTGATGGTGGAGCCGCCCCCCTGGATGGCGCCGTCGCCCTCGAGCCGGGACATCACGTTGTCGCGCAGTGCGCGGATGATGCCGTCGATGGCAATGCCGCCGTGGCTGTAGAAATCCTTGTCTTCGGCCGACAGGAAGGCGTTGATCACGAGCGGCGGAATGGTCTCGATCGGCTGAAAGAGCCGACGTTCGCGCGCATACTCGGCGAGCAGCGTGCCATCTGCCGCATGAACCCGCGTCGTGACAGGCGGCTGGTAGTCCTTCAGCACGGTGTAGTCGGGGAGACTGGCCGTGACCTGACTGAGGTAGACCGCCGCCACGGCCCCTGCCCCAAGCATGCAGAAAACGCCGAAACCGAAGAGCCAGCCGAATAGTCTGAGCATCAGTAGGAGCATCCCAGTTGGTGCGCTGCCATCCCGCAGGGACGTCCGCCGCATATGAGCGGAATCATAGCAGACGAAGGCAAAATTGTGGACGAGCAGAGACTTGTACCACGTTCTGCGGGAGCTGCCGGCGGCGTCACTGCGCCGCTACCGAGCTGCCGAGCCCGTCGAAGTACTCTGCGATCCCGCGCGCCAGCGCATCGACCGTACGATCACGCCAGTCGCTCTTTTGCAGGTTGGCGATGTCGGCCGCATTGGAGAGGAAGCCAAGTTCCACCAGTATCGAGGGCACGTCGGGCGCCTGCAAGACGAAGAAATCCGCCTGTCGCACCGGAAAGCGCCGCAAGGTGACGCTGGGTTCCAGCTGGTGGACGATGGCCTGCGCCGCGAGGAAGGAACTCCTGCGCATTTCGCGCCGCATCAGGTCGACGAGAATGTCCATCACCGCCGGTGCTTCCCGCGGTACGGCGAACCCCGCAATGATGTCGTAGCGGTTCTCTCCGTCCGCCAGCACCTTGTCGAGCACATCGGTGGCGTTCTCGTCGCGCGTGTAGACGCTCGCGCCGCGGATTTCCGGTTCCTGAAACGTGTCGGCATGCAGCGACACGAACAGGTCGGCCTTGTTCTCTCGGGCCAGATCGACGCGTTCGTTGAGCGAAAGGTAGGTGTCGTCCTCGCGCGTCAGGGCGACGTCGAAGCGGCCGGTGGCCATCAGGACCTGCTGCAGCTGGGTGGCAAAGCGCAGGGTGATGTCCTTTTCGTGAACGCCGTTCGGGGCGGTCGCCCCGTTGTCCACGCCGCCGTGGCCCGGATCGATGACCACCAGGGGGCGCGTCTCGAGGGTCGTAGCGTGGGTGCCCGGGTCCGTGGAGGCCAGGGGGAGTTGCTCCTGCTGGGCGAGCGAGGCGGCCAGGTCCACCTCAACCCGCTCGGCGAACCGCTCGGGCGTATCCGCGATGAGGTCGACGACGAGACGGGCGGGCTGGTCGGCGACCTTGTCGAGGAAGTACGCCTGCTGCACCTGGGCCGGCCGCGCCAGCTCGAGGATGGTTCGTGCCCGGCCCTTCTCCGCCATCTCGATGCTGAAGCGCGAGACGATCCCCGTCCCGGCCACATCGGCGGGAGCAAGAATCTTCAGGTCGAACGCCTTCACGTCAACAACAATCCGATCCGGCTGGTCCAGCGACACGATGGCAAACTGCGTTGGCCCATCGAGATCGATGATCAGCCTGGCCCGCTCGGCGGTCGTCGTGACCCGGGCGTCGACCACGTCGGGATAGTCCTCGACCGAGGTGAGCTGGGCTTGCGCGGACGGGATGCAGGCCAGCATCAGCAGCACCAGGATGGTGCGCCAATACCCGGTTCCCCGTCGGGGAAGACCGCCCGAAACAGCCGCTCTCAACACTGTCGTATCGCTCCCAAACACACCACCCTGATCACCAGAGTACTCGGGCGATTCTGCGGCGTAGCGGAGGACTTGGTCGTTCGTAAAGACGCGTCCGGCTGCGAAACCGCAGCGTCCTCAGCGGTTTTGAGTTTCCTGTTGCCAATTTGCGGCAACACCCCTAAAGCCTAGTTGAGGCGGCCTGCTGCCGCCACCATATGCCGGAGCGGCGCAGCAAGCGCCCTGGCCTGGCGGTCGGCAGCGGCGGACCGGCTTTCCCGGTCCGCAGATGCGGCACATTTGGCGCCTCACACTAGGAATCTCGGTCTTTCGGGACCGAAGGACAGGCGGTGTTCGCCGGCCTGTTCTCAAGGAAGAGGTCTGATGGCGACCGGACGGACAATTGGTGACGCGATCCCGAAAAGTGGTTGCGCTTTTGTCGTCTCACGTTCCTTTGCCATCGCTCTCCGTTACCGCAGTGGCGCGTGCGCCACTGTTCGCGTCGGCGCCCTGCGCGCCATTTCACTAGAACCACTCGCCTCGCACAGCGCCACGCCAGGAGGACCGGTTCGCCGGTCGATCGGTGTCGGCGCGCGACGGCGCGGAGTACCCCTTTATGGCTACCAAGAGAATGCTGGTGGATGCCATCCACCCGGAAGAAACTCGGATTGTCGTCACATCCGGTAACAAGCTGGAGGAGTTCGATTTCGAATCCGCCAGCCGGCGGCAGTTGCGGGGCAACATCTACCTCGCCAAGGTGACGCGCGTGGAGCCCTCGCTGCAGGCCGCGTTCATCGAGTATGGCGGCAATCGCCACGGGTTCCTTGCGTTCAGCGAAATCCACCCGGACTACTACCAGATCCCGGTTGCCGATCGCGAGGCGCTGCTGCGCGACGAGGCTCGCGAAGAGGAAGAGCACGAGCACGAGAGTGCCGCCGCCCCTGCCGAAGTCGAAAGCGAGCCGGCCGACGGTGACGACGCCGATGGCGCAAGCCATATCGAGCAGGCACCGACGAGCAACGAGCCGGTTGAAAGCGTCGGCGGCGGCGATGCCCTCGAGGACATTCAGGAGCGCCGCCCGCGTCAGCAGCGGCGCCACCAGTACAAGATTCAGGAAGTCATCAAGCGTCGCCAAGTCATGCTGGTGCAGGTGGTCAAGGAAGAACGCGGCAACAAGGGCGCCGCGCTCACCACCTACCTGTCGCTGGCCGGGCGCTATTCGGTGCTGATGCCGAATACGGCGCGGGGCGGCGGCATCTCCCGCAAGATCACCAATGCGGCCGATCGCAAGCGGCTCAAGGACATCGTCGGCGATCTCGATGTCCCGCCGGGTCAGGGCATCATCCTGAGGACCGCCGGTGCCTCGCGCACCAAGGCAGAGGTCAAGCGCGACTTCGAGTACCTGCAGAGGCTGTGGGAGAACGTTCGCACGCTGACGCTAAAGTCGACCGCGCCGTGCCTCGTCTACGAGGAGGGATCGCTGATCAAGCGGACCATCCGTGACCTCTACTCGAAGGAAATCGACGAGTTGCTCGTCGCAGGCGATGACGCTTACCGCGAAGCCAAGGACTTCATGCGGATGATCATGCCGAGCCACGCCAAGAACGTCCAACTCTACAAGGAAGATCAGCCGGTCTTCTCGAAGTTCGGCGTCGAGAGCCAGCTCGATCAGATGTTCTCGCCGCAGGTTACCCTTCCGTCGGGTGGCTACATCGTCATCAACCCGACCGAGGCCCTGGTCTCGATCGACGTCAATTCCGGCCGCGCCACCAAGGAACACAACATCGAGGACACTGCGCTGCAGACCAACCTGGAGGCGGCCGAGGAGGTCGCCCGCCAGCTGCGTCTGCGCGATCTTGCCGGACTGATCGTCATCGACTTCATCGACATGGTGGAGAACCGCTCCAACCGGGCGGTGGAGCGCAAGCTGAAGGAAGCGCTGAAGAACGACCGGGCCCGCATACAGGTCGGCCGCATCAGCCATTTTGGCCTGCTCGAGATGAGCCGGCAGCGCATCCGCTTCGGCGTGGTCGAGAGCTCCACCCACAAGTGTCCGACCTGCCAGGGCACCGGGCTGGTGCGGTCGGTCGAGAGCCTGGCGCTCATGGTCATGCGCAGCGTCGAAGACCACGTGATGAAGAAGCCCGGCCAGTCGATCAACCTCAGGGTTCCGACCGACGTGGCGCTCTACATACTCAATACCAAGCGCGGCACGCTCAACATGCTGGAGGCGAAGTACGGCCTGTCGATCACCGTGGTCGCCGACGACCACGTCGGGCCCGCGCACTTCGCCATCGAGCGCGGCGAAACCCGCGTGCTCGACCGTGAGCAGACCGCAGGCGCGCATGTCCGGGTGGATACTGCGGCGCTGGCCGACACGGTGGAGGAAGAAGCTGATTCTGGCGTCGAGGGTGACGAGGAAGACGAGGCGGAAGCGTCTGCCTCCGAGCGCCGCCCTGCGGCCGAGGATGGCGGCGACCGGGGTGGCCGCCGCCGCCGTCGTCGTCGTCGGGGCGGCGGGGGCGACCGCGAGGAGCGGGCGGCGCCGGCTTCGAGCGCCGCCGAGGTATCGGAAGCCGATGTGGCGAGCGACCAGGATTCCGAAGGCGCCCAGGCCGACGAGAACGGTCGTGAGGACAGTGACGAGCCGCGTCGGCGCCGTCGTCGCGGTCGCCGGGGCGGTCGCCGCAACCGGCGCGGCGACGAGGCTGGGACAGACGCGTCTGCCGCCGCCTCGGCGGAAGGCAGCGAGGCTGAGAGTGTCGATGAGGCGGTCGCCGACGTCGCGGCCGTTGCGGTCGAGCCCGAGCCTGTTTTCGGTACCGAGGCAGAGGCACCTGCCGCTGTGACACCGCCTCCGACTGCCGACAAGCCCAAGCGTGGCCGTCGCAAGAAGGCAGACCCCGTTGCCGAAGCGCCCGCGGAGTCTTCTGGAGAGGTCGAGGTGGTGGCGGCAGTCGCCCCTCAGCCGGAGCCCGAGCAAGAGGTACGCCCCAAGCCGAAGTCCCGCTCGCGCAAGAAGGTCGCTGCTCCCAGCGAGGCGGAGGTCGTTGCCGCCGCGCCCGAGCTCGCCGAAGGTACCGCTGCGGTGCAAGAAGCCGCGGCCGATACGGCCGAGAAGCCGGCCGAGGAGGCGACACCCGGTCGCCGCCGCAAGAAGTCCATCCCGGATGGTGAGATCGTCGTCAGTTCGACCGCTGCACCGTCCGAGGCCTCTGCCGAGGAGGCCAAGCCCAAGAAGGGCGGCTGGTGGCAGCGTCGGCTCGGCCTGGGCTAGCCGCGGTCGGCTTGGCTCGATTGTCGTGAGGGCGGGATCACTCCCGCCCTCTGTCGTTTCTTCGCTCGACCCGAACAAGGACAACCTGCTTCATGCGAGAGGCTGACCTTCTCGGTCTATCACCGCGCGAAGTGCCGATAGATCAGATCGCCATCGTCCTGTGGCGTTGCGGCAGTATCCCGAAAGGCGCCGAGCCGTTCCGCGAGGCGGATCGAACGGGTATTGGCCGGGTCGATGTAGCTGACCAGCGTCTCCAGATTGAGCGTGGTGAAGGCCCAGTCTCGGAGCGCCGCCGCTGCCTCGGCAGCATATCCGCACCCCTCGAATCCCGCGTAGAGCATCCACCCGAGTTCCTTTTCCGGAAACAGCGGACCGTGATTGATGCTGGCCTGGCCGATGCAGGTTCCGTCTGAGAGCCGATCGATCATCAAGGCTCCGTGTCCGAAGAGTGTCCAGCCGGCGACGTCGTGGCAGAAGCTGCCCCAGGAGGCCCAGCCCGTATGCGGGCCACCCATGTACCTTGCGCGATCCGAGGCCATGAACGCTGCGAAGGCAGGATAGTCCGCGTGGACCGGTGCGCGCAGTCGTAACCGGTCGGTCAGCAGGACCGGGATGATCGTCAACCGCGCCGCCGCAGGAAGGTCTCGATACGGTCGAGTGACTGCTCGATCGTGGCCCGGGTTCCCGCATAGGAAAACCGCACGAAGCGGTTGCCGTTCACCCGGTCGAAGTCGATCCCAGGGGTCGCCGCCACCCCGGCCTCATCGAGGAGCGTCTTGCAGAAGCCAAGCGAGTCGTTGGTGTAGCGAGAGAAATCGACGTAGGCGTAGAACGCCCCGTCGCCTTCGCTCGCTGCCCTGAGGTCGAAGCGCGCGAGGCCGGCGGCCAGCAACTGGCGGTTCTGGGCATAGAGGGCCTTCTGCTCCTCCGAATAGTCGCGCTGCCCCAGCGCGACCGTGGCGGCGATCTGGCTCAGCGTGGGCGCCGAAATGAACATGTTCTGCTGCAGCATCATGGTGCGGTCCATCAGCTGCGGCGGCAACACCATCCAGCCCACCCGCCAGCCCGTCATGCAGTAATACTTCGAGAAGCTGTTGATGATGATCGCCTCGCTGGTGAACTCCAGCGCCGAGGTCGATGGCCCGCGGTAGTCGAGACCGTGATAGATCTCATCGGAGATGAGGCGAACTCCGAGCCGCCGGCAGGTGTCCGCGATCTCGCCGAGTGCCTCCCGCGTCACGGCTGCCCCGGTCGGATTGGCCGGCGACGCGAACAGGAGCCCATCGAAGGGCTGGCGCCGATATGCTGCCTCGATATCCGCCGCGGTCAACCGCCAGCCGCCTTCGGCCATCACCGGGATCTCAACCGCTTCCATCCCAAGTCCGTCCAGCGTGTTCAGGTAGGCCGGGTAACCTGGGCGGGTGACGGCAATCCTCGCGCCCTTGCCGAAAGCGCCGACAAACGCCAGGATGAAGGCGGCGGACGAGCCCATCGTGACGATTATCGCTTCGGGATCGACCGTAACCCCGTGCTGGAGGCGGTAGTAGTCGGCCAGTGCCAGCCGGAGGTCGAGGATGCCTGCGGACGGCGTGTAGTGCTGGGGCCGGTCGAGCGCGGCGGCCACTGCAGCGCGCACCGCAGGAGCGGGCGGCGCCCCGGGCTCCCCGGACTCCATGTGCATGACTGACCTCCCTGCGGCTTCAAGTCGCTTGGAATGCTTGGTGATCTCCATCACATAGAAGGGACGGAGGCCGGTCAGTCTGTTCGACGCATCGTTCATGCCTACTGGCTAGACGATCGCCTGGGATGCCTCAACTAGAATTGAAGTCACCACATTTGGGATGTCGATCAAGGCCTCGCATTTTGGGCCTAACGTCGCTACTCAAGCATTGAACGTCTTGCCCCGGATCGCACATGTCACGCCTCAGCCTGTTCCTCGTTCTCGTCGTCGGCATCGTCGGCGGTGGCCTCGCTGCTACCCTGTTGCGTCCGGATGAGGCCAAGGTGCGCGCCATAGCGGCGGAAGTGATCGCCGCGACCCCTGCGCCCCCGGCCGGCCTCGACCAGATGGCGGTCGAGCGGATCGTCGCCGAACTGCTGGCCAAGCAGAAGGCGGAGCAGGCGCCGCAGTCCGAGGCCACACTCGACGCCGCCAAGCTCAACCCGCTGATCGAGGACTACCTGCTTGGCAACCCCAGGATCCTGCAGCGGGTTTCGGCGGCGCTCGAGGCCGAACTGACGGCGGCGAAGAAGGCGGAGACCATTGCGGCGCTCGCCGAGCTTGGGCCGGCCATCTACGAGGATCCTCGGCAGATCGTTCTCGGGAATCCGAACGGCGACGTCACCCTGGTGGAGATGTTCGACTATAACTGCGGCTACTGTCGGCAAGCGCTGCCAGATATCGCCAGGCTTCTGGACGAGGATCCGAATCTCAGGATCATCCTCAAGGAATTCCCGATCCTCAGCCAGAACTCGGTCGATGTGGCACGGATCGCCGTACAGGTGGCCGACGCCGACGTCGACTACTGGGCGTTCCACCAGACGCTGTTCACCAGCCGCGGGCAGGTCGACAAGGCGGCGGCGCTGAAGGCGGCTGCCGATCTGGGGCTCAATCCGGTCGCCCTCGAGTTGAATATGAACGCGCCGGAAGTGGCCGGGCAGATCGAGATGACCTACCGCATCGCGCAACGCCTCGAGATCTCGGGCACGCCGACCTTCATCATCGGGGACGAAGTGATTCCGGGCGCCATCGGCATCGAGCAGTTGCGGCTGAGGATCGACAACATGCGTGCCTGCGGCTCGAGCACCTGCCCCGCTGGCTGAGGCGTCCGCCGGCGGAGCCGCACACTGCGCAGATCGTCGGTTGGAAGGCCTAAGGCCCAACTTCCGCCCTTTTTCGTGCATTACTCCGCGCCGTGCTTGCGCCCACTTGGGGGCCGGTGCACAAGGCACAAATCATGGCTCACCGCGTTCTCGTCCTCAACGGCCCGAACCTCAACATGCTCGGCACGCGCGAACCGCAGACATACGGGTCGCAGACGTTGGCAGACATAGAACGAATGGCGGTCGCCGAGGGCGTCGCCCTCGGGCTTGAGGTGACCTGCCGGCAGTCCAACATCGAGGGCGAACTGGTGACGTGGATCCAGCAGGCGCTGGGCAACTTCCAGGCAATCGTCATCAACCCCGGTGCCTATTCGCACACCTCAATCGCGATTCACGACGCCTTTCGGGCGGTCGCGCTGCCAGTGATCGAGGTTCACCTGTCGAACATCTACACCCGCGAGCCTTTCCGCCATCATTCATATGTGTCGCCGGTGGCGATGGGGGTGATTTGCGGCCTTGGTGCCACCGGGTATAAGCTCGCGCTCCGCGCGCTGGCCGAAAAACTATAAGAGGCACACAATGACCAAGGCGTCTCAGAATTCCGACCAGGACCTGATCGAGGCCATTGCCAAGCTGCTCAACGAGCAGAACCTGGCGGAAATCGAGATCGAGCGCGAGGACTTGCGGGTCAGGGTCACGCGAACCTACGCGGCCCAGGCGGTTCAGCAAGTGCCGGTCCCGACCTATGCTCCGGTTCCGGTAGCGCCCGCCCAGCCGGCGCCTGCCCCGGCAACCGCCAGTGCCGCCGCCGCTGTGGCCGCGGCCACCGGTGCCGACGATCTGTCATCCAATCCCGGCACCCTGACCTCCCCCATGGTCGGCACCGCCTACCTTTCGCCCGAGCCCGGAAAGGCCGCGTTCGCGCCGGTCGGCACGCGCGTTTCCGAGGGCCAGACGGTGCTGATCATCGAGGCGATGAAGACCATGAACCAGATTCCGGCGCATCGGTCCGGAACGGTGACGCGCGTACTCGTCGATGATGCCTCACCGGTCGAATACGGCCAGCCGCTCGTCGTCATCGAATAGGGCGGTGGGCATGTTCCAGAAGGTCCTGATCGCCAATCGCGGCGAGATCGCACTCCGCGTCCTGCGCGCCTGCAAGGAACTGGGCATTCAGACCGTCGCAGTTCATTCCACTGCCGACTCGAATGCCATGCACGTGCGCCTCGCCGACGAAAGCGTCTGTGTCGGTCCCCCGCCGGCGCGCGACAGCTACCTCAACATCCCTTCGATTCTCACCGCCTGCGAGATCACCGGCGCCGATGCGGTGCACCCCGGTTACGGCTTCCTCAGCGAGAATGCGCGCTTTGCCCGCATCCTGAGCGAGCACAAGATCACCTTCATCGGTCCGTCCTCGCACCATATCGAGATCATGGGCGACAAGATTACCGCCAAGAAGACAGCGGTGGAGCTCGGCATCCCGGTGGTCCCGGGCTCGGCAGGCGAGGTCAAGACCGAGGCGGAAGCCATCGAGACTGCGGCGAACATCGGATACCCGGTGCTGATCAAGGCCACCGCCGGCGGCGGTGGACGCGGCATGAAAGTGGCCACGAGCGAGGCCGATCTGCTGGTGGCATGGTCCACAGCCCGCGCCGAGGCGAAGGCGGCGTTCGGCAACGAGTCCGTCTACATGGAGAAGTACCTCGGCAAGCCGCGCCACATCGAGGTGCAGGTCATGGGCGACGGCAAAGGCAACGCCGTCCACCTGGGCACGCGCGACTGCTCCCTGCAACGCCGTCACCAGAAGGTCTGGGAGGAGGCCTCCGCGCCGACGGTACCAAAGCACCAGCAGATGGAGATCGGCGAGATCTGCGCCGCCGCCATGCGCAAGCTCAAGTACTCGGGCGCCGGCACGATCGAGTTCCTCTACGAGGACGACCGCTTCTATTTCATCGAGATGAACACGCGGCTGCAGGTGGAGCACCCGGTCACCGAGCGGATCACCGGCGTCGACATTGTCTACGAGCAGATCCGGGTCGCCTCCGGGGAAACCCTGAGCCTCGTTCAGAAGGACATCCAGTTCCACGGTCACGCCATCGAGGTCCGGATTAATGCGGAGGACCCGCAGACCTTCGCGCCCTCACCCGGCAAGATTCAGTTCTATCACCCGGCCGGTGGCGTCGGCATCCGCGTCGACAGTGCCGTCTATCAGGGCTACACGATCCCGCCCTACTACGACTCGCTGATCGGCAAGCTGATTGCCTACGGCCGCACGCGCGAAGAGTGCCTGCAGCGCCTGCGCCGGGCGGTGGACGAGTTTGTCGTCGACGGCGTCAAGACGACTCTTCCCCTGTTCCAGCGCTTGATCAAGGAACCGGACATCATTGCCGGCCACTACGACATCCACTGGCTGGAGAAGTACCTCGGGATGAAGAAGGGCTGAGGCCGCCGGCCACGGTTCCGCCACCCTTATGGTTAACCGAAACTGAACGGATGGCTCAGCGCTGTTTCAGCCGGGCCGGTGCATGACGTCTCCAACACGGAGCCTTGCCATGCACCTCTTCGATCTGATCGACGCCGCCATCTTCCTGCTGACGGTCCTGCTGGCTGCGACGCTCGTGCTCCCGCTTACCCGGGCGGCACTGCGCTGACGGCCCTCTGCACGTCGCCAAGCCACTGCCCGAGCATCCTGCGGTAGCCATCGCGATCGGATTCGAAGCTCATCGGGTGCCGGTCCGCGTCTGTCGTCCAGAACAGCAGATCCGGCCTTCTGGCAGCCAGTCGCTCGCTGATGGCAAACGGGACCAGGGGATCGCGTCTGCCGTGCGCAACGAACACCGGTCCCTCGAATGCGGCGACCGCGTCCAGGCTGATCGCCTCCCGGAGGTCGCGCCGGAACAGCGTCCACAGCTGTAGCCCCGCCGCGGTGATCACGTCCGAGAGCGGCACCCAATAGCGCTCGCCCCCCGCCCGGATCACCGCCGGGAAGTCCAGCGCCGGCGCGTCGAGTGCCAGACCTGCGATCCGATCGGTATTGTCGGCCCGCATCAGGTACTGGCCGGCGATCCCCGCCCCCATCGACTCTGCGAGTATGGCAACCCGAACCGCGCCGCGCTCGACGGCGAACGTCACCGCCGCCTCGAGGTCTCGCCATTCGCCGAGCCCGAAGCTGTAGAGGTTGTCCGGTGACTTCGGCGCTCCCTTGTCGTTTCGATAGGCGATCATCAGCACCGGGACGCCCCGCTGGTGCAGGGTCTCGACCATGCGGTAGCCGTTCTCGCGTGTTCCGCCGATGCCGTGTACCCAGATTGCCCACAGGCTGGCGGGCTGCGGTGCCGGGATGAGCCAGGCTTCCGCATCGCCCAGGTCGGTCGGATAGAGCACGGTCTCGTACTCCCAGCCAAAGGCCGCCTTGGGGTTGCCACGATAGCCGATGAGCAGCGGATCGGATGGTGCGGCACTCTTTTCGCCGGACCAGTCGACCACCCCTGCGGTCAGCATCGCGCCCAGTACCGCAACGAGCACCAGGGGCGCCACAAGCAGGTACAGGACCGCCCCCCCTGCCAGCACAACCGCCAACGTTCGCATCGCGCCCCCTCATCCACTCCGGCATCGAGCCTTAGCAGCGCCCGCCGGAATACGCATTGCCCCGCTTCTGCCGACGCCCCATATTTGTCGCATGTCGCGAAAGCCCGATCCGTTTGCCATTGACCTTACGCCCGAGCTGATCGTGCGGGCCTACCAGGCGGGCATCTTTCCGATGGCAGAGGATGCGGGTTCGTCGGACCTGTTCTGGGTCAGCCCGAAGCAGCGGGGCATCATCCCGCTCGACAGCTTTCACATCTCGCGCAGCCTCGCCCGGACCTTGCGTACGCACCCCTATTCGGTGCGGATCGACACCGACTTCGATGGCGTGGTGGAGGGCTGCGCCACGGCCGGAGTCGATCGCGACTCGACGTGGATCAATGCCGAGATCCGTCGGCTCTACGGCGCCCTGTTCGATCGCGGGATCGTCCATACGGTCGAGATCTGGGAGGGTCCTGACCTTGTCGGTGGCCTTTACGGCCTTTCCCTGGGGGCGGCCTTCTTCGGGGAGTCGATGTTCCATCGCAAGACCGACTGCTCCAAGATCGCGTTGGCCAGCCTGCTGTTTCGCCTCAGAGCGGGCGGCTATCGGCTGCTCGACACGCAGTTCGTCACCGATCACCTGAGGCGTTTCGGCGGTATCGAGATCGCGCGCGAGGACTACGAGTTGCGCCTCGCCGACGCCATCCGTCACTGGGGCGACTTCTTCGCGCTCGACCGTCAGTCCACCTGAGCCCCGCCGGTGGCATTGAGCACCGTCGCGGTCATTGCTCCGGCCAGGTCGGACGCCGCCAGCACTGCCGCATCGGCGATGCCCGCAAGGGGCGTCAGGCGTCGCAGCGGCGTCCGCTGACCGGCGCGACGCTCGGCCTCTTCGAGCGTGATGCCTTCGGCCTCCGCATGAAGA
Organism: Devosia sp.; assembly: GCA_041916695.1. GTDB lineage: Bacteria > Pseudomonadota > Alphaproteobacteria > Rhizobiales > Devosiaceae > Devosia_A. The sequence goes on along the minus strand of JAYRZA010000021.1, from coordinate 49,220 downwards.
CGGAACGCCTCGCGCACCCCGGGCGCATCCGGCGAGCCGGGGGAGCGGATGCACAGGCACCGCACCCCGTACGGGCCGTTCTCGACCGCGAGGTGTCGGATGAAGTGCTCGACCGCCCCCGTTGCAACTCCGAAACCGCCCATGATGTCGTAAGCCTCGCGCGCCGCATTGGCCGAGATCCCGAGGATCACCCCTCCGCCATTGCGTGCCATGTGCCGGGCGGCCACGGTGCCCGTCGAGAACCAGGTCCGCATGGCGGTCAGGATCGGGGCGATGAAGCGATCCCGCGCCATGGTGGTCAGCGGCTCACCCTGCGTGTCGTCGAGACCGACGGCATTGAACATCACCCGGACGGGACCCGCCGTCGCGGCGATGCGTTCGAAATGGGCCTCGACGGCCGCATGGTCGGTGGCATCAACGGCGGCTACCTCGGCGCGACCGCCAGCGGTGCGGATTTCGCCGCACACCCTGTCGAGGCCGGCCGTGTTCCGCGCCACAAGGAACACGTATGCTCCTTCCCGGGCAAAGGCCTTCGACACTGCCCCGCCGACGGCACCGCTGGCACCGTAGACGATGGCAACCCGTCCGTTGAGCAACATGCTCAATCCCTCACCTTGATCGCCACGGTCGTTTCCCACTTTGCGGGATCGGGCTCGTCATCTGGGCCATTGGGGTAGATCTCCATCCGGCAGGCGAAATGGTCGCCATCGGCAGTCTCACGAACGTCCCAGGCGATCCCTTTCTCCTTTGCCCAGCCGATAAGCACGGCATTGGCGTCCATCAGGTTGTCGTAGTGCCCCCAATAGGTGAGTTCGGCATATCGCCCCGGCGGCAGGACGCCGCTCACGAGTGATCCGACGTCGGTGACGTGGGCCGCAACGGGAACCGCGAACTCGATTTCCAGCTCCGGCATCCGGACGATGTTGTACTTGAAGAACACCGGCCCGGCGGGCTCGATTCCCTTTTGCCTGAGCATGTCGAACAGTTCGCCCATCGCCGGGCCGATCTCCGCATCGAATGGGATGCTGACCGTGCGGCGCACGGCTACGTAGTGCCGCTCGGCGCGTTCAGTCGTTTTTGGCAGAGTGAGCATTGTCCGTCTCTTTCCTGTCCTGCTGAAGGCGACGACGTGCCGCCACGATATCATCGGCAACCCCATCGCCGCGGGGACGGCCGCGTGGGGTGGCCTCACCCCCGTCGAACAGCGCCAGATAGGCCGCCAGCAACTCGAAGCCGCTGCGCCAACCCCAGCCATGTCCGTCGCATTCGGCCCGTGAGATGAAGGGCGCCTGGCGAAAGCGCATCGCCGTTCGGCCGCCAAGATCGGCAAAGTCCATCTCCACCAGCGTCTCGAATCCGTCATGGGCATTGATGTAGGTGAAGCTCAGCCTCGTGTGGGGCTTGATCTCGCGATACTCGCCGGAGATCCAGTGCTCGTGTCCGGGCCCGTTGCTCATGCAGCGTTTCCAAGTGCCCCCCTCGCGAAAATCCTGCTCACAGTGCAGCAGTGCATAGCCCTCCGGCCCGTGCCAGCGGACCATGTGCTCGACGTCGCTCCACATCTTGAAGACCAGGGCCGGGGGCGCATCGAAGATTCGTTCGATGACCAGTTCCAGGTCCTCTTCGGGTGCCTCACTGCTTCGGGCCATGCGGGTCCCCCTTCTGGATCTGTGCGAGGTATGCGTCCATTCGGTCGAAACTGGCATCCCAGTGGCGACGGTAGCGCTCGACCCAGCCTGCGACTTCTGCCAGCGGCCCGGCCTGCAGGCGCACCGGACGCCACTGGGCGTGGCGGCCGCGGGTGACCAGACCGGCCTGCTCCAGGACCTTGAGGTGACGAGAGATCGCCGGCATGGAAATGTCGAAGGGTGCCGTGAGCTCGCTCACGGAGGCCTCGCCTCGGCCGAGGCGCGCGAGAATGGCTCGTCGCGTCGGGTCGGCCAGGGCGGCAAAGGTCTGGCTCAAGGGGTCGACCATATTTCACTACCTCGTTAATTAACGCCTTTGTTAAGCACAGATCATTGCTTGTCAAGCGTCGTTACTCCTTCCATGCCGCGCAACGCTTCCCCTGCAGCGCATCGGCGACACGCCGCGGCACAGTTACGCGTCCTCGTACACTTTTTCTCGATTCAACTGTTTATTAATCCCCTGCACCGCCACTATCGTGGCCATTTACTGACCAAATGAGATTAGCAAATGTCAATTGACAGTGGCCGCATTGACCTAACGCAGTTGTCAGCGTCAGTAGCCGAAAGCATCCAGCGCGTTCTGTCTTCGGTCCGCGGGTACCTTGGCATGGACGTCGCGTTCGTCTCGGAGTTCGCCGGGCAGCGGAAGATCTTCCGCAATGTCGACTCCGCCCGCCCCGAGGCCCCGGTCAAGGCCGGTGGGGTTGTGCCCATCGCCGAGGGCTACTGCCGACACGTCGTCGAGGGGCGACTTCCCGAGCTCATCCCGAATACCAGCTTGCTGCCTGCTGCCCGCGCCATCCCGGAGACGGCGGCCATCCCGATCGGCTCGCACCTGAGCGTGCCGATCCGGTTGCGGAGCGGACGGACCTTCGGCACGTTCTGCAGCTTCAGCTATCTTCCCAAGCCGTCTCTCGACCGGCGCGACCTCGAGTTGATGCGGACGTTCTCCCAACTCGTCGCCAGGCAGATCGACGGCGAGGTCGAGGCCGACGACCTTCGGCTGGCGAAGCTGGAGCGGGTTCGCGCTGCCGTTGGCGCCGGGGACCCCCAGATCGTCTATCAGCCGATCTGTCGTCTCGCCGATCGTGCCGTGACGGGTGTTGAGGCCCTTTCTCGCTTCATGAGCGAACCGAGGCGGACGCCTGATCAGTGGTTCGACGAGGCGAGTGAGATCGGACTGGCCGAAATGCTGGAGCTGCTCGCCGTGCGCAAGGCGATTGTCGAAACGGAGACCCTGCCGGTTCACCTGACACTGAGCGTGAACATCTCGCCGAGCGTGATCATGCACGGCCGGCTGGAGGAGGCGCTGCGCGGCTTCGACCCGCACCGACTGGTACTCGAGGTCACCGAACACGAGATCATCGAGGACTACTCCCGTCTGATCGGGGCCCTGGCTCCCTACCGCGAACGCGGGATAAAGGTCGCCATCGACGATGCGGGCGCTGGTTATGCCAGCCTCCGTCACGTCCTGATGCTGCGCCCCGATATCATCAAGTTCGACCTCTCCATCACTCGTGGTGTCGATGTCGATCCGATGCGGCTGGCGATGGCGGCGGCACTCGCGGAGTTCGCGCGCCACACCGGAACCAGCATCGTCGCCGAAGGCGTGGAGACCGAATCCGAGCTCACGGTGCTCAGGGATATCGGAATCGAGAAGGGACAGGGCTACCTGTTCGGGCGCCCCATGTCGGCCAAGGCAATCAAGGGTGCGCAGCGGTCGCGATCCGACTGACGCCGCCCGATCGGCGTCATCCGCGGTCGTCTGTGGCGACCGTGGCGTCGGCCGCAGGGGCGGCGCCTTGGTCCCCCGTGTTCGCCGCCGGCGGCGGCACACTCGAAGAGGTTTTGCAGTCGATCAGCCAGATATCGTAGACGGCATGGTCGATGGCGTTGAGTGCCGGGCTGTCGGCAAACATCCAGCCCGTAAAGACGCGCGCGACCGATCCCTTGAGGCTGACCTGGTCCACCTCGACGAACACGCTGGTGCGCTGCGTTTCGGTGGGTGGCCTCGTGTAGCAGGCACGGGGTGTGATCTGCAGGGCGCCAAACTGCACGGTCTCGTCGATATACACGTCGAAGGTCGTGATCCGTCCGGTGATCTTGTCGAGGCCCGAAAACTGCGCAACCGGGTTGGCGATGGTCTCGGCGTGTGCGGGCATGGAGCACAGCAAGGCCGAGAGCACCACCGCCCGGGTAAGGACAGATGCAGTCAAGTCAGCGCTCGTCGACGGTTGCTGGAAAAGAGGTCGGCCGCTCGGCCGGCCCGTCGCTTTTCAGGGTGGGCGGCACAGCAATCCCGAGTACCGGCCTGCCGCCATCGGAGGGCCACCCGTTTACTCGGGCGACCAGGCATCATAGTCACCCGAAACCTGCGGCCGCTCCCCCCTGCCGAGCAGGCTGCCATCCGGTCGGTAGGCCAGCGGCGTGCCGGAGAGATTGGGCTGATGAGGCTTTTGCCATGACCGGGCGGCGTAGCGCTGCTCCGTCGGCGGCGTCTTGGTCCGGTAGTGCATCCAGCCATACCAGCCCGGAGGGATGGCCGATGCTTCCGCAACCCCGCCCCCGTAGATCACCATGCGCCGCTCGTATCCGTTCGGCCCCGGCTTCGATCCCGGCTTGGAGCGATAGTAGCGATTGCCGGCTTCGTCGCTGCCGACGTACTCACCATGGAGCGCCACCCATAGTCGGGTGCCCCAGGTGTTGCCGCGCCACCACGCGAATATCTCGATCAGGAAATCCTTCCAGCTGAAATCGCGATCGTCGCTTGCCATGCCGTTCGTCTCGTTGCCTTGCGACGGGTCGTGCCCCGTTGCTTGGCATGCCTCTACCACGGGTCGGGCGTGGGCGCCTAGCACCAAACACCGCTGCCCTCCGCAGCGCCCGGATTGTGTGCCGTAGGGCCCGGCGGGGCTCCCCATCGACACCCTGGATGTGACGGAAATAATGCGCTTGACAGCCTTCCCACCGAAATTCTCGGTCGGCTTAGCTGACGTCCTTGAAGCTCGGGTGCTGCCTGAACCTGGCCGAAGAGTGGCGAATTTGCTTGGACTTAGGATCGAATCCGACTGTGGTCCGACGGGACCTGTCGCGCGAAATTGACCAGTCCGAACGACGAATCGCACTTCCGTCTTTTCCCCGCAATCCACACATGACACACTGGATTTAGGCGTCACTCTATCGCGGTGCCACTATGGGTTGTGTCCCGACGGCACGCGGCGGCATTGACCGACTCAATGAGAAAGGCCAACCATTTTCGGGTTGCGTCGTTCCTCTCGGACCACGCGACGCATGGCATTCGCAGCCCGCGACAGATCGGAGCACGAAGCCGAACGGGGCTCATTCGATCGTCGCGGCGATCGGCTGGAACAGCGTCAAACACAAAGGCGGAAGCCGCCATGGCGCGGCGCGCGGACATTGTCGTCCGCGAAACTTGGGGATTGAATAACGAATGCGCATCGAACGTCGGTACACCAGGGCCAACGCAGGCGCCTATCACGGGATCGAGTTCCGTTCGGCCACGAGCGAGATTCGCAACCCCGACGGCTCCGTCGTCTTCAAGCTCGAGGACATGCAGGTGCCCTCGACCTGGTCGCAGGTCGCTTCCGACATTCTTGCGCAGAAGTACTTCCGCAAGGCCGGCGTCGCCACTGTCCTGAAGAAGGTCGAGGAGAACGATGTCCCCTCCTGGCTGTGGCGTTCGGTGCCGGACGACAAGGCCCTCGCCGCACTTCCCGAGGCCGGGCGCTACGGCTCGGAGACTGACTCGAGGCAGGTCTTTCACCGTCTGGCGGGCACCTGGACCTACTGGGGCTGGAAGGGCAAGTATTTCGATGCCGAGGACGATGCGCTCGCCTTCTATGAAGAGCTGTGCTTCATGCTCGCCACGCAACGCGTCGCGCCCAACTCGCCGCAATGGTTCAACACGGGCCTGCACTGGGCCTACGGCATCGACGGGCCTGGCCAGGGCCATTTCTACGTCGACCCCTTCTCCAAGAAGCTCGTTCAGAGCAAATCCGCCTACGAGCATCCGCAGCCGCATGCCTGCTTCATCCAGTCGGTGAATGACGATCTCGTCAACGAGAACGGCATCATGGACCTCTGGGTCCGCGAGGCGCGACTGTTCAAGTATGGCTCGGGCACCGGCACCAATTTCTCCAAGCTGCGCGGCGAAGGCGAACGCCTGTCCGGTGGCGGCAAGTCCTCCGGCCTGATGAGCTTCCTCAAGATCGGCGACCGCGCCGCGGGTGCCATCAAGTCGGGTGGGACCACACGTCGCGCCGCCAAGATGGTGGTCGTCGACATCGATCACCCCGACATCGAGACCTACATCAACTGGAAGGTGAAGGAGGAGCAGAAGGTTGCCGCCCTCGTCACCGGCTCGAAGGTGGTATCCCGGGCCCTCAAGGCGATCATGAAGGCCTGCGTCAACTGCGCGGGCCCCGGCGAGGACTGCTTCGACGTCAGCAAGAATCCGGCGCTGAAGCGCGAGGTCCGCGCGGCGAAGAAGGCGCTGGTGCCGGAGAACTACATCTACCGCGTCATCCAGTTCGCGCGGCAGGGCTACACCGAGATGGAATTCCCGGTCTACGATACCGACTGGGACAGCGAAGCCTATCTCACCGTCTCGGGCCAGAACTCCAACAATTCGGTCCGGGTCACCGACGATTTCCTCAAGGCCGTCGAAACCGACGGGACCTGGAACCTGACGGCCCGCAATTCCGGCAAGGTGACGAGCACCCTGAAGGCGCGCGACCTGTGGGAACAGATCGGCTATGCCGCCTGGGCCTCGGCCGATCCGGGCATCCAGTACCACACCACCATCAACGAGTGGCACACCAGCCCCGCCGCGGGCCCGATCGTCGCATCGAACCCGTGCTCGGAATACATGTTCCTCGACGACACCGCGTGCAACCTCGCCTCGGTCAACCTGCTGCCCTATCGCAACGCCGATTCGAGCTTCGATGTCGCGGCCTTCGAGCACACCTGCCGGCTGTGGACCGTGGTGCTCGAGATCTCCGTGATGATGGCGCAGTTCCCCTCGAGGGCCATCGCCGAACGCTCGTTCGAATACCGCACGCTGGGGCTGGGCTATGCCAATATCGGCGGGCTGCTGATGACCTCGGGCATCCCCTACGATTCGCCGCAGGGACGTGCCATCGCCGGGGCCATCACCGCGGTGATGACCGGCGTTTCCTATGCCACCTCTGCCGAGATGGCCGGGGAACTGGGCGCGTTCGCCGACTACAAGCGCAACGCCCAGCACATGCTGCGCGTCATCCGCAACCATCGCCGCGCCGCCCACGGCCTCACCTCGGGCTATGAGGGCCTGTCGATCGATCCGGTGGCGCTCGACCATGCCAATATCGGCGATGCCGAACTCGCAACCCGCGCCAGGGCGGTCTGGGACGAGGCGCTGGCCCTCGGCGAGAAGCATGGCTATCGCAATGCCCAGGTGTCGGTGATCGCTCCGACCGGCACTATCGGCCTGGTGATGGACTGCGACACGACCGGCATCGAGCCGGACTTCGCGCTGGTCAAGTTCAAGAAGCTGGCCGGCGGCGGCTACTTCAAGATCATCAACCGCGCCGTGCCGCCGGCCCTTGCGACGCTCGGCTACAGCCTGTCGCAGATCGCCGAGATCGAGGTCTATGCGCTCGGCCACGGCAACATCAACCAGGCCCCCGGCGTCAATCCGGCCTCGCTCAGGGCGAAGGGCTTTACCGACGACAAGATCGAGGCGCTCAACAAGGGCATGGCCTCGGCCTTCGACATCAAGTTCGTGTTCAACCAGTGGACGCTCGGCGCCGACTTCCTGAAGTCGCTCGGCGTCACCGACGCGCAACTGGGCGACATGAGCTTCGACCTGCTGAGCTTCCTCGGCTACTCGAAGAAGGACATCGAGGCGGCCAATATCCACGTCTGCGGCGCCATGACCCTCGAGGGCGCGCCGCACCTCAAGGCCGAGCACCTGCCGGTGTTCGACTGCGCCAATCCGTGCGGCAAGATCGGCAAGCGCTACCTGTCGGTCGACAGCCACATCCTGATGATGGCGGCGGCGCAGCCGTTCATCTCGGGCGCCATCTCCAAGACCATCAACATGCCCAACGAGGCGACGGTCGAGGATGCCAAGAACGCCTACATGCTCAGCTGGCGCCTGGCCCTCAAGGCCAACGCGCTCTATCGTGACGGCTCGAAGCTCAGCCAGCCGCTGAATGCCGCCCTGCTCGCCGACGAGGAGGACGAGGAGGACGACGTCGTCGACACCCTCGTCGCCGCCAACCAGATGGCACGCGTTCCGCAGGTCACCGAGAAGATCGTCGAGCGCATCGTCGAGCGGGTTTCGCGCGAGCGCGAGAAGCTGCCCAACCGTCGCAAGGGCTATACCCAGAAGGCCAATATCGGCGGCCACAAGGTGTACCTGCGCACCGGCGAGTTCGACGACGGCCGGCTGGGCGAGATCTTCATCGACATGCACAAGGAAGGCGCCGCCTTCCGCGCCATGATGAACAACTTCGCCATCTCGATCTCGCTCGGCCTGCAGTACGGCGTGCCGCTCGACGAGTATGTCGAGGCCTTCACCTTCACCCGCTTCGAGCCGGCCGGCATGGTGATGGGCAATGACCGGATCAAGAACGCCACCTCGATCCTCGACTACATCTTCCGCGAGCTCGCCGTCTCCTATCTCGACCGCGAGGACCTGGCGCATGTGCACCCGGACAGCCCCACCGCGCTCAGCAAGGCCGACGAGGGCGCCCGCCCTGCCCCGGTACCGGCCCAGAACCTGGTTTCGCGCGGCATGACCCGCGGCAAGGTCAAGGACCAGAACCTGATGCTCGTGCCTGGCGGCCTCACCACGGCACAGGGCTACAACCCGGTGGCGGCGATGCAGACGAGCACGGTGACCGCGCTCCGGACCGCCCATGCGCTCAAGGTCGAGACCTCGCCGACCGCCCTCAACGCGGCCGAACTCCACCCCATCCCCTCCCCGCCCCCCAGCACCGACCCCCACGCGCTCCGCGCCCAGGCCCAGATGCAGGGCTACACCGGCGACCAGTGCAGCAATTGCAACTCGATGCGGATGAAGGTGAGCGGCCACTGCATGGTGTGCGAGGACTGCGGCACGACGACGGGGTGTAGTTGAGGCATTTCTCTGCTCCACACTCCTCCTCCTGTGGCCCCACATAGCCTTAGGCGATGCCACCCAGAGTGTGCCTCGATGACAAGTAACAGTGCGGCTCAACCCATCTGAAGACGACGAAAGGCCCCGATATCGGGGCCTTTCTATTTTTCGCGGATTTCCTGGGCAGCAAGATTCAGCTGAATTCCCTAGCCAGAATTCGAGACAGCCCGGTGACCTCGGATGATTTGCGGCTCAGTTTTCGTGGCGGCAGGTCGCCAGAAGCGCCAGCCGACGTCCCTGACAACCGACAACACAGCTACTCGGCTGCCATCGCATCGGGCCGAGTGTCTGCTGCTGTGCGAAGAATGGAAGACTTGAGATCGCGTATTTTCTCCTCGATCTCCGAGTCCTTGACCTCGATCTGGAGCTTCTCCGAGATGAAATGGAGTCGAGCCTCGCACTCCCGCACTATCTCCGCCCAGGTCTTGACCCACACCCTGTGGGTAGGCTGCTCCAGCAGCAGGCCAACAGGGCGCCCGCTTTGGGTAATCCGCTGTTTGACCATGTCATTGTACTCGCCGGTGATCAAATAGAAGTTCCAGTAAGTGTCGGTATGGGCGAAGTCCGGCTGGGTTCGAATGGTATTGACGTACTTCTCGAGTTGATCCGTTTCCTTGGTTCCAATTGCCAGGCTTGGTCGCTTCAGCTCAACAAGGAGGAATTCACGGCGCATTTGATCTTGGCTCGGAACAACGCGTCCAACGAAGACGTCGCCGCGTCCCGTGCTACCATCGGGGGTGACGACCTTTCGTCCCGATCGCTTCCCGGTCAGTTCCATGGACACTCGATCCATGATCCGACTGAGCCCGGCCTCGGGCAGGGTAATGTGGAAGTTCTCCCCGAACATCCAGGTATTGCTCTGCACCAGAACGTCCAGTTCGCCGCGCTCCCGGGCGGAGGTCCGGTGCTTCGGGTTGAAGACCATCCCCTTGAGGACTTCGAGGGCGACGATTCGGTCGGCGATGAGCGTCGATGCCGAGATGATGTTACCGAGGTTCGTTCGGTACAGGAGGTTGGAAAACTCGTCCTGACGGTTCTTCGGCAAATTGAAAACGTGATGCAGGATGTGGTGGATGGCCTCGGGGTTGTGCCGAACCGCTTCACGCAACAGGCCCAGCGTTATCTTCTTCAGTGGATCATCAGCTCGCTTGAAGTCGCGGGAGTATGAGGACACGGCGTGGGTCGCGATGTCGAATACCTGTCGCTCCCTGACCTCCACATCGGACTGAGGCTCCCCCTCGTAGGGATACAACCCAGCGTCTTTCAGTTCCTGGATCAGTTCTCCGGAGCGTTCCGCCCGACGCGCCCGGAAATGGTCGCCCACGGTGTCACGGATGTACTCTATCGCACGCTGGTAGTCGGGATCCGTCAGGTTGTCGAAATCGAGGAGATTGGCCTCAGCGAGTTCCTGGAAGTAGGGTGCATAGGCGTAGACGGAAAACTCGAACTCGGGCGCCGTGACGTTCGCCGGGATCGAGCCCAAGACCACCCCGGCCTGCCCACCGAGGTGGATTTTCCGTCCTCCGACGCTGTGCTTCCATTCTATGACCTTGAGCGCGAGGTTCTCGATCTTCCGACTTGGTCCCGCTACGGTCACCGGCTCGAAGTCTTTGCGGCCGGCGATGGTCAGGGACGGGTCCACTTGGTGCCCGTCAAACTCGATCTTGACGGATGGATACTGCAGAACATAGGGCGCGAAGATCGCAGTGAAGTCGGCACGGGCCTCTTCGCTTCCCAACCATTCGAGACCGTCCTTCAGTGGGTAGAGTTCAACGGTCGTGCTGGCTTCCATCTCGTTGGGTTTGAGCGGAAGATCCTCGACTTCCGACTTGTGCAATGACCCCGCATGGATGGTGATATGCAGCTTGGCTAGACCATCAGCGGTTCGGTACACGGAGACCCAGTGCGCCTTCTGAGCAATCGAGAAGAATCGCAGGCGACCCTGCCCCTCCTTGCCGTGAAGTATTCGGCTCGCATCGGTGCGAGTTTGGCCGCGCTTCCAGGAGGCCCCCAAGTTCTCGAAGTCGGCCAAGGCATGACTTCTCGTGATGCCAACGCCGTTGTCCCGAATTGCTATCTCGTCCAAGCCGCCCATAGCGTTGCGGCGGAGCTCGACGCCGACCTTTGTGGCGTCGGCGTCGAGCGCGTTCCAAACGAACTCGGCGATCGCCTTGATGGGGTCGCGAACCGTCGCAATCTTCTGCAAGGCGTCGTGTTGCGCCTTCAGCTCGAGAGTGGTCATGAGGCCCTCGCCATCGCGTTGCATCTCGTTCGACAAACGCGATACAGATGGAATCCATACCGCCACCAGCTGTCACCGTCCATGCCGCCCCCGTCTCGCCCACCCACCGGGTCACCCCGGCGAAGGCCGGGGCCCATCCTGAGGTGCCGCCCCACCCATCAGGCGTGCTGAACCCACTGGGTCCCGGCCTCCGCCGGGATCACACCGAGTTTGTGGTCCGCTCCGACCCCTCCCCACCCACCGGATCACCCCGGCGCAGGCCGGGGCCCATCCCGAGATGCTCCCCAGCCACCATGCCTCTGGAAGCCACTGGGTCCCGGCCTTCGCCGGGATGACATCGGGGGTGGGGGCGCCCCGTCCCTGCCCCACCAGAACAAACTTATCCCCCCTCCCTCGCACCCGCACTATCCTCCCCTCGTCCGCCGCATTCGAAAGCGCGATCATGACGAGTGATCGGTGCGGCGGAGGTTGGGTGGGCCGGCAGTCGTGCCGGCCCAGGCCCAAGTCGCAGCCGGTCGTGCCGCAGCCTGTCCGGCGGCGGTCGCGCCAGGACACTACCCCGCGACCGGGGAGACCATCCCCCGGTCATCGGCCAGCTTCCCGCACGGGAAGGGGAACTGCCTGCTTGGAAACGTCCGGCGTGGCGACACGCCGTGGATCTGGACCGGGGGGATAAGGTTCCGGGTCGTCGGCGGCGCCGGGGAAATCCCCGGATCGAGTGCGATCAAGCCCAAAACCCCGATCGGCCGGCGAGGCGCGAGCCTCATCACACCTGCGGACTACCCGCGAGGGGCAAGCGCCTCGCCGGTCCGTCGCTGCGCTCTTTGACATCCTCCGGGGCCCATGGCCGCCGGATGCATCGATCTGCCCGCCGGTCCCCACCGACCGGGAGCCCATCCCGAGATACGGCCCCACCCACCGCGCTTGCGGAAACCTGGGTCCCGGCCTTCGCCGGGATGACATCGCGTTGGTGGCCCGCTCCGAGCCCTCCCCATCCACCGGGTCACCCCGGCGCAGGCCGAGGCCATCCCGATGTGGGTCAGTTGACCGTCGCACCAGCTGTGGGCGCCGCGACGGAAGACTCCGCCGCGGCGACCTGGACAGGTTCGGGGCGCAGCCAGTCGCTCACCGCCACCCCGGCTGTCGCCGAGAGATTGTGCACGATGTCGCGGATATCGGCCGGCGTCAGCAGGACGACGGCGAGGGCCAGGAGAATGGGGAGACGCATGGCCGGACCTCCAAACTGGAACTCCGGCCGATATGCCGCGGATCGGCTGAACCGCGGCTGAATGGGCGCTACAGGCCGCCGAAGCGGGTGCCGAGGCTGTCGGCGCGCTCGACCGCCTGCTTGCGCTGGTCGGCCGAGGCGATCGACATGGCGTTGTTGAGCAGGTCGTTGATCCAGCTCTCGTCCGAGGTGCCGACGGCGCGGCGCGACGCCACCGTCAGCCACATCAGGCCCTCGATCTGGTCGGGCGCGATCCCCTCGCCGTTGAACAGCATGTTGCCTAGCTTGGCCTGGGCGCCGGCATGTCCCTTGCGGGCGGCAAGATTGAGCCAGCGGGCGCTCTGCAGGGGGCTGGCCCCGAGCTCGGCATCGTCGAGATAGAGTTCACCCACCCGGTACTGGGCATCGGCATCGCCGAAATAGGAGGCGGCGTGCAGGATCAGCTTGTTGGAGTAATCCTCGTTCTTCGGGATGCCGGCTTCCGGCAGCCCGGTGCGGTAGTACTCGCCCACCTTGAGGAAGGACTGCGCCACGATGTCCGCCTCGAGCCCGCGCGGCGCGGTATCGGCATGCTCGTCGGCAATCTGGCTGAAATAGCCGAACGCCTTGACCGGGTCCCGCTCGACGCCCTCGCCGGCCTCGTACATCAGGCCGAGCTGGTAGAGTGCCATCGGCTGGCCGGCCATGGCGGCATCCTCGAGCGCGGCGATCTGGTCCAGGGTCGAGATGCCGCCGCCGGCCCCATCGAGCTGGTTCGCCATGAAGAGCGCCGCGTCCGCCGCCGTTTCGGGCGACGCCGGCAAAGCCGGCAGAACCCCAGATACCTGGGCGAAGCCAGGGGCCGAAGCGCTGGAAAGCCCTATCGCCAGAGCGGCCGCAGCGGCCCGCATCACCGCAAAGACGTCACGCACGGAGTTTGTCGATACCCTGTCCACCAACCACGTCCTCGTCCCGAGAGCCGTCCGCGTGCCTCTTGTCGCTGCCCCCCGCATGGGGCAACGGAAACCAGCTTATCGGCGGGGCTCACCGGCGACTTCAGCCACCCGATCCGGGCAAGCACCCGCACCTGATGCTGCATCGCCTAGGTTCGTCCTCTGCTTCTTTTAGGGTCAGAATGTGGCGGGGCTCCTCAGCAAAAGGTTGATCGACCCGGCGTCGTGACGGGATTCGAAATGGATGTTGCAGAATCGCCACAGTCGATTCATCTGCCGTTCAGGATGCCGGCGGCGGGGCCCGGCTACAGCCACTTCCGGCTGCGCATCCAGAGGAACAGGGCGCCTCCCAGCACGGCCAATCCGGCGGTTACTGCCCAGAAGGCATACGGGTTGTCGGCAAAGGGGATGCCGGCGACATTCATTCCCAGGATGCCGCTGACCACCGTAAGCGGCATCAACACCACGGTCACCGCAGCCAGCACCAGCATGGTCTGGTTCATCTGCTCGTCCCGGGTATCGAGGATCTGCTCGTGCACAAGCACCGCCCGCTCGGACAGGGCCTGCAACTCGTCGCCGAGCCGCGCCGTGCGGCCTGCCGCCTCGCGCAGCCGGACCCGATCGCGGTTGCTCAGGAGCGGCAGTTCCTCGATCTCGAGGGTGGAGAGCACGTCCCGCTGCGGCCAGATCAGGCGCCGCAGGCTGATCAGGGTCCGCCGCAGGTGCGCCAGCCTGGAGCGAGAATCGCTGCCGCGCGAGAGCATCAGCCCTTCCTCGATCGTGTCGAGGCTGTCCCCCATGCGTTCAATCAGAGGCTCCATGCGATCGGCCGCCCGCAGGGCGAGTCGGGCGACTAGGTCGGCGGGTGTCAGGGGCGCATGATGCGTTTGCTGCCACTGCGAAATTCCCAGGAACTCCACGATGTTGAGTTCGGTCGCGATGATGACGCGCCCCTTTTCCAGCCACAGGCTGAGCAGCTGCCGGCCAACGTCCTCGGGCTCCGCCCCGGGGCGCGCGATGCGCAGCACGACGAGCGCCTTGTCCTCGAACACGGTGCAGCGGCTGCGGGTCGAGGGCACGGTGATCAGGTCGGCATTGAAGTCGCCCAGTTCCTTCTTCAACCAGACCTTGAACTCGGGCGCCCGCGAATTTCCGGCCACGAGCGCGAAGCCCTTGGGCTGCTGGGTGTATTCGAGCTCCTTGGCCTCCGTGAGCCTGCGCACCCCCCCACGGCCGTCGAACTGTACGATGGTGAGCCAGTCCTTGACCGGCGGTCTTTGATTGCTGGCCGGTTGCGCTTCGCCCAAGACCACCCCCGTCAGCTCAGCCGGGCCAGAGCCTCGGCAATCCGGTTGCGCCGATCGACCGCTTCGACCCGACGCTGCCGCTGCTCCTCGATCACCTCTTCCGGCGCCTTGGCGACGAACTGGGCGTTGCCGAGCTTCCTGTCGATCTTGTCGATCTCGTCGTCCAGCCTGCCGACATCGCGGGTAAGCCGGGTGCGTTCCGCTTCGAGATCGATGACGCCGGCCAGCGGCAGCACGAACAAGGCCTCTCCGAGGATCAACTGCGCCGAATCGCGGGGAGCATCATCGCTGTAGTCCACGCTCTCGAGACGAGCGAGCCGCGTCAGCGCCGACAGGTGGGCCTCCACCCGCGTGCCCGTGAGTTCGCCGGCTCCGACCACCAGGAGACGCACCTTGGCGCCGGCGGGCACGTTCATCTCCTGGCGCACCGAGCGGATACCGGAGACAAGAGCGACGAGCCAATCGAGTTCAGCCTCAGCCTCCTCGTCGTGCATGCCCTTAAGGTTGGGCCACTCCGACAGGATCAGCAGCCTCTCGCGCCGGGGCCCGACCTTGCCGGTCTCGGCCCACAGTTCCTCGGTGACGAAGGGCATGAAGGGGTGCAGCAGCTTCAGAATCTGGTCGAGGACGAAAGCGGCGGTCGCCTGCGTTTCCGAGCGCGCCGACGCGTCGTCGCCGGCAAAGATCGGCTTGGCGAGTTCGAGGTACCAGTCGCAGTAGGTGCCCCAGACAAAGTCGTATGCCGCGTTCGCCGCCTCGTTGAACTTGAAGTCGTCCAGGGCGGCCGACACCGCTTCCACGGCGCGTGCGGTGCGGCCGACAATCCAGCGGTTGACTGCCAGCCGGTTATTGCGCGGGCTGAAGCCGGTCAGGCGGATGCAGCCGTTCATTTCGAGAAAGCGCGCCGCGTTCCAGAGCTTGGTGACGAAGTTGCGATACCCCTCGACGCGGCTCATGGCGAGACGCATGTCGCGGCCCTGTGCAGCCATGGCGGCCAGCGTGAAGCGGGTGGCATCGGCGCCGTACTCGTCGATGAGCTTCAGGGGATCGATGACGTTGCCCTTGGTCTTGCTCATCTTCTGGCCCTTCTCATCGCGGACCAGGGCATGCATATAGACCGTGTGGAAGGGCTCGGTGCCGGTGAATTCGAGCCCCATCATCATCATCCGGGCTACCCAGAAAAAGATGATGTCGAACCCCGTCACGAGGACGTGGGTGGGGTAGTATCTGGCGAGTTCAGGTGTCTTGTCCGGCCAACCGAGGGTCGAGAACGGCCACAACGCCGAGGAAAACCAGGTGTCCAGCACGTCTTCGTCGCGATGCAACGGCACCTTCGAGTCCGCGATCTCGGCAAACGGATCCTTCTGCTTGCGGATGGCCCATGTCTGGGCGTTCAGCCGGTCCCGCTGCGTAGTGTCGAAAGCGTTGTAGGCCTTGACGTAGTCGATGGAGTTGAGACCGCCCGAGTAGACCTCGACCTTGCGGCCGTAATAGGCCATCGCCTGCGCCAGGGCCTCTTCCTCGCTGTCGGCCACGAAGCACTTCGGGCCGGCAGCCCCGTTGTTGAAGTCGGGGTCCGTGTTGAGGCGCGGTCCGTACCAGGCCGGGATCTGATGGCCCCACCAGAGCTGCCGCGAGATACACCACGGCTTGATGTTCTCCATCCAGGCGAAATAGGTGTTCTCATAGGCCTTCGGCACAAATCGGGTGCGGCCCTCGCGCACAGAGGCCAGCGCAGGCTCGGCGAGCACATCCGCCCGCACGAACCACTGATCGGTCAGGAAGGGCTCAATGACGATCTGTTTGCTCTTCTCGTCGTAGGGGACCATGATCTTCTTGTCTTCGATCCAGACGAGAACGCCCATGCCCTCGAGCTCGGCGAGCACCTTCTCGCGGGCTTCGAAGCGATCGAGGCCGCGATAGGCGGCCGGCGTGTTGTTGTTCAGCCTGGCCGTGGTTGTGAAGATGTTTATCGGCTTCAGGCCGTGGCGCGCTCCGACCTCGAAGTCGTTGAAATCGTGCGCCGGGGTGATCTTGACCGCGCCGGAACCGAGTGCGGGATCGGCGTATTCGTCGGCGATGATCGGTATGCGGCGGCCGACGATCGGCAGGATCACCTGCCGCCCGATCAGGTGCCGGTAACGCTCGTCGTCCGGGTGCACTGCGACCGCGACGTCACCGAGCATGGTCTCGGGCCGAGTGGTTGCCACTGTGATGGTTTCTTCGCTGCCCTCGATGGGGTACCGCAGGTGCCACATCTTGCCGGCGGTCTCGATGTTCTCGACCTCGAGGTCAGAAATCGCGGTCTCCAGCCCGGGGTGCCAGTTTACCAGTCGCTTGGCGCGGTAGATCAGACCCTTCTCGTAGAGAGAGACGAACACCTTCCGGACCGCCTGCGACAGCCCCTCGTCCATGGTAAACCGCTCTCGAGACCAGTCGGCCGAGGCACCGAGACGCTTCAACTGGTTGAGAATCGTGCCGCCGGACTCCGCCTTCCACTCCCATACGCGCTCGAGGAACTTCTCTCGGCCCATGGCGCGGCGACCTGGCTGCTGCCGTTCGGCCAACTGGCGCTCCACGATCATCTGGGTGGCGATGCCGGCATGGTCGGTACCCGGCTGCCATAGCACATCGCGGCCACGCATCCGCTCGAAGCGGATCAGGATGTCCTGGATGGTGTTGTTCAGCGCGTGCCCGATATGCAGCGAACCGGTAACGTTTGGAGGTGGGATGACGATCGAGTACGGCTTGGCCCCCGGCCTGGCCCCTGCCCCTGCCCGGAAAGCCCCCGCCTGCTGCCATGCCTCGTAGATTCGGGTCTCGACGGCGGCCGGTTCGTAAGTCTTCTCAAGCATCGGGACGTCCAACAGCAGCGGCCCGCCGGATGCGCATTGCGCTAGCGGGCCCGTTCAAATTCGGTGCCTAGGTCTAAAGCAAACGGCGGGGAGTGAAGTCAACACTGTCGCTAGCGCCAACCCCCGCCCGGGGTCGCAAGTTCAGCGGCCGCCGCGGGAGACGCGCGCAATCTCCTGCTCGACGATCCGCTCGACCACCGCCGGCAGGTTCTCGTCGAGCCATTCCTTCAGCATCGGCCGCAGCATCTCGCGCATCATTTGCTCAATGGTGAGGTTGGCGCCGATCATCGACATGTTGTTCAGCCGCGCGAAGCTGCTCTTGACGATGGATTGCGTCGCCGGTTCGAGCAGTTGCTCGGCGAGATCGGCCGTGAGCTTGGGATCAGGCAGTGGCGCCGCCTGAGCCACCGCTACAGCGGGGCGCGGCGTCGGGCGCTCCACAACCGGGGCCGCACGCACTGCCACCGGCGGCGGCGACGGCGGAGCCAATGGGACCACCGGCTCCTCGTCCCGATCTACCTCGAATGCGATATCGTCGGGATCGACCAGCGAGACGGGTTCAGGCGACGTCACACCGAGCACTTCACTGAAGCTCACACCGGTGCCGGCCATGTCCTCGGCGGCGGTATCGCGCAGAATCTGCTCGGCGGACAACGCCAGTGGTTCGGAGTCGACCTCGGCTTCCGGCTCCGGAGAGGGCGGCGGGGCGAAGCTGCGGGCCTGCGGGGCTGCCGGTGGCGCGGCTGGCCTGCGGGGCGCGGTACCGGCATCATCATCGGCGATGATCTGCCTTATCGAGGACAGTATCTCGTCCATCGATGGTTCTTTGGGAGCCGGCTTATTCATCCCTGCCTCGCTAGACGCACCGTCCGCGACCCGCCGCAGCTGACGCCGCGCCGAATCGACTGCCATCAATCTAGTCCAACTGCTTCAGGTTTGTGAAACAGGGGGCTGGCTGGACCCGTTGATCTTCCCCAGCCATTTTCGGTGCATCCTTCTGGAGCACCAGCGCTCGTCCTTCGCGGAGCGCGACGACTCAATCGTCGAGAGCGCGAAGCTCCTGCCAGACATCTTCGACCTTGGCGATGTAGCCGTCGGCAGAATGAATGGTGACGTCCAGCGCCAGATCCTCGGCCGAAAGACGACCGGAGGCAGCCAGCAACGCAAAGGCAGCGATCATCTTGCTGGAGCGGGCAGTGATCAGCCCCTCGCGGGCCGTAGTGAGTTCGGCCTGGGCGTTGAGGACGTCGAGCGTGGTCTTCTGCCCGACGTCCCGCTCCTGGATGGTGCCGTCCACCACCAACTGACCAGATTCTACCGCCGACTGCGCCGATTCGATCTGCGACGTGGCGTTCTGAAGGCTGGACCACGACGAGATCACCGATTCGCGGATCTGGTCGCGCGCCGCCAGCGCATCAACTTCGGACTTGATCTGCTCGATATTGGCCTTGCGAATGCTGGCGCCGAGCGCGCCGCCAGCGTAGATCGGGATCGACAGCGACAAGTTGACGGAGCCCGACATCCCGCCCACCGACGAGTCACCGAAGCATCCCACAGCGCACAGCGACCCGATGAGATTGAGCGTCGGGCCAAACGCAGCGTTCGCAGCGTCGGACCCTGCCTGAGCAACGCGGATTGCTGCCCGTGCCGACAGCAAGGCCGGATGACGAGATTCGGCCGACTGAATGGCCGAATCGATGGACGACGGGAGCAGCCTTCCGAAATTGAAGTCGCCGCTGAGGCTCTTCGGCTTGTGACCAACCCAACGTTCAAAGCTCGCCTGACTGGTCTGCAGCGACGCAATCGCGGCCTTGTAGGATGCAACAGCTTGCGCCTGACGCGCTCGCGCCTGCGAGACGTCGATCTTGGTACCCTCACCCAGCCGCAGGCGGTCTTCGGCTGACCCGACCTGCGCCTCGAAGAATGCCATATTGTCCGCCCGCAGTTGCACAAGCTGGGTATCGCGGATCACGGAGAAATACGCCTGCACGACCGAGAGCAGCACGTTCTGCTCGGCATTGCGCAGCGAGTACTTGCTCAGTTCGGTCAGCGCACGGGCCTGCTCGATCTGCGCCTCAGTCTTGTAGTTGTCGAACAGCGTCTGGTTGTAGCTGGCCCCGAGGCGATAGCTCTCGCTGATGCTCGAACCCGACGGGCCGCCCGCCGTCCAGTCAAAGCCGGCACTGCCGGATATGCCGAGACTCGGCAGCTTCCCCGACTTCGCAAGGGCAATACCCTCGGCCGTCGACTTCACGTCAAGAAGCGCCGACATGATGTTGGGATTATTGGTATATGCACTCGCCAGTGCCGACCTGAGCGACTCCGCGTTCGCTGCAAACGACACGAGTGAAAAAACCGCGGCAAGGGCGCCCGCCCGCATTGCCCCCGTAAAACGCATTAACAGACCTCCGACACCGCGACGACACTATGCCGCCCACTTGGGGTGCACAACCATCGATGGCAAACGATACCGAAATTTAACAAACGATTTCAGGGGCGCGTGATTCGGCGGCAACACTGGCGCTCCCACGGTCAGTAGCAGGTCTTCAAGAACCGACGCTAGAATATGAAGGCCTCGCTTGCCTCCTCGCGCATCAGCGGCGGCAGGGTCGTATTGAACTCGCTGCGCTCGCCGATGTCGCCGCCGCTGCGCCGGTAGACTCTGGCCGAGGCCGCCGGTCCATTCCGCACCAGGGCGACCAGACGTCCCCCGTCCGACAGGAGCCTCAGCAGGCTTGTCGGCTCACCCTCGAGCGCCCCGTCTACGAGGACTACATCGAAGCCTCCGGGCTCCAGCGTGGTTCCATCGAGCGCGGCCTCCACGACGATGGCATTGGCGACACCAAGGGAGCCGAGGTTTTCCCGTGCGAGTGCCGCCAGGCGTGGATCTGGCTCGAGCGACGTCACGTGCCGGGCGATGCGGGCAAGAACCGCAGCGGCGTATCCGGAGCCACCTCCCACATCGAGAACGGTATCGTCATGCGCCACCTCGGCGAGCTGCAGCAGCTTGGCGAAAGGGGCCGGCGCCCCGAGTGCACGCCCGCCGCCGAGCTGATGCGCGAGGTCCGAGTAGGCGAGTTCGCGCCGCGCTTCGGGCACGAACCTCTCGCGCTGAACCTCGCCCATAGCTGCAAGAATTCTGTGATCGGTGACGTTGCTGGTGCGCAACTGATTGTCCACCATCTTGCGGCGGAGAATAGCGAAATCGGCCATGGCCTTCTGCCTCGATAACGAGCGTCTGTCGCCCCTGATAGACCCGTCTCCCGCCCCCCGCAAGCGCTAGCCGCCACGCCAGCCTGACTGAAGTGGTAACCGCTGGTGCGCCGCCCCGCTGTTCACCTTGCGTAAAGTGCAAGCCTGCCATATGAACCCCGTCCAGTGGGGCCACGTGGCGGAGTGGTTACGCAGCGGATTGCAAATCCGTCTATTCCGGTTCGATTCCGGACGTGGCCTCCACTCTCCTCAACATCGTCCAGGCGGCCAGCATCACCTTGGCGCCTGCCATGCAACCACAGGCGGGGCAACAGCGGACGCCCCCTATTCCGGATTGTTCGCGATCACCCTGCTCGGGGGAAAAACGGGCTTGGCAAACAAAAACAAACCCGCTACACGGGCGCTGCCTTGAACGAGGTAGCTCCGTGTTCCGCGATAGCTCAGTTGGTAGAGCAAGCGGCTGTTAACCGCTGGGTCGTAGGTTCGAGTCCTACTCGCGGAGCCATCTTCTCCCAAGAGTCTGCTTGGCACGGGTGTGTCACCGCTTCTGAGGCGTGTCTGACCGGCGCGACAACGCGCATGGGATTGCGTGCTCCAAGCCACCTAGCGGTCGTGCCAAAGGAAGGTCCGGCGCTGCTCCCGGAGAACGAAGCCTTTCGCCTGCGTCCGACTCGATGCTTAACCAATTGCCACGGTTTCGAACTGTTCGGCTTGCGCACATAATTGGTTAGTGATCTGTTAATCTCGCCTGGTTTGCGGCGGGCCAACTCGCGGCGTTCAAGACGCCGAAGATGGAGTTGAGTATGCGTTTGCGTTCATCCCTGCGCCTTCTTGGCGCGATTGCAGTTGCTGCCACCATGAGTGTCGGTGCTGCCCAGCCGGCGGCGGCTTTTTCTCAGGAAGCTTCCGACAACATCGCGGAGTTCTTCCGCTGCAAGACCCTGATGCTCACCGACTTCGCCGCATTCAAGAAGCAGTGCGGCGGAACCCCAAACATGTCCGATCTGAAGTCGATGGCGAGCGGGCACGTGGCAACCGAACGCAAGCGGCATGAGTGCTGGTGGGAATACGAAGGAGACTATGAGGGTTCCTGAGCCTCACCAGTTTGATGTCCCAACATAGCAGCCGCCGCCATCAGCCCTGATGGCGGCGCAAACCGCGTTGGCCCTCTCCAGTGAGCCGGCGACGATGCGAATGACAAAGGCGCCATCGGCGGCCCGGTCAATGGTCAGGTATTCTCCGGCCAGGAACGAATTCCAGCGACCTTCCGCATAGGAAAGTGATCGCTGCGCCTCCTCGCGACTGCCGTGGCGGGCCAGCTCGACAAACGCCTCGCCGACGTCCGGACGATTCGCCTCCAACGGA
The DNA here is from genome assembly GCA_041916695.1 of Devosia sp. Lineage (GTDB taxonomy): Bacteria > Pseudomonadota > Alphaproteobacteria > Rhizobiales > Devosiaceae > Devosia_A. Next base: position 27,207 of record JAYRZA010000021.1, on the reverse strand, counting down.
CCGTCTCCCGCCGGGTCCAGCCTGATTGGCTCACCGCGATTGATTTCGAGTTCGCGCAATTCGAGCGCAGAGAAGACGTACATGTCCTCGGGCGGTGTCCTGAGCATGTGCGAGACCACCTGCTGACGCACGCCGAATTCGTAGAGAGCGTCGAGCACATCGCCAAGCGTCGTCTGGGCGAGGACGAGATCGTTCACTTCCGTCGAGATCTGGTGCACGCCCAACTCCCCGTCGGCCTGGCGGTCGACCCCGGCAAAGAAGATGTAGGCGCAGGCCGAGTAGCACCCCATTCGCGGCGGCACGTAGGTCCTGAGGCCCCGACGCTTTACCTCCTGGGCGACCACGAGAGCGCTGTCCACGGCGCCGCCGGGGCTGTTGAGCACAAGGATACGCGCGCCCGGTCGCGCGGCAATGGCGCGATCCAGGTCGCGCGGAGTCACGCTGTCGATCTCCGCGTTGAGGGCAATCACCTCGGGCTGATCTTCGGGCAGATCGAATGCACTGCGCAGCGCCGGTGGCGTCGCGCCAGTGGTCTTGCGCAATTCTTCGTCTGGCGGAAGCAGGCTGATCGGAGTGAAATGCGATGCGAGCCAAACCGACGCCAGGGCCCCTTCATCCTGGTACGACCGGGCCCAGACCAGCGTGTAGCCCACTGCATCGGTCCCTCCGTTTAGGAACATGGTGTAGTATGAATAGTCGCCAAGCATGCCACTCACGACGAAACGACGATCACTGAAGGTCCGGTAGGTTACCTTGCGTTCGTCGTTCGAGTTCAGCAGGGAATCGAAGAGTTCGGCGAACGATTGCTGGGCGAGTGACGCATACATCGTCTCCAGCGACAGCTCGCCATCCTCGCTGGCATAGGTGGTTCCCAGTCCGGTGGGCATGCGGACCGGCAGAAGCCGGGTCGGAACAGACAGTTCGACATGCCCCGCCCGGTCCGTAACATCCTCAAGGCCCAGGCGACGTTCCACCTCATCGGCCAAGCGCCGCAGGCTGGCAGTCTCCGTACTGCTGAGCACGCCCGTGCCGTCGGCCCCCTGGCTCCGCTGGAAGGCGGCAACGGCATCATAGGTCGCCCTTCCGAACTGTCCGTCGACCACGAAACTGTAGTGACCGAGCAGGATCAGGTCGGCCTGAGTAGCGGCCCGTTCGGTGGCCGGCAGAGCCTCGAACCAGGCCCTGCTCGAGTCGAGGGAAGCCTTGGCCCCCGACGTGGACGCCGCCAGCAGCAGACAGAACGCGAGCCTGAGGATTAGACGCATGATCGGTAACCGAGCGAGTTGCCGATGATAGTGGCAAATCCCGCCTCAGCAGACAATTGCCGCGAGGTAGCCCCTCAGATCGAGTACCCGGCGTCCCAGTCGAAGATCCGTTCGTAGAGCTCCTCGGCCATTCGTACAGGATCGTGCTCGCCGCCACGAAGGACCATCTCCGGATGCTCGGGCGGTTCGTAAGGGCTCGAGATGCCGGTGAAATTCTTGATCTCGCCGCGACGAGCCTTGGCGTAGAGGCCCTTGGGATCGCGCGCTTCGCAAACCGCGAGTGGCGTATCGACGAAGACCTCGGTGAAGCGGATATCGCCGGCAATCTCGCGTGCAAGCCTGCGCTCGTTGCGAAACGGCGAAATGAACGAGACCAGGACGATCACGCCTGCGTCGGCCATGAGGCGCGCAACCTCCGCGACGCGGCGGATGTTCTCGACGCGCGCCTCGTCGGTGAAGCCCAGGTCCTTGTTGAGGCCATGCCGCACGTTGTCGCCATCGAGGATATACGCAAGCCTGCGCTCCGACGTCAGTCGCCGCTCGATCAGGTTGGCGACGGTCGACTTGCCGGATCCCGAAAGGCCGGTGAACCAGACGATCTGCGGGGTCTGCCCGAGCAGTTCAGCGCGCACCTTTCGGTTGACGTCGAACGACTGGTAGCTGAGGTTTTGTGCTCGCCTCAGGCCGAAGTCCACCACCCCTGCCCCCAGGGTAGCGTTGCTGATACGGTCAATGAGGATGAAGCTGCCGCCTGGTGCGTTGTCCCGGTAGTTGTCGAAGGCCACCGGCTTGTCCGTCGCGATTGTGACGGTGCCCACCTCGTTCATGTCGAGTGTCCGCGCCGGGCTTTCCTCAAGGGTGTTGACGTTGGTGCGATGCTTCAGCGCGGTGATCGAGGCGGGGACTAGTTGCGTGCCGAGCTTTAGGAGGTACGACCTCCCGGGCATGGCGTGTTCTTCATTCATCCAGACCAGGCGGGCCTGGAATTGATTGGAGTAGTCCGGCACCGCACCCGGATGGACCAGCATGTCGCCGCGCGACACGTCGACCTCGCGATCCAGCACGATGGTCACGGCCTGCCCGACCACCGCCTGCTCGAGGTCGCCGTCCATGGTGACGATACGGCTGACTCGCGCCGGCGTCCGCGATGCGGCTACGAGTACGTCGTCACCGACCTTGACCCCGCCCGACGCGATGCTCCCCGAGAAACCGCGGAAGTCCAGGTTTGGCCGATTGACCCACTGTACCGGAAAGCGGAATTGCCGGCCGGAGCGATCCGTCGCGACTTCGATCGTCTCGAGGTAGGGAACCAGTTGCGGACCGGCGTACCAAGGTGTCGCTGCGCTCCGGCTCAGGATGTTGTCGCCCCTCAGCGCCGAGAGCGGGATCGCCATCAGAGTCTCGAAGCCCAGATCGCGGGCGAAGGCGCGGTACTCTGCCTCGATGGCATCGAAGGCAGCCTGATCGTAGCCAACGAGATCTATCTTGTTGACGGCGAGCACAACGTGACGGACGCCGATCAGGCTCAGGATGAAGCTGTGGCGCCGCGTCTGCGTCAGGACACCCTTGCGTGCGTCAATCAGCACGATCGCGAGATCGGCGTTCGAGGCACCGGTCGCCATGTTTCTCGTATACTGCTCGTGGCCGGGCGTGTCGGCTACGATGAACTTGCGTTTGTCGGTCGAAAAGAAGCGATAGGCGACATCGATTGTGATGCCCTGCTCCCGCTCGGCGGCAAGACCGTCCACGAGCAGCGAGAAATCGATCCCCTCGTCGCCTGCCGCGCGGTTGCGACTCTCCTTTCGTAACGACGCCAGTTGATCGTCCAGGATCAGTTGGCTGTCGTAAAGCAGCCGACCGATCAGTGTGGACTTGCCGTCGTCGACCGAACCGCAGGTGAGAAAACGCAGCAGACTCTTGTCGGTCTGCTCGGAAAGCCATCGGTCCAGTGCGGCAGCATTGTCTGCGGAGGCGGGGCCAGCGGGCATCAGAAATACCCCTCCTGCTTCTTCTTCTCCATCGAGCCGGACTGGTCGCTGTCGATCAAGCGCCCTTCGCGCTCGGATGTTCTGGACGCCTGCATTTCCATGATGATCGACGGCAAGTCGCTAGCGTCCGACCGGATTGCACCAGTCAGGGGGTAGCATCCCAGCGTTCGGAAGCGGACAGTCTGCAGGTTCGGCACCTCGCCGGGATCGAGCCGGAAACGGTCGTCATCGACCATGATCAGAGTGCCAGAACGCTCGACCACCGGACGGGGGCGAGCGAAGTAGAGTGACGGGATCTCGATACCCTCCGAGTAGATGTAGGTCCAGACGTCGAGTTCGGTCCAGTTCGACAGCGGAAACACCCGCATGCTCTCACCCGGGGCAAGGCGGGTGTTGTAGATGTGCCAGAGTTCGGGGCGTTGGTTCTTCGGATCCCAAGCATGTTGCGCATTGCGGTGCGAAAAGATGCGCTCTTTGGCGCGCGACTTCTCCTCATCGCGCCTGGCGCCGCCGATTGCTGCGTCGTAGCGACCGGCATTGAGCGCCTGGCGCAGGGCCTGTGTCTTCATGATGTCCGTGTAGCGGGCCGATCCTTGGTCGAACGGGTTGATCCCGGCGGCGAGACCCTCCGGATTGGTGTGCACCAGCAACTCGAAGCCGTGCGTCGCGGCCATGCGATCGCGAAAGGCGATCATTTCACGAAACTTCCACGTCGTGTCGATGTGCAGAAGCGGGAACGGAATGCGGCTCGGAAAGAACGCCTTACGCGCCAGATGCAGCAGCACCGACGAGTCCTTCCCGATCGAGTACATCATCACGGGTCGCTCGAAGCTCGCTGCGACCTCCCGGAATATCTCGATGCTTTCGGCTTCGAGGGTCTGGAGATGGCTAAGTGGACGCCCGCTGGCGATCGTCATCTGGTGCTCATCGTGTTGCAGCGGGGTGTGAAATACGCGTTTGGCCATGGTGCGACAAGGCGGCCCAGCCGCCGAAAAGGTGAACCTGGCCGCCGGTTTGCGCGTAGTCGCAACTGGGACCGCGATGAATGTTCGGCCGGCCTCTGCTATCGAAACGGCTGCCCCGCGATCGCCTCACCAACGGAAAAACATTTCATGTCTTCGCGCACCCTGGTCTGGTTCCGGAACGATCTGAGACTGGCTGACAATCCCGCTTTGCATGCTGCAACAGAAGCGGGCGTCGAGATCGTGGCGCTCTACGTTCATGAGACCACCGGGGGGGCAAGGACGAGGAGTGGAGCGGCGCGCTGGTGGCTGCACCGCAGCCTCAACGCCCTTGCCGGAGACCTGGCGGGGCACGGCATAACGCTGATCGAGGTCGAAGGGCCCGCGCGCAATGTGCTGCCGCAAGTGATTGCCGATCATCGCGTCTCGGGCGTCTACTGGAACCGGCGCTACGGTCCGCTCGAGCGGGAGACGGACGCGTGGCTGAAGACGTCACTGCGCGACGGCGGCGTTGCAGTCAGGAGTTTTCCGGGAAGCGTCCTCTGGGAGCCGTTTGAGGTCACGACCGGCACGGGAAAGCCATACGCCGTCTTCACCCCGTTCTGGAAGTCGCTTCGTATGCGCGAGATTGCGACTCCCCTGCCCCGCCCTTTGTCCGGAGGCAGACAGGCCGTCCCCCGTCGCGACGTCGACGTTGGTTATGTTGCCGCGGGCTGGACCTCAAAGCTCGCGGTATCCTGGCGGGTCGGCGAAACTGCCGCCGCCGAAAAGCTGGACGCCTTCCTCGGGGCTTCGGTGGGTGACTACCTGGGAACGCGCGACACGCCAGGCATCGACGGCACATCCCGTCTGTCTCCACACCTTGCCTTCGGAGAAATCAGTCCCCGACAGGTCTGGCATTCGGCGCTGGCGCGAGCTCACTCCGCGCCTGAGCTCGCCGAGGGGATCGACAAGTTCCTGTCAGAGCTAGCCTGGCGGGACTTCAACTATCATCAGCTCTATCACCGGGACGATATCGCCGCAGAGCCTATGGTGGCGAAGTACCGCGGTATGCCCTGGCGATCAGACGATGCCGGCTATGCCGCTTGGACGCGGGGGCGGACAGGGCTGCCGATCGTTGATGCAGGCATGCGAGAGCTATGGGAGACCGGCACGATGCACAACCGCGTGCGAATGCTGGTGGCCTCGCTGCTTTCCAAGAACCTCCTCATTGATTGGCGGCGGGGCGAGCGATGGTTCTGGGATACGCTGGTCGACGCCGACGTGGCCAGCAATCCCGGTAACTGGCAGTGGGTGGCCGGGTCGGGACTAGATGCCTCGCCCTACTTTCGCATCTTCAATCCGGTGACGCAGGGCGAACGGTTCGATCCCGAAGGGTGGTATGTGCGCCGATGGGTTCCCGAACTCGCGGCACTGCCAGACGAGTGGATCCATCGACCATTCGAGGCGCCAACCCATGTGCTCGACGCCGCGGGTGTAAGCATCGGGAGAAACTATCCGCCGCCGATAGTCGATCTCAAGGCGTCCCGGCAACGTGCCCTCGACACGCTCTCTCAACTGTAGTGGGAGACGACAGTTCATGCCCCGATGGGGCGCGGAACGGGCGCATTCTTGCGGGGTCCCGGCGATCGCCGAAACGCATTACCCATTCGCAGGCTTGTCCCTTGGCAGCGGCGCAGGTGGGCTCTAGGTTCCGGACACCCACACAGCTCCTGCTCGGTCCATGCCCAACTACCATGACGTCGTTTCCGCCATCGGCAACACCCCGCTGATTCGCCTTAACCGGGCTTCCGATGCCACTGGCTGCGAGATCTGGGGCAAGGCGGAGTTCCTGAACCCGGGCCAGTCGGTCAAGGACCGGGCTGCCCTCTATATTGTGCGGGATGCGGAGCGGCGGGGCCTGCTGCGACAGGGCGGCACCATCGTCGAGGGGACTGCTGGCAATACCGGCATCGGCCTCACCATGGTGGCCAACGCGCTCGGCTACCGCTCGGTGATCGTCATCCCGGAAACGCAGAGCCAGGAGAAGAAGGACGCTCTGACACTGCTCGGCGCCGAACTCATCCAGGTGCCGGCCAAACCGTACAAGAACCCCAACAACTACGTTAAGCTCAGCGGGCGTCTGGCGAAGACGCTTTCCGACGAACTGCCCGGCGGTGCCATCTGGGCCAATCAGTTCGACAATACCGCAAACCGGCAGGCGCACGTCGAGACCACCGGGCCGGAAATCTGGGAGCAGACAGAAGGCAAACTGGATGGCTTCATCTGTGCGGTTGGCTCCGGCGGAACGCTTGGCGGAGTATCGATGGCCCTCAAGTCGCGCAACCCGAGCATCCAGATCGGTCTTGCCGATCCGGAGGGCGCAGCGCTTTACAGCTATTATACGACCGGCGAGCTGAAGTCCTCGGGTGGCTCGATCACCGAGGGGATCGGCCAGGGCCGGATCACAGCCAATCTCAAAGACGTGGTCGTGGACCGCGCCTACCAGATCTCGGATGCCGAGGCCCTACCCTACATCTTCGACCTGATCGAGAATGAGGGCCTGTGCCTAGGCGGGTCGTCCGCTATCAATATCGCCGGCGCCGTGCGGATGGCGCGCGATCTCGGCCCGGGAAAGACGATCGTTACCGTGCTTTGCGACTACGGCAACCGCTATCAGAGCAAGCTGTTCAATCCAGAGTTTTTGCGCGCCAGGAGTCTCCCGATACCACACTGGCTCGCGGAGCCGGGTTCGACGAACTGGCGGCGAGTCATCGAGGAAGAGCCGACACCGTGACCGAGTTCCTGTTTCGAGAGGACAGCTATCTCCGTTCAACCGCAGCGACAGTAGTCTCACTGACGGCACAGGGTGGTATCGTCCTGGACAGGACGGTGTTCTACGCGACGTCAGGCGGGCAGCCTGGCGATTGCGGTCGGCTTGAGCGGGACGACGGGACGACAGTGACGATCGCGACGGCCATTCATCCGGACGGCGACAAGACGGCTGTCGTGCATGTGCCGACGGACGGTGAGGGTCTCCCCCGGCCCGGCGAAAGACTGGTTGCCGCGGTCGACTGGGACCGTCGACTGAAGCTGATGCGCATGCACACGGCGCTGCATCTGGTGACCGTGGTGCTGCCATACCCCATCACCGGCGCCTCGGTGGGCGAGGATAAGGGGCGGGTGGACTTCAACATGCCGGAAGTGCCCGGCGATCCTCAGGCCATCGAGGAGCGGCTGAACGCGCTGGTGTCCGCCGACCTTCCGGTGTCCGCCGAGTGGATCTCGGATGCCGAGTTGATGGCAAACCCGGGGCTGATCAAATCGATGAACGTCAAGCCGCCGATGGGTCAGGGACGCGTCAGGCTGGTCCGCATCGGCGATGTCGATCTTCAGCCCTGTGGCGGCACGCACGTGGCGCGTACTCGGGAGATCGGGCGTCTACGGCTGGGAAAGATCGAGAAGAAGGGCGCAATCAACCGCCGCATCAACGTGCTGTTCGGCTGATCACTCGATCGGCGGTGCGTAAAGAAGGCCGCCATTGCTCCACAGCGCATTCTGTCCTCGCAGTACCGCCGCTCCCGTGGACGGGCCGAAGTTGCGCTCGAAGATTTCACCGTAGTTGCCGACCGATTTGATCACATTGGCGATGAACTGCTGATCCAGCCCGATGCCTGGTCCGAACGATCCCTCAAGTCCAAGCAGCCGGCGAATGCGGTGCGTCTTTGCGGCCCTGAGGGACTCGATGTTGAGAGAGGTGACGCCGGCCTCCTCGGCATCGATCAGCGCGAACAGGGTCCACTGCACGATATCGAACCATTGGTCGTCGCCTTCCCGCACCACCGGCCCGAAGGCACCCTTGGAGATGCGTTCGGGAAGGATGCGGTGGGTTGCCGGGTCGGGGAGCGTCCGCCGCATGGCATTGAGCCAGCTGGCGGGAGCCGAGACGGCATTGCAGAGCCCGGCCTGATATGCCACCGCCAGATCCTCGCGGTCCTCATAGAGCAGCTCGGTGTAGGCGGCCTGGGTGGTGAAGAAGAACTCCTGCAGGTTGGCAAGCTGCTCGGGTTCGTCGACAATGCAGATGCTGACATTTTCCAGTTCGTAGGCCGACACCACGCCGAGCGCCTGCGGAACGAGGATGCCCTGCCCATCGAAGAACGAGGTGGCGACGTAGCTGGCGCCGAATCCGGTATCCCGACGCATGCTCCAGGGCGCATTGCGCGCCACCAGGTCGATGCTGCCGGTTTGCAGAAGCGCAAAGCGGCTCTCGCCCGAGAGTGGCAGAAACTCCATCCTGCCCGGATCGTTGAACACGGCAACGGCAACGGCGCGGCAGAAGTCAACGTCGAAGCCGGTCCAGCGACCATCTGACCCCGGCTGGGCGAAGCCGGGCAGAGGATCGGACGAGGCGCATATCAGGTGACCGCGCTCGCGGATGGCCTTGAGCGTGGGCCCTTCCAGCGCCATTGCGGGGGTCTGTGCCTGCGACGGTAGCGCCATCAGGGCCACTGCCCCAACTAGAGCGATCGAGACGGCCAGCTTCAGTGACGCCACAGGACTCTCCGCAGTTCGGGCGGCACTATCGTGACAGCGGCTGTAGGGGTCAAGGCGGACTCCCGCCCGCTATGGCGGCCGCCGACGTCGGCGGCCTTTAGTGCAGGATCTGGCTGAGGAACAGCTTGGTCCGCTCGTGCTGAGGGTTGGAGAAGAACGCCTCGGGTTCGTTCTGCTCGATGATCTGTCCCTGATCCATGAAGATCACCCGATTGGCGACCTGCCGTGCGAATCCCATTTCGTGGGTGACGCACAGCATCGTCATTCCTTCCTCGGCGAGGCTGATCATCACCTCCAGGACTTCCTTCACCATCTCCGGGTCGAGTGCGGAAGTCGGCTCGTCGAACAGCATGATCTTGGGGTTCATGCACAGCGAGCGTGCGATGGCAACGCGCTGCTGCTGACCACCGGAGAGCTGCCCGGGGAACTTGTGTGCCTGCTCCGGAATACGAACCCGCTCGAGGTACTTCATGGCCGTTTGTTCGGCTTCGGCCTTGGGCGTACCGCGCACCCAGATTGGGGCGAGCGTCAGGTTCTGCATAATGGTGAGGTGCGGGAACAGGTTAAAGTGCTGGAACACCATGCCAACCTCGCGACGGACCTCATCGACGCGCTTGAGGTCGGACGTCAGTTCCGTGCCGTTGACAATGATCTGCCCCTTCTGATGCTCCTCAAGGCGGTTGATGCAGCGGATCAGCGTCGACTTGCCGGAACCCGACGGGCCGGCGATGACGATACGCTCGCCCTTCATCACCTTGAGATTGATATCGCGCAGCACATGGAAGTCGCCGAACCACTTGTTCATGCCGACGATCTCGACCGCAACCTCCGTCTGGCTGACGGACATGTGGGAGCGGTCGATGCTGCGGTCCACGACCAGCGACGAAACGTCTGACATAATTACCTCTTGTGACCGGTATTGAGCCGGGTCTCCCAGTATCGGGAGTAGCGGGAAATCGAGAAACAGAACGCCCAGAACACCGCGGCGGCGAAGATATAGCCGGTCACGGCCTGGGTCGGCGAGGCCCATTCAAGGGCATCGTTCTTGGTCTTCACTGCCTCCAGCAGATCCTTCATGCCCACGATGTAGACGAGCGAGGTGTCCTTGAATAGCGAGATGAAGTTGCCGACGATCCCCGGTATGACGTGCTTAAGTGCCTGCGGCAGCACTATGAAGCCCATCCGGCGCCAGTAGCCGAGGCCAAGTGCCTGCGCTGCCTCGTACTGCCCGCGCCCGATGGCCTGCATGCCACCGCGCACCACTTCGGCCATGTACGCCGACGAGAAGAGTGTCACGCCGACCAGGGCGCGAAGCAGTTTGTCGACGGTCGTGCCCTGAGGCATGAACAAGGGCAGCATGATCGACGCCATGAACAGCACAGTGATCAATGGCACCGCGCGGATCAGCTCGATGAACGCGATGCAGAGCGTCTTGATGATGGGCAGCTTGGACTGTCTGCCGAGCGCCAGCAGGATACCCAGCGGCAACGAGAGGCAGATCCCAACAACCGAGATGATGAGCGTCACGAGCAGGCCGCCCCACTGCTCGGTTGGCACTTCCGGCAAGCCAAATACACCGCCGGCCAGCAGGATCACCGAGATGATGGGCAACGGAATGAAGAACAGCAGTGCGTTGCCGAGCTTGTATGGTGCGCGCGGCCAAAGCAGCGGCACGATGAGGAGCGTAAACAGCGCGAACACCAGGTTCGGGCGCCAGTACTCTGCCATCGGGTAGAAGCCGTAGATGAAGAACTCAATCTCGCTTGCGACGTAAGCCCAGCACGCCCCGACGTTTTCCACCCGGCACTGCTCGACTGTACCGCCTGGTGGCACGGCACGACCGACAAGGAAGCCGAACAGCGGGGGGATTACCCACAGCAGGAACAGCGCCGCAAGAAGGGTCAGGACCGTATCGGTGACGGACGAAAACAGGTTCTTGCGCATCCACGCCACTACGCCGCTCTCGCGGCGCGGTGGCGACTGCTGCGGGACTATCTCGGAACGGACGTAGGCAATGTCGGCCATCGGCTGCTCCTATCGCTCTACCAATGCCACGCGGGCATTGTACCAGTTCATCAGCGCCGAGGTGCTTAGCGAGAGGATCAGGTAGACCAGCATGGTGAGCGCGATCACCTCGATGGCGCGCCCTGTCTGGTTGAGCGTAGTGCCAGTGAACACGTTGACCAGTTCGGGGTAGCCAATGGCGGCGCCAAGCGAGGAGTTCTTGGTCAGATTGAGATACTGGCTCGTCAGAGGAGGAATGATGACGCGCAGCGCCTGCGGCACGATGACGAGCCGTAGTCGATCTCCTTCCTTCAGGCCCAACGCCTGAGCAGCTTCGGTTTGTCCGTGGCTAACCGACTGGATGCCCGCCCGCACGGTTTCGGCAATGAAGGCCGCCGTGTAGACGCTCAGGCCGAAGACCAGCGCGACCAGTTCGGGCGGGAGTTCGATGCCGCCCTTAAAGTTGAAGCGATTGAGGACCGGGATATCGAACGTCACCGTGGCCCCGGTCAGCACCCAGATTGCCGAAACGAGCACGGCAGCAATGGCGAGGCCGGTCAGGAACACCGGGAAGCGCCTGCCAGTCGTCTCCAGACGCCTCCGCGCCCAGTTCGCGATGACGAACCAGGAGACTATTGAGACCGCCAGCGCGATCAGCACCCAGCCAAACTGCTCGTCGAAGACGGGCCTGGGGACAAACAGGCCACGCTGATTGATGAACGTGTCGAGCGGCAGCGCTATCGAATCGCGCACTGCCGGCATCGCTTTGAGCACCGCGAAGTACCAGAAGAAGAGCTGTAGCAGCAGCGGGATATTGCGAATCGTCTCGACATAGACGGTTGCAAGTCGGGAGATCAGGTAGTTCGATGACAGGCGTGCGATACCGATAGTGAACCCTAGGACCGTGGCGAAGGCGATTCCAACTAGTGCCACCAGGATGGTGTTGGTCAACCCGACGAGAAAGGCCTCCCAGTAAAACGAGGCGCGGTCAAAATGAAACAGCGAGAAGCTTATGTCGAAGCCAGAGGTCTTCCACAGGAAGTCGAATCCAGACGTCTTGTTCTGCGCCTTGAGATTGACCGCCGTGTTGTTGACGATCCAGACTAGGAAAAGCACAACGACGACGGCGACGACCACCTGATAGAAGACGCCTCGCACCACCGGGTCGTTAAGGAAGAACGTTCGCGGTGGCGCCTGACGCCCCGTGTCCATGCTTGCCATACGCGATATGCCTCTGCCCAGGAGAACTGTCGGGGCGGTGGACACACTGCGGCGTCCACCGCCGGCCTGCAATCCGGCGCCGCATTACGGCGCCGGAGACGCAGGATCAGCGGATCGGCGGCGAGTACTGGATGCCGCCATCCTTCCACAGCGCATTGAGGCCGCGGGCGAGACCGATGGGCGTCGAGGGGCCGACGTGACGCTCGTAGCTTTCGGAGTAGTTGCCGATGTGCTTGATGATCTGGTAGGCCCAATCCTTGGTGAGCCCCATCGGGGTGCCGAAGTCGCCTTCAACTCCGAGCAGTCGCTTGATCGCCGGATTGTCGGAGGCCAGCATGTCGTCGACATTGGCCTGCGTCACGCCGAGTTCCTCGGCCTCGAGCAGGGCGAAGTAGGTCCAGCGAGAGATGTTGAACCAGCCGTCGTCACCCTGACGCACCACTGGGCCAAGCGGCTCCTTCGAGATGATCTCCGGCAGGATCACGTGATCGGCCGGGTTGGCAAACTTCGAACGCTCGGCCGCCAGAGCTGACGAGTCCGTGGTGTACACGTCGCAACGGCCGTCTTCGTAGGCCTTCACCACTTCGTCCTGGTCGACGAAGACAACGGTGTTGAACTCCATCTTGTTGGCCGCGAAGTAGTCGGCCGCGTTGAGTTCGGTGGTGGTGCCAGACTCGATGCAGATTGCGGCGCCGCTAAGGTCGAGGGCGGAGGCGATGTTGTCCGCCTTCCTGACCATGAAGCCCTGGCCATCATAGAACATGGTGCCGACGAACTTGATGCCGAGTTGCGTGTCGCGGCTCATCGTCCAGGTGGTGGTGCGCGACAGGACGTCGATCTCACCAGCCGACAGCGCGGTGAAGCGCTCCTGCGAGGTTAGGGGCGTGTAGCGCACCTTCTCCGGGTCGTTGAAGATCGCCGCCGCAAGGGCGCGGCAGTAGTCTACCTCAAGACCGGTCCAGTTGTTGTTGGCGTCCGGAGCGGAGAAGCCGGGGACGCCGCCGGTCACGCCGCACTGAACGTACCCCTTGGCCTTGACCGCATCGAGCGTGGCCGAGGCGGTGGTCTGCGCAACTGCAGCCGTCGCGGTGAGGCCGAGGCCTGCCGCGATAGCGACGGTAAGAAGCTTGTTGAGCATTGTTGTTGCCTTGTTTCCTGACCCAGATTGGACCGGCACGACTGGTTGGCAGTGCGTGCCGGCGGCACCGCCGCCTTGGAGGGCGGGAGTGATGCTGCTAGCATCGAAGCGACAATTGACGGTTGCGTCAAGCTCTATGGCCGAAATGGGGCAGTACGGTTGACTGTTTTTTGTTCAGCATCGGCCAATGGCTGCATTTTGAGCAGGACCTCGACATGACCTCAAATCCTGGGAAAGACGCCTGGAGTGCGTCCCCGGAAACCATCCTCACGCACAGCGGCAGAAGGACGGATGACCAGTTCGGTTTCGTGAACACACCGGTGTTTCGCGGTTCCACCGTGCTGTTCAAAACCCTTGACGATCTCGAAGGGACGGGCGCTCCCTATCGGTACGGTCGCACCGGCAACCCCTCGACCCAAGCGGTCGAGACGGTGATCACTGAACTCGAGGGGGCGGCCGGAACCGTGCTCGCGCCCTCCGGTCTCGCTGCGATCAGCACCGCCCTGCTCGCCGTCGTCTCGGCAGGCGACGATATCCTCCTCAGTGACTCCGTCTATGAGCCGACCCGTCTGTTCTGTCGTGAGACCCTGGGGAGGCTGGGCGTTTCCACCCGCTTCTACGATCCCCGCGTCGGCTCCGGCATTGCCGACCTCGTGACGGACAGGACGCGGCTCATCTTCGTCGAGAGCCCCGGATCGCTGACCTTCGAGGTGCAGGACCTGCCTGCCATCGCTGCGGTCGCAAGGCCACACGGGATCGCGGTAGTGGTGGACAACTCATGGGCCACCCCGCTCTTCTACAGACCCCTCGCGCTTGGTGCGGATATTGTGGTGCACGCCGGCACCAAGATGTTTGTCGGGCACTCCGACGCAATGTTCGGCACTGCATCGGCGAACGCCGCGTGGTGGCCGAGGCTACAGCGCACACACCGGCTGTCAGGAATCTGTGCTTCGCCGGACGACGCCTATCTCGCGGCGCGGGGTCTGCGGACGCTGGCCATACGCATGAAGGAGCAGCGGGACCGCGCCATCGAACTGGCACTCTGGCTGGAGACTCATCCGCTGGTGAGGCGGGTGCTGCACCCGGCGCTCGCGAGCCATCCGGACCACGCCCTGTTCCAAAGGGACTTCACCGGCTCGGGCAGCCTGTTCGCCATGATCATCGAAGAGAAGCCGCGGGAAGCACTGGCGGCGATGCTCAACGGACTCCAGCTGTTCGGCATGGGTTATTCGTGGGGCGGCTATGAGAGTCTCTGCATTCCCGTACATCCGGAGCGCATTCGCACTGCCACCCCATGGACGGCCAGCGGGTGCATGTTCCGTGTACATGTCGGCCTCGAGGACATCGAGGACCTGAAGGCGGACATGGGCGCAGCCCTGGAGCGCTATGCGGCTGCCTAGCGCCGACCGCGGGTCGCCAAGCACCGAACCTTACGGTTGGCGAAACAATGCCGCGATCGGGGCGAGGGACTGGCGAACGATGCGTCCGTCCTGTGGCGCAAAGAGCCAGTTGCGTGAGGCGAAGGCGTTCCGAACGGCGTAGGCCCCTAGAGTACCGAGCACGGCGCCGGCCGTGATGTCAGTGAGGTAGTGCGCCCCCAAGACGATCCGTGAGAAGCTGATCAGGACCGCGATGGCGATCGCGGGCAGCGCCAGGCGCGGAAAAAGGAACGCAGCCACCATCGCCAGCGCGAAGGATGTGGTTGCGTGTCCGGATGGGAAGCTCTGGTAGTCGTAGTCCGTCAGGTTCCAGCGAAAGACGAGCGGAAGATCGGGTTGGTAGACCTCGGGCCGCCCCCGGCCTATCAGGCGCTTCAGCAGGGTGGAGGCCAGGCCCGGCAGCCCCACTCCGAGGAAGACGAAACCGGTCGCAGCCGCCAATTGCCCGAAGCCGGCGCGGAAGCGGGGCATCGGGAGGTGGCGCAGCAGCAGGGAGGTTACCAGAAGCACCAGTGACGGGTAGAGGATCCAGTCGGACTCTCCCCACTGCGTAAGCCAGCCGAAAGCGGACCTGAGTGGCTCGGGCAGGCCGGTGCCGAACACGGAAAGCGGGCGATCGAGCCAGTAGAGGGTCGCGATCAACACGGCGAACCCGACAACCAATAGCACGCCATTGCGGCGACTGAAGCCGGGCGGCCAGGGGCGAGTGAGGTCGAGCATGAGCGCTTGTCCTGCGGTTTGCCCTCTGCGTCAACGGTCCTCGACCCCTGCTTGCTCTTTGGGCCAAGTGACGGTATCGGAATGACGACAGTCGGGGCATAGCTCAGCCTGGTAGAGCACCGGTTTTGGGAACCGGGGGCCGAGTGTTCGAATCACTCTGCCCCGACCATTCGACGAGGACGACCATGACGGCACGTATCTATCGACCTGCGCCGAACGCCATGCAGTCCGGCCGCGGCAAGTCCAAGACATGGGTGCTCGTGCACGAGCCGGCGACACCGCGCGAGATCGAACCGCTGATGGGGTACACCTCGACGACGGACACGCGAGCCCAGGTTCGGTTGAGCTTCGACACGCTCGAGGAGGCCGTGGCCTATGCTGAGAAGAACGGCATCGCCTACCATGTGCTCCCCGAGCATCGCTCAACGCCCAAGCGCACGAGCTACTCGGACAATTTCCGTTCCGATCGCAGGACGCCCTGGACTCATTGACGGCGTCTGCGCGATGCAGTCACAACTGCGTCGCCTCGCCTTAGTGGCCGGCTTGGTTCTGGGTGCAACCCTACCTGCGGCATCCGAGCCGGCAATGTGGAGGGTGAGCGACGATGACAGCCAAGTCTGGCTGTTCGGTTCGATCCACCTGTTCAGCCGTCAGATGGACTGGCGCACGAAGGCCTTCGATACAGCACTGCGGGATTCCGAGCAGGTCTGGTTCGAGATGGTGTTCGACGCGGATGCTTACGCCACAATCGCAAGGCTGACCATCCTGAATGGCCGCCTGCGCGACGGCCAGCGTCTCAGTGACCTGCTCACCGAGGTACAGAACGAGCGGCTTGATCGCGCCATCGCGACGGCGGGCCTCGATCCGCTGGTGTTCGAACGGATGCAGCCCTGGATGGCCGAGGTAACGCTGTCGAGCGGGAGCGTGCAGGGAACGACTGCAGGGGTCGACATCCTCATCGATGCAGAGCTGACTGCCAGCAAGAAGCGCGGCTTCGAGACGGCCGAACAGCAGTTGGGCTTCTTCTCCGAGGTCCCACTCGACCAGCAGATCGAGGGATTGATGTCCACCATCGATGCCCTTGAGGCGGGTGGGGTCGAGCAGCAACTGGCACGCATGACCGACGCCTGGGAGAACGGTGACACCGAAGCGCTGGATGCTCTGATCCGGCGGGAAATGGGTCCGGTCGACGGCGCCCGCTATCGTCGGCTGCTGACTGACCGGAACGTCCGCTGGGTGGCCACCATCGAGGACATCCTCGCTGACGACGTGGACTCGATGGTCATCGTCGGGGCCGGCCATCTGGTCGGCCCGGAGGGACTCCCAGCGCTGCTGGGGCAGCGCGGGTATTCAGTGGAGCGGATCGGTCAGGTTCCCGGGGAACCCGACGTACCCGCAGTCGTCACCCCGATCCCTAGACGTCGCTGAGCTTGGTCCACTTACCATCGTTCTGACTTGAGTGGACGGAGGCCATGATGAACTCCATGCCCTCGACGCCATCGGCCAGGCCCGGGAGCAGCCCGGCCACATCCTTGCCCTCGCCGCGGATCACCTGGGCGAACTGGCTATAGAGCGTGGCGAAGGCCTCGAGATAACCCTCGGGGTGGCCTCCGGGGATACGCACGTTCATCGATGCCGCGGGCGGCGCGGAGATGGCGCCACCGCGGGTCAGCAGCTGCTTAGGTCTGCCGAACTCGGTAAACCACATGTAGTTCGGATTGTCCTGACGCCACTCCAGGCCGGCCTTCTCGCCATACACCCTGAGTTGCAGGCCGTTCTCGTTGCCCACCGCCACCTGGCTGGCCCACAGCATACCCTTCGCTCCACCAGCAAATCGCAGCAGGATGTGGACATTGTCGTCGAGCTTGCGGCCCTTGACGAAGCTTGTGAGGTCCGCGCTCACCGCCTCGGTCTTCAGGCCAGTCACGAAGCGTGCCAGATTGTAGGCGTGCGTGCCGATGTCGCCGATTGCGCCGCCGGCACCCGAACGCTTCGGGTCGGTGCGCCAGGAGGCCTGCTTGTTGTCCGGATCGGCCGCGTTGGTCAGCCAATCCTGTGGGTATTCGACCTGCACGACCCGGATCTTGCCCAGCGCGCCGGACTTCACCAGTTCACGCGCCTGCCGAACCAGCGGATAGCCGGTATAGTTGTGGGTCAGCAGGAACTTCGCGCCCTTCTTGGGCTTGATCTTCGCCAATGCTCGAGCATCGTCGAGCGTCGACGTGATCGGCTTGTCGCAGATCACATGGATACCCGCTTCGAGGAAGGCCTTGGCCGGGCCGTAATGCATGTGGTTAGGCGTCACGATCGAGACCGCCTGGATGCCGTCCTTGCGCGCGGATTCCTTGGCGGCCATCTCCTCGTAAGAGGTGTAGATGCGATCTTCGGCGAGCCCGATGTTCTTGCCGGATTGAATCGCGACTTCGGGACGCGACGACAGCGCGCCCGCGACCAGTTCGTAGTCCCCGTCGATGCGGGCAGCTACGCGATGCACATAGCCGATGAAAGCTCCCGTGCCGCCGCCGACCATGCCGAGACGAATGCGCGGTGCGCCGTTTTCTGCCATTTGTTCCTGCTCCCTCAGTTCGATCGGCGCGTCGGCGCCACTACCACCATGTCACCCCGAAGGCCGGGGCCCATGGTCGAATGCCGATTGGACCCGCGACAGCTCAGGATGGTCCCGGCCTTCGCCGGGATGACACCGAGTGCGGGGCACACGCACAAGCTCAGCTCAGTCCAAGCATCCTGCGATTGGCTGCAGTGTCGGTCCCCGACGAGGCGAAGTCGTCGAAGGCCTTCTCGGTCACGCGAATGATGTGGCTCTGGATGAAGGGCGCCCCCTCCTCGGCACCCTGCTCCGCCGACTTGATGGCGCATTCCCATTCGAGCACCGCCCAGCCGTCGAAACCGTAGGCGCTCAGCTTGGAGAAGATGCCGGCGAAATCGACTTGGCCGTCACCCAGCGAGCGGAATCGTCCGGCCCGGTTCACCCACGACTGAAAGCCGCCATACACCCCCTGCTTGCCGCTGGGGTTGAACTCGGCGTCCTTAACGTGGAACGCGCGAATTCGCTCGTGGTAGAAGTCGATGTAGCTGAGGTAGTCCAACTGCTGCAGCACGAAGTGGCTCGGATCGTAGAGCAAGTTGGCGCGCGGGTGGTTTTTCACTCGCTCAAGGAACATCTCGTAGGTGACGCCGTCGTGCAGGTCCTCTCCCGGATGGATTTCGTAGCACGCATCGACGCCATTGCGATCGAACTCGTCGAGGATCGGTAGCCAGCGCCGTGCCAGCTCATCGAATGCCTCCTCCACCAGCCCGGCAGGACGCTGCGGCCAAGGGTACAGATACGGCCAGGCCAGCGCGCCCGAGAACGTGGCATGTGCCTTCAGCCCCAGGTTGCGCGATGCCTGGGCCGCCCACTTGACCTGCTGCACGGCCCACTCGGTGCGGGCCTTGGGGTTGCCGTGGACCGACTTGGGTGCAAAGCCGTCGAATGCCGTGTCATAGGCGGGATGAACTGCGACCAGCTGACCCTGCAGGTGCGTCGACAACTCGGTGATCTCCAGCCCATGGCTGTTCACCCTGCCCTTGAGTTCATCGGCGTAGGTCTTCGACGTTGCCGCCTTCTCGAGATCAATGAAGCTCGAGACCCATGTGGGGATCTGCACGCCCTTGTACCCAAGGCCTGCGGCCCACCGGCAGATGTTGTCGAGTGTGTCGAACGGTGCCTTGTCGCCGGCGAACTGGGCCAAGAAAATCGCTGGCCCCTTGATGGTGCGCATAGTCGTCCTCCCTACATGGCCGCCTCCGGCCAATCCGTGCACGTACCTCAGTCTAGGAACCCGGAAGCCGTTACCCGCTCATCGAGCGGGAAGACGCCGCCGAGCCACTGACATGTCAGTCCACTACCTTGACTGCGGGCACTGAACTGTCAAGGCGAGTGGCGGCATCGGGCTGCCGTTCAGGTGTTGAACTTGAACAGCATGACATCGCCGTCCCTGACTACATATTCCTTGCCTTCGTCACGTGCCTTGCCCGCTTCCTTGGCCGCCACTTCTCCGCCCAGAGCGACGAAGTCGTCGTAGGAAATGGTCTGGGCCCGGATGAAGCCCTTCTCGAAGTCGGTGTGAATGACGCCGGCCGCCTGCGGAGCGCGATCGCCCTTGTGGATGGTCCAGGCCCTCGTCTCCTTGGGGCCGACAGTGAAGTATGTCTGCAAGCCCAGCAACTGGTAGGCCTCGCGGATCAGTCGGTTCAGTCCCGGCTCGCCCAGGCCGAGACTCTCAAGGTACTCGTTCTGCTCGGCCTCGGGGAGTTGGGCAAGCTGGCTCTCGATTTCGGCAGAAATGACGACGACCGCAGCATCGTGCTGCTTTGCATACTCCTCTACCTGTTTCGACATGGAATTGCCGGTGGCGGCAGATGCCTCCTCCACGTTGCACACGTAGAGCGCCGGCTTGGAGGTCAGCAACTGGAGCTCGGCAAAGGCCTTCTCTTCCTCGGGGGCCCGCTGGACGAGCCGGGCCGATTTGCCCTCGCGCAGCAGGTCCAGGGCGCGGTCGATCAGATCGAGCGTCAACTTGCTGTCCTTGTCACCTCCCTTGGCCTTCTTCTCCACGCCGTTGCGCCGCTTCTCAAGACTCTCGAGATCAGCCAGCATCAGCTCTGTCTCGACCACCTCGGCGTCGGCGATAGGATCGACCTTGTTGGCGACATGGATGATGTTGCCGTCCTCAAAGCAGCGCAGAACGTAGGCGATGGCATCGCACTCTCGTATGTTCGCGAGGAACTGGTTGCCGAGCCCTTCGCCCTTGCTGGCACCCTTCACGAGCCCGGCAATGTCGACAAAGCTCATCTTTGCGGGCAAGATATTGGCCGACCTGCCTATCTTGGCGAGCTTTTCAAGGCGCGCGTCGGGGACAGCCACCTCGCCCACATTTGGCTCGATGGTGCAGAAAGGGAAGTTCGCCGCCTGCGCGGCGGCGGTGCGGGTGAGCGCATTGAAGAGCGTCGACTTGCCAACGTTGGGCAGGCCGACAATGCCCATCTTCAGACCCATGTCAGTCTCCGGAATCCGTTGCGCCCTCCAATCAGGGCACCACGCGGCAAAGTCAATGCGAAAGGTCAGAGCGGTCGCGCTGCGAAGTCAGCGAGATCCGGTGCCATCCTTGTTGAGGAATTTGTGCAGTACGGCCGCCATGGGACCTAGATCCGGCCGAGGCGCCTGCTGCGTCTGCGGGCGGATCGCCCGGGTGTGGCTTTGTGCCTTGGGTCGAGTCGGATCGGCCGTTTCCGGGCGCTGCGGACGCTCGGCGCCGTCACCGCCGATGGCGAGCGCGAGCTTGTTCATCAGGCCGTTGTCGTCTCCCCGGACGATCATGCCCGCGTTGTCGGCGATTGCGCCCAGCAGCGGATCGAGCCACTCGGCGTCGGTCTTCGAGAAGTCCCCGAGCACCCAGGACATGACCCTGTCCTTGTGGCCTGGATGCCCGATACCCAGGCGGATGCGCCGGTACTCCGTGCCCACCTGCGGATCGATTGAGCGCAGGCCGTTGTGCCCGCCATTGCCGCCGCCCCGCTTCACCCGCACCTTGCCCGGCACGAGGTCGAGTTCGTCATAGAGCACGCTGATATCGGACGGACCGAGCTTGTAGAAGCGCGCGACCGCCTGGACGCTATCGCCCGAAGAGTTCATGAAGGTCTGAGGCTTCAGGATGAGAGCGCGCTCGCTCTCGATCTGGCCTTCGGAAATCAGGCCCTGGAACTTCTCGCGGAAAGGCGGAAATCCGTGGCGCCGCGCAATGGCGTCCGCCGCCATGAAGCCGACATTGTGCCGGTTGTGGCGGTATTTGTCGCCGGGATTGCCGAGTCCGACGATAAGGTGCATCGGTATCTCCGGGACGGAAAGAGAAGGCGGGCGGAGCCCGCCTTCGATGACGCTAGGCCTTGGCTTCGCCTTCGGCGGCCTCGGCTTCTTCTGCGCGCAGGCCAGACGGCGCGACGATGGTAGCGATGGTAAGGTCGGTCTCGTGGCTGTGATCGGACGCACCGGCCGGCAACTTGATCGAGGAGATGTGGATCGACTGGCCCACATCGAGGCCGGTGAGGTCGATGATGACTTCCTCGGGAATGTTGTCGGCGTCGACGGTCAGGTCGAGAGTGTGGTGCACGATGTTGAGCACGCCACCACGCTTGATGCCCGGGCTCTCGAGTTCGTTGGTGAAATGCACAGGCACCTGGACGTTGATCTTGGAGCCCTTGCCGACACGCAGGAAGTCGACGTGGAGCGCCTTGTCGCTGACGACGTCAAGCTGATAGTCGCGCGGGATCACACGGTGCTTTTCGCCGCCGATGTCTAGGGTGATGACATGAGACAGAAAGCCACCTGCGTAGATGGACTTCATCGCCTCGTTGTACGAAATGGCGATCGGCAGGGGGGCCTTCTTGTCACCATAAATCACGGCAGGAATGAGCCCCTCACGACGCAGCGCACGAGCGGCCCCCTTGCCCACCCCGCTCCGCGCCTGAGCTTTGAGCTCCTTAGCAGCAGTAGCCATTGAATGTTCCATTCATGGGTTGGTGTGAGCTTCGAGACGTCAAAGCTCACGCACCCGTCCTCCAGGGGTGACGGGCGCTTCATGGCCGTGGCTATAGTAGAAAGGTGGAAGTGGGGCAAGGGAAACAGACGGCCCTCAGGCCTCGCCAAGCGCCTCAATGCGCCTGTGCAGATAGCGACGAACGGCGGGATCCGTCGACAGACCGGAGGCCACGGCCAGAGCCTCGCGGGCCTCCGACCTGCGACCGAGCGCGGCCAGCAGGTGGCCTCGCCCTGCCCAGTAAGGCTGATAGCCCAGCATGCGGCGGTCTTCAGCGAGCGGCGCGATAGCATCTAGCGCCGCGGCGGGTCCCTCCAGTTCGGCGAGCGCGATGGCGCGATTGAGCGCTACCACGGGTGACCGGGTGAACTCCTGAAGATGATCGTACAATGCCAGCACGGCAGGCCACGTGGGTGCGCCACGCAAGCGCCGAGCGACATGCGCGGACTGGATCGCCGCCTCGATCTGGTAGCGCCCGGAGGGGCCATCGCGGCTGGCCTGATGCAACTGCGCCTCGGCAAGCCCGATCAACCGCTCGTCCCACAGCGCTGTGTCCTGTTCCTCAAGCGGCACATAGGCGCCGTCCGGGCTGCGGCGGGCCGACCTGCGGGCTTCCGTGTAGAGCATCAGCGCCAGCATGCCGCGCGCTTCTGGCGCCGCGGGAAGAAGCGACACCAAGAGGCGCCCCAACCAGATAGCCTCGTCGGCAACAGGGGCCGTTCCCACTTCTTCCAGGTCTGCCCAGCCTCTCCCGTAGGCCGCGTAGATCGCATCTAGGACCGTGTCGAGCCTCTCGGACAGCTCCTCGCTGCCGGGAATGCGGAACGGGATGCCGGCATCCCTGATGCGGATCTTGGCGCGCACCAGACGCTGACCCATCGTGGTGGATGACACAAGGAACGCGGCAGCGATGTCCATGGCGCTGAGTCCCAACACGGTCTGCAAAATCAGTGGCGCGCGCATACCCCGCTCGATGGCTGGGTGGGCGCAAGCGAACATCAGGGCGAGGCGGCGGTCGGGAATCTCCTCGGGGGAAGAGGCCGCGGACTCGATCTCGTCGGCAATCATCATCAAGTGCTCCTCGCCGGCCCGGTGCGTCGTGCGGCGGCGATGGGCGTCGGTCTGCCTTCGGCGGGCCACGGTGAGCAACCAGGCATCGGGATTGTCCGGCACCCCGGCCGCCGGCCAGCTTCGAAGCGCTGCTGCAAAGGCGTCCGCCAGTGCATCCTCCGCACCCGCGACGTCACGGGTGCGGGCGGAAAGAAACGCGACGAGACGGCCGTAGCTTCCCCTCGCCGCGTGTTCTGCTGCGAGTGCGGCCTCGCTGGCTCCATCCACCTCAGCCGTCCGAAGACTTCATCCGAGGGTTGGGGCGCGGATAGGTCTCGGCGAGCGGCCGAATCTCGATCGAGCCGTATCTCGCACTCGGGCAACGCCGGGCCCAGGCGATAGCCTCGTCCAGGTCGGGCACGTCGATCATGAAGTAACCGGCCAACTGCTCCTTGGTGTCGGCATAGGGCCCATCCAGAATCTCGGTTCCGTCTTCGCTGACTCGAACCGTGGTGGCGGCGGAGGGCGGCTGCAGTCGCTCTCCGGCCACCATGTTCTCACCCGCCTTCGCCAGCGCCTGGTTGAAGGCGGCATAGTCGGCCCAGAGCTGCTTCTGCGGCGCGTTCGCCAGCGCTGCCTCGTCGTGATGGATCAGCATCATGTAGCGCATGGAGGACCCCGCTCAGTTCACGGCCCGGCGGACGATGGCCGAGATCCGCTCCTCATCTTCCTCCGTCATGCGGAGAAGCGCGAAACTGGTTGGCCAGAAGTTGCCGTCATCGAGTCTGGCGGCCTCGTTGAAGCCGAATGTGGCGTACCGCGCCTTGAACTTCGCTGCATCCTGAAAGAAGCAAACATTCTTGCCGTCCGCGTTGTAGTAGGCCGGCATGCCATACCAGAGCTTGGCCCTGAGCCCCGGTGCGGCGGTCAGCACGATTTGGTGGAACCTCTCGGCAAGCCCGCGGTCGGCCTCGGGCATGGCGGCAATCTTGGCGAGGACCGCCTTCGCCTCCTCCGCCTCGCCGGCGCCGCGCTTCTCGCGCTTGAGTTCCTCGACGCGCTCCTTCATTGCGGCCTTCTCCTCGGCGGAGTAGCTCGCGGACTTCGTCTTTGCCATGGTCCCGTCTCCTTGTAGGCGTCGAAATTCCTTGCCCGACGCTACAATGACGCCGCCGCGATGGCCATTTCGACTCGTCAGCAAACTTTTCTTCTCGAGAGCAACTCAGAACTGACGGTCCGGTTGATCTGCTCCCGTGGAACCGCCGACAGGCGGATCAGAGCCCCAGGATCCGGGTTAGCCCGCGAGGCGAAATGTCCGCCAGGGCGCTCAGAGCAAACCAGCGGGCTCCGAGCACCTCGTCCTCCTGGGCCGTCAGCGGCAAGTTCGGGTCCGCGATGAAGAGGTATTGCAGGTCATGGTGATAGTGATCGACCTCGGCGCGAGCCGCCTTGCCAGGCACTTCATGACTGTCGATTACCAGCGGCAGGTCGCCGCCGGCGTGCCAGGGGTGGAGGCGAAGCCCCCGGACTGCCGTTTCCTCTACCGCCTCCCGCGCCGCGGACGCCGCGAAGCTGCCTGCAGGCTCGTAATGTCCACCGGGTTGCAGCCATCGGCCGACAGTGCGGTGATGGATCAGCAGCACCTGCGATAAGTCCGGGGAGACGACGAAGGCGCTGGTCGTAACGTGACCGGGCATGGTGCCACGGTCATCGAGGGCATGGCCGGCAGCAATCTGCCAACGCAACAATGCGAGCCGCTCCTCCGGGCCGCCAAGTTCGCTGCGATAGCGCTGAACCGTTCGGCCGAGCGCACCGAGAAAGTCGCCGATCACCTTAGGGTCACTTGTTCAGCGTCGACGGCCAAGTGCCGTGCTGCTCGCCTTCTCGGTCGATCAGGACGAAACCATGAGCACCGAAGAAGTCGCGCTGGCCCTGGGTGAGATTGGCCGTTCCGAGCGCCTGCCGATAGCTGTCGAAGTAGGCCAGCGATGCGGAAAGGCATATCATCGGAAACTCGCCCAACGCAGCCTCGGCGACCACCCTGCGGAGGGCCCTGTTGGCGTTCTTCATTATGGCGACGAAATCGGGGACCATCAGCAGATTGTCGCTACCTCCGCGTACGTAGGCCGCCGACATCTGGTCCAGGAACCGCGAACGGATGATGCAGCCGGCGCGCCAGATCTTGGCAATGGTAGCAA
The DNA here is from genome assembly GCA_041916695.1 of Devosia sp. Classification (GTDB taxonomy): domain Bacteria; phylum Pseudomonadota; class Alphaproteobacteria; order Rhizobiales; family Devosiaceae; genus Devosia_A. Next base: position 2,090 of record JAYRZA010000021.1, on the reverse strand, counting down.
GCGGCAGGTTCCAGCCAAACTCCTCGCTGGCCCGTGCCATCACGGCAAAGCCCTGAGCATAGGACACGATCTTTCCGGCCAGCAGGGCCTGCTCGAGATCGGCGAGGGTTAGCGCGGACCGTGCTCGGACGGGTTTGCCGTAGACGATCTCGGCGGCAAGGCGTTCCTCCTTGCGTGAGGAGATCGAACGGGCCGCAACCGCCCCCTCGATTGCAGTCGCCGGTACGCCGAGTTGCTGAGCGGCGATTGCCGACCAGGCGCCGGTGCCCTTCTGGCCGGCCTTGTCGAGAATCAGCTCGACCAGTGGCCTTCCGGTCTCTGTCTCGATCGCGTCGAGCACGTAGCCGGTGATCTCGATGAGGTAGGAGTTGAGCGGGCCCGTGTTCCAATCCCTGAACACCGCCGCCGCCTCGCCCGGTGACATGCCCAGTCCGTCGCGCATTACGCCGTAGACTTCGGCGATCATCTGCATGTCGCCATATTCGATGCCGTTGTGGATCATCTTGACGAAGTGCCCGGCACCGCCCTCCCCGAGGTAGGCACAGCACGGCTCGCCGTCGAACTTTGCCGAGATGGCCTCGAGGATCGGCTGGGCGTTCTTCCACTGCGCTTCTGGGCCCCCAACCATGATGGACGGCCCGTGACGAGCTCCTTCTTCACCCCCCGAGACGCCGATGCCGAGGAAACCGATTCCCTTGTCCCTGAGGTACTCAAAGCGCCGCTGGCTGTCCGTATAGAGCGAGTTTCCACATTCGAGGATGGAATCGCCCGGCTCAAGATGTGGCAGAAGTTGCTCGATCATATCGTCGACTGGTCTGCCAGCCTTGACCATGATGATTATAGAGCGGGGCCGCCGCACCGCGCCAATGAAGCCTGCCAGATCCGCCTCGGGCACCACACGGTGATCCAGTCCCTGCTCCGAGGCGGCCACGAGGAACTCGTCGATGCGCGCGGCCGTGCGATTGTGAACGGCGATGGTGTAGCCCTTCTCCGCAATGTTCAGCGCCAGATTGGAGCCCATCACCGCAAGCCCGATTAGGCCGATATCGGCAGACGCCATCGTTTTCTCCGTGGACTGTGGTTGGTTTTCCTCGCGCGGCTTTTTGGCATGGGACCGCCCCGAACACCACCCCAAAGCCACTGCCGGACAACGCGCCGAGCGTTCCGCTGTGCACGTGCGTCAGACAGCCTTATCAAGCCTGCCGGCTTCCACTAGGGTGCCCGCGCTCAAGTCTAGGGAGATGCCGTTGGATACGCTTTCTATGTTCGGCCTCGGTGGTCGCCGGGCACTGGTTACCGGCTCCAGCCGTGGCATCGGCTACGGCATCGCTGCAGCGCTCGCGGGCGCCGGCGCGGAGGTCCTGCTCAACGGCCGCGACCAGGCTGCGCTTGGAGCCGCCGCGGCTCGGCTGGCTGACGACGGCGCGGCTGTCCGGGCCCTGGCCTTCGATGTTACTAGCGAGGAGAGCGTCGAGGAGGCGATCTCCTATGCCGAACTGGAAATCGGGCCGATCGACATCCTCGTCAACAATGCAGGCATCCAGCATCGGGCGCCGCTGGAGGACTTCCCGCTCGAGAAGTTCGAGCAGGTGATGCGCACCAACGTGACTTCCGCTTTCATGGTGGGCCGGGCCGTCGCGCGAGGCATGATCTCGCGACGGAGCGGCAAGATCATCAACATCTGCTCGGTGATGAGCAATCTCGCGCGGCCCTCTATTGCTCCCTATGCCGCAAGTAAGGCGGCGATCGCCAACCTGACGCGCGGAATGGCCGTCGACTGGGCCAGGCACGGCATCAACGTCAACGGTATCGCTCCCGGTTACATCAGCACCGAGATGAACGAAGCGCTGCTCGCCAATGCCGAGTTCACCGCGTGGGTAGAAAAGCGCACACCAATGGGCCGCTGGGGCGCACCTGCTGAATTAGGAGGTGCTGCCGTCTTCCTCGCATCCGACGCTGCATCCTACGTGAACGGACACATCCTCTATGTCGACGGCGCCTTCACAGCAACGGTTTGATACTGCCCGCATAATAATCGCTATGGGAGTATAATCCTCGGTCAAGTCGGCGGAATGTGACGAACTCGCGCG
>JAYRZA010000020.1:0-96204 GCA_041916695.1 Devosia sp. | reverse complement strand
CTGCACGGCGGCGTTGTCGTTGTCCTCGCCGAGCTGCAGGTTGCCGGCGAGGTTGTCGTCGCCGCCCTGGATGGCGAGGTTTTCGTTCTCGCTGCCGCCCTGGATGTTGACCGAGGTGTTGTCGTCGCCGATCTGGCCGACCCCATTGGCGTTGTCATCGCCCACCTGGGCATTGAGGGCCTCGTTGCGGTCCCCGGCCTGCACGTTGAGATTGTCGTTATCGTTGCCGGCCTGGAGGCTTCCGGCGCTGTTGTCGTCCCCCACCTGGCCGGTCAGCGAAACGTTGTCGTCTCCCAGCTGGATATCGGTGTTGGTGTTGCCGTCGCCCCACTGCAGGTTGCCGGCGAGATTGTCGTCGCCACCCTGCGCCGCGGCGTTCTCGTTGTCGTCGCCCACCTGGATGCCGACCGCGACGTTGTCGTCGCCGACCTGCCCGACCGTATCGGTATTGTCGTCGCCGACCTGGCCGCCGAGCGCGGTGTTGTCGTTGCCCAGCTGGATATCGGTGTTGGCGTTGCCGTCGCCCCACTGCAGGTTGCCGGCGAGATTGTTGTCGCCACCCTGCGCCGCAGCGTTCTCGTTGTCGTCGCCCACCTGGATGCCGACCGCGACGTTGTCGTCGCCGACCTGCCCGACCGTGTCGGTGTTGTCGTCGCCGACCTGGGCGTTGATCGCGAGGTTGTCCTCGCCGAGCTGGATGGCGTCGTTGTCGTTCTCGTCGCCCCACTGCAGCGAGGCGGCAATGTTGCTGTCGCTGCCCTGGCCGATCAGGTTGTCGTTGTCGTCGCCCACCTGGCCGTTGAGCGCGACGTTGTCGTCGCCGGCCTGGCCGACGGCATTGGTGTTGTCGTCGCCCACCTGGGCATTGCCCACGAGATTGTCGTCGCCGATGGTCAGCACGTCGTTGCTGTTGTTGTTGCCCAGCTGCAGCGACAGCGCCTGGTTGTTGTTGCCGATCTGGATCACCGGGTCGGCGTTGTCGTTGCCGATCTGGTAGACGTCGATGGCGTTGTCGTTGCCGGCCTGGCCGGTGACGTTGTCGTTGCCGATGCCGACCTGGGTGGTGTTCGAGCTGTTGTCGTCGCCCTCCTGGCCGACGGCCGCGATATTGCTGTCGCCCAGTTGCTGGGTCTGGGCGCTGTTGTCGTCGCCGGTCTGCACCACGCCGGTGACATTGGTGGTGCCGACCTGGGTGTTGCCGGCAAAATTGCCCTCGCCCGACTGCACGTCGATGTTGACGTTGCCGATGCCGGCCTGGGTGTTCTCCGAGACGTTCTCGTTGCCGGCGGTGCCGCCCGACTGGGTGTTCGAGAACAGGTTGCCGCCCACCGACTGGTCGTTGGTCGCGGTCGCGGCGCCGGACTGGGTGTTGTTGGCGATATTGGCGAGGCCGGTCTGGTTCGACTCGAACGAGCCGGTGTCGGACTGCTTGTTGGTGACGACATTGCCGCCGACGCTCTGGGTGATCGTCGCCTTGGCGTCGTCCTCCTGCTCGTTGCTGGCGATGTTGGCTTCGCCGGTCTGCGTCAGCGTGAGCTCCGCATTGCCCGACTGCTTGTTGTCGCTCTGGTTGCCCAGCAGCACGCTGGTCTGCTCGATGTCGGCCTTGGCATTGCCGCTCTGGTCGTTCTTGGAGGAGTTGCCGGTGCCTGTCTGGCTCAGTTCCAGCGTGGCATCGTCCGTCTGCTTGTTGGTCGAGGTGTTGGCCGTGCCGTCCTGGGTGATGGTGGCATCCGACGTGCCGGACTGATCGTTCTTGCTGTCATTGTTGCCGAGCCCGCCCTTCTGCTCGAGGCCGAAGCTCGCGTCATCGGCCTGCTTGTTCTCGGACTTGTTGGCGAGCCCGTCCTGCGCGATCTCGGCGCTGGAACTGCCCGACTGCTCGTTCTTGGAGGTGTTGCCGGTGCCGTCCTGTGTCACCTCGACATGGGCGCTGTCCGACTGGGTGTTGTTGGAGACATTGCCGATGCCGTCCTGCTCGACGTCGGCGGTCGCCGTTCCGGTCTGCTGGTTGGTCGAGGTGTTGCCGGCGCCCGACTGGTCCAGCTCGTACTTCACCTGGCCGTCCTGGTTGCTCGAGCTCGAGTTGTTCCCGGCGACGAGGCTCTCCTGGATGATGATCGAGGTGGCGCCGTTCTTCTGCGTCTCGGTATTGGTGTTGGAGCCGCCGACGCCCTTCTGCTTCACCGTCGAGTTGTTGCCGTCTCCGGTCTGGGCGGTGTTGTTGACGTTGGTGGCGCCGAGCGAGCCGTCCTGGTTGACGTCGGACTTGTTGCCATTGCCGTTCTGATTGACGGTGTTCTTGGCGGCAGGGGTGAGCGGGATGATGATGAAGGTGTTCTTCTGCACCGTCGTCGAGGTGTTCGTCGCACCACCGCCACTGGTCTGGTTCACCGTGTTCTGGTGTTGGCCGCCGGTCTGGTTCAGCGTCTTGGTGTTGTTGCCCCCGGCGTTCTGGCTGCCGGTATTGGTGCTGCCGTTCTTCACGCAGAACACGGCGCAGTTGCCGCTGTTCGAGGTCCACTGGCTGACATTGGCCGCACTTGCCGGCCCCACCGTCCCCGTCAGCAGAGCCACGACGCTGACCGCACTCGCAAACCTGTTCGCCATCTCAGACCCCTCTCACGCAACAACGCCCACTACCCGATGAAGCACAGTCTTTCCCCAGCGGCCCCCGTTAACCAAGCCGGAACTCGTCCCCGGAACTCAGTCAAACGCACTCCGGAACCTCAGGAAATACTTCCATCGATGATCGTTTATTGCTACATCCAACGTCAGTACGGGTCACGGTGAAAACCGGCATTTGGACTTGGTATAGATGTACTTGGATGTGATGCGAGCATCCCAAGGTGGTACGGATCAACCCGCTGCAGGCCGCTTGCGGCGCGCCGCGCGACGGGCTAGTCAGCCCCCGTCGCCACCCGGAACCTGCCCATGCCCCAATACGACGTGATCGTCCTCGGCGCCGGCGCCGCCGGGCTGATGGCCGCCATCGAGGCGGGTCGGCGCGGCCGCTCGGTCCTGGTGGTGGATCACAATGCGGCGCCGGGCGAGAAGATCCGCATCTCGGGCGGGGGGCGGTGCAACTTCACCAACACCCACGCCACGCTGAAGGCGGGCCGCGATCGCTTCCTCAGCGCCAATCCGCGCTTCGCGCTCTCCGCGCTGGCCCGCTACACGCCGACGGACTTCATCGGGCTGGTCGATCGCTACGGCATCGCCTGGCACGAGAAGACCCTGGGGCAGCTGTTCTGCGACGGCTCCAGCCTGCAGATCGTCAACCTGCTGGTCGCCGAGTTGAAGCAGGCGGGGGCGACGCTGTGGCTCAACTCCGCCATCGGCGAGGTCGAGAGGGTCGCCGAGGGATTCTCGGTGATGGTCGGCCCCAGGCTGGTCACCGCCACCTCGCTGGTCGTCGCCACCGGCGGCAAGTCGATCCCGAAGATGGGCGCCACCGGCCTCGCCTATCAGCTGGCGCACAAGTTCGGCCTCGCCGTCACGGAGACCCGGCCGGTGCTGGTGCCGCTGACCTTCGAGCCGCGGCTGCTCGAAAGGCTGGCGGCGCTGTCGGGCATTGCCGTCGATGCGCGCGTTTCGGTCGGCCGGCGCGGCTTCGAGGAGGCCATGCTGTTCACCCATCGCGGGCTTTCCGGTCCGGCCATCCTGCAGATCTCGAGCTACTGGCGGGAGGGCGATCCCATCGTCATCGACCTGTTCCCGGCCGGTAACCTCATCGACATCCTGCGCCGGGCGCGCGCCGAAACGCCGAAGCTGCAGCTACAGACCGTGCTTTCGCACCACCTCGCCAGGCGGCTCGCGCAGATGCTCGGCGAGGATATCGGCATTCCCTCCATGCTGGGGGACATGAGCGACAGGACCTTCCAGTCGATCGAGGCGGCGCTGCGCCGCTGGACCATCAAGCCCACCGGCACCGAGGGCTATCGCACCGCCGAAGTCACCCTCGGCGGCGTCGACACGGACGGGCTCGATTCGAGCACCATGGCGGCCCGCACCGATCCCAACCTGTTCTTCGTGGGCGAGTGCGTCGATGTCACCGGCTGGCTCGGCGGCTACAATTTCCAGTGGGCCTGGGCCTCCGGCTGGGCCGCCGGCCAGGTTGCCTGAACAGGAGGAGCGCATGGCGGCCGCCAGCGAACTGCAGCGCCTCAGGCGCGATATCGCCGACCTCGCGGCCCTCGTGAGGCCCAATGCCCGCGCCCCGCTGTCGGCGCGCGAACGGCAGGCGCTCAAGTCCGAGATCGAGGCGCTGATCCAGAGCCTCGACGAACTGCGCACGCAGCTCTCCGGCTAAGCGTTCCGGCAGTTGCCCCCAGCCTTGCGCTACATGGTCAGCACCACCGCCCCGACCTTGCGGCCGGTATCGACCCGGCGATGGGCCTCGGCGATGTCGGTGAAGGCGAAGCGGCTGTCGATCACCGGCCGCAGTGCGCCGCTCGTCGCCAGCCGGGCCAGTTCGGCCGCGCCTTCGGCGGTTGGCGCGCCGGTACCGATCACCATGCGCTTGCCGCGCCTGAGCGCGTCGAGGACCAGCCCGCCGCTGATCACCGCCTGCAGGAACCGTCCACCCGGCTTCAGCGCGTCCGCGACAGTCGCCCAGCGGAGGTTCCCAACCGTGTCGAACACCACGTCGAACGACCCGGAGGGCAGGGCGAAGCCGGGGGCGAGATAGTCGAGCACAGCGTCGGCGCCGAGGGCGCGCACCGCCTCGGCGTTCTTGCCGCTGCACACCGCCGTGACTGGCGAGCCGTAGGCCTTGCCGATCTGCACCGCGGCGACGCCCACCGCGCCCGATGCGCCGTTGACCAGCAGGCTCTCGCCCTTGCGGTAGCCGCCACGGGCGAAGAAATCGAGCACGGTGAAGCCTCCGAACGGCAGCGCCGCGGCCTCCTCGAAGCTCAGTCCGGCCGGAATGGCGGCGATCGCCGCGGTTTCCGGCACCACCCGGTAGTCCGCATGGCTGCCGAAGAAGCCGTGCTGGCCGAAGACCCGGTCCCCCACGCTGAAGCGGGTCACGCCGCTGCCGATCGCCGCCACCGCGCCGGCGAAGTCGACGCCGGGGGTCTGGTTGCGCGGCCCGAACACCCCGAGCGACAGCCGGCCAGGCAGCCAGAAGATCCCCGGCACGCGGAACGCCCTTACCCGCGCGTCGCCGCTCGTCACGTCGCTGGCGCGGATGCGGATCAACACTTCGCCGGCTCCGGGCACCGGCACCGGCCGCGCCTCGATCTGCAATACTTCGGGGCCGCCATAGGCCCGCTGGATCACCGCCCGCATCGTCGTCGTCATGGCTTGTCGTCCTTCTTGTCTTCGTACTGGAACACCTGTTCGAGCGGCACGCCGAACAGCCGTGAAATCACGAATGCCATCTCGAGGCTGGGGGAGTACTTGCCCTGCTCGATGGCGATCACCGTCTGCCGCGTCACCCCCAGCCGGCTCGCCAGCTCGGCCTGGGTCATCTCGCCCGCCGCAAAGCGCAGGGCGCGGATGCGGTTGCTCACCCGCGTCGGCGTCACCATGGGGCGAAGCCGAAGCGATAGGAGGCGATCCGCGCCACGGCGCTCAGCACGCCCGAGGCGACGAAGCCGAAATAGATCGCCTGCGCCACCCAGAAGCCGGGCTGGTCGAGCATGACGAGGACCAGTGCCCCGACCGCCCCGACGATCACCAGGCTCTGCCCGACATAGTCGCCGAAGCGGCCGATCTGCCGGTCGCGCAGGTCCGCCCTGGCGTCGGTGTCGCCGGTGACCATGCCCACGACGATATTGACGAGGATGGAGAGCAGGATGGTCGCGCCAATGGCGCCGCCGATCGAGTAGAGCATGGCGGCCTTGTAGTCGCGCGCCTCGAGCGGAATGGCGGCATCCCCGCCCAGGACCTGCTGCAGGTAGAACCCGGCTGCCCCGATCGTCACCAGCCCGTAGACCCAGGCATTGCGTTCTTCGTACCCCATGGCATCCTCGTGTAAAGAAACTTTGACACCCAGGATGTAAGGAGAAGATGACTTTGTGTCAAGTATGTTTGACCCCACTTCGGGCTCGCGGCGCTCCGACGGGGATGACCCCGTTCAGCATCGCGACCAAACCGGGGCTGGACGCTGCGAACGGCCGCCGCTACCAATGGCGCGCGAACGGGAGGAACGTCCATCATGGCCGCTGCCAGAAAGGTGCGCTGGGGGATTCTCAGCACCGCCAATATCGGGCTCAAGAAGGTCACGCCGGCGATCCTCAAGTCGCCGCTGAGCGAGGTCGTTGCCGTAGCGAGCCGCGATCAGGGCAGGGCCGAGGCCTACATCGCCGAGCTGGGGCTCACCGGCCGGGCGCGGGCGCATGGCAGCTACGAGGCACTGTTCGCCGACCCCCAGGTCGATGCCATATACAATCCGCTACCCAATCACCTGCATGTGCCGATGACGCTGGCGGCGGCCCGTGCGGGAAAGCACGTGCTGTGCGAAAAGCCCATTGCCCTCAATGCCAAAGAGGCCGCCGAGCTCCGCCAGCTGCCGCCCGGCATCGTCTTTTACGAAGCCTTCATGGTGCGCTTCCACCCGCAATGGCTCAGGGCCCGCGAAATCGCCCGCTCCGGTGAGCTGGGCGAGCTGCGCGCCGTGCGCGGCGTCTTCACCTACTACCTAACCGATCCCGCCAATGTGCGCAACCAGGCCGATATCGGGGGCGGCGGCATCTACGACATCGGCTGCTACCCGGTCACCGGTTCGCGCTTCCTGTTCGAGTCCGAGCCGCTGCGGGCGGTGTCGCTGGTCGATCGCGACCCCATCCTGAAGACCGACCGCCTCGCTTCGGTGCTGCTGGATTTCGGCGGCGGCCGGCAGGCGAGCTTCGTCGCCTCCACCCAGTCGGTCGGCCACCAGTCGCTCGAGCTGATCGGCACGCGCGGCCGGGTCGAGCTGGTGATCCCGTTCAACGCGCCGGCCGATACCGCCACCGCGCTGCTCATCGATCCGGGCTACTCGCCCGACGGCCACCTGTCGCGCCGCGAGATCATCCCGCCCTGCGACCAGTATACCGAGCAGGCCAATGCCTTCTGCCGCGCCGTCCTCGGCGAGGTGCCGCTCCCCTGGGGCGTCGAGGACGCGGTCAGCAACATGCGGGTGCTGGACGCGATCTTTGCGAGCGAGAAGAGCGGCGGCTGGGCCGCGGTCTGACGAAAAAAGGGGCTAGTCCGGCGCGCGAAGTTTGGCTAATAACCGCGCCATCGAAGCGGGGCTGTAGCTCAGTTGGGAGAGCGCATCGTTCGCAATGATGAGGTCAGGGGTTCGATTCCCCTCAGCTCCACCATCGCTTCGGTCCTCAGGCACTTGGCAGCTGGTCTTCGTCGGTGGGGCACCACGGTGAGCCACTTTTGCGCTTCTGGTCTGCTGTCGGCGTGGCGGACGATCACGACGCGGCGCTCCCCCTTGACGGCATGCCGGCCCGGGGCCTTACTCCGGTGGCCTCGTCCCTGGAGCCCTGATCGATGAAGTTTTCTGCCGCCGCCCTGGCCGCCGTCGCGGTCCTGACATCGGGAGGCGCTTCGACCGCTGCCCTGGCGCTCGACGACGCCACGATGGCCTACAAGTCGCATGTCCTGCAGTGCTTCGTGCTGTTGCTCACCCAGCCGGCGGAGCGGAGCCGTCTGTGCGGCACGCCGACCAGCCTGCCAACCGATCCACTGGTGGTGGGCGAGACCCGCAGCATCCCCCCGCACCCGGATTTCGCGTGCGCGCCGGGCACGGAGTGGACCTATCGGGACGTCGCTGAAGGTCCGTCCTGGGTGTGCGACTGGCCGTCGTGAGCGGACGCGTTCCTTGCCCCCGGCGATCGCGACCGAGAGAGCTGCTGGGCCGGCGGGCCGGCCGCGCGCCCCACTCGTGCTGACGCCACCCGTCGGTCCCGCCCGATGCATCGCCTAATCGGCTGGCTGCGCGTGGCGCTGCGCGATCTGCGCGGCGATCTGAGGCGCTTCGCCATCCTGCTCGCCTGCCTGGCACTCGGGGTGGCGACCATCACCATCGTCGGCTCGGTCGGGGCGGCCCTGCAATCGGCGCTGCTGCGCGATGCCCGCACGCTGCTCGGCGGCGATCTCGAGGCGACCCTCTCGTATCGTGCGGCAACTGCGGAGGAGCGCGCCCTGTTCGGGCGCCTGGGCCAGCTGGGCGAGGTGATCGAAGTGCTGGGGCGGGCCGACGCCGGGGGGCAGTCGAGCTTCCTGTCCATCCGCGCCGTGGATGCGGCCTACCCGCTGGTGGGCACCGCGCTGGTCGAGCCGGCCCGGCCGCTGCCGGACCTGCTGGCCGCGCAGGGAGACGTCCACGGCCTGGTCGCCGATCCGCTGCTGCTCGACCGGCTCGGCCTTGCGCTCGGCGACGAACTGCGCGTCGGCGCCGCCCGCTTCGTGCTGCGCGGCACCATCGAACGTCTACCCGACCAGGTCACGGCGGGGCTGACGCTGGGCGTCCCGGTGCTGATGTCGGTCGAGGCGGTCGGGGCCACCGGCATCCTCGAGCCGGGGGTGCTCGCCCGCTACCGCTACAAGCTGCGGCTCGAGGGCACCCCTTACGAGGCAGCGACGGCCGGCATCCGCGCGGCGTTCCCCGATGCCGGGTTCCAGCTGAGCGCGCCGCGCGATGCGACGGCCGATCTGTCGCGCTTCTTCGATATCTTCGGGCGCTTTCTCACCATCGTGGGCCTGTCCACACTGCTGGTGGGTGGTGTCGGGGTCTCCAGCGCCGTCGCCGCCTATGTCACCGACCGGCAGCGTTCGATCGCCACGATGAAGGCGCTGGGTGCCACCGGCGCCCGCATCACCGCGCATTTCCTCGCCCAAGTCATGGTGCTGGCCGTGGCGGGCATCGGCATCGGTCTCGTGCTCGGCTCTGGGCTCACGCTGGCGGCGCTGCCCATCCTGGGCGGCCTGCTCGGCGTCGCGCTGCCGCCGGTCCTCGATGCCTCGACGCTGCTGACCGCGGCGGCATTCGGGCTGCTGACCGGCTTTGCCTTCGGCTACCTGCCGCTGCGCCGGGCGCGCAAGCTCCGCCCGGCGCTGCTGTTCCGCTCGGCGGGCACCGCCGCCGAGGGCGGGCTCGGCTGGCGCGACCTGCTCGCCCCGGGGCTGGTGCTGCCGATGGCGGCGGCCGGGCTCGGCATCTATGGGCTTGCAGTGCTGATCGCCGGCCGGCCGGTCTTCGTCCTGGTCTATGGGCTTGCGGTGGTCGGCGCCTTCCTCGTGCTGCGCTTCGCCGCGCTGGGGCTGCAGGTCGTGCTGCGCCGGCTGCCGCCCGCTCCCGATCCGACCTGGCGCAACGCCCTCAAGGCCATCCATCGACCCGGGGCTCCGGCGCCCACCGTCATGCTGTCGCTGGGCCTGGGGCTGGCGCTGCTGCTGCTGATCGCGCTGATCGACGGCAACCTGCGCCACCAGCTTTCGGCCGAGTCCATCCCGAACGCCCCGAGCTTCGTGTTCATGGACCTGTTCGAGGACGAGGCGGCGGCGCTGTCCGAGTTTGCCGATGCCGATGCCGCGATCGCCGATTTCACCGCGGTGCCGATGATCCGTGGGCGCATCGAGCGCATCAACGGCACGCCGGTCGCCGCGCTCGGCCGCGTGCCGCCGCCCGAATTCGCCTTCCTGTTCGAGGAGGAGATCCCGCTCTCCTCGGCCGCCACGCTGCCCGAGCGATCCAGCGTGGTCGCCGGCGCGTGGTGGACGGCCGATCACTCCGGCGAACCGCTCGTCTCGGTGTTCGACCGGCTGCGCGAGCCGCTCGGGCTGAGGCTCGGCGACGAACTGAGCTTCCGTATCTTCGGCGAGGAGGTGACGGCGCGTATCGGATCGTTCCGCGACTATGCCTGGCGCTCGGGCGGCATCAATTTCGGTTTCGTCTTCTCGCCCAATGCCTTCGATCCGTTCCCGCTGAGCTACCTGGGGCTGATGAAGGCCCAGCCGGGCGAGGATCGCGCCGTGCAGCCGCGGCTGGTCGCGGCCTTCCCCGAGCTGATCTTCCTCCCGGTCGGCGACGCGCTCGAGACGTTTGCCCGGCTGCTGTCGAGCGTGACCACCGCCGTCGAGGTGATCGGCGGCTTTGCCGTGGTCTCGGGCACGCTGGTGCTTGCCGGGGCGATGATCGCGGGTCGCCGCCAGCGCGAGGCCGATGCGATGGTGATGAAGGTACTGGGCGCGACGCGGGGCAATGTGGTGCGCGCCTACCTCATCGAGTATGGCCTGCTCGGGCTGCTGGCGGCGTTGCTGGCCACCGGGCTCGGCCTCGCCGGGACCTGGGCCTTCGTCGAGTTCGTGCTCGAGATCGATTTCTGGGTCGATCCCTGGCTGATGGCCGTAGTGATCGTGGGCACCGTCGTGCTGACCATCGTCGTGGGGACAGCCAGCACCTGGAGCGCGCTGTCGGTTCGTCCGGCCCGCTTCCTGCGTGACGAATGATGCTCTAGTCTTCTGACGAACCCGGAGGTCCTCGATTGCGCCGACTCCTGCCGCTTGCCGTCCTGCTGGTGTCGAGCGCTCCGGCCATGGCGCAGGAACCGGCCATCGAGGAGATCCGTGCCGCCTGGCAGGCCTGCAGTGCCCTGCTCGACCAGGCCCCCGATGACTGGACCGGCTGGCGCCGCAGTTTCGATGGCGGCTATGCCGATCACTTCGAGTTCCACGACGGCGGCGACGGCGCTCCATCGGTCCTCGTCCAGGCCTGGCTGATCGATGCCATCGCCACGCAGACGGATACGTCGTGCTACCGGGCCGATGGCACTCTCGCCTTCGTCTTTTCCCGGATGGTCTCGCCCAATGTGGCTGCCGAAACGGAAGGTCCGGCGCTGGCGCGCGAGGGCCGGCTCTATTTCGATCCCGCCGGCACCCTGATCCGGGTGCTGACCCGGGTCCTCGAGGGAGAGGTGGAAGTCGCCGGCATCGATACCGACCGCTATTCCCTGGCGCGCGGCTGCGGGCTCACTGCCCCGCATCCGACCGTTGAAGCCGTGCGCGACCACCTGACGGCGGAACTGGGGGATATCGAGGGCAATCGCGCCGACTACGTCGTGCCGTCGCTCGACTGGTGCGCCATCGAGACCGAGTAGGGAGCTTCAGTCCGGCTGCCCGCCGATCCTGGTTACTGCCGCCGAGCCGGCGGCGATGCCGCGCCGCAGGCAGCCTTCACGGTCGCTGCCGGTCAGCTGGGCAGCGAGGAATCCGGCAGCAAAGGCATCGCCGGCTCCGGTCGAATCGACCACTGTCACCTGCGGGGCCGGCAGCTGCGCGCGGATTCCGGTTGCGTCGCCGGCGGCGGCGCCGGCCGCGCCGAGCTTGATCACCACCTGCCGGTAGGTCTCGCCGAGGCGACGCATCTGGGTGTCGAGGTCGGCGCTGCCCGAGAGGGCGAGGGCCTCGTCGCGGTTGGCGAACAGGGTCGTGAAGCCGCGCGTCCAGCCGAGAAAGTTCTGCGCCCCGACCTCGGTGATGAAGCTCGCGGAGGCGGCGTCGACGGCGACGGGAATGCCGCGCGTCGCCGCCTCGGCCGCCATCCACTGCACCGCGCCGCGCGGCAGCGCCGCGAACAGCGAGTATCCCGACACCACCACCAGCCGGCAGTCGTCGAGCAGCCAGACCGGCATGTCGGAGTGGCTGAGATCGAGATTGGCGCCGCGATCGGTGAGAAAGCTCCGCTCGCCGTCCGGATCGATGATGGTGACCAGCATGCCGGAGGGCCTGGAGGCATCGGCAATCAGCACCGGGTCGACGTGGAAACCCTTGAAATAGGCCTCGAGGTGCGGCTTGTCGCGGGCTCCGACGCGTGCCACGAAGCTCACCTTCGTGCCCATCGAACCGAGCCACACTGCCTGGTTGGCTCCCGATCCGCCGGGCCGCGTGCTGATCGCGGCGCGCCGGTCGGAGCCGCGCACCAGCGGACCCTCGGGAATGACGATCACGTCGGTCATCACATCGCCGATGACGATGACCCGGCCGCCGCCGCTCATTTCCGTCCGGCCAGGGCGACGGCGATGAGCGCGGCCACCCGCGCGTTGTTCTCGACCAGAGCGATGTTGGCGACGAGGCTCCTGCCGCCGGTCAGCTCGAAGATCCGCTTGAGCAGGAACGGCGTCAGGTCCTTGCGGCTCACCCCCTCCGCTTCGGCGCCGCGGATCGCCTCGGCGATCCGGCCCTCGATCTCGGCGGCGTCGAGCGCGTGGCTGAGCGGGATCGGGTTGGCGATCAGCACGCCGCCAAGGCCAAGCTCGAACTGCAGGCGGATCACCCGCGCCGCGGCATCGGCGCTGTCGACGCGGTGGTCGACCTTGCCGCCGCTGCGGCGTGCCCAGAAGGCCGGGAAGTCGTCGGTCTCGTAGCCGAGCACCGGTACGCCGCGGCTTTCGAGCACCTCGAGTGTCTTGGGGATGTCGAGAATGGACTTGGCGCCGGCGCACACCACGGCAACCTGGGTGCGGCCCAGCTCGTCGAGATCGGCGGAGATGTCGAAGGTGGTCTCGGCGCCGCGATGCACGCCGCCGATGCCGCCCGTCGCGAACACCCGGATACCGGCGGCTTCGGCGGCCATCATGGTGGTTGCCACGGTGGTGCCGGCGATCTCGCCCGCGGCGAGCAGGGCGGCGACGTCCCGGCGCGAGGCCTTGGCGGCGGTGCCCCCGGTGCGTGCGAGCCGCTCGAGGTCGGCCGTGGTGACGCCGACGCGGAAGCTGCCGTCCATGATCGCGACCGTTGCCGGCACGGCGCCGTTGGCGACGATCACCGCCTCGACATTGCGCGCCATCTCGAGATTCTGCGGATAGGGCATGCCATGCGTGATGATGGTCGATTCGAGCGCGACCACCGGGCGGCCGCTGGCCAGCGCTTCGGTCACGGCGGGAGAGATGGAAAGATGGCTGGCAAGGCTCACGTGGCGGTCCCCGGAAGATCGCGTTCTCCATGGACCCAATCGCCGCCGATTTCAATCCGGGCCGCCCCCCCCCGCGAAGCGAAGCTCGCGACACTGCGCCACGGTGGTGCGTCAGGCGCTGGCGACCCCGCCGAAGCCCTTGCCCGGCCGGGAAAATCCCACTAGGTTTTGCCGCGCTGACGGCTCCATCGGGAAGGGTCACTTCGCTGCGTAAGGTTACTGTTGATCCGGAGCCTCCGGATCGATGCCCGCCCGGCCCCGGGCACATTGCGAACACGCTCTCTCCCGGCGCAAGAACTGCGCCGCTTGGCCTCACTCCCCCGCATACCCGTCACCCCAGTTCCGTCGTTCTACCGCCCGTCCGACCCGCCTCCGGGCCGGACGCGGGGTTGCTCACCCCTGCCGGCCACCGGCTGCCTTTCAACGCCGCCCGATGCGCGGCCGCCTGATACGAAGAAGGAGACATTGTCGATGCATACCAAGATGATGATCGCGCTCGGCGCGCTGCTGCTGGCGACCCCGGCCCTTGGCCAGGAGAACGTGGTCAATGTCTACAACTGGTCCGACTACATCGCCGAGGACACCGTCGCCAAGTTCGAGGCCGAGACCGGCATCAAGGTGAACTACGACGTGTTCGACTCGAACGAACTGGTCGAGGCCAAGCTTCTCGCCGGTTCCTCGGGCTATGACGTCGTGGTGCCCTCGGGCTTCTTCCTCGAGCGGCAGGTGGCGGCCGGCCTGTTCCTCCCCTTCGACAAGTCCAAGCTGCCCAACCTCGTCAACATGGACCCGCAGGTGATGGCGGCAACCGCCGTGCACGACCCGGACAATGCCCACTCGGTCGACTACATGTGGGGCACCACCGGCATCGGCTACAATGCCGGCAAGGTGAAGGAGCGGCTGGGCGACCAGCCGATCGATACCTGGGACATCGTGTTCAAGCCCGAACTGATCTCCAAGCTCGCCGATTGCGGCGTCACCATGCTCGACGCCCCGGCCGAGATCGTCGCCTCGGCGCTCAACTATCTCGGCCTCGATCCGAACTCGGAGAGCCTCGACGACCTCAAGAAGGCCGAGGCGCTGCTGATGGCGGTGCGCCCGCATGTGCGCTACTACAATTCCAGCCAGTACATCGACGATCTGGGCAATGGCGAGGTCTGCCTGTCGGTGGGTTATTCCGGTGACGTGTTCATCGCGCAGGCGGCGGCGGCCGAGGCCGGGGCCGGCGTCGAGGTCGGCTACGTCATCCCCAAGGAGGGCGCCCTGCAGTGGTTCGACCTGTTCGCCATTCCGGCCGACGCCCCGCATGTCGAGAACGCCTACAAGTTCATCGACTTCATGCTGCGGCCCGACATTGCGGCGGCGAACACCAACTACGTGTTCTACGCCTCGGGCAACAAGGCGGCGCTCGAACTGATCGACGACGAGGTGAAGAACGATCCGGCGATCTATCCGACCGGGGATACGGCCGCCAAGCTGTTCGGCCTCAAGGCCCACACGCCGGACTATGACGAAGTGCTGACCGAGACCTGGCAGCGCATCAAGGCCGGTTCCTGACCCTTCCGGGACGGGGCGGCGCGCCCCGTCCCCTCCGCTTCCGACCGGATTGGTATCCCGATGGCCAAGAAGCCCCAGCTCGCCGCCGACACCCGCCCCTGGCGCGACCCTGCCGCCAAGCCGTTCGTGCGCATCCGCAACGTCACCAAGAAGTTCGGCGACATTGCCGCGGTCAACGAACTGTCGCTCGACATCTACAAGGGCGAGCTGTTCTGCCTGCTCGGCGGCTCCGGCTCGGGAAAGTCGACGCTGCTGCGCATGCTGGCCGGCTTCGAGGTGCCGACCTCGGGGACCATCGAGATCGACGGCCAGGACATGTCGACGGTGCCGCCCTACAACCGGCCGGTCAACATGATGTTCCAGTCCTATGCGCTGTTCCCGCACATGACGGTGTGGAACAACATCGCCTATGGGCTCAGGCGCGACCACATGCCGAAAGCCGAGATCGCGGCGCGCGTCGAGGAACTGCTCAAGCTCGTCAAGCTCGAGCCTTATGCCCAGCGCAAGCCACACCAGCTCTCGGGCGGCCAGCGCCAGCGCGTCGCCCTCGCTCGCGCGCTCGCCAAGCGCCCCAAGCTGCTGCTGCTCGACGAGCCGCTCGGCGCTCTCGACAAGAAGCTGCGCGAGGAAACCCAGTTCGAACTGGTCAAGATCCAGGAAACGCTCGGCGTCACCTTCATCGTGGTCACCCATGACCAGGAAGAGGCGATGTCGCTCGCCACCCGCATCGGGGTGATGAACCAGGGCGAGATCGCCATGATCGGCGAGCCGACCGACATCTACGAGTTTCCCAACTCCCGCTTCGTTGCCGGCTTCATCGGCTCGGTCAACATGTTCGAGGGGGTGGTGACCGAGGACGAGCCGGATCACGTCCGCATCCGGTCCGCCGAGGCCGGCACCGACATCTATGTCGGCCACGGCGTCGACTGCGCGCCCGACCAGGTGCTGTGGTGGGCGATCCGGCCCGAAAAGATCACCCTGACCCGCGAACGCCCGGAGGGCGACGCCAACATCGCGCACGGCATGGTCGAGGACATCGGCTACCTGGGCGACATGAGCGTCTACCAGGTGATCCTCGATTCCGGAAAACGCATCCGCGTCACCAAGACCAACGTGCGGCGCGGCGACCCAGACGCGATCAAGTGGGACGAGGCGGTGTGGTGCCAGTGGGGCGACACCTCCGGCTCGGTGCTGACCAATTGAGCGACGAGCCCGCCTACGCCCGGCCGGAACGCCGGTTCGCGCTGCTGCGGCGCCTGCTCGCCGCCGTCGGGATTTCCGGCCGCGGCCTGGTCATCGCCGCCCCCGCGGGGTGGATGACGCTGTTCTTCCTGGTGCCGCTCGCGGTGGTCTTCGGCATATCCCTTGCCACCAAGCAGTTCGGCCAGCCGCCATATTCGGACCTGCTGACCACCGAGGAAGGCACCGTGCAGCTGACGCTGCACCTGTCCAACTACATCCGCATCTTCACCGATCCCTCCAACATCTACCTCAATGCCTTCCTGTCATCGATCCGGATCGCCGCCATCTCGACGGTGTTCGCCATCCTGATCGGCTACCCGATGGCCTATGCCATCGCCCGCGCCCCGGATCGCTGGCGGAACCTGCTGCTGATGCTGGTGATCCTGCCGTTCTGGACCTCCTTCCTGCTGCGCGTCTACGCGCTCTCGGGATTCCTGCGCGGCGAGGGCGTGATCAACAATGTGCTCGGCGTCTTCGGCATTCCGCCGCTGACCATGATGCAGACCGATTTCGCGGTCTATGTCGGCATCGTCTACAGCTACCTGCCGTTCTTCATCCTGCCGCTCTATACCAATCTGGTGAAGCTCGACACGGCTCTGCTCGAAGCCTCGGCAGACCTCGGCGCCCGTCCGGTCCGCACCTTCCTGTCGATCACCTTGCCGCTGTCGATGCCCGGCGTCGTCGCCGGCGCCATGCTGGTCTTCATTCCGGCCATCGGCGAGTTCGTCATCCCCTCGCTGCTTGGCGGACCCGGGACCCAGATGATCGGCCGCATCCTCTGGGACGAGTTCTTCTCCAAGACCAACTGGCCCCGCGCCGCGGCCCTCGCCATCACCATGCTGATCGTCGTCGTCATCCCGATCATGCTGATGCAGCGGGCCCAGAATGCCGTCGTCGAGGGGCGCCGCTGATGGGAAAGAACCGCTGGTTCCTGCCGCTCGCCTCGACCGTCGGCTTCCTGTTCCTGTACGCTCCGATCGTCTCGCTGGTGATCTTTTCGTTCAACTCCAACCGGCTGGTGACGGTCTGGGCGGGCTTTTCGACCCAGGCCTACGCGGACCTGTGGGCCGATCCGCAACTGCTGCCGGCCGCGTTGCTCAGCCTGCAGATCGCGGCTGTCGCGGCGACCATCGCGCTGGTGCTCGGGACCCTGTGCGCGATTGCGCTGGTGCGGTTCCGCCGTTTCCGCGGCAAGACCGTGCTGCAGGCGACGGTGTCGGCGCCACTGGTGATGCCTGACGTCATCACCGGGCTGGCACTGCTCCTGCTGTTCGTCGCCATGCAGTCGCTGATCGGCTGGCCGGCCGGCCGCGGCATCGTCACGATCATCATCGCGCATGCCACGTTCTGCACGGCCTATGTCACGGTCGTGGTGCAGTCGCGCCTCTCCGACTTCGACCTCAGCCTCGAGGAGGCGGCGATGGACCTCGGGGCCAATCCGGTACGGGTGTTCTTCGACATCACGTTGCCCATCATCGCCCCGGCGCTGGTCTCGGGATGGCTGCTCGCCTTCACGCTCTCGCTCGACGACCTGGTGATTTCGAGCTTCGTGTCCGGTCCCGGATCGTCGACGCTCCCGATGATCATCTTCTCGAAGGTGAAGCTCGGTGTGTCTCCCGAGGTGAATGCGCTCGCCACCATCATCATCGCCGTCGTCGCGCTCGGCGTGATCGGCGCGACGCTGCTGTCGATGCGCAACGGCAGGGCCAAGCGCACCTGAGCGGCCGGATCCCCTCGACCGGGCCGGGCATTGACTTCGCGGATGCCTTCACTTAATTGAAGGCTTAACTAAAAAATCCGGTCCCGAGTGTCGAAACCCGGGCGCCCCTCTCGTCTTGGGGAGAGGTCGGCGTTCCCGTCGGACGCCGCCGATTCCGATCCGCATCCGAGCCATGCGCCCCGGGGGCTGGTCAGACTCACTCCGGCCGTGTCATACACCGCCCCTTTTCAGCGCAGTTTTTCAAGGTAGCCGCAAATGACTTCCGACATCATGTCCGACGCCTCCGCCGCGCCTCGCGATGACGCCGCCACTGCCGCCCGCAACAGGCTGGTGATCGCTCTGCTCCTGGTCTCGACCTTCGTGGTGTTCCTCAACGAGACCATCATGAGCGTCGCCATCCCGCACCTGATGAAGGACCTCGGCGTCACCGCCAGCGCGGCGCAGTGGCTGACCACGGCGTTCCTGCTCACCATGGCCGTGGTGATCCCGGTCACCGGCTTTCTGCTGCAGCGCCTGCATACCCGGCCGATCTTCGCTTTGGCGATGGGGATTTTCTCGGCCGGCACGCTGATCTGCGCCGTCGCGCCGGGGCTCGAAGTGCTGGTCCTCGGACGGGTCGTCCAGGCCACGGGCACGGCGATCATGATGCCGTTGCTGATGACCACGGTGATGACCCTCGTTCCCCCCGAATCGCGGGGCAAGACCATGGGCAACATCTCGATCGTCATGTCGGTCGCCCCGGCCGTCGGCCCGACGATCGGCGGTTTCATCCTCGCCTATCTGGACTGGCGCTGGATGTTCATCCTCGTGCTGCCGATCGCCCTGGGGGCGCTGGCGCTCGGCTGGACCCGCATCCAGAACGTCTCGACGCCGCGCTACGCGCCTCTCGACATCTTCTCGGTGATCGTTTCGGCGCTGGCCTTCGGCGGCATCGTCTATGGCCTCTCCAGCCTGGGCGAGGGCGCAACGCATGCCGGAGCGTCGCCGATTCCGTCCTGGCTGCCGATCGCGGTCGGTGTCGTCGCCATGACGATTTTCGTGTGGCGCCAGCTCGTCTTGCAGCGGCAGGATCGCGCACTGCTCGACCTGCGGACCTTCGGGTCGCGCAACTACACCATTGCCGTCGTCACCATGGCGGTTGCGATGATGAGCCTGTTCGGCACGGTGATCCTGCTGCCCATCTACACCCAGCACGTGCTCGGCCTCGATACGCTGCAGACCGGCCTGCTGCTGCTGCCGGGGGGCCTCCTGATGGGTCTGCTCGGTCCCACGGTCGGGCGCCTCTACGATCGGATCGGCGCCACGAAACTCCTGGTCCCGGGCACCGTCATCGTCTCCGTGGTGCTCTGGCTGCTGACCCTCGTCGATCAGACCACCTCGGTCTGGGCCGTTCTGGCCGGGCACGTCGCCATCAGCGTCGGGCTGGCACTGATGTTCACTCCGCTGTTCACGGCGGCGCTGAGTTCGGTGCCGATGCCGCTCTATTCGCATGCCAGCGCCATCCTCGGCTCGATCCAGCAGGTCGCCGGCGCGGCGGGGGTGGCGCTGTTCGTGGCGCTGATGACAGTGGGGACGGCAACACGGGCCGGCGAAGGGCTCGACCCGGTCTCGGCGTTGTCGGGAGGCATCCGGACGGGTTTCCTGTGCGGCGCGATCATCTCGCTGTTCGCCATCGGGGCGGCTTTCTTCGTCAGGAAGCCGCCGGCGCAGCCGGGCATGTCGATGGGGCACTGAAAACAGAAAGGCGCTCGACCCTTGCGGGGAGCGCCTTTCGTTTGGGCCGGACCGAGGCTGCCGGGAGGGAACAGCGCCGCGATCGACCGTTGCCGGATATATGCGACTGGTTCAGTCGGGTTTCAAGGCCTCGTCACGACTTTTCTGCGGATGCCCGCGCGATCGAATCGAGGATGACCCGACGGGCGTCCTCGACGCCGCCAATGCCCTCGATCTTGGACCACTTGCCCGGCTCGAGATCCTTGTAGTGGGTGAAGAAGTGCTTCACCCGTTCGAGCTGGATCGGCTGGATGTCGCCGACATCGTGGATACCGTCATACATCTTGGTGAGCTTGTGCACAGGGACGGCGAGGATCTTCTCGTCCTTGCCGCCGTCGTCCTCCATGAACAGCACGCCGATCGGCCGCGAACGCACCACGGCACCCGGAACCAGCGGGCGGGAGTTCATCACGATCACGTCGAGCGGATCGCCGTCACCGCACAGGGTATGGGGCACGAAGCCGTAGTTTCCCGGATAGCGCATCGGGGTATAGAGGAAGCGGTCGACGAACAGCGCGCCGGAAGCCTTGTCGATTTCGTACTTGATCGGCTCGCCGCCCAGCGGCACCTCGATGATCACGTTGAGATCGTCCGGAGGGGACTTGCCGATGAGTATGGCATCGATGTTCATGGGTGGTCCTGACAGGGATGTTGGTGTGGCGCGTTTTGGCTCATCCATGGTCCTGATGGCAAGGCACACGATTGCATGGGACGACATACGAAACGAGGAGCTCTGAGATGACTACCGTATCGCCCGCACGATTGGCCGCCGCGCTGACCGCGATTCTTGCCTGCGTCGGACCGGCGGCCGGCCAGCAGGTCCAGTCGAGCTACACCGATGTCGACCTCGACCAGTGCACGGTGATTTCGGCCGACGATTTCGGCGCCACCTGGGCCTGTCCGGGCCTCAGGGGGATGCCGGTGATGATCGCCGAGGGTGACCTGAGGATGTTCGTCTCGTACGGGCTCGAGTCGACCACAGAGAGGGCGGCCCAGCAGACACTGCCGCCGTTCAACCGGCTCGGTGCCAAGATCGAGTGGCGCGTCTCGAACGTCGAGGGCCAGTACAAGCCGTTCGCCACGATCCTGCGCTTCTTCACCGCCGCACCCGACGGCAGCGGCGAAGAAGGCCAGGTTCT
Source organism: Devosia sp. (assembly GCA_041916695.1). Classification (GTDB taxonomy): domain Bacteria; phylum Pseudomonadota; class Alphaproteobacteria; order Rhizobiales; family Devosiaceae; genus Devosia_A. The sequence continues at coordinate 75,857 of JAYRZA010000020.1, read as the reverse complement.
GGTGGTCACGAAGGTGGCGCCGGGAGCGACCTGTCATGTCGCCTATATCGATGCGCGCGCCAATGCGGAAGCCAACCAGATGGCCCGCGACGCCGCCGACGAACTGGCGATGGACTTCGATTGCGAGAACGAGCCGGAAGTCATCGGCGCGTTCGGCGCCTGGGAGCGCTGACGCGACGGGTCCGGGTTCGCTCCAGCGCGCCCCTAGAGCCGGACTACAGCTTCACCGCGGTGCCCGAGACCGAGACCATCAGCATCGAGCCGGACTGGCCGACGACTTCGTAGTCGATGTCGACGCCCACGACCGCGTCGGCACCGAGGCGTTGCGCTTCCGCCCGCAGTTCATCGAAGGCGGCGTGGCGGGCGTCGCGCAGAGCCCCTTCATAGGCCCCGGAGCGGCCGCCCACGATGTCGCGGATGCCGGCGAACAGGTCCTTGAAGATGTTGGCGCCGACGATGACCTCGCCGGTGACGATACCGAGGTAGTCGCGAATCGGACGTCCCTCGAGCGTTGGGGTGGTGGAAACGATGATCATGCGGTCCTCGTCATCTGGGTACGCAGCACGGTGCGGTCGCGCGCCGAAACGCCGATCAGTTCGGCGATGCGCCAGACCATGTTGTCCTCGAGTTCGTGGTTCTTGTTGTCGGTGAAGACCACCTGCCACATCATCCGGATGATGTGCAGCTTGTCCGCAGCCTCGAGGTCGCGCAGGGCCGAGGTGAAGCGGTAGAAGTCGACCGATTCCTGGTCGCGGCGGGTGGCTTCGGCTATGAGGCGGTCCACCTCGTCGTCGCCGAGGCGATAGTGATCGATCAGCGCGCCGCGCAGGGCCTCCCGTTCGGCAGGGGTCACGGTACCGTCGATGGCGGCGAGGTGGACGAGCAGCGCCGCGACGGCGAGCTTGGGCTCGATGCCGGCAGGGGTCTGGCCGGACTTCGAGAAGATGGCACGCAGGGCATCGAACATGGCAGCGTCCTCGATGGTGCTCCAAGATAGGCACTCGATCCGCTCAGCGGAAGGGCTGCGTGCGCAAGTGGTCTTGTCCTCGCGCGGAGAACAGCGAGCTTGACTCCTCGAGGGAGTCTGTTGTTCTCTATTTGTTCTCAAGTGAACAGTGGGGGCTCCCATGGGCCTCGTCGGAACGATCAGAACCCAGACAGACAGAACAGCGCTCGAAACCCTGCGCCTCAGGATTGCCGCTCTCGAGAATCGACCGGCCCTCGCCTCGCCGCACTCCGGCGAGAGGGCAGGGGACGGGCTGGCGCTGCTTGCCCCGCCTGCCGGCCTCCTGCACGAGGTGTTCGCCGATGAGCAGCGCGCCGCGGGTGCAGCGCTCGGCTTTGCGCTCGGGATGGCCAGTAGCCACCTGGGAAGTGGGCGCACCGCCATCCTCTATCTCGAACTCGACTCCTCGGTGCAGGAAATCGGCATGCCCTATGCCCATGGGCTGGCGAGCTTCGGCATCGATCCCGGGCAATTGGTGATCGGCAGGGCCACGAATCCTGCGCAGCTGTTCTGGGCCATGGAGGAGGCGATTGCGTGTCGGTCGGTTGCCGCCGTGATCGCCGATCTCGCCGAAGGCAGCAGAGGGATGGATTTCACAGCGTCCCGCCGGCTGAGCCTGCGGGCTGCCGCTGCCGGCACCTCGGCGCTGCTGCTGCGATATGGCCGGGAGCGAGAAGCCAGCGCGGCACAGCTGCGCTGGCGGGTGCGACCGGCGCCGAGCCGGGCCGATCCCTACGATCTCTCCGCGCCTGGGAGGCCGCGCTTCCTTGTCGACATCGAAAAGCGTCGTCTCGGCGGCGGCAGGGTGGCACCCGACGCCACGACCCTGATTCTGGACTGGACTGGACATGGCTTTGTTGCAGCACAAGATCGCCGGCAGCCTGCCGCTCCCCATCGGTGGCGGACGGCGCCACCTCGCCCTCAGCCTGACGCGCTGGGCGACCGACTGTCTGAGGCGAGCTGAACCCTCTCTCGATCGCAACCGGCCGCTCGCCCTGTGGCGGCGCGAGAAAGGCGCCATGCGCCTTGCCGCACTGGATCTCATCGCGAGCCGGTCCGGCCTCGCGGTCGGCCAGAGCCTCTCGGATGCACGGGCATTGCTCCCCGCCCTCGAGGTGCGCGAACTCGACGAGGGCTTCACCGCTCAGGTCTTTGCCGATTTCGCCGACTGGCACAGCAATGCCAGCCCCATCGTCGCCGTTCATGACGATGTGTCGCCATGGGGCGACCTGATCCTCGACATCACCGGCGTGGCGCACCTGTTCGGCGGCGAGGACAAGCTGCTCGAACGTCTGCTCGGCCGGCTGCGGGAACTCGGCTTCACCGTCACCGGGGCGATCGCCGATACCATCGGTGCCGCCTGGGCGCTGGCGCATTTTTCGCCGGACAGGATCGCCGACTGCGGCTCCCTCTCCGATGTGATCGCAGCCCTGCCGGTGGCGGCGCTTCGGCTGACCGAAGCGCAGGTCCTGGGACTCATACAGATGGGGCTCAAGCAGGTCGGCCAGCTCTATGGTCGCGACCGAAAGGCGCTGCAGGCGCGGTTCGGACAGTCTCTGCTGCTGCGGCTCGACCAGGCGCTCGGGCACATCGAGGAGCGTGTCACGCCGCGCCTGCCGGTCCCAGAATACTATGCCGAACGGCGATTTGCCGAGCCGATCGGCTATCTCGACGACGTGCTGATGACGACGCGCGACCTCGCCATCCAGCTCGGCATCAAGCTCGGGGCGGCGCAACTGGGGGCGCAGGGATTTCACCTGATGCTCTACCGGGTCGACCACAAGGTGATGACGCTCGGCGTCAACGCCGCCCGGGCAACGCGCGATCCCGACCACATCGCGAGCCTGTTCATCCACCGTTCCGAGCGGCTCGGCGGCGAGTACGATGCCGGCTTCGGCATCGACAGCATCAGGCTCGCCGCAGCCTCGCTCTCGCCGCTGGCCGATGTGCAGGTCGGTGCCTTCGGAACCGATGACGGCGCCGCCGACCTCGATCGCCTCTTCGACCGGATGAGCAGCCGGCTCGGACCTCTGGCGGTGGTGCGTTCGAAGCCCGTCGATACCCATATCCCCGAGCGCGCCGTCCTGCTCGAGCCAGTGGTGGCACGCTCTCTCGACAATCCGGAGGCGCGTCCCGATCCCGCCCTGACGCGTCCGCTCCGGCTCCTGCCGGCCCCCGAACCCATCGACGTGATTGCCGAAGTGCCCGACGGCCCTCCCCTGCGCATGGTCTGGCGGCGGGTGTCCTACAAGGTGCTCAAGGCCTCCGGGCCGGAGCGCATCGAAGCCGAATGGTGGCGATCGGGGAAAAGGCTGGCGCTGCTCGGGGCTCCCCCATCGCGCGAGAAGAAGCCGGATCCGCGCGACGAGGCGCGGCGCAACAGGTCCGGCCCGCCAGACGGCCAGGCGTCCCCCCTTGCCGATTTCGACCCCGCCACCGTGATCCGCGACTACTACATCGTCGAGGATGATGGCGGTCGTCGCTTCTGGGTGTTCCGCATCGGCCTATATGGCGCGGACAGCCGGCCGCGATGGTTCCTGCATGGGTTCTTCGCATGACCGAGCCGGTCTATGCCGAGCTGATGGCGACCAGTAATTTCTCCTTCCTCAGGAGTGGCTCGCATCCCGAGGAACTGGTGGCGGCGGCAGTCGCGCTCGGCCTCGGCGGCATCGGCATGGCCGATCGCAACAGCTTCGCCGGCGTGGTCCGCGGCCATGTCGCCCACCGCGATCTGGGTGAGGCCGCGAGCGGTTTCCGCTACGTGGTCGGCGTCCGGCTGGTCTTTGCCGACGGCACGCCGGATATCGTCGCCTATCCCGCGGACCGCGAGGCCTATGGCCGGCTCTGCCGCCTGCTCAGCCGCGGCAACCTGCGAGCGGACAGCGAGAAGGGAAACTGCCGCCTGACATTGGACGATCTTGCCGAGTTCGCCATCGGCCAGCTGCTGATCCTCGATGCCGACGAAAGCGACTGGCCGAAATCGGAGGCCGTGCTGGCACGCCTCGCCGCGCTTGCCCCCGGCCGTACCTGGCTCGCCGCCGCCTGCCGCTACAAGGGAAACGACCGGTCCAGACTCAACCGCCTGGCCGCCATGGCGCGGTCGGCCGGGGTGCCGCTCATCGCGGTCAACGACGTGCTCTATCACGAGCCCAGCCGCCGGATCGTCCATGATGTCGTCACCTGCATCCGCGAGCACCTGACCCTCGAGGGGGCCGGGCGACGGCTCGAACAGAATGCCGAGCGCCACCTCAAGCCTCCCCGCGAGATGGCGCGGTTGTTCGTCGATCATCCCGAGGCCCTGGCCCAGACGCAGGTGCTGCTCTCCCGCATCGGCTTCTCGCTCGATCAGCTGCGCTACAACTACCCCACCGAAACGATCGGCAATGGCGAGACGGCACAGGAGACTCTCGAGCGCCTGACCTGGGCCGGTGCCGAACGGCGCTACCCGGAAGGGGTTCCCGACAGGATCAAGAGCTCGCTGTGGAGCGAGCTCTGCCTGATCGCCTACAAGCACTACGCGTCCTATTTCCTCACCGTCGAGGACGTGGTCCGCCATGCCCGCTACGAGCTCGGAATCCTCTGCCAGGGGCGCGGATCGGCCGCCAATTCGGCTGTCTGCTATTGCCTCGGCATCACCGAGGTCGATCCGACCAAGGTGAACCTGGTCTTTGGCCGCTTCATCTCCACCGAGCGCGACGAGCCGCCCGACATCGACGTCGATTTCGAGCACGAGCGTCGCGAGGAGGTGATGCAGTACGTCTACCGCAAGTATGGTGGCGCCCGCACCGGACTCACCGCCACTGTGATCACCTATCGCTCGAAAAGCGCCATCCGCGAGACCGCCAAGGTCTTCGGCATTTCCGACGACGTGATCGACGCGCTCAACCGGCAGCACTGGGGCTGGGGGGGCGCCGCCGATCTCGACGGCATGCGGGCCATCGGGCTCGATCCGGACGATCCGACGCTTACCCAGCTGTTCGGCATCGTCGCCGTGCTGCGGTCCTTTCCACGCCATCTCAGCCAGCACGTCGGCGGCTTCGTCATTACCCGCGATTCGCTCGAGAGCCTGGTGCCGATCTCGAAGACGGCGATGGAAAGCCGCACCATCATCGAGTGGGACAAGGACGACATCGATGCGCTCGGCATCCTCAAGGTCGATATCCTCGCGCTCGGCATGTTGAGCTGTCTGAGGCGCTCGTTCGAGCTGCTGCACCAGCACTATGGGCGAGACCTGGTGCTGGCCGACCTCATGGCGGAGGAGACGCAGCCCGAGGTGCGGGCTGCCGTCTACCGCATGACCCACCGTGCCGACACGGTCGGCGTGTTCCAGATCGAGAGCCGGGCGCAGATGTCGATGCTGCCGCGCCTCAGGCCCGTCGAGTTCTACGATCTCGTCATCGAGGTGGCGATCGTTCGCCCCGGGCCGATCCAGGGCGGCATGGTGCATCCCTATCTGCGCCGCCGCCAGGGGCTCGAGCCGGTCGAGCCGATGGGCGAGCGCCTCAATGCCGTACTGGAACGCACCAAGGGTGTGCCGCTGTTCCAGGAACAGGCGATGCAGATGGCCATCGAAGGGGCCGGCTTCAGCCCCGGCAAGGCCGACCAGCTGCGCCGTGCCATGGCCGCCTGGCGGCGCAGCGGCAAGCTCGCCCAGTTCGCCGACGAGTTCATCGCCGGCATGACGGCCAACGGCTACAGCCTCGATTTTGCCCGGCGCTGCTTCGCCCAGATCCAGGGCTTCGGCGAATATGGATTTCCCGAAAGCCACGCGGCGAGCTTCGCGCTGCTGGTCTACGCCTCGTGCTGGTTCAAGTGCCACTACCCGGATGTCTTTGCCTGCGCCTTGCTCAACAGCCAGCCGATGGGCTTTTATGCCCCGGCCCAGATCGTGCGCGATGCCATCGAGCACGGCGTCGAGGTACGGCCTGCCGATGTCAACCTGTCCGATCTGATTCACGTGCTCGAGCAGGGCTTTCCGGCGCGAGACCGGATCGCCAGGCAGCATGCGCAGATGCGGGACGACATCTGGTCGACCCGCGCCATCCGGCTGGGGCTGAAGCAGGTCGTCGGGCTGCGCGAGGAGCACGCCAACCTGATCCTTGCCCGGCGAGGGGATGGCTATCGCTCGATCCGCGACCTGTGGGTCAGGACGGGCATTCCGGTCTCGACACTCGAGCGGCTCGCCGAGGCCGATGCCTTCGGCTCGATGGGGCACTCGCGGCGCGAGGCGCTGTGGATCGTTCGCGGTCTCAACGGGGTGGCCGGCTCGGAACAGCTGCCCCTGTTCCATGTCGCCGGCACGGTCTCGAAGCCCGATGACCAGGCGACGGATCTGCCCATGATGGCACCGGGCGAATCGGTGGTGCACGACTACCGGACCCTGTCGCTGTCGCTCAAGGGGCACCCGGTGAGCTTCGTGCGCCCCCTGCTCGAGCGGCGCGGCATCGCGCGGTGCGCCGATCTGATCGACCGTCGTGACGGTGCGATCGTCGAGGCGGCGGGGCTGGTGCTGGTGCGCCAGCAGCCGGGCACGGCGAGCGGGGTGATCTTCATGACGCTCGAGGACGAGACCGGCATCGCCAACATCATTGTCTGGCCCCGAACGTTCCAGCAGAACCGGCAGATCGTGCTCGGTGCACGTCTGGTGTCCGTTCGCGGCCAACTGCAGCGCGAGGGCCTCGTCACCCATATCGTGGCGCGCCGCTTCATCGACCTGACCCCCGAACTGATCGACATCGCCCAGGGGCATGATCTGGGCGATGCCGTCCTTGCGCGCGGCGACGAAGGCCGCAGCGGCCCGCAGCCCGGCCGGGACGAGGCGGAGCGCCGGCGGCGGGAAGCCAGCGAGCGGCAGGCACGCGCGGCACTCCCCGGCGGCCGCAACTTCCATTGATCAGTCGAGGACTTCCGGCACCTTCACCGCATCGGCCAGCGTCGTGCTGTCCAGAACCGCGCGGGTCGCCACCGTGACGCGGGAAAAGACGTGGCGGATTTCGCAGGTCGCCTCGTCGGCGCAATCGGCGCAGCGCCTGTAGGCGATCTTGGAGAGGCACGGCAGCGGCGCGATCGGTCCATCGATCAGTCGCAGCACCTCGCCGAAGGTCACTTCCTCGGGTGCCCGCAGCAGCACGTAACCACCCAGCCTGCCGCGCCGGCTCATCACGATGCCGGCCCGCTTCAGTTCCAGCAGGATCTGCTCGAGGAACTTCTTTGGGATCGCCTGCCCGCGGGAGATTTCGGAAATCATCACCGATTCGCCCTCCCGAACCCGGGTGAGGGCGACCAGCGCCCTGAGCGCGTACTTGGCTTTTTGCGATATCATTCGTTCGAATCCGGAGGCGGCCCGCACATGGCCCGCTCACCCCCTGCTATAGAACAACCGCCGTCCCCGCGGCTACCGGGGCCTCGCATCATGGCAAACTCAGCCCCTCTCGGCCTCTTCCGGCGGAACTTCCGGATTGAACGGCCGCCCGGCCACGGTCGCCGGCATCGCCGGTCTCGGCGAGTTGGCAGCTACCTCCCGGGGAGGAGGATCCGCCTCCCTCCCGGATAACGGGTCCTCCGGGGCCGTCCCGGCAAAGCCGGTGTCCGCCGGCGCCGCGGCACTCGTGTCGGGCAGGGGATCAGCCGATTCGCCGGCGGGCACGACACGCCCCGCCGCGAGCGGCGCCAGCACCGCCGCCACCGCATCGGCCGCGGTGATCTCGGCGAGCGCCTGGCTGTCGCGGTTCACCACCTCGACCATCCCCAGCGCGATCTCCCGCTCGCCGAGGATCACCACGTTGGCCCCGAGGTGCTTGAGGTGATCCTCTTCCTCGTCGGAGTGGGCCCGTGCGACGATCAGCGCCCTGGCATTGGCCTTGCGGCATTGTTCGGTCGCCTGCCCCGCCTCGAAGGCATTGGGGATGGCAATGATGATGGTGGAGGCGGCCGCGACATTGGCCGCTTCCAGCACGCCGGTGCCGGCCGCGTTGCCGACCACCACCTCGATGCCCAGGGAACGCGCGGCGTTGACGCGGTTCTCAGCGTCCTCGACGACGAGGAATGGCTTGTGCGTCGCCAGCAGCGCCTCTGCGACCACCGTTCCGACGCGGCCGTAGCCGATGAGCACCGCATGACCGGCCATGGCCGTCGGTACCACGACATTGTCCTGTGCCATGACCTGCGGCGCCGGCGGCGCGACCGCCACCAGTTCGGGTTCGGTGCGGATGGCGGCCGGCGCCGGTGTGCCGCCGAAACGGGCCTCGAGCCGCGGCCGCACCCGGTCCACCACCATGAAGATGACCGGGTTGAGGATGATGGAGATGATCGCCCCGGCGAGGATCAGGTCCCGCCCCTCCGGCGGCAGCAGCCCCAGGCTCACGCCGAGCGCGGCGAGAATGAACGAGAACTCGCCGATCTGCGCAAGGCTCGCCGAGATGGTCAGGGCGGTGGAGATCGGGTGGCGGAAGGCGATCACGATCAGGTACGAGAAGACCGACTTGCCCAGCACGATGATCAGCACCGTCGCCAGCACCGGCAGCGGGTCGCGCAACAGGATCATGGGATCGAACAGCATGCCGACCGAAACGAAGAACAGCACCGCGAAGGCGTCGCGCAGCGGCAGGCTTTCCTGCGCCGCGCGGTGGCTGAGTTCGCTCTCGGACAGGATCATGCCGGCAAAGAAGGCGCCCAGCGCCAGCGATACGCCGAACAGGTAGGCCGCTCCCGCCGCGACGCCCAGCGCGATGGCCAGAACCGCCAGCCGGAACAGCTCGCGGCTGCCGGTATGGGCGGTGTAGTGCAGCACGTACGGGATCACCCGCCGGCCGACCACCAGCATGAAGCCGACGAAGGCGGCGAGCTTGACCACCGTCACGGCGAGGATGCCGTAGAGGTTGAGCGGTCCGGTGAAGCGCTCGACCAGGTCGATGAAGGAATCGTGCCGGCCGGCCGCCTCGATACCGTTGATCGAGGCGATGGCGGGAATCAGCACCAGGGCCAGAACCATGGCGATATCCTCGACGATCAGCCAGCCGACGGCGATGCGCCCCTTCTCGCTCTCGACCATGTGGCGGTCCTGCAGCGCCTTGAGCAGGACGACGGTGGAGGCAACCGAGAGCGCCAGCCCGAAGATCAGTCCGCCACCGAGCGGCCAGCCGAGCAGGCTGGCGAGGCCCCAGCCGAGCAGCGTTGCGCCGCCGATCTGCACCAGCGCGCCGGGTATGGCGAGGGCCCGCACGCTCAGCAGGTCCTTCAGCGAGAAGTGCAGCCCCACCCCGAACATCAGCAGGATGACGCCGATTTCGCTGAGTTCGGTGGCCAGATCGGTGTCGGCGACAAAGCCCGGGGTGTAGGGACCGACCATCACGCCCGCGACCAGATATCCCACCAGCGGCGGCAACCGGAACCGGTTGGCGATGGCACCCAGCACGAAGGCCAGCACCAGGCCCGCGACGATCGTCGAGATCAGGGGGGTATGGTGGGGCATGTGCCGAACCTCGATGGCTGAAGAACCGACCTGTCGCTGATGACAACCCGTGACGGCTGCAAGGATGGGTCAAGTGCGATCGCCGTGCAAGCACAACTGGACCGAAAACATGGGCGAAATCATGAGCCTAAACGAGGCCCGACGCAATCTGCCGGGCCGCTCGGTGCTTGCCGACAATAGCGAAAGCCGCCTTGCCTCGCAAAGCGGCTCTCCAGACTCGTGCGCTGTGGATCGTGCCGGCTAGCCGTCGACCTTGGCCCCGGAAACCACCGCGTGCAGGTCGATCAGTCCGACCATCCGGCTGTCGTGGGTGACGATCCCGTTGAGCAGTTCGGTATCGATCGAATTGCCTTCCGGCACATTGTGGATCTCGTCCTTGGAGACGGTCAGAATGTCGCTGACCGCATCCACCAGGATGCCGACCCACTTCTCTCCGACCGACATCACCACCACCACGTGGTTCTTGGTGGGCGAGGTCTGGCCCTCGCCGAAGCGGGCCCTGAGGTCGAAGATCGGTACGATGGTACCGCGCAGGTTGATGACTCCCCGCACGAATTCGCGGGTATTGGGCAGCGGCGTGGCGCCGTTCCAGGCGCGGATCTCTCGCACGGTGGTGATTTCCACCCCGTAGGTCTGCTCGCCGATCGAGAAGGCGATGAGCTGCAGGCTGTTGGCTGCCGCCGCGGCGCCGCTGCCGGAGATATCGTCCTTGAATGCCAGGGCTTCCATGGTGTCTGCCTTTCTCGCCCGCTGCCGGGCGCAATCGTTCCGCGGCCTCAGGCCGCCTTGTTGCGGGGGTTCGACGCGGACTTGAGCCCCTGCACGTCGACAATGAGCGCGACGTTGCCGTCGCCCAGGATGGTTCCGCCGGCAATGCCTTCGATCGACTGGAAGTTCTCTTCCAGCGACTTGATCACCACCTGCTGCTGGCCGATGATGTCATCGACGATGAGTGCCACCTTGACGCCGCCCTCGGCCTCGCACAGCACGACGAAGCGGCTGTCCCGGTCGACATCGGTGGTCATGGCGAACCGCTGCGCCAGATCGACGACCTGCACGTACTCGCCCCGCACCTGCAGCACCTGGCCGCCCGTCGGCATACGCGAGAAATTGGCGCGCGCGCACTGGATGGTCTCGACGATCGAGGAGAGCGGGATGACGTAGGGGCTGCCCGCCACCTTGACCAGCATCACGTCGAGCACGGCGAGCGTCAACGGCAGGCGCAGCGTCATGCGCGTGCCCTTGCCGGTCCAGCTCTTCACGTGCACCGAGCCGCCGATCTTCTTGATGTTGGACAGCACCACGTCCATGCCGACGCCGCGGCCCGAGATATCGGACACCTCCGCTGCCGTCGAGAAGCCGGGGGCAAAGATCAGCTGGTCGATCTGCTCGTCGCTGAGCGTCTGCTCGGGTCCCACCACGCCGCGATCGCGGGCCACCTGGAGAACGCGCTCGCGGTTGATGCCGCCACCGTCGTCCTCCACCGCGATCAGGATGTTGCCGCCCGCCTGCTCCGCCGACAGCCGGATCACGCCGGCCTCGGACTTGCCGGCGGCGACGCGCTTTTCCGGCTGCTCGATGCCGTGGTCGGCCGAATTGCGGATCATGTGGGTGAGCGGATCGGACAACTGCTCGATGATCGTCTTGTCGATCTCGGTGTTCTCGCCGATGGTCTCGAGGCGGATCTTCTTGCCGGTCTTGGAAGCCAACTCGCGCACCAGGCGCGGCATGCGGCTGAACACGGTCTTGACCGGCTGGGCGCGGATCGCCATCACCGAATCCTGCAGCCCGCGGGTGGTCTGGGCAAGGACCTCGAGGCCACGCACCAGTTCCTGGTACTGCGCCCGGAGCGTCTCGTCCATCTGCTGGGTCAGCATGGACTGGGTGATCACCAGTTCGCCGACCATGTTGACGACGCGATCGATCTTGTCGAGGTCGACGCGGATCGACTGCACGCCGTTGCGCCGGTCGTCGGCGCCGGCCCGGCCGGAACCCTCGCCATCGTGGTCCTCGGGGGCGGTCGCTTTCAGCGGCGGCGGCAGCTTCGGCGGTGCCGCCTTGAGCGCCGGCTTCAGCGTCTCGGCCAGATCGGCGAAGCTGAGGATGCTGGCGCCGTCGTCGGACGGATCGTTCGCATCCGGTGCGGGACTCGCGGGCGCGTCCTGCGCGACCGGATCCGCCGGCGGGTCCGACGCCGTCGGGGCCGACCCGATGGCGGCGGCCGGGCCGATCGTCAGGTCGCAGTTGCCGTCGACGAACTCGAACACCTCGGCGATGGCCGGCTCGGTGACGGTCGCGGAGGTCAGCGTGATCTCCCACACGCAGTAGACCCCGAACGGTTCGAAGTCGGCGAGGGCGGGAATCTCGTCGACAATGGCGCGGACCTCGACATGGCCGAGGGTGGCAAGCTCGCGGAACAGCAGCAGGGGGTCGTTGGCGCGGGCGTAGAGTTCGCTGTGCGGGGCAAAGCGGATCAGCCAGCGGCCCGGCTCGGCCGCCATCGGCGGCGCCTCGAAACTGTCGGCGAACGACTCGGCGACGATGGCGGCAGGCGCCGGCTCGTCATCGGCGGAGGGCAGGCGCACCATCACCGGCACGAAATCGATGTCGAACTCCTCCATCGGCTCGCCGGCGAGATCGGGGTCGTTGCCCGAGGTCAGGGCATCGAACTGCGCCTTCTCGTCCGCACCGAAGCCCGGTTCGAGGGCGATGCCCTCCTTGGCGGCGTTGACGAAATCGGCGGCTATGTCGTTGGCGCGGATGCACAGCGCGATCACGTGCTCGCCCAGTTCGACCCGGCCGTCGCGCACATGGTCGAGCAGTGTCTCGTACGCGTGGGCGAAGCCCACCAGGTCCGAGAAGCCGAAGGCCCCGCCGCCACCCTTGATCGAGTGGATGGCGCGGAACACGGCGTTGAGCCGATCGCTCGAATGATCTCCCGCCTCGATGGCGGCGAACTGTTCCTCGAGCTCGTTGAGGAGTTCGGAGCACTCGTCGAAGTAGGTGGCCTTGAAGTCGTCGAGGTCGCTCATGGCTGTGCCGGAAGAACCCTTCTGGGTTTCGGACGGGGACGATGCGTCAGTGCACGACCCGGTGGATGACCGAGATCAGCTTGTCCGGGTCGAAGGGCTTGACGATCCAGCCCGTCCCTCCCGCGGCACGGCCCTGGTCGCGCTTGTCCTGGCTCGTCTCGGTGGTCAGGATCAGTATCGGCAGGCTGTTGTGCAGGCCCGTGGCCCGCACGTGCTTGATGAACTCGATACCGTCCATCACCGGCATGTTGATGTCGGTGATCACCACATCGACACTCTCGTTCTTGAGCACGTCCAGGCCTTTCTGGCCGTCCTCGGCCTGCAGCACCTCGAAGCCCGCATTGGACAGGGTGTGGTGCAGCATCGCGAGGATGGTGCGGGAGTCGTCGACCGTCAGAACACGCATTGAGTGATCATCCTTCCGTGATCGCTGCGAACGGCCCGCCCAAGCCGAGCCGCGCGACGGCGGCACGGAACGGCTCGCTGGCGTTCGTCACCGCGAAGCTGAAATTGTTGCGCCGGGCTGTTTCCGCAGCGCTCAGCAGCATGAACAGTGCATTGGTGGCAACCCGCTCGACCTTGCCGCCATTGACCTTGACCGGACCGGATTCGACGGCGTCGATCAGCTCGTCCCGGATCGGATCGAGTGCATCGAGGTCGACGATTGCCGGCAAGGCGATGGTTTTGCTGCGTGCCTGGGCCATGAACTGGCGCTGCCCCCAACGGACTGGTCCCGGCGGGCAGTCTCCGATGGAACAGTTTAAGAAGTGCTAAGTCCCGGTCGATCCGGCCGGGAAAGCGCAGCAATTGCAGAAGCAAAGCCGGACCGTTCGACCGCGGCGATACTCTGCGGCGACCAGTGGGGCGACTGGTCCCTGTCGACCAGCACGGCGCGCACGCCCTCGGCGAAATCGGGGGCCCGCGCGACGAGCCGGGCGAAGGCATAGTCCATCGCCAGGACACGGTCGATGTCCGGTGCACGCCGCGCCGCCAGTTGCGTCAGGTGGATGGCAACGAGGCTGGTCGGCGACCGTCGTGCCGTCACCGCCGCCGCCGGTGTCGCGGAAAGGGCCGAGACCGCCGCCTCGAGGTCGGACCAGTCGAGAGGCGCAAGGCGATCCGCCGCGGCGCAGAACGCCGCTTCGCCGCCCGACCGCCGCTCCTCCTCGCGCAGGCGGGCGAGCGCGCCGTCCGCCTCCCCGCCGGCCCCCGCCTCGATGATCGCGGCACGGACGCGGTCCCGTCGGTCGGCGTCGATGACGCAGTCGGTCAGGCCCAGGGCGATCGCGTCGGCGGCGCCCACCGCCACGCCCGAAAGGGCAAAGGCAAGCGCCCGGTGCAGCGGCACGCGGGCCAGCAAGGCGTTGACCCCGACGTCGCAGAAGAAGCCGATCGCCGATTCGGGCATGGCAAATCGCGCATCCGGCAGGGTAAACCGATAGCGGCAATGGCCGGCAATGCCGATGCCGCCCCCCATCACCACGCCATGCGTCAGCGCCACGGTCGGCTTGGGAAAGCGCGCGATCAGCCCGTTCATGGCGTATTCGGCGGCAAAGTAACGGTCCGCCTCGGCGGCCCGTCCGGCCAGGACCAGATCGCGCACGGCCCGCACGTCACCGCCCGAGCAGAATCCGCGCGGCCCGCGTCCCTCAAAGAGCACCAGCCGCACCGCGGGGTCGTCTCGGCACTGCTGCAGGGTGCCGGCGACGGCATCGATCATTTCCCGGTTCAGCGCATTGATCGCTTCGGGCCTGTCGAGCGTAATCAGTGTGCATCCGCCGATGCGGTCAACTTCAACGCGTGGCGTCATCGGTTGCTGTTCCAATGGTTCGTGCCCAGTGATAGAGCAGCCGCCCATGAAGGCCAACATTCCGCCCGTTCCGCTCACCAATGTGCATCTCACCGGCCTCGCCCGCGACCTCAGGGCGCGCGCCGATTCCGGCAGGCCGATCCGCATCGGGGTGATCGGATCGGGCGAGATGGGGACCGACCTCGTCACGCAGGGCGCGCTGATGCGCGGGATCGAGATCGCCGCCATCGCGACCCGCCGGCCGCACACCGCCCGCGCGGCGACGGTGATTGCCTACGGCGACGATTCCCATGCCGTCGAGGCCGAAAGCCAGGCGAAGGTCACCGCGGCCATCGAGGCCGGCAAGCTCGCCATCACCGCCGTCGACACCATGGTGACCAACCCGCTGATCGACGTGGTGATCGATGCCACCGGCAAGCCCGGCGTCGCCGCCGACTACGACCTGATGGCCATGGAGCATGGCAAGCACCTCGTCATGATGAACGTCGAGGCAGACGTCACCATCGGGCCCTATCTCAAGCGCGAGGCCGACCGGCTCGGCGTGGTCTACTCGGTCGGCGCCGGCGACGAGCCGTCCAGCTGCATGGAACTGATCGAGTTCGCCACGGCGCTCGGCTACCGGATCGTCTCGGCCGGCAAGGGCAAGAACAACCCGCTCAACCACGACGCCGTGCCGGACGACTACCGCGAGGAAGCGACCCGACGCAACATGAACCCGCGCATGCTGGTCGAGTTCGTCGATGGCTCCAAGACCATGGTCGAGATGGCCTGCATCGCCAACGCCACCGGGCTCGTTCCCGACGTCCCGGGCATGCACGGCCCCAGGGCCGACCGCGACGACATGGTCAAGGTGCTCATCCCGAAGGCGGATGGCGGCATTCTCGACAACAAGGGCGTCGTCGACTTCACGGTCGGCAAGGGCGTGGCGCCGGGAGTCTTCGTCATCGTCGAGGCGGAGCATCCGCGCATCATCGAGCGCATGGACGACCTGCATGTCGGCCGCGGCCCCTACTATGCGCTGTTCCGGCCATACCATCTCACCTCGCTCGAGGTGCCGCTGACGGCCGCCCGCATCATGCTCTACGGCAAGCCGGACATGGTGCCGCTGCCGCAGCCGGTCGCCGAGGTCTGCGCCGTTGCCAAGCGCGACCTCGCCGTCGGGGAGAGCCTGGATGCCATCGGCGAGACCTGTTACCGCAGCTTCGTGCTGAGGATCGGCGAAGCGCGGTCGCAGGGCGCGGTGCCGGTCGGGCTGCTCGAGGGCGGCAGGGTGATCGCGCCGGTCCGGAAGGGGGAACTACTCACCCGCGCCAATGCCGCGCCGGATGCCACGACGCGGCTGTTCGCCCTGCGCCAGCGGCAGGACCAGATGCTCGGGCTTGCCTAGGGCGATTGCTGATCGGGGCCCTTGACCGCCACGGCGGCTTCGCCGACGGATAGGGCTCGGGCAAGGGGGGCGACATCATGACGATCATCATCATAGGTGCCATGGGCAATATCGGCCGGCGCCTCATGGCGGCCTTCCCGGGCAGCATCGGCATCGACCGGGTGCCGGGTGCCGATATCGTGTCGGGCCTCTCCGAGCTCGACTACGATGCGCCGCCGGTGAGGACTGCGTTCGAGTCCGCCGACGGCGTCATCCACGTGGCGACCTCGCCCAATGTCGAGGCGCCCGATGCCGAGCACTGGGACGCGGTGATCGGTACGGCCCGGCTACTGGCCGCCTGCGACCGCTTCGGTATCCGCCGCGTCGTCATTCCGTCGTCCGACTGGGCCGACCCCAAGACGCGCTGGGCCATCCACAACCCCAATGCCTACGGGCATTCGAAGCGCGTCTTCGAGGAAATGGCGCACATGTACAATGTCGGCCATCCGGACCGGCACTGCGTGGCGCTGCGCATCGGCTGGGTTGCGCTCAGCCCCGAACAAGCCGCTGCCGCAGCGCCCTGGCTGCAGGCGAACTACTGGGACAATGACCGGCTGGTGGCCCAGATGCGGGCGGCGCTGGGCGATTGAGATCGGCCGCCGCCGTCACGGGGGCAGCGGCACGTTGTCGGGGAAACAGTCGCCGATGAAGCAATAGTCGAGCGCGTTGCCCTGCGCGATGGCGCCGGTGATCTGCGGCACGTCCCAGGTCACGCCCTGGCGGTCGCGGCTCTTCAGCGGTAGCCATCGAGCACGGCGGTCGCCCGATGCGAGTCCGAAACCTGTCCCGCAAGGGCAGGGGTCGCTGCCAGGATCGCGGCAACGGCAACAGCAAGACGTGGGCGCACCGGTAGTTCTCCTTCACCGGCCGTTAACTATCCACAGGCGTGCTGCCCGAGCAAGTTCCGAATCGGACTTTTTCGCCGGCAGGCCTCGGCCGCCGGCGGGACGGCTTTCGGGCCGCTCCCCGACCATGCGACACGGCCCGGAATTGCTCCCGGGCCGTGCTCAGTTGCCGTTCTCCCCGCTGGCGGGGAGGGATGCCGGTGACGGAAGCCGTTACGCCCCGCCGCCCGCCAGATGCGCCAGCACCGCGAGCAGCAGCAGCGCCACGATGTTGGTGATCTTGATCATCGGATTGACCGCCGGGCCGGCGGTGTCCTTGTAGGGGTCGCCGACGGTGTCGCCGGTCACCGAGGCCTTGTGCGCGTCGGAGCCCTTGAGGTGCTTGACGCCATGGCTGTCGACGAAGCCGTCCTCGAAGCTCTTCTTGGCGTTGTCCCAGGCGCCGCCGCCAGCAGTCATGCTGATCGCGACAAAGAGCCCCGTGACGATGACGCCCATCAGCATCGCACCGAGCGCCGAGAAGGCGGCGGCGGCACCGGCGATCCACAGGATGGCGACGAACACCACGATCGGGGAGAGCACCGGCAGCAGCGAGGGAACGATCATCTCGCGGATGGCGGCCTTGGTCAGCATGTCCACCGCGCGGGCATAGTCGGGCTTGGAGGTGCCCGCCATGATGCCCGCATTCTCGCGGAACTGCCGGCGGACTTCGGTCACCACGTCCTGCGCGGCGCGGCCCACGGCAGTCATCGACATGCCGCCGAACAGGAACGGCAGCAGGCCGCCGAACAGCAGGCCGATCACCACGTAGGGATCGGCAAGCGAGAAGCTCAGCGAGCCGAGGCCGAAGAAGATCGAACCTTCCGGAGCATTGGCCGAGAAGTAGATCAGGTCCTGCGTGTAGGCGGCGAACAGCACCAGGGCACCGAGGCCGGCCGAGCCGATGGCATAGCCCTTGGTCACCGCCTTGGTGGTGTTGCCGACCGCATCGAGCGCGTCGGTGTTGTGGCGCACTTCCTTGGGGAGGCCCGCCATCTCGGCGATGCCGCCGGCATTGTCGGTCACCGGGCCGAAGGCGTCGAGCGCGACGATCATGCCGGCGAGCGCCAGCATGGTGGCGACGGCGAAGGCGATGCCGAACAGGCCGGCGAGGTTATAGGTGACGATGATGCCGACGATGATCACGAGGGCCGGCAGCGCGGTCGATTCCAGCGAGACCGCGAGGCCCTGGATGACGTTGGTGCCGTGACCGGTCACCGAGGCTTCGGCGATCGAGTTGACCGGGCGCTTGTTCGTACCGGTGTAGTACTCGGTGATGACGATGATCAGTCCGGTGATGATGAGGCCGGCGACGCCACACCAGAACAGCGACCATGGCGTGAAGGCCTTGGCCTCGGTGCCAAGGGCGGCGTTGAGGTCGCCGAAGGTGAGCCAGAGCACCGGCAGCAGCACCACCAGCGACAGCACGCCCGTGGCGATCAGGCCCTTGTAGAGGGCGCCCATGATGTTGTTGTCGGAGCCGAGCTTGACGAAATAGGTACCGATGATCGAGGTCACCACGCAGGCGCCGCCGATGGCGAGCGGCAGGACCATGCCGGCCAGCTTGAAGGCATCGGGCAAAACGATCGCGGCGAGCACCATGGTGGCGACGATGGTCACCACATAGGTTTCGAACAGGTCGGCCGCCATGCCGGCGCAGTCGCCGACATTGTCGCCCACGTTGTCGGCGATGGTGGCCGGGTTGCGCGGATCATCCTCGGGGATGCCCGCTTCGACCTTGCCGACCATGTCGCCGCCGACGTCGGCGCCCTTGGTGAAGATGCCGCCGCCCAGACGGGCGAAGATCGAGATCAGCGAGGCGCCGAAGCCGGTGGCGACCAGCGCGTCGATCACCGTGCGGCTGGTGGGCGCAAAGCCCGCGAACTGGGTCAGGATGATGAAGTAGAGCGCCACCCCGAGCAGGCCGAGGCCGGCCACGAGAAGACCGGTGACGGCGCCGGACTTGAAGGCCAGGTCGAGGCCGCCGGCCAGCGATTTGGTCGCCGCCTGGGCGACACGGACATTGGCGCGCACCGACAGGTTCATGCCGATGAAGCCCGCCGCACCGGAGAGCACGGCGCCGATGACGAAGCCGAGGGTGGCCCAGATGCCGAGCAGGAAGAAGGCGGCGATGGCGATCACCACGCCGACGATGCCGATCGTGGTGTACTGGCGACGGAGATAGGCGGAGGCGCCTTCGCGGACGGCGGCGGAAATCTCCTGCATGCGGGCGGAACCCGCATCGGCGGCCATCAGGCCTTGCGTCGTGACGACGCCGTAAACGATCGAGAGTGCCCCGCACACCACGATCGCCCAAAGCAAAAGAGTCATAGAATTGTTCCTCGATGTGGATCCCCGAGGCAGGCTCCGTATCCTGGGCACGCGCGACCCGCGCTGCGCCCGTCCTCCGCCCCCGAAGATGGTGATAGGCTTGTGCCAAATCGGGGCGGGCAGTGCAACGGATTTGCGACGCCGCGTGCGCTATCCCGCCGCACCGGAGCCGTCGCCGCAAAGACGCTGCAGCGCCGGTTCGGCCGGCCCGGCGATGCGCACCGTCTTCAGCCGCGCCGTCTCGCCGGAGACCAGCGCGATGGCGGAGCGCGGCATGTCGAGGGTGCGGGACAGCATGGCGATGACGGCGGCGTTCGCCCGCCCCTTGTCCGGCACCGCCCGCACCCGCACCCGCAGCACTTCGCTGCCGTCGTCCCGCCGCTCCACCCCGTCGATCCGGTCGATGCCGGCATTGGGGGTGACGCGCAGGCTCAGCAGCAACGCGCCGTCCTTGTCGCGGCGCCAGGCGGGCACCGGCTAGAGGAAGCGGCCCATGGCAGCCGAGGCGATGAGGTTCTGCAGAAAGAAGATGATGACGAACACGATCAGCGGCGACAGGTCGAGCCCGCCGACATTGGGCACGATACGGCGGATCGGCCTGAGGATCGGCTCGGTGATCTGGTTGAGGACGCGCCAGACGGTCGCCACGAACTGGTTGCGGGTGTTGATCACGTTGAAGCTGATGAGCCAGCTCATGATGATCATGATCAGGAAGATCCACCATACGATGCCGAGGATGAAGCTCAGCGTCTGCAGAATGGCAAAAGTCATCGAGGGGCCCTCAGGTTCGCCAGGTTATTTAGGAGGGGCCGGGCGCGGCGGCAAGCGCTTGGCGCATTTATCCTTTGCGGCCTATCGCCCGGCCCGCCGGCTGGGACGCCAGGTGGCGAGGCGGTAGACATAGAGCGCGCCTACGGCCAGCAGGACGACGAGGGTCAGCGGGTCGAGCCAGGATTCGACCACTTCGTAGTGCTCGGCGAGGACGAAGCCGGCGCCGGCGAGTAGCGTGTTCCAGACCAGTATGCCGGCCAGCGAGGCGCCGAAGAACAGCGCCACCGGCATCCGGGCGAGGCCGGCCGGCACCGAGATCAGCGTGCGGATGATCGGGAACAGCCGGCCGAACAGCACGATCCAGGGCCCGAAGCGATGGAAGATGCCGGTCGCCAGGTCGATCTCCTCGGCATTGAGCGTGAACCAGCGCCCGTAGCGGTCGGCCAGCGCGCGGACTCGCCCCAGCCCGAACAGCCGGCCCGCCAGGTACCACGGCACCATGCCCGCGACCGAGCCGAGCGAGGCGGCGAGGATCACGCCGGCAAAGTCCAGCCGGCCCTCGGCGGCGGAAAAGCCGGCAAACGGGATGATCAGCTCGGACGGGATCGGCGGAAACACCGCCTCGAGCAGCATCAGCAGGAAGATGCCGACATAGCCCGAGCCGGTGATGGTCTCGATGATCCAGGTGGCCATGACCGCTCCTTGCACGATGTCATTCCGGCAATGGCCGGAACCCATCCCGAGTTGGCACCACGTGCGCCGCGATGGAGGCCGTTGCCGGGAGCGACCCGCGATCGCGGCGGGTCCCTGCTCAGCTTGCCTTCTGGGCCCGCATCATCTTCTTGCGCTCGTTGGGGTCGAGCGCGATCTTCCTGAGCCGGATCGATTTCGGCGTCACCTCGACATATTCGTCGTCGGCGATGTAGCCCAGCGACTGTTCGAGCGTCAGCTTCTTGGGCGGCGTCAGCCGCACCGCCTCGTCCTTGGAGGTGGTGCGGATATTGGTCAGCTGCTTGCCCTTGAGCGGGTTGACCTCGAGGTCGTTCTCGCGGGTGTGCTCGCCGATGATCATGCCCTCGTACACATCCATGCCGGGGTCGATCATCATCGGGCCGCGCTCTTCCAGGTTCCACAGCGCGTAGGCGACCGAGACGCCGGTGCCGTTCGAGATCAGCACGCCGGTGCGGCGGCCGGGCAGGGCGCCCTTGTAGGGCTGGTAGTCGTGGAACAGCCGGTTGAAGATCGCCGTGCCGCGGGTGTCCGACAGCAGCTCGGGCTGGTAGCCGATCAGCGAGCGGGTCGGCACGTAGAAGCGCAGCCGGGTGCGGCCGACACCCGAGGGGCGCATGTCGACCAGGTCGCCCTTGCGCTCGGTGAGCTTCTGGACGACGACGCCGGTGTGCTCGTCGTCGACGTCGATGATCACTTCCTCGATCGGCTCGAGCCGCTGTCCGTTCTCCTCGCGCAGCACCACGCGCGGGCGACCGATGGTGAGCTCGAAGCCCTCGCGGCGCATGTTCTCGATCAGCACGGCGAGCTGCAGTTCGCCGCGCCCGGCGACCTCGAAGGAATCGCTGTCGGTGCCCTCGGTGACCCGGATGGCGACATTGCCCTCGGCCTCGCGCAGCAGCCGCTCGCGGATGACGCGCGACTGCACCTTGTCGCCTTCGCGACCGGCGAGCGGGCCGTCGTTGATGCGGAAGGTGACCGAGAGCGTCGGCGGATCGATCGGCTTGGACGGCAGCGGCATGGTGACGGCGGGGTTGACCAGCGTGTCGGCGACGGTCGAGGTCTCGAGCCCGGCAATGGCGACGATGTCGCCCGCCTCCGCCAGCTCGATCGGGGTGCGCTCGAGGCCGCGGAAGGCCAGTACCTTGCTGACCCGGCCCTTCTCGACGACCTTGCCGTCGCGGCCGAGCGAGGTCACCGGGTCGCCGGCCTTGACCGTGCCGGAGGTGATGCGCCCGGTGAGGATGCGGCCGAGGAACGGATTGCGCTCGATGGTGGTGACGAGCATGCGGAACGGCCCCTCCTCCACCCTGGGTTCGGGCACGTAGGCGACGACCTTGTCGAGCAGCGGAGCGAGGCTGTCCTTGGGACCCTCGGGCTGCTCGCTCATCCAGCCGTGCTTGGCGGCGCCGTAGAGCACCGGGAAGTCGAGCTGCTCGGGGGTGGCGTCGAGCGCGATGAAGAGGTCGAAGATCTCCTCGAGCACCTCGAGATGGCGTTCGTCGGGACGGTCGATCTTGTTGATCGCGACGATCGGACGAAGCCCCTGCGCCAGCGCCTTGCCGAGCACGAACTTGGTCTGCGGCATCGGGCCCTCGGCGGCGTCGACGAGGATCACCACGCCGTCCACCATCGAGAGGATGCGTTCCACCTCGCCGCCGAAATCGGCATGGCCGGGGGTGTCGACGATGTTGATGCGGGTATCCTTCCAGACCAGCGAGGTCACCTTGGCGAGGATGGTGATGCCGCGCTCGCGCTCGAGATCGTTGGAATCCATGGCGCGCTCTTCGACGCGCTGGTTTTCGCGGAAGGCGCCGGACTGCTTGAGCAGCACGTCGATCATGGTGGTCTTGCCGTGGTCGACGTGGGCAATGATTGCGATGTTGCGCAAACGCATGTGGGGCAGCCGATCGGGATAGGGGGAAGCGTAGCGCGCCCCCATATCGGAGCGGCATGGCAATCACAAGACAATTCGCCGAATGGCTGGGATGCGGGACCCGCTAGGCCCGGCGCGTTCGCGGCAGATCTCCCGATTGCCACAGGCCCAGCGCGAATCCATCCGGGTCGAGGAAATCGGCGCTCCAGCCGCCCGGCGCCTCGCTGACCGGGGTGACGATGGTGACGCCCTTGTCGGCCAGCGCCGAGACGATGTCGTCGATGCCGCCGTCATCGACGGTGAAGACGATCGCCGGGCTGTCGCCGCGCCGCGCCGGCATCTGGAAGAAGATCAGGTCCAGCCCGCCGGCGAGCGTGCCCTGCAGCCAGAACGGCTCGGCGCCCTCCTGCCGGGCCAGGTCGAGACCGAGGGTCAGGCTGTAGAAAGCCTCGGTGCGCAAGATGTCGCTGACGTAGAAGACCACACTCGCGGTTTTCGGCTTGAAGTCCATCGCAATCGTCCTTTTTGCTCATGCCTCGCGGGCCGATTGGCCGGCACGCACAGGAGATTGCCGTGCCCGGCCGTCTTGTGAGCGGGTGATCACGAAGATGTGGCCATCCGGGTCGTGGCTGCCCAGTGCGCCACCCTGCCGGCGCAGCAGCGGCAGGAGGGCGGCGCGCAGCCGCCCGTAGGCGAGATCGAGGCCGAGCCCGGCCGGCTCGCCGGGCATCGTCACGCCGGCGGCGGAGAGACTGCGCCTGAGCTGGACGAGCCGCTGACGCAGCGCGGCGTCCGATATTCCCAGCAGGTAGGCGATCTCCCGCCGGCTGTGCCCGGTCAGGGCGAGCGCCGCCACAGCCTTGAGGGGTGGACGCAGGCCATGCAGCAGCTCGGTGGGCGGCGCCGGCCCGGCGGCTGCTGCCGGCGAAACGCTCTCGGCCCACTGCCGCTCCCGCTGCCTCCGGCGGGACTGTCCGCGCCACTGCATGCGGGCCAGATTGCGGATCGTGCCGTACAGCCAGGCGCGGTCGGCCCTCGCGCTCAGATCGCCACGGCCGGCGGCGATGGCGGCGATCAGCGCGTCGTGCAGGAGGTCCTCGGCATCGCCGCTGCGGCTCGCCGCACGGGCCAGCGCCATCAGCTCGTCATAGCCCGCGCGGCGCACCGCTGCCGCTAGCCCGCGCGGCGGCGCAGCGCCGGTCCGGGATACTGCGCCTTGAGCAGTTCGGCGACGCCGGAGGCAGCGATGGGCGGCGAGAACAGGAATCCCTGCACCTCGTTGCAGCCCTGTTCGCGCACGGCGACGAGCTGTTCCTCGGTTTCGATGCCCTCGGCGGTCGTCGACATGCCCAGCGAGTGGCCGAGCCCGATCACCGCCTTGATGATCGCCAGGCTGTCGCCCTTCGCCTTGAGGTCGCGCATGAAGGAGCGGTCGATCTTGATCTTGTCGAAGGGGAAGCTGCGCAGGTAGCTCAGCGAGGAGTAGCCGGTGCCGAAGTCGTCCATCGAGATGCGCACGCCCAGCTCGCGCAGCCGATGCAGGGTGCGCAATGTCGGCTCGTTGTCCGCGAGCAGCAGCGACTCGGTGATCTCGAGCTCGAGCCGGGTGGGCTTGAGTCCGGTGTCGCGCAGTGCGGCCTCGACCGTTTCGTAGAGCCGCTTGTTCTTGAACTGCACCGGCGACAGGTTCACCGCCACCCGCACGTCGTCCGGCCACTGCGCCGCGGTGCGGCAGGCCTCGCGCAGCACCCATTCGCCGATCGACACGATCAGCCCGGTCTCCTCGGCGACGGGAATGAACTCGGTCGGCGAGATGGTACCGCCGCGGCCGGCGGGTTCCCAGCGCAGCAGGGCCTCGAGGCAGGTGACCCGGTTCTCCTTGAGCCCGATCAGCGGCTGGTACACCAGCCGCAGCTCCTGCCGTGCCAGCGCCAGTCGCAATCCCGCCTCGATGGTCCGGCGCTTCTGGATCGCCGCGTCCATCCCCGGCTCGAAGAAATGGAAGGTCGAGCGGCCCTCGTTCTTGGCCCTGTAGAGCGCCAGGTCGGCATTCTTCATCAGCGCGTCGGTGGTGGTTCCGTCCTGCGGCGACATGGCGATGCCGACGCTGGCCCCGATCACCACCTGGTGGCCGTCGATGGCAAACGGCGCCCCGATCGCCTGGACGATGCGCTCGGCGATGGCGGCGGCGGCGGCCGGCCTGTCGACGCCGCGCAGCAGCAGCGCGAACTCGTCGCCCCCGAGCCGCGCCAGCACGTCGTTCTCGCGCGTCGTGCCCCACAGCCGCGCCGAGACCTGCTGCAGCACGCGGTCGCCGAGGGCATGCCCGAGCGTATCGTTGACCGCCTTGAAGTGATCGAGGTCGATGCACAGCACCGCGATATGTTCGCCGCGCTCGAGCCCCGGCTCGGCGGCCACCATCTCCTCGAGGAACAGCAGCCGGTTGGGCAACTGCGTCAGGGCATCGTGCCGCGCCAGGTGCCGGATTTTGTCTTCCTGCTGCCGCTGTTCGGTGATGTCCTCGTGCGTGGTCACCCAGCCGCCGTCCTTCATCGGATGGTGCTGCATCATGATGATCCGGCCATCCAGCTCGTGGATGTTCTTGCCGTACTCGCCGCGCGCGATGACCTCGCGCCTCCATCGGATGTACTCCTCGCTGTTGCCGGTGGCGCGCATGCCGTGCTCGAACAGATAGGCGAGGATGTCGTCGAGCGGGGTACCCGGCCGCAGCAACTGCTCGGGCAGCTTGTAGATGCGCTGGTAGGGCTCGTTGCAGATCACCAGCCGGCCCTTGGGGTCGTACATGCACAGGCCCTGGCTGATGTTGTTGACCGCCGCATCGAGCCGGATGTTCTGCCTTTCGAGTTCGCGCTTGCGCTTCTGGATGATCTCGGACGAGGCGATTTCCTCGGTGACGTCCTCGTGCGTCACCACCCAGCCGAGGCCAGGCGAGTAGACATGCGCGGTCTCGAGCGTGCGTCCGCCCTGCACCAGTTCGCGGACCTTGGCACGCGCCCCGCCGCGATTGTTGAGCAGTTCCTGGCGGTAGGCGAGGAGGAAGTCCTCCGGCGACTGGTCGGGGTGGTTGCCGAGCTCGGCCGAGAGCCGGACCACCGCCGCGAGCGTCATGCCCCTGCGGATGCGCTTGGCCGGAAAGCCGTAGATGTCGAGGTAGTGCCGGTTCCACATCACGAGGCGGAAGTCGGGCGACCAGACGCAGAAGCCGTAGGGGATGCTCTCGAGCGCGGCATCGAGCAGCAGGGCGTTGGCGCGGCCCAGCGATGCCTTGTCCGGCGACTTCACTCAAACACCCTCAAATACGCCCGAAACACCCGTGGGAGCATGGCCGCGACGGGGTTAAGGGCGGCTTAAGCGGGGGCCGCCGGGTCGGAAGTCGGGGGACGCCCCCGTGGTCCGCTGTCGGGGCGGCGCGGTTTTGCGGCTATGCCGGTTTCAGCATCACGTAGTCGGTGAAATCGTAGGGTCCCATGCGCACGGGCACGCGTTTCTCGATCTCGAAGCCCTGCGAGCGGTAGAAGGCGATGGCCGGCGCATTGCCGTCGTTGACGTAGAGCGCCACCGGCAGCCCGGGACCGAGGTCGGCGCGGGCGGCGGCGATCAGCGCCTTGCCCAGCCCCAGCCCGCGGGCCTCGGCGAGCAGGTAGAGCTTCTTGATCCATACCCGGCCCTCGGCGCGGTAGGCGGAGGCGAAGCCGACATCGACCGTGTCGCGCCGTGCCAGCCAGTACCGGTGGTCGCGCTCGGCCATGTCGGCGGCCAGCGTCTCGAGCGCGTAGATTTCGGCCAGCATGCCGGGAATGCGCTCGGCAGGCAGGATGCCGGCAAAGGCCTCCGGCCAGATGCGGTGGGCGAGATCGGCGACGCGCGGAAGCTCGCCGGTGCCGATCGGGATGATGTCCGGACTGCTCATGGCCGTGTTGTGACGCAGCCGGATGGGGGCTGGCAAGCCGCCCCGCGCCGTGCCAAGAGGAGCGGTCCTTGTCCGGTGACCCGATGCCCGACTTCGTTCCCGACCTGCCCGTGATGCTCGCCTTCGCCGTCGCGACCTTCGTGCTGATGATCACGCCCGGTCCGGACATGGCGCTGCAGATGAGTCGCGCCATCAACTATGGACGGGGGCATGGGCTGGCCGCCATGTTCGGGGCGATGACCGGCATCCTCGTGCACACCACGCTGGTTGCCTTCGGCATTTCGGTACTGATCGTTGCCGCGCCGCCGCTGTTTCTCGCCCTCAAGATCGCCGGAGCGGTCTATCTCGTCTGGCTCGCCTGGCAGGCGATCGCCCATGGCGGCGGACTGCGGCTCGCGGAAGCCGCGAAGAAGACGCCCACGCTGTGGCAGAGCTTCCTGACCGGCCTCGGCATCAACCTGCTCAACCCCAAGGTGGTGCTGTTCTTCGTCACCTTCCTGCCGCAGTTCGTGGAGGCGCACGACCCGGCCGCGGCCGGCAAGCTGCTGTTCCTGGGCGTGCAGTTCGTCGTGCTGTCGATCCCCATGGGCGTACTGATCGTGTTCGCGGCCGAGGGCCTCGCGGCGGCGTTCAAGCGCAGCAAGTGGATCGAGAAGGCGATCAACTGGAGCTTCGCGGCGATCTTTGCGGCCTTCGCCGCGACCATCCTGACCGCGCAGGCGCGGCACTGATGGTGGCCTCATGAACTACAGCCACGCCTTCCATGCCGGCAACTTCGCCGACGTGATGAAGCACATCGTCGTCACCCGGCTGTGCGAATATCTCAAGAAGAAGGACGCGGCGTATCGGGTGATCGATACGCATGCCGGGATCGGCCGGTACGATCTCACCGGCGAGATCGCCAGGCGCTCGCCGGAGTGGGTGGACGGTATCGACCGGCTGCTCAAGGCCGAGCTTCCCGCCAAGGCCAGGCCGCTGGTCGAGCCCTATCTCGAGGTGATCCGCGGCCTCAACCCGGGCGACCGGCTCGAGACCTATCCCGGCTCGCCATTGCTGGTGCGGACGCTGTTCAGGCCGCAGGACCGGCTCTCGGCGCTCGAACTGCATCCCGATTATGCCGAGCGGCTGGGCAAGCTGTTTGCCGGCGACGTGCAGGTGCGGGTGATCCACCTCGACGGCTGGCTGGCCCTCAATGCCCATGTGCCGCCCAAGGAGAAGCGCGGGCTGGTCCTGGTCGATCCGCCGTTCGAGGAGAAGGGCGAGTTCGAGCGACTGGTCGACGGGCTGCAGAAGGCGCACCGGAAGTTCCCGGGCGGGCTCTACGCGCTGTGGTACCCGCTCAAGGACACCCGCGCCGTGCATGACTTCATCTCGGCGCTCGAGGCGACCGGCATCCCGCGCGTGCTGCGCGCCGAAATCAGCATCCGCCCCGCCTCGAACCCGCCGCGCCTGCACGGCTCGGGCCTGATCCTCGTCAACCCGCCGTTCACGCTCGAAGGCGAGCTCCGCATCCTGCTCCCCGCCCTCGCCCAACTCCTCGGCGATCCCGGCCAGGGCCGGCACAAGCTCGAGTGGATCCGGGGGGAGACCCCGGCCGCCCCCCGAGACCCCGACGCTAGAGCGCGAACAGGTAGTACTGAATCGCCTCGTCCTCGGAAGGCCTGAACTTGCGATAGAGGCCGTTGGCCTCGACATTGTCGAGTTCGGTGCCGAGCCAGGCCTCGCGACAGCCGAGCTCGCGGCCCCACGCGAACATGGCGTCCAGCATGCGCGTCGCGATGCCCTGGCGCAGGTGGGTCGAGGCGGTGCCGACTTCGTCGACATAGAGTTCGGTCGGCTTGTCGGGGTGGCGGTGGATCACGGCGGCGCACTGGCCGACCACCTGCTCGCCATCGAAGGCGAGGATCATCAGGTGCCCGGGCTCGGCGAGATAGGCTGCCAGCCGCTCGGGGTGGATGGGCTCGTCGAACACGTCCGGCGCGATGTCGGTGAAGTCGAGTTCGTCGCCGGGCTGCATGCGCTTCAGACGAATCTGCATCAGCCGATCTCCGCGATGACGGGCAGCACGTCGGTGACGGTGCTCAGGCGCCGGAACCGGCGGGCATCGGCCGGCTCCTCGTCGAGGTCGAGCGACCAGACATACTCGGACGGGATGTGGATGCCCCAGGCGCCGGCGGCGAGGGCCGGCACCACGTCGGCGCGCATGGAATTGCCGATCATCATGGCGCGCCCTGGCCCATCGCCGTGGCGGGTGAAGATGCGCTCGTAGACGGGCCTGGTCTTGTCGGAGACAATCTCGATCTCGTCGAACAGCGGCAGGAGGCCCGAGGCCGCGAGCTTGCGCTCCTGGTCGACCAGGTCGCCGCGGGTGACGACGAGCAGCTTGTGGCTACCGGCCAGCGCGTCGAGCGTCTCGCGCACGCCCGGATAGGGATCGACCGGGTGGGTCAGCATCTTGCGCCCGAGCTCGATGATGCCGGCGATGACGGTTCCCGGCACGCTGCCACCGGTGACGGCGATGGCGGTCTCGATCATCGAGAGCGTGAAGCTTTTGACGCCGAAGCCGTAGAGCCGGACATTGGCGATCTCGGTGTCGTGCAGCGTCTTCGCCGTCGCGGCCGCTTCGGCATGGGGGCCGAGCAGGGCGACGAACTCGTCCTTGGTGGCGACGAAGTACTTCTCGTGGTGCCAGAGCGTGTCGTCGGCGTCGAAGCCTATGGTGGTCAGGTAGGGCATGGCGTCCTTGTGGTGCCTGATGGTGCCGGGTGGTGCTTCACTTGCCGCGCTTTCGAACCGGAATAGTCTGCAACTCTGGCCGAAAGCCCTCTACAGATAGTGCCCCTCCACGCCCGCGTCCAACGCGGGACCCTGCCGGGATCGCCATCGTGTCGTTCCGCCCGAGCCTGGCGCTGCTCAAAGTGCCGTCGTTTGCGCCCACCATGCTGGCGGCGCTGCTGACCATCCTCGCCGAGGCGGTGGCGGGCAGCTACATGGCGCTGCTGGCAGTCGAGAAGGTCGGCATGACGCCGCTCGAGCTCACCCTGTTCATGACGCTGTCGTCGCTGGCGGGCATCGGCTTCACCACCTGGTTCGGCCAGCGGCACGACAGCAGGCCGGCGCTGTGGCCGCTCTTGCTGTCGCTGGGGGCCAAGATCGTCGCCTACGTGCTTTTCGCCTTCGTTGCCTCGCCCTGGCTGCTCATCCTCGTCGGCTTCACCGCGCTCGGGCTGGGCAGCGCCTCCTTTTCGCTGCTGTTCGCCATCGCCAAGGGCCAGCTCGACCTCGTCGGCGGCGACACGGTCTCGCGCGGCATGGCCGGCATGCGGATGGTCTCCTCGCTCGCCTGGGCCATCGGGCCGGCGATCGGCGCGGCGCTGGTGGCGGTGGCGTCGTTTGGCGGCGTCTATCTGGGGGCGGCGGCGCTGGCGCTCGTCGCTTTGCTGACGGTCGTCGCGACGCGTCTCCGGGTCATGCCCGCGGCGGCTCCCGGGCAGCGCCGCGGCATCGACCTTGCCACCGTGCGCATGGCGGCGCCGGGTGTCCTGGCGCTGACGGCCTTCCACACCGCGATGTTCATGGCCTCGGTGGCGATGTCGATCGTCGTCGTCCAGGATCTGGGCACCGAGACTGATGTCGGCCTGCTGTTCAGCCTCTGCGCCGCCATCGAAGTGGTGGTGATGGGCCTGTTCGTCGTCAGGCCGATGGCGCGGGTGAGCCACGGCCTGCTGATCGCGGGCTTTCTGATCTTCGCGCTCTACTTCGCGCTGCCGCTGCTGATCCCGACCCTCGCGGCCCTCTACGTCGGCCAGCTGTTGCGCGCCGTCGCCATCGCCGTCATCTCCATTCTCGGCATGGCCTATGTCCAGCAGTTGCTGCCGGGGCGGGCCGGCACGGCCGCGGCCCTGTTCGGCAACACGATGAGCGCCGGCGCGGTGTTTTCCGGGCTCGGCACCGGGCTCTGGGCCGGCGCGTTCGGCTTCTGGTCGATCTTCGGGGTTTCGGTCGCCCTCAGCCTGTTCGGCGCGGCGGCGATCCTGATCGGGCGGCGCGACCTCAGGCGCTGAGCGCGTCGCGCTCCTTCCGGCTCAGCCGCTCGCTGGCGCTCTTCAGCTGTCCGCAGGCGGCGAAGATGTCGCGGCCGCGCGGGGTGCGGACCGGGCTGGCGTAGCCGGCGGCGTTGACGATGTCGGCGAAGCGCTCGATGCGCGAGGAGGTCGAGCATTCGTAGTTGCTGCCCGGCCAGGGGTTGAACGGGATCAGGTTGATCTTGGCCGGGATGCCGGCAAGCAGCCGCACCAGTTCGCGGGCGTCGGCGTCGGAATCGTTGATGTCGCGCAGCATCACGTATTCGAAGGTAATGCGGCGGGCGTTGGAGAGCCCCGGATAGGCGCGGCAGGCGGCGAGCAGCTCGGCAAGCGGCCACTTCTTATTGATCGGCACGAGGATGTCGCGCAGCTCGTCGCGCACGGCGTGCAGCGAGATGGCGAGCATCACCCCGATCTCGCGCCCGGTGGGCTCGATGAAGGGCACGACGCCCGAGGTCGACAGCGTGATCCGGCGCTTCGAGAGCGAGATGCCTGCCTCGTCCGAGGCGATCAGCAGCGCCTGCTTGACGTTGTCGTAGTTGTAGAGCGGCTCGCCCATGCCCATCATCACCACATTGGTGACGGCGCGACTGTCACCCTCCGAGCCGCCGGAGCCGCGCGGCGCCGGCACCAGTCCGTCGGTCGGACGCACGCCGCCGGGGAAGTCGCCCAGCCGCTCGCGCGCCATCAGCACCTGGCCGAGGATTTCGCCGGCGCTGAGGTTGCGCACCAGCTTCTGCGTGCCGGTATGGCAGAACGAGCAGGTCAGCGTGCAGCCGACCTGGCTCGAGACGCAGAGCGTGCCGCGGTCCTCCTCGGGGATGTAGACGGTCTCGACCTCGACCGGCGGGAGCAGCGGGTTCTTCGGATCGCGGAAGCGGAACAGCCATTTGCGGGTGCCGTCGACGGATACCTGCTCGCTGACGATCTCCGGCCGGTCGAGCAGGAAGGCCTCCGCCAGCTTCTGCCGGAAGCCCCTCTGGATATTGGTCATCCGCTCGAAGTCGGTGACGCCGTTGTGGTAGATCCAGTTCCACAGCTGGGAGGCGCGCATCCTGGCCTCGCGCTCGTCGAGCCCGATGCCCATCAGGGTGTTGCGCAGCTCGGGCCTGGTCAGTCCGACCAGCGAGGCGCGGCCGGGTCGGCTGCGGTCGGCATGGGCGTGGTGATCGAGGTCGAGGGCGATGGCCATGGTGCGGGCGGCTTTCTCAGCGGGCGCGTCTGGGCGCGGCTGATAACATAGGATGGCGGGCGGCGCAAAACAGCCGTCGCAGGGGAGGCCCGCGCCTCAGCCGGTGCAGTCGCCTTCGATGGCGCGCGAGGCGGCGGTGGCGCCCGAAAGCGAGAAGGTCTGGGTGATGCGGATGCCCCGGTCGCTGGTGCCTTCGACCACGACGGTCGAGCCGGCCCGCAGCGCCCCGGCGAGATTGTCGTTCTGGCCGGGGTCGCGCAGCCAGGCCGCATCATTTTCGGTGAACAGCTCGAAGCTCTGGCCGCTCACCGTCACCGTCGCCGGGGTGTCCGGCGCAAAGGTGTAGCCGGCGACGATGTTCATCTCGTTGCGCACGCCCTCGGCGGGACGATGCGTGAGGTACAGGTAGGCCTCCGTGTAGCCGTCCGGAGTGGGTGAGACGTCGCTGGGCTTGGTCAGCGCAAAGCACACCGGCCCGGTCGATTCGGTGGCCGAATAGGCCGACCAGGCCCGGTATTCGCCGAGCAGCTTGACCGACTGCGCCGCAGCCGGGGCGCTGGCGAACGCCAGGACAAGCAGCAGCAGCGATCGAACCGGCAGTGCAGTCATGGAGCCTCGATGGTCACCGGCTTGGTAGCAGGGTCCGCCCGCGCCGTCCAATCGAGATCGCCATCGGTCACCGGGCATGCACAGCTCAGGCGCAGGCCTTGCCGATCTCGCCCAGGGCAGCGGTCACGCCCGACAGGTTGTAGGTGTCGCTCATGTTGTTGCCCTTCTGCGAGGTGCCCTTGACCACGAGCTTGGTGCCCGCCTTGAGCGCCTCGACGAAGCCGGGCTCGTCGGCTTCGACCGCCAGCCAGGCCGCCTCGCCTTCGGTCACCATCGGATAGCTCTTGCCGTCGATGGTGGCCGTGACATTGGCGTTGCTGGGGTGGAAGGGGTAGCCGACCAGGGTCTGCACCTCGTTCTTGGTGCCCAGGCCCTTGCGGTTGATCACCAGGAAGTGGATCGGGCTCCGCTTCACCGGCGCGCCCTTGACCTCCTTGGGACTCCAGTCCTCCGGCTCGGCGGAGATGTAGCACATCGTGCCGTTGGCATCCGAGCCGACCCAGGCCGTCCACGACTTGAAGGTGCCCAGCTGCTTGATCTGCTGGCCCAGGGCCGGTGCCGCCGCGGCGATGCCCAGAACGGCACACAGTGCCACAGCCAGTCCCAAACGAGTCGCCGTCATCGCCCGAACGTCCTTGTCCGAAGTTTGCGCAATCGACACCTCATCCTGCCATCGCATGGTTACCAACGTCTCAAGCAGGCAGCGCATTTGAATAAAGTCGAGACCATAGCGGCAATCGTGACGGCATTTTGGCGTCTGCAATCCCGCGCGTTTCTGTTTGGCCCGGCTTGGTGAAGGAAGCGTTAACGCGGCAATCAGGCGGCCAGGGCGTAGGCGTGTTCCACGAGGTAAGGTCCGCCGCCCACTGAGTCCTTGCTCGAGAACAGCACGAAGCGGCGGACCGCAAAGTCGAGCGGCATGAAGCGGCCGGACTGGGCGATGAAGCCCGCCACTTCCGGGGCCGAGGCGCCGCGCAGGCGGGCCAGCGCCACGTGCGGCACGAACTTGCGGCCGTCGGGCGGCAGTCCGGCGCGCTGCAGCACCCGTTCCTGGGCCGCCTGCAGCCGCAGCAGGGTCTGGTTGCTCTCGACCCCGGCGAACAGCGCCCGCGGCTTGTCCCCGCCGAACGAGCCCAGATGGCTGAGCCGGATCGAGAATGCCCCGCTGTCGGCCAGCCGATCCAGCATGTCCATGACGTCGGCGGCGGTAGCGTGATCGACATCGCCGATGAAGCGCAGGGTGATGTGGTAGTTCTCGGTGTCGATCCAGCGTGCGCCGGTCAGCCCGCCACGTTTCAGCGACAGCGCCAGCCCGACATCGCGGGGCACCTCGATTCCGGTAAAGAGCCTGGGCAACCGACCCTCCCTTTGCCGTCAAGACGGGCGCGTGATTCGCCGCACCCGACCCTGGGAGCGTATCGGGGCCCGCCGGTGCGGGCAAGGATCGGGGCGGCGGCTCCCCCTCTTGTGCGGGTCACGAAGCGGTCAACGTTCCGATGGTCGGACCTAAGGCCTTGTGACACAGCGACATTGCGCGTCTGACTGGTCGCACCGACGCTCTTGTAATCACCCGGACGAGCCGCCATATTTCCTCCCCGAGGCGAGCGCAGCGACATGCGTGCGTGCCTGCTGCCAGGAAAGGGAACTGTAATGGCTGAATTCGACAGACCGACTATCGCCGCTGCGCGGGCCGGAACCGCCGCAGCCATCGACGAGGGCCTGAGGAGCTACATGCTCAAGGTCTACAACTACATGGGTATCGGCCTGGTGGTGACCGGGCTGGTCGCCTATTTCAGCGCCCAGGGCGCGGTGGCCGACGGCCAGCTGACCGCCTGGGGCGCGCTGATCTACCAGAGCCCGCTGATGTGGGTGATCGCGCTGTCGCCGCTGGCTTTCGTGCTGGTGCTGAGCTTCGGCATCAACAAGCTCTCGGTAGGCGCCGCACAGGCGGTGTTCTGGGTGTTCGCGGCCGTCATGGGCCTGAGCCTCAGCTCGATCTTCATGGTCTATACCGACGCCTCGATCGCCAAGGTGTTCTTCATCACCGCCGCGACCTTCGGTGCGATGAGCCTGTACGGCTACACCACCAAGCGCGATCTGACCGGCATCGGCAACTTCCTGATCATGGGCCTGATCGGCCTGATCATCGCCAGCCTCGTGAACATCTTCCTCGCCTCTTCGGCGCTGGATTTCGCGATCTCGGCGATCGGCGTGCTGATCTTCGTCGGCCTCACCGCCTACGACACCCAGAAGATCAAGGAGAGCTACTCGGCCAGCTTCGGCTCGGACGTGCTGGCCAAGGGCGCCATCATGGGGGCGCTCAGCCTCTACCTCGATTTCATCAACCTGTTCATGATGCTGCTCAGGCTGTTCGGTAACCGCGAGTAATCCCAGCAATCAGCAAGTCTGATTGGAAGTTCGGGGGGCCGCGATCTATCAAGATCGCGGCCCCCACGTTTTTTCGAGCAGTCCATGTCCGACGTCCGCTTCCGCCCCTTCGCCTGGTCCGACATTCCAGCGATCACCGCCATCTACCGGCACTATGTCGATGAGACCGTCATCACCTTCGAGACCGAGCCGCCGGGCGAGTCCGAGATGGCGGAGCGGTTCGGCAAGCTCCGCACGCTCGGACACCCGCTGATCATCGCCGAGCAGGCGGGCGAGGCCATCGGCTACGCCTATGCCTCGTTCTACCGGCCGCGCGCGGCCTACCGCTTCACCTGCGAGGACTCGATCTACCTTAGGCAGGACGTCGTGGGGCAGGGAATCGGGGCGCGGCTGCTCGAGCGGCTGCTGGCCGAGAGCAGCACGGCCGGCTTCCGGCAGATGATCGCGGTGATCACCGCCGAGCGCGCCAATTCGATCCGGCTGCACGAGAAGGCCGGGTTCCGGCATGTCGGGCGCTATGAGGCGGTCGGCTACAAGTTCGACCGCTGGCTGGATATCGTGCACCTGCAGAAGGCGCTGTAGGGCGTCCCTGCTAGAGCGACTTTTCCATTGGATAGCAGAGCATGCCGCGGTGGTCTTCGCCGGGGCCGGCTTCGCGCCAGCCGGAGGCGAGGTAGAAGCGGCGGGCGGTGCCGGTGCTCGTGAGGCGGGCACGGGTGGCGCCGGACCGGCGAATGCGATCCTCGAGCGCGGCGAGCAGGGTCTTGCTGACGCCACGGAAGCGATGCGGCGGATCGACGTAGTTGAGACCGATCTCGTCGCTGCCGTCGAGGCTGCCAACGGCGGCAATCATGCCATCGCGCTCGGCGACGAAGAGCTGCGCCTTCGGGTTGGCGAACATCCGCAGCACCATTTCCGGCGTCTTGTTGCGCAGCCAGCCGGCGAGGATCGCAGGGTCGTCGCGGTGGTCGGCGCCGCACAGGTCGCGGATCGAGGCGGTGAGTACGGCGCTCATCGCGGCGGCGTCTGCCGGCTCGGCCTCGCGGACCAGTATCACTTCACCACGGCGAGCTCGAGCACGCGCAGCACCGTCTCGAGGTCGTGGCCGCGCTTCAGCACGCGGCCCTCCTGGCTCAGCACCAGGTACTGGCCCTGCCTGTTCCTCAGCCTGGGGTTCTTCTCGATGACATAGAGCGGGCGCTCGGAAGCGCGCCGGTAGATCGAGAACAGGGCGCGCTCGCGGAGGAAATCCAGCGCGTAGTCGCGCCACTCGCCCTCGGCGACCCTGCGGCCATACAGATTGAGGATGGTGGAGAGTTCCCGGCGATCGAAGCTGACCGCCGGCACGAAGCGGGAGACTTTCGGACCGGCCCCGGCGGGAAAATCCACCACCAGACCCGGCCCACCCTGCTGCGGTTCGTCCACCCTGCTGCCTCCCGTCACGACCCTGTCATGATTGCCCCGATCGGCGGGGTTGGCAAGTCACGCCGGGGATCGGGGCGAGACAAATCCCATTTCGGTCACATTGTGTCCCTCATGGCGCCAGATTGAACAGGCAACCTGCTTTCATTGCCTCCAGTGGCCGGCATCCGGGCTGACCGAGCCCCCAAACCACGATGCCCGGATGCCGGCCGCCCGACTTTGCACCAGTCATTCTGACCCGCCGGTCGTTCCGACCGGCGGGTTTTTTGCAGCTACCTGGTGTAGCTGGCGGCGCCCAGGATCGGGCCGGGCAGGCCTTCGCGCTCCTGCTGCACGAGGATCGCCACCCCATTGGCTTTGCCGGTGATCACCTCGTCGAGCGGCAGGCGGATCTGTCCCTCGGAGCCGGGCCTGAACATGCCGACCACCTGGCGGCCGGTGACGATCTGGGTATAGGCGATCTTGCGGCCCTTGTTTTCGCCCCGCTCGATGTCGACCTCGGCCCGATCGATGAAGGTGACCAGCCAGACCACGCCTTCCATCTGGCCGTCGCCGCCGCTGATCGTGATGGTCATCAGCTCGTCGTCGTCGTCGCAGCTCAGGCCGACGAGCACCGGCAGCGCGGCCCGCGCCAGTGCCGCATCGACGGCCTCCTGCTTGCTCGCCACCACGCCGCCGGCGCCGTTGACGATCAGCTGCGGCGTGAAGATGCGGGAGGATCCCCAGCTCTGCGCATAGTCCCGCTGCCGGTCCGAGAATGCCCGTTCGCCGAACGTGTCTTCCCAGCCCACATAGTCCCAGTAGTCGACATGATAGGCGAGGGCGACGATGTCGCTGCGCTCACCGAGCTCGGCGAGCATGGCATCGGCCTTCGGACACGACGAGCAGCCCTGCGAGGTGAACAGCTCGACCACCGCCCGCGGGCCCTGGCGCAATTCGCCGGCCGCGGCCGGCAGCGACGAGCCCAGCACGGCCAGCACGATGAAAACTAAGAAACGATGCAGCATGCCCTTGTTCTAGGCACCGCACCCCCGCCGCGCGAGTCAATTCAGCGCGAGAACGCGCGTGAGGGCGGGCAGCCGCCCCTTGCGGGGCGGCCGACCGATCAGGCGGCGACGAGGTTGCGCAGCACGTAGTGCAGGATGCCGCCGTTCTGGTAGTACTCGAGCTCGTTGATCGTATCGATGCGGCAGCGGGTGGTGATCTCCTCGATCCGCCCGTCATGGCGGACGATGCGCACCTTGACGTCGGAGCGCGGCGTCAGGGTGGTGAGGCCCTCGATCGACACGGTCTCGGAGCCGTCGAGCTTGAGGCTCTGCCAGCTCTCGCCTTCGGCGAACTGCAGCGGCAGGACGCCCATGCCGATCAGGTTGGAGCGGTGGATGCGCTCGAAGCTCTGGGCGATGACGGCGCGGACGCCGAGCAGTCGCGTGCCCTTGGCCGCCCAGTCGCGCGACGAGCCGGTGCCGTATTCCTTGCCGGCGAAGATCACCAGCGGGGTATCGGACTTCTGGAAGGCCATGGCGGCATCGTACATGGCCATCACGTCGCCGTTCGGGCCCTTGGTGAACCCGCCCTCGACGCCCGGCACCATCTGGTTCTTGATGCGGATATTGGCAAAGGTGCCGCGCATCATCACCTCGTGATTGCCGCGGCGGGCGCCGTAGGAGTTGAAGTCCTTGGGCGACACCTGCCGCTCGACGAGGTACTTGCCGGCAGGCGTACCCGACTTGAACGAGCCGGCCGGCGAGATGTGGTCGGTGGTGATCGAGTCGAGGAACAGGCTGAGGATGCGCGCCTCGTGGATGTCGGTGACCGGCTCGGGCTCCATCTTCAGCCCGTCGAAGTAGGGCGGGTTCTGCACGTAGGTCGAAGAGGAGTTCCAGCGATAGGTCTCGCCGCCGTCGACGGCGATGGCCTGCCAGTTGTCATCGCCCTTGAACACGTCCGAGTAGCGCCCGAGGAACATCTGCGGGGTGATCACGGACCGCACCACCTCGGCGATCTCCTTGTTGGAGGGCCAGATGTCCCTGAGGAAGACCGGCCGGCCCTCGGCATCGGTGCCGAGCGGCTCGGTCGATAGGTTGGTGGTCATTGTGCCGGCGATAGCATAGGCGACGACGAGCGGCGGGGAGGCGAGGTAGTTGGCCCGCACGTCCGGATTGACGCGACCCTCGAAATTGCGGTTGCCCGAGAGCACCGAGGCGGCGACCAGGTCATTGGCGTTGATGCATTCCGAGATCGCTTCCGGCAGCGGGCCGGAATTGCCGATGCAGGTGGTGCAGCCGTAGCCGACGAGGTTAAAGCCCATGGCGTCGAGGTCGGCCTGCAGGCCGGCGGCGGTGAGATAGTCGGTGACCACCTGCGAGCCCGGCGCCAGCGAGGTCTTGACCCACGGCTTGGTGGTTAGGCCGCGGGCCCGGGCCTTGCGGGCGACGAGGCCGGCGGCGATCAGCACATTGGGGTTCGAGGTGTTGGTGCACGAGGTGATGGCGGCGATCACCACGTGACCGTCGGCCAGCTGGAAATTCTCGCCTCGCACCGCAAAGCCCGCGCCGCGCGGCTTGCCGGCGGCGATGTCGACCAGCGCCTGCGCGAACTTCGGCGCCGCGTCGGTCAGCGACACGCGGTCCTGCGGGCGCTTGGGGCCGGACAGCGAGGGCACCACGGTCGACAGGTCGAGTTCGAGCGTGTCGGTGAACGCCGGGTCCGCCGAGGCGGTGGCGCGGAACATGCCCTGCGCCTCGGCATAGGCCTTGACCAGCGCCACGCGGTCGGCGTCGCGACCCGAGGTCTCGAGATAGGCGAGCGTATCGACGTCGACGGGAAAGAAGCCGCAGGTCGCGCCGTATTCCGGCGCCATGTTGGCGATGGTCGCCTGGTCCTCGAGGCTCAGGTAGTCGAGGCCGGGGCCGTAGAACTCGACGAACTTGCCGACCACGCCCTTCTTGCGCAGCATCTCGGTGACAGTCAGCACGAGATCGGTGGCGGTGATGCCCTCGTTGATCTTGCCGGTGAGCTTGAAGCCGACGACCTCGGGGATCAGCATGGTGATCGGCTGGCCGAGCATGGCCGCCTCGGCCTCGATGCCGCCGACGCCCCAGCCGAGCACGGCGAGACCGTTGACCATGGTGGTATGGCTGTCGGTGCCCACCAGCGTATCGGGATAGGCGTAGATCTCGCCCGAATCCTCGTCCCTGCGGGTCCACACCGTCTGGGCGAGGTATTCGAGGTTGACCTGGTGGCAGATGCCGGTGCCGGGCGGCACGACGCGGAAGTTGTCGAAGGCCTTCTGACCCCAGCGCAGGAACTCGTAGCGCTCGCCATTGCGCTCGTACTCGAGATCGACGTTCTGGGTGAAGCTGAGCGGGGTGCCGTAGCTGTCGACCATCACCGAGTGATCGATGACGAGGTCGACCGGGACCAGCGGGTTGATCTTCTGCGGGTCGGCGCCGAGCTTGGCGGTCGCGTCGCGCATCGCGGCGAGGTCGACCACCGCCGGCACGCCGGTGAAGTCCTGCATCAGGACACGCGCCGGCCGGTAGGAAATCTCGTGTTCCGACGTCCGCGTCCTGAGCCAGTCGGCGACCGCCTCGATGTCCCTGCGGGTCACGGTGACGCCATCCTCGAAGCGGAGCAGGTTCTCCAGCACCACCTTCATCGAGTGGGGCAGCTGGCTCACGCCCCTGAGGCCGTTCTGCTCGGCAAGCGGGATCGAGAAGTAAGAGTAGGTCCTATCCCCGACTTTGAGCGTGGTTCTGGACTTGAAGCTGTCGAGGGACTTGGAGGTCACGGTGTCGCCTTCACGCGCTGGTGTTGCAAGGCGCCACCTCGGCCCTGTGGGGGGACCCGAAGGCCCGCGGGACCGGGGGGCGAGGGCAGCAGATTGGAACCGGTCCAATCTGGGGCTGGCTTATAGAGAAACAACTTCGCGCTTGCCAGCACGGACTTTGGTTGAATAGGCATGGCGCCGATGAGGACCAGCCCGACCTTCGCACAAGCCCGGCTGCGGGTGCGCCACCTCGCCGTCAGGCGCGGGGAGAGAGTGCTGTTCGGCGATCTCTCGTTCGAGCTGGCGGCCGGCGAGGCGCTGCTGTTGCGCGGCCGGAACGGCGCCGGCAAGTCGACACTGCTGCTCACCCTCGCCGGCGTGGTGCGCGCCGAGAGCGGCACGATCGAGGTCGCGGGCGACGAGGAACAGGCGCAGCTGCACCTGCTCACCTACCAGCCGGGCATCAAGGCCCGCCTCACGGTCGCAGAGAACCTCGGGTTCTGGCGCCGCCTGTACGGAGAAACCGGCCTCGATGTGCCGGGCGCGCTCGAAGCGGTCGGCATCGGCCGCCTCGCCGGGCTCGAGGCGGGGTACCTGTCTTCCGGCCAGCTGCGGCGGCTGTCGCTGGCGCGCCTGCTCGTGTCGCGACGGCCGCTGTGGCTCCTCGACGAACCCAGCGCCGCGCTCGACCGGGACGGCGAGGCGCTGCTCGGCCGGCTGATCGACGCGCATCGCGCCGCCGGCGGCATGGCGGTCATCGCCACCCATCACGATCTGCCGCTCGCCCAGGGCGGTGGCGTCGCCACGCTGACGCTCGGAGACGCCTCGTGAGCGCCTTCCGCGCCCTGATCGGGCGGGATCTTCGCCTTGCCGTCCGCGTTGGCGGCGAAGCCATGACGCTGGTGCTGTTCTTCATCATGGTGGCGGTGATCGTGCCCTTCGCCATCGGTCCCGACCGGCCGCAGCTGATGCGGCTTGCCCCCGGCATCGTCTGGATCGCCGCCTTCCTGTCGATGCTGCTGGGGCTCGATCGGCTGTTCCGCTCCGACGACGAAGACGGCTCGCTCCAGCTGCTGCGGCACTCGGTGCTGCCGCTCGAAGCCGTCATTGCCGCAAAAGTGATCGCGCACTGGCTGGTGACGGCGGTGCCGCTGCTGCTCGCGACCCCGATCCTGGCGCTGTTGCTGTCGATGAGCTGGGGGCAGTGGTGGGGCACGGTCCTGGCCCTGCTCGCCGGCACCCCGGCCCTCACCAGCTTCGGCGCGCTGGGCGCCGCGGTTACCGTGGGATTGCGGCGCGGCGGCCTGATCGCCCCGGTGCTGATCCTGCCGCTCGCCATCCCGGTGATGATCTTCGGCGTCGGCATGCTCGATCCGCTCGCGGGAAACGGCGCGGCCCTGTTCCTCGTGGCGCTGAGCCTCGTCGTCACCGTGTTCGCGCCGTTCGCCGCCGCGCTTGCCTTGCGGGCGGCCGGGGAATAGACGGGATCGTCGCCGCTTTGCCATTGACCTCGATCAAGGCGGAGCGGCCGTGTAAGGACTACGCCCGGCAGCATCGAGACCGCCCCTGATGACCGTCGACACCGTCAAGCAGCCCAACTGGTTCAGCCGCCTCGCCCATCCGGGGCATTTCCTCGCCTGGAGCCGCTACCTGGTGCTGCCGCTGGGGCTTGCGACCGTCGTCGCCTTCGCCATCGGGCTTTGGTTCGCGCTCGTCAATTCGCCCGAGGACTACCAGATGGGCGACATGGTGCGCGTCATGTACGTGCATGTCCCCAATGCCTGGCTGAGCCAGCTCGTCTACGGAACCATGGCGGTCTCGGCGCTTGGCACGCTGGTCTGGCGCCACCCGCTCGCCGATGTCGCCAACAAGGCCGCCGCCCCGCTCGGCGCCGCCTTCACCGCGCTCGCCCTCTATACCGGGGCGCTCTGGGGCCGGCCGACCTGGGGCACGTTCTGGGAATGGGACGGGCGGATGACCTCGACCCTGGTGCTGCTGCTCATCTATCTGGGCATCGTGGCGCTGTGGCGCGCCTTCGACGACCAGCTCAAGGCCGGCCGCATCATCGCGATCGTCACGCTCGTCGGGGCGCTCAACATCCCGGTGATCAAATTCTCGGTCGACTGGTGGAACACGCTGCACCAGCCGGCGAGCGTGTTCACCGCGGAGGGGCCGCGCATGCCGCCGTCGATCCTGACGCCGCTGCTCGTCATGATGCTGGCGTTCACGCTGCTGTTCGCGCTGCTCATGCTGGTGCGGATGCGCACCGAGATCCTGCGTCGTCGCGCCGATACGCTCAGTCGACAGGCAGCCCTCGCCGGAGGCGCGCGGTGACCAGCGAAGCCATGCACCTGCAGTATATCGTGTGGGCCTATGCCGGGGTGGCGCTGGTGACCCTGGCGCTGATCGGCTATGTCGTCTTCGATGCGCGGGCGGTGAAGGCCAGGCTCGCGGCACTCGACAAGGCCGGCGTGCGCCGGCGCTCGGCCGGGACCGGCAATTGACCCGCATCGCCCTCGTCCTGCTGCCGCTGGTGCTGCTCGTCGCGCTGCTCGCCGTGTTCGCGCTCAACATGGATCGCGACCCCAGCCTCGTGCGCTCGGTGCTGATCGACAAGCCCGCGCCGGACTTCAGCCTCGCGGCGGTGCCCGGCTCCGGGGTGGAGGGATTCGACGCGGCGGCGCTCAAGGGCGAGGTGACGGTGGTCAACATCTTCGCCAGCTGGTGCATTCCCTGCCGCGACGAGCACCCGCTGCTCGAGGTGCTCAAGCAGCGCGCCGGGGTACGGCTCTACGGCATCAACCAGCGCGACGCCGCCGAGAACGCCGTCGGCTTTCTGACCGAACTGGGCAATCCCTACGACCGGATCGGCGCCGACAGCGACAACCGCGTGTCGATCGACTGGGGCGTCTATGGCGTGCCCGAGACCTTCGTGGTCAACGCGGCAGGCGTCATCACCTACAAGCATGTCGGCCCGATCACGCCGCAGTCGCTCGAACAGGAAGTGCTGCCGGCCATCGAGAAGGCGAAGGCCGGCTGAGGTCGTCCTCAGGGCAGCGGGTCGAGCGGCGGGATCGGATCGACCGGCTGCTTGGGATCGGGCGCGTAGCGGGTCAGCAGCGGCAGCTGCAGCATCGAGAACACGATGGTGATCGGCATGATGCCCCAGACCTTGAACGCCACCCAGGTATCGGTGTCGAACAGGCGCCACACCACCTCGTTGGCGATGGCGAGGAACAGGAAGAACAGGCCCCAGTTCACCGTCAGCTTCCGCCAGCCCTCGGGCTTGAGCTTGTAGACATCGCCGAACACGTACTTGAGCAGCGACTGGCCGAAGGCCAGCCCGCCCAGCAGCGTCACGCCGAACAGCGTGTTGACGATGGTGGGCTTCATCTTGATGAACATGTCGTCCTTGAGCAGCAGCGTCAGCGTGCCGAAGACGAGAACGACGATGCCGGTGACCAGCGGCATGACGGCGATCTTCCTGAGCAGCAGCCAGCTCAGCACCAGCGACACCACCATGGCGCCCATGAACCAGGCGGTGGCGGTGAAGATGTCGGAATTGCCGTTGACGAAGAAGAAGACGAGCAGCGGCCCGAGTTCGAGCGCGATCTTGATCAGCTGCGGCCTCAGCTCGCTCCAGTTCACCTCGGCAGGCTTGCTGTCGTCCGTCACTTCGCACTCCCTGCGACCGCCGTGGCGAAATCGCGCGCGGCGAACGCCTCGAGATTGTCCACACCCTCGCCCACGCCGATGAAGTGCACCGGCAGGCCGAATTTCTGCGCGATGGCGACCAGGATGCCGCCGCGCGCGGTTCCGTCGAGCTTGGTCATCACCAGCCCGGTGACGCCGGCGCGCTTGCCGAAGATCTCGACCTGGCTGAGGGCGTTCTGCCCGGTGGTCGCATCGAGGGTGAGCAGCGTCGCATGCGGCGCCGACGGCTCGACCTTGCGGATCACGCGGATGATCTTTTCCAGCTCGCTCATCAGCTCGTCGCGGTTGTGGAGCCGACCGGCGGTGTCGATCATCAGCACGTCGACGCCCTCGGCGCGGGCCCGTTCCACCGCCTCGTAGGCGAGGCCGGAGGCGTCGGACCCGGCCGGCCTGGCGATGACCTCGGCGCCGGTGCGCTGTCCCCAGACCTGCAGCTGCTCGATGGCGGCGGCGCGGAAGGTGTCGCCG
The DNA here is from genome assembly GCA_041916695.1 of Devosia sp. GTDB lineage: Bacteria > Pseudomonadota > Alphaproteobacteria > Rhizobiales > Devosiaceae > Devosia_A. The sequence goes on along the minus strand of JAYRZA010000020.1, from coordinate 31,941 downwards.
GCCGCCAGCATGACCGACCTGCCCTGGGCGCGAAACAGCCCGGCCAGCTTGCCGATCGTGGTGGTCTTGCCGGTGCCGTTGACCCCGACCATCAGGATGACGAAGGGCTTGTGCCCGGCATCGACGACGAGCGGCCGGGCCACCGGGTCGAGCACCTTGACGATTTCGCCGGCGAGCACCTCGCGCACATCCTCGGCCGAGATGTCGCGGTCGAAGCGGTCGCGGCGCAGCGCCTCGGTGACCTGGCTGGCCATGTCGACGCCGAAATCGGCCTGGATCAGGATGTCCTCGAGCTCGTCGAGCATCTGCTGATCGAGCTTTCTCTTGGTGAAGACCGCCGCGATGCTGCCGGTCAGCTGGTCCGAAGTGCGCTTGAGGCCGGAGGCGAGGCGCTGAAACCAGTTGAGCTTCTTCGGCGGCTCGGCGGGCGGCGCGTGTTCGACCTTGTCGATGAAGGTCGGGGTCGCCTCGGGCGGGCCCGGCGGCGGCTCGGTCGCGATCTCGGCCGGCGGCGCGATGGTGAGGCCGGCCTCGTGCATGGCCTCCTCGAGGGCGATCTCCTGGTCGGGCGGCAGCACCAGCGGGGCGGCCTCCACCACTTCGTCGAGCACGATGTCGGCCTCGAGGTCCTCGGCAACGGTGTGTTCGCGGGCCGGCTCGGCCGGCTTGTCGCCGCCGCCGAACAGACGCTGGAGGAAGCCCTTCTTCTTTTCGACCATCAGGCTGCAGACCTTATCGGCTCGCCGACGAGGCCGGTGGGCGAGGTACCGGTGATACGGGCGGCCACGAGTTCGCCCGGTGCGTGCCCCGGAACGGTCACCGTGATGAACTGCTCCTGGCGGCCGACGCCGTCCTGCTCGACGAGGACGTTCTCGATGGCGCCGATGCGGGAGGCGGCGAGCTTGTCGAACTGGCGCTCGCCCAGCGCCCTGAGGGCGGCGGCGCGGCGGCGGGCAACGGCACGGTCGACCTGCGGCATGCGGGCGGCCGGGGTGCCCGGTCGGGGCGAAAACGGAAAGACGTGCAGGTAGGTGAGATCGGCCTGCTCGACGAAGCCGAGCGTGTTCCCGAACATCGCCTCGTCCTCGGTGGGAAAGCCGGCGATGATGTCGGCGCCGAACACGATGCCGGGGCGCAGCGCGCGGAACTTCTCGACCACGGCGAGCGCCTCGTCGCGGCTGTGGCGGCGCTTCATGCGCTTCAGGATCAGGTCGTCGCCCGATTGCAGCGACAGGTGCAGGTGCGGCATCAGCCGGCGGTCGGAGGCCATGGCGTCGTAGAAGGCGTCGTCGGCCTCGATCGAATCGATCGACGAGATCCTCAGCCGCGGCAGGTCGGGGACGTGGCGCAGGATCTGCTGGACCAGTCTGCCCAGCGTCGGGGTGCCGGGGAGGTCGGGGCCGTAGGAGGTGATGTCGACGCCGGTCAGCACCACTTCGCGATAGCCGTTGCCGACGAGGCGCCGGATCTGCTCGACCACGACGCCCATCGGCACCGAGCGCGACGGGCCCCGGCCGAACGGGATGATGCAGAAGGTGCAGCGATGGTCGCAGCCGTTCTGCACCTGGACGAAGGCGCGGGCGCGGCCGTCGAGGCCGTCGACGAGGTGCGCGGCGGTCTCGCGCACGCTCATGATGTCGTTGACCTGCACCTTGTCGTTGAGCGGGATGCCGAAGGCGATCGGGGCGTAGCTTTGCGACTTCATCTTGTCGGCATTGCCGATGACGAGGTCGACCTCGGCCATGTCGCCGAACGATCGCGCCTCGGTCTGCGCGGCGCAGCCGGTGACGATGATGGCGCGGCCGGGGTTGTCGCGGCGGGCCTTGCGGATCTGCTGCCGGGCCTGGCGCACCGCCTCGGCGGTCACCGCGCAGGTGTTGACGATCAGCGCGTCGCCGAGTCCGGCCTTCTCGGCCTCGGCCTTCATCACTTCCGATTCATAGGCGTTGAGCCGGCACCCGAAGGTCAGCATCTCGATGGCCATCAGGCGAGCTCCCGCTCGCGCGACCAGCTGCCGGTGAACGGATCGAAGCGGCCGGCGAACTCGCGCTCGGCCGGGCCGGTCAGCAGCACGTGGTCGTCGGCCCGCCATTCGATCAGCAGATCGCCGCCGGGCAGCGTCACCGTCGCCCGGCGTCCGGTCCGGTAGCTGCGCGCGCCGTTGACCAGCGCGGCGCAGGCAGCGGTGCCGCAGGCCCGGGTGAGCCCGGCGCCCCGTTCCCAGGTCCGCAGGACGATGTGGTCGGGCGCGACCACCTGGGCCAGCGAGATGTTGGCGCGCTCGGGAAAGATCGGGTGGTTCTCGAGCAGCGGGCCGAAGCGGTCGAGCGCATAGTTCCAGACGTCGTCCTCGACCCAGAAGGTCGCATGCGGGTTGCCCATCGAGGCGACGGAGGGGGTGTGCAGCACCGGATCGTCGATCGGCCCGATCTGCAGTTCGATCCCGGTGGTGTCGTGGAACTCCTCGGCCAGCGGGATCTCGTCCCAGCCGAAGCGCGGCCGGCCCATGTCGACGGTGATCGAACCGTCGGCGTGCTCGCTCCCGGTGAGAATGCCGGCAAGCGTCTCGAAGACGAAGCTCTTGAGGCCGGTCTCGGCGGCAAGCGCCTGTACCACGCAGCGCATGCCGTTGCCGCAGGCCTGGGCCAGCGAGCCGTCCGAGTTGATGATCTCGACATAATTGGCGGTGCCGGGGGTGCGCGGGTCGTGGATCGCCATGATCTGGTCGAAGCGGGTCGCCGGATCGGCGGCAAGGGCCACGGCGGCCGCCGGGGTGACGCGATCGGCACGCCCACGCATGTCGGCAACGATGATCTCGTTGCCGAGCCCGTTCATCTTGAGAAATGGGGCACTGGACATGCGGGTGACCCTGCGGCCGGAATTTGGGCTCTATATGGCGGATGTGCGCGGCAATTGCCAGCCTCACCGCCCCGGCGGCCCGGCCGGCCATGGTAAACGCTTCCTTAGCGTTCGTCGGCTAGCCTGTCGGAAACGGAGATTCCGAGGATGCCTGAGGCTGCCGCCCGTCGTCTGGCCGACCCGCGACACGACCAGGGGGAGTCCGACCTCGGCGAAATCGCCGCCCGGATCGGTGGGCTTGGGGTCGAGATCGCCGATCTCAGCGGCCTCCTCGGCGATCTGGCCGGCATCGGCGCGACCCAGGCCAAGGCGGCCGGCGCGGCCATGTCGGCGGCACGGTCGATGCAGGCCAGCTCGACCACGCTCAGCGCTTCGATGCAGCAGGCGCGCGCCGCCGCCGCCCATACCCGCGAGGTCCTCGGCCGGAGCGCCGGCGAGATCGGCGCGGTGGTCGAGCGTACCGCCACGACCCTCAAGACCCTGTCGGACGGCGCCGTCGACATGAGCAGCGCGCTGGGCAGCGTCGAGGTGACGCTCAGGAACGTGCAGACGGCCAGTACCGCCATCCAGAAGGTGGCGCAGGAGACCAAGCTGCTGGCCCTCAATGCCAGCGTCGAGGCGGCGCGGGCCGGCGAGGCCGGGCGAGGCTTCGCGGTGATCGCCGTCGCGGTGAAGGACCTCGCCGACCAGGTGCGGAGCTTTTCGGCGCAGAACGAGGCCAACCTCGTGGAACTGACCCAGACCCTGACCTCGCTGCTTTCTGCCGCGAAGGCCAATGCGGATGCGGCCGGCGCGGCGATGACCGATGCGCAGGCCGCCGGCCGGACCAGCGAGACGCTGCACCTGCTGGTCGAGTCGGCCGGCAGCCTCGCCGACGACATCGACGCGATGGCGCAACCGGTCGAGCACACCATGGGGGCGGTCGCCGACATGCAGGCCGAGCTCGGGCAGCTGGTCGACACCGTCGGCGCCGCCCAGGCGAAGCTGGGAACGGCTGCCAGGCGCAGCGAGTCGATCCTCGAGATCTCCGAGGACAGCATGCGGCTCGTGGCCGAGAGCGGCATCGAGACGCCGGACACGCCGATCATCGCGCTGTGCCGCGACAGGGCGACGGCCATCGGCACGCTGTTCGAGCAGGCGATCGCCGACGGCCAGCTGACCATGGCGCAGCTGTTCGACGAGGACTACCGCCCGGTGCCGGGTTCGGATCCGGCCCAGGTGACCACCAGGTTCCTCGCCTTCACCGATCGGCACCTGCCGGCCATCCAGGAGCCGGTGCTGGGCTTCGACAGGCGCATCACCTTCTGCGCCGCCGTCGACCGCAACGGCTACCTGCCGACCCATAACCGCGTCTATTCGCAGCCACAGGGGGCCGATCCGGTGTGGAACGCCGCCAACTGCCGCAACCGCCGCATCTTCGCTGACCGCACCGGGCTGGCGGCCGGCCGCAACACGCGGCCGTTCCTGCTGCAGACCTATCGGCGCGACATGGGCGGCGGCGTATTCGCGCTGATGAAGGACTGCTCGGCCCCGATCTTCGTCAGGGGCCGGCATTGGGGCGGCCTGCGGATCGCCTTCAAGGTCTGACCCCGTCCGCCGAGGCGCGCGCGGCGAGTTGCGCCAGCAGCGGCGTGAGTTCCGGCGGCGGGGCGCGTTCGACGCGGCGATATTCCCGGCCATCGACGGTGCGCTCGAGCATCTTGGCATCGACCATGGCGCGACGGATCAGGGCGTGGTCGCCAAAGGCGTGCCAGGTCCGGATCAGCTCGTTGATCTGACGCTCGGTGAACACTTCGCCGCGCGGGATGCGGGACCAGAACACCCATTGGCTGAGCGTCTGCAGCGCCAGGCGCGACGGCCAGCTCAGCAGCCTGCCGCCGGCGTCGAAGTAGCGGGCCGCCTTCTCGACCCGGGCCAGATCGGCGCGCGGCACGGGCTCGGCCGCCGCCCTCAGGCGCTCGCCGGTCTCGGCGTCGGCCCTCAGGTGCTGGTAGTTGGCGAAGCCGGCGGCTTTCGCAATCAGATTGAGCAGTTCGACATGGCTCGGCACCCCGTCATGGGTGGCGAGTCCGTGGCGGAGCGCCTTGGCGAAGGGGGAGAGGTCGGCGATGTCGAGCGGAATGGCGGTGCGGGGCATGACTCATCCTCGGTTGGTGCCGATCCGAAACGGATGTCGCGGCCGCCGGCTTGCGCACTGGCACGAAGGACAAGTGCAAGGCACGAGGAAGGTGCAGGTTCAGCTCCCCGGAAACGGGGCGGCGGCGCCTGGGTGAACTGCAGACCCAAGGCAACAGCATAGCGCTGCCCCGCAGGATCGGATAGCCCCCCGGCGGCAGCACGGTCGGTGACGGTTGCATACGTATGCACAATGTGACAGTGGTGCCGTCGGTTCGTTTCGCCACGGGAGGCCTGACATGAGAGCCGCCGTCCTTCGGGCCTTCGACAGGCCGCTCGCCATCGAGGATATCGCCATCGCCGATCCGCGCGATCGCGAGGTGCTGGTCCGCATCATGGCGACAGGGGTGTGCGCCAGCGACCTGTCCACCATCCGCGGCAAGACCGCCTCCGAACTGCCGCTGGTGCCGGGCCATGAGGCCTCCGGCATCGTCGAGCGGGTGGGCGCGGGCGTCTCGCGGGTGAAGCCCGGCGACCGGGTGGTGCTCAGCTGGGCGCCCAATTGCGGCCACTGCTTCTACTGCCAGGAAAGCCATCCGACGCTGTGCGAGACCTATGGCGGCGCGGCCGTGAGCGGAGGGCTTTGGGACCGCACCAGCCGCCTCGGACCGGCCGAGGCGCCGCTCAAGCACTATTCCTGCGTCTCCTCGTTTGCCGAACTGGCAGTGGTGCCCGAGACCGGCTGCATCCCGATCCCCGACGAGGTGCCGTTCGCCGTGGCGGCGCTGGTGGGCTGCGCGGTGACCACCGGGTTCGGCGCCGTGACCAACGACGCGGCCGTGCGGCCGGGAGACCGTGTCGCGGTGATCGGCGTCGGCGGCGTCGGCGTCAATGCCATCGCGGCGGCCCGGCTGGCGGGAGCCGAGATCGTCTGCGCCATCGACGTCAACCCGGCCAAGCGCGCCGTGGCGCTGGCGCAGGGCGCCACCCACTTCGTCGACGCCGCCGATCCGGACTGCCGCGAACAGGTGCGGCAACTCGGCCACGGCCGGGGCGCCGACGCCACCGTCGAATGCACCGGCCGCCCGGCGGCGATGACCCTGGCCTACGACATCACGCGGCCGGCCGGCACCGTGGTGATCGTCGGCATCGCCCCCGTCGGCACGCAGTTCGCCATCCCCGCCATCGGCTTTCCCGGCTCCAGGAAGCGCATCGTCGGCTCGATCTATGGCGGTGGCGTGCCCGAGCGCGATATCGGCCGCATCCTCTCGCTCTACCGCCAGGGGCGGCTCGATCTCGACCGGCAGATCGGCCGGCGCATCGCCCTCGCCGAGGTCAACGAGGCCCTCTCGGAGCTGGAAGCGGGCGTTCTCGCCCGCACCATCATCGCCTTCGACTGAGCGATGGCGGGGCGGCCTGGCCGAGCCGGCGCCCACCGTTTCCTTGACTCCGCCCCAATTCCCCTCTATCTCGCCCGCCAATCCGTCAGGATCACTCCTGAAGGCCGACCGGGACCCGCGAAGGTATAAAGAGATCCCGGAGGCTCACACCCGACAGCGCGATGCGCCCTCGGGTGTGATTGGCGTTTGCGCTGACGGACCACATATGTGCGCTCATGGACGGTACGGACCGTGAGCGAAAGGAAGACCGATGTTCGAAAGCCTCAGCGACCGGCTTGGCAAAATCTTCGATGGACTGCGCGGGCGCGGGGCGCTCGGGGAGAAGGACGTCGACGAGGCGCTGCGCGAAGTGCGCCGGGCGCTGCTCGAGGCCGACGTCTCGCTCGAGGTGGTCAAGGCCTTCGTCGAGCAGGTGCGCGAGCGCGCCGTCGGCGCCGAGGTTACCCGCTCGGTGACGCCGGGCCAGCAGGTGGTCAAGATCGTCCACGACGAGCTGGTCAAGGTGCTGGGCGAGACGCTGGTGCCGATCGACTTCAACACCGCGCCGCCGATGACCATGCTGATGGTGGGCCTGCAGGGCGCCGGCAAGACCACGCTGTCGGCCAAGCTCGCCAAGCGCATGACCGAGCGGGGTGGCAAGAAGGTCCTGATGGCCTCGCTCGACGACCGCCGACCGGCGGCCAAGGAGCAGCTGCGCGTGCTCGGCGAGCAGATCGGCGTCGCCACCCTGCCCATCCAGCAGCGCGAGACTCCGGTCGAGATCGCCCGGCGCGCCCAGCGCGAGGCACGGCTCGGCGGCTACGACGTGCTGATCCTCGATACGGCCGGCCGCACCCATGTCGACGAGGAGCTGATGGCGGAGACGGCGGCAGTGAAGGCCGCCACCGACCCGCATGAAATCCTGCTCGTCGCCGATGCGCTCACCGGCCAGGACGCGGTGAACCTGGCGCGCTCGTTCGACGCGCGGGTCGACATCTCCGGCATCGTCTTGACCCGCGTCGACGGCGACGGCCGCGGCGGCGCGGCACTGTCGATGCGGGCGGCGACCGGCAAGCCGATCAAGCTGATCGGTACCGGCGAGAAAATGGATGCGCTCGAGGATTTCCACCCCTCCCGCATCGCCGACCGCATCCTCGGGATGGGCGACATCGTCAGCCTCGTCGAGAAGGCGGCGCAGAACGTTTCGGCCGAAGACGCGGCCAAGATGGCCAAGAAGCTCAAGAAGGGCAGCTTCGACCTCGAGGACCTGCGGGCCCAGCTCATGCAGATGAAGAAGATGGGTGGCATGGGCGCGCTGATGGGCATGATGCCCGGCATGGGTCAGGTGAAGAAGGCCATGGCCGGCGCCAATCTCGACGACAAGGTGTTCGACAGGCAGATCGCCATCATCAATTCGATGACCAGGGCGGAGCGGGCCAATCCCGACGTGCTCAACGCCAGGCGCCGCATCCGCATCGCCAACGGCTCGGGCACCAAGGTCGAGGACGTCAACAAGCTGATGAAGCAGCACCGCCAGATGGCGGACATGATGAAGAAGGTGTCGAAGGGCGGCATGGGCTCGCTCGCCGGCATGTTCGGCGGCAAGATGGGCGGCATGATGCCGGGGCTTGGCAACATGCCCGACCCCTCCCGGATGGACCCGGCCGAAATCGAGCGGCTGGCGCGCCAGATGGGCATCGATCCCGCCTCGCTTCCCGCACCCGGCGGCGCGGCCCCGGCGCCCAAGCCGCTCTCCGACAAGCTGCCGACCGATGTCGGCAAGCTGCTCAATTCCGGCCCGGGCCTGCCCGGGCTCGGGGGCGCGTCGCGCTTCCCTGGCCTGCCCGGCCTCGGCGGCGGCTTCGTGCCCAAGAAGAAGTAACCCGGATCAGAACCGACAAACCGAAGGACTCCAGATGTCGCTGAAACTCCGCCTCGCCCGTGCCGGCACCAAGAAGCGCCCCTATTACCACGTCGTCGTCTCCGACGCCCGTTCCCCGCGGGACGGCCGCTTCATCGAGAAGCTCGGGACCTATGATCCGATGCTCGCCGACAAGGAGCAGCGTGTCTCGCTGGTGGCCGAGCGCGTTTCGCACTGGCTCAGCGTCGGCGCCCAGCCGACCGACCGCGTTGCCCGCTTCTTCGATGCCGCCGGCCTGATGAAGCGCGCTCCGCGCAGCAATCCGGAACGCGCCGTGCCGGGCAAGAAGGCCACCGAACGCGCCGCCGAGAAGGCCAAGAAGGCCGCCGACGCCGAGGCGGCCCGGAACGCACCGGCCGACGCCGCGGCCGAGTAAGCCGTGGACCCGGCGGTCGACGGCGGCAAGCTCATCCTGGTCGGCCGGATCGGCGCGGCGCACGGGATCAAGGGCGAGGTGCGCATCCAGTCCTTCACCGAGGACCCGATGGCCCTCGCCGGCTATGGGCCGCTCTCGACCAACCGGCCGGGGCTGACCGTCACCGTGCTGGCGGCGCGCACCAACACCAACGTCTTGGTGGCGCGGCTCGCCGGGGTTGCCGATCGCACCGCCGCCGAGCGGCTCAACGGGGTCGAGCTCTACGTCGCCCGCTCGGTCCTGCCGCCGCCCGACGGCGAGGACGATTTCTACCACACCGACCTGATCGGTCTTCGTGCCCGGCTCGCCGACGGCACCGAGATCGGCGAGGTGCTGGCGGTGCCCAATTTCGGCGCGGGGGACCTGATCGAGGTGCGCGATCCAGGGACCGGCGACACCTTCCTCTATCCGTTCAGCCGCGCCGTCGTGCCCGAGATCCGGATCGCCGAGGGATACCTGACGATCGTCCCGCCGATCGAGGCCGAGCCCGGCGAAGAAGAACCGGATTGAGCTTTTCGGCACGCATCATCACGCTGTTCCCGGAGCTGTTTCCGGGACCGCTGGGGGCCTCGGTGCTCGGCCGGGGACTGGCGGAGGGGCTGTGGCGGCTCGAGACCACGCAGCTGCGCGATTTCGCCACCGATCGGCACCGGACGGTCGACGACACCCCCTCGGGCGGCGGGGCCGGACTGGTGCTGAAGCCCGACATCCTCGCCCGCGCCATCGATGCGGTGTCGCCGCCCGACGATCCGCGGCCGCGCCTGCTGATGAGTCCGCGCGGCGTGCCGCTGACCCAGGCGCGGGTGCGCGCGCTCGCCGCCGGACCGGGCGCGGTGATCGTCTGCGGGCGCTTCGAGGGGGTCGACCAGCGGGTGATCGAGGCGCGCGGACTCGCGGAAGTCTCGATCGGCGACTATGTGCTGGCCGGCGGCGAGGTGGCGGCCATGGTGCTGCTCGAGGCGGTGGTCCGGCTCATTCCGGGCGTGCTCGGGGCGGCCGAGAGCCATGCCGACGAGAGCTTCGAGCACGGGCTGCTGGAATACCCCCAGTACACGCGGCCGCAGCAGTTCGAGGGGCGGGAGATTCCGGCCGTGCTGACATCGGGCGATCACGGCAGGGTCGCCCGCTGGCGGCGGGAGCAGGCAGAGGCGCTGACCCGGGCGCGGCGGCCGGATCTGCTGGCGCGCTGAAGTGCACCGGTCGGGTGAGGAAGCACACGGTCCTTCAGGGGGCATCGTGGCGGCGCGAAGCCGAGCCTCCTCACCCTATCCCCCTTGTCCAGAGGGGGAATCCGGCACGTCGTTTGCTGCTCGCCCTAGCCCTTGGCGAGCAGTTTCCGGATCTTGTCGACGGCGGTCGAGACATTCTCGCCATAGGCGATGGTGCCCTCGAAGCCGCCCGCCTTGTTGAGCAGGAACACCGAGGCGGTGTGATTGATGGTGTAGTCGTCCCCGCGACCGGGGACCTTCTCGGCGACGACGCCCCAGGCGCGGACGATCTTGTCCACCTCCTCGGGCGTGCCGGTGATCCCGGTGATGCGGTCCGACACCCAGGCGACGTAGTCCCCCAGTACCTGAGGCGTGTCGCGCGCCGGGTCGACCGAGACGAAATAGGCCCGGAGGTCGCCCGCCTCGGCGCCCAGCGCCTCGAACCAGGCGGCCATCTCGGCCATGGTGGTGGGGCACACGTCGGGGCAGTGGGTATAGCCGAAGAACAGCATCGAGGGATGGCCCGTGAACATCGTCTGGTCGACGGGGTTGCCGCGCTGGTCGAGCAGGGCGTAGCTGCCCCCGCCGATCCCGCCGGGCGATTTGGGCGGCGCCACGACGAACAGCACCGTGGCCCCGATGGCGGCGATCGCCACCAGGGCCCACAGGATCAGGCGGAAACGGCGAAGGGCAGCAGGCGTCATCTCGAACCTCAGATCAGCGACTCATCGATCATCATAACGCCATCGAAGGCGTCGAACTGCTTGACCAGCTCCGGCGCCACCGAGGCTTCGGCGGATGACAGCCTGGCGGCCAGTTCATGCGCGACGTCGTGCGGCACGCCGATCTTGGCCAGCTCCATGGCGTCCTTGAGGCCGGCCCCCGAGCACAGGTGGATCGCCCAGCCCGAGGCGGTCTTCCTGAGCAAGGCGCGGCCGCCGGTCCCGGACTGGGCCCAGTCGCTGACCGCATACTCGCCGACGACGACGACCGGGCCCATGGTGAGCGGATTGTCGGGCTTGTCGAACATCGCCTTCTGCATGGCGGCGATGGCATCGAGGTCGCTCATGCCGGTCATGTCCATGCCGGCGCCGTTGCCGTGGGCGTGCGCGGCATGGGCGTCATGACCGGAGGCATCGCCATGCATGGAATGGTCGGGCTCCTTGGCGGCGAAGGCCTGGACGTCGAGCAGTACCTCGACGGTGCCGGCCTTCTCGAAGGTGAGCGTCACCGGGACCTGGGTGCCCTCGACCAGCGGCTCCTTGAGTTCCATGAACATCAGGTGCAGTCCGCCCGGCTCGAGCGTCACGGTCTGGCCGGCCGGCACCGGTATGCCGTTGGGCAGCTCGGCCATCTTCATGACGTCGCCTTCCATCTTCATTTCGTGCAGCTGCATGACGCCGGCCACTGGCGAGGCGGCGGCGATCAGGCGATCGTCGGCGGTGCCTGTGTTGGTCAGCGTCAGGAAGCCGCCGCCGACCGGGGCGTTGGGCAGCGTCGCCCGGCTGAAGGCGCCGGCGATGACGATGTCGCCGATGGTGACGTCCGCCGCGATGGCGGTTCCGCCCGGGATCGGCGCGCCGGCCAGTCCGCCGCCGATGAGGGTCAGTGCCACGAGGGCGGCCCGGATGCTGTGTCTGTTCATGTCGGTCTTCCTTTCTCGGCCGGGGGTCCGGCCCGTCTGCTCAGGGGTTGAGGTCAACTTCGCCCGTCAGCCTGACGAGCGTGAAACTGTCGATGCGCAGGTCGAGTTCGATGGTCCAGGTGCCACCCGCCGGCAACAGCAGCGGCGCCTCCCAGAAGCCGTCGGCGGCCGGCTCGGCGCTGCGCTTCAGCCGCTCGATGCCCAGCGCCAGGCTGGAGAGCGACAGCGTCACGGACGTCGGCGACAGCGCGGCGAAGCCGGCATCGGTGAGCCAGATGCGCGCCAGCGTCGCACCGGCGCGTCCCGGCGTGAAGGTGAGGTCGGCCATGGCGGCCTCGCCGTGCAGGTGCAGGCGGGCCGGCTGGGCGGCAATCTCGACAAGAACCCGCGGCGGCGGGGTGAAGCGCCAGCCGGCGACGATGCCGATGATGGCGAGGACGAACAGCAGCTCGACGACGATGCTGCGGCGCAGGCCGCGGCGGGCCGCTTCGGCTCCGGCGAGCACCGGACGGGTCAGCACGGCGCGGTTCCACAGCGCCAGTCCGAACAGACCGGCGAGGAGGACCAGCTTGGCGCCCAGCAGCACCCCGTAGGCGGAGAGCCAGGCCGGTCCTGGCGGGCCCATCTGCAGCACGGCGAGGGCGATGCCGCTGGCGACCACCGGCGCGACGGCCAGCGGGATCAGCCGCGAGAAGCGCTCGAGCGGGGCCTGCGCCCCGGTCCCGGCCGTGCCCAGCAGCCAGCCCAGCGGGATCAGCGCGCCGATCCAGAACAGCAGCCCGGCGAGGTGGAGGAACACCGCCGGGCGGCTGAGCCATTCGGGTGCCGCCGTGCCGGCATGGCCGCTGAGCACGGGGGCGAGGGCCGCGGCCGTCCAGGCCAGCAGCACGAGGGCGGTTTGCGGCCGGCCGGGTCCGAGGCGCGTCGCCGCCAGCGTGGCGGCAAGGCCGATCAGCGCGGCGATGACGGTGCTGCCATAGCTGGTCGAGAGTGCCATGCTCCAAGGCGCCGCCGAGAGCAGGCGCCCCAAGCCGACGCCGAGCGCGTCGAGACCCTGCAGGCCGAGCGCCAGCGGCGCGAGCAGCAGTCCGGCGAACGCGAGACCGCCCGCCATCCGGCGCAGCGGGCCCGGCAGCGGCGCGACGAGGAGGCCGAACACGGCCGCACCGACGCCGAGGAACAGGGCGGCATAGAGGCCGGCCCGCACGATCCAGATGGCCGCCGCCAGCACCATGTCCGGGCCCGCGTCGGCCACCGGCCGCGTCCCGGGCTCGCCGATCGAAAAGACCAGCGATCCTGCCACTGGATGGCCGTCGGCGGAGACGACGCGCCAGCTGATCAGATGCGTGCCGCGCGTGAGGCCGGCGGGAAGCGCCTGTGTCACACGCTGGTCGGTGGCCATCGCGCCGTCGAGGTCGCGGCGCTCACCGGCGGGCGAGATCAGGGTGAAGACGAGCGGCGTCACCGGTTCGGTAAAGCTCAGGGTCAGCGCTCCGGGCGCCGCCGCCAGCACGCTGCCATCGGCCGGATCGGACGCGACGAGGCCGGCATGCGCCAGCGCTGCAGACAGCAGCAGCAGGCTCGCCGCCAGGGCCAGCAGCAGGTTGATCGCGATGGCGCGGGCCGCACGCATGGGCGCTGGGGTCGGGGGGGCGCCCGCAGGCGCCCCCGCCGGGCCTTAGTGGTGATGCTCGCCGGCCTTGATCAGCTTGACGCCGGGCGCCGGGCCTTCCGGCTCGGGCTGGCCCTCGACCGGGATCTCGATCCAGTCGACCTCGCCATCGGCGCACAGCTGCACCGTGGGGAAGTACAGCATGGTGTCGGCCTCGAGCGAGCCGGCGATGGTGCCGCGGAAGACGAACTCGTCGTAGAACTCGTCCGGCAGGTTGCCGCCCGACCAGGTGATCTCGGTCACCCCTTCGGTGACCTTGGCGCCGTGGTTCTCGTAGGTGTTCTTGTAGGGGCCCTTGACGGTGGTCAGCTCCCAGCCGGCCTTGGGCATCGGCTTGACGGAGAAGAATCCCTCGGGGACCTGGACGCGGACGGTGTGGGTGGCCTGGCCGTCGCAGCCATGCGGAACCCGCAGCACGGCCTTGTAGGTCGAGCCGAGGGCGGCTTCGCCGACCTCGAGGGTGGCGTGGGCAAAGGCGGGGGCGGCGCAGAGCAGCAGGCTGGCGGCCACGGCCGCACGGGTAACGGAACGGATCATCTCGATCTCCAGAACAATGCAATGGGTCTGAAGCCGCCGGCAGGCCGGCGGCAGGTGAGGATCAGACCAGTGCCGGAGGGGCTCGAGGTTGCGCCGAGAGCCGGACGAGGTGGTCGGCCGTCGGAACGACGGCGCCGAACCAGGCCGCCGGGGCCGTGGCGACCGGCGCCGCGATTGCCGCGCAGGGCGGCGGGGGCAGCGCGGAGCCGAGCACGCGGCAGGCATGGCAGGGGGCGTGCGCGTCATCGGTGCCGGCGGGATCGTCGCCGCAGAAGCTGAAGTCGACCGACGCCGTCAGCACGTCCTGGCGAGCGGCGAAGTCCGGCGCCGGCGCATGCGCGAAGCTGAGGAAGATCAGCGCCAGCACGCTCAGGGCGCGCAGGATATCGATGCTGATGAGCCGCGCGTAGCGCACCGGCCGGCCTCCCTCGGATGCGATGCTGATCTAGCGCATTCAAACCGGGTTCGTCATGCGGCAAATGTGCAGGATGCAGATCGGCCGGCCGGCAGAGCGACGCCCGGCGCGACGGCGGCAGGTCCCCGCCGCCGCGGCACCTCTGGACTCGCGGGGTGTCTTGCTCTATAGCCGCGCACGCCGGAGCCACGGGCCCGGCCAACACGCGCAAAAAATCCGTGCAACCAAGACCGGGCGGTCGGCCGCGATGGCCGGCGAAACGCTTCTCAGAAAAGATCAGACAACGGAACGACAATGTCCAAGATTATCGCCGAACTCGAAAAAGAGCAGTTCGACAAGCTCGCCGCCGCCGCCAAGCATCCGGAATTCACCCATGGCGATACCGTCAAGGTGTGGGTCAAGATCCGCGAAGGCGACAAGGAACGCCTGCAGGCCTATGAGGGCGTGGTGATCGCGCGCTCCGGCACCGGCGTCATGGAGAGCTTCACGGTCCGCAAGATCTCCTACGGCGAAGGCGTCGAGCGCGTGTTCCCCGTGCTCAGCCCCAATATCGACCGCATCGAGGTGGTCAAGCGCGGCAAGGTGCGTCGCGCCAAGCTGTATTACCTGCGCGACCGGCGCGGCAAGGCCGCCCGAATCTTCGAGAACCAGGGCGCCCGCACCAAGAAGATCGAAGCCGGCGAGCGCGAGGCCGCGCAGGAAGCCAAGAACGCCCGCGAGGCCGAGAAGATCGCCGCCGCCGAAGCTCTGGCCAGGGAACTGGCCGAGAAGGAGGCCGCCGAGGCCGCCGCGGCTGCTGCCGCCGAGAGCAAGGCCGAGTAGGCCCCGCGCCGCCACAGTTCGGGCGGCTGACGATGCACAGTGCAAGGCCCGGCCGCTGAGCCGGGCCTTTTGATTCGTGCGCCCGGCGATCGTCGCCGGGTCGGAGCAGGCTGGGTTGGGAATGGGCATGGCTGCACAGGATGCCGACACACGAGCAGAAATCGCCGCCGAGCTGAGGGCCGAAGCGCGGCTGCTGCTGGTCGAGACCGGGCTGCTGGCGTTCTTCACCGAGCGCTTCGGCCAGGCGGTGGTGACCGGCAGCGCCGGTTACGACCTGATGGTGTGGCGGGACCTCGACATCCACATGCCGTGCGAGGGCGACCGCTGGAGCGAATGGGCCCGCCTGGGTGCCGAGATCGGCGAACTGCTGGCCAGTCGCGGGCTGATGCTGCACAAGGCGCAGTACCTCAACGACTATGTCGAGCCGCATCCGCTCGGCGCCGGCCTGTACTGGGGCCTCGAGTTCAAGGATTTCGCCGACAACCCCTGGAAGTGCGATGTCTGGGGCTGGGAGCCGTTCGACTTCGCCGTGCGGCAGGCGCGCGACGCCAATCTGCGCGCCGATCTGTCCGGCTGCGACCGCGATCTTGTCCTGCGGCTGAAGCATGAGGCGCGGGCCCGCGAGGGCTACCATGGCGCGGTGGTGACGAGCTTCGACATCTACCAGTTCGCCATCGCCGGAGCGGGTGAGACGCTCGAGGAGCTGGAGGCGTGGAAGGGGATCGCCGGCTAAACGCAGGCTGAACGAGGGGTTCAAGGGCGGTTCGGCTCGGGCGGGATAAGGTCACTGCCAATAGCGGGGGGTGGCCCCCGCAACCGAAAGGTGCCCCGATGAACCGCACGTCCGCCATCGTCCTCGCCAGCGCCCTCGTGCTGATCGGCTCGCTCGCCGCCAGCGCCAACCAGCCGGCCGATGTCAGGCTCTCCGACCTCGATGCCGGGCAGGCGCTGACGGTGCTGCTGATGGATCCCTACGCAGCCACAGAGTTTTCCGTCGTGCTGCCCGAAGGCTTCGCGACGCTCGATGTCGACGCGGACCCGTTCGCGCCGGTGCTCTGACGGCGTCGGCTCTAGCCGAGGCGTCCGCTCAGCCGCAGGTGCTGCAACAGGATGATGGTCTTGGCGTCGGCGACCTCGCCCGAGGCCAGCATGGCCATGGCCGTGTCGAACTCCAGTTCCAGCACCTCGATGTCCTCACCCTCGTGGGCGAGCCCGCCGCCGGCGGAAACGCGCGAGGACGCGTCGCAGGCGGCGATGAACAGGTGCAGCTTCTCGGTGACCGAGCCCGGCGACATGTAGCAGGTGGCGACCGGGACCACGTCGTGGACGCGGTAGCCCGATTCCTCCTCGGCCTCCTTCCTGGCGCAGGCGAGCGGGTCGTCGCCGTCGAGCTTGCCGGCGCAGACCTCGATCAGCGCGCCATCGTCGCCGTGGGCCCAGACCGGAAAGCGGAACTGGCGGGTGAGGATGACGGTGCGGCGCACCGGATCGTAGAGCAGGATGGCGGCGCCGTCGCCGCGGTCGTAGGTCTCGCGTACCTGGCGCTGCCAGGTGCCGTCGCCGCGCCGGTACTCGAGGGTGGTCTTCTTGACCGTGCCCCAGTTCTCCGACAGCACGTCTTCTGCAAGGACCCGGACGCGATCGCGCATCGCCTGCACCTCTCCAGTCAACCTCGGGCAACAGAGCATGCGTTGCTGAATCGAAGATGAACGGCCGATTCACGCCCCGGCCAGCCGCGATGGCCTACACATCGGCTCAAGCAGCGGAAACCCGGTACGGGTCGCCCGCACCAGGGACAGCAAGATGGACCGTATCGCCGCCGCACTGATGATCGCGATTGCCGCCCTCATCATCAATGGCGGTCTCGTCAGGGATGTTCTGGCCGAGGATCTCGGCCGGCTTCCGCTGGGGGCGTCCGTCGTTGCGTCCGACATCCCGGTGGCATCGGGCCTCCGCAGCGAACGGGTGCTGAGTCTTCTCATCGCACTCGAGGCGCTGCGGGCCGCCCCGGAGGTGCTCAATCGGTCGAAAGGCTAATCGTCAGCATAAGTACAGCCTTTGACCTCGGCGGAAACCGCCGCTAGAAGTCTCGCACATTCCAAACTGACCGCCCGCCGCTCCCGCCGCGCGGGCGAGGCGCGAGACGACCAATGGCTCCCCGTTCGCGGCCGCTATCGCCGCATCTGTCGATCTACCGATTCACCCTTACCATGACGATGTCGATCGTCCACCGGGCGACCGGCATGGCGCTCTATGGCGGCATGCTGCTGCTGGTGCTGTGGCTCGTCGCCGCCGCCGTCGGCGGCGCCTTCTTCGAGGGCGTCGACTGGCTGTTCGGCACGTGGCTTGGGCAGCTGGTGCTGTTCGGCTTCACCTTCGTGCTGTTCCATCACATGCTGGGCGGCATCCGGCACTTCGTCTGGGACCTGTCGAAGGCGATGGATCCGGCCGGCCGCGAACTGGCGGTCCGGCTGCAGCTGGGCGCCTCGGTGCTCCTCACCCTTGCCGCCTGGTCGATCTTGGTGTGGTTCAAATGAGCGGCAAGCCGAGTCGGGCCGAAATCCAGAACCCGTCGACCCACTACGGGGCGAGCCGGGCCTCCACCCGCCACTTTGCCACGCAGCGCGTCACCGGCGCTCTCAACGTGCTGTTCACGCTGTTCCTCGTCTGGCTGGTGGTAAGCCTTGCCGGCGCCGATATGGCGGGCAAGCTTGCGCTGGTCCGACAGCCGGCGGTCGCCCTCGGGCTGGCCCTGCTCGTCGTCAGTGTCGCGATCCACATGCGCAACGGCATGCGCGACGTGATCGAGGACTATTTCGACAAGGGCGAGCACAGCCTCGCCATGCTCCTCAACAATCTGTTTGTCGGCATCGTCGTCCTCGGCGCGCTGGGCGCGCTCGCCAAGATCGTCTTCTGGGGTTAGTCCTATGGCCGCTTACGAGCTCATCGACCACGAATTCGACGTGGTCATCGTCGGGGCCGGGGGCGCGGGCCTGCGCGCAACGCTCGGCATGGCCGAGCAGGGGCTCAATACCGCCTGCATCACCAAGGTGTTTCCGACCCGTTCGCACACTGTCGCCGCGCAGGGCGGCATCGCCGCCTCGCTGTCCAACATGGGACCGGATTCGTGGCAGTGGCACATGTACGACACCGTCAAGGGGTCGGACTGGCTGGGCGACAACGATGCCATGGAATATCTGGCGCGCGAAGCGCCGGCGGCAATCTACGAGCTCGAGCACTACGGGGTGCCGTTCAGCCGCACCGAGACGGGCAAGATCTACCAGCGGCCGTTCGGCGGCCACATGACCGAGTTCGGCGACGGGCCGCCGGTGCAGCGCACCTGCGCGGCGGCCGACCGTACCGGTCACGCGATCCTGCACACGCTCTACGGCCAGTCGGTGCGCAACAACGCGCAGTTCTTCATCGAGTATTTCGCGCTCGACCTGATCATGGGCGAGGACGGCTCGTGCCAGGGCATCATCGCCTGGAAGCTCGACGACGGCACGCTGCACCGGTTCCGGGCCAAGCTGGTGGTGCTGGCGACCGGCGGCTACGGCCGGGCGTATTTCTCTGCCACCAGTGCCCATACCTGCACGGGGGACGGCAACGGCATGGTGGCCCGCGCCGGGCTGCCGCTGCAGGACATGGAGTTCGTGCAGTTCCACCCGACCGGCATCTACGGCGCCGGCTGCCTGATCACCGAGGGCGCGCGCGGCGAGGGCGGCTATCTGGTCAATTCCGAGGGCGAGCGCTTCATGGAGCGCTATGCGCCCAATGCCAAGGACCTCGCCTCGCGCGACGTGGTTTCGCGCTGCATGACCATCGAGATCCGCGAGGGCCGCGGCGTCGGCAAGAACAAGGACCACATCTTCCTGCACCTCGATCACCTCGATCCCAAGGTGCTGCACGAGCGCCTGCCGGGCATCTCGGAAAGTGCCAAGATCTTCGCCGGCGTCGACCTGACGCGTGAACCGATCCCGGTGCTGCCGACCGTCCACTACAACATGGGCGGCATCCCGGCGAACTATCACGGCGAGGTGCTGAACCCCACGGCCGGCGATCCGGACCGGGTGGTGCCGGGGCTGATGGCGGCGGGCGAGGCGGCCTGCGCCTCCGTCCACGGCGCCAATCGGCTGGGCTCGAACTCGCTCACCGACCTGGTGGTGTTCGGGCGGGCGGCCGCCCTGCGCGCCGCCAGGGTGGTGGACAAGGGGGCGAAGGTACCGGGCATCGTTGCCGCCGAGGACGACCGCATCCTGTCCCGCTTCGATCGCTTGCGCCATGCCGGCGGATCGTCGCCGACCGCGATGGTGCGCGAGAACATGCAGCGCATCATGCAGGAGGATGCCGCGGTGTTCCGCACCGCCGAGACGCTGCAATCGGGCGTGCGCCGCATCGGCGCGCTGTGGGGGGCGCTCGACGACCTTCGGGTCACCGATCGCTCGATGATCTGGAACTCCGACCTGGTCGAGACGCTGGAACTTGAGAACCTGATGGCCTGCGCGGCGACCACCGTCGTGTCCGCCGAGGCCCGGCACGAAAGCCGCGGCGCGCACGCGCGCGAGGATTTCGCCAGCCGCGACGACGTGGAGTGGCGAAAGCACACGCTGAGCTGGATCGATCCGGCGACCGGCAAGGTGTCGCTCGGCTACCGGCCGGTGCATGTCGATCCGCTGACCCCCGAGTCGGAGGGCGGCATCAGTCTGAAGAAGATCGCGCCCAAGGCGCGGGTGTATTAGGATCGCGATCGAGCACGTCCGGAGTTCGACAATGGGTGTCATCGAAAAGATCGTCGTCAGCGACCAGGCGATGCATCAGCTTGAGCAGGACGCGAAGCTGCATGGCCACACCCTTGCCGAAGCTGGTGACGCGCGATGCACCATTGGCGAAGCGCGTCGCAGAACGCGGCATGGGGCATCTGCTTGAGGTCGCCCAATGACGACCTCCCCCGGCTATTCCGGCACGCCGCTGGCGGACAAGCTCGGGCTCAGGCACGGACAGCGGGTGCTGTTCGTTGCGCTGCCACCCGAGCTCAACGCGCTGCGCAGCTCCCGGCATTTCCGCGAGATGGCGCAGGCGGGGTGGGAGACGTGGCGAGACGGTGATCCGGGCTACGATTTCGTGCATGGCTTCACCGTTTCGCGAGAGGTATTGCAGGACAATGCGCGGCCGCTGATGGAGGCGATCGACCGGAACGGCACGATCTGGATCTCCTGGCCGAAGAAGGCGAGCAAGGTGCCGACCGACATCACCGAAGACGTGATCCGCGAGGTGGTGCTGCCGATCGGGCTGGTCGATGTCAAGGTCGCAGCGGTCTCCGAGATCTGGTCGGGGCTGAAGCTGGTGATCCGCAAGGAACTGAGGTGAGGACGAGAACGATGAAGACCACGGCACT
Organism: Devosia sp.; assembly: GCA_041916695.1. Classification (GTDB taxonomy): domain Bacteria; phylum Pseudomonadota; class Alphaproteobacteria; order Rhizobiales; family Devosiaceae; genus Devosia_A. The sequence goes on along the minus strand of JAYRZA010000020.1, from coordinate 11,558 downwards.
GACGCTCGCGACGCTGGCGCTCTGCACCGGCGCGGCCCTCGCGGCGCCGCCATCGGCGGAGCAGAAGGCGGATTTCTACAAGACCTGCATGGGAATCGCCCAGGACGCGACGCTGTGCGGCTGCAAGGCCGACGCGGCGATCACGCTGATCGATGCGGAGTTCATGGCGATCGTCATCTCGTCGATGAAGGGCAAGTCGCCGCCCTCTGACCAGTACGCGGCGTACAACACCTACGTCGCCAAATCGAACCAGATCTGCAAGCCGAACTACTGAGGCCCCAGGCAGATGAAGCCGATCCGCTTCGACAAGGACGAGCGCCAGGCGATCGTCGCCCGCATCCAGCGCTATTTCGAGGCCGAGCTCGACGGCCCGATCGGCGCGATGCCGGCCGAGAACCTGCTGGCCTTCTTCACCGAAGAGATCGGACCCTTCTACTACAACCAGGGGCTGGCGGACGCGCAGGCTGTGTTCGCCAAGTCGCTGGACGATATCAATGACAGGATCTACGGGCTCGCGCAGCGCCAGGCGCGCGCCCGCTGAGCCCAACGACGACCGGAGCAAGAGATGGCCGAGCTGACGCTCCCCAAGAATTCGCGGATCATGCCGGGCAAGGTCTGGCCCAGGCCGGCCGGAGCGAGCCGGCTCAAGGAGTACCGCATCTACCGGTACGACCCGGACTCGGGCGAGAATCCGCGCCTCGACACCTATTTCGTCGATCTCGACGATTGCGGGCCGATGGTGCTCGACGCGCTGTTGTGGATCAAGAACAAGGTCGACCCCACCCTGACGCTGCGCCGCTCCTGCCGCGAAGGCATCTGCGGCTCGTGCTCGATGAACATCGCCGGGGCGAACACGCTCGCCTGCACCAAGGGCATGGACGAGATAGCGGGCCACGTCTCGGTGTATCCGCTGCCGCACATGCCGGTGATCAAGGATCTGGTCCCCGACCTCACCACCTTCTACGACCAGCACCGCTCGATCCAGCCGTGGCTGAAGACCACCTCGCCCACGCCGGACAAGGAGTGGCTGCAGTCCAAGGACGACCGGGCCCGCCTCGACGGGCTCTACGAGTGCATCCTGTGCGCCTGCTGCTCGACCTCGTGCCCCTCCTACTGGTGGAACGGCGAGAAGTATCTCGGCCCCGCCGTGCTGCTGCAGGCCTATCGCTGGCTGATCGACAGCCGCGACGAGGCGACGACCGAGCGGCTCGACAATCTGGAGGACCCGTTCAAGCTCTATCGCTGCCACACCATCATGAACTGCGCCAAGGTCTGCCCCAAGGGGCTGAACCCGGCCAAGGCGATCGCCGAGATCAAGAAGATGATGGTCAAGCGGGAGTTCGCCTGATCGCCAGCTTCCTGACCATTGCCGATGTCGAGGACCCGGCGGTGGCGCGGGTGCTGATCACCGCGCTCAAGGCGCATGGCTTCCACCCGCGCGAGGGCGGCGACAGCGGCCTGCCGGGCCTGCCCGGCGTCTATGGTCCGAAGGGCATCCCCATCGAGGTGCCGGAGGACGAGGCGGAGGACGGCCGGCTGCTGGCTGGGGCGCTGCTCGGGGACATGCTGGGGCGGTAGGACGCGACGGCGGTCGACGGGCGGGGCGGTTCGGACCGCGGGCGCGCCGCCCACCCTAAACCTGCCACATTGGTCGCGGCATAGGGGACGGGCGGGTGGACTCGGTTGAACCGGAGGCGGGCTTCGGGTATGTCCCCGCGTCACACTTTCTTAACGATCAGGCGGGGAGCCGAAGGCGGATGATGAGTTCGAGACGCGCCGGCGTTTCCATCGCGGTGCTTGCGGCGGTTGCCATCGCGCTCGGCGGCTGCGCCTCGAGCGGCATCCGGACGGCCAATATCGCCACCGAGTCCATCACCCCGATCCAGAACACGCCGGTTGCCAGCTCGAACCTTCCCGCCATCGGGGAGGACGGGCAGGTCCAGACGGCCGATATCGGTACGCCCGGCCAGCCGACCGACCTCGAGCAGCCGGCGGCGCTCGATCCGGCGCTGCCGCCGGCGGTGGACCAGCTCGGCCAGCCGGTTCAGGTGGCGAGCACCGACGACTCCTTCGTCACCCTCGATGCCGTGGGTGCCGTGCCGAATACGCCCGGGCGGGACCTCTCCGGCGGGCTGACCATCGAGAAGCTGCTGGGCGGCTGGACCATCGTGTCGGGCGCCGAGCAGTGCAAGCTCAACCTGACCTATACGGCCAAGACGGGCACCTCGCGCTACCGCGCCTCGACGCCGGGCTGCGGACTGGCCGGACTCAAGGTGGTGGCCAGCTGGCAGCTGGTCGGCACGCAGGTGCAGCTGTTCGACGAGGCGGGCGACATCATCGCCTCGCTGATCCTGAGCGGCAACCGCTTCATCGGCACCCTGGCCGGCGGCCAGGGCATTTCGATGGTCGGCTGAGCCGGCGTGGTACGCGGGCGCGGGCACCCCGTCGGCGACGCGCTCGCGGCGCTGGTGGCCTCCGGGACCCTGCGGGACGATCCGCTGCAGGCGGCTGCGGCGGCGGTGCTCGACCGCGTGGCGCGCGAGCTGGTGCCGGCCGAGGCGGCCCGAGGCCTGCTGGCCGGGTTGCGGCGCGGCCGGCCGGCGGCGCGCGGCGCCTATCTGGTCGGGCAGGTCGGGCGCGGCAAGACCATGCTGATGGACCTGTTCTTCGGCACGGTGACGATGGCCGGCAAGCGGCGCGTGCATTTTCACGAGTTCATGGACGAGATGCACGAGGCGATTGCCGCGTTCCGGCGCTCGGCGCAGGGCAAGGCCGCCAATGCCGATCCGGTCGCGGCGGTGGTGGCGCCGCTGCTCAAGGACCTCAGGCTCCTCTGCCTCGACGAGTTCCAGGTCCAGGACATCACCAATGCCATGCTGCTCGGCCGGCTGTTCGAGAAGCTGTTCGCCGGCGGCGTGACCATCGTCGCGACCTCCAACACCGTGCCGGACCGGCTCTACGAGAACGGCCTCAACCGCGATCTGGTGCTGCCGTTCATCGCCGAGCTGAAGGCGCGGTGCGAGATCGTCGGGCTGGACGGACCGACGGACTATCGCCGGCTCAAATTCGAGGGCGAGGCGGTCTATCATTTCGGCGGCGGGGCGGCGGTGGATGCCGAGATGGACCGGCTGTGGCTGCGGCTGACCGGCGGCGTGCCGGGTCATGCCGAAGAGGTGCACTCGCTGGGGCGGGTCATCCCGGTGTCGCGGGCGGCGATGGGGGCGGCGCGCTTCGGTTTTGCCGAGCTGTGCGAGCGGCCGCTCGGGGCGCGCGACTATTTGAGGCTCAGCCATGCCTATGATGCGCTGATGCTCGACCACGTGCCGCAGTTCGACCGGCTGCGGACGGACGCCGCCAAGCGCTTCATCCTGCTCGTCGACACGCTCTATGACCGCGGCGTGAAGCTCGCCGCGAGCTTTGCGGTGCCGCTCGACGAGCTGGGCCGGGACGACAGGACGAAAGCCGAGTTCGCCCGCTGCGTGTCGCGGCTGGTCGAGATGCAGTCGGCGGACTATCTCGCCGCGCCGCACAAGGGGGAGGCGCGGGCGGCAGGGGCGGCTTAGCCGGGTAGTCGTTCCGGCGGATCGACCACGGCAACGCCGAGTGGGCCAGAATGCCTCGCGTTGCGAGTCTGCACGACGAGATCGTGGACCCTTGCGGTCGCCGCGATCAACACATCCAGAATGCCCGGATGCGTGCCGCTGCCGTAGGCCTCGTCGGACATCTTCCCGCCGACCCTCGCGACCGCTTCGTCCACCGGCAATCGGCGACCACATGTAGTCACATGCAGTTCGGCAGTCCTCCCGGGTCAACGCGGTCACCATCCTGTGCCGGAACCAAAGGCTGACTTGCCCCCGTCACCCGACAGGGTTAATAGGGGCGCGCAATTTCCAGCATTGGTGAAACGGGGGTTCGTGGATGGCGCGCAAGAAGATCGCTCTGATCGGTGCGGGGCAGATTGGCGGCACTTTGGCGCTCTTGGCGGCGACCAAGGAACTGGGCGACGTGATCCTGTTCGACGTGGTCGACGGCGTGCCGCAGGGCAAGGCGCTCGACCTCAGCCAGTCGGGTCCCGTCGAGGGCTTCAACGCCAGCCTCAAGGGCACGTCCGAGTACAAGGACATCGCCGGCGCCGACGTGGTGATCGTCACGGCCGGCGTGCCGCGCAAGCCCGGCATGAGCCGCGACGACCTGCTCGAGATCAACCTCAAGGTGATGGAGCAGGTGGGCGCGGGCATTGCCAAGTATGCGTCCGAGGCCTTCGTCATCTGCATCACCAACCCGCTCGATGCCATGGTGTGGGCCCTGCAGAAATTCTCGGGCCTGCCGGCCAACCGCGTCGTCGGCATGGCCGGCGTGCTCGATTCGGCGCGCTTCCGCTACTTCATCGCCGAGGAACTGAAGGTCTCGGTCGAGGATGTGACGGCGTTCGTGCTCGGCGGGCATGGCGACACCATGGTGCCGCTCGCCCGCTACTCGACGGTGGCCGGCATTCCGCTGCCCGACCTCGTCAAGATGGGCTGGCTCAGCAAGGAGAAGCTCGAGCAGATCATCCAGCGCACCCGCGACGGCGGCGCCGAGATCGTCGGGCTGCTGAAGACCGGCTCGGCCTTCTATGCGCCGGCGGCCTCCGCCATCGAAATGGCCGAGAGCTTCCTCAAGGACAAGAAGCGCATCCTGCCCTGTGCCGCCTACCTCAAGGGCGAGTACGGGGTGAAGGGCACCTATGTCGGCGTGCCGGTGCTGATCGGTGCGGGCGGCGCGGAAAAGATCGTCGAGATCTCGCTCTCGGGCAGCGAGCAGAAGGCGTTCGACAAGTCGGTGGCCGCCGTCGGCGGCCTCGTCGAGGCCTGCAAGAAGATCGCGCCGAAGCTGGCGTAACTGGCAGCGATGCCGAGTTCGGCCGTGCGGCAGGAAAGGGCCCCCTCACCCGGCGCTTCGCGTCGGCCTCTCCCCCCGGGGAGAGGCGGTGATCGGGCAGGATCGTGCCGCAACCTCACCTTTCCCCGGGCGGAGAGGTCGGATTGCGCGGCAATCCGGGCGAGGGGCCCTTCACCCAAACTGTCCCTGGAGACGGCGCAATGAACATCCACGAACACCAGGCCAAGGCCCTGCTCGCAACCTATGGCCTGCCGGTCGCCCGGGGCGTCGCCATCTTCTCGGCGGACGAGGCGGAGGCGGCGGCCAGGCAATTGCCGGGGCCGCTCTATGTGGTGAAGAGCCAGATTCATGCCGGCGGGCGCGGCAAGGGCAAATTCAGGGAACTGCCGCCCGATGCCAAGGGCGGGGTGCGGCTGGCCCGTTCGGTGGCCGACGTGGTGGCGAACGCCCGCGAGATGCTGGGTCACACGCTGGTCACCAAGCAGACCGGGCCGGCCGGCAAGCAGGTCAACCGGCTCTATATCGAGGATGGCGCCGACATCGCGCGCGAGCTCTACTGCTCGCTATTGGTCGACCGCTCCACCGGCCGGGTCAGCTTCGTCGTCTCCACCGAGGGCGGCATGGACATCGAGACGGTGGCCCACGACACGCCGGACAAGATCGTCACCGTGGCGATCGACCCGACGACCGGGGTCACCCCGGCCGATGTCGGGGCCATCGTCGCGGCGCTGCGGCTCGAGGGTGCCGCCGCAGCCGATGCCGGGACGGTGTTTCCGGCGCTCTACCGGGCCTTCACCGAAAAGGACATGAGCCTGCTCGAGGTCAACCCGCTGATCGTCATGGCCGACGGCCATATCCGGGTGCTCGATGCCAAGGTGAGCTTCGACAACAATGCCGGCTTCCGGCATGAGGAACTGAAGCCGCTGCGCGACCTCACCGAAGAGGACGACAAGGAGATCGAGGCGTCGAAGTTCGATCTCGCCTACGTGGCGCTCGACGGCAATATCGGCTGCATGGTGAACGGCGCCGGGCTCGCCATGGCCACCATGGACATCATCAAGCTCTATGGCGCCGAGCCCGCCAACTTCCTCGACGTGGGCGGCGGCGCGAGCAAGGAGAAGGTGACGGCGGCATTCAAGATCATCACCGCCGATCCGGCGGTGAAGGGCATCCTGGTCAACATCTTCGGCGGCATCATGCGCTGCGACATCATCGCCGAGGGGGTGATCGCGGCGGTGAAGGAAGTCGGCCTCAAGGTGCCGCTGGTGGTGCGGCTCGAGGGAACCAACGTCAAGGAAGGCAAGGCCATCCTCAACTCGTCCGGCCTCGACGTGATCAGCGCCGACGATCTCGACGACGCGGCGCAGAAGGTGGTCGCGGCGGTCAAGGGGCGCGGCTGATGCGGGCGGGTGCCGTCGCGGCGACGGCAGCCGTCGCGCTGCTGCTGAGCGGGTCGGCGGCGCTGGCCGTGCCGGCCTATGACATCGCCTTCGTGTCCGAGTTCGCCGATGCCTGCGTTCCCGGCCGGCTGGGTTACCAGTCCACGCTGGATGCGGCCGCGGCCGCCGGCTGGGTGGCGGTCGAGCCGGGTGTCAATGCCGAGTTCGCCGCCCTCATGGCGCGCTCCGAGACCGAGGCGACGTCCGACCCCGAGCTGCCGACGGAATTCGTCTACACCGCCTTTGCCAAGACCATCGAGGCGATGCAGCACCACCTGGTGGTCAGCCGCAGTGCGATCACGGTGACCGAGGGCGAAGACCCCTGGGTGTTCATCGGCTGCTACCTCTACAATTTCGATGCCGCCGCGGCGATCGACCCGGAGCCGGTCAGCGCGCTGATCGGCAATCCGATCGCCCACAGCCAGGTCGACATGCACATCACCAGCTATGTCTGGGGCCCACCCTGTCCGATGCCGCGCACCGGCGACACCTACATGACCTTCATTCCCGAAGTGAGCCAGTACAAGGAGCAGACCGGGTTCTCGGGACTGGTCCTGAAATTCTCGACCTCCGAACCCGATCCCGGCGAAGTCGTGCCGGACACCTACTGCTGATTCACCCCCGCCTCCAGAAGCGAGCCAAGCCTGATGTCCATTCTCGTCGACAAGAACACCAAGATCCTGGTGCAGGGGCTCACCGGCGAGTCCGGGACGCTGCATACCCAGTATGCGCTGGCCTATCACGGCACGCAGATGGTGGGCGGGGTGCATCCCAAGAAGGGCGGGCAGAACTGGCAGGGCAAGGTGCCCGGCGTCGGCGATGTCGAACTGCCGATCTTTGCCTCGGTGGCCGAGGGCAAGGCGAGGACGGGGGCGACCGCTTCGGTGATCTACGTGCCGCCGCCGGGCGCAGCCGGCGCCATCCTCGAGGCGATCGATGCGGGGATCGAGCTGATCGTCGCGATCACCGAAGGCGTGCCGGTGCTCGACATGGTCAAGGTCAAGGCGGCGCTCGACAAGTCGAAGTCGCGCCTGATCGGGCCCAACTGCCCGGGCGTGGTGACGGCGGGCGAGTGCAAGATCGGCATCATGCCGGGCAACATCTTCTCGAAGGGCTCCGTCGGGATTGTTTCGCGCTCCGGCACGCTTACCTATGAGGCGGTGTTCCAGACCACCAATGCCGGCCTCGGCCAGACCACGGCCGTGGGCATCGGCGGCGACCCGGTCAAGGGCACCGAGTTCATCGATGTGCTCGAGATGTTCCTCAAGGACGAGGCGACCAGGTCGATCATCATGATCGGCGAGATCGGCGGCTCGGCCGAGGAGGATGCGGCGCAGTTCCTCGTCGACGAAGCGCGGCGCGGCCGCAGGAAGCCGATGGCCGGTTTCATCGCCGGGCTGACGGCGCCCAAGGGGCGGACCATGGGCCATGCTGGCGCCGTAATTTCGGGTGGTAAGGGCGGCGCCGAGGACAAGATCGCGGCCATGGAGGCGGCCGGCATCCGCATGTCGCGCTCGCCGGCACGCATCGGGCAGACGCTCGCCGAGGTTCTCGCGGGCTGAGTGTGCCCGCCCCGTGACGCCGTTGAGGCCCGTTACCGGCGCCTTAACGTCAGACAGTTACTGTACGGGCAGTTCACCGCCCGTACGCAGCCGGCCCGGCAAGGCAGTTCCGGGCACTTGAGAAGGATGGCGGGGCGACGAGCCTCGCATTGCTCGACATGACCCGACACGAAAAGAACGAACAGTTCTTGCTCTCTTCTTTCCTCTATGGCGGCAACGCCGACTATATCGAGGGGCTCTACGCCCGCTACAAGGCGGATCCCGGCTCGATCGACCCGACCTGGGCCGGCTATTTCAGCCGCCTCGAGGACACGCCCGAGCAGATCGACAGCAATGCCGGCGGGCCGAGCTGGCAGCGCCGCGACTGGCCGCAGCCGGCCAATGGCGAGCTGGTCTCGGCGCTCGACGGCGACTGGGGCGAGATCCAGGTCAAGGTGCAGAAGGCGCTGGTCGAGAAGGCCAGGGTTGAGGTGGCGCCAGCGCCGACCCCGGTCGACGTGTTGCAGGCGACGCGCGATTCGATCCGCGCCATCATGATGATCCGCGCCTACCGCATGCGCGGGCACCTGCATGCCGATCTCGATCCGCTCAAGCTCAAGCAGGACGATCCGGCGCCCGAGCTCGATCCCAGGAGCTACGGCTTCACCGAGGCGGACTACGGCCGCAAGATCTTCATCGACCACGTGCTCGGGCTCGACTACGCCACCATCCCGGAGATGCTGGCGATCCTCAAGCGCACCTACTGCTCGACGGTCGGCGTCGAGTTCATGCACATCTCCGATCCGGAAGCCAAGCAGTGGATCCAGGAGCGCATCGAGGGGCCGGACAAGTCGATCAGCTTCACCCCGCAGGGCAAGAAGGCGATCCTCAACAAGCTGGTCGAGGCCGAGGGCTTCGAGAAGTTCCTCGACGTCAAATTCACCGGCACCAAGCGCTTCGGGCTGGATGGCGGCGAGGCGCTGATCCCGGCGCTCGAGCAGATCATCAAGCGCGGCGGTGCGCTGGGGGTGAAGGACGTGGTGCTGGGCATGGCGCATCGCGGCCGGCTCAACGTCCTGACCCAGGTGCTGGCCAAGCCGCACCGCGCCCTGTTCCACGAGTTCAAGGGCGGCGCCTTCTACCCCGAGGAGGTCGAAGGCTCCGGCGACGTCAAGTATCACCTGGGCGCCTCGGCCGACCGCGAGTTCGACGGCCATAGCGTGCACCTGAGCCTCACCGCCAATCCCAGCCACCTCGAGATCGTCGATCCGGTGGTACTGGGCAAGGCGCGCGCCAAGCAGGACCAGCGCTCGGCGGTGGACGGGCGGTTCATTCCCGATACCCGGCAGACCGACCGCTCGGTGGCGCTGCCGCTCTTGATCCACGGCGACGCCGCCTTTGCCGGCCAGGGGGTGGTGGCCGAGTGCCTCGGCCTCTCCGGGCTGAAGGGCCACCGCACCGGCGGCTCGATCCATTTCGTCATCAACAACCAGATCGGCTTCACCACGGCGCCGATGTACTCGCGTTCCTCGCCTTATCCCACCGATGTCGCCAAGATGATCGAGGCGCCGGTGTTCCACGTCAACGGCGACGATCCCGAGGCGGTGGTCTATGCCACCAAGGTGGCGGTCGAGTACCGGCAGCGGTTCGGCCGCCCGGTGGTGATCGACATGTTCTGCTACCGCCGCTTCGGCCACAACGAGGGCGACGAGCCGAGCTTCACCCAGCCGCTGATGTACTCCAAGATCCGCAGCCACGAGACGACGCTGGACATCTATTCCAAGCGCCTCGTCGGCGAGGGCCTGCTCTCGGCGGCCGACGTCGAGAAGATGAAGGCCGACTGGCGGGCCCATCTCGAGGCCGAGTTCGAGGCCGGCCAGGACTTCCGGCCGAACAAGACCGACTGGCTCGACGGCGTGTGGAAGGACATGAAGCGCGCCGATATCGAGGGACCGCGGCGCGGCGAGACCGGTGTCGAGATCGGCGAACTGGCGCGCATCGGGCAGCAGCTTGCCCGCGTGCCGGCGGACTTCAACGTCCACAAGACGGTCAGGCGCTTCATGGACAACCGTCTCGCCGCCATCGAGGCCGGCGAGGGGATCGACTGGGCGACGGCCGAGGCACTGGCTTTCGGCACGCTGCTCGAAGAGGGCCACTCGGTGCGGCTGTCGGGGCAGGACTGCGAGCGCGGCACCTTCAGCCAGCGCCACTCGGTGCTGAACGACCAGGAGAAGGATGGGGCGACCTATACCCCGCTCAACAACATCTCGCCGGCGCAGGCGCGCTACGAGGTGATCAACTCGATGCTCTCGGAAGAGGCGGTCCTCGGCTTCGAGTACGGCTATTCGCTGGCCGAGCCGAACACGCTGACGCTGTGGGAGGCGCAGTTCGGCGACTTCGCCAACGGCGCGCAGGTGGTGGTCGACCAGTTCATCTCCTCGGGCGAGCGGAAATGGTTCCGCATGTCCGGCCTCGTGATGCTGCTGCCGCACGGCTACGAGGGGCAGGGACCGGAGCATTCCTCGGCGCGGCTGGAGCGCTACCTGCAGCTGTGCGCCGAGGACAACATGCAGGTCGCCAACTGCACGACGCCGGCCAACTACTTCCACATCCTGCGCCGGCAGATGAAGCGCGATTTCCGCAAGCCGCTGGTGCTGATGACGCCCAAGTCGCTGCTCAGGCACAAGAAGGCGGTGTCGGCCCTGGTCGAGATGGGGCCGCAGTCGACCTTCCACCGGCTGCTGTGGGACGACGCCGAGTCGCCGGGCGTGCCCAAGACGTCGATCAAGCTGGTGCCCGACAACGAGATCCGGCGCGTCGTGCTGTGCACCGGCAAGGTCTACTACGACCTGCTCGAGGACCGCGAGAAGCGCGGCATCAACGATGTCTACCTGCTGCGCCTCGAACAGCTCTACCCGTTCCCGGCCAAGGCCTTGCTCGACGAACTCAACCGGTTCAAGAATGCCGAGGTGGTCTGGTGCCAGGAAGAGCCCAAGAACATGGGGGCGTGGGCGTTCGTCCAGCCCTATATCGACTGGGTGCTCGAGCAGATGGGGCGGCCCGGCGAACGGCCGCGCTATGTCGGCCGCGCCGCCTCGGCGGCAACGGCGACCGGCCTGATGCGGACGCACCTGCAGCAGCTGGCGGCATTCCTCGAGGAAGCGTTCGCCCGGCAATAGGCGTCCAGACCACGAAGCGGCAAAGTTTGAAGGACCAAGACAATGGCGACTGAGATCCGGGTGCCCACGCTGGGCGAGAGCGTCACCGAGGCGACGATCGGCCAGTGGTTCAAGAAGGTGGGCGACGCCGTCGCCGCCGACGAACCGGTGGTGGAACTGGAGACCGACAAGGTGACGATCGAGGTGCCGGCTCCCGCGGCCGGCGTGCTCGAATCGATCGCCGCCAATCCGGGCGATACCGTCAATGTCGGCGCGCTGATCGGCGCCATCGGGGCGGCCGGATCGGTCGTCGCGGCGGCACCGGCGGCTAAGCCGGCCGAGGCGCCGCAACCGGCGGCCATCGTCGCCGAGCCCGCCGTCAAGGCGCCGGCCAACGGCGGCATGGTGCCGCCCGCACCGTCGGCCCAGAAGCTGATGGCCGAGAACGGCCTCGCGGCAGCCGACCTCGCCGGTTCGGGCAAGCGCGGGCAGGTGCTCAAGGAAGACGTGCTGGCGGCGCTGTCGCGTCCGGCGATGCC
>JAYRZA010000019.1:0-97493 GCA_041916695.1 Devosia sp. | reverse complement strand
GGTCAAGGGCCACACCAGCGAGGTCGACGAGAAGGGCTTCAAGACCGGCGACCGGCTCAAACTGATGGTGCATGCACAGACCACGGACAAGCTGCTGCTGCTGACCACCGGGGGCAAGGTCTGTACGCTGGGCGGCGACAAGCTGCCCGGCGGCCGCAGCCAGGGTGAACCGGTGCGGCTGATGGTGGATATCGAGGAGGGGCAGGACATAGTCGACCTGTTCGTCTACCGGCCCGGTCGGAAGCGCGTCATCGCCTCGCGCAAGGGTGATGGCTTCGTGGTGGCCGAGGATGAGCTGATCGCCAACACCCGCAAGGGCAAGCAGGTGCTGAACGTTTCGGGCGCCGAGGAGGCCAAGCTGATCGTGCCGGTCGAGGGCGACATGGTGGCGGTGATCGGCGACAACCGCAAGCTGCTGGTGTTCGGCATCGACCAGTTGCCGGAGATGGGCCGTGGCAAGGGCGTGCGGCTGCAGAAATACAAGGATGGCGGGCTGAGCGACCTCAAGACTTTCGCCGCCTCGGCCGGGCTCACCTGGACGGACTCGTCGGGGAGAACGTACACCAAGTCCATCGCGGACCTGGGGGAGTGGATTGCGGAGCGCGCCACGGCCGGACGCCAGCCACCGACAGGGTTCCCAAGGAACAACAAGTTCACGGGGTAGGCCTGCTGCTGCGGCGGGGAAATGCGCTATCATGTGATTCTGGCGTAGCCCACGCCTCCCCCCTCCGATCGGGAAAGTAGTCTTCATACAGGGCAGATTGAGCATCGGACCGACCGTTCGAGCGTCATGCAAAACGGAGGGATTGCAGTCACCGCTCGCATCAGGAGGTTGATGATGAGACTGTCTGCGCCGATCTATCGATTGAAGAAGAACGCCAAGCGTCTCGCGCGACGTGACGGCATTCGGCTGCACGAGGCCTTGGACAGCATTGCCGCCGCGGAAGGCTACTCCGGGTGGAGCCTGCTTGCTTCCCGGTATTCCTCGGAGTCGTCGCCAGAAGGACTCTACCGGCGACTGAGGCCGGGCGACTGTGTTCTGCTTGCCGCTCGACCAGGACAGGGCAAGACGCTCCTTGCCCTGTCGCTTGCCGCACATGCCGTACGGGCCGGCCGGCGCAGTGCCTTCTTCACGCTGGAATACACCGACAGCGACGTGGTCGCCCGGTTAGCCAGCATCGGATTCGACCCGTCGGAGCGTCCCGGCAGCTTCTCGCTCGACTGCTCCGACGTCATCTGTGCCGACTACATCATCGAGAAGACGCGCGGGGCCCCTTCCGGCGCACTGATCGTGATCGACTACCTGCAACTGCTCGACCAGCGTCGCGACACACCGCCATTGGCGACCCAGGTCAACCAGCTGAAGTCGCACGCCGCGGACCTGGGGCTCATCGTCGTCTTCATCGCGCAGGTTGCCCGAGCCTACGATTCCGGTTCCAAGCCCATCCCTGACCTGACCGATATCCGCATGCCGAACCCGCTTGATCTGGCGGCATTCACCAAGGCCGTCTTCGTCCACGACGGCAAGCTGAAGTTGCACGAATGGCCGGCGTCCGGCGGGCAGCCGCCGGCAGCGTCGCCGGAGAACAGTCGGATTGCGGGCTGACGTTCGTCCCCGCCGGGGTCATCCCGGCACGGGCCTGCGGCCATCCTCGGGTCTCTCCGCCGTCACGGAAACGGGGGGCATCCCAGGATGGACCGAGGCCTCGCGTGCGCCGCGGTCAGGCTCGCTCCAGCCTTCTCCACCCCAACGGGCCGCGCTGGACCTCGAGGGGCCGGAAGCGACCCTTGTAGGCCATCTTTGGGGAGTCCTTCACCCAGTAGCCCAGGTAGACATAGCTCAGGCCGGCGAGTTTGACCTGCTCGATGTGGTCAAGGATCAGGTAGTTGCCGAGCCCACGCCGGTCGAGATCGGGATCGTAGAAGCTGTAGACCATCGATAGGCCATCCGGCATCACGTCGGTCAGCGCCACGGCGACCAACGGTTGGCCAGGGATCGAGGCCAACCTGTACTCGACGAGAACCGTCTGCACCGGGGTATCCTCAACCATGTACTCGTAGTCGACGAAGCTCATCTGCGTCATGCCGCCGCCGGCATGGCGAGCTTCGAGATAGCGCTTGAACAGCGCGAACTGCTCGGCGGTGGCGCGAGGCTGGCAGACCTCGACGACCACATCGTCGTTGGTCCTGGCGATGCGACGGTAGCGGGCGGAGGCGGCGAATTCCTGGGCCACGATACGCACCGACTGGCACGCGGCGCAGCCGTCGCAGGCCGGACGGTAGATCAGGTTCTGGCTGCGGCGGAAGCCGTTGTCGGACAGCAGGTGGTGCAGGTTAGTGGCGCGGCGACCAGTCAGGTGAGTGAAGAGCTTGCGCTCCTGGCGACCCGGCAGATACGGGCACGGCATAGCGGCCGTGAGGAAGAGCTGGGTGTTCTCCGGGGTCTGGTCGGTCATTGCGGGCCTGTCTTCGACCCCATCAGTCTAGACGCGCGACTCGCTCCCGACAATGGCGATCAGCGCGTCATGATGGCGAGGCATGGCCCAGCGTGCGCCAGTGCTGCTCCATCGGCGAGCGGCGCAGCATCAGCGTACCGACGATCAGGTCGTGCAGCATCTGACGGCGCGGCGTGAACAGGGCGAACAGGATCGAAAATGGCCAGCTGACCCACACCGTCAGCCAGAACAGCAGCGGATGGATCAGTATCATCCAGCCATCGAGCGGGCGGCCGCGCGCCGGAGTGAGTACGATGTCCATGGCGCGCATGCCGACGGTCGCGCGCATCGGCGAGCCGAGAGTAGCAGCGTAGTAGGCGAGGATCGCGACAGGCACGATGACTGGCATCGCGAGCCAGCCGACGCCCAAGGTCACGAGCCCGGCAATCAGCCCGACGATCATCACCCCTAGGGCGATCAGCACGATGATGGCGCAATCAACGACATAGGCCATCGCGCGCCGCAACAGCACACCGTCGAACAATTCCGGATTGCGGGCCGGATCGGGCAGAAACGCGGTCATGTCGTCCCCCATCGCAGTCTCGCGCAGTAGATGGGAACCCCAGTGGGCTGCGCAAGTGGGCAAGGGGAATAATGCGGGGCCCTCGTTGCCGAGACTTGAACCGTCGGTCGCGCGCGGCAACGCACGAGCTATCGATTCAGCAGACGAGCGGCCTCAAGAGCGAAATAGGTCAGCACGCCGTCGCATCCGGCGCGCTTGAAGGCCATCAGTCCCTCCATCATGGCCGCCTCGCCGTTGATGGCACCGGCATCGGCCGCAAAGCGCAGCATCGCGTACTCGCCGCTCACCTGATAGGCGAAGAGCGGGACGTCGAACTCTTCACGGACGCGGCGGACGATATCGAGATACGGCATGCCGGGCTTGACCATGACCATGTCGGCACCCTCCGCGATGTCCTGCTCCACCTCGCGCATGGCCTCGTCAGTATTGGCGAAGTCGAGCTGGTAGGTGCGCTTGTCGCCCTTGAGTCGGCTGCCGGAGCCAACCGCCTCGCGGAACGGTCCGTAGTAGGCGGAGGCGAATTTGGCCGAGTAGGACATGATGGCCGTATCGTCGAAGCCCTCTGCATCGAGCGCGTGGCGGATAGCGCCGACGCGGCCATCCATCATGTCGGAAGGGGCAATGATGTCGGCCCCTGCCCGGCACTGGACCAGTGCCGACCGGACCATCGCCTCGACAGTCTCATCGTTGAGGATGACCCCATCACGAACGAGCCCGTCCTGGCCGTCCGAGGAATACTCATCGAGCGCCACGTCGGCGATGAGGCCGATCTCGGGGACAGCGGACTTAATGGCTTCGAGGGCCCGGCACATGAGGTTGTCGGGATTGTACGCCTCCGAGCCGTTCTCGTTGCGCAGGTGGTCGGGTGTGTTCGGAAACAGCGCGAGCGCCGGGATACCCTCGGTAGCGGCAGCACGGGCAGCCTCGACCGCCAGGTCGATGCTCAGGCGCTCGACCCCGGGCATGGTGCGTATCCTGGTGCGCTCATTGTGCCCCTCGATGACGAACATCGGCCAGATGAAGTCTGCCGGCGTCAACACCGTCTCACGCACCATGTCGCGCATCCATCCTGTCCGGCGCAGCCGGCGATGGCGGCGGCCGTCAAGGAAGGACATGTCGTGCTTTTTCCAGGCGGCCATCGGGAGACTCCGTGCGTCTTGTCGGGGTCATCTATCAGCGGCGGCCCCACGCCGCCAAGCCCGCGCTTGTCGCATGACCTGCGGCGCGCTAAACGGACGTCTCCCCGCAAGGACGGCCCATGGACTTCAAGAGCGAGCTCGCCGCACGGTTCCTGAGGATTGTTGCGATCATCGCGCTGCTGCTCGGCCTCGCCGATGCGGCGCGGCTGCTGGGCGTGTCGGGCGGATCGGCCAGCCCGATCACGACGCTCGGGCCGGCCGGTTTCACCTATCTGGCAGTGTTCTGCCTCGCCCGCCTGTTCGCGGCCGTGGGGCTGTGGATCAAGGCGAGTTGGGGCGCGGTGCTGCTGGGCGGCGCGACGCTGGTGGAGCTGGCCCTCTACCTCATCGGCAACAGGGACATCCAGATCGACGCCATCGGGTTCGCGGTGCGCGTGGTGCTGGTGGCGAGCGTCACGACGCTGTTCATATTGAGCCTCAGGATGCGCCGCGCCCACGACTAGCGCCGGCCCCGATCGAAGGCCCGAGAACGTTTCCAGGCCGCGTAAACGCTCGATTCAGGTTACAATTTCCTGACCCCTAGTTACCTCTCGTAAAGCGAAATTCCTGAACTTTTTCCGTAAGATAGTTTTAAGTGTGCGACTTAAGGCCATCTTATTCGGCGGCCCGTAAGTTGGCGCCATGAGACGCGAAGACAATCGCGCAAGACGACAGGACAGTGAGGCAACTATGGCTACGAAATCCAACGCCGCAGAGGCGATGGCTCCGGCGGAAGCCCCAGGGCTGAAGCCGCTCTACCTCGAAGCGGTCAGCCGCGTTGAACGCCTGCACAGGCGTCTGCTCGACCTGATCAAGGACGAGTTCGACCGGATGGGCTGGGACGACATCAACCCGGTCCAGGCGCTGCTGATGTTCAACATCGGCGATGCGGAGATGACGGCCGGCGAGTTGCGCTCCCGCGGCTACTACCTGGGGTCCAACGTCTCTTACAACCTCAAGAAGCTTGTCGAAACCGGCTACATCTTCCAGGAACGTTCGCGAGCCGACCGGCGCTCGGTGCGTATCCGGCTCACGCCCAAGGGCGAGGAAGTCGCCGAGGTGATCGACGAGCTGTATGACCGGCACCTGAAGTCGATCGAGAAGGTCGGTGGCCTTAACGGCGAGGCGTTCGAGAGCCTCAACAAGGCGCTGGGTCGGCTGGAACGCTTCTGGGTCGACCAGATCCTGTACAAGCTCTGATCCGTTTTCCGCTTGTGGCCGATGGGCCACAGAGCTTGCAGCAAACGCCGGCCTTAAGCCGGCGTTTCTTATTTATGCCCAAAATCCCGGTATGTAATTGCACAATTGCAGGGAGGCTCCTCGGCCGCTGCAACCCCATTCGTGCGTGAGTCGGATCGACAGGCGGTTCACACCTGCGCGACGCGCTTTGGCGCTTAACGGGGCCGATGCTAAGAGGGCGAACGCTGCGAACGGCGTGACGTGCGGGTGACTTGATGCGGCTGAATCGACGCAGACTTCTGACCTCCATCGCGGCCACAGGGGCTGGGCTGGCCATGCCTGCCATCGTGCGGGCGGCCGAAGGCGACAATTTCTGGGATATCTTCAAGCGCGACAATGCGATGCGCAACGTCGACCAGAGCGGCAACACCGCGACGGCCCGTAGCCTAGTCGACACGATCGAGCCGGTGCTCAGCTACGATACCGCCTACAACCTGCAGCTCGCGATCCAGAATTACGAGGCGTTCGTCGCCGCCAACGGCACCTGGGACGAGCCGGTGCGTGAAACCTACGGGCTCAAGCTCGGAGAATCGCGTCGCGCTGCAGCGCTGCTCAAGCGCCGGCTGATGATCAACGGCGACATGCCGCTCGAGAAGCGCGTCAACGATGAATTCGACGACAAGCTCGACGCGGCCGTTCGGCTGTTCCAGGCCCGCCACGGACTGGTGATCAACGGAATGGTCGACGAGGCGACTTTCTATGCGCTGGCCGTGCCGGCCGACTACCGCCTCAACCAGCTGCGGCTGAATGCGCAGCGCATCGAGCAGTGGGCCTCCGCGCTCAGCGATCGATACATCGTGGTCAACATACCGGCGGCGACGATCGAAGCGGTCGAGGCGAGTCAAGTGGTGCAGCGGCACACGGCGGTGGTCGGCAAGGTCGATCGTGCCACTCCGATCCTCAACTCCAAGGTTCACCAGGTCAAGTTCAACCCCTACTGGACGGTGCCCAAGAGCATCATCGAGAAGGACCTGATCCGGTACATGAACGAAGATCCGGAATACCTGACCAAGTTCAACATCCGCATCTTCGACGGCAAGGGGAACGAACTGCCCCCTACCGCCATCGACTGGTCGACCAACGACGCGGTCAAGTACACTTTCCGGCAGGACCCCGGCGGCGAGAACTCGATGGGGCACTGCAAGATCGACTTCTACAACCCCTACGACGTCTATATGCACGATACTCCGCAGAAGGCGCTGTTCGGCGAGAATGCCCGTTTCCACTCGTCGGGTTGCGTGCGCTGCGAGGGCATTGACAGCCTGGCGGCCTGGCTGCTGCGCGACAATGGCGGCTGGGACCTGCCGACGGTGCAGGCGGCCTTTGCCGGCGGACTGCGCGAAGACGTGCCGTTGACCGTGCAGGTGCCGATCCACACCACATACATCACCGCCTGGGCCAATCGGCAGGGCACGGTGAGCTTCCGCGACGACGTCTACCAGTACGACGCGGCGGGAATCGTCAGTTTCGCGGACACCTGAAGCAATGGCCGGGAGCGACCGCAATAGTCCGCCCGGCCACGTGTTTTTCGAGTTCATCCCGCTTGGCCAGCAGATGCGGGTCGCGGCAATAGACGAGGCCACCGGCACGGAAGTGGTGGTGATCGCGCCGCTGGCGGCAACGCGCCTGCAGATGCAGCAGCTGGCTCTGGCCAAACTCAGGCGGAAGCTCGGAGCAGCGCCCGAGGCTCCGCCGAATGGAGCGCCCCCACCGCGCTACGCGTGAACTGCCAGCAGCGGGATCAACGCCTCACGGATCGGCGGAGGATCCAGGCGCCGCGGCATCCAGACGTGCAGGTCGAGGAAGTGGCCGGTGAGCGCGAAACCGGCGGCAACGTCGTCAGGCGTCGGCTCGCCCCCACCGATCAGGAAGGACGGCAGCGGCAGGAGCCGGTCGAGCCAGGGCAGGGCTGCCTCTCGGCTGACCGCACGCCCGGACTTGGGGGAGACGTGAGTCAAACCTCGCGTCGTGCCGGTAGCGGCACAACTGGAGAGATCGAGACCGAAGCCCAGTTCCTCGAGCAACGCCAACTCGAAGCGGACCAGCACCACGCCCAGGGCCTTTGGCGGCAGGGCTCCATCTAGAATATCGAGCACAGCCGCCAGCAACCGGTCGTGCGGATCGCGCTCGGGCAGCAGGCGCAGGTGCTCACAAAGCAGTTGGCTGGCGTAGAGCTGGACCCGGTCTTCCATCAGTCGGGCGGCGCGGGCGGACAGGAGTTCGAGTGAAAAGGTGCCGAGGTGATCCTCGAGGCGGGCCCGCCAGGTGGCCTGCACGGAATTGCCGGGCTGCAAGGTTGGCGACATGCGGCCGGATCGCCCGCCTCGCACCAGCCCCAGTTGCCGGCCGCGACCCGCTACCATCACGTCGGCGATGACGCTGGACTCCCCGTGCCGCCGCACACCGATGATGAGTCCTTCACCGGTCCACTGCACGGGGTGGCCTCATGGAGGGCAGAAGCATCGACCTGCACGCCGCCGCGTGGCGATCTCTTTGCCGTGCGGAGTGCCGAAGGGCGGGCCTCACTTCTGGTGGGGAAACTCCAGCCCCATTTCGCGGTAGCGTTCGGGGTCGTCGCCCCATTTCTCGCGGACCTTGACGAACAGGAACAGGTGAACGGGAACCTCGTACATCTGCATCAGTTCGGCGCGGGCATCGGCGCCGATCGCCTTGATCGTCTGCCCGCCAGCGCCGAGGACGATCTTCTTGTGGGTGTCGCGTGTGACGAAGATAACCTGGTCGATCCGGTACGATCCATCCTTGTTGACCGTGAACTTCTCGGTTTCGACGGTCGTGTTGTAGGGAATCTCGTCGTGAATGCGCAGTAACAGCTTCTCGCGGGTCACCTCGGCGGCAGTCAGTGCCAAGGTCAGGTCGGTGAGCTGATCTTCCGGGAAGTGCCAGGGGCCAAGCGGCAGCCGCCCGAGGCAGAACTCGAGGAAGTCGCGCACACCATCCCCGGTAAGGGCCGAGATCATGAAGGTGCGCTCGAAGCGAAGGGCCGCATTGAGCCGCCCCGACAGCGCCAGCAGCTTCTCGCGGGGTATGAGGTCGATCTTGTTTAGAACGAGAAGCTTGTCGTGCGGGACCTTCCCGAGTCCGGCGAGAAGTGCTTCGATCCCGGGAGTCAGGCCGCGCTCCGCATCGACGATGAGGGCCACCAGGTCGGCATCGCCGGCTCCGCCCCAGGCGGCGTCGACCATGGCGCGATCGAGACGGCGCTTCGGGGCGAAGATACCAGGTGTGTCAATGAACACGACCTGCCCGGTGCCCTCGGTGACCACGCCGCGAATCTGCGCGCGGGTAGTCTGGGCCTTGTGGGTGACGATCGACACCTTCGTGCCGACAAGGGAGTTGAGCAGCGTCGACTTGCCGGCGTTCGGGGCCCCGACGAGCGCGACGAATCCGCAGCGGGTGTCCTCCGGCATGGGTGCCGGGTCGTGAGAGACTTCGTTGCCGATCATGGGATCCAGACCCTCTCGCGGATAAGGAAGGCCTCGGCCGCCTTGTGCTCGGCCAGCTTCTTGGAGGGCCCCGTGGCAGTCACCGGGGAGAAATCTCCAAGACGGATGGCGATGGTGAACTCGGGAGCGTGGTCGGGGCCGGTGCGCTCCACCTCGGTGTAGCTGGGCGGCTCGAGCCCCCTGCCCTGCGCCCATTCCTGCAGTGTCGTCTTGGGATCGGCACGGACGTTGCCGGTGTGCCCGATATGTGAGCCGAACAGCCGCTCGATCACTTCATAGGCCTGCCCCAGGCCGCCATCGAGATAGACGGCGCCCAGCACCGCTTCGGCGACATCACCCAGGATCGCGTCCTTGTTGGCGCCCCCGGTCCGTGCTTCGCTTTCGCCCAGGTTGAGGTCGGAGCCAATTTCGAGTTCGCGGGCGATCGCCGCGCAGGTCTCCTTGCGCACGAGCGTATTGAGGGATCGCGACAGTTCACCCTCGTTGGCCTTGGGGAAGCGGCGGTAGATGAGATCGGCAACCACGAGCCCGAGCACACGGTCGCCGAGGAATTCGAGGCGCTGGTAAGAGCGCTCGATGCGCTTTCCGGGCGAAACGGCACTGGAGTGAGTCAAGGCGCGGTCA
The DNA here is from genome assembly GCA_041916695.1 of Devosia sp. Lineage (GTDB taxonomy): Bacteria > Pseudomonadota > Alphaproteobacteria > Rhizobiales > Devosiaceae > Devosia_A. Next base: position 87,970 of record JAYRZA010000019.1, on the reverse strand, counting down.
AGCAGATCGGGATCGGCGAAGCGGTAGCCCAGCCGGGTCTCGAGCCGATCATGACGCTTCAGTTTTCCACTCATGGAGCCGGCGTTGTGGTGTAGTTCTGGTCGACGCCCTGGAACATGCGGTCCCAGCGGACATTGGCCGGCCACTGCCAGAGCTGCCACGGCGGCAGGTTGTTTTTGATCGAGAAGAAGCGGCCCTCGGCCTTGCCGACGAAGGCGTCGAACGGCACGTAGCCGACCTGGCGCAGCACGCGGCTGTCGGCAGAGCGGTCGCGGTTGTCGCCCATCATGAAGTAGTGACCCGCCGGGACGACGTACTCGGCGGTGTCATCGAGAGGCTGGTCGTCGCTGATTTCCTGGATGGTATGGGTGACGCCGTTGGGCAGGGTCTCGAGGTAGAGCGTCACGGGTACCGCGCTCATGCCGCTGTCCGTATCGGTGCCGGTGCCGACCTGCTCGCGCTCGACCATCGTGCCGTTGATGTAGAGCCGGCCGGCCTTCATCTGGATGGTATCGCCGGGAAGCCCGATCACGCGCTTGATGTAGTCCTCATTGGTGATGTTGTGGAACACCGCGATATCGCCACGATCGGGGGTATCGAACGAGAGGAAGCGGCCGCTGAACGGCAGGGGCAGGGGGAAGGAGTTCTTGCCAAAGCCCCAGGCCCACTTGTTGGCGACGAAGTAGTCGCCGATCATCATGGTCGATTGCATCGAGGCAGTGGGGATCGAAAACGGCTGGTAGAGAAAGGTGCGGAAGACGAGTGCAATGGCGAGCGCCTCGATGATGACGACGATCGTCTCGACCAGCTCGTTCTTCTTCTTGCCGGCTTTGGCCTCGGCCTTGGTCATGGTCTCGCTCATTGCTGCCTCTGCCCGCTCGGGGCCAATCTGGTTACGGGAGCGCCGCGGGCTGGTCAACCGGAAGGGCCTCGATGATGACAAAGGCCTGAGCCATGCCACCGTCGTCGGTGATGGTGAGGTGGATATGAGGCTTCATGCCCTTGGGTACAAGCATCTCCAGCACCTGGGCCGCCCCGTTGGTGAGTTTCATCGTCGGCTTGCCCGAGGGCAGGTTGACGACGCCCATGTCGCGCCAATAGACGCCAAAACTAAGGCCAGTGCCCAAGGCCTTGGCACACGCCTCCTTGGCTGCGAAGCGCTTGGCATACGAGGCGGCGCGCTGTGCGCGCCGGTCGGATTTCTGCCGCTCGATCTCGGTGAAGCAGCGCTTGGTGAAGCGCTCTCCGTAGCGGGCAAGGGTCTGCTCGACGCGCGAGATGTCGGTGAGGTCGTTGCCGATGCCGATGATCATCGATTTTGTCCCCGGTCGCGCCGCATCGCCTTCTCCCATTGTGGGAGAAGGTGCCCGAAAGGCGGATGAGGGGCCATCTCCGATCGTGTCGTCCGTTGCTTCGCCCCGTTCGCAGAAAGCAAGCGTTGCGGACCCCTCATCCTCCGCTGCGCGCCAGCTTCCCCCACAAGGGGAGAAGGGAGACGGAGCGAACTGCTCCGGGAGCCCACTCCCTCTCGGCCTACCCCCTCAAGGGCGAGGTGCCGAGCGGCGCCGGCGGCAGGATCGAGCCCCCTCACGCCAGCCCCCGCGACCCTGGCTTGACCGGGGGAATTGCTGCGAGTTCGGGGGGCAGCGCGTCGGCAGGATAGGCTGGCACCTTGTAGCGCGCGAGCGCCACCAGCGGGACGCCGATATCAACTTCCCCGCCGGATCGGTCGATCAGGCAAGCGGCGGCCACCACGTCGGCGCCGAGCTTGCGAATCGCCTCGATGCACTCGCGAATCGAAAGGCCGGTACTGACGATGTCCTCGACGACGAGGACCTTCTCGCCGGGGGCAAGCTCGAAGCCGCGGCGCAACTCGAACGCACCGTTGACCCGCTCGGTGTAGATTGCCGGCACGCCCAGGTGTCGCGCCGTTTCGTAGCCCGGGATGATACCGCCGACCGCGGGCGACACGATCCGGCTGACGTCGCCATAGCCGTCGGCCCGGATCTTCTCCGCCAGCGCTCGACACAGCTTTTCAGCCTTGTCGGGGTGCATGAAGACGCGCGCCTTCTGCAGGAAGATGGGCGACCGCAGGCCCGAGGAGAGGATGAAGTGTCCATGCAGCAAGGCGCCGCTTTCGCGGAAGAGCTGCAATACCTGTTCGGTCGTCACGCCGTCTCCTTGAGTCTTGTGGGGGCAGTCCACTCGAGCCGCGACACCTCGCGAGCCTCGCTGACGCTCCCCCGCTGCACTGCGGTTACCCCGGCCGTCAGCTTGAGCGAGCTAAGCACGTCAGTGAGTTGCCCCAGGTCCCGCACCTCGATCTGGAAGATGAATTTGTGGAAGTCGGGCGACTCCATGCGCATCACCAGATTATGAATGTTGGCCTCGCAGGCGGCAATCACCGAGGAGATTTGTGCGAGCGACCCCGGCTTGTTCTGCGCCTGCATGGAAATGACGCACTGGTGCAGCATGTCCTCGCGGCCGACCACGTCCCAACGCACGTCGATCCAGGCGACATCGCTGTCATAGAGCTCCGACAGGGCCTCGGAATGGATCGGATAGATGGTGATGCCGGTGCCGGGCTGCATGATGCCGACCATGCGGTCGCCCGGAACCACTCCCTCGGGGGAGACCGTGACCACCGTGTTGAAGCTGAGTTCGGTGAGTGCGGCCTTGGCTGCGGGGCCCGAGCGCGGATTGCCGGGAACGCGGAAGCGGAAAAGCACCGTTGACTTCAGCGCAAACCAGCCCTCGGCCTTGTCGGGCGCCGGCATGTCGACCTTCTTTCGGCGGCGCTTGACGCCCTTGACGTCGAGCAACTGCGCATCGAGGTCATCCGTAGGCACCTTTCCCTCGCCGAGCGCGATCAGCAGTTCGCGCCGTCCGGCAAGCCCCAGAGCCTCGGCAAGCTGCTTGTACTCGGCCTCATCGAGGCTGGTTGCCTCGCGTTCAAGCAACGTCGCAACCAGGTGTTCGCCCAGGGCAAAGGCCCGTTGCTGAGCAGCCTGTCGCACGGCGCGTCGAATGGCAGCACGGGCCTTGCCGGTGGCAGCGATGGTCTCCCAGTTGCTGGGCGGCAGGTGGTTCTGGTCGCGGATGATCTCGACCTCGTCACCGGAGCGCAGTTGCGTAACCAAGGGGACGATCTGTCCGTTGATCTTGGCCCCGACGCAGGTGTCGCCGATCTCGGTATGGAGCGCGTAGCCGAAGTCGATGGGGGTTGCTCCGCGCGGCAGGGCGATGAGACGGCCGCGGGGCGTGAAGCAGAAGACCTGATCCTGGAACAGCTCGAGCTTGGTGTACTCGAGGAAGTCCTCGGTACTCGATCCTGCCGTGAGGTGCCCGATGGTCTGGCGCAGCCAGGCAAACGCCTTGGATTCGTTCTCGATCTTGTGGATGTCGGTAGCGCCCTCCTTATAGAGGGCATGTGCCGCGATGCCGAACTCGGCGAAACGGTGCATTTCTTCGGTGCGGATCTGCAGTTCGGCGCGCTGGCGCCCGACGCCGACGATGGTGGTGTGGATGGAGCGGTAGTCGTTGTGCTTGGGGACGGAGATGTAGTCCTTGAAGCGACCGGGGACGACCTTCCAGTTGGTATGCACGATGCCGAGGGCCCGATAGCAATCGGCAACGCTCGACACGATCAGGCGGAACCCGATCATGTCTGAGAGCTGCTCCAGGGCGATCTGCTTGCGTTCGATCTTTGAGAAGATCGACCACGGCGACTTCACCCGGGCGCTGACCCGCGCCTCGATCCCCTGCTCCTTGAGTTTGTCGGCGAGTTCGGACTTGATGGTCTTGATGGTGTCGGCGAAGTCCGACTTCATCGCTTCGAGCCGGTCGGTGATCGCCTTGTAGTGATCGGGCTGCAGTACCTTGAAGGCTAGGTCCTCGAGCTCCTGGCGCATGTCCTGCATGCCCATGCGACCGGCGAGCGGGGCGTAGATGTCCATCGTCTCGGTGGCGATGCGCTTCTGCTTGGCCGGTGCCATGAAGTGCAGCGTGCGCATGTTGTGCAGCCGGTCCGCGAGCTTGACCAGCAGCACCCGGACATCGGCGGAGATGGCAAGCAGGAGCTTCCTGAGGTTCTCTGCCTGCGCCTCCTCGCGCGTCACCAGTTGCAGCCGCTCGATTTTGGTCAGCCCGTCGACGATCGAGCCGATCTCGGAGCCAAACAGTTGATCGATCTCGGCGCGCGTGGCATCGGTGTCCTCTATGGTATCGTGCAGAAGCGCGACCGCTATGGAGGCATCGTCCAGCTTGAGGTCCGTGAGGATCGCCGCCACTTCCAGCGGATGGGCGAAATACGGGTCGCCGGAGGCACGCTTCTGGGTGCCGTGCTTCTGCATGGCGTAGACGTAGGCCTTGTTCAGCAGCGCCTCGTCGGCGTGCGGATTATAGGCCAGAACCCGTTCGACGAGCTCGTACTGACGCATCATCGGTTCGCCGCACTCCTACGCGGCACGCCTGCCCGGTCCGGGCAAACAAAAAGGCGCCGAGCAAGCGGCCCGACGCCTTAGTGACTATATGCCAGATCAGCGCCTGTGCAACGCGGCCGCAGATCCGACCCCGCTACCGCTGCAGCCTCAGTCGTCCCGGCGCTCAGGCGGCGCGAGCGATTCGATGCCGCGCAGCAGTTCGTCCTCGCTGATGGTGTCGAAGGTATCGCTGTCTTCGTCGGCGTTGGCGTCAAGCAGCGGGGCGGCGTGCTTCTCGGGTTCGTCGACCTCGACGTATTTCTGCAGCGAGTGGATCAGGTCCTCGTGCAGGTCCTCGGGAGAAATTGTGCCGTCGCCGATCTCGCGCAACGCCACCACCGGGTTCTTGTCGTTGTCACGGTCGACGGTGATCGCCGAACCAGCGGAGATCATGCGGGCGCGATGCGCAGCCATCAGCACGAGGTCGAATCGGTTGTCCACTTTTTCAATGCAGTCTTCGACTGTGACGCGGGCCACGGACGCCTCCAAAATGTCTGGAAATCAAGCGGCTCTCATACAGGAGGCACGGTGTGCGCACAAGACCCTCCCCGAGCCGGCCACCCACAGTTGTTTGATATTCCGCCCAGAGCGAATTCTCCCATGCGGATCATAGTCTTGCCCGCGCCCATCATAACTGGATTGTTCCAGTCATGTTATATTACTATTGCCAACTCATCGATTAAGCACGTAATCGGAACTTAGGTACGGTCGGTGCCATATCGCGGCACACCGGGGCAACCGGACGTACTGAAGCATTTTCGTCGGGGGGCCGGCGAGGAGCGAGAGGCTCCGTATTGGAGGCAGTTCATGTCGATTGACCCGCGCGAAAAGGTCGTTCTCTTCATCGATGGCGCGAACCTGTACGCGACAAGCAAGGCTATCGGGATCGATATTGATTACCGTCGGCTGCTGTCAGAGTTCCAGTCCAAGGCCTATCTACTACGAGCCTATTACTACACCGCTCTGGTGGAGGATCAGGAGTATTCTTCGATCCGGCCGCTGATCGACTGGCTCGACTATAACGGCTTCACTGTGGTGACCAAGCCGGCCAAGGAGTTCACCGACGCCTCCGGGCGCCGGAAGATCAAGGGTAACATGGATATAGAACTGACGGTAGACGCCCTTGAGATGTCGACGTTCTACGATCACCTCGTGCTGTTCTCGGGTGATGGCGATTTCACTGCGCTGGTGGCCGCGCTGCAACGCAAGGGCAAGCGCGTCACAGTGGTATCGACGCTGACGACGCCGACACCAATGATTGCCGACGACCTGCGGCGGCAGGCCGACTTCTTCCTCGATGTCGCCGAACTGGCGAAGACCGTGGGCCGCACCCCGCCGCCGGAACGCGCGCACATCGACCGCAGCGTTGACCGGACTCCGGCGACAGTGGACGGTAAGGGACACTGAGTCCCGGTCCGCTGGAGCCTACTTGCAGACCAATCCTCCGCATGACTGTCCGCTCTGTCCGAGGCTGGTTGCGTTTCGTCGCGAAAACCGGCGAGACTATCCGGGGTTTTTCAATGCCCCGGTGCCGAACTGGGGGGATCTCGCGGCCGGCCTGATGATCGTTGGGCTGGCACCCGGTCTCAAGGGCGCCAACCGCACTGGCAGGCCGTTCACCGGCGATTATGCTGGAGACTTGCTCTACGCGACACTCGAGAAGTTCGGGCTGGCGACCGGCCATTACAGGCAGCGGCCGGACGACGGGCTGGAACTGCGGGGCGTCTTGATCGCCAACGCCGTTCGTTGCGTGCCGCCGCAAAACAAGCCGACCGGCGAGGAGATCAGGACATGCCGGCCCTTTCTGGTCGCCAGCGTTGCGGCGCATCGGCCCAGGGCCTACCTCGCGCTCGGCCGGATTGCGCACGACTCGCTGCTGACGACGCTGGGTGAGAAGCGCAGCGCCTTCCCGTTCCGGCACGGTACCGAGCATCGGCTTTCCGGCGGGGCCACGCTGTTCGACAGCTACCACTGCTCTCGCTACAACACCAACACTGGCGTGCTGACGCCAGCAATGTTCGAGGAAGTTATCGGGCGGGCGGCCCTTGCGATCGCCAACTGACTCAACCGCTGAGGACGGCGACGATGCGGACGCGAAAGGTCGCGGCGGCCTCGGGCGCGCCGCTCAACCGTGCTTCAGCAGGCGGGCCTTTTCGCGGCCCCAGTCGCGATTACGCTCGGTCTCGCGCTTGTCGAAGCTCTTCTTGCCCTTGCCGACGCCGATCAGCAGCTTGGCCCTGCCCTGCTCGTTGAAGTAGAGCTTCATTGGCACAATGGTGTTGCCGGCGCGCTCGACATCCTGGCTGAGGCGCGCCAGCTGCTTGCCACTTACCAGCAGCTTGCGAGGGCGCTTCTCCTCGTGATTGAAGCGATTGGCCTGCAGATACTCGGGGATGTGGGCATTGATCAGCCATAGCTCGCCGCGCTCGGGCGAGGCATAGGCCTCGGTGATCTGGGCCTTGCCCTGTCGCAGTGACTTGACCTCGGTGCCGGTCAAGACAATGCCCGCCTCCAAAGTATCGAAGATCTCGTAGTCGTAGCGGGCCCGACGGTTTTCGGCCACCGGACCGGTCGAGATCGTCTGGGTTTTGCCGGGTTGCTTTGCCATGACCTCTAGATAGTCTCGTCTGGCCGCAACGCAATGGCGGCTCGATCCTCAGTTCGGCAGCAGCCCGGCGTGGCGCAGGGCGAAGTCAATTGCCTCCTCGTTCGCCTTCGAGACCGGGACGACCGGCAGGCGGAACTCGTTTCGACAAAGGCCGAGCCGAGACGCGGCGTACTTGACGCCGCCGGGGTTGTTCTCGAGGAACAGGCTCTTGTGCAGGTGCACGAGCTTGTCCTGAATGGCGAGGGCCTCTGCGAAGTTACCCTGCTGGCAGGCGTTCTGAAAGAGTGCCGAAAGTCGCGGCGCGACATTTGACGTCACGGAGATGCAGCCATTGCCGCCGTGGGCATTGAAGCCGAGCGCCGTCATGTCTTCACCCGAGAGCAGGACGAAATCTGCGCCGAGCCTGGCGCGCTGCAGGCTGGCCCGCTCCATGCTTGCCGTCGCGTCCTTGACGCCGACGATGTTGGAGTGGGCGTCGCGCAGGCGCGCAATTGTATCGATGGTCAGGTCGACCACGGTGCGGCCGGGTACGGAATAGAGCAGGATCGGCAGCGACGTCGCCCCGGCAACCGCCGAGAAGTGCCGAAAAAGACCCTCCTGGGTGGGCTTGTTGTAATACGGCACCACGGACAGTACAGCATCAGCGCCAATATCTTCGGCGAAACGGGCGAGCGAGACGGCCTCGTCGGTCGAGTTCGAACCTGCCCCGGCGATCACCGGCACGCGCCTGGCAGCGACCTCGACACAGATCTCGATGACCCGATGATGTTCTTCATGCGTGACGGTGGGGCTTTCACCGGTCGTGCCGACCGGAACCAGGCCGTGCGTCCCTTCCGCGATCTGCCAATCGACGAAATGGCTGAAGGCTTTCTCATCCAGCGCCCCGTTCGCGAACGGAGTGATGAGCGCTGTGATCGAACCTCGCAACATTTCAGGTCAGTTCCTCGTCATTGGCATCGAGCGATGCGGGCTAGTTGCTGGGCCGTGGCGGCCAGATTGTGGCCATATCCCGATCATCGGCCGGCCACAGTCGCGCACCATAGTTTTTCTCGTGCCGGCCGACAAGCAAAGAGGCGACGCGACCGGACGTCACGACCCACAAGGACCGAGTGGCTAACCAATTGTTCACGCGCGAGGCGCAAACTACTGGCTGACTGCAAGGGTGGGGGCACCTTGTTGGGTTTGTACCGAGGACCAACAGGACGGTTACCATGTTCTCTGCGCCCAGGTCGAAGGGCCTGCTTGCCGGCATTGTCGCCGCAACGCTGATCGCCGCCGCCCTGGTCGCGGGCAATTTCGTTCGCGCCAACGATACCGTCGATCCGGTCGTCACCGGTGCCATCAGTTCGCCGGCATCCGTGCCGCGCGACTCCGCCTCGAGCGCGTTCCGACAGGCGCTGGCGGCGCTGGCAGACGGACGCGAGGCCGAGGCCTATGAGCTGGCGAGGTCCCTGCCCGACAATACCGAGCGGCGAGCCCTGCAATGGGCGGCAATCTACTACGGCAACGGAGAGATCCCCGCGGCGTCGGTCGTCCGCTTCACCGCCGATGCCCCGGACTTCGCGACCGGAAGTGTGTTCCGTACGCGCCTTGAGCAGGCCCTGATCAAGGAGCAGGCGGACGATTCCAGCATCATCAAGCTGCTCGGCGGGGCGATGCCGAACACGCTCGACGCACAGATCGCCCTCGCCCAGGCCTATGCGCGCGCAGGCCAGAAGGATCGGGCGGCACGCATCGCACGCGCCATATGGACGGAGAACTTCCTCGACCGCAACACCGAGCAGGAGGTGCTCGACAGGCTGGGCTCGCTATTGAGCAAGGTCGATCACTGGGATCGAGCCGTGCACCTGATGATGCATGACCGTGCCGCCGGCGTCGAACGGCTGTTCGCCTACATGACTCCGGCACAGAAGTCGCTTGCAGTGGCCCGCAATGCCACGTCGCGCAACGACAAGGATGCCAAGAAGCTGCTCGATGCCGTCGATCCCTCAATGACCTCGCACCCGGTGTTCCTGTTCTCTCGCGCCCAGCGGGCACGGCAGTTCGAACTTTGGGATGACGCCATCGCGTATCTCGACAAGGTGCCGGGCACTGCACCGGAGGCCCAGGAGTTCTGGTACGAACGGCGAGGCCTCCTGCGCGAGTTGCTCAAGCTGGGCGAGGTCAAGCGCGCCTACCGTGCAGCGGCCGGCTATCGGGAGGGACCGGAAGGCCGGCTCGTCGAGGCCCACTTCCACGCCGGCTGGATCGCGCTGTCGTTCCTGCGGGACGCGCAACTGGCTCTGCCCCACTTCAAGTCCATGCAGCAGCTGAGCACCCTGCCCGACTCGATCACCCAGGCGGACTACTGGCTGGGCCGCACCCTTCAGAAGCTCGGCGACGACGTCTCGGCCCGGACCGCGTTCCAGTCTGCCGCACGCTACGGTACCCTCTACTACGGCCAACTCGCCCGTGAAGCGCTTGGCAAAAAGGGCGTGGCGATCCGGGAGATGCCGGCATGGAGGACCGCCGAGCCGGCTTTCGAGAGCCTAGAACTGGTGCGCGCGGTACGCCTGCTGGCCGACAACGGCCACAGGGAAATGGCGGTGCCGCTGCTGCGCAGCTTTGCACATGGCTTCAAGAGCGGCAGCGAACTGTTGCTGGCGGCCCGGCTGGCGCAATCGCTCGAGGCACACCATCTCGCCATCACGATTGCAGACACCGCGGAAAAGCGGGGTTTCCCGCTCGACCTGTTCAATTTCCCCAAAGACGGTCTTCCCAAGACCCAGCTGGCGTCCATGGATGTCGCGGCAATCTACGCCATTGCCCGCCAGGAGAGCCGGTTCCAGGTGGACGCGGTGTCGGCCGCAGGCGCTCGCGGGCTGATGCAGCTGATGCCGGCAACGGCCAAGGAAACGGCTGGCAAGATCGGCGTGGGGTACTCCGCGAGCCGGCTGACCAGTGACGCCGAGTACAACGCGCTGCTGGGTTCGACCTACCTGAAGGCGCAGCTCGAAGCCTTCGACGGCTCACTCGTGCTCGCTGCGGCAGCCTACAATGCCGGCGCCGGCAACGCCCGGAAATGGGTTGCAACCTATGGCGATCCCCGCAGCGAGGATATCGACCCGGTCGTGTGGATCGAGCTCATCCCGGTGCAGGAAACGAGGCAGTATGTGAAGAGGGTGGTCGGCAACTACCTGGTCTACCGGGCGAGGCTGGGCAAGGACGATCTGGGACTTTCGGAGGTGCTGCGGGGCATTCCCGGATGATGGCATGAGCCGGATTTGGCTTTGGACAGGCGGCGATCCGGGCTAAACGAGGATCATGCTGGTTCCTGCGCGCACTGTTCCCGACGACCACAAGGCCTTCGCTTCGCTGCTGGTCCAGCGCTTCACGATTGGACCGGCGAGCGAGGCCGTTGCCGTGCATGTTTCGGGCCGCCTCGCGACCGGCCGCATCCCGGTCGTGTGCGTGCCCGGATACCAGCGCAACATGTCCGACTTCGCCGAGTTCGCGCCGCACTTCCACCGTGCGTTCGGAGACGACTGGCCGGTGGTTCTCATCGACCTGAAGGGACGTGGCCGCTCAACGGATCGCGCCGACAAGACGCGCTACGTCTCGCCAATGGACGCGCAGGACCTGTGCGAAGCGCTGGCCGCAATCGTCGTCGACGGCGGCATCTTTATCGGCCAAGGATATGGCGGGCAGGTCGTGATGGCCTTGGCGGCGGATCGTCCGAACCTCATCGCGGGCACGCTGCTGATCGACGCGGGCCCGGTGTCCGATCCGCGCGGCCTGGTGCGGTTGCGCAACAACCTCAAGGACCTCGAGGGCCCCCGAAGCGACGCAGGATTCCGGGCCATGCTGCGCCGGATGCTGGCGCCGGACTATCCGAGCGCGCCGGAGCCCCTGCTCGAGCAGTTGGGAGGGAAGACGCACTATCTCGACCGGCGCGGCCGCGTCAGGGGGCTGTTCGATCCTTACCTCATCAAAATGCTCGAGGCCTTCGAGCACGACGACGTGCTGGTGCCGCAATGGCAGTACTACGATGCCCTGCGTTGCGCGCCACTGATGCTGATGCGCACCCAGCTCACCGAGCAGTTGCGACGGGAGACCTTTGACGAGATGATGCGGCGGCGGCGTGACGCCGAGGGCTTCGTCATTGAGGGCCAGGGCTCACCTGCCCTGCTCAACACGGCCGAGGACGTCGCGCCGATCGCCGAGTTCGTAAGGCGGATCGTGAAGAAGCGCGGCAAGGTAGCGGCCTGATATCCTCCGCTTCGCAAAGGCGAGGCTACGTCCGTGCGTTCGTCCCGGGCGGACAAGCCGTGTGCCGTGCCCGAGAAGGCCTAGCTGCCGGTCGCGGCCCGCGGGCGCAGGGCTGCTTCGAGTTCACGCGCCTGTTCGCGCCAAAGTTCGCGCCGGACGCGTCCCGGCGTCGCCAGGTGCGTTTCCAGCCATGCGACATTCTCTTCATCGAGCCCGGCCAACTGGTCGAAATGATAGATGCCGAGTTGATTGAGCTGCAGTTCTATTGCCGGAAGGATGCCGATCACGTGCGTAAGGTCATCCTTGACGCCATGGCGGGGCGCGTCGAGCCCGACCGGCCGCCCGGGTTCAGGCTCGGGCTCCGGCGGCGGGACACCCCCCGACGCGTCGGGGGCATCCGTGGCAAGTGCCGCATTGAGTGCGGCAACGAGATCAATCCCATCGTCGAGAGACCCCGGCGCGGATGAGTCCGCCACCACGGCCTCGACGGCTCGGGCCGCGGCGGCGATCGCCGCCGCGGACGCGGAGACGGCCGGACTGACGCCCTCTGGAGGGTCGAGCCGTCGCGCCGCGCGCGCCGAGACCCGGCCCGGTGTCCAATTGCCCTCGATGGCGCGCATGGCCGCGGCCTCGCGATCGTCGTCGTCCTCGACGTCACCTGCTTGAAGCGGAGCCGCCGGGGGTTCGGGAGTCAGCGCGGCCTGGCGCGCAGCAGACAGACTGAACTCGACCGCAACACCCGGGTCTGCCGCGGTCGCACCGCCAGCGGCCGGCAAGCTTGTACCAACCGGCAAGGTGGCAGCTATCGGACCGGCGCCCCCGACCGGCCGCGACTCGATCGCGGCTGGCGACGCGGATTTTTCGGCAATCGCAGTCGCAACTGCAGTCGCCGCTTCCGGTGAGGCAGCAAGCGCGATAATCCGTGCCTGCTCGGCCGGAGCCGGATCCTCGGCAACGGACCCAACCGAAGGTTCGGGAGCGCGGGCGGTGACGACCAGCGCAACGTCTGAGACTGATCCGACGTCCGGCTCCGGAACCGGGCCCTCCGCGGCCGCCGGCAAGCCGGCCAGCAGCGTCTCCTGATCTGCCCGCGCCGCGCCCGGAGGCGCAATCGTCGGGGCCGCCGGAGCCTCCGCCGCCCCGTTAACGGGCTCGGTCGGGGTCTTGGGCTCCGGAAGTGCAGGCCTCCTGGCGTTCTCGACCATGGCGGCGAGTTCGGCGACCAAGGCAGCCGTCGGCATCTCGATGAACGCGTCAGGCTCGGCGACAACCGGGGGGGACGCGGCCGCTGTCCCGGGACCGGCGAGCGGCTTCGCCGGCTCCGGCACCGGAACGGCCTCCCACGCGATCTCCGGATCCGCCGGGCGATTGGCAGCGGCGGGCCGGGCAGGCGCGGCGGCAAACGGGAACGGAATGACCTCGGCGACGACCGCTGGCGCGAGAGTCTCCGGTGCCTCGGACTGTGACGAAGCGAAATGCCGACCGGAGGTTGCCTCGCCTGGGGTGCGGGCCGGCCTGATCTCCGACCAGTCAACCGGCGCGTGATCCCGAGGAGGCAGCGGGCCCGGCGATGCGGGGGGCGGTGGCTCGGCGGCGGGAGGCGCTTCGATGACAGGGGTGGCGAGCGGGACTTTCGCCGGCGCGTCCTTCGCGAGTTCCTGCAAGGCCGCGGCGAAATCCGGGATGGGAATGTCCTCGGGTTTCAGGGGCACCGGATCGGCCGGTCTCGCCGGTTGCGGCAGCGGCTCGATGACCGGCGCCGCGACGAGCGCGGTCACCGGGAACGGATCCTCGGCAGCGACGGACTCGGCGGGCGCAGGCCTTGCCGACGCAGGGCGCGGGATGCGCCGCGCCAGGAGACGCAGCAGGGTGCCGACTACGGCGCCAATCAGAAACGCTGCCAGCAGCAGCAACGCGACTTCGAGCAGGTGGGCGGGATTGAGCATCACAGCTCTCCCTTCCGGCCCGGCAGCGAGAACCAGCCGGTGGCGAGGCCGATGAGCACCGCCGCAGCGGCATAGGGCCAGTAGACTTCGAGCAGGTAGATCAGAGAGTCGAGGGTCATGGGCTGCTAGTCGTCCGCTAGCGTGAAGGCGATGCGGCGATTGGCCTGCTTGCCGGCACGCGTTTCGTTTTCCGCCACGGGCAGGCTCTCGCCATAGCCGATGGCATAGAGCCGCTCCGGCCCGACGCCGCGCAGGATCAATGCATCCACGACTGCCTCGGCACGCGCCACCGAAAGGGCCAGATTGGCTTCGGCTTCGCCGTCGGCGTCAGTGTGTCCCTCGACATTGACGCTGGCCTCCGGGCAGAGCGCCAGGTAGCCGGCCAGTTCATCGATCGCCGGTATAGACTCGGCCGCCATCGCCGCGCTGCCGGACTGGAACAGGATGGCGTTGCGCGCTGCGAATGCAGTGACTTTGTCGCGGCACACCTCGAGCGGCGGCAGCAGCGTGACGCTCGTCTGCCAGCGATCGAACGCCGGAGCTGCACGCAGCGCGGCAAGTGCGGCAACGCGGGTCTCCTCGTTCTCGGCGCGACCGACGAATACCCAGGTCGTACCATCGAGACCGAAGACACCGTCGGCAAGGAGGCCAAGCGCACGCGTTCCGGCGTCGGCGCTGGTGATGAAGTCGGACGGCAGGTCAGATGCTACGGACAGCGCGTCGGCCTCCGTCCCGCCGATCACCGCCAGATGCCGTCGCATCGGCTCGGCGGGAACCACGCCAGCGAACGCGATTGGAGTGCCGGCGGTCTTGCGCGCGGCAAAGCGGTATGGACGTTCCACGTCGATTGCCGCGGGCACGGCCTCGACGGTCGGCGTCGACTCGACGGGCGCGACTTCGGCAAGCTCGATCGGGGCCGGCTCGGCAAGTTCCGTCACGATCGCCGGTTCGGCCGGCTCGAGTTCAGCATCGGCCGGCGCCGGGACATCCGTGGCGGCCGGCTCGGGCGTGACGGGTTCGGGAGCAACCGCCACTTCCGTCCCCGCGGGTGACGGCTCAATCGGATCGGCAAGATCGGTGGCCCAGGCCGCCGCACCACCACTCGCCGACAGGAGCGCCGTGCGCACGGCTTCGGCATCGGCGGCCGTCGCCGGCTGTCCGGTGATCGACCAGGAGGAGCCGCTGAAGCGGACCTCACCAGACACGAGGCGCTGCAGAGCAGCAATTCCGGCCAGCATATCTGGCCCGAAGCCGGCTGGTTCGCCGGAGCCAACGAGCGTCGTGTCCCTCCCGATTCTGCCGGACCGGTCGGCTGCGAGACGACGGAGCTCCTCGGTTGGAACGTAGCCGGCGAGGTCGACTGCACCGTCCTCTGCCTTCTTGGCCGACCAGACATAGGGCGTGACCACCGGGGCCGCGTCGGCCGCCTGTATCGCCACGTGCCAATCGGAGATGTCGGAGCCGCGCGTCAGGACGGCCTCGACCGCGAGTCGCTCGGCGGTGGTTCCGACATTGCCGGTCAACGTCCACTTGCCACCCGAGAGACTCAGCGCGCCCTCGCGCATGGATAGCAGTGCATCGAGACCGGCGACGGTGGCGCCTACGAATGTCGCGGGGGCACCTGCCGCTAGGGCGGTGCCGTCGATCGCCCGGTCACCGGCATGAGCTGCGAGATATCGCTTCAACTGCTCGGTGGGGACGAAGCCGGCAAAGGTCACGGTGCCGTCGGCCGCCTTCTGCGCGCGCCAGACATAGGGATCGATGACCGGAAGAGCGGCGACCTTCGGTGGTGGCGGCAGCGATATGTCGTAGTCCCAGCCGGCCGCGCGCAGGCCCGTCGCGGCGAAGGCCTGCTCGGCGGCAAACGCCTCCTGCGGGGCATCGACGGCTCCTGTCACGCCCCAGGCCGTGCCATCGAAAGCGATGCGGCCGCTGTCGAGCAGGGGCAGCACTGAGAGCGCATCGAGAACCTGGCGCTCAAAAGCGGGCGGCTCGCCGTCGGCGAGGACCATGGTGTCGGTCGGCACTGCCGGAAGGGCGTCGACGAGCGCCTTGCGCAGCGCCTCGCTGGGGACGTTGCCGGCAAGGGCGTAGGCGCCCGAAGCGGCCTTCTCGGCGGTGAAGACGAAGGGCACCGCGAGCGGCGGGGTGACGCCGACCTCCCCGAGAATCAGGCCCTGCGGCGCTCCGAGGTTCAGTGCTGTCTCGATGGCGGTGAAATCCTGCACCGTCGCCGCCCGCCCATCGAGGGTGATGACCGTGCCCTGGATGGTGCCATGCCCCTCGCTCATCCGGCCGAGCGCCTCGATGAGGAAATCGACGCCGGAGAGGAAGCGCTCGGGGGCACCGCGGCCGAGTTCCAGCCCGGCGGCATCGACCTTCGGCATGTCTTCGAGCCGCTGCTGGGCCGCGGCGTCGGGAACGAAGCCATCGAGCACCAGTGCATCGCTCTCGCGTACGACACTGAGCCAGTACTCCGCGATGCGCGGCGGCCCCAAAGTGACGTCCGCCGGCAGGCGGGAGACGGCGATGCGCACCGTTTCGGCCGTCGCGGCATCGGCCGGTGAGCCCGAGAGAGATAATGCTTCACCCGAAATACCCGCCCTACCCTCCTCCAGTTTCAGGAGATTCTGGAGAAGGGTTGCGGCGTCTTGGGCGAAGTCCGGCGGGGCACCGGAGGCCAGCGCCAGACTGGTGGAGAGGGCGACGCCCTCCGGCACCAGCGCCGCCAGCTGGGTGCCGACGCTATCCGAGGGGATAACGCCGGACAGAGTCAGGCGTGCGCCGTCGAAGCTCGCGTGCCACTCGAAGGGCGACGCAAGGGGCGGTTCCACCTCGCGGAAGCCGAGACTGGTGCCGGCGGGCGGGGCCCCGCGGCCCAGGGCCGCAAGGTGCTGGTAGGCTTCGTTGTCCCGCGCGCGACCGGAGACGGTGACCGCAAGATCCGCGAGCGCGGCCTCGCCCTCATCGAAGGCGCGTGCATTTTCAATGACATAGCGGGCGGCGGCGAGCCACCGGGCACGATCCGGAGCACCGGACATGAGACGCAGATCGTCCCTCGCCCCTGCCCCCGCGAGGGCGAGAAGTTCGGAACGGGCCGCTTCATCGGGCAGGCCGCCGGAGAGCGTGATGACACCGTCAGCGACGGTGGCGATGAAGGGGAACGGACTGACATACTCGGCGAGTACGACCCTGGAGGTAACCGAGCGGACGCCGTGGACAGCCGCGACCCGGGTGATCGCGTCGTCGATCATCTGCTGGGTGGTCGCGGTGCCGGTGAGCACGGCGTCGCGCATGTCGAAATCGACGGAGGCCCAGGAGTCGGCGGGGGTCTCGAGCGCAGCGGCGGCGCGTTCACGCAGATCGAGGGGAATGGCGGCGCCGGAGGTCGTGATGGCGGCAAAGGTACCGGCCACCACGGTAACAAGGGCCGGGACGCCCCACTTCAGGAAGATGCCGCCGTTCATGCTGACCCCGAAAACCGCTTCCGCCGCGCGTCACGCGCCGTGACGAGCCATAGCCCCAATCACTGAATCGGAAAAGTGCGCCAACTCTTTGTCAGACGCGGTTTTTTCCACGATTGGCGGTCAGCTCTACGTGATCGGAGATGAACGCAGCCTGACACATTGCTGAAGGCGGATGAACGAAGGCTGACGCGTCCCTGAACGCAGATGAACGCGGCGAAAAGCAGAAAGGCCCGACTTGCGTCGGGCCTTTCCGTTGAGAGGAAGAGAACCTTACTCGAAGGTCTTCTTGAACTCGGTCTCGACCTTGAAGGCGTCTTCCGAGTTGACCGTGCCCTTGACCGACGAGGTGAACCCGCCGCCCGGAGCCCAAGCCAGCT
The DNA here is from genome assembly GCA_041916695.1 of Devosia sp. GTDB lineage: Bacteria > Pseudomonadota > Alphaproteobacteria > Rhizobiales > Devosiaceae > Devosia_A. The sequence goes on along the minus strand of JAYRZA010000019.1, from coordinate 70,843 downwards.
TGGCCGAACCGTAGAAGAGATCGGCCCAATCATCATCCACGTAGCCGACTTCGCCGGTGATGGTGATGGTCTCGGTGACCGCAGCCACGACAGACGCCGCAACCTGGTAGATGTCGTTGCCGGCGCTCTCTTCGAGGTAGCGGCCGCCGACGTTCAGGGTCACGCCATCGGTGACAGCGGCCGAAACCGACGCACCAACGCCCCACTGGTCGTTCGAGTTGGCTTCTGCCGAGCCAGCGATCGTGAACATGTCGAAGGTGGCCGAAACCGAGCCCAGCACGTTCCAATAGTCGCCCTCGAGATCGTCTTCACCGAACGCACCAGCGGCCACAACCTTGAAGTTGTCGAACGTGCCAGTAAAGCCGGCATGCACACCCCAATCCTCGATCGTGCCGTCAAGCACGCCACCGGCGGCGAACGACGCGTGCGCCGACATGCCATCGCCGGAGTAGGCAATCACGCCCACGGCCGTACCAGCCTTGCCGGCGTTGCTATCGGCGCTGGCGTCGGTGTCGGTGTTGTCGGCATTCAGAGCCTCAAGGCCGCCGGCAACCGAGAAACCATTGCCGAGATCGGAGACAACCTGGATCACGTGACCGCCATCGGGCAGATCAACGGAATTGCCCCAAGTAACACCCGCATCATTCTTCTCGGAGATGAAGAGGCCCAGCCAGTTCAGCGGGACGTCGTCACCCTTGTTGAGGATCGAGCCCTTCTTGCCGGCCATGATCACAGTCGAGTCACCGATCGAGACATACGCCTCGTCCATGACCACGCCCGAGGTGTCAGAACCACCTACGCCCGCGACGCCTTCGTTGTTGACGTCAACAACATCCGACTCCTTCAGCTTGATCACGGCCTTGGCCGGACCGAAGTCCGAATCCGCTGTCGCGACAAACTTGATCCAGGCATCAAAGCGCGAGTCCCAGTCGTAGGCGTCAGCGTCGCCAGCCATCCACGTCAGCGAATTGACGTCACCATCAGCTTCATTGGCAACGTCAGCGTCCGCCGGGGCAGTGCCGTTGTAGTCGCCCCAAGTGAACTTGTACTTCACTTCACCGGTGATCTGCAGGCAGTTGGTGTCGGACGAAATCGTCAGACCCGACAGGCCGAGCGCATCGCAAACGTCGAGCGACGTCAGAACGCCCAGGTCCGCCGCGTAGGCACCGCCGGTCGAGAGACCCGCCGCAGCCACAGAACCCAGAAGAAGGTTCCTGATCTTCATTGTTGACCTCCAAAGTCAGTCATTCGTTGTACCGGTCACCCGGCGGTTTGTCGAAACGCGACCACACTTAGCTGTGTGTGTTGTCGTCGCGTTTGCGACCGACAAACGATCCCATGCATGGATTCGCAAGACCCACTCTACGCAGGGTTGGGCGAGGCGCAATCGCAGAATGGCTGAAATGGGGCAGCACCAACCGGGTTGCTCAATCGCTGTTGCAGATTCAGCACAGGTTTGGAAACCAAGCCTTAATACTCCTGAATCGGCGGTTACCGCGACGGGCCGGGACGGGCGGGACGCCTGCATGACAACGTCCGTCAGGCCACGCTGAAGAGGGACGGCCGGACGGCGCGCCAGGCGGCCAGATGATCCGCCCGGTTGCTCCGGATGCGGTCGCGTGGCCAGTCGTGAAGCTGTGGCTCGGAGCGGGACTCGGCCATGACCGCATCGGTCCAGTCGAGACCGCAATGCCGCAGCAGTCGACGGGTCACGGCCTCTCCATCCGCCGCGAGGTTCGCTATGTCGATGGGATGCAGGGCGTCGGGAAGGCGGGCCTGCCAGGCCGCCATCGCCTGACGGAATGCTGCATGGTAGGGCTGCAGCTCGTCGAGATCGTTGGCGTACTCGTAGCCGGCGCCGGTGAGGTATTTCTCGAAGATCGCAATGCAGTGGTCGGCGGGCTCGCGGACGGCGAGCACGATGCGGGCCGCCGGCAGCGCCCGCCGGATGAAGCCGATCAGGCCGGCGTTGGACGGCATGGTGTCGACCAGGACCTTGCCCGCAGGCACGAGGGCCTGGGCCTCGTGCATGTATGCCCGGCCAAGCGCGGTGAAGCGGTCGGCCGGGATATCGGCGAGGGGATGCCCGCGATGCTCGGCGAGAAGTTCGCGGACCAGGCGACCCATGGTCGGGAGCTCGCCGGCGCCGGCCACGGCCGGATGCCGGGAGAGCGTGCTCTCGACGGTGGATTTGCCCGAGCGCGGCAGGCCGACGACGAAGATCGGGGCCGCATCGCGGAAGCCGCCGGCGGTCTGCGACCAGTCGGTACCGTCGAAGCGGCTCACCTCCTCATCGAGTCGTGCCATGGCCCGGTCGAGCGCGAAGGGCGTGCGGACCCGGTGCAGCCGGTTCGCTTCCGTGAACGCTTCGATCGCATCGAAGTGCTCTCCGATATCCGTGAGCGCCTTGCCGAGTCCGAACCCGGCAAAGATGCGGTCCTCGAGCGGGGTGGAGGGGGCACGGAACAGGCGCTCCATCGCTGCAACGGCCGAGTCGCGGCGCTCGTGGCGGACGATGTAGGCGCGCTGCAGGTGTGCCTCGCCGAAGTCGGGGGCCAGCGCGATGGTCCGGTCGAAAACCTCGACCGCCGCCTCGAGGCGGCCCAGGCGGCAGAGCGAACGCGCGCGACGCAGGTTGAGTTGGGGGTCCCGAGGCTGGCGCGACAGCGCCGCATCGACCAGACCGAGGGCTTCTTCCGAACGTCCCTGGCCATCCAGCAGTGCGGCGAGGGCACCGATGGCCCCGGCATAGCCCGGGCGCAGGGCGATGGCCTTGCGGTATTCCGCCTCCGCCTCCGCGGTGTAGCCGCCGTCGGACAACGCGTTGGCAAGGTTGTAGTGAAATCCGGCCTCGTTCGGCTTGAGCTGCACGGCCCGCCGACAGGCGTCGGCCGCATCGTCGTAGCGGCGCAGTGCCCGACAGGCCATGCCGAGGTTGGAGTAGGCCTCGGCGAAGCCGGCATCCACGGCAATCGCGCGCCTGAGGCTGTCGACCGCCTCCGCATGGCGCCCGGCGGCATTCAGCGCCACCCCGAGATTGCCGAGGTACTGGGCGTTTCCCGGGCTGGCCGACACGGCCCGAGACAGATGCTCGACGGCCTCCCGCGGCTGCCCCTGCTGCAGCCGCACCAAGCCGAGCAGGTGGCTGGCGGCGGGCTGCCGGGGGTTCCGCTCCAGGACGCGCAGGTAGAAGGCGGCCGCCTCGCCGCCGCGCCCCGACTGATGCAGCGCGAGGCCCTGCTGCAGAAGGTCCGACTCGGATGGGGACGGCTGTGCCCGATGCCGCGATACAGGAAGTTTCGACATGGTACCCGTCCGTGCGATCGGGTCGATAATAGGGGGCGGCGCAAAAGGCGCAATGCTGCCTTGCCTATGCCGCAAGTCGTCGTCCATATGGGCGCGGACAAGGGCGGATGGCACGAAAATGACGGACGGAAAGGTAGTTGTGATCACCGGCGCAACCTCGGGAATCGGGCGGGCGACGGCGATCGGGCTGGGACAGGCGGGATACCGCGTGGCGATCCTGGGGCGTCGCGAGGCGGAACTCGATGAGACCGCGCGGCTCGCGGGGGCACGCTACAAGGGCGTTTGCGACGTTTCCGATCCGGCGGCGGTGCACCGGTTCTTCACCGACGTACGGGCCAAGCTCGGGCGGATCGACGTGGTATTCAACAATGCCGGCAAGTTCATGCCGCAGGCGAGCTTCGGCGACACCGACATCGCGTCCTGGCAGGAGATGGTGAACGTCAACCTCAACGGTGCGTTCTATGTGGCGCGCGAAGCCTTCCGCGCCATGCGCGATCAGCATCCGCAAGGCGGGCGCATCATCAACAACGGCTCGATCTCCGCCTATGTGCCGCGACCGGGCGCGGCGGCCTACACCGCGACCAAGCACGCTATCACCGGACTCACCAAGGCGATCTCGCTCGACGGGCGGGCCTTCAACATCGCCTGCGGCCAGATCGACATCGGCAACACCGCGACCGACATGACCGCGAAGATGACCACCGGATCGCTGCAGGCCAATGGCACGATGATGCCCGAGCCGACCTTCAACGTGCAGCACGTGGTGGACGCGATTCTCTACATGGCCGGGCTGCCGCTCGAAGCGAACGTCCAGTTCATGACGGTGATGGCGTCGAGCATGCCCTATATCGGGCGGGGTTGATCGGGCCCCGGCAGAACGGAGCCAGGCGGCCCTACGTCCATACCGTGTCGCCGCCGATGCGGGTCGAGCGGACTGAGAGGTCGCCGGACAGGGCGACAATGTCTGCGCGGGCGCCGCGGGTGAGGTGGCCGCGCGAGGAATCGCGGATGGCGCGCGCCGGGTAGAGCGAGGCCATGCGGAAGGCCTCCTCGATCGGCACGCCGACCTCCCGGTGCATGAAGCGAACCGCGTCTATCATGGTGAGGTCGGCGCCGGCCAGGGTGCCGTCAGCGAGGCGGAGGGCGCCGTCCTTGCGATAGACGGTACGGCCGGTGAGTTCGAACTCCGTCCAGTCGGTGCCGGTCGGCGACATGGCGTCGGTGACGAGGAAGACCTGCCCAGGACCGCGCTTGGCGCGGAGGGCCACGCCGATGGTGGCGGGGTGGACGTGGATGCCATCGGCGATGAGACCTGCATCGATGGCGCCCAGGTCGAGCGCGGCGCCGACGACGCCTGGCTCGCGATTGCCGAGCTGGCTCTGGGCGTTGAACAGATGAGTGACCATGCTGGCGCCGGCATCGACCGCTGCGCGCACCTGGGCATAGGTACTCTCGGAGTGCCCGATGCTGACCACGATGCCTGCCGACACGAGGCGGGAAATCTGTTCCGGCGCAACGGTTTCGGCAGCGACGGTGACGAGGAGATTCGGCAGCTTGGCGCGCGCCGCGAGGAGCCGCTGCAAGTCTGCCTCCTCCATCCGGCGGATCAATCCAGGGTCGTGGGCCCCCTTTCTGGCCACCGACAGGTGCGGTCCCTCGAGGTGGAGCCCCAGGAACCCGGGGACGCCCGTCGACGCGGCGGCAATGCCCGCGGCGATGGCGGCCTCGTCGATTGGCACCGTATCCGTGATCAGGGTCGGCAGGCAGGCCGTGGTACCGAAGCGGGTGAAGGCGCTGCAGATGGTTCGGATGGCTTCTTGGGTCGGTGTCTCATTGAACAGCGCGCCACCGCCACCATTGACCTGGAGGTCGACGAAGCCGGGCACGAGAAGGTCGGCATCGGCCGCTATGCGCTCGGCATCGATGGGGGAGTCGGCGGCGACAATGCCCTCGACGCGGCCATCGGCGACGACCAAGGCGGACCGCTCGTGCCAGGATTCGCCATCAAATATGCGGGCGCCGGTGAGAGCGATCCTCTCGGCCATCATGTCGTCTCCGTCACTTTCTTCAGGTGCGGCGGGCGATCCGGATCGAAGCCACGGCGACGGCTCAACGCTTCGACCAGCCCATAGAAGCTGACGATCAGCGCCAGAGCGTCGGTGATCGGGTGACCCGAGGCCGCAAAGGGCAGCCGCTCGGCCGCGCGGGCATTGACCGAGGTGATGAAGACACGAGCGCCCTGCCCCGCGAGGCGCTCCGCGACCTCCGCGACCGATGCCTCGGCTGCGTCGCGGGCGGCGAGCGCCAGAACCGGGAAGTGGCGCTCGACGATGCGTGCCGGGCCGTGCAGCACCTCGGCCGCGCTGTAGGCCTCGGCATGCAGCCCACAGGTTTCCTTGAACTTCAGGGCCGCCTCATTGGCGATGGCGAGGGTGGGACCGCGACCGAGGACGTAGAGCGACTGGTGCTGATCGAGTGCGCCCATGAGCGGCCGCCAGTCGCAGCCGATGGCCTGTTCCAGCAATTGCGGGAGCGACTCGAGAGCGGCAAGCAGGGCCTCGTCGTGGAGCCAGTGGCCGATCAGCGCCAGGCCGGCGACGATCGAGGCGACGAATGTCTTGGTCGCGGCGACGGACTTCTCCTCGCCCGACCGCAGCGCAATGGCGCGATCTGCCGCCGCTGCCAGCGGCGAGTCCGGTGTGTTGGTGAGGGCAAAGGTCAGCGCGCCGCTGCGGCGAGCCGACTCCGCCATGGCGACAAGGTCGGGGCTCCTGCCCGACTGGGAGACGGCGATCGCGGCGGTGCAGGCAAGCTTCAACTCGCGACCATAGATCGAGACGATCGACGGCCCGATCGAGGCCACCGGGATGCCGGCCAGCAGTTCGACGGCATATTTGAGGAAGCTCGCTGCGTGATCGGAGGAACCGCGCGCAACGGTGACGATGGCCGCCGGATCGGCGGCCCGCAGTGTGGCGCCACCAGTGATGAAATCGGCACGCCCCTGAGACAGCAGGCGGGTCACCGCCGCCGGGATCTCCTCTATCTCTGTGCGCATGTGGGTGGGTACTGTCACTTGCGGACGCTTTCTCCGACGCGGAGCTCGGCAACAAAATCATATGTATCGCCCCGATAGACGGAGCGGGTGAACTCGACCACCTTGCCGGAGGCGAGATAGGCGATGCGCTCGATGTGCAGCGCGGCGGCCCCGGCCGGTATCTCGAGCAGTTCGGCGTCCCCCTCGGCCAGGTTGGCGGCGCGGATGCGCTGGATGGCGCGCACCGGGCGATTGCCGGTCTTCTCGAGCTCGGCATAGAGCGAGGTCTGCACCAGGCCCGGATCCGGCAGCACGCCCGTCGAGAGCGTGGCGCGCTCGATCGCCAGGGGCGTGTTGCCCGAAATGCGCAGGCGCGAGATCCGGCTGACGCGCTCGCCTGGGGACAGGCCCAGCACCATGGTTTCCTCGGGCGAAGGGATGTAGACGCCGCGATCGAGGAAGACGGACCGAACGGCCATGCCGCGGCGCGCCATGTCCTCGGCGAACGAGGTCAGCTGGCTCAGCGACTGCTCGACGCGATTCGGCTGTGGCGCCACGAACGTGCCCGAACCGTGTCGCTGCACCAGGATGCCGTCACGCACCAGCTGCTGCACTGCCTTGCGCACGGTGACCCGGGAAACATCGACGCGCATGGCGAGGTCCCGCTCCGACGGCAGGGCGTCTCCCGGCTGGATCAGCCCCCTCGCGACAGCGTCCTCGATCCAGCGCTTCAGCTGCAGGTAGAGCGGCCCACCCTGCGGCAGGGTTATTGGGCCGGAACCGAACAGCGCCTGGTAAGCGTCGGACATGCAATGCCTTCAAGCATGGTACGAAACCGGCCTACTCGCCGGTGACTCCCGCAAAGCGAAAAAACTCCGCGCGCTATAATACCAATAAAAGACCATTGACCAAGCGAAAAATCCACCCATCACGGCAAGGTCCAACATCCCTTGATCCCTGACGGTTCAGTGATCGCCCCGAGGATGGGCGATGTGGCCGGGAGAGGAATTCCGTTAACATTGGCTGGACAAGTGGTATGTTTTTGGCATTATGAGACGAGGAGGTCGCGAATGACATCGCTTGCGACGGTTCGAAGTCCGAGTAAATGCGTCGGCGGATATCGCCGGCCTGTCGCGATGCCGGCAGCCCGCCGCCCGGATCTGGCGTGGCGGAGGCCCGGATGACGATTGCGCCCGCCACCGAGTTTGCCGACGCCCGCTATGACGGGCTCGACACGTGGCCGGACGAGGTCGTTCTCGCCGCCCTGCTCGATGGGCAGCGCCGGGCGCTCGAAGCTGTTGCCGCCGCGATACCGGACCTGTGCCGCGGTGCCCGCCTCGCTGCCGAACGACTGCGCGCCGGTGGTCGGCTGATCTACGTGGCGGCCGGCAGCCCGGCCCTCATGTCGCTCGCCGATGCACTCGAGATCCCGCAGACCTATGGAATAGATCACGAGCGGATCGTGACGATCCTTGCCGACGGCAAGGGCATCGCGGAGCGGCTCGACGGCAGCCGGGAAGATCGCGCCGACGAGGCGGAGGCCGACCTGGCGGCCGCACGGGTCGGACCGGCCGACTGCATCATCGCCACGTCGGCGAGCGGGAGGACGCCGTATACCCTGGCCGGCCTGCGGGCGGCGCGGCGCGCCGGTGCCGCAACGATCGGCATTGCGGGCAACCCGAACACGCCGCTGCTTGAAAGTGCCGAGGTCGCCGTGCTGCTGGCGACCGGCCCGGAAGTGATCGCGGGTTCGACCAGGATGGGTGCCGGAACCGCGCAGAAGGCGGCCCTCAACATGCTCTCGACGCTGATGGGCGTGCATCTGGGGCATGTCTATGACGGACTGATGGTCAACGTGAAGGCCGACAATGCCAAGCTCAGGGGACGGGCAGCCCGCATTGTCTCGAAGATAGCCGGGGTCGATGACGGTACTGCCGTTCGCGCCCTCGAGGCATCGGGCGGCGAGGTGAAGCCCGCTGCCCTGATCGCGGCGGGGGTCAGGAGCCTCGCCGAAGCCGGGGCTCTGCTGGGCCAGAGCCGCGGCAACCTGCGCCAGGCGCTCGCCAGGGCGAGTACCGACCTGCAGGCCTAGAGGTTAGCCGTCCCCGGCCAGGTGGCCAGGGGCGAACAGGAGAGGACGAAACGATGAAACTGACCAAGAAAGTGCTGCTGGCCTCGACGGCGATACTGATCGCCGCACCCGCCGTCGCGCAGGACGCGACGATCACGATCGAGAGCTGGCGGACGGATGACCTGACTGTCTGGCAGGACAAGATCATCCCGGCCTTCGAGGCTGCCAACCCAGGCATCAAGGTGGTGTTCTCGCCCACCGCCCCCACGGAGTACAACGCGGCGCTGAACGCCAAGCTCGAAGGCGGCTCGGCCGGCGACATCATTACGTGCCGCCCGTTCGACGCTTCGCTCGAGCTGTTCAACAAGGGCTACTTGGCCCCGCTGAACGACCTGCCGGGCATGGAGAACTACTCGCCGGTAGCGAAGGCCGCGTGGTCGACGGATGACCAGGCCACCACCTTCTGCGTGCCGATGGGCGCGGTGATCCACGGCTTCTTCTACAACAAGGAAGCCTTCGAGAAGGTCGGCGTAACCGTGCCGGCGACGGTCGACGAGTTCTTTGCCGCGCTCGACAAGATCAAGGCCGACGGCACCTACATCCCGCTTGCCATGGGCACCAACGACCAATGGGAAGCGGCAACGATGGGATACAACAATATCGGTCCGAACTACTGGAAAGGCGAAGAGGGCCGCACCGCCCTGATCGCCGGCACGCAGAAGCTCACCGACGAGGCTTGGGTCGCTCCCTATCGCCAGCTCGCCAGGTGGAAAGACTACCTGGGCGATGGCTTCGAGGCGCAGACCTACTCGGACAGCCAGAACCTGTTCACCCTCGGCCGCGCCGCGATCTACCCGACCGGATCGTGGGAGATCTCCGGCTTCGAGGCGAACGCAGCCTTCCCGCTCGGCGTATTCCCGCCGCCGGTGCAGAATGCGGGCGATGAGTGCTACATCTCGGATCATACCGATATCGGCATCGGCATGAACGCCAAGTCCGCCAATCCGGACGCCGCCAGGACGTTCCTCAGCTGGGTCGCCTCGCCCGAGTTCGGCACGATCTTCGCAAACGCACTGCCCGGCTTCTTCCCGCTGTCGAATGCGGCTGTGACGCTGGAGGATCCGATCGCGCAGGAGTTCGTCTCCTGGCGCTCGAAGTGCAAGTCGACCATCCGCTCGACCTATGCGATCCTCTCCCGCGGCACGCCCAACCTCGAGAACGAGACCTGGAACGCCTCGGTGCAGGTGATCAAGGGCGCAGAGACGCCGGAGGCGGCGGGCGCGCGCCTGCAGGCTGGCCTCGAGAGCTGGTACAAGCCCTCCGGCATGTGAGGCAGGTTTCGTGAGTTTCCGGGTCGCCCATGGGCGACCCGGTTCCGGTTCGGTGCGTGTGGCATACCCCTGATCCGTCTCGACCCCCGGCCCTCGCCGGGACCAATCACCTTCTTCCGCGCCGGAGAAGGGAGACCCGAGCGAGTGACTTCCGCGGTTGTCTTCTCCGCCGAGGGAGAAGGTGCCCGAGGTGCGGATGAGGGGTATGCCAGGCGCTCAATTCGTGCGGGGGCAGCATGGCAAGTGACGAGATCGCACCGGTCAGGAAGCCGTTCCGCTGGCATATCCTGGTGTTCCTCGCGCCGGCGACGGCGGTCTATACCGCGGTGATGATCTTCCCGCTGCTTTCAACGCTCTACCAGGCGTTCTTCTCGCAGAAATGGGAGTTCGTCGGGCTGGGCAATTTCGAGCAGCTGTTCGGCGACCCGCGCCTGTCGGCGAGCTTCTGGAACGCGCTCAGGAACAACGTCTGGTTCTTCATCATCCATATGCTGGTGCAGAATCCCATCGGCATCCTGCTCGCGGCGCTGCTCTCGAACCCGCGGCTGAGGCTGCGCGGCTTCTACCGAACGGTATTCTTCATCCCCACGATCCTCAGCTTCGTGATCGTCGGCTTCGTGTGGAAGCTCATCCTATCGCCCACCTGGGGCGTGACCTCGGGGATGCTGAAGTCGATCGGGCTGGGCTTCCTGTTCCAGCCGTGGCTGGGCAAGGAAGAATATGCGCTGACCACGCTGGCGCTGATCAGCAACTGGCAGTTCATCGGCATCCCGATGATGCTGATCTACGCCGCGCTGCTGTCGATCCCCGACGAGGTGCTGGAGGCGGCCGAGTGCGATGGCATCACGGGCTGGAGTCAGTTCTGGAAGATCCAGCTGCCGCTGGTGCTGCCGGCAATCGGGATCGTGTCGATCCTGACATTCGTCGGCAATTTCAACGCTTTCGACCTCGTCTATGCGGCGCAGGGGGCGCAAGCCGGCCCCAACTTCTCCACCGATCTGCTCGGGACCCTGCTTTACCGCACCTTCTTCGGCTACCAGCTGCAGCTGGGCGACCGGGCGCTGGGCTCGACCATAGCAGCGGTGATGTTTCTCATCATCCTCGCCGGCGTCTGCATCTACCTGTTCGGGATACAGACGCGGCTCAGAAGGTACCAGATGTGATGGGGACCGCGATGAGTGACATGGTCATTCCGGGATCCAGCCCGAGGTGCATCCGACCCGCCGGTGCGCGAGGCAAGGCCACAGGGTGGGCCCCGGCCTGCGCCGGGGTGACACCGGGCGTTGGGAGAGAGCGATGAGCAAGGCCACCTACTCGCCCGGCCGCGCGATTGCGGCGCATGCGGTGCTGATCGCCTACACGGTGATCGCGCTGTTTCCGGTGTTCGTCGTCGTCATCAACTCGTTCAAGTCGCGGAAGGCGATCTTCGGCTCGCCGCTGAGCCTGCCGTTCGGGGACGCGTTCTCGCTGGTCGGCTACGAGACGGTGTTCAAGCGCGGCGATTTCCTCCTCTATTTCCAGAACAGCCTGATCGTAACGGTTGCGGCGCTGTTTTTCGTGTTGCTGTTCGGGGCGATGGCCGCGTTCGCACTGAGCGAATACCGCTTCCGGGGCAATACGCTGACCGGGCTTTACCTGGCGCTTGGGATCATGATCCCCATCCGGCTCGGGACAGTCGCGATCCTGCAGCTGATGGTCGCCAGCGGGCTCGTCAACACGTTGTGGGCGCTGATCCTGGTCTATACGGCTCAGGGGCTGCCGCTTTCGATCTTCATTCTTTCGGAGTTCATGCGGACTGTGAGCGACGATCTGAAGAACGCCGGACGGATCGACGGCATGAACGAATACCGCATCTTCTTCCGCCTGGTGCTGCCGCTGGTCAGGCCGGCGATGGCGACGGTGGCGGTGTTCACCATGATCCCGATCTGGAACGACCTGTGGTTCCCGCTGATCCTTGCGCCATCGGAGGCCACCAAGACGGTGACGCTGGGCGCCCAGATGTTCATCGGGCAGTTCCAGACCGACTGGAACGGCGTGCTCTCGGCGCTGGCGCTCGCCATCCTGCCGGTGCTGGTGCTGTACCTGATCTTTTCGCGGCAGCTGATCCGCGGCATCACCTCGGGAGCGGTGAAATGAGGGCCTCGGGAGCGCCCCCTCCACCAGCCTTCGGCTGGTCCCCCTCCCCCGCCTTGCGGGGGCGGATCACAGCGCCTCTTTCAGGGATGGGAAGCAACAAATGACCTTGCGCGTCCTCGTCGCGGGCCTCGGCAACATGGGGCGCAGCCATGCGCTTGCCTACCACCGGCATCCGGGCTTCGAGATCGTCGGGCTGGTCAACCGCTCGGCGCCGACGCTGCATGCCGAGCTTGCCGGCTACGCGATCCGGCCGGACTACGAGCCGGCGCTGCGCGAACTCGTGCCGAACGTGGTCTCGATCAACACCTACTCGGACAGCCATGCCGACTACGCGGTGATGGCGCTCGAGCAGGGCGCGCATGTGTTCATCGAAAAGCCGCTGGCGACGACCGTCGCCGATGCCGAGCGCGTGGTGGCCGCGGCGAAGGCGAACGGGCGGAAGCTGGTGGTCGGCTATATCCTCAGGCATCACCCGAGCTGGGTGCGCTTCATCGAGGAGGCGCGAAAACTGGGAGGGCCGTACGCCTTTCGACTCAACCTGAACCAGCAGTCGAGCGGGCCGACCTGGGAGACTCACAAGACGCTGATGCAGACGACCTCACCGATCGTCGACTGCGGCGTGCACTATGTCGACGTGATGTGCCAGATCACCGATGCGCGGCCGGTCGAGGTGCGCGGCATGGGGGTGCGGCTCTCCGACGAGATCGCCCCGGACATGTACAATTACGGGGCGCTGCAGGTGCTGTTCGAGGATGGCTCGCGCGGCTGGTACGAGGCAGCCTGGGGACCGATGGTCTCGGAGACGGCGTTCTTCGTCAAGGATGTGATGACGCCCAGGGGCGCGGTGTCGATCATCATGGACCCGGGCGCCCGGTCGGACGATATCGACACCCATACGCGCACCGACCGCATCCGGGTACACAGGGCGGAACTCGGACCGGACGGAAGGTTCGTGGCGCCAGACGAATACATCTCGATGCAGGGCGAGCCCGGGCACGATGCGCTCTGCGCGCGCGAGCAGGACTATCTCTTCCGGGCGATCACCGAGGACATCGACCTGACGCGCCACATGCAGGACGCGGTGCAGTCGCTGCGCATCTGCCTTGCAGCGGACGAGAGCGTCAGGACGGGGGAGGTGGTGCGGCTGTGAGGGAACTTCTGCTTCGGCCGGCGGCCCCCCACTCCCACCCTTGTTCCCTCCCCACAGGGGGGAAGGAAACCCTCTCTAGCTGCCATCGCAACACCAGCCGCAACGGCTGCGGCTCTATCGTCTCCCTCCCCCCTGTGGGGAGGGATCAAGGGTGGGGGTTCCCACGCACAGGCGCCAAGGAGACGAGCTGACATGGGCTCCTTACAGCTCAACCACGTCAAGAAGGCCTTCGGCGCCACAAAGGTGCTGCACGACATCAATCTCGAGGTCGAGGACGGGGAGTTCGTGATCTTCGTGGGGCCGTCGGGCTGCGGGAAATCGACACTCTTGCGGATCATCGCCGGGCTCGAGGATTCCTCGGGCGGCGAGGTCAGGATCGACGGTCAGCGAGTGGACGCAGTGCCGCCCGCCAAGCGTGGCATCGCCATGGTGTTCCAGACCTACGCGCTCTACCCGCACCTGACTGTGAAGGAGAACATGTCGGCGGGGCTGAAACAGGCCGGCACGCCGCACGAGCAGATCGAAAAGCGGGTGGCGGAAGCATCCCGCATGCTGGCGCTCGATCCCTACCTGAAGCGCCGCCCCGCGGAACTGAGCGGCGGGCAGCGCCAGCGCGTCGCCATCGGGCGGGCAGTGGTGCGCGAGCCCAAGCTGTTCCTGTTCGACGAGCCGCTATCCAACCTCGACGCGGCGCTGCGCGTCCACACCCGGCTCGAGATCGCCAAACTCCACCGCGACCTCAAGGCGACGATGATCTACGTGACGCACGACCAGGTCGAGGCGATGACGCTGGCCGACAAGATCGTGGTGATGAATGCCGGACGGATCGAGCAGATCGGCTCACCGATGGAGTTGTACAACAACCCTGCCAACCTGTTCGTCGCCGGATTCATCGGCTCGCCGCAAATGAACCTCCTCGATGCCGGGGCGCTCGGCGTGAGCGGGGCAAGAACGGTCGGCGTCCGCCCCGAGCACTTGTTGCTCGCCAAAGACGCCGGACGCTGGCCGGGCCGGGTCGAGCACGTCGAGCACCTCGGCGCGGACACCAACGTCTATCTTTCCACCGAGGCGGCGGGGATGGTGACCGTTCGGCTGTTCGGCGAGGTGTACCACAACACCGGATCCACCCTGTGGATCAGCCCGTCGCACGACCGCTTCATCTACCGCTTCGACGAAGCGGGAAACGTGATCCGATAGAGCACCTTGCCGCGTCCCGGGCCGGGACGCTATCCATCAGCCCGGCGGCCTATCCGGACGCCAGCAGCTTGCAGCAAAGGATGTCAGCGACATGGTCGCGCAGCAGTTCCAGGTCCTCACGCCCGCCGAGGCCCAACACTTCATCGAGCGCGGCTACGTCCGCATCAAGGGCTGCCTCGACCGCAACCTGGCGAAGCGCTGGACCGACGAAGCCTATGCCCGGTTGGGCTACGATCCGCAGGACCGCTCGACCTGGACCAAGGACATCGTCTGGATGGATCGGCACAACATCGCCGCGATCAAGGATATCTCGCCCAGGGCATGGGGGGCGTTGTGCGACGTGACCGGTGGCGAGGACCGCATCGACCATCGGGTGATGGAGATCGAATCCCAGCATTTCACCACCATCGACTCGTCGGAATGGTCGGACGCCTTCGTCGTCAACTTCCGGCGCGGCGCCGACAAGCCGTGGGTGAAGCCATCGGTGGAAGCGGGCGGCTGGCACAAGGACGGCAGCTTCTTCCGACACTTCCTCGACAGTCGCGAACAGGGGCTGCTCACCATCGTCTATTGGTCGGACGTGGTGCACAAGGGCGGCGGAACCTTCATTGCGCCGGATTCGATCAAGGTGGTGGCAAGATACCTCGCCGAGCATCCAGAGGGGGTCGCCAACGACGGAGACGATTTCGGGGCGCTGATCACGCAGTGCAAGGAGTTCGAAGAGATCACCGGCGAGACCGGCGACTTCATTATCCTGCATCCCTTCATGCTGCATGCATCGTCGAACAACCACTCCGGCAATGTCCGCTTCATGACCAACCCGCCGGTGGTGCTCAGGGAGCCGATGGACCTCAATCGCGAGGACCCGGACGAGTTCTCGCTGATCGAGCGGGCAACGCTGCACGCCCTGGGCCGGGAACGCTACGACTTCCGCCCGGCCGCGCCTCGCGAGGAGCACTGGCGGGTAGTCGGGTAGGGCTTCGTCGACGCCATCCTTTGCTTTCCGGACTTTCCGTCTGGTTTCGCAACTTGCGTGGCTTCCATCCCTGCCCTCTAGTTCCGGCACGGAGCGGAGGACAGCATGGCCAGGCAAGCGCATTTCGTCGTCGTAGGCGGCGGGACGGCCGGGTGGATCGCGGCGTTCATCATCCAGGATTCGATCCGGAGGCTGAAGCTCGGCGCGCGAGTGAGCGTCGTCGAGTCGACGAAGATCCCGACCGTCGGCGTGGGCGAAGCGACGACCGCAGCCTTTCACGTCTTCCTCAAGCACTTCAACATCGACATCTTCGAGTTCTTCCGAAAGACCGAGGCGACCTACAAGCTCGGCATCCGACATGAGGACTGGCGGCGGAAGGGCTTCACCTACTACGGGCCGATCGATGATCCGCACATGGTGATCCAGCCGCCGGAAGGAGCGCCTTCGGACTATCTCAACGTCTATGCCGTCTCGGCGGGACACAGGGTGCAGGACATGCACCTGTTCGGTCCGCTGCTGGAGAAGAAGAAGGCGCCATGGGCGCGAAAGGACGACGGCGGGCTGCTGCCACTCGGGCCGTTCCTGCCGGCCTATCACTTCGACCAGTCGCTGGTGGGCAAGTTCCTCAAGGCGAAGTCGCAAGGCGTCGATATCGTCGACAACGTGCTGACCGGGGTGGAACGCGATCCCGAGACCGGAGACGTCACGGCCGTACTTTTCGAGGATGGCGAGCGGCTTGCGGGCGACTTCTTCATCGATGCGACCGGGTTCCGGAAGCGCCTGATCGTGGGCGAACTCGACGCCCCATGGATCAGCTATGCGCACGAGTTGCCGGTGAACCGGGCCCTGCCCTTCTGGCTCGACATCAAGCCGGGCGACGAAATTCCCAACTACACCCGCGCCTGGGCACACGAGGCGGGCTGGATGTGGCAGATCCCGACCCAGTTCCGCTTCGGCTGCGGCTATGTCTATTCCGATGAGTTCCAGACGCCGGACGAAGCGCATGCCGCCGCCGAGCGGATCGTGGGGCAAAAGATCGAGGTGCGCGGCGACATCCAGTTCAGGATCGGGCGGCTGGAAAGGGCGTGGATCAACAACGTCGTCGCGGTCGGGCTCAGTTCGAGCTTCCTCGAGCCGCTGGAATCGACGTCGATCCACGGAACCATCGTGCAGATGATGATGTTCGCCGGTCAGTATCTGCGCGATCCGGCCCAGATGACCCCGAAGCTCCGCGACGACTACAATGCGCGCGTCGGCCGGCAGGTCGACGATTTCCGCACCTTCGTCAACACGCATTACGTCACCGAGCGTGACGATACGCCGTTCTGGCGCGAGGTGCGGGCAAACCGCATTCACCCCGAGACGAAGGAACGGCTCGCCCGCTGGCGCACCGAAATGCCGCGGCGCGAGCACTTCCCGGACTATCTGTTCGGGCTGCCGCACGTGGAAACGCAGTTGCACTATCCGGTGCTGGACGGGCTGGGCCTGCTCGATCCGGCGGTGGCAAGGGCCGAGATGGCACGCGATCCCAAGCTGAGGAAGTTCGCCCGCGAGACGCATGACAGCCTGGTCAAGGAGTATCGGCTGGCCTCGGGGAAGGCACTCGGGCACGCCGAATTCCTCGAGCTCGTGCGCGGCATGGGCTGAGGCCCAACGGTGCCCCGAGGCCGGGAACGTGGTAGCGTTGGACCACGATTGGGAGGCGTGCCGTGCCATCGATTGTTGACAACTGGCTGTTCTGGGCCCTGCTGTCGGCGGTGTTTGCGGCGCTGACGGCGATCTTCGCCAAGATCGGCGTCGCGGACATCGACTCCGACTTCGCAACGCTCATCCGCACCGTGGTCATCCTCGCCGTGCTGTCGGCGATCGTGCTCGGAATGGGCAAGGTGCGGCCACTCGGCAGCATTTCCGGCCGGACGTGGCTGTTCCTGATCCTCTCCGGACTCGCAACCGGTGCCTCGTGGCTCGCCTACTTCCGCGCCCTGAAGCTGGGACAGGCCGCAGAGGTCGCACCCGTGGACAAACTGAGCGTCGTCCTGGTGGCAGTCTTCGGGGTGATCTTCCTCGGAGAGAGACTGCCGCTGCAGGGCTGGATCGGCGTGGCGCTGATCGGCGTCGGCGCCGTGGTCCTGGCCGTCAGGGTGTAGCGGGGCGCGCTACAGCACCAGGTAACCTCGATAGGCGACAAGCCGCCCGGCGAGAGGCACTGAGATCTCGACATCGAAGCGATGGCGGCCGCCGCTGTCGACGCGTTCTTCTGCCTTGATCCGCGGCAGCAATACCCCAGGTAGCGGCATGCCATGCCAGCGGGCGGATACCGGAGCCATGTCGAGTCCGTCGCTGCGCGCAACAAGCCGCATGGTCACCGCGAGAGCACCGAAGCGCTCCTCGATCAGTCCCTCGCCGGCCGGCGCCATGGTCGACCGCATCGGCGTCCGGTCGAAGACGCGGGTCCAGTGTTCCCGGCCGCCGCGGCTCTCGATGACCACCCGCACCGGGACGCGTCCCTCGATCGCCGGCAGGCCGAAGCGGCGCGCGAGAAAGCGGCCGAGCCAGGTATCGGCCGGCGCGAGCAGAGCTTCACCGGTCGCGACTGTGGCCGGGCGACCGCGGTGCAGGCGGCGTGTGACCTCCGGCATGTCGTCGAAGTCCTCGCCGAGGACGCGCCGGAAGAGTGGCCGCTCGCCCTTGTAGGCTGTGAGCGACGTCTCGATCTCCAGCCCCTCGAACATGGCGCGCACGTGCTCAAGCGAGAGAATGCCCACGGCGGGACGTGCCCCTGGTAACACGCCGCGGCCGAGGAGCATGGAGACGACCAGCGCCGCGGCCGGGGCGACCGGAACGAAGGGCCCGTGCCCCTTCCTGGCCCTGAGGGTCCAGCGCGCCACCTTGGGCACGCCACGGGCATCCTGGCCTGCGACCTCGATCAGCATGCCCCCGGTGTCGGTGCCGAGCCGATCGAGCAGCATCGCCAGGCGATGGCCGAGGCCGGAGAAGATGCCGGCGCTGCGCATGAACCGGTGCCGGACCGGCCAACCGGCGAGGGCGATGCAGGCATTGAGCACCGGCAGTTCCATCCCTGCGCCGACCCAGGCGCGAACCCTCGGCTCGTAGCGGGTGGCGAGGAGGTCGAGATCGGGGACGTCGGCAAGGCGGGCGCGGCGGTTGCCGAGGCCCTCGATGGAGACCGTCACCGGATCGCTCCAGCCCCAGCCCTCCTGCCATTCGGCCTCGCGGAACACCGGCACGCGCTGGCCAACCCAGCTGAGTATCGCGGACACCACGGCCTTTCCCTTCGGGGTGCGATTGCCGGGAGCGATTGCGATATCGACGGTGTCGACGGTCAGCCAGGCACTGGTGAGGTGATCGAGAACCGCATGCGTCAGGCATGGCGTCGTGCTGGCACCCGAAAGCAGGCAGACTCCGACGGCGCGGGCCGCCGCGTCGAAGCGCGCGATGCCGGCGACAAAGGCACGGGAATCAGCCAAGTCGACATAGTCGCATCGAGCGCCGATCGCGGCCTCGATCAACCGCGTGCCGGCCAGCTGGAACGGGCCCGAACAGTCCACAACCAGGTCGCAGCGCATCTCCTTCAGCCGCTCGGCGCCGATGGTCTCGCGGTCGATGCCGACGAAGGCGAACTCGGCCTGTCCGTCGATTTCGCGCAGGTCGCGCTGCAGGGGCGCCACGCGAGCTTCTGAACGCCCCCCCAGGCTGATGCGGAAGGCGCGACGATGCGCCAGCAGCCGCGCCAGGCGGGAACCGAATACCCCGGCGGCGCCCACGATCAGCACGTGCGGTCGCGGCGTCATGTCGTCGATCTCGTCTCGACTGGTCGGAGGCCAATCGTCTCGAGCGGCCGCAGCAAGTGCCCCGCGACCATTTCGGCGAGAAGCTTCTGAACCGGACCCCACTGTGCGGCAATCGCGATGAGCCCATCCCGCAGGACCGGCAAGAGGGCGCCATCCGATTGGTAGAACGGGGTCAGCGTCAACGAGAGGAACTGATATAGCTGCACATGCCAGCGACGCAGCCGGGCGTAGGCTCCGAGGGCCTCCGCCAGGTCGTCGGTCGAGGCGAGGGCGACCGAGAGCGCGGCGGCATCGAGCAACGCCATGTTGGCCCCCTGCCCCAGTTGTGGACTGGTTGAATGGGCGCTGTCGCCGACGAACACGATCCGATTGCCGATCGGGCGGTCAAGGGTCTGGTGGGTGTAGTGAGCCAGCGTCAACGCTTCGAACCCACCCAGGGCGGCGAGGTGCGGCGCGGTCGCCGGCCAGTGCCGCTGCAGTTCGGTCGAGAAGGCCTCGAAGCCCGCCTGTTGCCGCGCGGAGAGTTCCCCGGGCTTGAGGCTCCAGAAGAAGGCGGCCTCTTCGATGCCGCCGCGGGTGCGGCGGCCAAGCGGCAATACGCCAATCATGACCTTCGCCCCGACGTAGCGTTGCGACAGCGCATGACGGCTGAAGCCCTCATCGACCCAGGGCACCGTGCCCCATAGCGCGCCGAAGGCCAGGGGCCGCGGGCGTCTTGCGCCCGGCGCCTCCCCGCGGAGAGGCGAGCCTGCCCCCATGGCATCGACAACGAGATCGAATGGTCCCTCGAGGCCATTGGAGGAGCGCAGCCAGATGCGGCTGGTGTCGCGCTCCACTGCCGAGACGGGAAAGGCGGTGCGCATCGGCAGGCGGGCCTCGCTCACCGGCTCATGCAGCAGGTTGAAGAGCGTCGCCCGGTGCATGCCGATGGCATGAACATGCCGGCCGAGCGGCCAATAGCCGACATCGAGCACGACACGTCCGCTGCGCGCATCGGTGCCGGAAAGCCGCTCGATCCGGGCGCCGAGCGCCCTGATGCGCTCGTCGAGCCCGAGATCGGCGAGAACCGCAAGGCCGGTCGGTTGCAGCATCAGGCCGGAGCCCACCGGCTGGGCGCGGGCGAAGCGCTCGAACAGGTGCACGCGATGTCCGGCGCGGCTCAGATAGAGCGCCGAAGCAAGTCCCCCGGGGCCGGCACCGGCCACGGCAATATCCAGTACCTTGCGCAGTCTCCCGCCCCCGGGTGATCAGGGGGCGACTAGATCACTACCTGGGTGCCGATTTCAACCACCCGGCCGGTCGGGATGTGGAAGTACTCGGTGGCGTCGGTGGCGTTCTTGGCGAGCGCGATGAAGACGCGATCCATAAACAGCGGCATGCCGCCCTTGGTGGAGGGCTTCAGAGAGCGGCGCGACAGGAAGAAAGAGGTGCTCATGATGTCGAACTTCCAGCCGAGCTTGCGCGCCAGAGCCAAGGCCTTCGGGATATTCGGCGTCTCGATGTAGCCGAAGGTGATCACCACCCGGTAGAACAGATCGTTGTAGGCATCGATCCGCACCTTCTCGTCGTCGGCGACACGCGGCCGGTCGGAGGTCCGGATGGTGAGGATGACGTTGTGCTCGTGCAGCACCTTGTAGTGCTTGAGGCTGTGCAGCAGCGCCGTGGGCGCCCCCTCGATATCTGAGGTCAGGAACACTGCCGTGCCGGGAACGATGGTCGGCTTCTTCTTGGCGAGGTTCTCGACGAGGAACTCGAGCGGCACCTCATCGCGCCGGGTCTTTTCGGCCAACCGCCGGCGGCCGATGATCCAGATCGTCATGGCCGCCGCGATCGCGGAGGCTGTCACCGCCGGCACCCAGCCCCCCTGCCCGAACTTGGCGACATTGGCGACGAAGAAGGCGGTGTCGATGGCCGTCAGCGGCACGATCACCAGCAGCGAAACGACGAGCGGCCACTTCCACAGCCGCCACATGACGATGAACAGCAGGATGGCCGTCACAAGCATCTCACCGGTCACCGCGATGCCGTAAGCGGCAGAGAGGGCGCTCGATCCCTTGAAGCCGATGACCAGCAGGACGACGGCAACCAGCAGCAGCGCGTTGACCTGCGGCATGAAGATCTGGCCGGCTACCTCCTCCGAGGTATGCCGCACCTCGAGACGGGGCAGCAGGTTGAGGTGCATCGCCTGACGCACCAGCGAGTAAGCGCCGGTGATCACCGCCTGGCTGGCAATGACGGTGGCCAGCGTCGCGAGGCCGACCATCGGCAACCGCGCCCAGTCCGCCTGCATCTCGAAGAAGGGGTTGTCGACATGCGTCGGATGCGACAACACGAACGCCCCCTGGCCGAAGTAGTTGAGGAGCAGCGAGGGAAAGACGAGAAAGATCCACGCGAGAATGATCGGACGTCGGCCGAAGTGACCGAGGTCCACATAGAGCGCTTCAGCTCCGGTGACAGCGAGAAACACGGCGCCAAGCACCACGATCGAAATGCCGGGGTGCTGGACAAGGAACGCCGCGCCGTAGCCGGGATTGAGGGCCACCAGTACCTGCGGCGCATCGGCGATATGAAGCAGTCCCGTTACTCCCAGCACGACGAACCACGCCGCCATGACCGGACCGAAGATGGTGGATACTCGCGCCGTGCCGAAGCGCTGCACCATGAACAGGCCGACGAGAATCAGCACCGTGAGCGGCACTACCCACGGCTCGAGCGTCGGAGCGACGGTCTCGATTCCTTCTACCGCCGAGAGAACCGAGATCGCCGGGGTGATGATGGCATCCCCCAGAAACAGCGAGCCGCCGACGATGCCGAGCCCGATGATCCAGGCCGGGCGTTTCTCGAAGGCATTGGTGGCCAGCGTCATCAGCGACAGCGTGCCGCCCTCACCCTTGTTGTCGGCCCTGAGCACGAAGGAGACGTACTTGACCGTCACCACTATCGTCAGCGCCCAGACGATGAGCGAGAGCAGGCCGACCACCTCGCCTGTGCCTGGCGCAGCGCCCGAGGCATGCAGCGCCTCCCTGAAGGCATAGAGCGGACTTGTTCCGATGTCGCCATAGACGACGCCCAGCGCACCCAGGATCAGAATGGGGAGATTGGCTGGAACGGCGTGGCCGGCCGTTTCGGTCGCCCCTGCGCCGGCTGGTGTGCCGGGCGAAGTGGTCTGCGTCATATGCGCTGCGCTCACCCTGTTTGGGGTGGCGGGTGTCTACACCGCTCACCGCCGACACTCAACCGGCAAAATGCCAGTGCGGCGCCCAAAGCGCAACCGGTCGCGGACGAAGCAGTAAGTTGCGGGCGGTGCCGAGGGAAGCACCGCCCGCCAAGCCGGAGCAGAGAGGAGGAAGACTCCGGCGCTGACGATCCTCAGGCGGCGTTGCCTCAGGCTGCCTTGGAGGCAGCGGCATCGGCCGCGCGGGCCGCCCGGGTGGCATTGGTCCACCAGGCGAGGTTGTCGAGCAGGTCCTTTGCAGCGCCGTCGAAAGCGCCCTTCACGTCGTCCCAGTTCTTCTGTCCCATCATCAGCGGGAAGAAGTCGGAACCGCCGACGTTGACACTCTGTCGCACCGGCGCCGCCTGCAGTTCGACCATGATGTTCCGCAGGTGCTCGATGGCCCGGGCGCCGCCGGCGGAGCCGTAGCCAACAAAGGCGGCCGCCTTGCGCACGAACGGGGTATAGGCCCAGTCGATGGCGTTCTTGAGCGGCGCGGTGATGGATCGGTTGTACTCGGCGACGACGAAGATATAGCCGTCAAACTCCTTGAGCTTGGCCTGCCACCGGGCGGCCTCGGCATTCGGCGTCGGCATCCAGGCATCCGAGGCGGGGGCGTCGAAGAATGGCAGCGCATAGTCGCGCAGGTCGAGGATTTCGACGTCGAAGTCGCCACGCGCCTTGGCGTGGTCGGCGATCCACTGTGCCGGCTTGTCACCGAAACGGGTGGGACGGGTGGACGAGATGATGATGCCGATCTTGGGCTTGGACACTTGCTGCACTCCAGTATCAAAATGTGACCTAGGGCAAATAAGTGCCCTCGCCCCCGGGTTGCAAGCAGGCACCTCGCTGGATCGAGGGCACACCGGACAACCTCGGTCACATTGCTGTGCGCGCGGTTACAGGATTGTCAGCAATGAGTTTTCAGGCCATCTGCGGGTGGTCGCGCCACGGTGCGCGCGACCTCGTCCGACATTGTCGGTCTCCAGAGCGATGCTCCGTTCGACAATAATGAACGGTGATTTCAGCGGAGACCGAACGAATAGGTCCAGGCCAGGGCCTTCAGTCCCGTTTCGTCCAGTTCGGGGTGGCGCGGCTGCAACTGTTCGATGGCGCGCTCGGTGACGCTCTTCTTGCTGCGCTTTTCGGGCGCGGTGACCGGCTGCTGCTGCAGTTCTTCCAGCAGAGCTACGATCCGCTGCTTCAGCTCGACGGCCGGCTCGGCTCCGTACCGGTTGACAAGGTCGTTGCTGCGGGCCCGCGGGAACGGCGACTTGCCGAAACCGGTATAGAGGACGATTGCCTCGTTGATCGGATCGTCCGCGGCTGCGGACTGGGGAGGCGCGGTGCGAAGGACGGCGACGTTGCTCATGAAGTGAGAATAAGTCGGGGCCGGTGGCCGAAGAAAGGCCCCGCGCCAACTCGTCCCCTGAATGCCTAATCCGCAGTTGCCGCTCGCGCTCGGTTTGCGCCGGGCGTGGTTACCCGACGACAACGGCCGGTCTCATGCACAGGCAGCCTTGTAGCGGCGGACAGTCTCGGCCATGCCGTAGAGCAGTGCGTCGGCGGTGACGGCGTGACCGATCGAGACCTCGGCAAGATCCGGGATCGCTGCCTTGAGCGGGGGCAGATTGACCAGGTTGAGGTCGTGGCCGGCATTGACGAGCAGTGGACGACTTGGACCGTGTCGGTTGGCACCGGCCCGGCGTGCTGCCTCGGCGGTGAGCGTCAGCGCCCCAAGCAGACCAGCGGCGTCGCCCGGTTCCAGTTCTCCGCCGTAGGGGCCGGTGTAGAGTTCCACCCGGTCCGCATCGACCAGCGCGGCGGCAGCCGGCGCGGCCGGATCGGCATCGATGAAGAGCGAGACGCGCATGCCGCCGGCGTGCAACCGGTCGATCGCCGGCCTGAGGATGCTGCTCCCGGCCTCGATGGCCCAACCATGATCGGAAGTGGACTGCGCCGGATCGTCTGGCACCAGCGTCACCTGGTCGGGTCGGGCCGCTTCGCACAGGGCAAGGAAATCGTCGGTCGGATAGCCCTCGATATTGAACTCCCGGCCCGGATAGTCGCGGCGCAGGAGTGTGGCCAGATCGAAGACGTCAGTGCGCCGGATGTGGCGCTCGTCCGGCCGCGGATGCACCGTAATGCCATCGGCGCCAGCCTCGAGCGCTACCCGGGCGATGCCGGCAACGCTGGGCCAGGGCACGCTGCGCCGATTTCGCAGCATCGCCACGGCATTGAGGTTGACGGACAGGTGAGTCATCGCAAGCAGTCCTGGCAGCGCACCGGCGCGGGACGGAGGCTTAGCCCATGGGCGTGCTGCCGGCCAATCGAACCTTGTGATGACCAGATCATCGAAGCGTGGGTCAGGCCACGGGGACAAGTCGGCGGCGGCGCTCATCGAGGAGCACCACGGCGATGCCACTGACCACCACCAGCGCGATCCCGGCAACCGCAAGCGGATTCGGGAACTGGTTGAACACCACCACCCCCGACAGCACCGCCCAGAAGGTGAAGAAGTAGTAGAATGGCGCCACGACGCCCGTCGGCCCAACCCGGTAGGCGAGAAAGATGAAGAGGTGCCCGAAGATCAGAAAGAACCCGGCGCCACCCAGGAGGGCCAGGTGCTCAGCCCGCGGCGGTACCCAGGTTTCGGTGGCAACGTGCAGCGCGGCGGCGCCGATCAGCACGACGATCACCGCCGACATGGCGACGATCAGGCCGGGAACCTCCGCGCGGATGCGCCGCCCGGTCAGGTCGCGCACGGCGCAGAGCACCGCGTTCGACAACGCCAGCAGCGCGTAGACCGATATCCCGGCTCCGGTTGGCTGAGCCACCATGAGTGCTCCGATGAACCCGATCCCGATCAGCGCCATGGCGAGGCCGCCGATCCTCTCGCGAAAGATCATGGAGGCGCCGAGCAGGATGAGGAGTGGCGTGATCTGGCCCAGCGCAGTGGCGTCGGCGATGGGCATATTGGCGAGCGCCACGATATAGGCGAGCACTGCGGCGGCCTCGGCAAGATTGCGGGCCAGCACGCGCCGCTCAAAAAGCAGCGGCACTTGGCTCGCGTAGCCGAGAAGCAGGAGCAGCGGCGTGCCCCAGATCAGGGCCGCGAGGCCGCGCAGCATCAGCACTTCGTAGGGCGGCAGCCCGGCCGTCGCCAGCTTCATGAGCGTGTCGTTGATCAGATAGGAGCCAGTTGAGAGCACCATGAACAAGGGCCCGCGAAACGGGTGCGGCGACGCCATGAATGGAAACTCCCCTGGGGAAAGCCGGGATCGCTCCCGGCCACTCGCTCTTACATGCCCTCGGCGCCGCGCGATATCGCGGCAAGCCCGGTGCGCACAACTTCGACGAGCCCCAGCGGCACCATCAGCGAGATGAAGCTGTCGATCTTGCTCGGCTTGCCGGTCACTTCGAAGACGAAGCTCTCCGTCGTCGCGTCGACGATCTGGGCGCGGAAGGCATCAGCCAGACGCAGCGCCTCGGCGCGGGGCTCGCCCGAGCCGGCAACCTTGATCAGCGCCAGTTCGCGCTCGAGTGACTTGCCCTCGCTGGTCAGGTCATGCACGCGATGCACCGGGATCAGCCGATCGAGCTGCAGCTTGATCTGGGTCAGCACCTTGGGGGTTGCCACCGTGACCACGGTGATGCGGCTGAGCCCTTTCTCGTGTTCGGTCTCGCTGACCGTGAGGCTGTCGATATTGTAGCCGCGGGCCGAGAACAGCCCGACGACGCGAGCCAGAATGCCCGGCTCATTGTCGACAAGCACGCTGAGCGTATGCCGCTCCGGCTTCTGGGTTTCCGCGGCGAGGAAGTAGGCCGAGCCGCTCGGCTGCAGATGTGCGTTCATTTCATTCGTCCTCCGGTGCCTCGGCACCCCTAGACCAGTTGGCGACCCTTCTCGTCGATCACGGCGCCGATATCGGCGTCGAAGTCGGGCAGGATCATCTCGTTGTGAGGTTTGCCCGACGGGATCATCGGCAGGCAGTTCTCGTGGCGCTCGACCAGACAGTCGAACAGCACCGGCCCGTCATGGTCGAGCATCTCGGCGATCGCCGCGTCGAGCAGTGCCGGGTCCTCGCACTTGATGCCTTTGGCGCCGTACGCTTCGGCAAGCCTGACGAAGTCGGGCAGGCTTTCCGAGTAGCTGTGGGCATAGCGGCCGCCATGCAGCAGGTCCTGCCACTGGCGAACCATGCCCATGCGCTCGTTATTGAGGATGAACACCTTGATCGGCAGCCGGTACTGCACCGCCGTCGAGAGCTCCTGCATGGTCATCTGCACGCTGGCCTCGCCGGCGATATCGATGACCAGGGCATCAGGGTGGGCAACCTGAACGCCCACGGCCGCAGGCAGGCCGTAGCCCATGGTGCCCAGGCCGCCCGAAGTCATCCAGCGGTTCGGCATCTCGAATGGAAAGTGCTGGGCCGCCCACATCTGGTGCTGGCCGACTTCAGTGGTGACGTAGACGTCGCGCCCCTTGGTCGCCTCGTAGAGCCGCTGGATGGCGTGCTGCGGCTTGATGATCGTGGCCGAGTTCCTGAACGCCAGCGAGTTGCGGGCCCGCCAGGCATCGATCTGCTGCCACCACGGCGCGATCGCCTCGGTGCGCGGCTCGTTGGTGCGGCTGCGCCAGACGCGGACCATCTCGGCCAGCACGAGGCCGCAGTCGCCGACGATCGGCAACTCGACGCGAACGTTCTTGTTGATCGAGGACGGATCGATGTCGACGTGGATCTTGCGCGATTGAGGCGAGAACGCGTCGATGCGGCCGGTGATGCGGTCGTCGAAACGGGCGCCGATGTTGATCATCAGATCGCAGTCGTGCATCGCCATGTTGGCCTCGTAGGTGCCGTGCATGCCGAGCATGCCCAGCCATTGCGGCGAGGAACCGGGGAAGGCGCCCAGCCCCATCAGCGTCGAGGTAACGGGGAAACCGGTGAGTTCGGCCAGTTCGCGCAGCTTCTGGCTGGCGTCGGGGCCCGCATTGATGACGCCGCCGCCGGTGTAGAAGACGGGACGTTCCGCCCTGAGCATCAGTTCGACCGCCTGCGCGATCGCCTCGGCGTCGCCGGCGCCGGCCGGATGGTAGCTATTATGGCGGATAGCACCGATTTCCTCGGGGCGCAGATAGGTACCCATGGCGAACTGCACGTCCTTGGGGATGTCCACCAGCACCGGGCCCGGCCGCCCGGAGCGGGCGATATGAAAGGCCTCGTGCAGCACCCGGGCCAGGTCGGCGACATTCTTGACCAGGTAGTTATGCTTGGTGCACGAGCGGGTGATGCCGACCGTGTCGCACTCCTGGAACGCATCCGAGCCGATCAGAGTGGTTGGCACTTGGGCGGTGATGCAGACCAGCGGGATCGAGTCCATCAGCGCATCGGTAAGGCCGGTGACCGAGTTGGTGACACCCGGACCGGAGGTGACCAGCACCACGCCAACCTTGCCGGTCGAGCGCGCATAGCCTTCGGCCATGTGGGTCGCCCCCTGCTCGTGGCGCACGAGAATGTGCTGCACCTGGTCCTGCTGGAACATCGCGTCATAGATCGGCAGCACGGCGCCGCCCGGATAGCCGAAGATGTGCTCGACCCCGTTATCGATCAGCGCCTCGATCACCATTTCCGCGCCGGTCATCTGCTCGGGCATTTTCTCACTCCACTCCTCTTCCCCTTCCCTTCCCCCTAGTCGGAGAAGGTGGCCCGGAGGGCCGGATGAGGGGTCTCTTGTTTCTCTTCCCCGGCCTTCGCCGGAATCCCAGGCAATAAAAAAGGCCCCTCGAGGGACCTGTTTTCCGCGCACCAGCCCTCCGCGGGGACCCTTACCCCCCGCGACCGATGCGCCCCACTACTTCGATAATGCTCTTCGGCACGGACGTGCTCCCACAAATGGTGGCGAGTTTATGGGCGCGAAGGGCGGGGAGTGTCAAGGGGCCCCGTGCCTGGCCGGCAACGGCAAAATCGAAACGACATTCGTGCTTCCGCGCCGGCCGGTCTTTCCATCCACGGGCTTTGCCGCTAGTCATTGCCGCGATGGCGCAAGTGACGAAAGACCGGCGGCCCCGGCTGCAAGCGGTGCTGACCGGGATGGGTCTGGTTGCCCTTGGCTTCGTGCTCGCCATCGTCGTCGGCGTCGCCTACTATCAGTTGTCGCGAGGCCGCCCGGCGCCGCCCCCGCAGCCGGCCGGATATGAGCCCGCTGACCGCGTGGTGGACGCGACGCACTACCGCCTCGCCGTGACAGAGTGGGCGCTGCCGACCGACAGTGGCCTGCCCAAGCTTGCGATGGTTGGGGATCGGCTGCTGGTTGCGGGATCGGCTGGCGAGCTCGCCTATCTCGAGCCCATCGATGCGTTTGTGCAGCCCACGGAGGAGCTACCGTCGCGAGCGGTTTCCCCGGTGAAGCTCGAGCCGTTGGTCCTCAGGATACCCACCAGCATGGAGGAGTTCGCTGCGGCCAAGATCGTGGCGCACGAGAGCTTCGGCGTGGGCGACCTGCATGTGGAGCCGCGCACCGACGGTCACCATGACCTCTATGCCTCGTTCGGCAAGGTGCTTGAGAGCGGCTGCATGGTGCTGCGCGTCGCAGTCGCGGAGGCCTTCGACGGCCCTGAGCAGACGCAGTGGCGGACCCTGTTCGACTCGCAGCCCTGCTTTCCGGTGGCGTGGCCGGCCGACCGCATTGCGGGGCGCATGCGAATCGAGGGGGGTACGCTCTACGTCACGGTCGGCTACAACGGTATCGACGAGGACTATATTGCCAGGGCGGACCCGACGGCGGAGAATCCCCAGACTGAGGGCAATTCCTACGGAAAGATTGTCGCCATCGAGCTTGCGACAGGTGCATCTCATGTCATCTCCAGGGGCCACCGCAACCCACAGGGGCTCTACGTCGCGCCCGACGGTACAATCTTCGAAACCGAGCACGGCCCACGCGGGGGCGATGAACTCAATCGGATCTCGCCGGGTGGCAACTATGGATGGCCGGTGGTGACCTATGGCAGCGCCTATCGGCAGCACAGCTGGCCTCCGTCGCCCCGGCAGAACAGCCACGACGGCTATGACAAGCCGGTATTCGCATGGGTCCCGTCGATCGCAACTTCCGAGATCGTCGGCCTCGAGGATCCGGGCTTCGGTGCCTGGCAGGGCGACCTGCTGGTCGCAACGCTGAAAGGCGAGGCCCTGCACCGGCTGCACCTCGAGGAGGACCGCGTCGTCGTAGATGAACCGCTCCCGCTGGGCCGGCGACTGCGCGACATGGTGCTGCATGGCTCGACGATCTACTTGTCGACGGACGACGACCGGTTGCTGCGGGTTCGGTTGCTGCCGGCGGATTGACGCGGCAGCAGGCTGAGAGCGGGCAAGCGCCGTGTCGCCCGCAAATCTTGCCGCCTCTCCACTCGACCCGATTGACACCGGTTCATTTTCGGTATTTGCATAGTTGCGCAATTTACGTAGTGATGATGCTCGATCCCCTCAGCTCAACCTTCGCCGCGCTTGCCGACCCCACCCGCCGGGCCATGCTGGCACGACTCATCGCCGGCCCCGCGACCGTCAACGAGCTCGCGGCCCCGTTCGCACTCTCGCTGCCCACGATATCCAGGCACCTCAAGGTCCTCGAGGAAGCCGGCATGGTGATCAAGGAACGGGACAAGCAGTATCGCCCCTGTCGGCTGGAGGCGGCTCCGCTCGCGGCCGCGGACAGCTGGATGGCGCCCTATCGGCAGTTCTTCGGCGAGCGGCTCGAGCGGCTCGACCAGCAGCTCAAGTCCATGCTTGCCGCCAGGCGCGAGTCTGTGGCCGGGCCGGATACAGACGAGGGAGACAAGACGTGAGCGCAAGCTTCGCCAACCATCGCACATTCCGCCTCGAGCGCGAGTTCGAGGCGCCGCCCGATCTGGTCTATGCCGCCTGGACGCGGCCCGAACTGCTCGATTGGTTCTACAACCCCGGACATCCGACCAAGATGCCGGTCACAGTGGACCTGCGGGTCGGGGGGCAATGGCGGCAGGAGATGGTGATCTCGCCGACCAATCGCTATGTCACCGGCGGTCTTTACCGCGAAATCGTTCCGAGCCGGAGGCTGGTATTCAGTTGGGGCGCCGTGGGCGGGTGGCCGGCCCTCGACCCCGATCGGCCCGACGACAATCCAAGGGTCACCCTCACGTTCTCGGGTCGTGACCGGACAGTACTGAATCTGCTCGTCGAGTTCCCCGCAGGCATGTCCATCGAGGCGGTCGACTGGTGGATGAACTGCGGCATGCAGGAAGGCTGGGCCATGACCATCGATCGGCTGGTGGCGCGCTTTCGGGCGGCCGGCAAGCAGGCGGCACCTGCCAGCTAACGGGCTTGCCCAGGGGTGTCTCCTCCCCTAGCGTCAATACGACCGGAGGCTCGCATGGATCTCGTCTGCGCAACCCTGCTGGCGCTCGGGCTCAACGCATGTGCCCCCGGCAGCACCACCGACGACTTCGTGGACATCGGCGAAGCGCTACCGCGGAAGCCGATCGGGGCGTCCAACTCGATGGCCGCAAGCGCGATCGATCTCGACGGCGACGGCGACCTCGATCTCGTGATCGCCGTCGAGTATGGCGCCAACCGCATCTTGCTCAACGACGGAACGGGACGGTTCAGCGAGGGCACCTTTTCCGGTCGGACCGGCGATCACGAGGATGTCGCCATCGCCGACTTCGACGGCGACGGCGATCCCGACCTGGTGTTCGTCGGAGAGGACGACCAGGTCTACGGCTATCACCGCAACGACGGCCGAGGCGCGTTCATCGAGATCACCGAGCGACTTCCAGGCCGCGCCACCTCGAACACCGCGGTCGCCGCCGACCTCGACGGTGACGGCGACCCCGACCTCGCAATTGCCAATGCCGGGCCCGACTTCATCTGGATCAACGACGGCGACGGTGGCTTCGACGACGAGAGCGCAACGCGCCTGCCCGGCTTCGACGACGTCAGCCAGGACATCGCTGCGGGCGACGTCGACCGTGACGGCGACATCGACCTGGTATTCGGCAACGAGGAGCGCAACCGTCTGTATTGGAACGACGGTACCGGCCGGTTCAGCGACGCTCCCCTGCCGCTGCGCGCGGCGGCCGAGGAGACGCGCGATGTCCATCTCGTCGATGTCGACGGGGACAGCGACCTGGACATCTACTTCGCCAATGTCCGGCTGTTCAATCCCGACCGCGACCAGCAGGATCGTCTGCTGCTGAACGATGGAACCGGACGATTTGTCGACGCGACGGAGCGGCTGGTGCCGGACGATGAAACGACGACGGCGGTGACGTTCGTCGACTTCGACGGGGATGGGCGGCTCGACCTGATTCGGGGCCGATTGGGAGATCTCGCCGGGCGCAACTCGGCTTTCCCGTTGCTCGCTTTCCGCAACGAGGGCGAGATGTTCGCTCCGGCCGACGCCGTGCTGCCGCCGAGCGCCGCGGCCAACGCCTTCGATCTCGAGGTGGCCGACTTCAACGGCGACGGTCGCGCCGACCTGTTCGTCGCGAGCCGAGGGGGAGCCGACAGGCTGCTGCTCGGTCGCGGCGTGCCCTAGATGCGCGGCACCGTCTGGCGACGGGCCTGCATGCTGGCGAGGAGTTCGGCGGAACGCGTCACCGGGGCGGCCCGCCCGACCGCGTCGCGTGGATCGTCGCCATAACGGAAGGCCCGTTCGTTGGGACCGACAAACATCAGCACCAGCAACCAAATCGAGCCGAGGATCGGGATCAACTGGATCCAGTACCACCACCCGGAGCGTCCGCTGTCGTGCAGCCGACGTACGGTGACGGTGATCCCCGGAATCGTGTGGACGATGACAGCGAACATGGCGAAGAAGCCCAGCCGTCCCTCCGCCGGTGGCGCCTCGAGCAGCATGACGTCCGCCACCACGGCCCCAATCATCAACAAGACCATGAACAGCTGGAAGATCCAGTACTGGGTGCGCGTCGTCCGCCCCGAGAGCTCGAAGTAGCGCAGCATTGCATCCAGGTATCCCAGCACCTCATCCCTCCCAACGGCTGACCAGTGCAGATTACGGCAACTGGCTTAGGTCGAGGTTGTGGCGATAGATTGCAGTTTATCGAATGCGCCCGGCACGTATCCTGTATTGGCGCGCCAGATTGCGGTTCTTCGAAGGAGAATCCGGCAGCCTTGCTGCTGTACTCTACACTGCCGGGCGGTGCAGGGTATCGAGCCTTCGCCGACACCCGTCGGTGATCAGCGTCAGGGGACATCATGATCGCATCGATTCTGACTATTCCGCAGAGCCTCGACACGAAGGCCGACGACCTGTTTCGCCGGTTCATCCAGGAGGCCGACGGCGTTGTCGAGGCCTATCAGCTGGAATCGGAGAGCGAGATCGCCGTCGTCTCAATCTGGGTCAGCGAAGCCAAGCGACAGGCCTACATGGGCTCGCAACTGGCGGCCGACGTCGCCAAGGCTTACCCGCAGGGCACCCGGCGGGTCTTCGCCGTCCGCAACGCAAAGTAGGAGCGCCCGATGATCCGTCGATTGATCTGCGTCACCGGGCTGGTTCTCTCGCTCGCCGCATACCCTGTGCAGGCCGGCACGGCAACAGACAGCCCGGATGTCGACGCGTGCGCCACCCGGACCTGTCTCGATCACGATCTCGATGCCGCCCTGCGTGCGGTCTTCAACCGAAAGCAGGCCTGCCTGGAAACCGCCGGCGAGGGATTGCCCCTGCCCTGGCCATTCCCCTGGCGCTGCCCGCCTTCGGACGATGCAGCGTCCGAGTAGCCTCAGGGTCGATCCGGCGGCTGGAGGCCACGGTCACGGCCGGTGCCTCCGGTACCGTTGATTCGTCAGTCGAAGAAGCCCTCGTCGCCTTCCTCGAGGTACTTTTTGGCGAGCCGGGGGATGAGGTTGACGCCAAGCCCCGGACGATCGGGCACATCGATCAGGCCGCCCTTGACCGGCATACCGTCGAAACCCTCGGTGATGTCGTACCAGAAGGGTTCGAAGCGGGCGGGATACTCGAAGGCGATCAGGTTGTCCGGCATGGTGGCGCAGACCTGGATCAGCGCCGCGAGGCCGAGAATGCCGTTGGCGGTGCCGTGCGGGGCGATGGCGATACCGTGCAGATCGGCGTGCTCTGCGACCCACTTGATCTCGGCGAGTCCGCCGATATCGCAGGGGTCCGGCCCGATGACGTTGACCGCGTGACTCTCGATCAGTGCCTTGTAGTGCTGGCGCAGGTAGATCTGCTCGCCGGTGTGGATCGGAGTTGTGGTGTGGTGGGTGACGTCCTTGTAGACGTCGGGATTGACGTAGGGCGAATAGTCCCCGGTAACGGTGTCCTCGATCCACATCAGGTGCAGGTGCTCGAGGGCCTTGGCGAGGCGCAGCGCGTCAAGCGGCATGAAGCCGGGGCCGGCATCGACGGCGGTGTTGTAGCCCTTGCCCAGCGTCTCGCGGGCCGAGGTGATGCAGGCGACCAGATGGTCGAACCCCTCCTTGGTCAGCGTTCCCTTGTGCGGATACGGGAAGGGCGCATCCTCCTGCACTTCGCCGTAGAAGAAGTCGGGGAAGTCCCGCACCATCGAGGAGTGGTAGGCACTCGGCAGCTTGAACAGGGTGAACTCGCCCTTTAGCGACTTGCCGTACTCGGCCCAGCGCTTGTAGCCGGCGGGAGTGTGTTCGGCGCCGCCGGGCACCTCGGCCTGGTAGAGCGTGCGATAGGTGCGCACCTGGTCGCGGACCTTGCCGCCGAGCAGGCGGTAGACGGGGGCATTCACCGCCTTGCCGGCAATGTCCCACAGGGCATGCTCGATGGCACTGACGGCCGAACCGAACGGCTTGAAGCCACCTCGCACACGAATGCGGCGCATGACGCGTTCGACGTCGCGCGGATCCTGTCCGACAATCCAGTCCCTGAGCTGCAGGACCTGCGGCTTGACGTAGGGCTTGGGCGTCTCGATCTGGCTCCAGCCGGTGATGCCTTCGTCGGTCGTGATCCGGATCACGGGACTGTTCGCAATCACCGCACACTTCAGGTCCGTGATCTTCATTGGGGCGGATCCTCCTCAAAATCCTTCCGAAACAATGGCTTGTTCTTAGCGGCAAACGCAGGCGCAGACAACGCGTCGTGCGCGAATACGGGCGGGATGCACACCGGGGGAAGCGGCCCACCCGCTGCAGACGCCCTGCTTTACAGCTGCGGGCGACGCGATCTAGAACATAACCTGAACAACTGGATAATGACCTTGCCTGCCCCGCCCTGGAAGCAATCCCACTATCCCGGCAAGCGCCATCGCCTGAGGGACGCGGCCGTGGAAGGTCAACTCGTCATCGTGCGCTGCAACCTCTGCCGACGCACCGCGACCTATCTCGCCACCGACCTCGTGGCGTTGCTCGATCCCGACCGCGATGCCCTGCGCCCGCCCTTCCGCTGCTCGAAATGCGGCAATGAGCAGTTCATCCGGGTCTCGGTGCGCGTTCCATATGCCGGCGACTGGGGGCACCTGCAGGTGCGACGACCGGGGCCGGTACGGGTGATTCAGACCTGGCGCACGGTTCGGCTGGGTGACTGAAACGGCCAGAACCGTCCGTCTGCGAGGGTTCTCCCGCGCTTGTGATGGAAGCCGGCATCGGCTAAGGCTCCCGCCCGCGATTGGGATGACTGCGATGAGCGAGCCATTGACGGCGCCGGCCTCCGGCGACGCCACCGTTGATTCTTCCCACGCCTGGAGCAGCGAGCTGCGGGCGACCTTTTCGCTTGCCTGGCCGCTGATCATCGCGCAACTGGCGCAGAACCTCCTGTTCACCACCGACGTGGTGCTGATGGGCTGGCTGGGACCGAAGTACCTGGCGGCCGGCACGCTGGCCGGGGCCTTCCTGATGCCGTTCCAGCTGACGGGTATCGGTATCGTCGGCGCCGTGGCGCCGCTGGTGGCGCAGGCGCGCGGGCGGCGGGACATCAAGGCGGTGCGCCGCGTGGTGCGGCAGGGGTTCTGGGTGGCCATCCTCGTCGCCACCCTGCTGGTGCCGATCGTGCTGAGCATCAAGCCTATATACCTCGCGCTCGGGCAGGATCCGGAGGTCACCGCCCTCGCGGAAAGCTACATGTTTGCCGGCTTCTGGATGCTCTACCCCGTGCTCGGCACAATGGTGGTGCGCTCGTTCCTCTCCGCGTTCGCCGCGACCCGGGTGATCCTGATGGTCACGGTGATGGGTGTCATCGTCAACGCACTCGTCGCCTACGCGCTGATCTTCGGGCATTTCGGACTGCCCCGGCTGGAACTGAGGGGGGCGGCGCTCGCGACCGGCTTCGTCAACCTGTTCATGTTCCTCGCACTGACGGCGTATGCGCTCAACCATCGCAAGCTGAAGCGCTTCCATATCCTTGTCCGCTTCTGGAAGCCCGATTGGCGCCGCTTTGCCGAGATCCTCAGGGTCGGCACGCCGATCGGGCTGACGGTTGCCGCCGAGGTCGGGCTGTTCTCGGTGGCCGCGATCCTGATGGGTCGGCTCGGCACCGACGAGACGGCAGCCCATGCCGTGGCCCTGCAGCTGGCGTCGACGGCGTTCATGGTACCGCTCGGGCTCGGCATGGCGGCAACGGTGCGGGTCGGCCTCGCCTATGGCGCCGGCGACGCCGAGGGCATCCGCAAGGCCGGCTGGGTGGCGCTGGCGATGGGCATGGGGTTCATGGCTCTCACCTGCACGCTGTTTCTCGCCCTGCCTCAGCAGTTGGTGTCGATCTTCCTCGACCCCGGGGCAGCCGGAAACGCCAATGCGGTGGCACTGGCGGCGACCTACCTCGCGATAGCCGGGCTGTTCCAGCTGGCGGACGGGGCCCAGGTGGTCGCAGCGCACGCGCTGCGCGGACTGTCGGACACCCGAACGCCGATGTGGCTGGCCTTCGTCGGCTACTGGGCGGTCGGACTGCCCACCGCCTACCTGCTCGGGTTCGTCCTTGATTGGCGCGGTGTCGGCGTGTGGATCGGACTTGCCACCGGACTGGCTTTCGTGGCCGTACTGCTGGTGACCCGCTTTGCGCTCAGGGAACGGCTCGGACTGCTGCGGCG
The DNA here is from genome assembly GCA_041916695.1 of Devosia sp. GTDB lineage: Bacteria > Pseudomonadota > Alphaproteobacteria > Rhizobiales > Devosiaceae > Devosia_A. The sequence goes on along the minus strand of JAYRZA010000019.1, from coordinate 34,554 downwards.
CCTGGCGAGCTAGAATCGAGCCAGGTCCAGCCGGCCATGCGGCCACGCAACCAGGTGCGCTGGCGCTTGGCGTACTGCTGGGTAGCGGTGATGGCACCTGCGACAGCCTCGGCGACCCCGATCTCGCCCCGCAGCAGGGCGCCGATCTCGGGCACGCCGATGGCCTTCATCGCCGGCAGCGCGCGATCCAGGTCGAGTGCAAGAAGCGCCCGCACCTCCTCGATGGCGCCGCCGGCAAACATCGCCTCGAGGCGCCGGGCAATGCGGGCTCGCAACACGTCGCGATCGGGGTTGAGAACGATGCGCTCGACCTCGAAGCCGGCGAGCAGTCCCTCGGCCCGCTCGTCCTGGAACTGCGCCAGCGATCTGCCGGTGGCATCGAGAACCGCCAGCGCCCGAGCCACGCGCTGCGGATCGGGGGCCTTGAGGCGTGCCGCGATCAAGGGGTCGCGGGCCGCGATGAGCCGGCCACGCGCCTCCCGATCAAGGCCGGCAATCTCGGCCTCGGCGGCGGCCAGGGCAGCGGGTGGCACCTCCGGAACCTCGGCAATGCCCTCGATCAACGCCTCGAAATAGAGGCCGGTGCCACCAACGAAGAACAGCGGCGCGTCGCCGCTCGCGGATATCACGGCTGCCGCGGCGCGGGCCCAGGCGCCGGTCGAGAAGCGAACGGAGGGCGCGACTTCGCCGTAGAGCCTGTGGGGAGCGCGGGCCAACTCCGCATCGTCGGGGCGGGCGGTGATGAGACGCAACCCGGAATAGACCTGCAAGGCGTCGGTATTGACGACCACGCCGCCCTCTGCCTCCGCACGGGCGAGAGCCAGCGCCGACTTGCCGCTGGCAGTCGGACCCGCTATCAACACCGCTCGCCGACCGGGCGCCCTGCCCATGTTTCTCAGGCCCTTCCCGGAAAACCCATGCCGATCCTCTGCCTCATCGCCAATCCGGCCGATCCCGCACTCGACAGTACGCTGGTGGCGGCGATCCAGCACGAGACGGGGGGCGAGATCAACTGGCTGCACCAGCGCATCGCCTGCGAGATTCATGCCCCTCGGGGACATGACCCGGTGGCCGCCGCCCGGGCGGTGATCGATGGCCGGGCGGTGGACGCGGTTCTCGTGCCGGACGCCGATCGCCGCAAACTGATTCTCGTCGCCGACATGGACTCGACCATGATCGAACAGGAGTGCATCGATGAACTCGCCGATGCCGTGGGGATAAAGGCGCAGGTCGCCGCGATTACCGAGCGGGCGATGAACGGCGAACTCGACTTCGAGCAGGCTCTCCGGCATCGGGTGGGGCTGATCAGGGGCCTCGAGCGACGGGCGATCGAGGAAATCCGCCGTGAGCGCATCACGCTGGCTCCGGGCGGGCGGGCGCTGATCCAGACGATGAAGGCCTTCGGCGCCTACACCTCGCTGGTGTCGGGGGGATTCACGCTGTTCGCGGAGTACTTTGCCCGACGGATCGGCTTCGACGAGGCCATCGCCAACGTGCTCGAGTTCGAGGACGACCGGCTGACCGGCACCGTCGCGAGCCCGATCGTCGACAAGTCGACCAAGCGCAACCGGCTCGAAGCCCTCGCTGCGGAGCGCAGCATCCCGATGGTGCGCACCATGGCCGTCGGCGACGGGGCCAACGATCTCGAAATGATCCGCGCGGCGGGACTCGGGGTTGCCCTGCACGCCAAGCCGCACGTGGCGGCGCAGGCGGCCGCCCGGATCGATCACGGCGACCTCACGGCACTGCTCTACCTGCAGGGCTACGAGGAGGAGGACATCGTCCGGTGAGGCTCGAGACGGAACGGCTGGTGCTGCGCGAATGGCGGGAGGCGGACAAGCCGCTCTACGCCGAGATCATCGCCGATCCCGTGGTGCGCCGGTTTTTTCCGGAGGTCGGCACCTATGCCGACGCGGACGCCGGCATCGAACGCGCCCGCCAGAGACTGCACGATATCGGCTACTCGTTCCTTGCCGTCGAGCGCAAGTCGGATGGCCGGTTCCTCGGCATGCTGGGCATGGCGCCGTTCCGTGACGAGTTGCGACTTGCCATCCCCGGGGCCCCCGAAGTGGAGATTGGCTGGCAGCTCGGGCAGCCCTATTGGGGGCAAGGCTATGCTCCGGAGGGGGCACGCGCCATGCTGGACTTCGCCTGGCGGAGCCTGCGGCTGAGAGAGGTGGTAGCCATCACCTACACCGGCAACGTCCCGAGCCGCCGGGTGATGGAGAAGATCGGGATGCGCCACGATCCCGACTCCGATTTCGAGCACCCCGACGTGCCGCAAGGGCACCGGCTGCGCCCGGGCGTGGTCTACCGGATCCTCAATCCGGCCCTGCGCGACGACTGACGCCGCCCCTCAGCCGAGCCGGACGGCGATGAACCGGCTGGTCCCGGCCGGATCGGTGACCTTGAACAACACCGCCGGTCGGCCGGCCTCCCTGGCCTCGTCGACGAGGCTGTTCAGCTCGTCGACGGTAGCCACCTGCTTCTGGTTGACCTCGGTGACGACGAGACCGGGGATTACGCCCTTGCGGTCGGCGTCGCTGCCGCCCGCCACTTCCGTGACGATGACTCCGTCGACCTCGGGGGCCAGACCGAACTGCGAGCGCATTGACTCATCCACAGGGGCCACATCGAACCCGACAAGATCGCGCAGACCCTGAGGGGTGGGCACCTCGGCCACCTCGTCCTCCGGTGGAGACAGCGCCTCCGGCACCGGCTCGGCGCCGTTGTTGGCGATCAGCTTCTCGCCCAGTTCCAGACGGCCCAAGGTGATGTCGAGCACGACCTGATCGCCGTTGCGCAACAGCTTGACCGGCACGGCCTTGCCGACCGCGGTCTCCGCCACGACACGAGGCAGATCGCGCATGCGCGCGATCGGCTTCCCGTCGAACTCGATGATGATGTCGCCCTGCTGGATGAGGCCCTCCGACGGACCACCGCGGGTGACGTCGATGACGAGCGCCCCGGCTGTGCTGCCGAGGGCGAGGCTCGCCGCAATGTCCTCGCTGACCTCCTGGATGCCGACACCGAGCCAGCCGCGCCGGGTTTCCCCGAACTGCGCCAGCTGGTCGATGACCGGTTTGGCGAGATTGCCGGGGACGGCAAAGCCGATGCCCAGCGAAGAACCGCCGCGCGCGATGATCGCGGTGTTGATGCCGACCACCTTGCCGTCCATGTCGAACAGCGGGCCGCCGGAATTGCCCTGGTTGATCGCTGCGTCGGTCTGGATGAACTGGTCGTAGGGTCCGGACTGGATGTCGCGATTACGGGCGGACACGATTCCCAGGGTCACCGAACCGCCGAGCCCGAAGGGATTGCCGATCGCCATCACCCAGTCCCCGACGACGGCAGAATCGCTGTCGCCGAACTCGACGAACGGCAATTCGCGCCCGGCATCGACCTTCAGCACCGCGAGGTCGGTCTTGCTGTCCGCGCCGAGGATCCTCGCAGGAAGGCGAGTCCCGTCGGTCAGGAAGACCTCGACGTCGTCGGCGCCCTCGATGACGTGGTTGTTGGTCACCACGATGCCGTCGGCGGAAATGATGAAGCCGGAACCGAGGCTACGCGCCTCCTGCATCTGCTCTTCGCCTAAGCCGTTATTGGGGTTGTGCTCGTCGAAGAACTCCTCGAGCGGCGAACCTTCGGGCACCTCCGGAAACGGCACGCCGTTGCCGCCGGCGACGCGACGCGAAGTGCCGATGTTAACCACTGCCGGGGACAGGACCTCGGCCAGCGACGCGACCGATTCGGGGCCCTTGGCCTGCACGGGACTGCCGGAAACGGCGAGCCCAAGGGCCAGAACCAGGGCAAGCCACCCTCTCGTCGAACGCATCGGCCACTCCTCACCGCAACCCGTCTTGCTGCCACACTATCGGATCAGCCGCGGATGAACCACAAGAGGACAAGTGCCACGGCGGCGCAAGCCAGCGCGACCGCACGAATGGTTGATGCCGGCATCGCCTGGATGGATGCCAGCATCTTCTTCATCTGCTCGGGGAAGGCCGCGTAGGCCAACCCCTCGATGACGATGGCGAGACAGACTGCCGAGAGGAGCTCGGTCACGCCACTACTGCGCCGCTGGCACGGGATCGATCACCGGCGCCGCCGGAGACGGTTCCGCGGCCACTGCCTCGGGCGCCGGGACGCCGGCCTCGGCGGCAGGGAGCGCCGCCGTGCCCTCGGTCCCGAAGTACGCGAAGAACTCGGAATCTGGCGAGAGGACCATGGTGGTGCCACTGGTGCCCAGCGCCGACCGATACGACTGCAGCGACCGGTAGAACTGGAAGAACTCCGGGTCCTTGCTGTAGGCGTCGGCGAACACTTGGCTGCGCGTGGCGTCACCCTCGCCTCGAATCCGCTCGGACTCGCCACGGGCGGTTGCCACGATCTCCACGGCCTGACGTTCGGCAATGGCGCGGGCGGTCTGGGCCGCCTCATTGCCGCGGGCGCGCAGCAATGCGGCTTCCGCCTGGCGTTCGGCCTTCATGCGATCATAGGTCTGCTGCGAAACCTGGGCCGTAAGGTCGGTCCGCAGGATGCGAACGTCGACGATCTCGATCCCGAGTTCGGCCATGTCCGCCACCATCAGCGCCTTGGTCTCGGCCATCATGGCCGTGCGCTCCTGGCTCAGCGCGGCGTTGAACTCGCGCTTGCCGTAGACATCGCGTAGCGCCGAGTCGAAGCGGGTGGCGATACGAGCCTCCGCCAGGCTCACCTGTCCCTGGGCGCGCTCGCGGAAGCGACGCGGGTCGGCGATGCGGTAGGTCAGGAAGGCATCCACCTCGTAGAACTTGCCGCCGGAGACCTGCACGGTCATGTTGGCGGCGTTGTAGCGCAGCAGGCGGTCCTCGATGATCTGCACCGTGTCGACCACATCGGTCGGTACCTTGAAATAGAGTCCCGGCTCGGTCTTGACGTCGTTGATCGAGCCGAACCGCAGGACGATCGCCTGCTCGCGCTCGTTGACCACGTAGATCGACGAGAACAGCACGTAGAGGGCGCCGAGAAGCACGACGCCGAGGATGATCAGACGGTTCATGGCTTACCTCGCGGAGTCGGCGCTGGAGGCGGCGGCGTTGCCGCGCAGTTCGGGTAGCGGCAGATAGGGCACGACGCCCGAGCCCCCTGCCCCCTTCTCGATCAGCACCTTGTCTGCGCCGCCAAGCACCTGTTCCATGGTTTCGAGATAGAGCCGCTTGCGCGTCACCTCGGGGGCCTTGGCGTACTCCTCGTAGATGGAGAGGAAGCGGGCTGCCTCACCCTTGGCCTCCTCGACCACCCGGGTGCGATACGCAGCGGCATCTTCGCGCAACTGCGCGGCCTGGCCGCGGGCCTGACCGAGCAGGGTGTTGGCGTCGCGGCGGGCCTCCTCCTGGAACTTGTCCTCATCCTGCTCGGCGCGCTGCACCTCGTCGAAGGCGTCTGCCACCTCGGTCGGCGGCGCCACGTTCTCGATGGCGACCTGCGACACGCGCACTCCGACCCGGTACTGGTCGAGGATGGTCTGAGTGATGTTGCGCACTTCCTCGGCGATGCCGGCGCGCTCGTCGCGGAAGATGTCCTGGGCGGGACGGCTGCCGACCACCTGGCGCATGGCGCTCTCGCCGACGCTGCGCACCATGTCTTCCGGGTCGCGTACGTTGAACAGGAAGTCGATGGGATTGGACACCGACCACAGGATGGAGAACCGCACATCGACGATGTTCTGGTCGCCGGACAGCATCAGGCCTTCATCGCCGTTGCTGCGGCCCGAGTTGATCGTGCCGAACGACGTCTGGTTCTCGGTGACGGTCACCCGCTCGACGCTCTCGATCGGCCACAGGTGGAAGTGCAGGCCAGGCTGGCTCAGTTCGGGCTTGGGTTTGCCGAACTGCAGTTCGACGCCGACTTCCTGCGCCTCGATGGTGTAGACCGAGTTCAGGCCCCAGAACACGACTGCGGCCAGCACTGCGCCCGCGATGGCCCAGCGTCCTCCTGGGACACCGCCCTGGAAGCGATCGCGTCCCCGCGCCAGAAGGTCTTCGAGGTTGGGCGTGTTCCCGGGTCTGCGCCCGCCGCCGCCGCCACCGCCGCCACCGCCCGGAACCTGCCCCCAGGGGCCGCCACCGTTCGAGTTGCGACCTCCCCCACCCGTGTTGTTATCCCAGGGCATCTAGCACCTTTCATCCGCGATTGATCTCGATGGACCTATATAGGGAAGCCCATTGGCCCGATCAACGTGCGGAGACGGCCCGTCGCCGGTAGATTTTCACCCGGAATCCGGCGCTGTCCCGGGGCCCCGGAACGACCTCCGGCACGTCCTCGACATCCCACATGGCCGCATCGAGAGGCGGGAAGCTGGCATCACCGCCTGGGGACAGCGCCACCTCGGTCAGGTAGATCCGATCGGCCATTGGCAGGGCCTCGCGGTAGATCTCGGCACCGCCGCCGATCATCACTTCTTCGGCATGATCTGCCTCGGCAATGGCCTGCGCCCGAGCGAGCGCATGTGCCAGGCTGTCGACTACCAATACGCCCTCGGCCGCGTATCCGGGCTGTCGGCTGACGATGATGCTCGTGCGCCCCGGCAGCGGCCGGCCAATGCTCTCGAAGGTCCTGCGTCCCATGATGAGCGGCTTGCCGAGCGTCATGCGCCGGAAGAAGGCAAAGTCGGTCGGCAATCGCCAAGGTATCTGGCCGGCCGCACCGATGACGCCATTCTCCGCCACGGCGGCAATCAGGGCGACGGGAACCGTCACGTCGCGCCCAGCCGTGCGAGCGCTGGGCCGGAGACGCGGACCTTGGTCCACTCGTCCATCATCACACCGCCCTGCGACCTGTAGAAGTCGATGGACGGTGCATTCCAGTCGAGCACCCACCATTCGAAGCGTCCGAGCTCCTCGGCAAGGCAGCGGCGCGCCAAATCGACCAGCAGGGCCTTGCCGATACCCAGTCCGCGGGCCTCCGGGCGGACGAACAGGTCCTCCAGCCAGATGCCATGCCGCCCCTGGAAGGTGGAGTAGGTATAGAACCACAGCGCAAAGCCGACCGGGCGATCGTGCCACTCCGCAATCTCGCAGAACACCTTGGGATCAGGGCCGAAGAGGTCGCGCCGGATGTCGGCCTCGGTGGCCTCGACCTCATGGGCGAGCTTTTCGTACTCGGCGAGGGCCCGGACGAAATCAAGCACCAGGACAGCATCGTCCGGCGCCGCCCGGCGAATGGAAAGTGTCATCCGTTCCTACCCGCGAACGCCAGAAACCCCGCAGGCCACGACTCAGCCGGCATTCCCGGCCGTCTGATCCTGCTTGTTGAGGATCAGCACCTCGAGTTCCCGGTTGAACGGCGGAAACCAGTCCGTGGCCTCCATTTCGAAGGTAGTGGGCGACGTCTTGGTAACGTCGCCGTCCCAGCAGAACGAAACGAGGTTCTCGGGCCTGCCCTTGTCAATGGTCAGATGGAACCGTCCGATCGGGCCGGACCAGTTGCCGCCCGTCGACCAGACATAGGAAATCCAGCTCTCGGTGAAGGGGGCGCCGTAGGGTTCCTCGGGATTGGGGAGGGTCTTGCGCACCGTCTTCACGAAGCTCTCATCGGTGCAGTAACGCTTCTGGTACTCTGTGGCCGGATCGTAGTCCTCGTAAGGGGGCGAGAGGAAGGTGACCGCCACCGTGCCGCCGACGCTCGGGGTGTAGCTGTGCTCGACCTCCGCGACCCGCCCCGCGCGGAACGTCGCCTCCCAGGTGTAGGCCGATTTCAGCGTCCAGACCGGGACATAGTCGGTCTGCCAGCCGTCGCCGGAGTTATACTGCATCGGGATGACGAGACCCAGGTGCAGGAGCCGCTGCTGGTCCGCCTCCTCGAGCCCGTTCAGGGCCTCCGTGGTTGCGGAGCCGAAGGGGATCAGGGGAACGCCGAGTTCGCGCAGCAGCCCGGTGTGATCGACGCCATAGGCGAACACATACTGGTGCAGCGTCACCTCGACAGGTTCGCCGTCGAAGGTGGTGGTGAACCCGAAGATGTTTTCCGGTTCCTCGCTCGGAACCGAGACCATGAAGTCACCGCTGCCCTCGATGTCGGGAAGTGGGAACGAGACCAGAGCGGTCTCGTCCGCCTCGGACTTGTTCAGGAACTCGTAGCGGACCCTGACCTGCGTGGGCGACACGAACAGGTCCTCCGACTGCATGCTGACATTCTCCGAGGTCAGAAAAATCAGCCCGCCGGTGCCCAGTTGCGACATCGTGTCGTTCGCCAGGACGGGCGCGGCGACCGCGGACAACAGGACGGCAAGGGCTCCAAGCGGTTTCATACGGCCACCTCGGCTTTGATGTGCGGATGGGGATCATACCCGGTAATCATGAAGTCCTCAAAATCGAACGCGAAGAGGTCATGGCGGTCGGGGTTGAGCGTCAGGCGGGGCAGTGGCCGCGGCTGACGCGTCAACTGCAGCCGGGCCTGGTCAAAGTGGCTGTGGTAGAGGTGGATGTCGCCGAAGCTATGGACGAAATCGCCCGGCTGGAGACCGCTGACCTGTGCCAGCATGTGGGTCAGCAGCGCGTATGAACCGATGTTGAAAGGCACGCCGAGAAAGATGTCAGCGCTGCGCTGGTAGAGCTGGCAGCTCAGGCGGCCGTCGGCCACGTAGAACTGGAACAGGCAATGGCACGGTGGCAGCGCCATGTCGTCGACCTCCGCGGGATTCCATGCGGTGACGATGTGGCGGCGGGACTCGGGTCTGGTGCGGATCGAGGCGACGAGATTGGCGATCTGGTCGATGGTGCCGCCGCGGCCGTCCGGCCAGCTGCGCCACTGCGAGCCGTAAACCGGACCGAGATCGCCGTTCTCGTCGGCCCACTCGTCCCAGATGCGGACCCCGCGCTCCTGCAGCCAGCGCACGTTGGTGTCACCACGCAGGAACCACAGCAACTCGTAGATTACCGACTTGATATGAATCTTCTTGGTCGTGAGGAGCGGAAACCCCTGCGACAGGTCGAACCGGACTTGTCTGCCGAACACGGACCGCGTGCCGGTGCCGGTACGGTCGGGACGGTCGGTGCCGGTTTCGAGCACGTCCTTGAGCAGGTCGAGATAGGCTTGCATGAGTCCGCCGGCCGCGAATCTGGGGCAGCGGGCAGACTAGGACGACAACGGCCGGCGCGAAACCCGCGTCGTCGCAATCGCGGCTGCCCGGGCGGCACGACCGCCGCTCGGGCGGGCGTCGATCGGTGGTCCGGAAACTGAGAGTCAATTGCATCCGGCCGGGCGCGCTCCTATATAGGTGATGCCGGCAACGGCTATGGCGATAAACGGCTATCGTAATAAACCCATTGGACCCGGGGGCAGTGCCCGGCGCCTCCACCAAACCCCTCCGTCGTGGCGGAGACCATGGGGGCGAAACAGGATCGACAAGGGCGTAAAGGGTAGACTTTCGCTCGGCATGGTACCACCGATATCGGGCCATCCTAATAGTTGCCAACGACAACTATGCTCCGGTCGCTCTCGCTGCGTAATGCGGCGCTAGCACTGGGAATTGAAGTCCTTCGCTCCTAGCAGGGCGACAGGCGGGGTTCGCAGGCACCTGGCAACAGAAGCCTGCACTCTCTCCCATAGGCGTTGACGCGCGGCATGCTGTCGGGGTGACGGGCTGTCGCCGCTCTGCTTTTCGCCTTGAATTGTGGTCGACCAACCGATGATATGCGGCGGTTGGGATTCCCCCGCGCAGCAAGGACGCCGATGGCCGAAGACCTGATCCGCTACGACATTCTCGCACAGGAAGCGCTGCGTGGCGTGGTGCGCAAGGTGCTGTCCGAGGTCGCGCGCACCGGGTTGCCAGGCGAACATCACTTCTTCATTTCCTTCGTCACCAAGGCTCCGGGTGTTCGCCTGAGCCAGCGACTGGTCGAACAGTACGACAAGGAAATGACCATCGTGCTGCAGAACCAGTTCGGTGGCCTCAAGGTCGGCGAAACGGGGTTCGAGGTGGAACTGTCGTTCGACGGAAAGCCGGAACTGCTGGCCATTCCGTTCTCGGCGATCAAGGGATTCTTCGACCCCTCCGTGCAATTCGGGCTGCAGTTCGATGTCGAGCAGGTCAAGCCTGCGTCGGACCCGGTGCTGGAGGCGGCGCCGCAGGAGGAGACGTCTCCCCCGGCGGGCTCGGGCGGCGAGCCCAAAGGGGAGAAGGTCATCAGCCTCGACGCGTTCCGCAAGAAGTAGCGGATGCAGAAGCGTTCGATCAGCATTGCCGGGCACCGGACCAGCATCGCGATCGAACCGGAGTTCTGGGCCGGGCTCGAGGCGATGGCCAGCGCGCGCGACGTGCCGATGGCTGCGCTGATCCGCTACATCGACCAAACGCGCGACGCGCCGAACCTGTCGTCGGCGCTGCGGCTGGCCGTGCTCGCCTGGTACCGGGATCGCCCGAGCCCGAGCCATTCGCCGTCCAGCTAGGGCAATGCCCTGCACCGATCGACCGTTTGTCGTGCTGTCCGGCACAAGATGGCGGCCCGTCCTCGCCAGAGCACGCCAGCTAGTTGCCGAGCCCCAGATCCATCGGCCGGTTGGCTTCTTCCTCGGCCTTCTTGCGGGCCGCGGCTTCGGCGGCCTTCTTCCGGGCAGCCTCATCGGCGGCCTGGCGGGCCGCCAGCTCTTCGGCCGCCTGCCTTGCAGCAGCGTCCTCGGCGGCCTTACGGGCAGCTGCCTCGTCGGCCCTTCGGATGAGCTCGGCTTCTTCCCGGGCCTTTGACTCCTGGGCGAGACGAAGTTTCTCGGCCTCGTCGGCGGCCTGGCGGCGAGCTTCCTCCTCGGCGCGCAACTGCTCCAGCCGCGCCACCTCTGCCTCATAGGCCTTCACCATCACGGCATCGACCAGCGCGGAAACGTCGAAGCTCCGCTCGGGCGCCAGCAGCGTGCCGGACAGGCGGGTTCCGACCTCGGCCGACGCAGCATCAAGCAGCGCAGCAGGGATTGCACCGGTGGCCGACAGCACGAAGCTGCCGGAAAGTCCCAGATCGGACAGCCGCACCTGACTACCACCGAACAGCGCCCCGCCCTGCCCCGTCACGGTAAGGTTGGGGCTCCGCACGACGCCACCGGCGATCGTGAAGGCGCCGGACACGCTGTCGCTCGCCAGCGGGGCGTCGTCGAGCCGATCCTCGATCAGCTGCGTCAACTCGTCGGGCTGCATCTCGAGAACCTCGTCGACGGCGGCCACGGCAGCCAGCGCCAGGGGATCGAGCCGGGCGATGACGAGATCGTCCAGAGTGTAGGTGCCGTCGCCGGTCATGGCCTGAAGCAGGGCGGCGATACTGCCGCCCGTTCCGTCGAAGCGGCCCGCGGCGCTTATCGTGCCGTCCAGGGCCTCCGCAACGGCGTCAGGCACCATGCTGTCGAGCGCGACACCCTCCAGCGACAGGCGTCCCGACACCTGCTTGTCGGGTAACGGACCGGAGCAACAGACGGCCAGTTCCAGCCCGACCCGGCCGCCACCCAGCTCGGCCTCGAATCCTCTGAGCCGGGTGGCCGTTGCATCCCAGTCGAAGTCGAAGCCCACATCGGTGAGCGACTTCGAGCCGGCGACGGCAAGGTCCGGCGTGGTGACGCGAATCCGACCGCCGACCGTGCGCGGCGCGTCCCCGGTCGAAAGTGGCCCGGCGGGCCAGAGGCCCTCGCCGGCGATGGATGCTGCCGGCCCGACAAGGGCGCCCAGGAGGCCGCCAAGGTCGAGTCGACTCACCGCAAGTTCCCCCGACACGCTCGACGCGGACCCGGCACGGCCGAGTTCCAGTCGGCCGGTGAAGGCCTGGCCACCCGATTGGCCCTCGAGCGCAGAGAGGCGGATAAGGCGGTTGGCCTCGAAATCAAGCTGGGCAGTCGCCGAGAGCGGCGGGATCGTCAGCCCGTCGGCGCCCAACCAGCCGGCAATCCCCGACGGATCCGACAGGGTCGCCTTCAGCGTGCCGCGGGCGGAGAGGGCCTCGGGATTGGTGACGACGATATTGCCGGCAAAGGCCAGGGAGTCGCCGCCGCCCTCCAGCCGGAGCGTCGTCTCGATGCTGTTGGCGACATTGCCCTCGCCGACGGCGACAAGATGGACCGGCTGGCCCTGGGGCAGCAGGTCGAGATCGCCCAGCCCGAGTTGTCCCGTCAGCTCCGCAGCATCGCCGGAGCGCATCTCGAGTTGCACCCGCACAGACCCCGACAGCGCCCTGAGGAAGCCGGCCTCGAGCTGTGCCTCGGCAGACAGGTCGGTCGCGCCGAGGGTGCCGGCAACACTGAGCGACTGGGCACCTTCGCCGCTGGGCGCGCCGAGCCGTGCCGCCAGATCGAGCGGCATCGAGGCCGCGACGAGGCCGCGCAGCAGCGGTGGGGCCCCGAGGACGTCGAACGCGGCACCGAGCAGAGGCGCACCGGGATCGGCAAGCCGGACGGTGCCGGTTCCCGACAGCTCCGGCCGTTCGAACGAGCCGAAGGCGGTGCCGGACAGCTCGACGGCACCGCCACCGAGGCTGCCCGCCGAGAAGCGATCGAGTACCAGTACGCCACCGTCCCAGGACCCGGACAGTCCCAGCTGCCTCCCGGCCAGCCCGGCGACCGTCAGGTCATCGGCAACGACATCGAAGGTGCCCTTGGGAAAGGTGACGGGAAACGCCGCGTCCTGGCCGAAATCGGGCAGAAGCGCGAAGAGGGCCTCACTGCGGGCGGGGTCCAGACTGCCCAGGTCGGCGGTCAGCTGGATGTCGCGGACGCTGCCGATGCCGATCTGCGCCCCGAAGCCGCGGCTCTCACCGTCGAGCGACAGCTGCCCTTCACTGAGGGTCAGGGTCTCGCCGACGAGATCGACCTTGGCCGTCAGGCCGCCCGGCAGATTGAACAGCGGTGTGTCGGCGGCCGGCTTGCGCCAGAGGGCCGACAACTGGTCGAGCCGCTCGGCGGAGAGGGAGAGCGTACCGGAGAACTCGGACCGGTCTTCAAACCGCGTCACCCGGCCGGCGATATCGACACGGGCCCCGGGCAGCTCGCCGCGGAATTGTTTCACCTGCCAGCCGCCGGCCTCCGAACGGGCGTCCAGGCGGACATTGCGCAGCGAGAATGCGCGCAGGTTGAGTTCGGCGATGTCGATGGCGACGGTACCCGGCAGCGGTGGCGGGGGCGGAAAGGGCAACTCGCGCAGCAGCCGCACCAGTTCGTAGGGCTCCACCGCCTGCTCGGCCGTGGCGTCGCGCGGCGGCAGGGCCAGAAGGCCCCCGGAAACGACGGCATTATAGGCCATACCGGCACCCAGGGTCACGTCGGCCGCGCCCAGCAGCCGCGTCGCCGGCCGGTTCTCGTCGGGAATGATGGTGTAATCGGAGAGCAGGACCCGGCCGGGATCGGCCTCGAGCTCGCTTGTCATCACGAGATCACCCCTGCCGGCGTCGGTCCCCGAGGCGTCGGAAACGCTGGGTGGCGGCTGACGGAAGGCCATGGTGCCCGCAAAGGAGGGAGACAGCCCGGTGACCAGCCTGCCCTCGACGGTCAGCGCATATCGCCCGTCTTCCGGTCGCAGCGTCGCCGACAGCGTCGTGGTGCCGGCATCGTCGATGGCCCCGGTGGTGAGACGCAACTGGTAGCCCACGTCATCGACCTGGCCGCGCCCCTGGAAGGCAAAGGGACCGGCCAGCGCCTCGAGCCGCAAGTCTCCGCCGATCGAGGTTGCCGAGTAAGTGCCTCCGGTGCGCGCATCGGAAATATCGACGCGGCCATCGACGACCTGCGCGCTGGCGACGGCCACCCGCGATTCGCCGGAATGCCGGGCGAGGGTCAATCCGGCATCGACACTGCCGTCGGAGCCGACGAGGATGGTGAGTTCGGGCCGCTGCAGGACGAGGCGCGTCAGCGTGTAGCGATCGCGCAGAAAGTCGATCAGCGAGAACTCCGCAACCACACCCGCCACTGTGAACCGCGGCGCATCGGGCGGCCCGGCTGCGACATCGGCAAACTCCAGTCGGGGCTGGGGCAGCAGGCTGAACTTGACGTCGCCGTCGATCCGCACCGGGGCTCCGACGACCTCGCCGGCGAGCGAGGCCAGCCTGTCGCGGTAGGCCCCCCAGTCGACGAAGGACGGCACAAAGAAGGCTGCTGCCAATGCAAGTATGGCGAGCACGCCGACCACGATGTACAGCCGGTTCAGCACAGGGCGGGAGAATCTCCACGAAACACAGTGCAATGTAGGGAACACTTCATCCGGCGTCACGCTGGCGGCGAGCCTGTCCCATCACCTTTGTGATGTTTTGGGCACAGTGGGGCGGTGGCGACGGTCCCGACTGATGTCCCGGCCACATATACATCGCGGCCGTCCCTGCCTATATTCCGGGACGAGAACGAAACAGGATTCGTCAATCCCCCATGGCAGTCGACCAGCACCGCCTCGTCCCCCGGCCAGCCGAGGACGCCGGACCGCCCAGGACCGGCGCGATCACCGGCCAGTTCGGCCGGCAGGCGCCCGACTATCTCAAGGGCCTCAACGAGGAGCAGCGCGACGCGGTGCTGACCACGGAAGGCCCGCTGCTGGTGCTTGCTGGGGCCGGGACCGGCAAGACGCGGGTGCTGACGACGCGCATTGCCCATATCCTGAACACGCGGCTGGCGTGGGAATCCGAGATTCTGGCGGTGACCTTCACCAACAAGGCCGCCCGCGAAATGAAGGACCGAATTGCCGGCTTCGTCCCGCGCATTGAAGCGATGCCGTGGATGGGCACGTTCCATTCGATCGGGGCACGGATGCTGCGCCGGCATGCCGAGCTGGTGGGGCTGAAATCGGACTTCACCATCCTCGATACGGACGACCAGATCCGGCTGATCAAGCAGCTGCTGGACGCCGCCAATATCGACGAGAAGCGCTGGCCGGCGCGGCAGTTTGCCGGCATGCTCGACACCTGGAAGAACCGCGGCTGGCTGCCGGCCGATGTGAGCGCGGTCGAGGCGAGCTCCTTCGCCAACGGGCGGGCGCAGAACCTCTACCAGCAGTACCAGGACCGGCTGAGGGCGCTGAACGCCGCCGATTTCGGCGATCTGCTGCTGCTCTGCATCAAGCTGTTCCGCGAGCATCCGGACGTGATGGCCGAATACCACCGGAAGTTCAAGTACATCCTCGTCGACGAGTACCAAGATTCGAACGTCGCGCAGTATCTGTGGCTGCGGCTGCTGGCGCAGGGGAAGCCCGCTTCGGAGGCGAACCTGTGCGTGGTGGGCGACGACGACCAGTCGATCTACGGCTGGCGCGGCGCCGAAGTGGACAACATCCTGCGCTTCGAGAAGGACTTTCCGGGCGCCAAGGTGATCCGGCTGGAGCGCAACTACCGCTCGACCTCGAACATCCTCGCGGCCGCCAGCCACCTCATCGCCCACAACGAAGGGCGGCTGGGCAAGACGCTGCAGACCGATGTCGGCGAGGCGGGCGACCTCGTCCATGTCACCTCGGTGTGGGACAGCGAGGAGGAAGCGCGGCAGGTCGGAGAGGAGATCGAGCAGCTGCAGCGGCAGGGCGAGAGCCTCGATTCGATGGCGATCCTGGTGCGTGCATCGCACCAGATGCGAGAGTTCGAGGAGCGTTTCATCACGCTGGGGCTGAGCTATCGGGTGATCGGCGGCCCGCGCTTCTACGAGCGGAAGGAAATCCGCGACGCGCTGGCCTATCTCAGGCTGGTCGCCAACCCGACCGACGACCTGGCGTTCGAGCGGATCATCAACGTGCCGAAGCGGGGGCTAGCCGAGACGCAGCAGCAAAAGCTCCACGACGTGGCCCGTCGGGAAGAGGTACCACTTTTCGCTGCTAGTCGGATCGCTATCACGAACGAGGAGTTGAAGCGCGCGCCGCGCGATTCGCTGCGCGCCTTCATCTCCATGTTCGAAGAATGGCCCCAGCGACTCCGCGACAGGACTGTCTTCGTCACCGAGACCGATCCAGAAACGGGATGCGAGGTCGAGGTGCAGAAGCTCATTCCGGCTATCCACCACTCCGAACTGGCGGGACAGATCCTCGACGAGTCGGGCTACACCGAGATGTGGCAGAACGACAAGTCGGCGGACGCCGCCGGCCGGCTCGAGAATCTCAAGGAGCTCGTGCGCTCGATGGAGGAGTTCGACACGCTGGGCGGCTTCCTCGAGCACGTGTCGCTGGTGATGGACCGCGATACCGGCGAGGCCGGGGACGCGGTCTCGATCATGACGCTGCATTCGGCCAAGGGGCTCGAATTCAACACCGTGTTCCTCCCCGGCTGGGAGGAGGGGCTGTTCCCCAGCCAGCGCACGCTGGACGAGAGCGGCCGCGCCGGGCTCGAGGAAGAACGCCGGCTCGCCTATGTCGGCCTGACCCGGGCGCGAAAACGCCTGCACGTCTACCTGGCGCAGAACCGCCGGATCAACGGGCTGTGGCAATCGGCCATCCCCTCCCGCTTCGTCGACGAACTGCCGGCGCATGTCGTCGAGGTCAAGGACACCGGCTCGGCCTATGGCGGCTATGGCTATGGCGGGCGCTCGGGCGGCGGACGGTTCGACACGCGCGACCCTTTCGACTCGCTCTACGAGACGCCGGGCTGGCAGCGCGCCAAGGCGCAGGCCGGCCAGCGCAAGTCGGCGGGTCCGATGACCATCGACGGCGACCTCGTCGCCCGCTCGGTCGATGACGGCCGCGGCTCGGCCTACTCGGTGGGCCAGCGGGTGTTCCACCTGAAGTTCGGCTATGGCCGGGTCGAGGCGATCGAGGGCAACAAGCTGACCATCGAGTTCGAGAAGGCGGGGCGGAAGAAGGTGCTGGACAGTTTTGTGCAGAAGGGGTGAGGGCTCTACGCCTTCACCAGCCCGCCGAAATAGTCCAGCGCATAGGCCTCGACGCCATCGACGGTGATCGTCTCGTGGCCGTGGAAATGCGCGACGTCGCCGGTCGAGCGGTCGCGGTAGCGCCCGTGCGGGCCAACCCAGTCGTATCCGCCGAGGAAGCGACCTTCGTCATACATGGCGCTCAGCGCCGCCTTGATGGTGAGGCCGGCGCGGGGGGCGTCGATCAGGTCGGGGCGGAGGATATGACCGTAGTAGCTCATCACCCAGACCGGCTCGCCCCGGTGCCACACCACCTCCTGGCCATGAAAGTCGGTGCCGCCGAAATAGCTGTCGCGATAGCTCCAGTCGGCGTCGGTGAAGGTGAGGTCGTGCGAACCGCTGCGGCTGGGCGCAGCCGCCTCGCCGCTCCCCACATAGGTGGTGCGCTTGGCACGGACGATGAAGGCTTCGAGTTCCGCAAGGTGTATGTCGGGGCTCATTGCGGCGGCGTCACCTGACGAGCCTTGCGGCGTTCGAGGCCCAGGGCATGCTCACGGAAGATGATGAACAGACCGGCCCCGACAACGATCAGCGCACCGATCAGCATGGTGAGCGTGGGGACCTCGGCGAAAAACAGGTAGCCGACAATCAGGCTGAGGATCAGCGAGGTGTACTCGAACGGAGCGACCAGCGAGACATCGGCATGCCGGTAGCTCTCGGTGAGCAGGATCTGCGCGATGCCGCCGGCAATGCCCGCGACAGTGAGCATGACCCACTGCTCCGGTGTCGGATCGATCCAGCCGAAGGGCAGCATCAGCGCGCCGATGAAGCTGGTGAAGATCGAGAAGTAGAGGACGACGGTGGCGGATCGCTCGGTGCGCACGAGCGTTCGGACGGCGATGGTGGCGAAGGCGGCGAACACGCAGGCGAGCAGCGCCATCACCGCTCCGATGCCGGCATCGTCGAGCGGCCCGCCGCTGAAGATGGTGAGGCGCGGCCACAGGATGATGCCGACGCCGACGAGACCGACGACGACCGCGCTCCAGCGGTAGAGTCGCACCGTCTCCTTGAGGATGAGGGCGCCGAAGACCACGATCAGGAGCGGCGTGGCGTAGTTGATGGCGATTGCCTCGGGCAGCGGCAGGCGGGTCAGCGCGATGAAGCCGAGTACCATGCCACCGGTACCGACGAGACCGCGCGTCAGGTGTCCGAGCGGATTGGCCGTCCTGAAGCCGTCGACGAGTTCACCG
The DNA here is from genome assembly GCA_041916695.1 of Devosia sp. Classification (GTDB taxonomy): domain Bacteria; phylum Pseudomonadota; class Alphaproteobacteria; order Rhizobiales; family Devosiaceae; genus Devosia_A. Next base: position 16,525 of record JAYRZA010000019.1, on the reverse strand, counting down.
CGCCAGGCGAGGAAGACGATGATCGGCAGAATGGCGAAGAGCGAGCGGAAGAACACCAGCTGTCCGGGCGGCAGGTTGCCGGTTGCCTTGAGCAGGCTCGCCATCAGCAGGAAGATCGCGACGGAGGTGACCTTCAGCCCGATCCCGGCCGCGACATTGTCGGGCGGGGGTTGCGTGGCTGGCTGGGGCGGGGACAATCAGGCGGTCCGGGGCTGGCGAGTATTCGTACATTCCTAGCACCCGACTCGGCTCCGGCCCAACCCAGAAAAGGACAATGGGCGGGATCGGTTGGCCGAGCCGGCCGAACTGTCGTAGCCTCTCCCCCGCCCCACGTGTCGAGTCCCGGCGACCGATGAACAGCATGCTGATCGCCATCGCCGAGAACATCCCGCTGATCGCGGGCCTGGTGCTGGCCAACTACGTGCTGGCGGCGGTTTGCGCGGTACGCGAGATCGGTGCGTCGCGGACCTCGCAAGGCTCGATCGCCTGGCTGCTGTCGCTGGCGTTCCTGCCGTTTCCGACGGCCATCATCTATCTGGTGTTCGGCTGGAAGTATTTCGACAGCTATGCCCAGACACGCCTGCAGGTGCGGCAGTCGCGGCTCATCCGCAGCGAGGAACTGGCGGTGATCGATCGCGAAACCGGCGCGCAATGGCCGGTGCAGCGGAAAGCCTCGGGGATGCCGTTCCTCGCCGGCAACAAGGTGGACCTGCTGATCGACGGTGAGGCGACGTTCCGCTCGATGTTCGAGGGGATCGCAGCGGCGCGCGACTACATCCTCGTGCAGTTCTACATCATCCGCGACGACCGGCTCGGACGGGAGCTGGCGGATCGGCTGATCGAGCGAGCCAGGGCCGGGGTGCGGGTCTGCGTGCTCTACGACGACGTGGGAAGCGGCGACCTCTCGAGCGACTACAAGCGGCGGCTCCGGGACGCCGGCGTCGAGATCTTCGGGTTCAATCACCGCCACCGCTTTCTCAGGGTGTTCGGGCCGATGCGGATCAACTACCGCAACCACCGCAAGAACGTCGTGGTTGACGGGCGGGTCGCATGGACCGGTGGACTGAACGTCGGGGTGGAATACCTGGGCGAGGACCCGCGCTTCGGGCACTGGCGCGATACCCAGCTCAGGGTCGAGGGGCCGGCGGTGTCCTCGTTCTCGCTGATCTTCCAGGAGGACTGGCTGTGGGCGACCGGTCGGCAACTGCTTGTCGATCCGCCGCGCGCGGTGGAGGAGATCGGACCGGTTCCGGCGCTGGTGATGGCGACCGGGCCGGCCGACAAGATCGAGGCCTGCCCTATCGCCTTCACCGACATCATCGGGCAGGCCCGGCAGCGGCTCTGGGTGGTGAGCCCCTACTTCGTCCCCGATACCGACACGCGAACGGCGCTCTATGCGGCCGCGCTCAGGGGCGTGGATGTGCGCATCATGCTGCCGTCGCGGCCGGACCATATGCTGGTCTGGCTGGCCAGCAACGCTCATGCCGATGCGATGGTGGAACACGGTGTCGGCGTCTACCGCTACCTCGGCGGATTCCTGCACCAGAAGGTGATCCTGATGGACGACCGCATCGCCGGTGTGGGCAGCGTCAACTTCGACAACCGGTCCTTCGCGATCAACTTCGAGCTGACCGTCTGGATGCCGGAGTCCAGCGCCGTTTCGGCCGTCGAGGACATGCTGGAAAACGACTTCGGCAGATGTCATCAGGTGACGCGCGAGGACGTCCGCGGGCGCCCGGCGCTGCAACGATTCATCTCGCAGGCCGCCCGCCTGCTGTCTCCGGTACTCTGACACGATGCTCAAGGTCGCCTCCTACAACATCCGCAAGAGCCTCGGCACCGATCGACGCCGCCGGCCGGACCGCATCCTCGGCATCCTCGAGGAGATCGATGCCGACGTGGTGGCCCTGCAGGAGGTGGACCGCCGCTTCGGCGAGCGGGCGACGACGCTCGATGCCGAGGTGATCGTCGACAAGACACGTTACGTGCCGGTGCGCTTCGGCATCCGGCAGCTGAGCCTGGGCTGGCACGGCAATGCGCTGCTGGTGCGCAAGGGCATCGAGGTGATCGGGCAACAGCGGATCGAGTTGCCCTTCCTCGAGCCGCGTGGGGCGGTGCTGGCGGATGTGCGGTTCGGGGGCCGTACGATCCGTGTGGTCGGCATGCACCTGGGGCTGCTCGGGGTCTCGCGCCTCAGGCAGGCGCAGGCGGTGGTCGCGCATCTCGAGCGCCTCGAGGAACGGATGCCGACCGTGATCATGGGCGATCTCAACCAGTGGGCCAACGACGGCGGCTGCCTCGCCCAGTTTGCCATCCACCACAACGTGATCGCGCCCGGCCCGAGCTTTCATGCGCGACGGCCGATGCTGCAGCTCGACCGCATCATCACCAGCCGCGACCTGGTGCTCGAGGCGACCGGTGTTCACCACACCGCCCTCGCCCGGACCGGCTCGGACCACCTGCCGGTCTGGGCCCGGCTGCACCTGCCGGCTTAACGCTGGGGGCAGCGAGCCATTGACTTCGGCCGCCCGCGGAGCGCAAGAGGCGGCAAACCGGACCCGTGACCATGACCCTCTCCCAGCTTTCGACCCCGCTCAGCAAGGACCAGGCCTATGCGCTGGTGGATGCGGTGATGGCCGCGGAAGACCTGGCGATCACGGCTTCGGCGCACGAGGACCCGGAGACCGGCGAGTGGATCTTCGAGGCGACCTGCGATGCGGAGCCCGACCTCGATGCCTTCGCGGCGCTGGCACGCGCGGCGCTGGGGGGCTCGGTCCAGTTCGCCGTCGAACCGATCGACCCGGAGGTCAACTGGGTGGCGAAGTCGCTGGAAGGCCTGCAACCGGTGGTCGCGGGGGGCTTCTACGTGCACGGCAGCCATGACACGGGCCCGGTGCCGGGTGGCCTGACGGCAATCCGAATCGATGCCGCGCAGGCGTTCGGCACCGGCCATCACGAGACCACCACCGGGTGCCTCGAGGCGATCGACAGGTCGCTCAAACGCCGACGCTTCCGCTCCATGCTCGATGTCGGGACGGGCACCGGGGTGCTGGCAATCGCCCTTGCCAAGCGGACCCACCTGCCGGTCATTGCCAGCGATATCGATCCGATCGCGGTCAGGACCACCATCGAGAACGCCCGCGACAACGGGGTCGGCCGGTTTGTCATCGCGCTCGAGGCGACCGGGCTCGAGCACCGGCAGATCGCCACGGCGGCGCCGTACGACCTGATCGTCGCCAACATCCTCGCCGGGCCGCTGGTGGCGCTGGCGCCGGCGATGCGCAAAGTGGCCGAGCCGGGCGCGACGGTGATCCTGTCGGGCATTCTCAACCACCAGGCGCCACGGGTGGTCGCCGCCTATGCGAGGCAGGGGATCGTGCTGCGTCACAAGCTGGTCAAGAAAGAGTGGTCGACGCTCCTGCTGGAGCGCATCTAGTCGGCATGCCGAACGGAAACCGACTTACGAGGTGAACCCCGGACGCTTGGTGAACGCGCCGAGCAGAAGATGCTCGCGGCTGCGACCCATGCTGCGGGACGCCTCGCGGCCACGTGCCTCGATGACGCAGCCGAGCGCCTTGCGGAAATCGTTCTTGGTCTCGGGCATCGGTACTCTCCCGGTTGACGGTCGGTGGCTCCTGCCACGGTTTGCTAGATAGGAGCCGCGGCTCATGCCGGTAAGCCCCCGAAGCGAGGGGCAGCCATGCCCCGCGCGCAAGGCGCCTTAACGGGCGGTAAATCGTCAGTCCATGCGGGCGGCGTCATCCTTGCTCACCCTCAGGCTTTCGGGTGATCTTGGGCCGCGCCGCAGCGTGCCGCTCTCGGCAGCGCAGCGCGGACGCGGCGGGACAGGCTCCTTCCCGGTCTCATGCCAGTCCATCGGATGCCCGGTGTGGACGTGTGCGCGCCCGCAGCCGAACCCGGCTGAACGGTGACGGTTCCGCTCTCCACCCCTTGGGGCCGGTGGCACGCTCTGGTACGGTCGCCGCGCCCGAGTGCTGCGCCGCGGCACAGATCCTTTCCGATCGAGATCATGACCGACAAAGCCTTCGCCCCGACCGTCTACCAGAGCTTCGACACGCGCACCGACAGGTCGACGGTAGCGCCTCGCCTCAAGGCCTTTCGCGCGGCGCTCGCCGAAGCGCGGCTCGACGGGTTCCTTGTGCCGCGCACCGACGCACACCGGGGCGAGTCGGTGCCGGCGAGCGAGGCGCGCCTCGCCTACCTGACCAGCTTCACCGGTTCGGCCGGGTTTGCCGTCATCGGGACCAAGAAGGCGGGACTGTTCATCGACAGCCGCTATACGCTGCAGGCACCCGCGGAAACCGACACGCGGCTGGTCAAGGTAATCGAGACTGCGCAGGGCGGGCTGTCGCCGCAGATCGCGGATTTCGTCGCGAAAGGCGGCAAGCTCGGCTACGACCCCTGGCTGCATACGCCGAGCGAGATCGAGGAGCTGGGCAAGAAGCTGGCCGGCAAGCTGAGCCTCGTCCCCTCCCCCAACCTCGTCGACCGCATCTGGACCGACCGCCCGGCGCCACCCAACACGCCGGTCGAGTTCCTCGGCCACAACCGGGCGGGGAAAGCCAGTGCCGACAAGCTGGCCGAACTGCGAAAACTGCTCGGTGCCGAGGGGGCGGATGCCCTCGTGCTGACCGTGCCCGAGTCGATCAACTGGCTGCTGAACATGCGTGCCCGCGACGTGCCGCACGTACCGGTGCTGCTGTGCTTCGCCCTGGTGCCCAAGGCTGGCCTGCCGACGCTGTTCGTCGACCGGGACAAGATCACCGCCGAGTTGCGCGAGGGCCTCAAGGGTCTCGCCCGGGTCGCCGACGTGCGGACCATGGTGGGAGTGCTGCGCCGCCTCGGTGCGGGGGATAAGCGGGTGATGATCGACCCGGCCACCGTGCCGCTGGCGATCGCCAATGCCATCACCGGACCGAGCGAGGGCCACCTGGTCCATCGTCGCGATCCGATATTGATGGCGAAGGCCAAGAAGAACGAAGTGGAACTGGGCGGCATGCGCGAGGCGCACCGCATCGACGGCGTGGCAATGGCGAAGTTCCTGTGCTGGTTCGATGCCGAGGCTCCGAGGGGCAAGCTCGACGAGATCGACATCGTGACCGCGCTCGAGAGCTTCCGGCGCGAGGACGCCAACCTGGTCGATATCAGCTTCGACACGATCTCCGGCGCAGGCGCCAACGGCGCGATCGTCCACTACAGGGTGGACGGCAGATCCAACCGCCGGCTCCAGCCGGGCGAACTGATGCTGGTCGACTCGGGCGCGCAGTACATCATGGGAACCACAGACATCACCCGCACGCTTTCGACCGGCAGCGCCACCGCCGAGCAGAAGGACCGCTTCACGCGCGTCCTCAAGGGCATGATCGCGATTTCGGCGGCACGATTTCCCAAGGGTACGACCGGAGCCCAGATCGACGTGCTGGCGCGGCAGTTCCTGTGGGCGGACGGCGTTACCTACAATCACGGCACCGGACACGGTGTCGGGGCATTCCTGTCCGTTCACGAGGGACCGGTCGGTATCTCGTCGCGGTACACGGTGCCTTTCGAGGCGGGCAACATCGTTTCGAACGAGCCCGGCTACTACCGGGAAGGCAGCTACGGCATCCGTACGGAAAACCTGGTGCACGTCGTCGAGGCGCCGGTGGGGGCCGGCGGCTTTCTCGAGTTCGAGACACTGACGCTCGCCCCGATCGACACGCGGCTGGTCGAGCCGAAACTGCTCACCGATGCCGAGCGCGACTGGCTCAACGCCTATCACAGGCGGGTGTTCAAGGAGATCGCGCCGCTGGTAAAGGGCGAGGTCAAGGCCTGGCTGAAGCAGGCAACGGCGGAAATCTGAGCCACGCCCCCGCTATCCCCGCTCGCGCGGGGATGGCTCGATCAGCCGCACCATAGAGATCGACACGCCTCGGCTATCCCCGCTCGCGCGGGGATAGCTCCGATAGTGCTGCCGAGGGGCCGGTGGGCCCGGGCGCGGCGAGCCCCTCCCCTCAGGCCACCTGCTGCTTCGCCGGAACGCGGGCCCACTCCGGGAGCCAGTCGCCGTGGGCGGCAAGCAGATCGTCGACGAGGTTCCAGATCTGGTCCAGGTCGAGTTCGGCCGAGGTATGCGGATCAAGCATGGCCGCGTGGTAGATGTGTTCGCGGTTCTCGGTGAGCAGTGCCTGAACCGTCAGGTCCTGGACGTTGACGTTCGTGCGGATGAGCCCGATCAGCTGCGGCGGAATATCGGTGACCACGGTCGGCTGCAGGCCGTTGGCATCGACCAGCGTCGGCACCTCGACGGCGCAGCCCGCGGGCAACTGCGGGATGTAGCCGCGGTTGACGATGTTGCCATAGATCACCGAAGGCGCACCGGTCACCACCGAGTTGACGATCTCGGAGGCATATTCGTGGCTCTCCCGGACCTCGACGGTGTTGGCGGTCTTGTAGGTCTCGGCCTCGCGCTTCCAGCGGGCGATCTGCTCGATGCAGCGCTTTGGGTATTCGTCGAGGGGAATGCCGAAGCGCTCGATCAGATCCGGCCGGTCGCGCTTGATGAAGTAGGGCGTGTACTCGGCAAAGTGCTCCGAACTCTCGGTGACGAAATGGCCGAGCCGGGTCAGCATCTCGTAGCGGACCTTGTTGGGGCAACGGGGGTTCCAGTGGCTGGGCTTGGGATAGCGACCCTCGCGGTAGCCCTGCTTGAGGGCCGGGTAGAGATCGACATAGCTGCCGTCGGGCTGGCGGTGCTCGAAATTGAGATAGAACGCCATGTGGTTGATGCCGGCGGCGCGGTAGCGGATCTCTTCGACGGGGATCTCGAGGTCGCGCGCCAGTTCGTAGGCGGTACCCTGTACCGAGTGGCAGAGTCCCACCTGGCGGATGGTGGGGTACCTGGCGCCGATCGCCCAGGTGTTGATGGCCATGGGATTGACGTATTGCAGCATGATGGCGTCGGGCGCGACCTGCAGCATGTCCTCGCAGATCGACCACAGGTGCGGCACCGTGCGAATGCCCCGCATGATGCCGCCGATGCCGAGGGTGTCGGCAATGGTCTGGCGCAGGTTGTACTTCTTGGGCACCTCGAAATCGGTAATCGTGCACGGATCGTAGCCGCCGATCTGGAAGCAGACGACGACGAAATCGGTGCCGTCGAGAGCCTCGCGCTGGTTCGAATAGGTCTTGATCGAGGCCGGCACGCCAAGCGTCTGGATCAGTTTGCCGGCAATGATCTCGCTCTCCTCGAGCCGTCCGGGGTTGATGTCCATCAGGCGGATTTCGGCCCCGCCCAGCGCCGGACGCTGCAGCACATCGCCAACGATGTTCTTCATGAACACCGACGAACCGGCGCCGATGAAGGTGATCTTGGGGTTGGCCATCAATGGTTCTCCGTCAGTATGGCTGGGCGGCTCAGGCCGCGATGTCGAAGGCGGCCCGGACGAGCCGCGCGGTGTATTCGGTCTGCGGGCGCTCGAGCACATCGGCGACCGGGCCCTGTTCGACGATCTTGCCGTATTGCATGACCATCACCCGGTGGCAAAGCGCTTTGACCACCTTGAGGTCGTGGGAAATGAACAGGTAGCTCAACCCCTTCTCGTCCTGCAACTTGCGCAGGAGTTCGATGATCTGCGCCTGCACCGACAGATCCAGGGCCGAGGTCGGCTCGTCGAGCAGGATGAACTCGGGCTCGAGCGCGATGGCGCGGGCAATGGCGAGGCGCTGCCGCTGGCCTCCGGAGAACTCGTGCGGGAAGCGGTTGAGGATGCTGTCGGGCATGCCCGCATCGCGCAGTGCCTGGCGCACGCGCTCGACGCGCTCGGGGCCGTTGGCGCCGATATTGTTGACGATCAGCCCCTCCTCGATGATCTGGCGCACCGACATGCGGGGGTTGAGCGAGGCGAATGGGTCCTGGAAAACGATCTGCATGCGGCTGCGCAACGGCCGCATCGCTTGCCGGTCTTTGCCGTGGATGGGCTCGCCGTCGAAGAAGATCTCGCCGCCCTGGTTGCCGATCAGCCGGATGAGCGCCTGCCCGAAGGTGGTCTTGCCGGAGCCGGACTCGCCGACGAGGCCGAGCGTCTCGTACTTTCTGAGGTTCAGGGACAACTTGTCGACCGCGACGAGCTCGAAGAAGTCAGGGTTGAGGAAGCCGCCACGCTTGAGCGTGAAGGAGACCTTGACCTCTCTGCCCTCGAGCACACTGGGGGAGTCCGCAGCGATCGGCCGCGCCGCCCCCTTCGGCTCGGAGGCGAGCAGGTGCCGGGTATAGGCGTGGCGCGGGGAAGCGAACAGCGCCTCGGTGGTGTTGTGCTCCTGCACGCGGCCGTTCTGCATGACGTAGACATAGTCGGAGAACTGCCGGACGACCGTCAGGTCGTGGGTGATGAGGATCACCGCCATGCCGTACTTTGACTTCAGGTCCTTGATCAGATTGAGGATCTGCGCCTGAACCGTGACATCGAGCGCGGTGGTCGGTTCGTCGGCGATCAGCACGTCCGGCCGGTTGGCGAGTGCCATGGCGATCATGACGCGCTGGCGCTGCCCACCCGACAACTGGTGCGGATACTGCCTGAGGCGTGCCGCCGGCTCCGGGATCTGCACCTCCTCGAGCAGCGCCTCGGCCTTCTGCATCGCTTCCTTGCGGCTCATGCGGTTGTGCAGGTGGAGGATTTCGCAGAGCTGCTGGCCGATGGTGTAGACCGGGTTCAGCGAACTCATCGGCTCCTGGAAGATCATGGTCACGTCATTGCCGCGCAGCCGGCGCATTTCGCTCTCGGAGAGCTGGAGGATGTTCTTGCCGGAGAGCGTGATCCGCGCCCCTCGGCCGATGCGGGCACGCTTGGTCAGCAACCGCATGATGGTGCGCGCGGTGACAGACTTTCCCGAGCCGGATTCGCCGACGAGCGCGATGGTCTCGCCCTTGTGCAGCTGGAAGGAGACATCGTGCACGGCATGCACGGTGCCGCCTTCGACCTTGAAATCGACGGCGATGTTGCGGGCATCGAGGATCAGTTCGCGACCATGGCTGCCAAGGTCGCGGCGTTCGGCGGGGGCGAGTTCGTTCGGGCTGGTCATCGCGGGCCTCAATAGGGATCGATGGCGTCGCGCAACCCGTCGCCCAGCGCATTGAACGCAAAGACGGTGATCAGCACGAAGACGACGGGGGAGAGGATCCACGGATAGGACCCGATCACCGAGAAGGTGCCGGTATCCTGCAGCATCAGGCCCCAGGAGATCAGCGGCGGCTTCACGGCAAAGCCAAGGAAGCCGAGGAAGCTCTCGAGAAGCACCACGGTCGGGATGGCGATGGTCACCGCCACGATCAGGTGGCTCGAGACATTGGGCAGGATATGGCGAGTGATGATGCGCATGTCCGACGAGCCGACCGCGATAGCGGCCCGCACATACTCGATGCGGGCGAGCGCCAGGGTCTTGGAGCGCACCTCGCGGCTAAGCTGCGCCCAGCCGAGAACGGCCATGACGCCGATGACGAAGGCGATGAAGACGTTGGAGGGGGCCGTCACCGGGATCAGCGAGGTGAGAGCGAGATAGAGCGGCAATTGTGGGAAGGCCAGGACGAACTCGACGAAGCGCTGCACCCAGACGTCGATGCGTCCCCCCATGTAGCCCGAAAAAATGCCCACGAAAGTGCCGATCGTGGTGGTCAGCAGCACCACCACCAGGGCGATGGTCAGCGAGATCTGCGAGCCGACGATGCCGCGCGAAAGTATGTCGCGGCCGAACTTATCGGTGCCGAGGAAGTGGATCGGCCGGCCGTCGACCGCACCGAAGAAGTGCAGGTTGGCGGGGATGAGACCGAGCAGGTTGTAGCTATGGCCGGCGACGAGGAAGCCGAGCGAGGTCGGGTTTTTCTTGTCCGGTCCGGTCAGCGGCTGGAAGGTAATCGGGTCGAACTCGCCGGTCTCGACGATCGGGTAGACGTACGGGATGAGGCTGAAGCTGCCGTCCGGAGCGGAGAATTCGACATGATCGGGCGGCGCGAAGGCAATGTCGGTGGCCTTGGGATCCATCGGGGCGAAGAAATCTCCGAAGACCGCCATGATGATCAGGCCAGCAACGAGCACGAGGCCGATCATGCCCATGGTGGAGCGACGGAAGCGTCGCCAGACGAGGGCGAGATAGGTCTCGTTGCCATGGGCCAGGCGGCCCGACGAGGTCATGCCCGGCTGCGGCGTCGAGCGATCGGCGGTGTCGGCCGGCTTTTCGGAGACTTGGCTCATTCGCGGTTGCTCCCGCCAAGCCGGACGCGCGGGTCCAACGCAACGAGCAACAGATCGGCGATGATGTTGCCGATGATCAGGGTGACGGCGAGGACGAGCACGAATGTCGCGGTGACGTAGACGTCGCCGACGGCCATGGAGCCGACGATGGCCGGACCGACGGTGGCAAGGCCGAAGACGATGGCAACCTCGATCTCGCCGGTCAGCATGTAGGGCAGCACGACGCCCTGGTAGGCAACCAGCGGATGGAGCGCGTTGGGCACGGCATGCTTCATGATCACGGCGCCCTCGGATAGCCCCTTGGCCCGCGCGGTCTCGACGTACTGGGCGTTGAGCACGTCGAGCAGGTTGGCCCGCATGACGCGCATGTTGTAGGCCAGCCCGCCGAAGGTGGCGATGAAGATCACCGGCCAGACGTGCTTGACGAGGTCGACGAACTTGTCCCAGCTCCAGGGCGCACCGCCGTACTTGGATGAAAAGAAGCTGCCGATCTCCTGCACGTTCAGCCGGAAGGCGAGGATGTAGATGATGATCAGGGCCAGCAGAAAGCGCGGCACGGTCATGCCGAGGAAGGAGACCACCCCGAGCACGGTGTCGACCCAGCTGTACTGGCGCGTCGCGGCGATGATGCCGAGCGAGATGCCGAAGATGGACGCGAGGATATGGCAGGTGAGCGCAAGCAGGATGGTGCGCGGCAGCCGCTCGGCCACGACGTCGCCGACCGGCTTGTTGTAGTAGAGCGAGTGGCCGAAATCGAACTCGGTGACGATGCCCTTCATCCAGTTGAAGTACTGGATCGGCAGCGGATCGTTGAGCCCGTTGGCCTCGCGATAGGCTTCCGCCTGGACCTCGGCTTCCTCGGCGGTGGCGCCGCCCTGGTTCATCAGCATGGAGCGGATGTAGTCGCCGTAGTCGCCCGGCGGAGCCTGGATAATGGCGAAGGTCACCACGCTGAGGACCAGCAGGATCGGCAGGGCGGCGAGAACCCGCATGACGAGAAAGCGCAGCACTTGCAGCATGGTCTTTGCTCCGTCGTTCGGCGTGCCCGACCTTGTCCTTCGACAGGTCTAGGATGAGGGCCTCAGGGGAGGCCGAGCCCGGGCATGGTCCCCTCGCCCGGCGCCCGGAAGTGCGGCGGAAATGCCGTGCTCTGGATCCGGTTTCAGGCGGCAGGGGGCGCGGACGCCCCCTGCCACTGGGTCCGCAGGTCGGTCAGAGAGCGACCGGCCCGGCGGAACCCGGCGCACCCGGGAGGGTATTGGGATGCAGCTCGTAGTTCTGCTGCTTGTCGGCAGGAACGAACACGCGCTCGCGGATGATGTTGTCCTCGGCCCAGTTGAACATGAAGATCGGGGCGCCGGCCGGAATATTGGCAAAGCGCTTGTTGATGATCAGCGCACCCGGGTACTGGGTGAGGCCGATGCCGTTCACGTTCTCGGTGTAGAGCTTCTGGTACTGTTTCATCAGTTCGACGCGTTCGGCAGCGTCGTTCGTCGCGATGAACTTGTTCACGACGTCCACCATCGCCTGCTCCCAGGGGAGCAGATCAAGCTGGTCGTTGGCGCCTGCGCGGTGATGCGCGGAGATGCGCGGGCCGGTCGGCGCGAGCGCCACCGTGCCCTGCACTACCGAGATCAGCTCCGAGCCGTTGCGGCGGACGGTCCAGTCGAACTTGCCGGACTGCTCGGTCGCGTCGCGCTGCGTGCCGGTCAGGATGTTCGGGATCACGCGGATGCCGAGCTTCTCCATCTGCGCCACGACGCCTTCGGCCAGCGACTTGTCGGTCTGGTAGTCGGCGTTGGCGAGGATGGTGATTTCCACGTCCTGGCCGCCTACTCCGGGCGTCTCGGCGGGGAAGTTGACGATGCCGTTGCCGTCCGTGTCGGTGAGCCCGATCTTGGCGAGCAGCGCTTTGGCGCCATCGAGGTTGTACGGGTAGTACACCGTCGAAGACTTGTCGTAGTAGGTGGTGCCGGCGTAGAGGCCGCCCGGATAGATGGCGGTGAACGGACCCTTCACCAGGCTGTCACCCAGCGCCTGGCGATCGATCGCCGAGGTGACCGCGACGCGGAAATCGGCGTTGCGGTTGAGTTCGCGCACGGCCTGCGCGCGGGCATCCGGCTCGCCCCAGCCATTGCCGGAGAGGTTCGGATAGAGCGTATAGCCGATGGTGCGGGCACCGAAGGCGAGACGCGCCGGAGCGGCGGGATCGGCGGAGCGCTTCAGCGCTTCGACATAGCTTTCGGCCTGCTCGAGGTTGGAGAAGTCGCCAGTGCCGGCCACGGCCTGCACGTCACGATCGGCCCAGGTCGAGAGGCGATAGTGCATCTCGTTGAGATAGGGAAGCTGGTTGCCCTGGTCGTCGACCTTCCAGTAGTACGGGTTGCGGCGCAGGACGACGATGTCGTCGGCGCGATACTCGACCGGCACCCAGGCGCCCATGACCGGGATGTTCATGTACTCGGGCGGGAAGGCGTTCTTGTACTGGTCGTAGGTCTGGCCGGGCTTGTTGTCCGGATGCTCGGGCGCGAGGATGTGCGCCGGACCCGGGCAGAACGTGCCATAGGCCATCTGGTAGATGTACTGGGCCGGGAAGGCGTCCTTGAAGGTCCAGACCAGCGTGTAGTCGTCGGTGGCCTCGAGCGTGGTGCCCTCACCGAAGGTCTCCGGCGTGGCGCCGTTGAGCGGCGAGACATTGGGATCGAGGACGTTCTTCTCCCAGTAAAACATCGCGTCCTTGGTGGTGAAGGGCACGCCGTCGGACCACTTGGCACCTTCGATGAGGTGCATGGTCAGCTTGTGGCCATCCTCGGACCACTCCCAGCTCTTGGCGAGGTTGGGCATGGGGGCGAGTTCTTCGGCCTTGACGGTGAACAGCGGACCGGTGCGGGTCAGGCACTCAGACATGCCGATGTCGATGCCGCCCCAGCCCTGCGACTGGCCGGCAGTGTAGTTCCAGCCTTCGGGGCGACCGCCGATCACGTGGCGCATCACGTCGCCATAGACGCCGATGCCGTCGGGCATGTTCGACGCTTTGAAGACCATCGGCTCCTTGGGCAGGCGCTCGGCGACCGGCGGGAGCTTCCCGGCGTCGACAAAGGCCTTGACGAAGTCGGGCTCGCTGTAGGCGGGCAGCGCCTTGTATTCGAAGATGTCGGCCATGCCGACGAAGTTCGGTGTGCCCTGTGCATCGAATTTCGGCGGATCGGGCAGTTCGCCCGGGCTGATGGTCTGAGCCTGCGCGGCGATCACCGATACGCCGAGCAGAAGGCTTGCCCCGGTCAGGGCAAAAACGTGTCGTTTCATGGTACCTCCCATTGCCGAGGACCGGCGCACACGCACCCGCGTCGGGCTCCCGACCCGGCGCTACCCATCCTCGCAAGGCAAAAGCCTAGCCCTTGCCAAGGTCGCGGCAATCCCGCTATCTGAATCAGTATTTCCGGTTTTCAAAGAAATCCACCCGCATGGCGACCCCTCAGCTGACTCTCCCCGCCCCGCGCCCCCGCCAGAAGGCGGCCGCCCCGGTGCCCCGGCCGGACCGCCGGTTCTACGCCCAGACGCAAGCCTTCGGCCGGTTCGGCATTCGCTGGTTCGATCCGCAGATCATGCCGGAGGAGCACTTCCACGGGCATATCGAGCTGAACTGGCTGACGGCCGGGGGCATGGATTACGTGATCGACGGCAGGCCGCTGAGCATTCCCGCCGAGCGCGTCGTGATGTTCTGGGCCGGCATCCCCCACCAGACCGTCGCGCTCGACACGGGGCCGCGCGGCGACAGCCGGCAGTGCAACGTCTACCTGCCGCTCGACAGCTTCCTGCACATGCCGAACCTCGGCAAGCTCACCGAGACGATGATGGGGGGCGGCGTGGTGATGCTGCAGCCGGGGACGCTGGGCGCCGATACGCTGCAGCGTTGGTACCAGGACTATCGTTCGGGCGATGCCGAGCGTGCCGACATCCTCAAGGAGGAGATCGCGCTGATGCTGCGCCGGGCGGCACTCACCGGCTGGGACAGCCTGATGGATCCCTGGATCGAGAGCGTCGGCAACTCGACGCGGGCCGCCTCGCCGCTCCGCTACGTGGTGGCGATGATCCGGCATATCCTCGAGAACCTCAGCGAACCGCTGCGGGCAGAGGACGTCGCCAAGGTGGTCGGCCTGCACCCCAACTATGCCCTCAACCTGTTCACCGACGTGATGCGCGTGCCGCTGCACAAGTTCGTGGTGCGGATGCGGCTGATCCGGGCGCGCTCGCTGCTGTTCGAGGGGAATCTGTCCATCGAAAACGTGGCCTTCGAGAGCGGGTTTTCGGCGCTGAGCCAGTTCTACGTGCAGTTCCGCAATGCCTATGGTTTGACGCCGCGACAGATGCGGGCGCACTACCTGCGCTGATCGGGCACTTGCGGCCTTCCGTGTTCCGGGATTGATTGCCGGCCCATGACCGACCTCTACCTGTTCGGGACCGCCGCGCTGGCGCTCCTCGTCGCGCCCGGCCCCACCAATACCCTTCTGGCGACCGTCGGGGCGCTGACATCGGTGCGCCGGGCGGTGCCGCACGTGCTGGCAACCCTGCTCGCCTATGCGCTGGCCATCGCCGCCTACAGGCTGTTCCTCGCACCGGTCCTGGCGACCGCCCCGTGGGTTTCGGTGGCCCTGAAGCTCGGCGTCGCGGGATACGTGACGTGGCTCGCCATCAAGCTCTGGAGCGCTGCCGTCGCCCTGACGGACCGACCGGTGCCGGTCGCGGACGTGTTCGTCGCCACGCTGTTCAATCCCAAGGGTCTGGTGCTGGCCCTCGTCCTGCTGCCGCCCGACGCCCGCGGCCTGTTGGCCCATGCTGTCCTGCTGGCGGCCCTCGCCTTCGCCTCGAGCCTGCTGTGGGTGTCGCTGGGGCGACTGATCATCGTCGGAGCGGGGGATCGCGGCCGGCCCTGGATCGGCCGGTCGGGCTCGCTCGTGCTGGTCGGCTTTGCCGGACTGATCGCGGCCTCCGCACTGGGCTAAGCAGCGATCCAGCTGGCGATCGATAAAATGCAGTGAGCTTCCGAGCCGTTCCTTAAGCTCTGGGTGCGCAGGCTATGTCCCGGATTTTCGGGCCGCGGACGCGGTCGACCAGGGGGACGGGATGCCGAACACCAGCAGTGTCAGCCTCAGCGGCAACGCCGATATCGACGGCGTGCTGTCCGGGACCAAGTGGACCGATCCCAATATCAGCTTCGGCTTCACCACTGCGATGAGCCAGTACGGCTACACGCTGGCCGGCTTCGAGGAGCTCAACACGGCGCAGAAGACGGCCGTGCGCGGCATCCTCGACATGATCGAGTCCTATACCGGGCTGGTGTTCACCGAGGCGACCAATCCCGCCACCGCGACGCTGCGCTTTGCCGAGGAGAACTCGGCAGGTACTGCGTATGCCTACCTGCCGAGCCGCGCCGAGCAGGGCGGCGATGTGTGGCTCAATCACACCTCCTACAATAATCCGCTCAAGGGGACCTACGCCTACGCCACTTTCGTGCACGAGATCGGTCATACCCTCGGCCTCGACCATGGCCAGGACGGGCTGGCGGCGCTGCCGACCAACCACGACTCGCTCGAGTACTCGGTGATGACCTATCGCTCGTTCGTCGGGGCCAACCTCAACGGCTACACCGTGCGCGACGGCAGCTACCCGCAGACGCTGATGCTCAGCGATGTGGCGGCGCTGCAATACATGTATGGCGCGAACTTCGCGACCAATGCCGGCAACACCACCTATCGCTGGAGCGCGACGACCGGCGAGATGTCAATCAATGGCATCGGCCAGGGGGCGTCGGTCGCGAACAAGGTCTTCCTCACCGTATGGGACGGCGGTGGCATCGACACCTACGACTTCTCCAACTACACGACGAACCTCGTGGTGGACCTTGCGCCGGGGGGCTGGACGACGACCAGCGCCGCGCAACTCGCCGATCTCGGCGGCGGCTTCTATCCCGGGCAGTATGCGCGCGGAAACATCGCCAACGCTTTCCTTTTCCAGGGCAATGTTGCCTCCCTGATCGAGAATGCGGTGGGCGGCACCGGCAACGACCAGATTACCGGCAACCAGGCAAACAACACGCTCAACGGCGGCGCCGGAAACGACAGGCTGACCGGGGCGGCCGGCGACGACACGATCATCGGTGGCATCGGCGTCGACTACTGCGTGTGGACGGTGAATCGTGCCGACTGCACGATCAGTTACGACAGCAGCGCCATGGTCTACCTGGTGCAGAGCCTACAGCTCGGCCTCGACCGGGTGTCGGA
>JAYRZA010000018.1:0-97899 GCA_041916695.1 Devosia sp. | reverse complement strand
CTCCGCCTTCTGCCTGGCATCGGCGAAGGCCGCCTTGCGCGCCGCCTCGTAGAGCGCCGAGGGATCGGCGACCGAGAAGCTCACGCCGTTGATGGTGTTGGCGCCCACCGTCACCGCCTGGTCGAGCATGGTGCCGAGCTTGCCGAGGTCCCGTACCCGCACGCTCACCGTGTTGGAGACGACGTAGCCGTTGATACGCGGCGGCAGCGAGTAGCCATTGGCGTCGCGCGCGTCCGAGTAGACATAGTTGGGATTGACCGAGAAGCCCGAGGTCTGGATGTCGCGCTCCTCGATGCCGGCGGCCTTGAGGGTGTCGATCAGCTGCGTCATCGCGGCGGTATTGGCGTCGAGCGCCTCGCGGGCAGTGGCGCCCTGCGTGGTCACGCCGGACGTGACGAGCGCCGTATCGGGGGCGGCGGTCACTTCGCCCACGCCGTTGATCGAGACGATGGCCTCGTCGGCGGCGAGTACGGGAGCCGCGAGCCCGGCAGCCAGCAGCAGGGGGACGAAGGCGACGAACGTGCGCATGGGCAATACTCCTTGGTCGTGACGGCCGGCACATAGCCGAGCCTAATGGGGTGTTATTGCGGCAAGGCTGAACAGGCCTTGAACATTGCCGCCTGAGCCTTGGACGCCGCGGCAGCCCCGGAGCTTGGCCGCTCCGCGCCAAAAAGGTGCGACGTACGTACCTCGTGCTCGGCTGGACACGGGCCGGCGCCGCGGGTTAGGTAGCGCGTCGCAACAGGGGGGAGCGTGCGGTGGCCAATCCGATCGTGCCGAACGAAGGTATCCTGCTCGGGCGTGCCCGGGTGCCCGGCTTTGCCTATCCGCGCGTCGTCACGGTGCGGGATGGCCAGGTGATCGACATCACCGCCAGGGCCGCTCCCACGTCGCGCGACGTGGCCGAACTGCCCGATCCGGCCGCCTATGTGGCGAGCGCCCCCGGCGCGGCCATCGGGCGGCTCGATGCGGTGCTCGCCAATTCCTGGTCCGCCGGGTCCGATCCGGCCGGCGCCGCGCTGCTCTCTCCGATCGACCTGCAGGCGGTCAAGGCGGCCGGCGTCACCTTCGTCGTCTCGTTGCTCGAGCGCGTGATCGAGGAGCAGGCCCGCGGCGACAAAGCCAGGGCCGACGCGCTGCGCAAGGACATCCTCGCGCTGATCGGCACCGATCTGAGCCAGCTGGTGCCGGGCTCCGAGGCCGCCATGAAGGTCAAACAGACGCTGATTTCGCGCGGCGTATGGAGCCAGTATCTCGAGGTCGGCATCGGCCCGGATCCGGAGATCTTCACCAAGAGCCAGCCGATGGCGACAGTGGGCTACGGCGCCGATGTCGGCGTGCTGCCGATCTCGGAGTGGAACAATCCCGAGCCGGAAGTGGCGATGGTGGTCGCCTCCTCGGGGCGGATCGTCGGGGCGACGCTGGGCAACGACGTCAACCTGCGCGATGTCGAGGGTCGCTCGGCGCTGCTGCTCGGCAAGGCCAAGGACAACAATGCCTCGGGTTCGCTCGGCCCGTTCATCCGGCTGTTCGACGGCACGTTCACGATCGAGACGGTGAAATCCGCCGATATCGGGCTCGAGGTCAGGGGCGAGGACGGGTTCGAGCTCACCGGGCTGAGCTCGATGAGCCAGATTTCGCGCTCGCCGGAATCGCTGGTCGCCTCGGCCATCGGCCGGCATCACCAGTACCCGGACGGCCTCGTACTCTATTGCGGCACCATGTTCGCGCCGGTGAAGGATCGCGGCGGGGCCGGCAAGGGCTTCACGCACAAGCCGGGCGACGTCGTCTCGATCTCGACGCCGTCGCTGGGCACGCTCTCCAACACCGTTCGCCTCGCCACCGACGCCGCCCCCTGGGCCTACGGCGCCAGCCATCTGCTGCGCGACCTGGCGAAGGCGGGGCTGCTTTGATGCTCAGGCTGCACTGTGCTACCTTGTAGTCGGGTAGCGAGGTCTCCAGATTTCAGTCATGGCCAACGAACAGTACAAGTCTGGCGTCACCGGTCGATTTGCGGCGGGCAGCGACACGCGGTCGGCATTGAGCGGCAGCTCGAAGCGGGTCGGGGCGCGGTCGGCCCATAGTGGGCAGTTTGTCGAGTTGAAGCCGGTGACCAAGCCGAGCAGCATTACCAGCTCTACGGCGGATCGCGTGGTGAAGGAGTACATCACGAGCCGTTCGAAGTAGCGGGTCCGATGTCGAGTTCGCGCGACGTATTCATCAATTGCCCGTTCGACAGCGATTTCGCCCCCGGCTTTCAAGCTCTGGTCTTCTCCGTGCGGGCCTGCGGCTTTCGCGCGCGCTGCGCAATGGACGACGGTACCGAGACTCGCATCGACAAGCTCTATCGCATCATCGAGGACTGTCGTTTCGGCGTTCATGACCTGTCTCGGACCGAGCTGGACAAGGCCAGCGGTCTGCCGCGGTTCAATATGCCGCTGGAACTCGGCATCTTCCTCGGCGCCAAGCGCTATGGCGGTGAACAACACCGGACTAAGCGATGCATCATCTTCGACATCGAGCAGTACAGGTACCAGAAGTTCGTTTCCGACCTGGCCGGCATGGACGTTTCCGCCCATGGCGGCGATCCCAGGGTGATGGCCGAAAAGACCCGGGACTGGCTGGTGACAGTGTCGCGACGAAAAAGCATTCCCGCAACCGCATTCCTGCTCGACAGCTTCGACAGGTTCTTCGCCGCGATGCCGACCTTGGCACACGCTGCCGATCTGCAACCCGACCGGATCCTGTTCGCCGATTTCGAACGCCTGGTCATTTCGTGGATCAAGGCCGGGCACGGCAGAAACGCAGCACTGCTGTAGCTCCTCCCGCGCCGAACCACTGAAACCAACAACCCCAAGAACGCAAATCCAGGATTCACGCACCATGACCGAACTGCACAAGAACCTCATCAATGGCGAGTGGGTGGGCGGGGAGGGCGCCGAGAACGTCAACCCGTCGAACACCGCCGAGGTGGTCGGGGTCTACGCCCGGGCCACGGCGCAGCAGACGCTCGATGCCATCGCGGCGGCCAAGGCGGCGTTTCCGGCCTGGTCGCGCTCGGGCATCCTGCAGCGCTGGGAGATCCTGTCCAAGACCGCGCACGAGATTTTCGCGCGCAAGGCCGAACTGGGCGCGCTCCTGAGCCGCGAGGAGGGCAAGACGCTCGCCGAAGGCATTGGCGAGGTGACCCGGGCCGGCCAGATCTTCGAGTTCTTCGCCGGCGAGGCGCTCAGGCTCTCGGGCGAAAGCGTGCCCTCGGTCCGGCCCGGCATCGGGGTCGAGATGACGCGCGAGGCCATCGGCGTCATCGGCATCATCACGCCGTGGAACTTCCCCATCGCCATTCCCGCCTGGAAGGTGGCTCCGGCGCTCTGCTACGGCAATACCGTGGTGATCAAGCCGGCCGACCTGGTGCCGGGCAGCACCTGGGCGATCGTCGACATCCTCCACCGCGCCGGCCTGCCCAAGGGGGTGCTGAACCTCGTGATGGGCAAGGGTTCGGTGGTCGGCCAGGCCATGCTCGATTCAAGGGACCTTGCCGGCATGACCTTCACCGGCTCGGTCGGCACCGGGCGGCGGGTGGCGGAAGCGAGTGTCAGGCACATGCGCAAGTTCCAGCTCGAGATGGGCGGCAAGAACCCGACCATCGTGCTCGACGACGCCGACCTCAAGGTGGCGGTCGAGACGGTGGCGCAGTCGGCGTTCTTTTCGACCGGGCAGCGCTGCACCGCCACCTCGCGCGTCATCGTCACCGAGGGCATCCACGACGCCTTCGTCGATGCGCTGTGCGAGCGCACCAAGAACCTCAGGGTGGGCAACGCCGTCGCCAAGGACACCGAGATCGGCCCGGTGGTCGATGCCGGCCAGCTCAAGCAGGACATGGACTATATCGACATCGGCCAGAAGGAAGGGGCCCGGCTCCGCGTCGGCGGGCAGCGGCTCAACCGCGAGACCGAGGGTTTCTTCCTGCAGCCGGCGCTGTTCACCGAGGTGCACAACCAGATGCGCATCGCCCGCGAGGAAATCTTCGGGCCGGTCGCGGCGGTGATCCGAGTCAAGGACTACGAGGAAGCCCTGTCCGTCGCCAACGACACCGAGTTCGGCCTGTCGGCCGGCATCGTCACCACCTCGCTCAAGTACGCCACGCACTTCAAGCGCAATGCCGAGGCCGGCATGGTGATGGTCAACGTGCCCACCGCCGGCGTCGACTTCCATGTGCCGTTCGGCGGCCGCAAGGGCTCGAGCTACGGGCCCAAGGAACAGGGCAGGTACGCCGCCGAGTTCTTCACCCAGGTGAAGACCGCCTATACCGCGGCGGGGTGAGGGGGCCGGACCAGGCGGCTCGATCGGATGACTGTCGGAACCGCCTTTTCCCCTGCGGGAGAAGGCGATCGGCCGCCAGAGCCTACCTGCCGAAACGCCGGATCGACAGCGCGGCATAGCGCTGGTCGGCGGCTTCGCCGATCAGCTCGCCCACCACGCGTGCGGTCTTGGCCGACCAGCTGAGCCCGTAGTGACCGTGTCCGACGGCATAGAAGATCGCGGGGTGCCGGCCGGAGCGCGACACCACCGGCACCGAATCCGGCATGGAGGGCCGGTGGCCCATCCACTCGCTTGCCGGCTCCCCCTCGAGGCCGGGAAGCACCGCGTCGGTGATCTGGCGCATCTTCATCCAGCGCGAGGGGTTGGGCGGCAGCCGCGTGCCGCCCAGTTCGGTCCAGCCGCCCAGCCGCAGGCCGGGCTTGAGCGCCGTCACCACCACGCCACGATCGGCCAGCACCAGCGGGCGCCGGACCGTCGCCTTCGGCGCAGGGTAGGTCAGGTTGTAGCCGCGCTCGGCCTCGACCGGCAGGTGCTCGCCGAGGCCCTGGGCCAGCTCCCGCGACCACACGCCGGCCGCGACCAGCGCCGCATCGAAAGCGCGCGCCTCGCCGCCGATGGTCACCGACACCCCGCCGCCACGGCCGGCAACGGCCTCGACGCGGCCGCGCTCGATCGTCACGCCACGCTCGCGCGCCGCCTCGACATAGCCCTGCACCACCTCGTAGGGGTCGGTGACGATGGCCCACTCGTGGCTGATGACCCCGCGCACAAAGATCGGCGCGAGGTCGGGCTCGAGCCGGGCGATCTCGTCGGCGTCGACGTGGGTGGAGTGGAGGTCGACCTGCTGGCGCTTCTTCCAGTGCGGTAGCGCGGCGCTGTAGCTGGCCTCGCTTTCGTAGAGATAGAGCGCCGGATCGTGCCGGATGCGCTCGGGCATGCCGGCGCGCTGGAACAGCGCGATACTCTCCTCCACCGCGGCGCGGTTGAACGAAATCAAGGCCTTGAGAGCGGTTTCGTAGGCATCGCCGTAGCTGGCGCGCCAGAAGCGCCAGAGCCAGGGCATGAGCGAGGGCAGGTACTCGGGCGGCACCTTGAGCGGCGCGTCCGGGTCGGCGAGCATCTTGAGCCCGGTGACCCCGATGCCCGGTTCGGCCAGGGGGAAGATGCCGGAGCCGACGACGTGGCCGGCATTGCCCCAGCTGGGGCCGGTCAGCCCTGGCTCGTCGCGATCGATGAGCGTGACCCGGTAGCCGCGCTCGGCCAGAACGAAGGCGGCGCTCGCACCGATGATGCCGGCGCCGGCGATGGCGATGCTGGAGCCGAGGGGAAGCGGGCGGTTGGCCATTTCAGTTCATCGCATCAGTTCATCAGGTCGAACGCATCGCCCCAGGTGTCGGAGACCGAGTACCCGAGGGGATAGGGGTCGGTCGGATCGACGCCGATCTGGTGGATGCCGTGGATCCAGCCGCGACCCGAGATGATCGGCTGCACCGCCGGGCGTCCCGCCGCGGTGGTATCGTGGGCATAGGTGACCTCGAAGCTCGAATCGATGATCGAGCGCGCGGTGAACCGGTCACCGGGCCTGGCGAGGCCGCGCGCCGCGGCCACCGCGAGGCGCGCCGAGTTGCCGGTGCCGCAGGGCGAACGATCGATGCGACCGGGCGGCATGATCGTCGCGCCTTTCAGTTCTCCCGCCGCATTGTGGCCGACGAACATGGTGTAGCTGATGCCCCGGATCGCCGCGATCTCGGGGTGCGCGATCTCGAGCTGGGCATTGACGGCGCGATGGATGGCGCTTCCGGCGGCGACCAGTCGGCGGGCCTGGTCGGGCCGGATTTCGAGTCCGAGCTGGGCGGGGTCGATCAGCGCATAGAAGATGCCGCCATAGCCGATGTCGACCGTCACCTTGCCATAGCCCTCGACCTCCACCACGGCATCGAGCCGCTCGGCCCACGAGGGGTTCATGGTCAGCGTCACCCGCTCGCACTTGCCGTCGCGGCAGGTGGCGCGGGCGGTGACGAGCCCGGAGGCGGTGTCGATGCGAACGATCGTCTCGGGTTCGGTCATTTCCAGCATGCCGGTTTCGAGCAGCACGGTGGTCAGGCAGATGCTGTTCGAGCCGCTCATCGCGTGCGCCTTGTCGCCCTGCAGGATGATGAAGCCGATATCGGCGTCGGGCCGGGTCGGGGGGAAGATCAGGCAGGTGCTCATCTGCGCCGCCGCGCGCGGCTCGAACACGAGGAAGCGCCGGAGGCTGTCGTCGACCTCGTTGAGATGCCTGAGCTTGTCGGCGATGGTCGCCCCCGGCACGTCGATGACACCGCCGGTGACGATACGCCCGACTTCGCCCTCGGCATGGGCCTCGACCAGCGTGACGGTCTTCGACCAGCGCATCAGCAGAATCCTCCTCGCGCGCACCAGCTAACGCATTGTCGGCCTGCGCCGCAATCGGACTTGTCGACAGTCTGCATGCACGGTTGTCGCGGCGGGACCGGACTGGTCCGGACTGGCCGCTGGCCCGCGGCAGGCCGGCATTGCGGTCTGCTGCGCAACCGGGCAAACTCGGCGAAAGCGATTGCCGATCGCGTCACTACCGGAGGAATTTACGCCATGGCCGAGACAAGCCTCGTCATCCCTGATCTGGCCGGCAAGGCGGTGCTGATCACCGGTGCGTCGACCGGTATCGGCGCGGGCCTCGCGACGGCCTTCGCCGAACAGGGCGCGCTGGTCGGCCTGCACTACAACTCGAGCGTGGACAAGGCCGAGGCCCTCGCCGCCGGGATCAGGCAGGCTGGCGGCACGGTGGCGCTGGTCAGGGCCGACGCCACGAAGTCCGATGAACTCGAGCGCGCCGTGGCGGAAACGCAGGCGGCGTTCGGCCGGCTCGACGGGCTGATCAACAATGCCGGCGGCATGGTCGGGCGGCGGCCGTTCGCCGAAATGGACGACGACTACTACGACGCGGTGATGGACCTCAACGCGCGCTCGGTGATCGCGGCGTGCCGGGCGGCGATCCCGCATCTCAAGGTCAACGGCGGCTTCATCATCAACACCACCTCCATCGCCGCCCGCAACGGAGCGGGCCCGGGCGCCGGGCTCTATGGGTCGTCCAAGGCGTTCGTCTCCAACATCACGCGCGGCATGGCCAAGGAGCTGATCGGCTCGGGCATCCGGGTCAACGCGGTGGCGCCGGGGGTGATCGAGACGCCGTTCCACGAGCGCTACTCGACGGAGGCGCAGCTCAAGGCCATGCTCGCCACCATCCCGCAGGCGCGGCTGGGCCTCGTCGAGGACTGCATCGGCGCCTACCTGTTCCTCGCGTCGGCCCGGCTCTCGGGCTACATCATCGGCCAGACCATCGAGGTCAACGGCGGCCAGCTGATGCCGTGAGCGGCCGCGCCGCCCGGCTCAGCGGGCCCCTGCCGGCCCCAGGCGGATGACGGCAACGTCCTCGGCGTCGACGCTGAGCCGGATGGCTCCGGCCTCGATCGGCAGGGGCTCGCCGGTGTGAATGTCCACCGCCGAAGCGAAGCCCGCCGGCAGGGCGATCGCCTCGGCGTGCCCCTGGTGCCGATCATCGTTGAAGACGGCGAGCAGCGTTCCCGCAGGGCTGCTGATCAGCCGCGGTCGCAGCGCCATCCCGGCGATCGGCGGCGGCGCGTGCCGGCGGATGAGCGCGGCGATCAGGTTGGCCTCGCGAGCCACCCCCCTGGCCTGCGCCAGGCCGAGGTATGTGCCGAAATAGTAAGCCGTCCCTCGCCCGTAGCCGTGCTTCACGCCCACGCAATGGCCGAGGCAGTCGGCGATCGGCGTGCCGGTGGTCACCTTGAGGGGCACCAGGTAGCCATGGGCGCGCAGCGTCACCGCCAGCGGATCGGTGATCGCGATGGGCGGGCCGTTGTAGATCGGGTCTGGCCAGCCTCCGCCGGTCGGGTTGTTGAGCGGCGGGCGGTTGTCGGGGTCGCTGCAGAGCGCTTCCAGCTCGATGGCGCCGACCACCTCGGCCAGCCGGCCGGCCGGCAGCTGCGGCCGGTTGTAGCCACGTTCGTCGAAGAGCCCGGTGCGGGCCTCCGCGACGAGCACGCCGCCCTCGCGCACGAACGTCGCGATCCGTTCGGTCACCGCCTCGGGCAGGGTGAGGCACATCGGCACGAACAGGATCCTCAGGCCGTCGAGATCGTCCAGCGTGTCGTAGGTGACATAGCGGGCGACCTGGTCGGCCTCCCAGACGGCGCGGTAGCAGGCGATGTGCGAGCGGGTGTAGAGTTCGTCGCCGTTCTCCATGGCGAACAGCTGCATGGAGTTGTCGGGGTCGTAGAGGATGCCCACCTCTGCGCGCGGCCGATGGCCGGCGATCACGTCGCTGTGCTCGCGCAGGCGCTGCGCGGTGTCCGCCGCGGCGAGGGCCCGCTCGGTGGTCTCGCCGTTGGCGCGCACGAGGCCGAAGGAGCCGGCTTCGGGTCCGGTGCGCTCCTCGAGGTAGCACCAGTGGCAGGTGGCCTTGGCGCCATAGGCGGCGGCGAGCCAGTTCCAGGCGCGGTAATCCTTTGGCCGGGTCAGCGGCGTCTTGTTGAAGGCGCGGATATAGGTCGAGCCGCCGCTCATCTCGCTGATCCAGAACGGCTTGCCGCGCGCCGCGCTGCGCGTTGCGTCCATGGTGCCGGCGCATTCGCTCAGCGACCAGTTGTGGTACTTGGGCGCGAAGCTGGTGCCCCACATGTCGACGGGCGCGGCGAGCTTCCAGTTGTGGATGAAGGCGTTGGCCCGCGGCAGGAACGGCGGCACGGCGCCGCTGTGGCTCATCACGAAGCGCGACGGGTCGGCGGCCTTGATGGTGTCGTAGCGCCACTGCATGTGGCCCTGCAGCCAGTCGAACCAGAAGCGGCCCCAGTCGAGCCAGTCGGCATAGGTGCCGTGGCGGTTGGGCGGGTTGATGTCGTCCCACTCGCCATAGGCGCGGCCCCAGGTGGTGTTGAGGACCTCTATCTCGCCGTACTTGGCCGCGAGCCACGTCCGGAAGGCGCGGCGCGTCTCGCCGCAATAGCAGAACAGCCGGTCGCCGGTATTGCCCCAGTAGTTGCAGATCCAGGCGGGTTCGAGATGCGGCTCGTTCCAGCAGTCGTAGCCGACGAGGCCCTTGCGGTCCCTGAAGTGCGCGACGAGGGCCGTGAGGAAAGCCTGTCCGTGCTCCTCCACCGGGTGGTGGTGGAAGCACAGGCCGGGATAACCGCCGAACTGCGTCGAGTCGTAGGGCCCCAGCTCGATCGCCTGGCCATTGGCGCTGACATAACGCGCCTCGGGATGGGCGCGTTCGAGCCAGTAGGGCGAGGACTCGAGGCTGGTCTCGATGAAATAGCCGAGCCCGAGTCGATCGCAGTGGTCGCAGATCTCGTCGTACTCGCTCCAGTCGTGGTGGCCGGGGCGGCGATGAATGGCATTCCACTGCAGCCGGAGCCGGATGATGTCGAATCCGAGCTCGTTCTTGATCTTGGCCAGATGGAAGGCGTGCTCGTGCCGCGGCGGATTGGGCGGCCGGAAATACTGCGTCCCATAGAGATAGGTACCGGCCTCGGTCATCGGCGCTGCTCCACTGCAGGAATACGCCCGGGCATCAGGACGCGACGAAACGGCATGCGCGCAGCTCCGGGAAGCCGTCCTGGACTGCTCATCTTCCGGTCTCCGCCCGACCGTCCCTCAGTTGATCTGCGCCTCGGCCTGGGCGACGATGTCCATGCCGACCAGCTCGCTCCAGGCCTCGAGCAGGCGCTTGGTGATCGGTCCGACCTTGCCGTCGCCGACGGGGAGGTTGTTGAACCTCGTCGAGGGCATGATGCAGTAGGGCGTCGAGGTGAAGAACATCTCGTCGGCGGTCGCGAGGTCGTAGGGCTGCAGCACCGTCTCCACGGTGGGGATGCCGAGTTTCCTCGCCAGTTCGAGCGCGGTGGCGCGAGAGACTCCGGCGAGGCAGTTGACCGTCGAGGGCGTCTTCAGCACGCCCTTGGAGATGCAGAAGATGTTGCCGCCCTTGTTCTCGGCGACATGGCCGTTGAGGTCGAGGATGACGCTCTGCGCCGCAGGGTCGACCTGCTTGGCTTCCATTTCGGCGAGGGTGTAGGCGAGACGGCTGCGGTTCTTGATGCGCGGATCGAGCGACTGGCTCGGCACCATGCGCGAGACCGGGGTCACGCCGTGGCAACCGTCGGAGTAGAAGCGGGCCCAGGGCTTCAAGTCCATGAACTGGGTGAAGATCATCACCGTGGCCTTGCCCACCTGCACGGTCGGATCGGCGCCGGCGATGGCGATGCCGCGCGAGATGTTGTGGACGATCCAGCAGTCCTCGTGCGCGGCGTAGTTGTCGAGGTTGGCCTCGAACACCTCGAGCGTCGTACGGAGCATTTCGGCGGCGCTCATCCCCGGGTCGATGCGGGTGAGCTTGAGCGAGAGATACAGCCGCTCGATGTGCTGCTCGAGCTTGAACGGGATGTGCCGGAAGGTGCGGGTCGATTCCGTCACCGTGTCGGCGAGCATGATGGCGCTGTCGAAGATCGAAATCTTCGCCTCGGCCTCGGGAACCATCCTGCCGGAGATATAGACCTGTCGTGCCATGTCGTCCCCTGGTGCTAGTCGATGGAAAGCGTGATCGGCGTCGCCAGGTCGTGGACGATGCCGTCGTCGCCGGCATCGGCGCGCCACATCATCATGCCGAACTCGGCCGGGCGGTCGAGCACGGTGAGGCCGGCGTGCCACACGTTCCGGCCGATGCAGATGGCATCCTCGGGGCCGGCAACCAAGGCGCGGGCATTCGCCGTGTCCGGCGTGCCGTCCGGCAAGGTGGGAGCGACGAGGACGATCCACCGACCTGCCGTCAGCGGCACGAAGCTCTGGGTCGAGTGCGGGTGCCGCTCGAGGCTGCCGATGCTGACGGTCGGTCCGCTCGCCGGCCGCGGGCAGAGGATGGCGAAGGCATGGCGGCCGGGTGTGTCGCCCGTTTCCAGCACCTCGGGAAAGTCGGTGAACTTGCCGTCCTTCGCCTTGAGCAGGGTGGCGAAGGGCGCGAGGGCCTCGGCGGTGAGCTGGGGCAGGGACATCGGGCTCTCTCAGTTGAGGCGGGAAAAGCCGCCATGGGCAATCGGGCCCCTGAGCAGCGTCTTGACGTCGCGTCCGTCCTCGCAGTCGCGGATCAGCGCGAAGACCGGATCGAGCGCCTCGAAATAGGCGTCGACGATCTCCGGCGTGTGCTCGGTGCAGGTGTAGACCGAGTTGCCGGCCAGGTAGCCCTTGTCCAGCATTTCCTGGCTGATCAGCGTCTTGTAGGCGAGCCAGTTGGGCCCCTTGATGCTGAAGGCGGTGAGCGCCGGGACGCCGGCAGTGCTCAGCGGCAGGCCGTGCTTGCGGCCCAGCGCCTGCCAGCGGGCGGTGACGTCCTTGCCGGTGGCGGTGATCCTGTCCCACGATTGCTCGTGCCCCATCACCTCGAGGGTTGCGACGCCGGCGACCGAACCGATGCGTTCGGTCCAGAAGGTCGAGGAGATGAAAGTGTTCTGCGCCGCCTGCATGATGTCGCGCTTGCCCAGCACGGCGGTGACTGCGTAGCCGTTGCCGAGCGCCTTGCCGAACACCGCCATGTCGGGGTCGACGCCGTAGATCTTGTGCAGGCCGCCAAAGGCCTGGCGGAAACCCGAGGTGCATTCGTCGAAGATGAGGATCAGCCCGCGCTCGTCGGCGAGCTGGCGGACGCGGCGCAGGAAATCACCCTGCGGCTCGTAGTTGCGCGACACTTCCATCTTGATGACGCCGATATCCTCGGTGCGCACCAGGTCCTCGAGCCGGTCGTAATCGTTGTAGGAAAAGGGGAAGACCGAGCCGCGCAGCGATTGCGGCACGCCGTTGGGGCTGAGGCCGGGGAGCAGGTGCCCGGCGAGCTTCTCCTCGTTGCCGAGGTTGGCGGCGAGGTACCAGTCGTGCCAGCCATGGTACCCGCAGAGCGCCACGCCATCGCGGCCCGAGGCGGCGCGGGCGATGCGGATCGAGATGGCATTGGCCTCCCCGCCGGTGCGGGCGAAGCGGGCCATGTCGGCCCAGGGATGGAGCGCGATCAGCCGCTGGGCGAGTTCCACCTCCTCGGGGGCGTTGAGGGTGGACATGTTGCCCAGGTCGACCGTGCGCTTGACCGCCTCGTCCACTTCCGGACGGCCATAGCCGAGCGTGTTGCAGCCGATGCCCATGATCGACATGTCGATGTAGTCGCGGCCATCGAGGTCCCAGACGCGGCATCCCGAGGCCTTGGAGAAGTAGGCCGGCCAGAGTTCGGGCAGGAACATTTCCGGGCGCTTGGACAGCAGCATGTTGCCCCCCGGAATGACGGTCTTGGCCACCTTCCAGAGGTCTTGCCCCTTGCCCATGCGGTAGTCCCCCTCGCGGCGGGAGATGCTCACCGCCATTGACGCAATGCTATATTGTTATAAGAATAACCCTATATCCGTCAAGCATGCTAAGTCACTGATCCGATGGAGTAAAGCCATGAGGCCGTCGCTGCGCTGGCAGAAGGAGACCGGGGCCCGTGTCGCCGGAAACCGCGATCTCGACCGCTCGAAAGTGCAGGCGCCCTGCATCACGCGGGCGCCCGAGGGCGGCTATCGCCTGTTCTATACCGCGGTCGGCCCCGGCAGGCCTTTCGCCGATTGCCAGGGGTACATCCTGAGCGCCGTGTCGGAGGATGGCCTCGCCTTCCGGGCGGAACCGGGCATCCGCGTCGCCCCGCAGCCGAACCTCGCGCACCTGTCCCTGCGGGCGCTCGCGCCAAGCGTGACGCGCCTCGCCGACGGGCGCTGGCGGATGTATTTCGAGGCGCGCGGGCCGGCCGACATCCCGACCGCGATCTGCAGCGCCGTCTCCGACGATCAGCTCCGCTGGGAGATCGAACCGGGCATCCGGCTGGGCAGCGCGGGAGGCGTCGGGGCGCCGCGCTTCCTGCCGCTGGGCGAGGGGAGGGGACGGCTCTACTGCTTCCGCTCCGAGTTCGGGCCGGGGGGCCTCGCAGGCGGGGTGCGGATCGGCACGCCAGTGGTGAGCGCTCTGACGGCGGACGGCCTCGCGTTCGACTTCGAGCCGGGATTGCGCCTCGCGGATCGTCAGGGCGAACTCGACAGCGCCGGCATCACCGCCGCCGAAGTGCTGCCCGGCGCGCCGTGGACCATGTACTACTCGGCCTGGCAGGACCGGCCCGCGGGCGCGCCGGCACCGGTTCATCCCAGCATGGACAAGAACGCGGTCGCGAGCGGCTTGAGTGCCGATTTCGCCGCCGCCTCGATCGCGGCGGACATGTCGGGCTACCGCTCGCGCATCTTCGAGGCCCGCTCGGACAATGGCGTCGACTGGCAGCCCGGCCGTGTCGTGATCGCAGGCGACGGCCACGGCGGCACGGAGATCGACGCCGTGCACGCCGAGGACATGTCGCTGATCGACCTCGGCGACGGACGCTGGCGCATGTACTACGCCGCCTGTGACGCGCACGGCGTCTGGCGCATCGCCAGCGCCATCGGAAGTCAGCGGGACGGCAGCCACTCCGGGTAGTGCGCAGCCAGCCTGTCGCGGTACTGCGCGAAGATCGCTTCCGTGGTGCTCTCGTAGGGCGGCAGCAGGGCGAGCGGGAAGTCCGGTTCGCTCAGCTTGTGGATCGCCTTGTCGTAGGCCCCGTCGATGAAGCCGGTTCCCGCCGCGTCGAGCAGGGCGTGCAGCACGCCGCACAGCTCGCGGTAGAGCTGCGCGAAGCGGACGGCATCGCCGCTGGCCCCCGCCTCGAGATATTGCCGCGCCCGGGCCGGGTTGCTGGTCGAGATCGACCCCAAGAGCGCGCATTCGCCGAGCGGCGCGCCGATATAGTAGCCCTGCTCGGTGAGGAAGTGCCGAAGCTGCGGCGCGTGTTTCATCAGCCCCGAGATCATGAACGGGTCGCCGCCGCCGTACTTGGTGGCGACGAGATTGGGGTGGCGCTCGGCGAGTTCGGCATAGTCGCGCGGCCGCACCAGCCGACCCGAGCGCATCAGGTTGTAGTGAAGGAACCGGCAATCGGGAAAGCCGTCGCAGATCTCGGCGAAGACCCGGCGCATCTCGCTGTCGGACGTCGCCGCCCAGTTGGGCAGCGAGAACTGGAAGGTGTCGATGCCGAGCGTCCGGCAGAAGGCGATGCGCTCGATGACGGTGGCGAGCGACAGGCTCACCACGCCGACCATCGGGGCGGCGCCGCCCGCTTCGCGCATGGTCTCGGCAAAGACCGTGGCAACCTGCCGGAACACAGTGTCGGTCACGGCGTAGCCTTCGCCTGCGGTGCCGAAGACGTAGAGATCGCGGAGGCCGGCGGAGACGAGGTTGCGGATGGTGCGGCGGAAGATCGTCTCGTCGAGGCTGCCATCGTCGCGCCAGGGCAGGCAGACGGTGCCGAGCACGGTGCGGGGGTAGCGGCTCATCAGGCCACCCCGTCGGCGAAATCGATCTGCACCCGGTCGACCTCGACATAGCCCTGCGCGATCGAGGACGGCCAGATCGGGTAGTCGCGGCCGGCGCGCAGCCGGTGCGGGTCGCCCGCGAGCGGCCCCATCGGGCGCGGCTTCACCGGGAAGCGCAGCAGGTGGATGTTGACGTTGACGTTGCCCAGGATGTCGCGCAGCGGCTTTTCGCCATAGGTGTCGGTGCGGTCGTGCCGCGAGCCGAGGCTGGTCCACTGGCCCGGATCGGTCACGCAGGTAACAGTGGTCGCCGTCCAGTCGGGATTGACGGCGATGGGCTGCCCGCTCAGCAGCCAGCCCGACGTGATGCCATCCTTCGACCCCTGCAGCAGCACGTGAAATCCGGTGCCGGCCGCCTCGAGCTCGCCGCGGCAGCGCACGGTGATCCGGGCATTGGTGAAGTCGGTCGGGTAGCCGCCGGCGATGAAGCGGTTGTCGCCGGCGACCTCGCGCAGCGCCTCGCCCGGGGCGCCGCTTGTGGCCATCGCCATCAGCAGCTGCAGGTAGCCGGCGCCCGGCGGGGCATGGTTGTAGTCGACCCACCAGGGGCCCTGGCAGCGCACGACGCCGTCCTTGATCGGCAACGCGGCGGGCATGCTGTGGTTGTCGACCACCCGCATCCAGCCGCCGGGGCCTTCGTCGAAGTCTTCCACATAGCTGGTCATCGACGCCTCTTCGCGCTTGATTGGAATATTATCTTATCATTATAACAAGTGCACGGTGTCAAGCTGTGAGGGCGGTGGGTGACCGACAGGCATGCGATCATCATCGGGGGCGGGGTGACGGGTCTGTCGACCGCCTATCACCTCAAGCGCCTCGGCTATGGCGAGGTGACGCTGATCGAAAAGGATGGCGTCGGCGCCGGATCGAGCAGCCGGGCCGCCGGGATTTCGACCGGCCTGCTGTGGACGCAGACCGGCGTGCTGGCGCGCAAGACGGCGCTCAGGCGTTTCCGCGAGATGAGCCGCGAACTCGATGGCTACACCTTCCACAACGAGCACGGTTGCCTGGGCCTGTTCAGCCCGGAGCTCTGGCCCGGACGCGAAGCGCTGCTGCCGCTCTACGACGAGTTCGACGTGCCCTACCAGGTGCTCTCGGCGGCCGAGATCAGGCGGCGCTGGCCGGCGCTCAATCCGCCGTCCGATTACCTGGGTGTCCTCGATCCGCTCGGCGGCTACAGCGAGCCGCCCGAATATCTCGCGGCCCTGACGGGCAAGGTCCGGCAGCTCGGCGTCCGGCTCGTCGAAGGCGTGACGGTGGACGAGCTGGTGCTGACGGGCGGCCGGGTGAGCGGCGTCGCCACCGCCACCGGGGTGGTAGCGGCCGATGCCGTGGTCGTCGCCAACTACGCCTGGATCCTGCCGCTGCTCGCCAGCGCCGGCATCGCGCTGCCGGCCAAGACCTTCGTCCACCAGCGCTACGTCACGCGCCCGCTGGCAACTCCGTTCGTGGCGCCGCCAGTCAATGCCGACCCGTTTCTCGGCTATGTCCGCCCGGCCGACGGTAACCGCATCCTGATCGGCGCGGAGACTCCCGACCGGGACGACATGAAGGTCAGGGATTTCGGCTTCCGGCTCGACGCCATCGCGGATGACCCGGTCGTGCTGCCGGCGGTACTCGAACGCTTCGGCGACTTCGTGCCGGCGCTGCGCGGCGCCGAATGGGAGAGCCGCAAGGTGGGGCTGCTGTCCTTCTCGATGGACGGCGAGCCGATCCTGGGGCCGTTCGCCAAGGTCGAGGGGCTGTTCGTCGGGGTGTGCTTCCATTCGGGCGGCTTCAGCTACAACCCGGCCTCCGGCTACTACCTCGCCGAGTTCGTCGCCAATGGCCGGACCTCCATCGACCTCTCCGCCTTTTCTCCCGACCGGTTCGGCGCCGCCGAGACCGCCGAGTACCTTGCCGCCACGGTCCCGCAGCGCCACGCCGCGCGGAGACGGCATTGATCGCGCGCCGCCGCCTTCCCGGTACCGACATCGAGGTCTCGAGGCTCTGCCTGGGGACCATGACCTTCGGCACGCCGGTCGGCGAGGCCGAGGCGACCCGGATGTGCGACTGGTGCCTCGATCACGGCCTCAACTTCATCGACACGGCGAACAGCTACGAGGGCTACACCCGCGTCGTCGGCTCGGCGGGCGGGCAGGCCGAGGACATCCTCGGCAAGGCGCTGCAGGGCCGGCGCGACCGGGTGGTTCTCGCCACCAAGGTGGGCATGAAGATCGGCCCGCTCGACAGCGATGGCGGCCTCGGACGCACCCATATCCGTCGCGAGATCGAGCGCTCGCTGCGGCGGCTCGGAACCGACCATGTCGATCTGTATTACCTGCATGCGCCCGACCCGCGGACGCCGCTCGCCGAGACGGTGGAGGCGATGCACCAACTGGTGCGTGAGGGCAAGATCCGGCACTGGGGCGTCTCGAACTTCGGCGCGGCGCAACTGCGCGAGCTGCTCGCCACCTGCGATCGCGGCGGCTGGCTGCGTCCCGTGGCGATGCAGCCGCCCTACAGCCTGCTCGAGCGCGGCATCGAGGCGGAGCTGCTGCCGCTCTGCGGCGACGCGGGACTGGGGGTGGTTCCCTATCAGGTGCTGCAGGGCGGGCTGCTGACCGGCAAGTATGGCGGGGCCGCACCGGCGGGCTCGCGCCTCGCCGAGAAGCCACAATGGCTGCGGCCGCTCGACGCGGGGATGCGGGAGCGGCTGGCGGCGCTCGACGCCGAGGCGCGCGCCCATGGCCGGACGCTGACCGGCCATGCCCTGTGCGAGCTGCTCGCCCGACCCGCCATCGTCTCGCTGATCGTCGGGGCGCGCGAGACCCGGCAAGTGGCCGAACTGGTGGCGCTGGTCCAGGCGGACGCGGCAAGGGGGGCTGCATGATGCGCGATCCCGGCCCCGGCCTCGCGGGTTTCGGCCAGCCCTACTGGCTGGACATCTCCAGACCGGACTACCCGGCGCTCGAGCGCGACCTGGTGGCCGACGCGGTGGTGATCGGAGCGGGGATCTTCGGACTGAAGCTGGCGCGCTACCTCGGCCGGCTCGGCCTGCAGGTCGTGATCCTCGAGGCCAGCCGGGTCGGCGAGGGTGCCTCGGGGCGCAACCAGGGCAGCGCCAACCACGGCGCCGGCATCGACTACCTGACGGCAATCGCCCGCTACGGACGCGGCCGCGCCCGCGAGATCTGGCAGCTCGGGCTCGAGAACCACCGGCTGATCCGCGAGCAGCTCGAGGACTACGAGATCGACTGCGACTACCGGGTCGGGGGCTTCACCTTCCTGGCGCGGCGCGACATGCCCGGGTGGGAAGACGATGTCCGCCAGTACCGCCGGCAATACGACCTGCTTGCGGAAGATGGCTTCGCGGTCGAACCGCTCGATGCCGAGGAGGCGCTGCACAGGACCGGCAACCCGGTGTTCGCCGGGGGCCTCACCTATCGGGCCGATGCGCAGTTCCACTCGGGCAAGTATGTCGTCGGGCTGGCGCGCGGGGTCAGCCGCACCCGCGGGGTTCAGCTCTACGAGCGGACGCGCGTCACCGGCATCGGGCGGGAGGGCGGCGTCGGTGTCGTCCGCGCCGGAACCGTCGCCGTCCGCGCGCCGCTGGTGTTTCTTGCGCTCAACGCGCTGGCGCCGCAGCAGGTGCACGGCCTTGCCCCCGGGCTCAGGGCGGAGCGTGGCCAGGTGCTGGTGACCGAGCCGCTGCCCGATCGACCCTGCGACGGCTCGTTCGGCACGGCAATGGCCTGGTGGCGCGAACTGCCCGAAGCGGACGGCCGCTTCCGGCTGCTGTTCGGCGGCGGCCGCCGCCGCGACGAGCCCGACAGCCTGTTCCGGCAGTTCAGCTCCGAGGGGCGGCCGCACCCGGCGCTCGAGAGCGGCGGCTTCAGTCCCTCCGAGGCCCATCAGGCGCGGCTCGACGAGCAGTTCGCGGCGCTGTTTCCGCGCTATCGCGGTGTCGCCGTCACGCATCGGTGGGGAGGGCTGCAGTCCTTCACGGCGGACGGGTTCCCGCAGGTCGGCCTGTTCGATCCGGAGCGCGCGATCTACGGGGCGGCCGGCTTTTCGGGGCGCGGCAACTGCTACAGCGACGTGGCCGCCGCCTACCTCGTCGGCCTCGCGACCGGCACTGCGGGGCCGCTGGTAACGCAGCACGCTGCGCTGATCGCCGAACTGATGGCCGTGGGGCGCCCCGGGGCCCAGTGGGGCGAATGGGACAGCAGCACGGCGGCCGAGCCGCCCGAAACGAAAGCAGGACGATGATCGACCTCGACCCGACCGAACTCGACGCCCGCATCTGGAACGAAGAGCTTGCCGACTTCGTGCCCGACAAGGTTTTCGACGTGCACACGCACATTTACCGCTGGGCCTTCGATCTCGACCCGAACCGGGCGACCGGGCCGTTCGCCGACAATATCGGCCGGTTCTTTCCCGAGGTGACCTGGGAGTTGGCCGATCGGGTGGATGCGACGCTGATGCCGGGGCGGCAGATGGAGCGCCTCGCCTTTCCCTTCCCGTTCCCGTTCCCCTGCGATTTCGACGGCTCCAACGACTACCTCGCGGGGGAGGTCCGCAAGGGCAGGAACTCGGCCGGGCTGATGCTGGTGCATCCGGGCATGGGGGCCGGCGAGATAGAGGCGACGCTGAGGCGCACCGGACATCTGGGCTTCAAACCCTACCGCTTCTACTCGGTGACCGGCGATGCCGTGCAGTGCCGGATCACCGACTTCATGCCCGAGCACCAGATCGCCATCGCCGACCGGTACGGGCTGATCATCCTGATGCACGTCAGCAAGCGCGACGCCATCGCCGACCGGGAGAACATCGACGACATCAAGCGGCTCAGCGCCAAATACCCCGGCGCCAAGTGGATCCTCGCCCACTGCGCCCGCAGCTACTCGGCCTGGGCGATCGAGCAGGCGGCGGCCGAAATCCGCGACCTGCCGAATGTCTGGTACGACACCTCGACGGTGTGCGAATCCGATGCGCTCGATGCGCTCTACACCGGCGTCGGCGTCGACCGCGTCATGTACGGCTCGGACGACATGATCGGGCCGATGCGCGGCAAGTACGTGGCTTTCGGCAAGGCCTGGTCGTACCTGTCGCCGACCAATCACGCCATGAGCCTCGCGCACTGCGATCCGCGCATGACCTATATCCGCTACGAGCAGTTGCGGGCCATGAAACGCGGGGCACGGCAGATCGGGCTCACGACGGCGCAACGCGGGGCCCTGTTCTACGGCACGGCGCGGGCGCTGGTGGATTCTGTCACCCCGCTCGCCTGAAGCGGGGGTTGGTCAGGTTCCGGGCAGCAGATCGTTGGAGTGGATGTTGCGGGCGCCGAGCGTGCGCACATCGGTCTCGCCCATCAGGCCCAGGGCGGAGTCGGCCTCGGCCCGCAGAATCTCGAGCAGCCGGGTGACGCCGGCCTCGCCAGCGGCGCCCAGCGCAAACAGGAAGGGGCGGCCGATAAACACCGCGCGCGCCCCCAGCGCCACCGCCTTGAGCATGTCGTGACCGGAGCGGACGCCGCTGTCGAGGTAGACCTCGCAGCGTCCGTTCACCGCCTCGACGATGCGGGGCAGGGCACGGATGGTCGAGGGCGCTCCGTCCAGCTGCCTGCCGCCATGGTTGGAGACGACGATCGCGTCGGCGCCATGGGCGAGGGCGGCGCGCGCATCGTCCGGATGCAGCACGCCCTTGACCACCAAGGGGCCGCCGAAACGCTCCCTGATCCAGCGCAGGTCCTGCCAGTTCAGCGTCAGGTCGTCCTGCTGGCCCATCCAGGCGGCGAGTTCCTGCACGGTGCTGGCGCCCAGCACGTGGCCGGCAAAGTTGCCGAAGGTGCGGCGCGGTGTCTGCAGCATGGCGATCGCCCAGCGCGGCTTCAGCGCCAGTTCGGCGACGAAGCGCGGGGTGAACTTCAGTGGCACCGTCAGGCCGTTGCGGACGTCCTTGTGGCGCTGGCCGTAGTGCTGGCAGTCCATGGTGACGACGAGGGCGGCGCAACCCGCGGCCTTCGCCCGGTCGATCAGGCGGCCGGTGAACTCCCGGTCTTTCCGGACATAGAGCTGGAACCAGAACGGGCGCGTCGTCGCCGCCGCGACATCCTCGATCGAACAGATGCTGACCGTCGACAGGGTGAACGGGATGCCGAACTTCTCGGCCGCCCGTGCTGCCTTGATCTCGCCGTCGGCGGACTGCATGCCGGCGGCACCGGTGGGGGCGAGGGCGAACGGCATCGACACCGGCTGGCCCAGCATGGTGGTCGCGAGGTTGCGGGTGGTGATGTCGACCCCGATCCGCTGCTCGAGCGTGACCTTCTCGAAATCGGTGCTGTTGGCGCGATAGGTACCCTCGGTATAGGCGCCCGAGTCGGCATACTGGAAGAACATGCGGGGGACCCGCCGCTCGGCCACGCGCTTGAAGTCGTCCACCGTCAGCATGCGGTCGAGGCGCACCATTTCACTCTCCGAGGACGAACCAGCGCATGTCGTAGCGATGCGTACTGCGGTCGAATTGCAGGGTGTGAGGGTCGCAGCGCCAGCGCTCCACCTGGCCGTCGGTGCGGGCCACCAGCCAGCAGAAATCCCAGGCCCCGGTGCCATAGCGCAGCGGGATCGCCGGCTTGACGCGCACCGCCGGATGCGTGCCGGTGATGAACAGCTTGCGGTCGGTGTAGTAGTAGCACGAACCGGCGTGGATGAAGGCTTCGTGCTCCGGCGCGGTCTCGCCGGCCGGCACGAGGCCGACGCAGAACTTCGAAATCGCCACCTTGACCGGGGACCCCCTCAGGAAGGCGTCGGTGAGGGCCGCGAGCGAGCCCGAGGTCGGCCGCCCGGTGTAGTCATGGGCCAGCACCTCGCGCCAGCGGTCGTTGACGAGGAAGCTGTAGTGATCGAAATCGTAGACGAAGTTGTGCGAGGGCGCGTTGGTGCCGGCGTCGAAGCTGTCGAACTGGTGGTAGCGCGGCATGTCGGGGTGCGGCTCGACCGGCGACGGGCCGGGCGCCGCGGTCGGCGGCACGCCGTCTAGATATGGGCGGGCGATCGCCTGCGTGCCGTCCTGGTTGTAGAGGAAGAACGACATCGACGGCCGCGGCCCGAAACCCTCGGGCAGCTCGACCGGCATCCTGAGCGTCATGATGCCGGCCGCCCAGCGGTCGTCGAGCAGCAGCGTCTGCCGGAACTCGGCGACCTCCTCGATCAGCTCGTTGCTCGAGGAGGACGTATCGATGTGCTCGTTGTGGCGGAACGCGGTGCCGATGCGCAGGTCGGCGCCGCGGCGGATGGCGTCGACCAGGGCCGTCGTGCTGCCGCCGCGGACCGACCGATCGGAGTTCAGCGTCAGGACGTTGCGAAGCGTCGAGGCCATCCTGGCGCCGCTCAGAGAGCGTCGAGGAAGGCGACGCCGCTCAGCTGCCGCTCGTCGCGCAGCTTTCGGAACTCGTCCTTGAGCTTTTCCTCTGCGGCCTTGTCGATATAGCCGCCGAGCGGGCGGCGCACATAGCCGGCATCGCACCCCATCCAGGCCATGGCCCGCTTGATCATGGCGACCCCGCCGCGGCTGAGCGAGAAGAAGATCACGGCATTGCCGATCTCCTGCAGGCGCTTGGCCTCGGTGAGGTTACCGGCCGCGACGGCGTTGCGGATCTGCTGCCAGATCTCGGGCATGCTGTTGTAGAACGAGCCGATGATGCCGTCGGCGCCGAAGGCGAGGCCGGACATCGCCATCTCGTCGGCGCCCGAATAGACGATGAAGTCCTTGCGGATCTCGTCCTTGATGCGGATGATCTCGTGATGGGTGGAGGCGGTGTACTTGACGCCGACGACGCCCTCGATGCCGGCAAGGCGCTTGATGACGTCGAAGCCCAGCGCCGCCATGGGCACGTTGTAGGCGATCATCGGCAGCTTGGTGGAGCGGGTGATGTCGGTGTAGTAGCCGACGATCTGGTCGGCCGAGAAACCCCAGTAAAACGGCGGCACCGAGGAGATGGCATCGACGCCGGCGGCGGCGGCGTGCTGGGCGAGGTCGATCGAGGTGCGGGTGCCGATGGCGCCGATATGGGCGATGACCGGGATGCGGCCCTTCACCTCGTCGACGGTGATCTCGACGACACGCTTGCGCTCCTCGGGCGACATCAGGAAGGACTCGCCGGTCGAGCCGGTGATGTAGAGGCCTTCGAGCCTGCGCTCGATCAGGAAGTTGACGATGGCGCGCAGCCGGCCCTCGTCGAGCGCCTCGTTCTCGTCGAACGGGGTCACCATCGCGGGAATGACGCCCGTGACGGCGTGGATATCGAAGGCAGGCATGGCGGGCTCCGTGTGAAGGTCAGGCTGCCGGGGCGGCGGCCTCGGGTGCGTCGATCAGGTGGCAGGCCGCGAAGTGGTCGTCGCGTCCGTCGATGGAGTAGCGCTTGAGCGTCGGCACCGCCGTCGTGCAGATGTCCTGGCGGAAGCGGCAGCGGGGGTGGAAGGGGCACCCGGACGGCGGGTTGACCGGGCTGGGCACATCGCCCTCGAGCACGACGCGATTGCTGCGCCGGTCGAGGTCGGCGACCGGGATGGCCGAGAGCAGGGCCTGCGTGTAGGGGTGCAGCCGCCGGGCGTAGAGGTCCTCGGACCGGCACAGTTCCACGATCCGGCCCAGGTACATCACGGCGATCCGGTCGCAGATGTACTCGGTGACGCTGAGGTCGTGGGTGATGAAGACGTAGGTCAGGTTGCGCTCGCGCTTGAGCCGCATCAGAAGTTCCAGCACCTGGGCGCGGATCGACACGTCGAGGGCGCTGACCGCCTCGTCGCAGACGATCAGTTCCGGTTCGACGCTGAGGGCGCGGGCGATACCGATGCGCTGGCGCTGGCCGCCCGAGAACTCGTGCGGGTAGCGGTCCATGTACTCGGGCCGCATGTTGACTGCCTCGAGCAGATCGCCGACCAGCTTGCGGCGTGCCTCGCGGGTCTTGACCCCGTATTTCTTCAGCGCGTCCTCGAGCGAGCCGAATATGGTGAAGGACGGATTGAGCGAGGAGTGCGGGTCCTGGAAGACGATCTGCAGGCGCTTGCGATAGGGGTCGAGCTCGCGGTCGCTGAGCTGGACGAGATCGACCGTTTCGGCCCTTGAGTTGTAGACGATCTCGCCCGAGGTGGCGCGGACCAGCTGCAGGATGGTCTTGCCGAGCGTGGTCTTGCCGCAGCCGCTTTCGCCTACCAGGCCGAGCACTTCGCCGCGATGAATGTCGATATCGACCCCGTCGACCGCCTTGACCTGACCGACGGTGCGCTTGAACACCCCGGCCTTCACCGGGAAGTGCGCCTTGACGCCCTTCAGGCTGAGGATGACTTCGGCGTCAGCGGGGGGCATTGGCGAGCTCCTCGTGGCGCCAGCACATCACCCGATGGGTCGGCGTCATCTGCGTTTCGGCCGGCATCTGGTCGCACTTGTCGATGCGGTGGGTGCAGC
This sequence comes from Devosia sp., assembly GCA_041916695.1. GTDB lineage: Bacteria > Pseudomonadota > Alphaproteobacteria > Rhizobiales > Devosiaceae > Devosia_A. The sequence goes on along the minus strand of JAYRZA010000018.1, from coordinate 73,621 downwards.
GGTCGGCGAACTGGCAGCCGACCGGTCGGTTGAACGGATCCGGCGTGGCGCCGGGAATGGCCCGGACCGACTGGTTCCTGCCGCGGCCGAGCACCGGGATCGAGTCGAGCAGGGCCCGCGTGTAGGGGTGGGTGGGGTGACGCAGCACGTCCGCGACCGTTCCCGCCTCGACGATGTTGCCCATGTACATGACGGCCACGTCGTCGGCGAGTTCGGCGACGACGCCCATGTCGTGGGTGATCAGCAGGATGGCGGTGCCGTGTTCGCGCCTGAGCGTCGACATCAGGTCGAAGATCTGGGCCTGGATGGTGACGTCGAGCGCCGTCGTCGGTTCGTCGGCAATGAGGATCTTGGGGTTGCAGGCCATCGCCATGGCGATCATGGCGCGCTGCCGCATGCCGCCCGAATACTGGTGCGGGAACTGGTCGACGCGCCGCTCGGGCAGCGGAATGCCCATCGCGCGCAGCAGTTCGACGGCCTTGTCCTTGAGCTGCCGGCCGCGCATGGCGGTGTGGTAGTAGAGGTTCTCGATGATCTGGAAGCCGACGGTGAACACCGGGTTGAGCGCCGTCATCGGGTCCTGGAAGATCATCGAGATCTCCGAACCGCGGATGGACCGCATGCGGCTGCCGTTGCGGGGCAGGGTGTCGATGCGGATGTCGCCGCGTTCGCTGTGGTAGATGATCTCGCCGTCCTCGATCCGGCTGAGCGTCGGCAGCAACTGCATGATCGAGGCGGCGGTGACGCTCTTGCCGCAGCCGCTCTCGCCGACCACGCAGAGCGTCTTGCCGCGCCGGATCTCGAACGAGACGCCGTTCACCGCCTTGTTGCAGCGGTTGTTGGTGTAGAAGAAGGTCTTGAGGTTGCGCACGCTCAGGGCGACGTCCGGGGCGGTCATGGCGTCAGCCCTGCTGGGTTGGGTCGGTGGCGTCGCGCAGACCGTCGCCGATGAAGTTGACGCTCAGCACGAAGAGCGAGATGACGGTGCCGACCGGTAGCCACAGCCACCAGTTCTTCTGCAGCACGGTGAGGTCCTGGGCGACGTTGAGGATGTTGCCCCAGGTGGGGATGGCGAGCGGCACACCGAGGCCGAGGAAGCTGAGGCCCGCTTCCTGCAGGATGAAGGCGGCCGTCGACAGGGTGATGTTGACCATCACCGGTCCGAGCGCGTTGGGCAGCATGTGCTTGAAGCTGATGAGGGCGCGGTTGAGGCCGAAGCTGCGCAGTGCCTGCACGTACTCCTCCTCGCGCAGCGACAGCATGCGGGCACGCACCAGCCGGTAGATGCCGCACCAGCCGCCGACGATGAAGATGGCCATGATGTTGAACAGCGACTGGCCCATGATGGAGACCAGCATCAGCACCAGGATGATCTCGGGGAACGCCATGATGGCTTCCGAAATCCGCATCATCACCGCATCGAGCCACCCCCCGACATAGCCGGCATAGCAGCCGATGATGACGCCGACGGCGGCCGAGATCAGCGCACTGCCCAGGCCCACGAGGATCGAGACGCGGCCGCCGTAGAGTACCCGCGCGAAGACGTCGCGGCCGGTCTTGTCAGTGCCGAACCAGTGCTCCCACGAAGGGGGCTGGTTGATGGCGCGCAGGTTGATCTTGGTGGGGTCCCACGGCGTGAGCAGCGGCGCGAAGATCGAGGCCAGAAGGATGATGGAGAAGACGACGAGCCCGATGACCGCCAGGCGGTTGTTCATGAACTTGCGGACGACCCGGCTGCCACTCGGGGTCTTCAGTTGCCCGGCCTCCTCGAGGGCGCGGATGCGGTCGAAGCGGCGGTCGAGATAGGTGCGATGCCGGGCGATGTCGGACAGTGCCATGGTCAGTTCCCCAGTCGCACGCGCGGGTCGATGATCGCGGTCAGGATATCGATGACCAGGCTAACGACCAGCACCAGGATCACCGTGAGGAGCGCGATGGTCATGACGACCGGCAGGTCCTTGTTGCGGACTGCCATGACGAACAGGCTGCCGAGTCCGGGCCACTGGAAGACCTGCTCGACGATCACCGAGCCACCGATCAGGATGGGGAGGCGGAAGCCGATCAGCACGATGACCGGGGTGAGCGCGACGCGGAAGCCGTGCAGCAGGTTGACCCGCCACTCCGGCAGGCCCTTGGAACGGGCGGTCTTGATGAACTCGCGGCTCAGCGCGTCGAGCATGGCGGAGCGCGCGTAGCGCATCACGCCGGCGGTCATCATGATCGAGAGCACCAGGGCGGGCATGACGAGGTTGGGGATGTGGTCCCAGTAGCTGGTGTAGCTCGGCAGCAGCCGCCCGCCGACCGGCAGCCATTGCAGGTTGAGGGCGAACACGACGATGGCGACCAGGCCGAAGAAGAACTCGGGGATCGAGACGCCGATCATGCCCGCGACGGTGAGGACGTTGTCGGTCGCGGTGCCGCGGCGCAGGGCGCTGATGGTGCCCAGGATGGCGCCGAAGATGCTCGACAGCACCAGCGCGACCACGGACAGCTCGAGCGTCGCCGGAAGGCGTTCCATCAGAATCCGCGAGATCGGCACGCCGCCGGTCAGGGTGCGGCCGAAGTTGCCCTGCACCACGCCACTGAACCAGATCCAGAAGCGGACCAGCAGCGGAGCGTCGAGACCGAGCGCCTTGCGCAGTTCGGCGAGCTTGGCGGGATCGACCGTGCGCTCCGGGCTGAGCATCCGGGACACGGCATCACCGGGGGAGAGGTCGAGGGCGAGGTAGACCAGGAAGCTGATGCCGATCGCCATCGGGACGATGATGAGGAGGCGTCGGACGATATAGGTCAGCATCCGGATGTCCCGACGGGTCGACGATGGGGCGAGTGGCGGGCGCCGCGACCGTGGCCGCGACGCCCAGGGCAGGAACTGCCTTACTTGTCGTACTGGTTGATCCAGATCATGCGCGTATAGGGGATATCCAGCGGCGTCAGCTGCATGAAGTCCAGCGCCTTGATCGCCTCGATGTCGCTCACGACCTTGGTGATGGCCATGTCGATGCGGTTGGCCGCGGCGTTCTTGACCATGTTCACGTCGCCGTCGGCACTGGCCCAGGCGATGACCTGCTCGATCTTGGGCTTGCCCTCATAGTAGTCCGGGAACGCCACGAAGGACGAGAAGTCGCCGAACTTGGCTTCCTCGACCATGAACGGGCCGGAGCCGATCGGCTTCTGCCAGAACTCGGCCTGCTGCACGAGCGTGGGGTCGACACCCTCGAAGTACTTCTTCGGGAAGGGGCCCCACTGGGTGAAGCTGAGCAGCACGTTGGCATTCACCTTGGCGAACTTGATGGTGATGGTGTTGCCCTCGGCCGAGATGCCCGACACGTGCTCGGCGGTGCCGGCGACATACTCGGCCGCGCCCTCCATCGAGTTCAGGGTGCTGGCCACGACGCCATGCAGGTTCGGAGTCTTCAGCGCGAATTCGAGGCTGAAGGTGACGTCGTCGACGGTGATCGGGCTGCCGTCGTGCCACTTGATGCCGTCACGCATGGTGAAGGTCAGCGTCTTGCCGTCCTCGCTCATGGTGTAGGACTCGGCGAGATCGCCTCCGGCCACGCCATCGAGGAACGGCTTGGCCGAGAGCATGTGCGCCCAGATCAGCTTGTTGCCGGCCCACAGGCCCAGGTTGACCCAGGGCTGCTCGAAGTAGTCGATCGGCGCGGCGTTGGTGTACATCACCGCCTTGCCGTTCGCGTCCGGCTCGACGGTCCAGTTCTGGATGTTCCAGTCATAGTTGAACTGGTCGTTGCCGTGCGGCTCGCCATTGCGGTTGAGGCGCTTGCTCTCGACCGAGTAGAGCTGCTGATAATAGAGCGGAATGGTCAGCGCGTTGGCGTTCAGGTACTCGTCGATCTTCATCAACGTCGCCTTGTTCGCCTCCGGATCGGTGGAAGAATTGGACGCCGCGATCAGTTCGTCGAGTTCGGGTGAGCCGGGGAAGCCGTCGGCGCTGGCCTTGCCGGTGGCGTAGTCGTTGAAATATTCCTGCATGGCCATCGCCGCACGGGCGCCGTAGCCGAGATCCCAGGTCACCACCGACTTGCCCTTCGGGTCATCGGGGATCGAGTTCAGCGTCTTGGCGACGTCGCCGACGATCAGGTGATAGGTCATGTTGACGCCCACCTCGGCAAGCTGGGCCTGCAACACGGCCATCAGGTCCGCCGTGATCTGGTCGTCGTAGTAGAACACCATCTCGAGCTGGCGGCTCGAATCCCAGCCGGCCTCGGCGAGAAGGGCCTTGGCCTTCTCCGGATCGTAGGGATAGGCGTTGAGGTTGGGGCTCTTGAACGGGCCGTTCGGCAGCAGGCCGTCGGCGGCGATGGCATAGCCACCGAAAACGGAATCGACGATCAGCTGCTTGTCGATGGCGTAGGCCAGGGCCTGGCGCACGCGGACGTCGGACAGCGGATTGCCGTTGAGAGCCTGGGCATGAGCTACCCCCAGCGCGCTTGTCTGCAGGAGTAACGCCACTGCAGCGGTGGCAAAGAACCTGTTCATTCACGTCTCCTTCTGGTGTTGCTTCCTGCGCCTTCTCGACCCCGGGCCGGACATGTCCCCCAGTCCCGCCCTCAGTCCTTGCGTTCGCCAGGCGTGCGACGTCTGGCCTCTGGTACCCGACCGCCTACCCACCTGGTGAAGTCCGATGCCTGGCCGGTCCATCCCGCCACGGGCGGCGCCGAGGTCCGGCCTAGAGGGGAAACGGCGACAGAGTCGGGCCAGGCGCGTCGCTCGCGCAGCAGGCCGGCAGTTTCGTCCTGTCCCGTCACCGATGATGCATCCCCCTGCATATGTCATTAACATAACAACATACCAGATTGAGGTGTCAAGCAAGCTTCTTCCGGCGACCCTAGAGACAGCGAACTGCGACACGAAGCGAAACCGAAAAACGGAGCGCGGCGCGGTGCGGCGGCGTCTCGCAGGCGAAAACCAGCAAGTGAATTAGGTAGTTGTGCGTCGACAGGACGGCCAGCCGCGAGTGGGGCTGCCTAGACCGACAGGTCGCCCGGATCGAAGTTGTCCGATGAGCCCGTCGGACGCCAGCCGATCACCTCTTTGGCATGGTCGGTGTCGCGCCACCGGCGGGAGTTGTTCGAGATGGCGTCGAAAATGTCGAAGCGGATCGCTTCCGGCGCCGACAGGCACTTGTCGACCATCTGCACCGCGTCGGCCTGGGCAAGGTAGCCGGGGAAGTGCCGGACCATCTCGGGTCGATCGCTGGGCAGCACGGCGCCCAGTCGGATGACGATCACCGACATCCCGTACTTGTCGGAGAACAGCCTGCCGCAGTTCTCGCCGAACAGCTTGCCGACGCCGTAGAAGCTGTCAGGGCGCGGCGGATCGAGGTGGGTGAGCATCTTCTCGCCCGGCGGCAAAGACTGCAGCTCGTTGGCGGCCAGCTTGCCGTAGGGCGAGCCCTCGTACCACTCGTAGCCGCACATGGTGCTGCCGGTGGACATGAAGACGACACGCTTGACGCCTGCCTCCTGGGCGGCGCGATACATGTTGAGCGTGCCGCCGATGGTGATGTCCATCACCTTGTCCCAGTCGTCGTAGTCCTGCGTCTCGGCCGCCAGGTGCAGCACCATGTCCATGCCGGCCATGGCCTTGCGGATGGCGACCGGGTCGGTGATGTCCGCGGCAGTGTGCGGGATGCCCGGAACCGGGCGGCGGCTCAGTCCGCTGAAGGCATAGCTGCCGGACAGATCGCGGATGACGAGGCCGCCGATGAGGCCGCTTGCACCGGTGACAAGAACCTTGGGCCGATCAACCATCCGCATGCTCCCCCGTGCATTGACAGCTTGAATATTCGGTTAGCATAATAACATGCTTGAAGGCGTGTCAAGTTGACGCTGTGCTGCAGGGGAGGGGCCGATGAAGCGGCTCGAGGCGTTCGCCATCTACGAAAATCCCGACCCCCTGCTGGTGAGCCGGCAGGCGCTGTTTCCCGGCATCATCCAGCTGCCGGACGGGGGGCTGCTGGCGCTGTTCTCGATCGGCCAGGCCTTCGATGCCGCCGACATGCGCTCGTTCGTCAGCCGCAGCCGGGACGAGGGGCGCACCTGGTTGCCGCCGCGTCGCCTCAATCCGCATGAATCCACGCCGCCCGAACAGGAGAGCTTCAAGCCGCTGCTGCTGCGCGATGGCCGGCTGCTGGCCACCGGCTATGTGTTCGAGCGTCCCGATCCGCTGCAGCCGATCGTCGATCCGGTGACGCAGGAATTGCCGCGCCTGGTGCCCAAGTCCAGCGTGTCGTCGGACATGGGTGAGAGCTGGTCCGTGACCCGGCCCATCGATATCGGAGGTGCACCGCTCGAGCTTTCGGGGCCGGCGACGCAGCTTCCGTCTGGCCGCATCATCGTGCCCGGCTCGCCATTCCACCTGCGGCGGACCGGCCATGCCGGCTGGGTGATCGCGAGCGACGACGGCGGCGCGTCCTGGTTCAAGCTCAGCGAGTTCTATCGCGCCCCGGGCAGCGACATCCATGCCTTCGAGAGCCGGCTCGTCGCCTGGGGAGAGGGCAGGGTGGCGGCGCTGTGGTGGGCCTACGACCACACGCGCGAGGTCAACCTCAACAACCACATCGCCTTTTCGCGCGACGAAGGGCGGAGCTTCGGCCCGGCGGTGGACACCGGCGTCAGGGGACAGTCGTCGAGCCTTGTCCACCTCAAGGGCGAGACGCTGCTGACCATCCACACGCACCGCGAGGACCCGGCCGGACTTGTCGTCAGGCGGGTCGACGTCACCGGCGACGGGTTCCGGATCGAGGACGAGCTGGAGCTCTTCGCCGATCCGGCAATGGCCAGCACCACGGTCGACATGAGGCAGCAGTTCGGCGACCTCAAGTTCGGTCAGCCCTCGCTAATGCGGCTGCAAAGCGGCGATCTCCTCGCCTATTGCTGGAGCTTCGAGAACCACCAGTACATCATCAAGGGCTTTCGCATCGCCCTCTAGGCACCGAAGTCAGGCGAGGGTCTTGGGATCGAAGACGTCGGAGGAATCCACCGGGGTCCAGCCGAGCACCCGCCGGGCGTGGTCGGTGTCGCGCCAGCGCCGGGAGTTGTCCGAGACGGCGTGGAAGATGTCGAACTTCAGCTCGGGTGGAGCCGACAGGCACTTGTCGATCATGCTGACCAGGTCGCGATGCGACAGGTAGCCCGGCAGTTCGCGCACCAGCGTCGGCTTGTCGTCGGGCAGCACCGCACCGACGCGGATCACCAGCACCGACATGCCGTAGCGATCGGAAAACAGCCGGCCGGTGTGCTCGCCGAACAGCTTGCCCACGCTGTAGAACGTATCGGGGCGCGGCGGATCGGTATGGAGCAGCATGCGCTCGCCGTCCGGCAGGCGATCGAGTTGGCCGGCAGCGAGCCGGCCATAGGGCGAGCCCTCGTACCACTCGTAGCCGATCATGGTGCTGCCGGCGCTGGCGAAGACGACGCGCTTGACGCCGGCCTCCTGCGCGGCGCGGTACATGTTGAGCGTCCCGCCCATGGTGACCCGCTGCACCTTCTCCCAGTCGTTGTAGTCCTCCGTTTCGGCGGCGAGATGCACCACCATGTCGATGCCGCGCATCGCCCGGCGCACCGCATCGAGGTCGGTGATGTCGGCGAGGGTGTGCGGGATCCCGTCCACCGGCCGGCGGCTGAGACCGCTGAAGGCGTATCGGTCAGAAAGGTCGCGCAGCAGCAGCCCGCCGATCAGGCCGCTGGCTCCGGTGATGAGTACCCCTGGATTTCGCGTCACCCTGGCTGTCCTTCTGGTTGGCTGCCGGAATATTCGATTGGCATGACAACATACCATCTACAGGAGTCAAGCCGGCTGCGAGAGTCGAGTCGGATGCCAGCTTGCACCCACGGTTCCCGCAACGTCGTGGCGGGAAGGCACCGCCGCCGCTACGGAAACAGGCCGGGCAGGCGGCGGTGCAGACCGGCATAGGTTTTTCGGGCCCAGGAACCGACAAGCAACGAGCGGAGCGGGTCAGTGGGCCGGGGATGGCCCTGCAGGACCGTCTCGGCGATCTCGTGGTTGGTGCCGCCATGCACCGCCATGGGCCGCAGCATGTGGTAGTCGCTGTATTCGTGGCGCCGGGCCAGTGTCATTTGCAGGGCATTCGGCCTGCCTTGCATGTCGCTGCGGTCCAGTCGCCTGAAGCCGGTCTGCCTGTCCGTGAGCTTCACCACCTCCAGGTCGCCGGCACTGTCGACAAACCGGCGCAGAAGCACCTGATCGGTGGCCCAGCCCGGGTGTTCGGGGGTGCCGTCATAGCCCACTCCGGCCACCCACTGCTTCACCGCATCCTGGGCCTCGGCGGTGGTCCCGACGCGATGCCCGGTGAGCCTGGCCCAGGTCGCAGGCGCCGCCGCGTTGTAGCACATGGCGATCTGATCGGGGTGAAGCGCGAGTGCGTTGGATCGGTAGACGACGAACGACGTGTCGGGCACCTGGGCAACGCTGTCGAGGTAGTAGTGCCGGTTCATCGGCAGCATGTCGATGTCCGAGACCAGCACCGCGCCCGGTCCGCCGATCAGCTGCGGGGCGAGCAGGCGGATGCATTGAGCCTGCAGCCCGTCGCTTACGCCGGCGATCGGGGGAAAGCGGATGATGTCCTCGCGCAGCCCGGCCAGCGCAGGGGGAACGTCGTCCGCGACGAGCGCAAGAACGCAACGGAGCCCCACCAGCCGCGCCCAGACCTCGTGCACGAGCGGAAAGAAGTCGATGTAGAGCGGGTTCGCGTCGCTGGAGACCAGAACCGCACCGAGCTTCATCTTCGCCCCTCCGCGGCACGCGTCCCGCGCCGCTGCCTCCCAGGCATCGCCTGTCACCTTGGCCGGCATTTGTCGAGCCCGTCTCGTCGCGGGCGGACAGCGGCCGCCGCGGCAGCCCGGTCGTATCGGTTCCGGCCCGTCGCCGCGCGATTGACAGCTTCAAATATACCATTAACATGACAACATACTAGTTTGAGCGTCGTGCCGTAGTCGCTTCTTGCGGCCCGGTTGTCGTGGATTGCAGGGGCCAGGCGGGTGAAGAGAGTCCTCATTGTCGGCAGCGGCGGCATCGGTCGCCGTCACTTGAAGGGCTATGGCCAGACCGGGCGGGCGGCGCTGGCGATCGTCGAGCCGGATGCCGGCCGGAAGGCCGAGGCGATGGCGATGTTCGGGCTCACCGAAGCCTATGATGCCATTGCCGATGCCGACCTCGCGGGCTTCGACCTGGCGGTGATCTGCGCTCCGGCGAACCACCATGTCGCCCTGATGCGGGCCTGCGCCGAGGCCGGGCTCGCCTTCATGGTCGAAAAACCGCTGGCGGTGACCATGGAGGGCGTCGATGCGGCTCTGGAACTGGTTGCGAGCCGGGGGATCGTGGCGCGGGTCGGCTATGTGCGCCGGGTCGCCGAAGAGGTGATCGGGCTCAGGCAGCAGATTGTCGCGGGCAAGATCGGCACGCTGCGTCTCGCCTACCTCAACTCCTCGCAGGAGTTCCCGAAATACCGCCCCGACTTCCAGCGTACCTACTACGCGCGGCCCGAGATGGGGGGCGGCGCCATCCTCGACGGCGCCAGCCACCTGTTCGACATGCTGATCTGGCTGATGGGCAAGCCGACGCACGTCACCTGCATGTTCGACCGGCTGGTGCTGGAAGGCACCGATACCGAGGACACCTGCCTGGTCTCGATCCGCTTCGAGAGTGGCGCCATGGCCAACGTGCAGATGAACCAGTTCCAGAAGCGCAACGTGGCGCAGTTCGAGTTCATCGGCACCAGGGGCAACCTGATGGTCGATCATTCGACGCTGAAATTCGCCGATGACGACAGCGGGCAGTGGCAGGAGCAGCGCGACTACATGGACGGGCTGGTTCCGACCGAGGCGCACCAGGCGCGCTTCAGGCTGCAGGCCAATGCGATGCTGGACGCCATCGAGGGCAAGCCGTGCTGGCTGGCGACGCTCGACGAGGCGCGCGACAACCTCAGGGTGGCGCTGGCGGCAAAGCAGTCCTGGCTGGAAAAGCGGATCGTGAGCCTGTGACCAGCATTCCGGCATTCGACCTCAGTGGCAGGGCGTTTCTCGTGGTCGGCGGCGCCGGCTATCTCGGCACCCCGACCGGCGAGCTGATCGCGCGGCTGGGCGGCGATGTCGTCATCGCCGACATCAGCGCCGAAAAGACCGCGGCGGCGATTGCCGCAATCGAGGCGGTCGGTGGCACCGGCACGGTGTCGGGCCTGTCCATCGACATCGCCGACGAGGCCTCGATCCTTTCGGTGGTGCGGCAGGCGGCAGCGCGCGGCAACCTCGGCGGGGTGGTCATGTCGACCTCCGGTGCGTCCGGCAAGGCACTGGACGACCTGACGGCCGAGGATTTCGACCGCGCCAACCGCATCAACCTCACCGGCACGTTCCTCCTCGCCCGCGAAGCGGCACGGCAGATGGGGCAGGGCGGCAGCATCGTGCTCTACTCCTCCATGTACGGCGTCGTCGCGCCGGTGATGGCCAACTACCCGCCGCCGATGCCGCCGAACCCGATCGAGTACGGGGCGGGCAAGGCCGGCATCGTGCAGATGGTGAAGTATCTCGCAGCGCATTACGGGCGCAGCGGCATCCGGGTGAACGCCATCGTCCCCGGGCCGTTCCCGCATCCGGCGACCGTCGCGGCCAATCCCGCGTTCATCGGCAACCTCGAGCGAGCGACCATGCTGGGGCGGATCGGGGCGCAGCACGAGACCGCCGGGCCGACGGCGTTCCTGCTGTCGCCGGCCTCGAGCTACGTGACGGGCCATGTATTGACCGTCGATGGCGGCTGGACCGCCTGGTAAGGACTCCTGAGATGACCACCGCGTTTCCACTGACCAAGCCGGACCTGCGCCTCGCCATGCTCGGCATGGTGGAAGGCAACGGGCACCCCTATTCGTGGAGCATCATCTTCAACGGCGGCTACGACCTCGAGGCGCTGAACACCTGCCCCTATCCGGGCATCCGCGACTATATCGTCAAGCAGCCACCGGGCACCCTCGGCATCGCCGGCGCCAGGGTCACTCATGTGTGGACGGACGATCCGGCCGATGCGGTATCGGTGGCGAAAGTCGCCCTGATCCCCAATGTCGTGACGCGCGCCGAAGACGTCATCGGCGAGGTCGACGCGGTGCTGGTCGCGACCGACAAGGGCTTCGAGCACGTCGAGCGGGCCCGGCCGTTCATCGAAGCCGGCATCCCGGTGTTCATCGACAAGCCGCTCTGCGACAACCGGGCCGACCTCGCGACCTTCGATCGCTGGGTGAAGCAGGGCAAGCCGCTGATCAGTTCGTCGGCGATGCGCTTTGCCAAGGAATATGTGCCCTATCACCGCGCCACTCACGCGCTGGGCAAACTCCGGCATGTCGGGGTCACCATGGCCAAGTCGTGGGAGGCCTACGGCATCCACGCGCTGGAATCGGTCTATCCGATCACCGGGCCGGGCTATGTCTCGGTGCAGAATGTCGGGGATGCGGAAAGCAACGTGCTGCATCTGAGGCACCGCGACGGCATCGACGTGGTCATCCAGGTGACCAGGGACATGTACGGCGCCTTCGGCATGCTGACGCTGGCGGGGACCTCGTCCGGCCTGCAGCTCAAGTTCAACGACACCTACCATGCCTTCAAGACGCAACTCGTCGGTTTCGTCGACTACCTGCGGACCGGGGTGCCGCCGGTGCCTTGGGCCGAGACGCGCGAACTGATGCAGCTCGTCATTGCCGGCATCGAGAGCCGGGAGCAGGGCGGGCGCAGGGTCTACCTCAGCGAACTGGAGCAGTTGTGATGGGCGTTCTCGAAAGCTTCTCGCTCGCCGGCAAGGTGGCGGTGGTGACCGGCGGCGCGGGTCTCTACGGCCGGCAGATCGTCGCGGCGCTGGCCGAGGCGGGGGCCAGGACCTTCATCGCGGCCCGCGATGTCGCCAAGCTCGAGGCGGTGGCAGCCGAGGAGCGGGCGCGCGGCTTCGATGTCACGGCGCTGCCGCTCGACCTGTCGCTCGATGCCTCGATCGAGGACCTGCACCGCGAGGTGATCGCCCGGGCCGGCCGCTGCGACGTGCTGGTCAACAATGCCGTCACCCGTTCGGCGCTCGATGGCTGGGGCAACGATCTCGATGCCTTCGACAAGAGCCTCAGGGTCAACGCCTCGGCGCTGTTCAAGATCACGCACCTGTTCGGCACCACGATGCGGGCGCAGAAATCCGGCTCGGTGATCAATATTGGCTCGATGATGGGCATGGTGGGGGTCGAGATGGCCAACTATGCCGGCACCAACATGACGCCCAACCCGTCGCCCATCTACCACTACGAGAAGGGCGGCATGCTCAACTTCACCCGCTGGGCGGCGAGCATCCTGGGGGTCGACAACGTGCGGGTGAACTGCCTGTCGCCGGGCGGCTTCTTCAACAACCAGCCGGCGCCGTTCGTCAAAGCCTATTCCGAGCGCACGCAGCTGGGCCGCATGGCCAACGATACCGACCTCAAGGGGGCGATCGTGTTCCTCGCCTCCGATGCCTCGGTCTATGTCACCGGCACCAATATCCCGATCGATGGCGGCTACACCGCCAAGTAGACGACCAACCGCTTTCGAGGAGAGACCGCCTTGTCCCAGCCGCAGCCCTATGCCGCGACACCCGCCTCCCGCTTCCGGATGCGGCCCAGCCGCGTGCTCCGCACCATCCGCGAGGGCGGCGTGGCGCGCGTGCTCAAGCTCAATACCGCCGACGCCAAGGTGGCCGAGATCTTCGCGGCGGCCCAGCCCGATGCGATCTGGGTCTGCATGGAGCACACCTCGGCCACCTGGGAGCAGATCGAGAACCAGATCCGCGCCGCCAAGCTCTACGACGTCGATACGCTGCTGCGTGTGTCGCGCGGCAGCTACAGCGACTATATCCGCGGCTACGAGATGGACGCCGCCGGGCTGATCGTGCCGCACGTGATGAACGCCGAGGATGCGCGGAAGGTCCGCGACATCACCAAGTTCGCGCCGATCGGCAAGCGGGCGGTGGATGGCGGCAACAACGATGCGCAGTTCACCCGAGTCGGCTTTCTCGACTACCTCGAGAGCGCCAATCGCGAGCGCTTCGCCTGCTACCAGATCGAGGATCCCGAGGCGCTCGAGCATCTCGACGCCATCGCCGAGATGGATGGGGTCGACTGCCTGTTCTTCGGGCCGGGCGACTACTCGGTCGCCACCGGCATTCCGGGCCAGATCCAGCACCCGGACGTCAAGGCCGTGCGCAAGCGCATCGCCGAGGTGGCCCGCAGGCACGGCAAGATCGCCGCCACCGTCGTCGGCCGCGACATGATCGCCGAGTATGTCGACATGGGCTACAACCTGCTCTCGGTCGGCGCCGATGTGATCGCGCTGGCCAACTATGCCGACGAGTCGATGGCGGCCTTCGACAGGGCGCTGGGCTGAGAGGTCAGGTCGCCTGCTGCCGCGTCGCGTGGCGGTAGGCGACGCAATCGAGTTCGAATTTCAGCCTGGTGCCGAGCACGCCAACGATGGTGCTGCGGGTCGGCGCCGGCTGACCGAAATACTCCGGGTAGATGCGGTTGTAGAGCGCCCCGTCGGCCTCGTCGGCAAGGTACGACTTGACGTTGATGACGTGGTCGAGGCTCAGCCCCCCGGCCTCGAGGATGGCCTTGAGGTTGGCGATCGAGCGGCGCATCTCGCCCTCGAAGCTGTCGGGAATGATGGCGCCGGTCTCTGCGTCCACCGAGGCCTGGCCGGAGACATACATGAAGTCGCCGGCGATGATGCCGGGCGAGAAGGGCAGGTGCGAGCGGGCGCCCGCGTCGATGATCCTGAGGTGGGGCATCCGATCGGTCGTCACGGGTGGAAGGTGGCGGGGAAACTGAAGACCATGGCGCCGGGGCGCCGGTCTTCCAGGTTGGAATAGATGTCTGCAAGCACCTGCTTCATCCACTCCGACGAGTTGACCTCGAAGCTCGGGCGGTTGCTGTCCAGCAGGTAGGGATAGGCGATGGCGCGGGCGGATATGGCCGGAATCCAGCTGTGGTGGATATAGCCGCAGACGAAGTCCGGCCGGAAGCTGTCGAGCACGGCCTCGAGTTCGGCGGCGCCCTCGCCGGTTTCCTGGTCGACGGTGATCACCTTCAGCGCCTGCGGTGTCTTGCAGGCGGCACAGGCGCGCTGGAAGGCCTCGAGGCGCACCGCCTGTTCGCTCGAGGCAATCGAGGAATTGAGGTAGAGGTACTTGTGCGTCTCGCCATCGTGCTGGGCGAACATCTGCTTGAAGGCAGGTTCGAAGTCGAGGCGGTAGGCGTGGTAGGGCAGGCCTTCGATGACGAGGTCCATGATCGCCACCTGGCTCGACGTGTCGGCGAGCTTGTCGAGGCGAGTCTCCTTGGTGATGCCGGTCAGCACCACGACATCGAGCGCGTCCCACAGGTGGATCGGCATGCTCTTGTGGGTGAAGCTGCCCAGGATGAACTCGTGGCCGTCCGAGACGACCTGCTTTTCGAAGGCCACCACCAGCTTGGTGTAGAACTCGTTGTTGAAGATGCCGCCGCCGACGATGTCGCGGTTGTAGAAGAAGCCGACCCGGTGGTGGGCCTCGCTCCACGGCGCGCGGACCAGAAACGAGCCCTTTCCCACCTGGCGGCGGATCACCCCCTCGGCCTCGAGGTCCTTGAGTGTCTTGATGACCGTGATGAGGGAGAAGTCGCAGAACTGCACGATCTCGTTCTGGGACTCGATCTTGTCCCCGATCTTGACCCCGTTCGTCTTCCAGCGGCGGAAGAGGATTTCCCGCAATTGCAGGTGCCGCGGCGACAGATCTATGTTCAAGGTGGATGTTCCCATGCCAGCAGTTCGGCGACTACTCCGCCTCCAACACACATACTGCTTCGCACCAGGAAGCGACGCGCGGTTGGGGGCAGGAGATGCCGGCCCGGCCCGATTTCCACAGGCCCGCGTCAAGAGTTGACCTGCCGGAGGTCTGTGCGGCGGCAATCGCGAACAGAAACTGCTCCGCGCCGACCGTCAGCACGCCTGAAGCACGACTTGACGCGAGCGCCACATAGCGATTCGCGCGAAGGCGAGCAAGGCCCGACGCTGGTGATCCCGGCCCGCTCACCCCCGCTTTTCCCCTTGAGTTCTCATGTTAGCCGGTTATCATGACAATATACTATAATGGCATGGACGTAGCAAGTGAAGCAAAGATGGCGGAATGCCACGCTGGTCACCCCGCAGGGAGCGGTCGAACGAGACCTGCTCGTTGCAGCCGGCAGGATCGTCGGACTGATCGGGCGTGACGAACCGAGCGGTGAGGACTTCAGGGTCGAGTCAGCGGACGGCAAGGTGCTCTACCCGGGCATCATCGACGTCCTGCAGCACGGCTTCGACGTGCACCTGTACAACGACGTGGTTCCCGACGGGGTTGCCGACAATTCGCTGCTGCTGCTGAAGCGCGGCGTCACCGGCTTTCTGCCGTCGATATCCTGCCTGCCGCCCGCCCGGATGGAGGGCGTGCTCGGCGGCCTTTCGACGGAAGTCGCCAAGGCCCGGGGTGCGCGGGCATTGGGTATCCACAGCGAGGGACCGTGCTTTGCGCTGCCGGGGGCACACAACCTGGCGAATATCCAGAAGCCGAGCGTCGAGCTGGCGGAGCGCATGCTCGCCGCCGCCGACGGGCGGCTCAAGGCGGTGACCGTCGCGCCGGAGCTCCCGGGTGCCGAGGGCTTCATCAGGCGGCTGAAGCAGGAGCGGGTGAGCATCCACCTGGGCCACAGCCAGGCCGGGCCGGAAGACGTGTCGCGCTATGTCTCGTGGGGGATCGACGCGGTCACCCACATGTACAACGTCATGCCCACGCTGCCCCCCGGCAACATGGGCCTGCACCCCTTCTCGCTCCCTGACGCCCTGATGGCGGAGCGGCACCTGGCGCTCGGCCTCATCTGCGACGGCATCCATGTGCATCCCAAGCTGATGCAGATCCTGGCGCAGTTGCCGGTGGACCGCGTCTTTCTGGAAACCGACGCCAACAAGTACGCCGGGGCCGCCGAGACGGAGTTCGAGTTCTATCCCGGGTACTGGGTGCGCAGTGCGCCGGGCAAAGCGGTGCTCGACCGCAATGGCGGTCTGTGTGGCTCGTCGCTGGTGCCCGACGAGGCGATGCGCAACTATGTCCGCCTGGTGGGAGCGGACCTTACGCAGGCGGCTTATGCGACGAGCCTCGTTCCGGCCAGGGTGCTGGGCATGGACAAGGAGATCGGCAGCCTCGAGGTCGGAAAGCTGGCCGATTTCGCCGTGCTCGACCCGCTGTCGCTCGAGGTCGAGCAGACCTGCATCGGAGGCGAGGCGCTCTACAGGAAGGCAGCATGACCCAGACCGCCGACAGGCCATTGCGCTACAACGAGGGCGGCAACGTCCACATGGACTTCCATGGGGCGGCGAACACGACCATCGATTTCATCGTCGATCGGTTCGGGATCGGGGCGCTGCACGAGATTTTCCGGCGGGTTGGCGAGGATGTCTACAAGGACATTCGCGGTCACCTGATGGCGGGCGATCGGGATGAACTGGTCCGGCACTGGCGACACTTCTTCGATCGCGAATCCGCAGACTACGACATCGCGGTAACCGAAGACGAGGTCGTGCTGACCGTGCGCCGGTGCCCCGCATGGCACCACGTTCTCGCGATTGCCGGCGGTGTGTCGCCGCACTTCTGCGACCAGACCATCGTCACCAACGCCGCGATGTCCGACGGGACGCCGTTCGCGGTGGAAACCGTCGTCACCGGCCCAGGCGCCTGCCGGCAGGTGATCAGGAGGCGCGCATGATCCCCTCGGACCATTTCACCCGCTTTTACAACGAAGTGTTCAAGTTCCTCGAAGGCCAGGGCGAGGCGGCGCTCGAAAGCTATTTCCTCGAGATCAGCAAGAACCAGGAAAAGCACATCCTCGACCTCATCCGCGAGAAGGGCTTCGAGGGCATGCTGGACTACTGGTCGGTCATCCGCGACGAGGAGAACTGCGACCTCGACCTCGGTTACGACGAGGACAAGTTCGAGATCAGGATGCACCTCTGCCCCAGCCTGACCAAGGTGCAGGACAACGACGCCCAGACCTGGGGGCGTTACTGCGATCACTGCGCCGGCTGGATCGGTCCGATCATGGACAAGACCGGCTATCACCTCGTCTACGACGTCATCGATCGCACCAAACCGCAGTGCCGCATGCAGGTCTTCAAGGACGAGGCAAAGGCCCGCGAGGCCGAAAAGGATGTGCGGCTGCTGATGGGCTGGCCCGGACATCCGGTAAAGCAGGGCTAGGCCTGCCGAGCAGAAGGCGCCGATCAGGCAAGGGGGAGTGAATGGCGGAACTGCGCATGGCGATCGTCGGTTCCGGATACATGGGCCGCACCCACGCCGAATGCATCACCAGGCATGTCGGACGGGCCAGGCTGGTGGCGATCGCCGGAGGCCGGCGTGCGCCGGGGCTCGCCAGGGACTATGGGGTGGACTGCGAGGCGGGCTACGAGGCGCTGCTCCGCCGCCCGGATGTCGAGGCCGTGCTGATTGCCACGCCCCACGCCGATCACTGCGGGCAGGTCCTGGCGGCCGCGGCGGCCGGCAAGCACATCCTCGTCGAAAAGCCGATGGCGACCAGCGTTGCCGACTGCACGCGGATGATCGCGGCCTGCGAGGCGGCGGGCGTGCATCTCGAGGTCATCCAGACGCAGCGATTCCGCGGCGCCATGTGGCGGACGCGCCAACTCATCGCCGATGGCGGGATCGGCGCCGTGCGGATGCTGCAGGGCCGCTCGCTGTTCACCGGCTACGTCGTCGATGCCAGCCCCTGGGCCGGCGAGGAGGCGCATGGGGGCGCCTTCCTCGATACCGGGGTGCACTTCTTCGACCTGATGCGGTTTCTCACCGGGCAGGATCCGGACACGCTGTGTGCGACCGTGCGGACGTTTGGCGGTTCGCCCTATGTCGGTCTCAACGCCATGGCGCAGCTCAGCTTTCCGAGCGGAACGATAGCCCAGCACTGGATGAGCTACCAGATTCCGGAGCCGAGCCTGCCCAACTCGGAACACCGCTACGTCGTCGTGGGCGAGCGCGGCATGATCGATGTCGATGCCTATGGCAAGGTGCAACTGGCCCGTGACGGCAAGTGGTCCACCGTCTGGGAACAGCCGCCCATCGACTACGTGAACCGCCCGCTGGACCCGGTTCGGCTGGAGGCGTTCTTCACCCAGACCCAGGCCTTTGTCGACAACGTCCTGGATGGGCGGCCCCCGACGGTATCGGGCGCCGAGGGGCGGGCGGCGGTGGCGCTGGTCGAAGCGGCCTGGCAGTCGTCGCGTTCGGGTCTGCCCGTTTCTCTGCTGTGAGGGAGTGCTGTCGATGCGCCTCGTTTCGTCCGGGTTCCTCAGCCGCTCGGTCCCGGGGACCGACCGGGCCTGCCTGACCTTTCCCTCGGTCGCGGCGCTGAGCGACGGCACGCTGCTGGCGACGCTGCGGGCCGGAGACGAGAAGGACTCCGCCAGGGAAGGCATCGAGGTCTACCGGTCCGCCGATGGCGGCGTGACCTGGTCGGGTCCGGAGGCCCCGTTCGCGGCGCCACCGCTCGGCGGACGCGGCGGATCGCTGAAGCTCTGCTACGTCACCGAACTCGCCCCCAAGCAGCTGCTCGCCGCAGCGATGTGGGTGGATCGGACCAGCCATCCCGGGCAGCCGCTGTTCAACGCGGAGACCGAAGGCTGCCTGCCGATGGCGATCCTGCTCTCGAACTCGCAGGACAATGGCGCAACCTGGTCGGCGTGGCGCCAGGTGCGGATGCCCGACGAGATCGGCCCCCCCAGCCTGACCAGTCCGGTGATGAAACTCGCCGATGGGCGCCTGGCGATGAGCATCGAAACCAACAAGCCTTACCTCGACGGCTCGAAATGGCTGCAGCGCGCGGTCTTCCTGCACTCAAGCGATGGTGGTGCGAGCTGGTCGGCGCCGACGACGGTTGCCCAGGACCCCGAGGGCCGGATCTTCAACTGGGATCTGCGCTGCGGCGTCGGACCGGACGGTCGCGTGGTCTCGTTTGCCTGGACCTATGACAGCCAGACCGCGACATACCTCAACATCCACCGCCGGGTCAGCGCCGATGGCGGCCTCACCTGGACCGGCCCCGAGGATATCGGCGTTGCCGACCAGGCGGCCCGGCCGGCGATGCTGGCGGACGGTTCGGTCGTGCTTGCCTGGGTCGACCGCTTCGGCAGCCGGTCGATCCGCGCGCGCCGCGCAGCGGATATCGCCGCCCCGTTCGCGGACGAGGTGGTCGTCTATGCGCATCCGCAACCGGAAGCGGCCAGCTCCGACACCGGGGAGATGCTGGCCAGCATGGGGATGTGGAATTTCGGCCTGCCGTCCGCGACGGCCCTGCCGGATGGCGACGTGCTGGTCGTCTACTATGCCGGCGAGACCGGTGCACTCGATGTTCGGTGGGCGCGGCTGCGTCCCTAGTCCGGCTGCGCGCTCAGCACGGGACGCAGCGCCAGCGACAGCAGGATCAGCAGGGCCCGGTGCGGCTGGGAAATGTCGCGCGTGCCGTCCATGATCCGCAGCACGACCGCCGCCTCCGCGGTGTCGCTCCGGGCCACGTAGGGCCTGAGGCTCTGCAGGGCCGCGAAGGCCTCGCCGGTGCTGCCCGCGCTGAGTGCGACGGCCGCCTTGGTCAGGAGGCGCGCATACTGCTCGGACTCTTCGGTCGAGCGCCGACGCAGGGTATTGCGCAGCCGCTCGAGCAGGTTCGGTAGACGGTAGCCGACGACCTTCTCCTCGCGCCGCCATTCTCGCGAGAAGCTCTCCTCGAGGTCGAGGATCTTCGAGAGCGCCAGCAGCACCACCTTGCTGCGCGGTTCGCCCACCATGCCGGCGTCGCCGCCGACGAGTTGCCGGTAGATGTCGAGAAGCCCGTCGATGCTCTGGCTGTCGCGGAACTTGCCGAGCGCGGAGACTGCGGCCAGGCGGCAGTCGACCTCCGAATCGTCCCGCAACAGGCTCCGGATCTGCGGCAGCCAGGTGTCGTCGCGAATATCGCCCAACGTGCGCATGGCGCGGGCGCGGAGCAGGGGATTGGGACTGTCGAGGAACTGCGCGACGCGGTGACCGCTTTCGCGCGCCTTGAGGCGGCCGAGCGATCCCAGCGCGGCGTATTGCAGTTCGACCAGCCCCTCGTAGGCCAGCATCGACTCGAGGGCGCGAACGACGGCCGGACTGGGGGGCAGGTGACCGAGCGAGAGGATCGCTTCGTGCCGGACGTCGAAGCTGGGGTCGCTCAGCGCGGCGATCAGCTCTTCCTTGACCAGCGCGCTGCGGGTGCCGCCGAAGCCGTAGGTGATCTCGCGGCGGCGCTCTTCCGAAGTCAGCGCGCCGTAGCGATGGATGCTGAGCAGTGCCCGGATCGGGCTGCCGCGACGGAACTGCCCGAAGAAATCGCGCACCCCCGTGGCGCCTTCTTCCTTCAGCATGCCGAAGGCAATGGCGGAGGTGACGACGACCAGGGCGGCGAGCACGAACATCGTCTCGTAACTGCCCATCGTCGCGCCGAACAGGACCACCGGCCGCACCTCCAGCACGTGCAGCAGCAGGCCGGCGAGGAAGGTGACGCCGCCACCGATGATGCCATCGGTGGCATAGGCCAGCGTCATGTAGTTCTCCTTCTGGGCCGGCGGCACGTAGTTGAGCATGTAGATGCCGCCCACCGAGATGCTCGACTGGAACAGGAGCCCGAACAGGAAGAAGATCGCCGTGGCGACAAAGTGCAGACCGGGGACACCGTCATTGACGAGCAGGAGGGAGACCAACAGCACCACCTGCAGTCCCTGGAGGGTGATGCGAATGGCGCGCGTCCCGTAGCGATCGACGAACCAGCCCGCGATCATCCCGCCGATGGCGCCACCGAGCGGCACGAATGCGGCGAGGAGCACCAGTTGCCCCGAACTCATGCCCAGCCGTTCGCGGAAGAACAGCACAAGGAACAGGTTCACGATCGTGTAGACGAAGTACTGCGTCCCCGATGAGTAGAGGTACAGCCAGAAATTGCCGTCGCGGGCCGGCGTGATCATGCCCCGTATGGCGGCGAGTCCACGCGGGGCGTCCGGACGCGGCCGGCCGCCACCGAGCCCCAGCAGCAGGGCGGCGCCGGCGAAGCCGAGCACGATGCCGGTCAGGATCACCGGGAAGAAGCGGTCGATGCCGCTGCGGCTGTCGAGCCAGAGCTGGATCAGCAGGGAACCGAGCAGGGCGGCCGGCAGCACGATCATCGAGGTGATGCCGCTGATGCGGCCGCGGAACTGCCGCGGCATGTATTCCTGCGACCACGGCCACAGCGCCGTCTCGGCGAGGGTGCGGCTGATCGAGAAGGCGGTCATCGTCCCGAACAGGATCCAGAACACCGCATTGGGTGCGCCCGCGAACATCGGGGCGACGATCCAGGGCAGGAGGAACAGGTAGCGCATGCCGTAGGCTGCCGCCGAGGTGATCCGCAGGCTGACCTGGACGACGAACGGCAGGAACGCGATGCAGAACACCTGCGCGAACGGCATGATGCCGCCGAGCAGGCCGATCTGGTCCTTGGGCACGCCCAGTTCGGCCGCGTACAGCGCCAGGGGCGTGTTCACGGTGCACAGCAGCGCCACCGTGTTGAGGACGTTGAATCCGTACAGATACGGCGTGCGCCGAAGCTTGTCGTAATCCGACTGCGCCTCGTTGCCGCCGCTGCTGCCGTGCGCCTCCTGCCGCGACGACATCGCCGCCCGCTCCTCCCCCCGTGCTGGCCTAGAGTGCTAGCCGGTAACCCTTGATGACGTACTGGCTGTTCTCGAAGCTCCAGCACGCCGCAAGCACGTCGCCGTCCTGCAGCCGCAGCAGTGACGGCTGGCCGAACTTGAGGCTGCCGAACTGCTTCTTGATATCGGCCGAATCGCTGCCCATCGCCTCGTCCCTGAACAGGTCCAGGGACTCTTCGACGCGGAAGCCGCCGCCCGACACGTCGACCCGCCTTACCACCAGGCCGACCGGAGCCTCCCGGTGCGCATGGATGGTGAGCAGCCTGTCGTCGCCCAGCGGCATCAGGCTCGACGCCTGCCCACGCACACCCGTATCACGCACCGGCCCGAAGGTCTCTCCACCATCCTCGGAAATCGCCAGATGGTTGTTGAGATTGGCGCCGGCGGCGTTGTCGTAGGCCCAGAAGATCACGGCGACCCGTCCGGGAGACATTTCGCAGAGCCGGCATTCCCAGGTGGAGACGTTGCCGGCCGGAGCCCGGTAGAACTCAGAGAGCTTCCGCCAGCTGCGCCCCAGGTCGTCGCTGGCGATGATCCATCCAGCGTGATCGTCCTTGCCCAGGTGGAATGGCGTGGTGGCACCGATGATGCGTCCCGAGGACAGCTGGATGCAGGGCCCGGAGAGTTCCAGCGGCTGTCCCGCGATGTCGAAATAGTCCGGCACGCTCCAGGTTCGACCGCCATCGCGCGAAACGCTGGCCTTGTTGCGCAGCCGAAGCAGCGCAAGGCTCGCCGGATCGACGATCGGAACGAGCGGAGAGGGCCGGACGAAGACGTAGCCTGTCGCCAGCAGGCTTCCGTCGGCGAGAAGGAGAGGCTTGAAGCTCTCGGACTCCTCGGGTTCCGCTTCGTGGGTGTTGAGGCGTACCGGGGGGCTCCAGGTGCGGCCATTGTCGGTGCTCCGGCTGACATGGGCCCGCGTATCCGCGGCATCGAATGCCTGGCCGATCGAGAACAGCGCGACGAGGTCGCCGTCGGGCAACTGGACGATGCCCGGGAAGGTCGCCTGTCGGCTGACCAGAAGGGGATCGGGATTCTGATAGATGGTGAGCTCTTCGACACGCTTCATGAGTGGCTTCCCTCTAGGCAAACGGGTTGGACCAATGGCGATACTGACCGGGCGTCTTGCCCCGGCGGGCGCGGAAGGCGGCACTGAGCGTCGCCGCGTGGCCGTAGCCCACGGCACGCGCGATCTCGCTCAGCGAGTTGGCGGTGCCGACGAGCAGTTCCTCCGCCCGGGTCAGGCGCAGCTCGCGCAGATGTTCCCCCGCGGAGGTGTGCCGGGTCTTGCGGTGCATGGCGCGCAGGGTGCTCTCCGAGACGCCGAGGAGCGCCGCAACGTCGGCGAGCGTTCGCATGCGGTGCAGGTTCTGCTCGGCC
This sequence comes from Devosia sp., assembly GCA_041916695.1. Taxonomy (GTDB): domain Bacteria; phylum Pseudomonadota; class Alphaproteobacteria; order Rhizobiales; family Devosiaceae; genus Devosia_A. Next base: position 50,420 of record JAYRZA010000018.1, on the reverse strand, counting down.
TGCCGCCAGGCGACCGCCAGCCGGTCTTCGTCGATGCCCGGCGCCTGCGAGGGTCCGGTGGCGAAGCCATCGAGCAGGGCCAGCAACAGCCGGCGCCGCCTTGGCAGGTCGCCCGGGTCGTCGCGCCGGGCCAGGTGCATGGCAAGGCGCAGGAGGTTCTGCAGGTGCAGGGCCTCTCCCGGCCGCGGCAGCAGGAACCCGGGAGGCGCGACGTGGCCCTGGATCGCGAAATGACAGATCGAGGCGGTGGCGAACGCCCCCAGGGTCGTGCCGCGGAACGGTGTTCCCGGCCGGATCAGCACACCGGCCGGCGCGAGCAGCTCGAGGCGGGCTGCCTGCTCGGGGAACTCGAGCGAAACCGCGCCTTCGTGAACCCAGAACAGGTCGTGGAATGTCCATTTCGCGGGCCCGATCGGCATGCGGCGGTTGATGCGGCCGAACCGGTGGTCGAAGAGCACCAGCCGGGACTGGTCGATCTCATGCTCCATGGCGTTCCGCCAGTGCCGGTCTCGGGCGGCCATCGGATTCCCTAACGTTTCGCCGAACGCGACAGGTGACGATGCCCCGCCGATGCCCTCTGATGGCGTACCGCGATCTTCGGCAACATTGAGGGAGTCCCAGATGAGCGCAGCGATGAGTCCACCGTCCACCAGCTACCGGGAGGCCTTCGATCGCGACGGCTACGTGGCGATCCGCCCCTTCTTCGGCGCGGCGCGCATGGCCGAGATCAACCGGGAGCTCGACCGGTACCTCGCCGCATGCGTGCCGCTGATGAAGGAGACGGAGGTCTACTACGAAGACAAGTCCAACCGCGCGACGGTCAAGCAGATGATGTTCCTCGAGCGCTACGACGGGTATTTCGCCGATCTGCTGCGGAGTTCCGAGGTGCATGCCCTGGCCGAGGATGTGCTTGGAGAGCCGGCGGTGGCCCAGAACATGGAGTACTTCAACAAGCCGCCCGGGATCGGCAAGCAGACGCCGCCGCACCAGGACGGCTACTACTTCAAGATCGCGCCGCCGCAGGCGGTCACGGGCTGGCTGGCCCTCGAGCCGGTCGACGAGGAAAACGGCTGCCTGCAATATGTGCGCGGCTCGCACCGCGGAGCAGGCTGGCGCCCGCACGGCCGGTCCGAGATCCTGGGGTTCTCGCAGGGCATCACGGATTTCGGCACGGCGGATGATGTCGCCAACACCGTCAGCATGCCCGGCGATGCCGGAATGCTGCTGATGCATCACTGCAAGACCGTGCACTGGGCCAGCCCGAACCGCTCGCCGACCCGCTCGCGGCGCGCCCTCGGGTTCGTCTTCTTCGGCCAAAGCGCCAAGCCGGACGAGGAGGCGAAGCGGGCCTACCAGGCCAAGCTCGATGCCGAACTGAAGGCGGCCAACAAGATCTAGCCGACGGCGATGGCGAAGGCGATGGCCCGACGCGCTGCGTGCCATCGCCCCTCGCTCAACGTCGCGACTACGGTCGCGCAATGACCTTGCCCCTGAGCTTGCGGTAGGGGAGGCGGGTCAGGTTGCTCGTGCACAGTCCGGCGCTATCGACATTGAAGGTGGCCCGCATGATCGGCCAGTAGGCGTCGCGATGCGAGACGGCCGCCTTCACGATGACGAACTGCGCGTCCTCCGGCCGGATACCCTGCGAGTGCATCTGGCCGAGGTCCATTGGCGGCATCTTCCTGCTGGTCAGCAGGACTGACGCCTGATCCGTCTCGAGCACGGCGCAGGGTCCCATTTCGGCATGGGATCCCAGCATCGAGGCGAGATGGGACTTCTTGTTCTCGAGCTCGAAAGCGCCGTCGGTCAGGTTCTTCACCCGTCCGGTGACGGCAATGGGCGCCCCGTGGTGGGTGTCGGTCTTGCCGCCGATGCTGAGCGCGACCGTCGCGCCGATGCCGGCGGCGACGCAGGCGGCGACCGCTTCGGGATCGGCGATGGCAGCGACGATGCCGCCCCGGCCGCTTGCGAGCAGCGGTCCCAGCACGTCGGTGGCATCGCCCGGGGTCCCGCCGCCGATATTGTCGGCCGGCTCGACCAGCAGCACCGGGCCGTCACCGGGCGGCAGCGCGTCGACCTTGTCGAGCACCTCGTCGAGCGTGGCCTCCTGCGGGTAGCCCTTCGCGATGTTGGCGACGAGCAGGGACTTCAGGTCCTCGAGGTAGGCTGCGGCCCGACCGGGATCGCCGCGCGTGGCGGCACTCAGGCTGAAGCCGCAATCGGGTACGTCGGCATAGGCGTAGCCGGCCATAACGTTGATGTTGAGGATGTCGGGATCGTCGGCCTCGATGCGGCGCGCGGCGGCGAGCACGGCTTTCATCGGATCGTCCGCGCTGCCCACTCCCGTCGGGGGAAGCACGTAGGGCGTCGGCAGGTGAACCTGGGCGACGCGCGGGTCGGCCATCAGGTCTCCGAACAGCCGGGCCGCCCGCACCGCGGTCTCGCGCGCATCGTTGTGCGGATTCTCGCGGTAGGCGACGAGCGCGGTCGAGTTGTAGATCATCGCCTGCGAGACGTTGGCGTGCAGGTCGAGGACGCCGACGACCGGAATCTGCACACCGCGCATCTGCATGTGGTGGCCGATCTCCCGCAGGAGGTCCCCCTCGGGGTCGTCGCTGCCCTCGCTGACCATGGCGCCATGCAGGATCAGGAAGATGCCGTCGAGCTCGTCGAGGCGTTCCTCGAGCACGGGAAAGAAGTGCTGGCGGAACAGCGAGACCGCCGACCGCTCCACCATGCCGCCGGGCATCGCGGCCATGTGGATGGTCGGGACGATCGTCCAGCCCCGGTCGATGGCGTGGCTCAGGAAGCCGTCCATCGGCGAGGCATTGCCGAGGTTTCGCGACACCACGTCCTGGCCGATGTGCAGCGCCGAATCCTCGAAATCAGCGATACCGGTCCGTTGCTTCAGAAAGGTATGGGTTTCATGAAAAAGGCCGCCCAGCAGCACAGTCCTGCTCAAATCCGCCACCCCGGGTCCATAGTGAGTATATTACTATGATAACATGGTTCGTCGGTCAAACCCGACAAACGGGGTAGGTGTTGTCACCACCCGGGCAGGGCGCTGGCCCGGGACGGTGGCGGCCGCCCGCCGCGGCCGGGGTCAGCCCTTCACCGCACCGCCGGTGAGGCCGGAAATCACGTGGCGCTGGGCCAGCAGGAAGAAGGCGATGGCCGGCAGGATCGACAGCGTCAGGAACGCCAGGATGCGCGGCCAGTCCGAGCCGTACTGCCCCTGGAACTGCATGATCCCCAGCGGCCATGTGTACTTCGCCTCCGAGTTCAGCACGATCAGCGGCAGCAGGAAGCTGTTCCAGCTGCCGACGAAGTTGAAGACGCCGACGGTGGCGATGATGGGCAGGCAGAGGGGCAGCGTGATGTACCAGTAGATGCGGATGTAGCCGCAGTTGTCCATCCGCGCCGCATCGATCAGCTCCTTGGGCAACTCCTTGAAGAAGTTGTGAAAGAGCAGCACCGAGAAGGACACGCTGAAGGCCACCTGCACGATGATGATGCCCCAGTGGCTGTCCAGCATCCCCATGTCGCGCATCTTGATGAAGAGCGGCAGGATGCCGGTGGCGGTGGGAAACAACAGGCCGAGCATCAGGTATCCCATGATGAAACGGCGGCCGAAGAAGCGGATGTGGGCCAGCGCAAAAGCCGTCATCGACGCGACCAGCGTGGACAGCACGACGGTCCCGCCGGCGATCAGGAACGAGTTCCACAGCGAGGAGAAGTAGCGCGGCCCGCCCAGGATCTCGACGAAGCGCACCGGGTCCCAGCTCGCCGGCAGGCCGAACGGATTGACCCGCAACTCGCCGATCTCCTTGAAGCCGCCGAGGGCGGTTGTGTAGAACGGCACGATGACGAAGGCCGCCACGATCAGCAGGCTCACCCACTGCAGAGGCGAAATGGCCGGCTTGCGCTTCCTGGATCCGCTGGCCATCAGGTCTGCTCCACCTTGAACAGGATGCGACGGTACGCCAGCGCGACGATCACGCAGGCGATGAACAGCAGCACGCTCACCGCTCCCCCGAAGCCGAGCTTCATGCGCAGGATGCCGAACTGGTAGAGGAAGGTGACGATGGTGTGGCTGGAATGCGAGGGGCCGCCATTGGACAGCGGGATGATCAGGTCGAACAGCTGAAGCGCCCCGGTGATGGCGAAGAACACCGAGATGACGATGGCCGAGCGGATCATCGGAATCTTGATGTGGCGCACGATCTGCCAGCGCTTGACGCCGTCGAGCCGCGCCGCCTCGATCACTTCCGCCGGGATCGATTGCAGGCCCGCGATGTAGATCATCATGTGGAAGCCGAAATACTTCCAGGTGATGACCAGCATGATGGCGGGGATGACCCACAGCTTGTCACCCAGCACGAAGGGCATGTCGACGCCCAGGGTGTCACCGACGACCGGCAACAGGCCGTAGTTGCCGTCATAGACGAACTTCCAGATCAGTCCGGCGGCAACCTCGGCCAGCATGAAGGGCAGGAAGAACAGCGTCCGCATGACATTGATGCTGACCGAGCGCTCGGCGAGCGCGATGGCGCACCACATGGCCAGGGGCAACTGCACCAGCAGCGACACGGCCACGACGATCAGGCTGTTGCGGACGGCCGTGCCGAAATTGCGGTGGGTGATGACGTCGTCGTAGTTCTTCAGCCCGACGAAATCGGTGATCGGGCCGTAGCCGTTCCAGTCGAAGAAGGAGAAGGTCGCCGCATCGACCATCGGCAGAACGACGAACAGCGTGAACAGCACCAGCGTGGGCGGCAGGAAGAGCAGCAGGGGAACGAGGCTCTTGCGATCCATGTAGCGGTGCCGGCGCGGCACTGCCGCCGTGCCCGATCCCACCCCGGTTGCCATGCTGGCCATGCTGAGTTCTCCCGGCACTACAGTCGATCGTGCTTCTGTCGTGGGCGATGCCCACGGATCCGACGGACGACGGCGAGCCGCCCGTCGGATTGACGCCGTAAGGACCTACAGGGAGTCGTCCACGGCTTCCTTGATGAGTTCCGCCGCTTCCTGGGCACTCATCGCGTTGGCTGCCAGTTCGGCGGAAATGTCGTTGACCACGCCGCCGACGTTCGGGCCCAGGGCCTGGTCGAAGAACAGGGCGTGCCAGTGGGCGTTGCCGATGTTCTTGGCCACCTGGACCTTGAACGGATTGGTCATGTTGTCCGCCGCGCCCTTGGCGATGGGGATGTAGAAGCTGGCATTGGCAAAGCGCGACTGCACTTCGGCCGAGTTGAAGTACTCGATCCACTTCACCGCGGCATCGGAGGCGTTCTTGCTGAACAGATAGCCGGACAGGCCGCCCAGCGTATCGGTCGGGTCACCCTTGCCGCCCTCGATGGTGGGGAAGGGGAGGATGCCCAGCTGGTCGTCGGGGATGCCCTGCTTGGACGCGGAATTGTCCTTCATGACGCCGTAGTCCCAGTCGCCCATCAGGTGCATCGCGGCCTTGCCGTCGCCGAAGTAGCCCGAGGCGTCGCCGTAGGAGGCGGCGAGGAAGCCCTCCTGCCACGGCTCGAGCGCGGCCAGCTCGAGGAACAACTCACCCGCCCTGACGAAGTCGGCACCGGCAAAGCCGTCGCCCTCGCCGCGAGCGGCGGCCTCGAAGCCGTCCTTGCCGGCCAGCCGGACGACCAGCTTGGACCACCAGAAGTGGGCCGGCCACTTGTCCTTGGCGCCCACGGCGAGCGGCGTGATGCCGGCGGCCTTGAACTTCTTGACGCCTTCGAGGAAGCCTTCCCAGGTCTCGAGGCTGGCCGGGTCGACACCCGCCCGGGTGAAGAGCGCCTTGTTGTACCAGAGCACCACTTCGCCCACGTCGCGGGCGAGGCCATACAGGTGCCCGTCGGCCGCCGTGAACGCGGAGACGCCGGCCGTGCCGATGGCATCCTTGGCGGTCTGGCTGACGACGTCCTCGACCGGGCGCAGCACGCCGGCCGCCGCCTGCTCGTAGAACACGCCGCCGCCCCAGGAATGGAACACGTCTGGCGCATCCGCCGACTGCAGCAGGGTGGTCAGCTTGGCCTTGAAGGCCTCGTTCTCGAGGAACGGCAGCTCGACCTTGATGTCGGGGTTGGCCGCTTCGAATTCGGCGACGGCCTGGTTCATCAGTTCCAGTTCCTGCGGAATGGACGTGATGTGTAGGTGTTTCACAACCGTCTGGGCCTGCACTGGCATGACCAGGGCCAGTCCCAGCATAGCGGCGAGCGCGATACGCTTCATGTTATCCTCCTGTGCTGACGGCGGCCAACGTCCCGGTAGCGGGCGCCTCCCTGGCCGCAGCGGCGAGGCAGCTCCTTGAGAACCAACTCCCACTTGCTACTTTTTACGCATCCCTTATTAAAGACGCAAGAGGTGCGTACCTCATGCCGTGGTTGTTTCCTGCCGGAGAATGGGCCCGGGTAGCGGATGTCTTGATAAGCTCCTGAAAATGATCGTGTTTCAGGTTGTGCGTGAGGTTTTCTGGATGCGCCGAGGTGGCGGAGGTGAAGTTTTTTGCTACAGAAGGCAAACTAAATTCCACGTCCGAACCTCAAGCCGGAGCGCGACGCCTTGGCCGTGAAGATCGCCGATCCCCTGCTGATGCGCGAAATCAACAAGTACCATGTGCTGGAGACGATCCGGTGCCATGGCCAGATTTCGCGGGTGGAGATTTCGGAGAGGACCCTGCTGAGCGGCACCACCGTGTCGGCCATCACCGGCGCGCTGATCGAGGAAGGACTGATCGAGGCCATCCATACCCAGCCGAACGGCGAGACGCAGCGCGGCCGGCCCAGGGTCCTGCTCGGGCTGGTGCGGGACGCGGCCTATGTGCTCGGGATCCGCATCTCGGACGCCATGACCACCGTGACCCTGGTGGATTTTCGCGGCGAGCTCGTGTCGCTGCTGCAGTTGCCCGTCCGCATGGCGCGGCAGCCGGCGGAGGTGATCGCCGACCTGATCGAGGACGCCATGGAGGAATGCGTGAACAAGGCGGCCATCGATCGGACGCGCATCCGGGGCATCGGGGTGGGGGTGCCGGGGCTGGTCGATCCGCGCTCGGGCAAGAGCTATTCGAGCACGGTTTTCGGCGAGCGGGAGATCCCGCTGACCAGCCTGCTCGGCGAGCGCACCGGGCTGCCGGTGAAGATCGAGAAGCCGGCCAACCTGCTGGCGCTGGCCGAGAGCTGGTTCGGCTACGCCCAGCGCGAGAAGAGCTTTGCCGTGGTGGCGCTGGACCAGACCGCCAGCCTCGGCCTGTGGGTGGAATCCGACCTGCATCGGGGGGCCAGCACGCTCGGACCCACGTTCGGGCACATCAAGGTCGGCGGGGGCGGGGTGGTGTGCGAGTGCGGGCAGCGCGATTGCCTCAACGCCTATGTCAGCCACGCCGCGATGCGCCGCCAGGCCGCCGAGGCGCTCGGGGCGGCGTTCGTCGATACCCCTGCGGCGCGGGCCGACCTGCCGTCGGCGCTCGCCGCCGCCAGCGAGTCCGGCAATGCCGCGGCCCGGGCGCTGATCGCGGGGCACGGCGAGCGGCTGGGCATCGCGGTCTCGCACGTGATCAACCTCATCAACCCCGAGAAGATCATCATCGCGCTCGACTCGCAGCGCTATTGCGAACAGCTGGCGCCTACCCTCAAGGCGGCAGCCGCCGCCAACAGCTTTCGAGCCCACTTTGCGACGACCGAACTGATCTTCCACACCCCGGACGACCAGCTTTGGGCGCGCGGTGCTGCGGCTTTGATGCTGCGCGACATCTACAGCGCGCCATGGACACCGGCCTGAAGGAGGAAAGGCAATGACCAAGACAGCCCTTATCGTCTGGGGAGGCTGGGACGGGCACACACCGGAGCAGAGCGCCAACCTGGTTGCCGGCCTGCTGAGGCAGCACGGCTTTGTCGTGGACATCGAGTCGACCACGGAGGCCTTCGCCGACGAGGGGCTGGGCAAGTACGACCTGATCATCCCGGCCGTCACCATGTCGCGGATCGAGCGCGAGGAGCTCAAGAACCTCCTCGCCACGGTGCGCGCCGGCACCGGACTGGCCGGCTTTCACGGCCTCATGTGCGACAGCTTCCGCAACGAGCCGGACTACCAGTTCATGACCGGCGGGCAGTGGGTCGCCCACCCCGGCAACATCATCGACTACACCGTCAACGTCACCCGGCCGGACGATCCGGTGATGATGGGCATCGGCGATTTCCCCTACCGCTCCGAGCAGTACTACATGCATTTCGATCCGAGCGTGGAGGTATTGGCGACAACCACCTTCAAGGGAGACATCTTCGAGGAGATCGAGGGCGTCGTCATGCCGGTGGTGTGGAAGCGCCGGTTTGGCGGCGGCCGGGTGTTCTACTCATCGCTCGGGCACGTGGTGGACGAGTTCTCGGTGCCACAGATGCGCACGATTCTCGAACGCGGCGCCCTGTGGGCGGCACGCTGAAGGCAGGGAGGGCACCATGGCCGAGCTGAAACTGAGGGGCGTCAACAAGAGCTTCGGGACCGTCAAGGTCATCCACGATGTGGATCTCGACGTCCGCGACGGCGAGTTCGTGGTCTTTGTCGGCCCTTCCGGCTGCGGGAAGTCGACGCTCCTGCGGATCGTCTCCGGGCTCGAGGAACTGAGCGCCGGCCAGGTGGTGATCGGGGGGGAGGACGTTACCGACTTCGATCCGTCCGAGCGCGGCGTGGCGATGGTGTTCCAGTCCTATGCGCTCTATCCGCACATGACGGTGGAGCAGAACCTGGGCTTCGGCCTCAGGATGGGCGGCATGGCCAGGGACCAGGTCGCGGCACGCGTGGCGGAAGCGGCCCGCATCCTCGAACTCACCGAACTGCTCGAACGCAAGCCGCGGCAGCTTTCGGGCGGGCAGCGCCAGCGCGTCGCCATCGGCCGGGCCATCGTGCGGCAGCCGCGGGCCTTCCTGTTCGACGAACCGCTCTCCAACCTCGACGCGGAACTGCGCGTACAGATGCGCATCGAGATCGCCAAGCTGCATCAGCAGCTGGGCGCCACCATGATCTACGTCACCCACGACCAGGTGGAGGCGATGACGCTGGCGGACCGGATCGTCGTGCTCCGGGCCGGCCGGATCGAGCAGCAGGGCAGCCCGATCGAGCTCTACGACAACCCTGACAACATCTTCGTGGCCGGCTTCATCGGCTCGCCGCGGATGAACTTCCTCGAAGGGACCATCGCGGCGGTGAACGGCGGCGAGCTGACCGTGTCCCTCGATGCGTTCGATGCGCCCGGGCTGATCGTGCCGCGGCGCGGCAGCGGCGGGGTGGCCGGCCAGAAGGTCAGCGTCGGCATCCGGCCCGAGCACTTTGCCGATGCGAGTGCCGGCGGCCCGCTGCTGACGGCGACGGCACAGGTGGTCGAACAGCTCGGCGGCGTCTCCTTCGTCTATGCCGTGGGCACCGACGGGCACAGCAAGATCACCATCCAGCAGAAGGGACACTCCCGCATCCCCGATGGCGCCCCGATCACCGTGGGCATCGAACCCGGGGCCGCACTCGCCTTCGACGAGGCCGGCCTGCGGATCTAGATGCTGTCGGCTCCCAAAATAGGCGACTCGATGAAAGCGGCATGATTGCTGAGTTCGAAAGAACCCAGCGAATCGGCGTTTATTGAATATGCCCTTCGACTTTAGGTGCCTTTACAAATGTCGCGAGTCGACGTGAGCGCAGCAAAGTCGTTCGCTGAGAATGTGCATGGACTGCGCCGCTGCGACGTGCGGCGCCAGAGATCGCGAATCCACTAATTCTGGATGCGCTTTTCCTTGCCGTCTTCATCGACTCTGAATATGATATAGGTCGGATAGTTGTCTGAAACGAATCGCAGAAGCTTCACGAAGTCTCTGTACAGAACAAACCAAAGCTTTTTGTCGCGTTGGTCAGAAGTGACGTAAAAGCCGTCTATCGACCGAACGTCCTCAGCCGCTGACAGGCTGAAATACAGGCTATGGATGATCGTGTTCACGAGGCCGGTAACCTTCAGATCGCAGGTCTTTCCAACGTTGAGGTCGTATCTGTCGTTGATGTCATCCAGGTGCCTGAATCGCGGAGTGCGGTCGAGTTTCCTCGGGTATTCCACGGCGGGAACCGTAGATGCCATCAGGTCGTCCGTGAGCTTGCTCGACTCTCTCAGCTTCCTCACGGCATATGCTGACAAGAAGGTCTTGCGCTCGAGAAGCACGAATTGACGGTCAGTGGGCGGCTTGGCACACCAACGCTCGATGATTCCTGCGTCTCGCGCCAATTCTCGCTTCCAGGGGTAGCTGTCAACGATCATTCGACCTAGACTCCGTTGGCGGCGATCTGCGGATTTCTGCAGCCTCTGCCCCAAGCTGGGGCAAAGCGAGTCCCCATGCGAACGGCATGACGCAATAATGCGACCAGAAAATGTTGAGTCGATCCGCCCCCGCATTCCGGGGCTCGGCAAAAAGCCTAGAGTCGACTGGACCAAATTTCGAGAGTCGATACTCGACCCGCGACCGTGAACCTTGAGTCGATTGGGCCGATTTGGCCACGTTTTCTGAGTCGATCTGTTGCCGAAGTGGAGGCCTGACCCGGATGAGCGGCAAAAGAAAACGCCCGGCTCGTCGAAACGACGACCGGGGTCATGCAGGCGCAAGCCTGTTCTCTATGATCTGGATATCAACTTCCGATCGGCCACCAAGGAGCCGGCGATCTATTCGTCGCCGTCCGCGCTCAGCCGAGCCGGATCGTCTTTCCAATCACCTGTTCATGTTAGCCGGTTGAACCCGGTGCACCAAATCGGAACGTGCCAGCGGGATCAGCCCACCCCTCCTTGCGCACGGGCGATGCATCTGTTGCTTCCGAAGAGCCGGACCGCCAGAACAACACGCCAAAGTCGAACGGCTGGTCATTGGTCCACACGTACGAGCCCGCATCACGACGATTGCCTTTGACCGGCATGTCTTCGGAACTACGGGTGTTTCGTCGGTGACATCCGTGGCGATCGCGTACTCGAACTCGAGCTGCTGGTGGCCACCATCATCAACGATCACGTGCTTGCTCGTCCGAGGGCGACGGTTCTTCTTGCGACGGAGCAACGAGGCAATCTCCTCACCCGATCCGGCAGCGTCGATGTCGGCCTCGAGGAACATGTCGGCCTGGCGAGCCTCGTGTGCCATGACCTTGGCCTCGGCTCGCCGGCGTTCGAGTTCATCTATGGCAGTTTCGCATCCAGCCATGGTGGTCACGCCGCGTCCTTCCGTGAGGTGGCGAGCCAGCGCATAACCTGTTCCCGGTCGTAGAGGATGCCGCGGTGCTCGCTGAGTTGGGCCACCGGCTCGATGCCGCCCTCGGCCAGCTTGCCTCGGACCCAGCGATAACCCACACCGATAAGGCGGGAGGCCTCGGCAGTGGAGATATAGTTCCGGGCGGTCCGCACGACGTCGGCGCGGCGCAAGTTGCAGACACCGGACCCGTGCTCGGGCAACAGGTCGGCGTCGATCATGCCGATCACCGTGGCCACCGTGATCCCCAGGATGTCGGCTGCCTCGGCACGGGTGACCATCGGCTCGACGGCGTCGCTGGTGCCAGCCTCACCGGCGACGGCTGCCACCACCTCCTCGAAGGAAGATGCCGCAAGTTTGACCAGGGTGGCGCTCAGGCGACCCGCCACCTCGAACACAGCCAAACGGCCTGCCAGCACGGCCTGGACGAGCGCAACCCACGGCTTTTCGCCAGCCGGCAACCGGTACATGGCCTTGCTGAGCCGGATATGGAAGCTGCCGGTGGGCCCGCTGCCGATCTTGGCTTCGATGTCGCGGATCAGGGCATCCACGGTGGAGCGGCGATACTGATTCTTGCCGACCACCGTCAGCAGCACCGGCCCGGTCACCTTCTCGATCAGGCCCGCCTGCGCGAGCTGCGCAACGGCCCCATTCGGGATGCCAAGGCGAACGCCCACGGAGGAGGCGCTCTCCAGATCCGCCCGTAATTTCGCAAGGGCCGCGATCTCCTCCGCTACGAACAGCACCGGCCCCTTCTTCGTCCCCGGGGCACGGTGGTGCGTCAGCTCCGGTGTCTTGGCCAGTCGCTGGAAGAGCTTCAGGCGAATTCCGAAGCGCTCGGCAGCCTGCTGGGACGTGATCAGGTCGGTGCGACCGCGGTGCTCGGTCCGCCGCACGGTTACGCCGGCGGAGCTCGTCGCCATGTTGCGAAGGACCGCCTCCCGAACCACCTTGCGCACATTTTCCGTTAACGTCCGGTCCACAGTGAGCGCATAGACCTGTCCGAGTTCGGCCTTGATGCCGTAGAAGCCCGGGCGGTCATGGGATGTCGCACGCGCCCGATCGCAAAGGCTATCGAAACCGGTACGCCAGCCCAGGATGATCCGCCCGGCTTCCGCCAGGCGTTCGGGGGTGAACAGGCGTTCGTAGTCGCAACGCGTGGTGGGCTTGGCCGGAGAGGTGACGGCCCTTTTCGGGTCCTGATCAAGGACCCCGACGATGGCCATGCACAGGTCAAAGATCTCGCCGCGGTCGAGGCCGGTCAGATCATCGTCCAATGCCGGAGCGAACCGTTCCCGAACCGCCGGGTCGGGGTCGACCAGGCCGGTGACGAAATCCAGTGCCGCCATGTCCTCGATCTCGACGAGCGGCTGCGGGAAGTCCCGGAGGTCGACCGCGGGCTGCACGAAACCCAGGTCGTCATTTCCCGCACAACGGTCGCAGAAGCACACGCCATAGGTGCGGGAGAACCCCAAGGTGGCGCCGCATACCGGGCACTCAGAAAGCAGGAGCTCCTTGGTGCAGGGATCGAAGCCGATCGGCCTGAGCTGCCACATGGCGCGGATATAGGGCGCGTCCGCAAGGCCGCGGGGCGAGACGCGGCGGACCGGCCCCTCGCGGTGCTTGGTGCGGATGGACGTGCCGAAGAAAAGGCAACGGCCATCGTCCGCGATGGGGTGGGTGGCGCGCTGCAGCGACGCCACCTCCGTTCCAAGCAGTTCGGCTAGGCCGGCAGCATCCACCTCATCGAGACTGGCAGCGATGCTCGCCGGGTGCAGCGTCTCGATATCGACGAGGGCCAGAACCTCTGAAGGGAAGCGGCGACCGTTCTCCGACGTCGCCCGGCAAAGGGCGCCGGCCAGGTGCTCGTCCTCCGCGATACGTACGGGGATGGGGAGCTTTGGCATCAGACCAGCTCCAGGCTCTTGGGGGCCGCGTGGAACGGGTTCTCGGCCAGCTCGCCGCGTCCCACGATGATGATGTCCACGGCTTCCTCGAGGTCCTTGCGAGTGAGCACCTTGTTGCCGCGGGTGAGTGCGAGGATGGTCGCCTTCTCGACAATGCGGCAGAGCAGGCCGAGGCGACCCCGCGATGCGACATAGAGCCGGCTGGGGATGTCGTCGTTGACGAGCGGGGGCGGCTCCTCGAACAGGCCGGTCTCCTTGAGCTTGAGCGCCAGGCGCCCGCAAAAGGACATGAAGTCGAGGCGTTCCTTCTCCACGGCCCAACGAGGGGTCTCGAACTCGATTTCGTCGAGGACGCGACCCTTGAACTGGGTGCTCGCCATCACGAGGTCTCGGGCCTGCAGGATGCCCATAAAAACCAGAGGGACCGACCCGCGGATCATCATGACCTTGAGGGTGTCGGCCACGTTCTGGTCACGCGAATGGTCGAAGACGATCTGGTCGCCGGTCGCCGACATCTTGATGCGCTTGTTGGCAAGGTGCTGGACCTCGTCGATCACCAGCATCTCGACTCCCAGGTCGCGGATCAGCTTGTAGACGCGGCCCCACAAGGACTGCTTGGTGCCCTTGTCCGGGTTCGGATCCTCGAAGGCGATGAGGATGTCGGTCGCGAGGCTCTTCGGGGTCGCCTGGGCGGACAGGGTCACGTGCACGACCTTCTTCTGCTTGCGGGCCAATTCGTCCGCATCCATGGCCGCCAGCGACGGGTCTTCCGTCACGAGGCGCGGCAGCACGGTATTGTGGATGTAGCTGCTCACCGTGTGGCTCTTGCCCGAATGGGACGGGGCGAAGATGCAGAGGCAACGGCGAGGCTTGCCGTTGTTCTTGGTCTTGGCGTGCGCCAGGCGGACGGCATCGAACTGCTCATGGGCCTTGGCGAGAGCATCGTGGGTGATGTGCAGGGATTCGAAGGTGGTCCAGACAGCACTGGTGATCATGGCGATGTTGGAGGGGGAGACGATCTTGTTCATGGTGTTTACTCCTGATCTGCAGCTGCGAGTTGGCGCAGGAAGTCCATAGGGTCGGATAAGGCGAAGTCTTCGGTGTGGGACGGGGCTTGGGACGCGAGGGCGACGACCGGAAGCTCCGGCGATCGGGCCTTGCCGGCGCTGTCGCGGGGCTTTTTCTCCCGCTTGGGCTTCCCGCGATCGCGCCCGATGGAGGGGATGCGGTCGTCGGTCCGGTGGATCGCCGCCGTGTCGTGGCGAACGTCGGCACTTCCGTCAGGCGTCGCCTGCACCGCTTCCTGGATGACACGGTCGCCCGGCACGAGACTGGGGGCCTTGTCGATTTCGGCGGCACGCTTGCGGGCCTTGCCGAAACCTTCGATCGGCAGTTGCGAGCGGATCATCCGGTTGTAGGCGGCCCTCGCCGCGATCATCGCGTCCTCGTCGTGGAAGGCGATGCTTTGGGCGGTGGCGAAGGCTTCGACCGCCTCGACCACCTTCCAGCTGGTGCCCTGCGTGTAGCGGGATTTCACGTTGGGCATCCTGACCGACTTGCGGCGGTCGAAGTCCCAGACCATCACATAGCTGGCGTCGACGCGGTCGCACGTGACGTAGACGTCGACGTTGCCCGTCTTGTGGAAGGACCCCTTGACGTGCTTCTTGCGCCCGTACTTGAGCAGGCGGTTGAGCAGCTCGGAAGTGATCTCGGGGTCGTGGAAGCGCTGGCCATCGACGGCCACACCCTGCGGGGTGAGGACGCACCGCTTGCCCTGGCCGAGAAGACCGTCGAACAAGGCAGGATCGTCGACGGTGGCCCGTGACTTGTTCTGAATCCCCTGGGCCCACTTCTGCGCCGGGGCACAGCCGATTTCCGCGTTGGGCTCCAGGTGGCGAACGTGCACCAGGTGGTGCCACATCAGGTATTCCAACTGGCGGATCGTGTGGGCCGAGTTGACGCGATTGTCGATGCCCAGCTTGGCCCGGAGTTGCGGGGTGAGCGGAATGCCCCCTGGGAGGCGGTGCCAGACATGCTCGTTCAGGTCGTCGAACGCCTGCTCGACCACGGCCTTGAATTGGGGCGTGCGGATGGGTGCCCAGATCACCGAGATGCCGGCGGCCTCGCAGGTGGCCTGGAAGGACATGCCGACGAATTCCCAGCCGTTGTCGACGATGATGCACTTGGGCTTGCCCCAACCGTCGCAGGCGCCCTTCACCTCGCCGAATTCGTCGACCAGAAAGTCCTTGAAGCGGATCACCTGCTTCAGGCAGAGGTTGACCGTGTAGATGGAGGGCGGCTCGTAGGTGAGCACGGCGCCCAGGCGCATGCGGGTGTAAACGTCGACCGCAAGCGTAAGGGTGGGCTTCTCGACCAGGAGGATGTTGCCGTCCTCGTCCTCGACCAAGGCCCAGCAGTCCACGATGGTGTGGTCGAACGCCACGTATTCGAGCGGACGCGTCGCCTCAATGTGCTTGCCGCGACCGCGGAAGCGGGCATCGGCGGCAAGCTGCCCATAGCGCTCCTTCCAACGGTACCAATCTTCGGCGAGGTTGATCCAGAGACGAACACATTCCTTGGACGGCTTGCGCAAGGAAGGGGGCACCGGCAGCCGCTTGCCCTTCAGGTCGTTGATCTCGGTGTTGATGGCGTCCCAGAAGTCATTGCGGACTTCGTGCAGCGGCTTCTTGTCCGGGTGCCAGTAGGCCTGCACCATCTTGTCGGCTTCGCGGATTACGGCAGGATGCCAGCGGCGGAGTTTGTCGTGCTTGCCGTAATCGTAGAAGAACGCCGAAAGCGGACGGGACTGGAACACGCCGCATTCCTCGATGGCACGCAGCAAGGTAGGAGCCGAGGGAATGAACGTCGCACCATTGCGGCGGGCTTCGGCTTCCTTGCTCCGGATGAAGTCCTTGGTGCCGGCGTGTCCACGGGTGAGCAGCGGCTTCTCGTCCGCTTCGATGACGAACCAGCGCAGGTCTTTCTTCTTTTTGAAGATCTTGAGTTTCTCTATGCGGCGGGACTGTTCGGTGACAGTGATCCCCGCTTCCTCGGGATCCAGAAGGTTCGTCGGGTCGACATCCCCGAGCTCGAGAGCGCTCTTCTTGGTCCGGAGCATCACGGGAACACGCACTGCCCGCCCGTCCGAACGCATGCGCTTGAACAGGTCTACCGCGATCGTGAGGTCCGGGCCGTCATCACGGTTGAAAACGAGCAATCCACGCATGTCCATGCGGACGAACCGGGCAGCCCAAGTCTTGCCGGGGCCTTCCTTGATCCAGTAGACGTCGTCCTTCTCGAGGTCGAAGTCGATCCTGGGCAGGTTCATGCCGTTGAAGCTCATCGACGCATGACTCCATAAAGGTCCTTGCCGTCGCCGACGAGGCGGACACGGGTGTCGGGACGCAGGTCGTTGTCGAGACCGATGTGAACGACGCGGCGCACATGCAGGGCCGCGGCCTTGGCCAAGCCGATGGGGCGACCGCCCAGCGCACGAACCAGGCCGGCAAGATCGGCGTAAGGTGCGGCCACGTGTTCGGCGGCGACCCGCACATCCTCGGCATCAACCGAGGTGTCATGGTCGAGGCCGATCTCACGGACGGAATAGGCGATGTCGTGCATGGCGATGTCGGACTGGCGAACGGTGACGAAGCCCCAGCCGAGCCGGTGGTAGACTTCCCGCGCCAAAGTCAGCTTGGCCTTGTAGTCGCTCTCGTCGGCACGACGGTCCTTGTCGGTCTTCACCTCGACCAACACCACCATGTTCACGCCGTCCGCCATGTGCGGGCGCCATTCCCCGACGGCCTGGTCGAACGGAACACCGTTCAGCAGCATCTCGCCGAACGCGCGATCGACCTCGATCCGGGCATCGGGGAAGTACACCCAGCGCTTGGCGCTGCCCACGACCTGCATCTCGAGCCGGTGAGGCTGCGCCAGGAAACGATGCACCGCCGTCGCCACCTCGCAGAGCTGCATGAAGGGATACTCGCCCTCCATGCTTTCCCATGGCGAACTGCGGAAACCGGCCTTGATCATGTAATGGCGACCGGTCGGCTTGCGGTGCCGCCCGTTGATGATGGTGCGGACCGGACCGCCGTCGTCGGCAACGAAGATGTGGGCCACGACCAGTTCGCGGTCCATACGGAGTTGACGACTCAGGTCGAGCCGTTCCTTTTTGCGGGGCCGACGCGACAGGGCATCGGGCACGGGAGTATCGAAGGCGATGTTTTCCGGATCGCCGGGGAATTCAGGCATGAGTTCTCCTACTCACGCCCGGAGAAAGCTTGACGCGGGGCTGCGTCCAGCAGATACTCCTGAGCGTGGTTCGGGCCGTAAGGCCGGTTCCATGGCAATGGGCCGGAGGGTCCATTGTGTTAGCGGATCGGCCGTGAGGCCGGTTTGTAGCGGGTCGGCCGTGAGGCCGGTTCGTGGCGACGGACCGAGAGTTCTGTCGTGGTGTGCACGGTCGGCTGTGAGGCCGGTTTCGCAACGGGCCGTAGGTCCATTGCAGTGCTTGGACGAACCCCTTTTGCTTGCAGGCTGGGTGGGGTCGTCGGTATTTTCAACGCCCTGGAGAAATCCAGGGCGTTTTCATTTTCTGGTATTCTCTTCGGACTAGGCTCCGTTCGAATCCGCCATCATCATCTGCGGAAGAACCTAGGGTTGAAAAGGCCCTCCACGATTTTTTCTGGTGAGGGTGCACCCGGAATGGTGGAGTCTGGACTCTACCTTATGTCGATTTTTTAATGTGTTACTTTAAGAGCGAGGCCTGTATCCGGCGGTCGGTGCCGGATTGAGACTCGACCGTGCCAGTCGGGTCTGGTGATGCCTTGAGGGGCGCTTCCGACAGCCGGTTCCCTGATTCGCCGATCCAATGTTGACACCGGAAAAAACGAAGATTTCGAGTGTCCACAGAATTCACATTCTGTTGCTGAAAAGTCACACCGGGATGCGCTCAGTAACGCTTGCGAGGCATGGAGGCAGAGCATTCAGACCCTGTTTTGGTGTCGACGATCGCCAGGATGTCATCGCGGTTGACGGTTCTTCGCGCCAGCAATGCGTCAGATAGCCTGCAGAGCGCATCCCGATTCGCGGTGAGCGTCTTCAGGGACCTGTCGGCCAGAATGCCGAGTCGGGTCTCGACTGCATGGCAGGCGATGGGGTCGCGCATGAGGTGCAGCATCACCTCATCGGGTTCGCAGCGCCAACGTGGCGTGCCGTCGATCAGGCCGAGAGTGAGGTAAGCGACCGCCAACGTCTGAACCGCCAGCGCCAGGTCGCTCGAGCCGGAACCGCCCGCACCCGAGCTGGGGGAGCCATAGATGAGAATCTCGGCTGCCCGTCCGGCCAGAAGCATCTCCACCCTGTTCTCGAGTTCGACAATGGTCTCGATTCGCGTTCCTGGTACCGCCAGTTGGGTGTGACCGCCGCTGTTGGCGCCGGCACCACCGGGTTCGATTGTGACCAGGTTCAGGCTCTCGGGCATGTGCAGTGCGGCAAGGAGGGCATGGCCGGACTCGTGGACGGCGATACGCCTCGCCACTTCGGGCGATGTTTCCCCGCCGGGCATCAGGACCGACTTGAGGTCGTCGAGCGTGATCTCCCGGTCGGCGCGGCGGGCCCGGCGGCGGGCGCTGCGGACGACATCCATGATGTCCGCACCCGTCATCGCGCGACTGGCGCAGATCGCGGCGACGTCGCCGAGGTCGGCACCAGGGAGTGCCGAGCCGAGGTGATGCCGGAGGATGCGCACTGCTCCATCCGGACCTGGCGGACCCAGGAAAACGGCTCGTTCGAGGCGCCCGTTTCGTAAGATGGCGGGCGAAATCGCATGCAGCCGATTTGTCGCTCCGACCACGATGACGCCGGCCCTCTCGGCCACCGCACCGTCCAATGCAATCAAGAAATCGGCGACGACCGGAGCCCAATAATCCCTATTCTTGCTGTCAGTGGCATCAAGATTAGGCACCTGGTCCAGCTCATCCAGGAACAATAGGCATGGCGCGGCGGATCTCGCCCGCTCGAATAGATCGCGCTGTGCGCGAATGACAGTATCAAGATAGCCGGTTGTACTGGCGAACAGGTCGGCAATGCTGCCGATGACAACCGGAATGCCGAGATATTGCCCCAACGACCGGGCGTATGTGGTCTTGCCCGTGCCCGGCGGGCCATGGAGGACAATACCGCGGTCGACGTCGGCCCACCCGATCCGGTGTGCGGCGACGTCTGCCAGGTCGATCTTGAGGTCCTGCGCCCAGAGACGAGCGTCACCGAATTCGACAGCCTCCTCCATCGAGGGCAGGACCTCGTCGCCGCGGGTCATCCCGGTCTTGTTGGCGATGGCCCGGCCAAGCTTCTCCACCACGCCGGCGGCATCCGCCTGGAAGGAAACGAGGGAGCAGATCTCGTCGAAGTCGAGGGCGCCGACGTTGAGTGCATCGAGGCCGCGGGGAACCGGACCGGTGCAGACGCTCCGAAGGAAACTCCGCAACAAGGCAGGGTCCGGAGCGGGCACGGTCACCGTCACGGATGCCACGGTGCGCAGCAACGGTGGAAGGGTAGACGGCGTGACCGCCACCCCGACCACCACGTGACCGGCTTCCAGATGGAACTTGACCGCCTTGCGGTCGTCCTTAGCCGCCTTCGGACCGCCGGGGTAAACCGAATGGACCGTGTCGTGCAGCTCCGCAATGGCCTCGCCGATCGGCTCCTGCCATTCCGTTGAGGGCACTACGACCACCAGGTGCCCGCTCGTGCCCTTGGCCAACGCGTTGCGCACCGACTTGGGGAGAGTGCGCTCGACCACGAGATCGGCCAGCCGCTCCTGGATCGTGCGCTCGTCCTTGGTGTTCTTAATCGTCCTCATCTCATGCTGCTCCTCGGGGAAAACCAAATCGTCGAGCTCACCCATGCTGTTTCTCCCCGGTGCGGCGCGGCTCGAGCAGGTAGTACCGGCTCATCGTCCTCGCCCAGCGTTCGTCCCCGTCGATGGCGAAAAGCTCGGAAGTGATCGCAGGGCGATGGTCCGCGATCCTCGGGTGTCCTTTGACCGTGCCGACCAGGGCGATGCCGGAGCGCGACAGCACGCCCCATTCCCCGAGCGTGGGCGCCTCCGCCAGTTGCGCGGCAGACGGAGCGTGACCGGATGCAAGCCGGCGAAGGTCCGCCGCCAAGGCTTCGAGTCGATCCGCGGTGGCGAGGGGATCGGCGCCTAAAAAGTTCACGGCCTGGTGGCGCCGGCTCATAGCGGCTGCACCAGGTGCACTTCGGTGGCGGGAAGGATCGGCTTGTCGAGGTCGACATAGAGGCCGCCTTCGACGACCAGGGCCATTATGGCCGAGATCGGCTCCTCCCCGCGTACCATCACCGCCAGGTCCAGCAAAGGTGCGCTGCCGCCGTTGTCGATCAGGTGGGCCAACAGCTTCATGCGGTCGGTCAAGCCGATCTCGGCACCTTCGGCACCCGCGATCATCATGGCGTTGGTCAGGCGGGGCTCGCGGCGGATGAACGATTCCGGCACCAGCACGATCGTGTGGCCCATGGTTGCGGCCAGTGCCTTCAGTTCCAAGAAGGCATGCCTGCCATGGCCGCGCCAGGCCGCGTTGCAAACGCAGACCAGGTAGACCTCGCGCCGGCCAAGGGCGACCTTGATGGCGGTGAAGTCCTCCGCGGCGATCATGAGATCATCGGCCAGGTCGTCAGGCACCCGATCGTCGGTGAGGCGCCTGACCGAAGGGTGGACCAGGACCAGGGCCTCCGCGGACTGGCGCAGGGAACGGCGACGGCGTCCGGAGGTCGTGCCGGCATCGGCGGAGCCGGACGGAAGGCGTGCAGCATCGGCATCGAGCATGCGAGGTCTCCATGTTGAAGCAAAGCGGTGAGTTCGAGAGCGAAGACGAGCTGGCGTCTAGGTCGCCGGGTCGGTCATGATCTCGTAGGGCAGTCCGTAGGACTTGAGCATGTGCCCCAGGTCCCGGACCTTGAAGGTCATGGGGTCCGTTCCGGCAGGAAGGCGGATGAATTGGCCGTCTTCGCCTCCGACGATCTCCAACTCATGGCGGTCGAAGCCGGCGCGGTAGATCAGTTGCGACAGCAAGGCCTGTGCTTCCGACGAAGCATTCGTCGCGTTTGCGGGCATGAGGTTTCCTCCGGCTCGAAAGCTCGAGACCATCAAGAAGGTCGATGACGCGGACGGATCAGAAGACGCAGTCGTGACCGGTGAGCAGCTGCATCGCCCGGCATCCAACGGGATCCCCGACGTGCTTGTCGTAGCAGGCCAGGTCGACGCCCATCCGCACCGGATCGCGGATCAACTCGATCAAGATGCGGGCCTTCTCGCTAGTGGCGTCCCGGACGGGAAGCATGGCTATGGCGCGTTGTGGAAGGAGCACGCAGGGCCTACCGCACTTCTCCATGGACCCCTTCAGCGACAGAAGGAGCTTCATGGCTTCAGGACGGAACCAGTGACGTGAGGGAACGCCGACCAAGGTCACCGGTCGCTCGTCGAGCATGGCCTGGCAGGTGGCCAACGAGGCAGCCTCCAACCCCAAGGACGCGGCGAAATGGGTGACGAGGGGATCCGAACCGATCACGGCCACTTCGTCCAGCCGGGAGAGCGAGTCGAACAGGATGGAGGAAAGTTTCCGCCGGGTATCCCGGTGGCGCAGGTTACGGGACTTCGATTTAAGGTCTTGGGGACGCACGAACAAAGACACAGGTTCACTCCCTGCATGCAACGAACAGGCCGAACACGATGAATATTCAGGACGTCGTGCAGGCTATGCACGCGGGGGAAGGTCTTGTTGCGGTGCCTGACCGATGGACACCTGCTGCTTCCAATGCTCTAGTCACTATAGCTATTCGCGGCAGAAGTCAAGGCCCGATGTACATTTTGTGCAACGACTGCAAGTTCGGTTAAGTTTCGGTTGTCATCAGGTCGATTCGGAACGGCATCTTGAGCGAACAGCAGCACCGACCAACGCCCGCCCAGATCCGGGCGGGACGAGCCCTCCTCGACTGGAGCCAGCAGGAGCTTGCGGGACATTGCGGCATCGGTCGCCGGACCGTAGCGGCCTACGAGAACGGTGGCGACAGGGTGATGCCGACCAGCGTCGTGGCCATGAAAGAGGCCTTGGAACGTGCCGGCGTCAGGTTCAGTGGCGAAGACGAGCCCGAAGGCGTGCATCGGGTCCTTCCTAGCCGTGAGACTCCCGATCGTGACGTGAGGTGATGCCGGGAAAGGTATTATCCCTCGTCGACGAGGCGGCGAACCTTGGCCAGCCTGACGTCGAAGCCTTCCTCGGCAGCAAGGGTTCCGAAGAACCGTCCATCGGCGTCGACGAGTTGGATGGAGGCCTGGTGCTCCATCTGGTAGTCGCCGCCTTCCATGGGCACTTTCTCGAAGAAGATGTAGCGGTCCTTGGTCATGGTGGCGACTTGCGCAAGGTTACCGGTCAAGCCTGCGATGCGAGGATCGAAGTACTCGACATAATCCTTCATGATCTCCGGCGTGTCGCGCTCCGGATCGACGGAGACGAAGACGACCTGCAGCTTGCCCGCGTCCGGTCCGAGCGCCTCGAGGATCGCCGACATCTCGGCCAAAGCCGTGGGGCACACGTCGGGGCAATGGGTGAAGCCGTAGAACCATGCCGAAGGCTTGCCGAGGAAGTCCGACTGCGTGACCGGAGCGCCGTCCTGGTTCACCAACGAAAAGGGCTTGGCATAGATGGCTTCCCCAGCATTCCTTGGCGTAAGCCGGGGCCCGAAAGCCAGGAAGGCAGCGCCGACAGCTGCGATCGCCACCAGCACCCAAAGGATGCCTCGAAGCCTGCGCAAGCCGGTCACTGGCCGTGACCTTCATGAGAAGCGCCGGATCCGGTGGATCGCTCCTCCACCTTGAACGTAACGTCGATGCGACCAGCCTTCTCGAACACCAGGGTAGCGGGCACCTCGTCGCCGGCGCGGTACCGCTCGGCAGGTTGGACGAACATGGCATGCGTGCCGTTGTCCAACCACACGGTCTCACCGGCGGGGATGACGAGGCCTTCCTTCATGGGCTGCATGCGCGCGATGCCATCGGTCACGGTCGACCGATGAATCTCCACCTTCTCGGCAGCGCTGCTCTCGATGGCGACGAGGCGGTCATCGGTGTCGCCGATGTTCTGGATGGAGAGGTATCCGCCGAGTACCGGCGCGTTCGGCGGGGCCTCCTCGATCATGGGATGGTCGAGATAGATCGAACCTTGCGTGAAGTCATGGGCGAATCCGCTCCCTGCCGTAAGGATGCCGATCAAGGCGATGGTGACAAATAGCTTCATGTGGTCCGATCCCTTTTCCTGGAGAATACCGCCTCGACAGGTCAGACGGAATGCGACCGGCTGCCCCGCCAGGCCAGGAGGCGCATGGCGTTCGCAGTTACCAGCACGGTTGCACCCGTGTCCGCAAGGATGGCAGGCCAAAGGCCGGTCACGCCGATGACAGTCGTCACGAGGAACACGGCCTTGAGCCCGAGCGCCAGGGTGATGTTCTGCCCGATGTTCGCCATCGTCGCTTTCGACAAGTTGATCATGTCGGCGATGTCAGTTACGCGGCCATGCAGCACTGCGGCATCGGCAGTCTCGAGCGCCACGTCGGTGCCGCCGCCCATAGCGATGCCGACATCGGCGGCAGCCAGTGCCGGTGCGTCGTTGATGCCATCGCCCACCTTGGCCACGACCTTGCCTTGCGATTGAAGCTCTCGAACGATCCGCTGCTTGTCCTCCGGTAGGAGGCCGGCGCGCACGTCCATGCCGAGCGAGGCACCGATGGCACTGGCGGTGCGCTGGTTGTCGCCGGTGAGCATCACCGTTCCCACTCCGGCGTCCCTCAGCGCCTGCAAGCCGGGTTTGGCATCGGCACGCGGCTCATCCCGAATTGCGAAGATGCCCGCGAGGGAGTCGTTTGCGAGGAGCACGGAGACGGTCTTGCCCTCGTCGTTGAGGGCGGTGATGCGGGTGCGCACGTCTTCCGGAATGGTGGTGCGCTCCGCGGCTGCCTCAACCGAACCGAGGAAGGCCTTGTCGGTGCCGATGCTGCCGGTGACGCCCTTACCGGGAACCGCGGCAAGATCGAAACCCGGAGGCACGGGTGCCTTGTCCGCCTTTGCCCTGGCGAGAATGGCGAGGGCGAGCGGATGGCTCGATCCCGTCTCGAGCGCCGCAGCCATCGAAAGCACCTGGGTCTCGCTGCGGCCGATGGCCAAGATATCGGTGACCTTCGGCTTCCCTTCGGTCAGCGTACCGGTCTTGTCCATGGCGACCATGGTGATGGTGCGGAGCTGCTCGAGTACCGCCCCGCCCTTGAGCAGCAACCCGCGACGGGCACCGGCAGACAGGGCCGCAGCGATGGCGGCAGGGGTGGAGATCACCAGCGCGCAGGGGCAGCCGATCAGAAGGATGGCGAGGCCCTTGTAGACCCACTCGCTCCAGGATGCGCCCATCAGCAGCGGCGGCACAGTGGCGACCAAGGCGCCGACCAGCAGAACGCCGGGCGTGTAGATCTTGGAGAACCGATCGATGAAGCGCTCGGTCAGTGCCTTGGATTCCTGTGCCTCCTCCACCAGGGCGATGACCCTGGAAATGGTGTTGTCGGCAGCGGCAGCGGTGACGCGCACCCTGATGGCGGTGTCGGTGTTGATGGTGCCGGCGAAAACAGTGTCGCCGACGCCCTTGCTCTTGGGGACGCTTTCACCGGTGACCGGTGCCTCGTCGATGGCACCGCGGCCCTCGACGATCGCGCCATCCGCCGGGATGCGGTCGCCGGGGCGCACCAGCACCACCTGCTTCAGGGCAAGACTTGATGCCTGGACTTCACGAACCCCGTCGCCATCGACCAGCAGCGCCGTCTTGGGCACCAGATCGGCCAGACCCTTGATGCTGGCACGGGCCCGGCCAGCTGCGAAGCCTTCCAGCATTTCCCCGACGAGGAAAAGCAGGACAACCGTAGCCGCTTCTTCCGTGGCGCCGATGACCACAGCTCCCATGGCGGCGATCGACATCAGCGTTTCGATGGAGAACGGGCTGCCGGCCATGGCGCCGGCGACGGCACGGCGACCGATCGGGACCAAGCCCACCAGTAGCGCGACCAGGAACGCCCAGTGCCCGACATCCGGGACGACCCGGCCCACGAGGTAGGCCAGCAGCAGTGCGATGCCGCAGGACGCCGTCAAGATCGCCTTTCGTGTGCGCCACCACGGTATGCCCTCGTCGGCATCCTCGTCGCCATGCAGATGAAGATGACTGTCGCCTGCCTGATCGTCATGATCGCCATGGCCGTCGCGATGCTGGTCCACGGGTCGCGCAGTGGATGTGCTCTGCAGCTGGCGAGTCGGATAGCCAAGGTTGGAGACACGTCGGGCAAGATCGGCAAGATCGGCGGCGTCCGAGTGCTTCACCGACATGGTGCCCGACACGACGGACACGGATACGTCCTCAACTCCTTCAACGCGACGTGCCGCCGTATCCACCTTTGAAGCACAGCTGGCGCAATCCATGCCTTCCACCTTGAAGCGGGTGGTTTCGATCCTTGCGTCCATCGGCAGCGACTCCTTGAATTCTCCATCATTGCCGTACATCCTCCAGCGACTATAGGAGCAAGCGGAAATGAATCACGGCATCGCGATTGGAAAAGTCTCGCAAGCGAGCGGAGTCAAGGTCACCACTGTTCGCTTCTATGAGCAGATCGGTCTGCTGGCCGCGCCGCCGCGCACGGATGGCGGGCGCCGCACATATGATCGCAAGGACATCGAGCGGCTAACCTTTATCCGGCACTCGCGAGAGCTCGGCTTCGAAATCGACCAGATTCGAACGCTGCTCGAACTCCAAGACCGTCCCGACCAGTCTTGCGCAGATGCCGACACGATCGCCAAGGCTCGCCTGGTGGAGGTGAAAGCGAAGATCGCGAGCTTGACGGCGTTGCAGGCCGAACTCGAGCGGATGGTCGATGGCTGCAGCCATGGTCGGGTCGAGAGCTGTCGGGTGATCGAGATCCTCGCCGATCACGGCAAGTGCAAGCACCATCTGCACGACGCTTGATCCGAAGCCAGATGTATCGACCACTACCTTCGATGTGGATCACGTTCGGAAACCGGTCAGTCAGTCAGATTGGAACACCATTGACCTCTCAAGTCCAAATCATCGCCGAGCTCGGTGTCGCGCCATCGTTCGAAGTCTCCGTCGAGGTGGACCGGCGGGTCTCGTTCCTCAGGGACTACTTGGTGCGCTCCGGCCTGACGACCTATGTCTTGGGCATCAGCGGCGGCGTCGATTCGACCACAGCGGCCATGCTGGCACAGCGAGCCGTGAGGGACCTGCGGGCCGAGGGCCGCGAAGCGCGTTTCATCGCGGTACGGCTGCCCTATGGAGTTCAGGCCGACGAGAAGGACGCCCAGGCGGCATTGTCGGCGATCGAACCGGATCAGACCTTCACCGTAAACATCAAGCCTGCCGCTGACGCCATGTGGCGGCAGATCCGGGCAGCCGGCTTCGAGCCCGAGAATGGGGGACAGGAGGACTTCCTGCTCGGCAACGTCAAGGCGAGGCAGCGGATGATCGCCCAGTTCGCCCTGGCGGGAGGTCTAAAGGGCCTCGTCATCGGCACCGACCATGCCGCCGAGGCGGTCATGGGCTTCTTCACCAAGTTCGGCGACGGCGCCGCCGACATCCTGCCGCTCGCCGGCCTGAACAAGCGAAGGGTCCGCGCCATAGCAGCCCACCTCGGTGTACCGTCGGAGCTGGTGTTCAAGGTGCCTACGGCGGATCTCGAGGACAATGCCCCTTTGCGGCCAGACGAGGACGCCTATGGGGTGACCTACGACCAGATCGACGATTTCCTCGAAGGCAGGGCGGTTCCCGATTTCGCCCGCGATCGGATCGTGAACGCCTATCGCGCGACCGCCCACAAGCGAGCCCTTCCGGTCGCCGCCAACGCCGCGGACTGACGGCTTCGTCTATGGTTGGAGCGGGTCCGAAGCGGACTTGGCGGCCTGCACGTCGCGCTGGCGTTCGGGCCAGGTGCTCTTGATGTAGTCGAGCACGGCTGCGATCTCGGCGTCGTCGAGCACCGCACCGAAGCCCGGCATGTCGGTCTCGTAGCCGGACATCATGGCCGCCGGCCCTTCCTTGACGATCCGGAATAATTGCCGGTCGGAATGATGCCAGGTGTGGCCGGTCGCGTCGTGGGGCGGTGCCGGCAGGCGCCCGGTCGGCAGCCGCTGCTTCCAGTTCGGCTGACCTTCGAGGTTCGCGCCATGGCAGCTTGCGCAATGTTCGACATAGACCTGCCTGCCGGAAGCGTCCTCGGCAAGGGCCGCCCCCGCCGCTCCCGCCAAGGCGACCGCGATCAGAGCGGCGAGGTGTTGAGCGCTTCGATGACACGACATTCAGCGACGACCCCTTTCCGGCATTCGGCGACCATCCGCGACAATTCTGCTCGCAGGCTCTGCAACTGCGCCAGGCGACGTTCGACCTCGTCCAGTTGAGCCTGTGCGATTCGACTGGCATCGGTGCAGGAGGCCTCGGGCTGTTCCTGCAAAGCCAACAAGGTGCGGACGGACTGCAGGTCGAAGCCGAGATCGCGGGCGTGGCGGATGAATCCGAGACGGCGGACGTCCGCCTCGCCATAGATGCGGCGCCCGTTGCCCTGTCTGGCCGGCACGGGCAGCACGCCCGCTCGTTCGTAGTAGCGGATGGTCTCGATATTGACCCCCGCGTGGCGGGAGAGATCCCCTATCTGCATTTCCTGCTTGCTCCTGTAGTGACTACAGGTTGTAGCCTCTGCACCAAATCGTCTCAAGAAGGAGCAAGGGCATGAGCGCTGCTGCCGAAACCGTACGCTACCAAGTCACTGGCATGGACTGCTCGTCCTGCGCCGCCAAGATCGAAGGGGCCGCCCGCAAGGTGGACGGCATCCAGGACGTCAAGGTCTCCATCGCCTCCCAGATCATGACGCTCGAGGTGGACGATCCTGGTCGGCGCTTGCCAATCCTCGAGACCGCGGTGACGGACCTCGGTTACCAGCTCGACCGGATCGGCGGGCAGAAGGGGGCGAACTCCGAGCACGACCACGACGAGGAGGGCGACGACGACCACATTCCGGACCTCTCGCACGTCACGCCGGCCTACAAGCGGGCTCTCTGGATCGTCGTGCTGCTCAACGTCGGCTACGGCATCGTCGAGATCGCCGGCAGCTTCATCGCCGGCTCCCAGGCGCTGCAGGCCGATTCGCTCGACTTCCTCGGCGACGGGCTCATTTCGTTCCTGGGCCTGATCGCCGTTGGCTGGGGGCTTGCCGCCCGGGCGAGGGCGGCCTTGCTGCAGGGCATCTTTCTCGGCCTGCTCGGTTTGGGCGTCGTCGCGTCGACGCTCTATAGGGTCTTCATCGAGCACCAGCCCGAGAGCCTGGTGATGGGCGTCTTCGCGCTGATTGCGTTCGTGGTCAACGTGCTGGCCGCAGTGGTGCTTATCCCGCACCGCAAGGGCGACGCCAACATGCGAGCGGTGTGGCTGTTCTCCCGCAACGACGCCATCGGCAACCTCGCCGTGGTTGCCGCCGCGGGTGCGGTCTGGTGGACCGGGTCGCAGTGGCCGGACCTGATCGTCGCCTTCGCGGTGGCCGGCCTGTTCCTGCAGTCCGCTTGGTCGATCATCCGTGATGCGAGGTCTGACCTACGGCAGGCTGGCCGATGAGCAATCGCGACTCCTCGCTCTTCCTCGTTCTGGGCGTCATCGGCGTGGACGCCTCCACCAAGGAGGCCGCCCTGATGTACCTCGACGGGGCTGGCGTGCCGGTGCTGCCGGTGTTGAACCTTACCCTGGGATTCAATACCGGCGTGAGCTTTGGCATGTTCGCCGCGGACGGGCCCGGGGGCTGGTGGGCCATCGTCCTCGTGACCCTCGTGGTGTCCGCGGTGGTCGCCTGGCTGTGGCACAGGAGCCGTGGACGACTCGAGCGCTTTGGCTACGCCGCCATCCTGGGCGGGGCACTGGGCAATCTCGTCGACCGCATTCCCGATGGCGCGGTCACCGACTTCATCGACCTGCACGCGGGCGGCTGGCACTTTCCCACCTTCAACCTGGCCGACGTCGGCATCACCGCCGGCGTCGTCATGCTGCTGATGGCGACCATCACCGGCGCCTTCGCGGGCCGTACCGCCCCCGGTGCCGGGCGCCCCTAACCCATCAAAGGGCGGCCATGGTCGAGAGCGGCGCGACGGGGCAGGTTCCGTTGGGATCGAGCAGAGCGGCGCCCGTGCGGTTGAACACGTAACGCTTCTCGCACACGTCAACCGCCGGCAACTGCAGCGTGCGGTCGAAGATGTCCGTGCCCTCCTTGAGGTTGCGCCAGAAGGGGAAATGGGGGCTGGCGGCGTGCCGCGCGAGGTTTGCCTCCGTCATGCGGAATGGCAGCAACTGCAGCTGCACGGACCGATTGCCGCCCCTGAAGCTCTCGCGAACCATGGCGTAGAGTTCCTTGATGCCGTCGTCGGTCATGGCGTAGCAACCCACCGACTTGCAGTCGCCGTGGATCATCAGGTAGCTGCCGGTGCGTCCCCAAGCCTGGTCGAACTTGTTGGGGAAGCCCACGTTGAACGACAGGAAGTAGTTCGACTTCGGGTTCATCAGGGCTGGGGTCACGTCGTAGAAGCCTTCCGGCGATTGGTAGTCGCCTTCCTGGATCTTGGGTCCGAGCGCGCCCGACCATTTGCAGATCGGGTAGGTCTTGAGCAGGGCGTACCGGCCGGTGTGGGTGCGCTTCCACACCTCGAGCTCGGAACTCTCCTTGAACACCCGGATCAACATCGGTTCGGTAGGCGAGGACCCGATCGCCGCCATCTCGGCCACCAGCCCCTTCGGCAATGGGACGTTGTGACGATTGTCGCCGACGAACTGGCTGCAGCCGGCCAGAGCGACAGCTGCGATCACGAGGGCGACGGTGTGAAGGAGGCGAGAGAGCATGAAGAGTTCCAGTTCAGTTCCTGGCAACCATATCCCCGGAGGGTTACCCCTTCGTGAGCCTTACCCTTAGGTCATGGGAACGATGTCGCGATCGTTTTCGACCATGCCGGCCAACTCCATCTCGATGGTGGCGTGCTCCACGTCGAACTGGTCGTGCATGCTCTTCTTGAGTCCCTCCTTGAGGTCCGTGGCAGCGGCGAGGTCATTGCGATCGGTGACCAGATGCACCTCGACCGCTGTTCGACCCTCGCTGATCTGCCAGACATGAAGATGATGAACGTCCACGACGCCGTCCGCGGCCTCGAGATGCCGCACCAGGCCGGCGTGATCGAAGCTCTTGGGAGCACTGTCCATCAGGACCGCTATCGATTCCCGGATCTCCGTGGAACCGTGGACCAGGACGTAGATGGCGATCAGGGCGGTTACGGCAGGGTCGACCCAGGAAGCCGATGGTCCCCAGATCATGATGGCGATGCCGCTGGCGATCACCGCGACGGTGCCCAGCGCATCGGCGATCATGTGGAGGAAGGTGCTGCGAACGTTGAGGCTGCCGAGATCCTTGCGCAGCACCCACGCTGCGAGCAGGTCCTCGACCAAGGCGATGACGCCTACGATCAGGACCGTCGTGGGGACGACTTCCACCGGTTCCAGGAAACGGGTGCCGGCTTCCCACAGCAGATAGAGGCCGATCATGATCAACGTGGTGAGATTGATGAGGGCGCCAACGGTTTCTGCCCGGGCATAGCCGAAGGTTCGTCTTTCGTTTGCGGCCCGCTGGGCAATGCGCCAGGCAATATAGGACACCAGAACCGAGCCGGCGTCCGATAGGTTGTGCGCTGCGTCCGCGATCAGGGCGAGTGAGCCGGAGATGGCCCCGCCCACCACCTCGGCGACAGCAATGCCGAGGTTGAGCGCCAAGGCGATGAGCAGCCGGCGGCCTTGTCCTGGGCTACGATTGGCTGCGGATCCGTGCGAATGGGACATGCAAACCTCCTTGCGTCGAGGTCAACCTAACTCCTCCAGTGGCTAGAGGAGCAAGCGCATTGTCGCAGCCTGTCCTAGCCCAGTTACTGTGGAGGCACCGGAATGTCAGGCTAGGACGATGAAGAATCTGATCCTTGCAGCCCTCGTTGGCGGATGGGCCACTACAGTATTCGGTGCGGAACTGCCGATGATGCTGGTTGACGACCTCATGGTCGAGGAGGCTTGGGCAAGAGTGAAGCCGGACGGCGTGGAAGTCTACCTCGTTATCAACAACCGCAACCTTACCGGCGTAGGCCCGCTTGGCATCGAAGTTCCAGGCGCAACCATGACGCAGGTGGTAAGATCGGATGGGGGGACCTTCGAGCCCACGTTGCCACCGCATGCCGAACTCTACATGCAGCCCGGGGGAGTACGTGTCGAAGCCACAGGTATATCTGTAGGGGGCAAAGTGCCGGTCAGCGTGTCATTGGGCGAGGCGCGGGTGACGTTCAATGCCCGTATCCTTGGTGCAGGAGAGCCTCCTCCCGACCACCACGACTATGATCACAGCTGATAGAGCTGTTGCTGGACAGAGTTCACCACCACTTCGGAATCTCTACTGGCACCCAGGATCAGCGCCGATGCCCGGTTCCGCTGCCACGGTCGTCCCAGGTAATGCAGACCTGGCGTTCCTGCGGGCACTGCGTTCCAGTCGGCGACGTTCCGGTATCCAACCGCCCAGATGACTGAAGCGACCTCAGCGTGGCCGCCATCCGAGAACTTTGCAGTGCGGTCGGACGCATCAACGAGGCGTGGCCGGATGCTAATGCCTCGGCCACGAAGCGCGGCAAGGCTTCTGCCGCGGTCCGGGAAAGGATCCGCCTTCTGCATCATCCTGCCGACTGGCGATCCGGCAGACGCGGACAAGAGCCCCAGCCGGTCCATCACCGTCCAGGTGCTGACGCCGAACAGGCGCTGCGGGAACAGGCGGCGGGGCTTGCCAGTGGCGAGCAGGACCTCGTGCGTGGCAGCGAGTTCGATCGCCATGTCCCGGCCCGAAGCGCCATCGCCGACTACCAGCACCGGACCCTTCCCCACGCTCAGCGGCGACCGGTACGTGGACATGGTGAGCTGGGCGATGCCGGGTCCGAACCGCGACGCCACCTCCGGTACGATCGGCTGCTGGAAACCGCCCGTGCAGACCAGCACGGCTTGGCTGCGCACGGTGGCGTCGTTGCCCAACTCGGCGACGAACGTGCCGGCAGTGTCACACTCCAATCGAACCACCCGGGTTCCGCTCATCAGCGGGAGGCGGTTCGTTTCGGCGTAGGACCAAAGGTAGTCGGCGAATTCGAGTCGTCCGGCATAGCCTTCGGCGTTGCCATCGAGCGGCACGCCTGGGAGCGAGCTCAGGCACCGCGGCGTGAACAGGGTCAGGCTATGATAGCGGTGTCGCCAGCTATCACCGACTTGGGCAGATGCATCGACCACCAGGTGCGACACGCCAGCCTGGTCGAGACGGTAGGAAGCCGCCAAACCAGCTTGGCCGCCCCCGACGACCAGGACGTCGACCTGCTCCGTCATTGCGCAGCTGCGACCTCGCTCGCGACCAAATCGGCAAGGGCTTGCGGATCAGTGCTGGCTGGCGCCTTGCCGTTGACGAAGAAGGTGGGCGTCTGCCGAACGCCGAGGCGCTCGACGTCGGCCATGTCGGCGTTGAGAACGCCCACCATGCCTGGCCTGAGAACGTCCTGCCGGGCCTGTTCCACATCGAGACCAGCCTCGCCTGCAATCTGCCATGCCAGATCGAGGTCAGGTGCACCATGCACCGCCCATTCCGGCTGGCGGGCAAGGAGCGCTTCGAGCACCGGGATGAAGAGGTCCTGGAGACGAGAAGCCTCGATGATCTTCACCGCGGTGTCTGAACCTTCGTGGAAAGCTGCATAGCGCAGCACCAGCTTCACCTGGTTGGGATGACGATCCATGATCTGCTTCACGATCGGGTAGAATGCCCGGCAGGCTTCGCAGCTGGGGTCGAAGAATTCGGTGATGGTGACTGGAGCGTCTGCAGGGCCGATCACCGGTGAGTGGGGCCGTGCGAATCCTGCGTCTTCGACGGTGGGGAGGACGGGCGATGCGCTTGGCGTCGGGATGGGCCGGTAGAACCAGGCTGCGAGGCCGAATGCGGCGACGGCGATGATTGCGACCGCCACGACGGCAAGGCGCTTGTTCATGATTGTTTCCTCGCGAGGGGCAAGAGCAGGAGGGTGATGCCGGCAAAGGCGGCGGTGGAGAGATAAGGGATGGGAATGCCCATGATCAGCATGCCGGCTCCGGAACAGGAAGGCCCCGTTGCCGAGCACGGGACAATCGGCGCAGGCAGGAGTCCGGCATACTGGAGGGAATGGTAAGCGGCGATGACGAGGCCGACCGAGGAAAGCGGCAGGGCATATCGCCAAGTGTCCATATCGCCGCGGAAGGCGCCGACACCTAGGATCACGACCAGCGGGAACATGGCGATGCGCTGATACCAGCACAGGGTGCATGGCATCTGCCCCATGACCTCACCGATGAACAGGGTGCCGAGCGTGGCGACCAACGCGATAAACCAGCCGGCGATGAGCAGGGTCCACTGATGCGTTTCGCGCGGCATGCAAACTCCTTGGTTGGGAAAGATCCTTACGATCTATAGCCGCTAGAGGAGCAAGGGCAATTTCGCCGCATCCCGACTGCTCGTCCGCAGGCGGCCCGGAGCTGCTTTTATAAATCGAGTTATAATAAACGAGATTATAGTGTGCAGCTTCGCTGCCCGGTCTAGTGCGGGGTCTTGCCCGAGTGTCGCTGCCATCGATGACGTAGTCTTGCCCGACTTAACCTTAGGCTAAGGATGATGGGCTGGATGATCCGGACGGTGTGGTGAGGAATGAACATCTCAATCCATCGTTGGCTATTGCCCGTTGTGTTCGCGCTGCTCGCACTGATGCTGTCCATGCATCAGGCAGGTGCTGCCGTTCATGTGGCCGAGCACGGGATCGATGCGGTCGCAGTTGGTTCCGATAGGGCACGATACGCCCGATGTGATTGTGCATCCTTGGAGGGATGCGACGTCAGGCCGATCCGCGGATAGCTCATGTCAAAGACTGCCATCTCGAGGTGCGGAGAGGTGGCATACTCAGGAGTGAAGGCCCTCTCGACCAGGAGCATCTTCGTCTCCTTGTCACAGCAGCTCGTGCCTTCGCTCGGTGGCATTTGTGTCGATCCCAGCCCATAGTCGCGGACACGCGACTGGCGATTGTCTCTTGACCTTCCAACAGTGGGAAGGCGCACGCTGGATAATGACGATTCTCGAGCACTTCCCGGACGAGGTACATGATGGCCAGAACGAGCAAAGACCAACACCAACTCTCCCCGGGTGCCTCGAAGGAGAATGGCTCAGGTAAGGGCGGCGGCGAGCATCACCGATCGGGACATCATCACGAACACGGCCCCGACCACTCGGGGCACCATCACGGACCGCAGCACCCAAACGGTACGGAGGCGGCCCCGTCCGACAGCGCCCATCGTGTCGAGGACCCAGTCTGCGGCATGATGGTCGATCCACATACGACGGAGCACAAGGTCGAGCACGCTGGCCGGCCATATTACTTCTGCTCGGCGGCATGCCGCTCGAAGTTCACGGCCGACCCGGAACGTTACCTCGACCCGGCCGTCGCTGCGGCCAAGGCGGAGCCCGTTCCCGAGGGGACGGTCTACACTTGCCCCATGCATCCGGAGATCCGGCAGATCGGCCCGGGTTCGTGCCCCATCTGCGGGATGGGGTTGGAGCCGGTGCTGGTCAGCCTTGAAGCTGAGCCCAATCTGGAACTGATCGACATGCGGCGGCGCTTCTGGATTGGGCTGGCGCTGACGATTCCAGTGTTCATGCTCGAGATGGGCGGCCACCTGATCGGCCTCGACCACCTCATCAGCCAACGCAACTCGAACTGGGTCCAGCTGCTCTTCGCCACGCCGGTGGTGCTCTGGGCAGGGTGGCCCTTCTTCCAGCGCGGCTGGCAATCGCTGGTTACGCGCAACCTCAACATGTTCACCCTGATTGCGATGGGGACGGGTGCGGCGTGGGTATACAGCATCGTAGCGACGCTGGCGCCGAGCATCTTCCCGGATGCCTTCCGACAGCCGGATGGCTCGGTCGCGGTCTACTTTGAAGCGGCTGCGGTTATTACGGTGCTGGTGCTCCTCGGGCAGGTACTGGAGCTGCGTGCCCGCGAGAGCACCAGTGGCGCGATCCGGGCGCTGCTCGACCTTGCGCCCAAGACCGCGCGGCTAATTGGTGATGATGGCACCGAGGAAGAGGTTCAACTCGACGGCGTTCATGTCGGCGACCGCCTACGGGTCCGGCCCGGCGAGAAGGTGCCGGTGGACGGCGAAGTCCTGGAAGGCCGCAGCGCCGTCGACGAGTCGATGGTGACCGGCGAGTCCATGCCGGTGACCAAGGAGGTGGGTTCGAGGGCGATTGGCGGCACCATGAACCAGTCCGGCGCGCTGGTGATCGAGGCACGCAAGGTGGGCCGGGACACCATGCTGTCGCAGATCGTCCAGCTCGTCGCAGAGGCGCAGCGCAGCCGTGCACCCATCCAGCGCCTCGCCGACCAGGTATCGGGCTGGTTCGTGCCTGCAGTGATCTTCGTCGCTGTCCTCGCCTTCATCGCCTGGTCGATCTGGGGCCCCGAGCCGAGCTTCTCCTTCGGCCTTATCGCAGCCGTTTCCGTCCTCATCATCGCTTGTCCTTGTGCGCTCGGCCTTGCAACGCCGATGTCCATCATGGTCGGCGTCGGGCGCGGCGCTCAGAATGGCGTTCTGATCAAGAACGCCGAGGCGCTAGAACATATGGAGAAGGTGAACACGATCATCGTCGACAAGACCGGCACACTCACCGAGGGCCGGCCGGCGGTGACTGCCATCATTCCGGCAGCCGGCTTCACCGAGGAGGAGGTGCTGCGCCTTGCCGCCAGCGTGGAGCGGGCGAGCGAGCATCCGCTGGCGCTCGCCATCGTGCGCGCAGCCGAAGAGAGAGGACTGGTGATCGCACCAGTTGCAGATTTCGACTCGCCCACTGGCAAGGGCGCGCTTGGCGTGGTCGAAGGCAAGACAATCCCGCTTGGCAATGCAAAGTTCCTTGCCGAACAAGGGGTCGATGTCGCCCCGCTGGCCGAGCAGGCAGACAGGTTGCGCGAGGATGGAGCAACCGCGATTTTCATGGGCATCAATGGACAGGTGGCGGCAACCTTTGCCATCGCCGATCCGGTCAAGGCATCGACGCCGGAGGCGCTCGCGGCGCTGAAAGCACAAGGCATTCGCGTGGTCATGCTCACCGGAGACAACTGGACGACAGCGAAGGCCGTCGCGCGTCAGCTCGGCATCGACGAAGTGGAGGCCGAGGTCCTGCCCGATCAGAAGAGCGTGGTCGTGCAGCGGCACAAGGCGGCCGGCGAGGTCGTGGCGATGGCCGGCGACGGGGTCAATGATGCGCCGGCACTCGCAGCGGCGGATGTCGGCATTGCCATGGGCACCGGCACCGATGTGGCGATGGAGAGCGCGGGCGTCACCCTGCTGAAGGGCGATCTTGTTGGCATCGTGCGGGCGCGGCGGTTGTCGCAGGCGGTGATGGGCAACATCCGGCAGAACCTGTTCTTCGCCTTCATCTACAATGCCTTGGGCGTACCGGTGGCGGCTGGGGTCCTCTACCCGTTCTTCGGCATTCTTCTCTCGCCGATCATCGCCGCGGCAGCGATGGCGTTGTCATCGGTGAGCGTCATTGCCAACGCCTCGCGGCTACGCGCCACCAAATTGTAGGAGACCGAGTTGACCGATGCGCTTCAGGAGGCTGGAACCTTCAGCAACGCAACTCTTCCTTGCGCTGCATCAAGTTCTGCGGCGGCAGCTGTGGTAGTATCTGCCAGTCGGTGCCAACAGGAAATCCGCCATGCACGGCCCTGATCAACTGCGCATTTTTCCGCTGAGATCGTCGGCCGTGGCTGTGAGGACAAAAGATGCGAAATGACCATGCCATCAGCCGGAGAGCCTTCGTGGCAGGTCTTGGCTCGATATCTGTTCTGCTTTCAGTGCCGGTGACAGGGTATGCCGCAAGTCTGCCGCTCGTCACCGTTACCAAGGATCCGAGCTGCGGCTGCTGCACGGGGTGGGCCGAGCATATCGAGGCCGCGGGCTTTCCGGTGCGGATCGTTGAATCCCAGAACATGGACGCCATCAAACAGCAGCTCCGCGTGCCCCCGGCACTCTACTCGTGCCACACGGCCGAAGTGGACGGCTATGTCGTCGAAGGCCACGTTCCAGCCGCGGCAATCCAGCGTCTCCTGACCGAGCGTCCGGCGGCCACGGGCCTCGCGGTTCCTGGAATGCCAGCCGGGTCGCCCGGCATGGACTTCCCGGGCGTGACTGCCGAGCCCTACGAGGTATTTCTGTTCGCTCCCGCCGACCAGAAGGTCTTCGGGCGTTTCCGCAGCGCGCAGGAGATCTGAAGCTGTTCATGATTCATCCGTTTGCCACCAGTTTGATCCGGAGCAGGGCCTGCGGGGCAGAACCTGCCCCTGTCAGTAGCTCAGGTTGCCTGAGGCCGCCGGATGCTGGCGGGCACATGGATGTCATCGGGTGCGTGAAGAAAGCCACGCCATGAGCAGGAGCTCGACTGCAACGTTCTGGTCGAGAAATGACTGGCTGCGCCAGTTCATGACCGGACTGCTGCTGCTCGTCTTCAGCGCTTTCGCTGTCCTGGGAACGGCACATGCCAGCTCAAGCACGCATGCCACGCACCAGGATCAGGCCGCTGCCAGTGCGCAGCAGGACGCCTATTCGCATTCCGACGACCGCAGCGAGGTTGCGGACGAACCATGCTGTCACTCTGAAGCGGCGCCGGATCGCGATTGCGGACAGGCCTGCACCTTCCTTGCCCTGCTTCCCGATCCGCTGCCGGCATTGCCAACGCTGGATGGGGAGCCGCCCCTTCGCATTCAGCCCAGCGACCTGGGCCGAGATCCTTCAGGCATCCTGAGGCCACCGCGTCTGACTTCGATTGCATAGTGAAGCACGGCCGGGAGCCGTTCATTCCCGGCTGCTCCAGCAACCGACAATCAGACGAAGCCGGAAACCGCACGTCCGAGGATGTGACGTGGTTTCTCCGGCGTCAAAGGATGCACAATGATGTACCGAACAGTAATTGCCCTCTCCGCCACTCTCCTGATGGGCGTCTCCGGCGCGGCTCTGGCTCAGCAGGCAGAGCATGACGCTCACCGACCCGGACCGCTGCAGGCGCAGGAGGATCGGGCTCCTGCTCCCATGTCTCCTTCCGATCCCGACGCGACAAATTTCACTAAAGCCTATGTGGATGCGATGGACGAAATGCACGGGCCGATGATGGAGGGCGTCATGGCCGAAGACCCGGACGTCGCTTTCGTGCGGGGCATGATTCCGCACCATCAGGGTGCGATCGACATGGCGAAGATCGTGCAGCAATACGGCGATGACCCGCAAACGGGAGAGTGGGCGGCGCAGATCATCGAAGCACAGGAGCGTGAGATCGCCGAAATGCAGGCATGGCTGCAGGCGAATGCCAGCCCGGATCTTGCCGGTTTCCTCCAGACAGGCGGAACCGTCTACTCTGCCAACGAGGGCGGCAATTCGATCACCGCCATCGACCTCGGCACCGGTTCAGTGGAAACCGTTCAGATCGGGGTGTCGCCGCACAATGTCGATCTGACGCCGGGCGGGAACCTGCTGCTCGCGGTCGGGAGCCCCGCCTCCGATCACGCTCACGGATCGGCTGACGACGCACACGCCGAGGCCGAAGCTGGCCGAGGAGTTCTGGTGGTGCTCGATCCACAGCGACTCTCGCAACCTGTCGCCACCGTAGAAGTCGGGGCGCATCCGGCGCATGTCGTCGCCGATCGCCAGGGGCGTGCCTATGTTTCCCTGTCCGGCGGGAACGAAATTGCGGTCGTTGATCTCGCAGCGGCTTCGGTGATCGAGCGCATAGCGACCGGAGCCTACCCGCACGGGATGCGCCTCAGCCCGGATGAGAGCGAGCTCTATGTGGCCAATGTCGAGGACGGCTCGGTGTCCGTCATCGACACCCAGGACCTGACGGAGCTTGCCCGCATCGAGGTGGGCACAGCGCCCGTTCAGGTCGGGTTCACGCCCTCGGGCGATCAAGTCTACGTCTCTCTTCGAGACGAGAACCGGGTAGCCGTCATCGACACTGCATCGCACGAGGTGACGAACAGGATCGACGTCGGGCCGAACCCGATCCAGATGTTCGCCACCGCCGATGGAGCCTACGTCTATGTGGCCAACCAGGGCTCCGAGGCGGAGCCGAACGACACGGTTTCCGTAATCGAGACCGCAACTGGACAGGTGCTCAAGACGATCACCACGGGAGACGGGGCACACGGCGTCTCGGCATCGGCTGACGGGGCATTCGTGTTCGTGACCAACATTGCCGACGACACTGTGTCGATCATCGACGTGGCGAGCCAGGACGTCGTCAAGACTGTCCCGGTCGGTGAACGCCCGAACGGCATCGTCTACGGCGGATCAAACCAGTAAGCAATTTGGGCCGGAGCGGGACAGCTCCGGCCCAAAAACACTCTGGGGGGACACGCGAATGCCGGCTCCCCCTCGGCATTGAACAGGGCAGGACGCCGGCCCCATTCTGGCCGAGTTGCCACCGAGTTTTCCAAACCTTGAGGCGGGGGACGGGTCCAACACTGGCCCCCTATCCCAATCCCCACGTCTGGCAGGTCAGCGAGGGTCGAACGGCGGTGAAGGGGCATCTAGCCACCGATCCTCAATGAGGGCACCGACTTGTTCGACCAGACACTACAGCTGCCGGCGGTCGACGTTTGCGAGAAGCGCTACGTCTTCAACCGCTATGGCACCGGGGGACCGCCTCTCGACCCCGAAGGCGCGTGCCCGGGGGGATCGACTCGACGAGGTTGCCCTGTAGCGTGACAGGGGAAGCCCCGGCCTGTCCCATGCCCCATCCGGGCTTCGTGGTGTTGGGCTCCCCGCTGGTCACCTACCGAAAACCGATTCACTACAAGCGGCATGGCGAACTCGAAGCCGATGAGAAGGTCATCGCCGGCACCGCGCTCGACCAGGCGTTCTACAAGCACCTCGCCGGTCTCGGCGAGCTCGGCCAAATCTACGTCATCGAGAACAACGATCCACCATCGGTGATGCCATTGGGCGTCAAGATCGAGGGGTTCTCTGGTGAGACCGGCGACGGTCGGCAGGGTTAGTTTCCAGTCAGGCCTGCCTCACCTTCCTGGTCGCTCCGCTCGGCTGTGGATAGCGTTTTTCATAAGAATGTGGCGTAGGGTATTCAAATTCAGAAATGGATATCATTTTTCATGATTTCACCGAGCGGCGACGCAGTTCACGAGCTGGCATGACTATGGTGCTTGCACTTGCCGTGATCGGCAAGGATGTCGATGACCTGGCAGCTCTCGACCCGCCCATGGGAGCAACCTTCGACCATACGCTCCAGTTCGGCCTCAAGCGCCTTGAGGCTGGCGATCTTCTCCTTGACCTCGACCAGCTTGGCCCTGGCGATAACGTCGGCTTCGCCGCATGACTGGTCCCGGCGGTCCTGCAGCGAGAGCAAGGTTCGGATCTGATCTATTTCGAAGCCGAGTTCCCGGGAATGCCGGATGAACGTCAAACGGTCCGCGTCTTTGCGGTTATAAGTCTGCCGGTTACCCTCGGTCCGGGGCGGTGGCGGCAGCAACCCGATCTGCTCGTAGTACCGGATAGTGGGCACCTTCACTCCGGTTGCTTCCGAAACTTTGCCAATCGCGATGCCGTGATCCATCAACGCTGCTCCTATAGTCGCTAGAGCATGTAGGTCTGGCGCAGAGATTGCAAGGATTCGGCGCCACGGACGCAAGGATTGTTACGACACGCTTTCGTGCCGAGGGCAGGATTGCGCTAGCTGTATCTCCACGATGACACGGCGGGTGCGCCGGTGGAGGACGTTTCGGTTCCGGTGGTATCCGGCACCATGCCGGTGAAGCATGGCCGGGGCGCCGACTTTCAGTACCTTGCCCAGCGGGTATGGATCTCGGTTATCCAATGCGGCTTATCCGGGCGTCGAGAGCCCTTCGGGTGAAACCAGGAGATGGCCGTGTATGACGGTTCTTGGCTCGGCGTTGGCGCTGCCGGACGGGCGCGAAGTGATGCTCTACCGCGCGACCGCGGCGGACAATGAGAAGTGCGCTGTGCGCCGCGATTCCTGGTCAAGCAATGGGGAACCAAGCTAGGTAAGGCCAGTTCAATCAGGATGCATCGGTATGTCGAAAGAAGGCGCGGATGGCGCCTGCCGCTGATGATTGTAATCATGCTCGCCGTATTGGCGAGTTTGACGCTTCATCACGGCGCAATGGCAAGCCAACCTGCCGCTGGGCATCACGTGCAGCAGAACCACGTTCATTCCGGTGACGCATGTGTCTCGCCCCCTTGCGGGCAGCAGCATCACACCCTGCCGGAGTGCTGCGGCCTGGGTCTATGTCTGGCAGCCTTGCCGGTGCCCGCCGTCGCCGAAACTCCCGGGCGGAGCGGAGGGTCCCACCAATTGATGCCGCTGCACGTGGACGTGCGTTGGCCGATTCACCGTCTGGATCGTCCACCAAGGAATTCCTGAATTTCGGAACTTTTCTCGAAACCACAGGAAATGATCAAGATGAACTTCTTACAAGCAACCACTGCCGCAAGCCTCCTGCTAGCCGTTTCGACGGGAGCCATTTTCGCCCAGGACCATCAGGGTCATGACATGTCCGGCATGACCTCGGGTCAAATCCAGCTTCCGGAAATCTGCATGACCGGCGGCGAGCATCCCATGGAGGAAATGTCCATGGAGCCCGGGCAGATGGACGAAGCTCACATGGCCCTCATGGCAGGGATGGACGAGATGAACCGATTGATGATGATGGGCATGATGGCAGATGACGTCGACGTGGCGTTCGTATGCGGCATGATTCCTCACCATCAGAGTGCGGTGAACATGGCCAAGGCCGAGCTTGAGCACGGCGACAACGAAGACGCCAAGGCGATGG
Organism: Devosia sp.; assembly: GCA_041916695.1. Taxonomy (GTDB): domain Bacteria; phylum Pseudomonadota; class Alphaproteobacteria; order Rhizobiales; family Devosiaceae; genus Devosia_A. The sequence continues at coordinate 8,169 of JAYRZA010000018.1, read as the reverse complement.
CCCAAAAGATCATCGACTCCCAGGAGCAGGAGATCGCCGAAATGATTTCCTGGCTTGAGGAGCAAGCCGGAGCCGAGACACAAAACTAGAAACCGGGAAGGGGTGCCATCGGCGCCCCTTCTTCCGCCCACAACCAGAACTATCCCTACAACTGCTGCGCGCGGGAATCGCGTGAACGCAGACTGCTGCCCGGATCCAATGCGATCACGTCGTAGCTGTCGGAGGGGGCATCGGTCACGCATCCGCGGATGCTCAAAGGGGCAGCGTACAACAATACCCTTGTCGCCGCGGCAGCCACATGACCTTCAATCAGGTAGCCTGCGATCTCTGCCGTGTGGCAGGAGCGGAGGTTGCAGGAATACCCTTCTGATCTTTCAGTGTTTCCATATCCCTCAAGATCGGGGAACAAACCGGAGTTTAGCGACTGAGGTCCAGCCGGCGCAGCAACTGTGCGTTGATCGCGACGACTACGTACTGGCAGACATCCACACTGCACCAACCGCCGGCGCAAGCACGATACCGGCCCAAAAAAAAGCACCCCGCCGCGAGCGGAATAGCGATGATATTGTAGCCCGCCGCCCACCAGAGGTTCTGCTCCTCGGCGCCAATGTTGCTTTTTCTTCTTTGCGCTCGTTGGCTATTCTTGAGCCCGACACCAGGGTTCACGGAGTATGGTCGTAGGGGGATGGCGCGCCGGCTACGCTGGCACCAGACTCCGTCGCCCTGGAAGCGTTGGGGGAGGAGACGGCGTGCTCATGGGCGCCGTGACCGCGCAGCGCATCGAAGAGGATATGACCGACCCAGTTCGCCGCGAACAAAATAGGCACGACTGCGGCACCCAGAAGCAGTAGCAGTAGGATAGACTGGCGTGCATCATTCATGCTGCAGGACAATACCTTAAAGATACTTACAGGAAGCTGACCGCGGAATCGCTATGATGCCGCGCCATTCACTGGGGTCAAAATGGGCCAGGGCTCCGGATCGCGTCGAGCGTCTTCGCGGTCATGGTCGAAGTGGAGCACTCCAACGCGGCGGGATGGGGCTCTGCCTGTTTGACGGGAAACACGTTTGGAACCTGGTCGATGGCTGCAGTGCACTGGAATGTCAGCGACCAGGCGAGCAACGCCTTGTTGTGGACTGATGCCGGCGGAGGCCGTTGAACGAGGACCACGGTTGCCGCTGTGCCCAGAAAGGCCGCCACAGCTGCACCGAAGAAGGCTGTCTGGAAGCCAGGCAGCAGGTCCGCCGTTCCGGTGCCGCCATGAGGTGCGACCCAGGCCGCCAAGGCCACCATCACGGCCAGACCCGCCGCGGATCCGACCTGATAGGTGGTGTTGATCAAGCCGGAGGCGATGGTTTCGATCCACCCTATGGGCGATGGGGCGACGGCAGGGAGCTTTGCACGGTGATTGACGGTACGAGATATGACATCGGAGTACCGTATATTCACGAGGTGCGGCGGAGGACCACTCAATGCTCGCATTAGCCGAGAAAATGATAATGTCGCAGTGAAGAGGCCGTTGTGCGTATTGATCGGGCTCTTGATGAAGAGCAATCAAGCAGGAGAGATTGCCGAGATGCAAAGGCGCGGTTTCATCCGAGATAGTCTTGCTGTCGGTGTCGGTGTCGCGATGCCGATATCTCGGTCCTTCGCAGCAGTGCCCACCGCCTTGCAGGTGTGGAACCGGCGAAATGGCGGGGTACGTCCTGGAGGGGCACGATCCAGCCATGGCCGCACGACGGCTGCTGCATCTGCGCCCCACCGTGCGGGGCTTGGCTGTTCCCGGAATGCCCTTGGTCGCCGAGCGGCGCGGGTGACGAGGTCTTCATGCGGTTCAAGGGGCGTGAAGTCATGTGAAGGAAAGCCTCCTATGCAGTGCGCCGGAATGCGGCGCCGGTGCATCGATCTTCCCTTACTTGGGGCTTGACCTTCACGCCGTGGCAAGGCCCCCTTCAGTCGATCATTGGGAACCAGACCACATTCCCGTCCGCAGGACGGCTACTGAAAGAACACGATGCCGGCGAGAAGCACAGTGCTTCTTGTGCGTGCGCCCGAGCAAAGAAGTCGCCATAGCGGCCCTGACATGGAGGATTGAAGCATGACGGATCACGCGCATCACACGGCTCCCCACTCGGACCAAAGCTCCCATGGGGCTCACGGGCGTCCTTACCTGATGTTCTGGATCAACATGATCCTGGGGCTGATCGTCATGTACGTCGTCATGTTCTCCATGATCGACGGGTGGCGGGACTTCCGGAACAACCTCAACATGTTCTACATGGCCGTGACCATGTGGGCGCCCATGGGCATTTTCATGCTTGCGACCATGCCCGGCATGTTCCCGAAGCGCCGGACGAACATCGTCCTATACGCCGCCTTCGGTGTGCTGACGGTGTTGTCGTTCTTCGGTACCCGGGCGCAAGCCTTTATAGACGACCGGCAGTTCGTAGACAGCATGATCCCGCACCATTCCGGCGCTATCCTCATGTGCCGTGAGGCTGACCTGGAAGATGCCGAACTGATCGCTCTGTGCGGCGAGATCATTGAGGCGCAACGTCGCGAGATCGAGCAGATGGAAGCGATCGGCGCCCGTCTGTAGCAGACTACCAGGGGCTGGTCGTAGACGGACGACCGAGCATGGCGCGGGTTATCAACTTTTGAACAATTGCGTGGTTGAATCTACGCGACCCCTGAGGGCCGGCGATCTCATTGTCGCCGAACTGTGCGGTAGAATGGACGCCCTAACAGACTTGTCGCCGGATCCTTGGTTGGAATGGCTTGGTTCACTCGAAAACTATTGCCCATCCTGCTCTCGTTCTTCGCGCTGGTGGTGGTCGCACCACCGGTGAGCGCTGCCATCGAAGACGGCGTCTCGGCGGCAGTTCAGGTCCATGGGGATCAGCACGCTGATTGCACTGGCCAGCATGCGCCTCATGCAACGAGCTGCTGTTCTCTGGTGACGGTCGTGGAGCCCTGCGGCGCGTCGTGGGCGTTGGACCATCGCAGGAAAGCAGATTTCGTGCTGCAATCCAGTTTCGCTGGCGTGGCGACCTACCATCCTTCCAAGCACTTCCGTCCACCCCGCGCCTCCTGATCTCCAGCTTCGGCGCAATGCCAGCGCCACATTTTTGCATTTTCGAACTGGAATCGAGAGATGAAGAGACGAGACTTCATGCGGCTGCTCCCGCTCGGCATGGCCGCCACCCTTCCCATCATGCAACCCGCGCGCGCGCAGTCGCTCTGGGACATGATGAACCAAACCCGCACCTTGAGCGATGCCGAACAGCAGGCCAATAGCGCTGCAGCTATTCAGGCGATCGACACTGTGGAGCCCATTCTCAGCTACGACACTGCCAACAACTTGCAGATGGCCATCGCCCAGTATGAGCCCTTTGTGGCTCGAGGCGGCTGGGAACAGGTGCCGCAGGAGACATATGGCGTTACCATGGGCGTCAACCGTGATGGGGTGGTGCAGCTCAAGCGTCGCCTGATCTCGTCGGCAGACATGGCCATGGTGGAGCGGGTCGATGAGGCCATGGACGCTCAGACCGACGCCGCCCTGCGACGCTTCCAGGCCCGTCATGGCCTTCAGGTAAGCGGACAGGTCGACGAAGCTACCTGGTATGCCCTCAATGTACCGGCCGAGACCCGACTGCACCAGCTTCGTCTCAACCTGCTGCGGGTGCAGAACATGGCGTCGGCGTTGGCGGACCGCTACGTCGTAGTGAACATTCCCGCCGCCTTCATCGAGGTTGTCGAAGGCGGGATGGTGCAGCGCCGGCACACCGCCGTGGTCGGACGCATCGACCGGCAGACGCCCATCCTCAAGAGCCGCATTCACCAGATCAACTTCAACCCGTACTGGAACGTGCCGGTCTCGATCATCCGGCGTGACCTGATCAAGTACATGAACGAAAACCCGAACTACCTTACCGAGCAGAAAATCCGCATTCTCGACGGCAACGGCCAGGAGCTCCAACCCAGCCAGATCAACTGGCAGACCGAGGAAGCGGTGAACTACCGGTTCCGCCAGGATCCGGGACCGCAGAACTCGATGGGGAACGTCAAGATCAACTTCCACAATCCCCATGCCGTTTATCTGCACGACACGCCGACCAAGGGTCTGTTCGGGGAGAACGCCCGGTTCTATTCGTCAGGCTGCGTCCGCGTCGACCAAGTCCAGGATTTCGTCGGCTGGGTGCTACGCGACAACGGGGACTGGGGCCCGGGCGAGGTCACCAATGTATTCGCCACCGGCGAGCGGAAGGACGTCGAGGTAACCAACCCTCCGGAGATCCACACGACCTACATCTCGGCGTGGGCGAACCGGAACGGGGTCGTCAGTTTCCGGGACGATGTCTACGAGTTCGACATGGCCGGCAAGGTCAGCTTCGATGCATGACGTCCTGGGGGTCGGGGAGAAGCTGACGATCGGGATCGCCGGGATGGCCTGCGACGGCTGCGTCCAGGTGCTGGAGAACGCGGTCAATCGGCTCCCGGGCATTGCCTATGTCGGAGTTTCGCTGAGCGGCGCAAGCATGACCGTCCGCAGTGGCCAGGGGTTCGACCTCGCCGACTTGTTTGGTTGCGTGAAAGCGCTCGGCTACGAAGTGTCGGAAGTCGGGAAAGAATTTCCCGGCATCCCGACGGAATGCTCCTGTCGAGCACGCGCCAGAGCCTGATGACGTGACCAGATCTATAGAGCGGTTGCGAGATAGGTAAATTGCAGAACGTGATCTTTGTGCACTAACGAGCTGGCATTACTGATCTTGACGGACAGCAGCGACGCCACACTTCAGCGAACACCGCGACGCAGCAGGTGCCGGCGCCAGCCAAGACCCAGAGCGATGGCTCCGGTCCGATAGTGCCGAGGGAGACCGACAAGGCGAATGGCGCCAATGCGGTGCCAGTCCATGGCTTGCAGCAGCCAGGTGGTTAGCGGCCAGAAGATCGTCGACGCAAAGCCTGCGATCAGCGTGAGGTGAGTAATGCTGCGCTGCGCGCGGAGCCCGTTGTCTGGGCGAGGAACCCGAACGCCGTGGAATAGTGCACGAAGGCCTACGCCAATTCGACAAGGATCACGCTAGTCAGGAAGGCCATGGCGTTCCCCGCCAGCCCGCCGCAAGCGCTGCGGCAGCACCAATCGAGCCTATCGACATAACCCTGCCTGCACCGACCCGATCTGCTAGCCCGCCTGCCCAGGGCGAGACGAGCCCGCCGGCGAGCAGTGCGAGGGAGATGCAGCCGAAGATCCACTCCACCGGTGCTTGCAGGTCGCCGGCGACGTTCGGGGCAAGGATGCTGAAGCTGTAATAGAGGGTGCCGTACCCGATGATCTGGGTGACGCCGAGCCAGATGGCGTCGGCATTGGAGTGGGTATCGGCCATCGTATCCTAGATCGACTTGAGGCCGACCCGCTCCTCGAGTTTGGCTGCCGCTTCCTTGCGCTCGCTGTAGCGGGAGGTCAGGTAGCCGGATACGCCGCGGTTGATCAGCGTGAACTTCACCAGCTCTTCCATTACGTCGACGACCCTATCGTAGTAGGATGACGGTTTCATGCGACCGTCTTCGTCAAACTCCTGGAAGGCCTTCGCCACCGAGGACTGGTTGGGGATGGTCACCATCCGCATCCAGCGTCCGAGAATGCGCATCTGGTTGACGGCGTTGAAGGACTGGGACCCACCCGACACCTGCATGACCGCCAGAGTCCGACCCTGCGTGGGCCGAATGGCGCCGCCAGGAAGCGGTATCCAGTCGATCTGCGACTTCAACACCGCGCTCATCGCACCATGGCGTTCCGGCGATGTCCACACTTGGCCTTCCGACCACAGCATGGCCTCGCGCAGCTCCTGAACCTTCGGGTGGGTGTCGGGGGCGTCGTTCGGCAACGGCAGCCCATTGGCATGGAAGATGCGGACCTCGGCGCCGAAGGCCTCAAGCAGCCGTTGCGCCTCGAAGGTCAGTAACCGGGAATAGGAGCGCTCTCGGAGCGAGCCGTAGAGCATCAGAATGCGTGGTTTGTGGTCGAGGGCAGGAGCGACGAGCTGGCCGAAATCGGGAACCTGGAAGGCTGCAGACAGGACGTTGGGCAAATCAGACAAGCCGCTTCCCTTCGGCATTGATGATGACTTCGCCGTCTTCCTTGATGAACGGCCCGATATCGGGGTTCTCCAGAATGTCGAGCACGACTTCGGATGGCCGGCAGAGCCGGGTGCCCACCGGGGTCTCCACGAGCGGACGGTTGAGCAGGATCGGGTGCGCTTCTATGGCATCGAGCAGGTCGTCGTCGGTCTTGGCCGGATCGGCAAGGCCGAGTTTGTCGAAAGGCGTATCCTTCTTGCGGATCGCATCGCGCAGGGAAATGCCGGCAGCGGAGACCAGCTCGACGATCCGTTCGCGGCTGGGCGGGGTCTTGAGGTATTCGATGACGGTGGGCTCGACACCAGACTGCCGGATCATCGCAAGCGTGTTGCGAGACGTGCCGCAGTCGGGATTGTGGTAGATAGTGATGCTCATTCGGCGGCCCTCGTTTCAGTGTTGTGACGGACGGCTGCGCTACGTTCGTACCAGCCCTTGCTGCGGTTCACGATCCAGACCACCGACAGCATGACCGGCACTTCGACCAGCACGCCGACGACGGTGGCCAACGCTGCTCCCGAGTTGAAGCCAAACAGGGCGATTGCGGCGGCAACGGCGAGCTCGAAGAAGTTCGAGGCGCCGATCAGGGCGGAGGGCCCGGCGACGCAGTGTTGCTCCCCGGAGACCCTGTTCAGGAAGTAGGCCAGTCCGGAGTTCAGGTAAACTTGGATCAGGATCGGCACAGCCAGAAGGAGAATTACTGTGGGCTGAGCGATGATCTGCTCGCCCTGGAAGCCGAAGAGCATGACAAGTGTTAACAGCAGCGCCGCGATCGAAATCGGCTGCAGGACGGCCAGCACCCGGTTAATGGCGTCGATGCCGCCATTGGCAAGCAGCCAACGACGATAGAGCTGGGCGGCGATGACGGGCACGACGATATAGAGGCCGACCGACAGCAGCAGCGTGTCCCAGGGAACGGTTATCGCCGATAGCCCTAGCAGTAGGCCGACGATTGGGGCAAAGGCGACGACCATGATGGCGTCGTTCAGGGCGACTTGAGAAAGGGTGAAGTGCGGTTCGCCCCTGACCAGGTTGGACCAGACAAACACCATGGCGGTGCACGGTGCCGCGGCCAGGATGATCAGGCCGGCGATGTAGCTGTCGATCTGCATCTCCGGCAGCATCGGGCGAAACAGCCAACCGATGAAGAGCCACCCCAGCAGCGCCATCGAGAAGGGCTTGATCGCCCAGTTGATGAAGACGGTGACGCCGATGCCGCGCCAGTAGGAACCGACCTGCCGCAGGCTCATGAAGTCGATGCGGACCAGCATGGGCACGACCATCAGCCAGATGAGCACTGCCATAGGGATGTTGACCTGAGCGTACTCAAAGGATCCCAGACCCTGGAAGACGGCAGGGAAGAAGTGGCCGGCGGCGATGCCAACGACGATGCAGATGGCGACCCAAATGGTCAGGTAGCGTTCGAAGATGGACATGGGAAACCTAGATGGCGCGGAACAGCATCAACGCGGATGAGCAGATGGAAGAGGCCTGACGTGTCCTGAGGATCGCGGAAGGTGCGTCCTCACGGTCGATGACCTCGAAGCCAAGATGCTTGAAGAAGTCGGCTGCCGTGGTGGTCAGCAGGTACGCTCGCGTGCCGCCGGCATTGGAGATCTCACGAAGCATGCCCTCGGCTACTGTACGCCCGGCGCCAGTGCCCCGGCTTTCCTGCGGCACGACAACGGATCGAAGAAGGGCGTCCTCGCGGTAGAGCTCGAAGCCGCCGAAACCGAGGAGTCGACCGTCCTGCTCGAATCTGAAGAACGACCGGTCAGGTTCACCAACATCGTCGGTAGGAAGCTTTGCTTCGGTGAGAGCGGCGAGGAACTTCGGATCGTTCCCCGGTATGGGAGTCGGGCTGATCATGCGACCTTGGACGACTTGGTGGTCGTTCCGTCCATGGCGCCAATGCCTTCAAGCTTCGAGTTCAGCGCCATGCGGTCGATGCTGGCGATCGGCAGGTTGATGAAGGCGCCGATCCGGTTGCGCAGATAGCGCATGGCATCATCGAAGGCGGCACGTTGCTT
>JAYRZA010000017.1:0-102483 GCA_041916695.1 Devosia sp. | reverse complement strand
CCTCGCGAGCTGGCTTGCCGGCTAACCTTGACGTGACCAGCATCACATAACGTCCCTCCTCCTCGGCCCAGAAGACGAAGGGGTCGCGCCAGTCGTGAACCTCGTAGCGGTTGCCATCCGCCGCCAAAGCGAACGTCGGGTCCTTCACCCAGGTGGTGCCATCCTCGCTCGTTGCACGGAGGATGACCTGTACTGGGATCCCATCGCGAGTGATCTTGGGGTTGTGCCCGGTGTAGTAAATGTACCGTCGGCCGGCCGGGTCCTTGATCACTGATCCGGTGTAGGCGTTCCGATCGGGAGCCGCGTCCTCGCCAGGCGCGATCGCTGTACCGCACTCCGAAAAGTGCAACAGGTCGTCGGTCTCGACCACATCCCAGCTGGTACGCTCACCATAGGTCCCGCCAGCACGTTGGTCCGCGAGAAAGAAGACGCGGTAACGGCCATCCCAGAATGGAATGGCGTCACCAACCCATGCGTCTTTGGGTTTGTAGAACACCCGCACGTTTCCTCCCGCGGTATTCGCTTGGCTCTGAGCCACAGCTATCCCCTGCAAAACGGCTTTGTCAACCGGTTGACAAAGCCGTTTTTTAGGATTTCTCGGTGATGGAGAACCGTCCTGATCTGTGCTAATCGGGGGCTATGGAGCGAGTAACGCTGACTAAGACCAGACTGGCCACTTTGGCGGATGTTGCCGAGCGCGCCGGCGTCTCAACCAGCACGGTGTCGTTGTTCATCAACGGCAAGTTGCACCGGATGGGTAAGGAGACACAGACCAAGATCGCCCACGCGCTCGATGCCGTCGGCTATACGATGGATCCGATTGCCCGGAGCCTCAGTACCGGCAAGACGATGACGATTGGGCTCGCCTGGGACGCCAGCAATTATGAGTACGATTTTGAAGACGTGTATTTTATGTACTTTGCAAAGATGGTGGCCAACGCGCTAAGCCTGCATGACTACAGTTTGACACTCGTGGATTTGCAGGACTTGAAGACTAAGTCTCGGATGATGGACGGTCTTATCATCAAAGCGACGTCAACCACTTGGGAGGACGTAGCCGAACTCAAGCGCCTGAGCCCGGCTTTGCCAATCGTCTCACTGGGTAAGTTCGGCGGCGAAAGCCACGTGCCAAGCGTCAGCGTCGACGATATCGGGGCAGGCAAGGCGGGCATCGAGCTCCTCGCCACCAAGCACGATCGCATACATCTGTTGAGCTTCCCGGCAGGGTGTATCGTCGGTTTCGATGAACGCGTGGAAGGTGCCGTAGCGGCTGCCGACAAGCTGGGCGTAGCGCTATCGATTGAGTATGGCGAAATGAGCGAGGAGTTCGGCGAGGAGGTCGTTGCGCGTCGGCATCGCGTTGGCACCCTGCCGCATGCCTTGTTCTGTCTCAACGATATTACCGCCGTTGGGGCGCTTAGGGCCGCGCGAGACCTTGGCATCGCCGTGCCCGAGCAGTTGTCCATCCTCGGGGTCGACGACACTCCCTCGATTTCCTACTGTCTGGGCCTATCCACGATCAGACATCCAATCGGCGATCTTGCGAACGCTGCGGTGGCGGCGGTTCTTTGGGGGATCGAACACCCATTGCAAGAAGGGCAAGGGGCAGTGCTCGGCACGAAGATCATGGTTCGATCGACAACCTAGCGGGCGCGGCGGCACCCTTCGTCGCTTCGTCACGTTGGGCAACCGATGTGCGTTCGATCAGCTTGCATCGATACTTGGTATGCAGAACCTTCGGCGGACTGCCCTTTAGCAAGCCGATCAGGGTCTCAACCGCGAGACCACCCATCTCGTGATAGGGTAACGCCATCGTGGTGAGTTTGGGCTCGAGCACGTTGGACACCGCCTGGAAGTCGTCGAAGCCGATAATCGAGACGTCCTCTGGGATCTTGAGGCCGAGTTCCAACGCCGCGCAGTAGCACTGCAGTGCGATCTCATCGTTGCCGCATACGATGCCTGTAGGGCGATCGGCCTGTTTGAGGATGCGCGTGACGTTCTCGAAGGCAACGAAACGGTCGTGGAACACGTCGCCGACCAATCCCGGGACAATCCAGTCGCTGCGAGCTTCCACTCGCTCGGCGGCAAGAGCGTCGAGGAAAGCGTTCCCACGCAGGTCGGCGGCGAGGATATGCTCGTTCAGCGCGACATAGGCTAGTTTCCGGTGTCCCTTGGCGAGCATATGGGCCGCGGCATCGTACCCGCCGCGATAGTCGTCGGGAACAATGTAAGGAAGCTCCGGGTGCGCTGGCGCACTACAGTTTACCAGCACCACGGGAATGCCTGGAAACTGCGCGGTCACAGGCAGCTGGCGATGATACATGGTGACGTAGAGCACGCCATCGATGCCATGCTCCCGGAATGTCTGCCAACTGCGGGCCTCCTTGGCCGGATCCCCTGACGTGTTGATGGTCAACAGCGTGTAAGGAGTAGACTCCAGCGCATCCTGGATGCCACGCACGATGTCGGTCGAGAACGGCGTGGTGGCGACCACGTCGGTCATCAGGCCAACTACCAGCGATCGGCTCGTCCGCATCAACTGTGCGGCCCGGTTGGGCACGTAGCCCAACTCCTCGATGGCCTTCAGAACCTTCTTGCGCGTCTTGGGGCGTACAAGTTTGGTATCTCCGCTGGCGACGCGCGAGACCGTCCGATCCGAGACTCCGGCTAGCGCGGCGACGTCCTTGATACTCACCATGATGGGCCCCTGTCCGCTAGCTCGGTTCCCGAGCCGACATTTCGATGGCTAAGCGCCAGCCACGACGATGTCGATCCCTTCGAGATCGCCATACAAGACGTCAATGGACCAGTCTCTCTTGCCCCGAGCGTCTTCAGTCAGCGTGAACGTCCCCCACGCCTTGCCGCAGATCCAGAAGGTCTTGAACTCGCCATCGACAACCTTAGGCGAAAAGTAGAGCATCTTGTTCGCAAGGTCGGCCCGATAGCCGGCATAGGCAGTCAGAACTCCAAAACTTGCCATCGCTCGGATGTAGTGATGGCCAGCCTCAATCTCGCTCCAGGGGTTGCGCTTAAGACCGTCGTAGCGGCTCCGCAGCGCCTTGATGACGGTGAAACCCTCCTTGATCAGTCCAGCGTGGATTAGGTTCGCTGCGACTTGATACTCGACACCCGTCCAGACCTCGTCACAGTACGCAAAGGCGAAGCGGGGCCGCCCGCCCTTGGGCCAGCTGCACAGGACGAGTCCGGGCTCGTCGTTCAAGGCATAGGTTCGCTGTACAGAGTGAAGGGCTCGTAGCTCCGGCAGGAAGTTGTGGTTGAACACAGCTGCTGCTGCTGAGCGAAGCTTGTCGCCGGATACCAGCGCTCCCAATCCGGCCGAATAAGCTATGAACTGGCCAAGCAACTGGTCGGAATGGCAGCCAATGCCGTGCTGGTATCGGTGCGCATCTACGTCGGCAAGCTGCTGGACGAAGTACTCGCCGTCCCAAAGCTGCGCCTCGATCGCGGCGGACGATCTTCCAGCTAGTGCGGCGTATTTCTCCGCTGCTTCTTTATCACCCACGCGAGTGGCCATCTCTGCCGAGGCCGTCAGCGCGCCGCAGTAAATGAAGCTCATCATCGGGTTCGGGCCATAGAATTCGATGTCATAGGTGTTGGACTGCTGTGCTTCCGGCAGCCCGTCGCCGTCGACGTCCCATGTCCGGATTGAGAAGTCCATCGCCAGTCGTGTCTTGTGCCAGATACCCTTCAGGAAATCGTCATCGCCGGAGAGCTTCCATTCGCGGAACACTCGAAGGATCGACCCCATTTCGCCATCCGCGGCCGGGATCATGGCCCACCGGTCCTGGCCTAGCACTGTACGTGCCCGGAACGGCATGTTGCCGGTTTCGTCGGTCTCGAGATTAAACTCGACGTGCCGCATGGAGCGTTCGAGTTCGGGAAAGAGGTAAGCGATAGTCTGGGCGTAGTTCCAGACGTGGTTCACACTGCCTTGGCCGCAGCCCACATAGTCTCGGATGCCTTCCCAGCCGAGGAAACTCCCATCTTCGATGCGGAAGCAGCAATGGGAGCGTAGTGACGCAATGTTCGCGGTGACGGCGTCGATCACGTAGCCGGGCAGACTGGTCGAGTAGATCGCCTCCTCGAAGGCACGAGACTGCTCTTCCAGCCGTTCCTTGTTCTGCACCAAATAGGTGGCCGCGGCCCAGGCATCCTGGTGGATGGTGGCGTAGTGATTGCGGATCGGCTGGTACATGCCGGCCTCGAAGTCGGCAATATCGCGGTCAAACTCGATCCAACCCTTGGGACGATTGGGGAAGTGCCAACTCAGGACGAACTCGAAGACGCGTTCCTCGTGCGGAGGAATGGTCTCCTTGGCGCCGATCGATCCGATCTTCTCGCGCAGGTTGAGGAAGCTAAAATCATGAAAGTCCCTTAGCGCCGATCCGGTGGCCTCGATCGGCCGTGGCGGATCGAGTAAGCCGTCGTCGCGGAAGTCCTCCCAGAAGTCCTGGGCGTTGTCAGTCCACTCGCCCTCCAGCCAAACGGGTCGGGCGAAGACACCGGTTCGGTTCGTGGTTGCGATAGCCATGCTGCCGAACTTGAAATCGTCCGGCGCCAGCGTCTTGGACGTGTAGTAGAGGCCTTCAAGCCCGGCTTCCTGCCGGTGCTGGTTCTCCACTTCGCCAGTAAGCTTCAGATTGGCGAAGACGTCGTAGCCATCAAAACCCACGGCGTTTGCCAGCGATCCGACGACTGAAACGGCCACCGGCTCCGACGACGGGTTGCGCACCCGATACCGCACAATGGCGCCGGGGATGCCAGAATCCGCTGCATTCAGAGGCACAAACGGCGTGAACGCCTCCATGATCACTTCGACTGGCATCGCCGGGTCGCGGAGCGCAACGTTGACGAACGGGTATCCGGCCCAAAGCTCGCTGTCCGCAAACCTCGGCAGGCCAGCCAGATCTCCGTTAAGAAAGCCGTGGGAACGGTTGTAGTGCGGTGTCACCTCGCTCTCGAGGATCTTGGCGACCGGCGCCTGGCCCTCCTTCTGCGCCCAGATCGCAAAGAAGCTGAACGGGAGAAAGTTCTTCTTGCCCGGCCAGTTGAAGATCTCCCAGTCCCGAAGCTCGCCACGGGCGCCGATCGAGACATTCCCGGTGCCGATACCCCCTAGAGGAAAAGCCGCTTCCTTGGCGTGTCGGGAAAAACGCTGCTTGCCACCCTTGGCGTAGAGTTCGCGGGGGGAGTAAATCGAGTTGCTGTTCGACTGGGCATACATGAAGGGGTTCCTGCAGGTTAGGAGCTGGCTAGCCTTTGACCCCGGCGCGGACGAACGAGTCGACGATCCAGCGCTGGGCCACAAGGAAAACGATGAGAAGGGGGAGGATCGACAGGGCCACCGCCGCAATGACTTCCGAAGTCGCGGAAGAATTGCCGACCGGCTCACGGATCGACATGATGCCGACGGGCAGCACCATCTGATCCATCGAGTTGAGGAAGATCAGCGGCAGGAAGTAGTCGTTCCAGGTCATCGTAAAGATGATGACGGAGAGGGCCGCGATCTGCGGTCGGGCGAGTGGCAGCGCAACGGCCCAGAATGTTAGGAAGTGGTTGGAGCCGTCGACACGGGCAGCCTCGAAGAGCTCCTTGGGAAGCGTCAGAAAGAACTGGCGCATCATGAATATGCCGAACACTCCCGACATGCCCGGAGCGAACGCACCGGTAAGGCCCGGAAGGATGATCGCCCACTGGCTGTCAACAAGGCCGAGCCCCCGCATGAGGAGGAAGAGCGGCACCAGCGTCGTCTGGATGGGCACCATCAACGACAGCAAAAGCATGACGAAGAGGGCGTTCTTGAACGGGAACCTCAAGCGCGCAAAGGCGTAGCCGGCAATCGTTGTTGTCGCCACATAACCGAGCGTTACGGCGCTCGACATGACGAACGAGTTCATGAAGAACCGCCCCATTGGTACGCGGGAAGCCAACAGCCGCTGATAGCTTTCGACCGTGGCGTCAAAGCCCGGCAACCATCTTGGCGGCAGGTTGAACGCCTCCGTGGTCGGCCGTAGGGAAGTCGTGAACATCCAGAGAAACGGCGCGATCATCAGAAAGGCGCCGATACCCAGGACTATGTAGACGACGATGGTCAGGACGCGATCGAGAACAGCACGCGCTTCGGCGCTGAGCCAATGACGACGGCCCGTCCGGCTGTAGCGGCCGGCGATCTTGGCAAACTCACTCATAGAAGGTCCACCGCTTGGAGAGCACGAACTGGATGGCGGTGATGATGACGATCACGCCGAGCAGGAGCAGGGAAATCGCCGACGCGTAGCCCATGTTGAAGGACTTGAAGCCCTGCTCGTAGATGTACATCACGAGGCTGCGGGTCGCGTCGCCGGGACCACCGTTGGTCAGCACGATGATCGATTCGAACACCTTGAAGGCACCGATCGTGTTCATCGTCAGTAGGAACAGGATGGTGGGCGACAGCAGCGGCACGGTGATCTGCCAGAACGTCCGCCAGCCACGCGCGCCGTCGACCCGAGCGGCATCGTAGTAGTCCGTCGAGATGCTCTGCAGGCCGGCAATCGCGATCAGCATGGCGAAGCCGACATTCTTCCACACATCAAGAATGATGACGGAGATGAGTGCGACCTGCGGGCTGGAGAGCCAGCTCACCGGGCCGATACCGACCTTGCCCAGGTAGTAGTTGATGATGCCGATGTCGCGCTGGAACAGGAACTGCCAGAGCACTGCGACGAAGATCAGGCCGACGAGCGAAGGGAAGAAGTAGGCGGCCCGATAGACGTACTGCAGCACTCTTGGCATTCGACGATTCAACAAGACCGCCAGGACGACGCCAAGTCCGACATTGCCCAACACCGCGAACACGGCGAAGGTCGCCGTGTTGCCGAAGACCTTCCAGAGCCGAGGGTCAGTAAACATCCGCTCGAAGTTCTTCAGTCCGACGAAGGTCGGAGCGCTGAACAAGTCATACTTCATCAGGCTGATGACCACTGTCGCGATCATCGGGCCGGCCACGAAGGTGAAGAAACCGATCAGGGCCGGGAGAACAAGGAGAAGCCCTGCGATCGTTTCCTTGCGGTTCTGTGGCGCGAACCAACCTGTTGTCTTGACGTCGCCCATGGCGGTGAGTCCCATCAGACCATGGCGATTTCAGCCTCGAGCTCATCGTGGGCCCGCGACAGGGCATCCTCCGCGCTCGAGCTGTTGGTGATGATCTCGTCCATGGCGCGTTGCAGGATGCGGTCCAGCGCATTGAAGTAGGCTGGGGCCGCGACGGCGCGAGCGGTGCTGAGGGCCTCGAAGAACACCGGCGCGCTCTTGGGAGCAGCGAGGAACGACGGATCCTTCGCGGCGTCCTCGTACATCGGAATCTGCTGTCCGATCTTCATAAGCTCGGTGACGGTCTGCACCGAGATCAGCTCCTTGATGGCCTGGAAAGCCAGCTCGGGGTTCTTCGATTGCGGGCTGATGCCCCAGCCGCCGCAGCCAAAAACCGTTGCGCCTGCCGTCTTCTTGGGCCACGGCACAACGTCGAAATCGGTGAAGCCATTCGCTACCCAGCCGGTGACCGGCCACCGTCCCGCTGCCGTCATTGCGAACTTGCCGGCGGCGAACTGGTCGTAAACGTTGAGCCCGATGGGATCGGGCGAAACGCCGTGGACATGCACGAGGTCATGGATGAACTGCGCCGCTTCGACCATCTTGGGATCTTTAAGGTTCGAATGAGCGTAGTCGTCGGTCACCGGGTAGGTACCGTTGGTCAGGTACCAGGGATGAAGCGCAAAGTTGAACCACGGCAAGCCGAAGCCGTATGTCTTGGCTTCGCCTTCGCCGGTGGTGAGCTTCTTGGCGGTCGCCAGGAAATCGTCCCAGGTCCAATCCGGCTTGGGCGGTTCCACTCCGGCATCGGCGAAGATCTTGGTGTTGTAGTGGATCACCATGGTCTGGCTACCGTTGGGGATCTCGTAGAGCTTACCATCCACGCTCAGCCCGTCCTTGAGCTGCGCCGGGATCTTGTCGACAAGGGCCTTGGCATCGGGGTCAGCCGCGATCAGGTCGTCGAGCGGCAAGAGCAGGCCCTTGTTGACGGCCAGTCGTAGGCCTTCGATGGCGATGTTGATGATATCGGGCGGGTTGCCGCCGGCGATCTGCGTCACCAGCTTGTCGGCGTAGTCCGACCACGACGACACAGGCGCGATATTGTCGGCGACGGCGACGTTCGGATAGGCCGCCTTGAAGCGTCCAAAGGCATCGGAATACGCCTTGGCCTCGTCCGGATTGCCCCAGTTGTAGGTTGTCAGCGTCGCAGCGATGTCGGTCGGCGGGGCTGCTATCGCGGAATTGACGCGAAAGATGGTTGCGAGGCTAGTCGAGCCGGCGAGAGCGGCGCTGGTCGCTAGGAATGTCCTTCTACTTAGTCCCATGGATTCCTCCTCCTGTAGTCCCATGCGGCGGACTTAGGTCCGCCTGGCGAGAGAGACGTTGGCGGCAGACCGCTCACGGGTCGTGGCCAGCTTCTTCTCGATCTCGATGTCTCTTAGGTTGCTGTAGGTCTCGAACCGGGCGTCGGCCGCGTCGATGGCGGCCGCCTGCTCCGCGGTCAGCTGGGCGCGTGGGAGCCTGGTCGGGGGGCGCTCGCCCGGAGGCGTCGGCAGCCGTTGCTCAACCGGCAGAATGGAGATCACCGGCGACGGCAGTGTCTGGTACCAGTAGGCCGTTGAAGCCCAGTCGTCGCTGAGATGGTTGGCATGGCCGTGCTCGATGGTGACCTTGATGCGCTGCTTGAAGCGCACTGGGTCAGTCAGGTGGAAGCGATACGAGACCTGGTAGCCGGGGACGATACTCTCGTGGATGACGGAGCCATTCATGAGGAACGCGTTGTTCTGCATACCCCAGGCGTGGTTGAAATAATCCTCCGTACCGGTGCCGTGCACAGATGGCGGCCAGGTGTCGTCATCGACGAAGATCATCTCGTCGCCTTCGCCCCACCACGACCCTTGGAAGTGTGCAACCGACAGGTTGCAGCCGACGTATTGGCCACGCCCCTCCGTCTCGAGCAGCACGTAGTTGTCCCGGCCGTCGAGGTTGGGAAGGTTGGTCTCGGGGCTATTGGTCTGGAGATTGGCCCCCCAGCCGCCGCACGGGTTTTCCCGGCGCCACTGGGCGTGGAAGTACGCGAGGTCCTCGGCCAGCGGAGCGGCATAGCGCTCAAAGTCGATATAGAAGTACTGCGCGTAGGGCAGGTCGTTCTGGTTTTCGACTTCGATGATCGCTCGCTTGTTGAACGGCATCTGGAAGTACGAGTTGAACGCCGCGCTGCCACCGAAGCGGTACCGCTCTTCCGGCTTGCTGGAGACCGAGATCGGCAGTGAGGAGAAATTGCCCGGCATCGAGTGACCGGTACAAAAGAAGTCCCCAAGGGGCACGACCACCGAAGGGGTGTCCTGATCGTCCCAGTACATCTTGATCAGCACCTTGCGGTAATAGAAGGGGTCAGCGACCTCCCAGTTGAGCCCCAGCGCGTTGTGGATCTCGAATACCGGCGCCACCCACTGTCCAAGCGTCGGATCGATGAGACCTGGTCCAAGCAAGCGGCGGCAGAACTGCGTCATCCAGATGTGTGTGATGCAACCCGGACCCTCGATCTCGGCCAAACGCACCGTCGAGTTGGCGGGGATCAGCCAGTAGTCCTGGTTCCGGCCGGACCGGTCCCAGCTCGACAGCCGGCCGGTCTCCGCGTCCTTTGTACGCGCCAGATCAGCGAGCATGGAGTATCCGGGATGGCTAGACATGTTCGAGAGTTCCTTCTTGTGGGGCGCCGACCCGGAGGCCGTCCGCCCCGAACAGGTGCGCGTGCCTGGGATCAAAGGTGAAATGAAGCGTTGCGTCCGCGGGATAAGCCGGACCGTCGGGAAGTTTGGCGACGAGGCTCGTCCCGTCCGAGGCGATGGCGTGGATCAGCCGATGCTCGCCGAGGTGCTCCTCAAGTTGGAGCGTCGCCGCAATGAAACCTTCCTCGTCGGTGACGGAGAGATTTTCCGGTCTGATCCCTAGCGTGGCGCTGCCGACCACATCGGCTGGAAAGCTAATCTCCGCGCCGCTCGCGCTGCGCAGATGGGTTCCGTCAGGACCCTGCGAGGCGGTCACGGGCAGAAAGTTCATCATGGGCGATCCGATGAACCCGGCAACGAACAGGTTGTGGGGCCGGCGGTACAGCTCCAGCGGCGTGCCGACCTGCTCTACCTTTCCGCTATTCATCACGACGATACGATCGGCGAGGGTCATCGCCTCGACCTGATCGTGGGTGACATAGATCATCGTCGCGTCGACAAGCTTGTGGAGCTTGCCGATCTCGATGCGCGTCTGGACTCGCAAGGCGGCATCAAGATTTGAGAGCGGCTCGTCGAACAGGAAGAGCTGCGGCTCGCGAACGATCGCGCGACCGATAGCGACGCGCTGACGCTGGCCGCCGGACAGATCCTTGGGGATGCGGTCAAGCAGTTGTTCGATTTGCAGGGCGCGGGCCGCCTCGCCGATCCGAGCCTCAATGTCCTGCTTGGAGAGGCCCGCGATCTTCAGCCCGAAAGCCATATTCTTGCGGGCAGTCATGTGCGGGTACAGGGCGTAGGACTGGAACACCATCGCAACGCCGCGTTCGGCAGGTTCGAGGTTGTTCACGACGACGCCGTCGAGTTTGATCTGGCCGGCAGTGACGGGTTCAAGCCCAGCGATAATGCGCAGCAACGTAGACTTTCCGCAGCCCGAGGGCCCAACGAAGACCACGAACTCGCCCGACGGTATCTCAAGGTCCACGCCGTGAATTACCGGCACCGCGCCGAACGATTTGCGCACGTTTTCAAGGCGTAGAACGCCCATAGACTCCTCCCACTTCGGAATGGCTCCCCTTTTTGCTCATGGGGTTCTGAAGGCCATTGCCAAATGTCGACGTCGAAATTATATGTCGACGTCGCCATATGTCAAGACGAAAGTATGAGCGCTGTAGGCGCTGGCGTCCCGAAGCTTCGAAAGTCAGAAAAAATGGAGGAGTTACAATTGATTAGGTGCGCGACGATCGAGGCCGCCGAGGGCGACCGATTTGAGCTCTGGGCCCGTAAGAGGGTCGGAGCGGGTCAAGGTGTTGCGCCATTTTCGGTGATCATTGACGGTCGGGTGGTGTACAGGATCGGCGACCTGCCGCCGTACTTCGATCACTTCGCCTACACCCACTACGGCAGCACCCGGCTGACGCTTGAGTGGGATGAGAGCGCCCTCGACGCTTCGCTTTTCTACCGCTTCAACGAAAAGGACGTCGCTGAGCGCGGCGTCACCTTCGTTTCCCTCGATGATGGCAACATCATCCAGCATCCAAGGGGCAGCTGGCCGAAATGGTATGCCGCCGAACGTGGGCGGCCTCAAATGCGCTTTTCACCCTTCAAAGGATGGATGAATGACCCCAATGGCCTATGCCGCATCGGGGATTCCTACCATCTGTTCTATCAGTACCATCCCAACGGCACCGAGTGGGGTCCGATGCACTGGGGGCACGCCGTCAGTCAGGATCTATATCGCTGGCTGCACTATCCAGTGTTCCAGCATCCCGAACGTAACCTCGCCGCCCTGGCCGCCACGGGAGGGGCCTTTTCGGGCAACGCCTTCGTGGATCGCGATGGCTCTCTCTCATTCTACTACACAGAGCGCCTGCCTGCGTACGACTTGTTCAAGGACTACAAGGAAGTCCAAAAACGCATGCGGCCGTCGGCGAACTTGGTGCGGCCGGTGGCCAACGAACTGGTGCTGGAATGCACGCCTCCCGGTGTCAGTCACGACTTCCGTGATCCCAAGGTCTGGTTCGACGAAAGCGCCGCTTGCTACCGGATGGTTCTCGGCTCAGCCGTGGATGGCGATCCGGCAATCCTTCTGTACAACTCGAACGACGGAAATCAATGGTCCTTTGCGTCAGTGCTCTATCGGGCCCCAGCCAAGTTCCGGGAGGGAGGCGCTCGCTGCGCCGAGTGCCCCGATTTCTTCGTCGTCGATGGTCACTGGGTATTGGTTGCTGGCTTCGTGGGGTACACGGAAGCGGAAACCGGGCGGCACAATTTGCTTTACGCCGCAACTGGCGACTTTCGGGAGGGCGCCTTCGTCCCTTATTCAGACGAACTCCAAGAACTGGACTTCGGCACCGACTACTATGCGATGCAGAGTTTCTGGGACGGGCAGCGCCAGCTGGCTTTCGCCTGGCTCTTCAACTGGGAGTTCCGCAAACCCGAAGGGTCGGCCTATAGTGGCGAGATGTCCTTGCCGCGGGTCCTCAAGGTGGACGCTGGAAAACACCTGATCATGCAGCCCGAGGCGGGCTACAAGCGCCTTCGTCAGAAGCGCTTGGACCGACCGACCGAGAACCGTATCATAGCCTCGCTTAGCGATGCGGTCGAACTTTCGCTGCGCGGCACACTCGTGGACGTGGCGATTGAAGGCGTTGCCGCGAACGGAAGTTCGTTCCTATTGAAAACCGAGGGGGGAAAGCTGGTGGTCTCTCTGCCAGAAGACGATGGCCATATCGTCTATCGGTCCGGCAACGTGGACCTGAGGGACCTGACACTGTTTTTTGACCGTGGCGTGCTTGAGATTTTCGCCAACGACGGCCTGATCTGCGGCACGCGTCGCACCTATCGGATGACCGATCTCGTGAGTATCGAGGTCCGGCCCGGTGCGGACACAACGATAGCGCACCTCGAGGCGTGGAGCCTTCGGTCGGCGTGGGCGTAACCCGGGTACATGGCGATATGAGGCGCGGCGACAGTGCAACTCAGAGTGTCGAGCTAGTCTTCGCCTCTAACAACGATCACGTCGACGACCACGCGATCTGGGCGGCAGTGGAAGTCAGAGATGAGTGACGATTAATCGAGATTCGGCCTATGGGAACGGGCGTTGGGCCAGAGACATATGCTCCGGCTGCCGCCGCGAGTGAAGCGGAGCAGTTTATCTCGCTGTTGGGTCGAATTTCAGCAAGCAGCCGATGCGCTCGCTGACGCACATGGCGTCGTGGAGTATCTGGACATGGCAACGTTTCTTTGAAGCATCGACCTGGTGGGGTTCGCCCTCCCGCCAGCCGTGAGCAAGAATCGCATTGGCGGCAATTGCCGCAGGTAAACATATACTGCTCGAGAAGGCTGCGGCGGCCGACGTCAGCACGGCTGGCCGCATTCACAGGAGCGCGATGAACGGGGAGTTGCCTCTCTCGTCTTCTCTACCCGGTTGCTGTTCCCGTGGGTTTGCGTCTGGGGTGACGATGCCCTCGAGACTGTCGGGTGCATCGGTGCATGCATCGACAGTTTTCCAAGGGTGCTGGGCGATCCGACCCCCCGCCCAGTACGGCAGACGTCGACAGGCTCCTTAAAAACTGCTGTGCGGTAACCCTCGCTCCTCCGTCAACGACGCGGGCTCGCCGCATCAAGTACTTGCATATCCCCCGCGCGCCGCGGCACTGGATCCGCGTGCGACCACGATGCACTTGAGGATCCGTCGTTCGATATCGCTGCCCTTGCCCTGCACCAACTGATCCAGCATGTCGGCGCCCTGCCACCCTAGATCGTAATAGGGAAGAGCCACCGTCGTTAGCTCAGGTTTGAGGCCGAGCGAAACCGTCCTGAAGTCGTCAAAGCCAACAATGGTGATGTCATCGGGCACCCTCAGGCCGATGGTGAGGGCGGCCAGGTAAGCCTGGAGTGCCATCTCGTCATTGCCGCAGACGAGCGCGGTCGGCCGGTTGGGCGAGGCAAGGATATCCAGCGCTTCCCGGTAGACATAGTTTGTCTCGCGACCGATTGGTCCCTCCATTCCGAGGCGGATGATCAGGTTGTCCTCCGGTATGCCGGCTGCCTGCGCCGCGGCGAGGAAGGCATCTAGCCGCTGATTGGCGCCCAACAGCAAAGGGTTCAGCCGGATGTAGCCGATCCGGCGATGGCCGAGGGCAATCAGATGCCGGGTGAGGTCATATGAGCCGCCAAAGTCGTCGGGCTCGATCGAGGGATATGCATACCCGTCTTCCGCATGTGAGTTGACCAGCACGGTCGGTATCGAAACTTCGCCTGTCGCTGGCGCCACCACCCGATGGTACATCGCGACGTGCAGGACGCCGTCGATGCGGTGCGCCTTGAAGGTGCGCCAGACATTGGCCTCCCGTTCCCGATCGCCGTCGGTGTTGGCCAGCAGCACCGTACGACCATTGGCGTTGGCCCAATCCTGCACGCCCCTGACGATGTCGCCGGAGTAGGGCGTCGTCGAAATGAAGTCGGTGACGATGCCGATAGTGTTCGAGCGGTTCGAGCGAATGCTCCGGGCTGCCAAGTTTGGGATATAACCCAGATCGGCAATCGCCAGCTTCACCTTCTCGATCGTGTCGGGCGTGACATTGGGCTCGCCATTGACCACCCGAGAGACGGTCTTGTCGGAAACGCCGGCCACGCGCGCGACATCCTTGATGCTGACCATTTGCCCTCCTTGGCGCTCACCCGCGAACACTATCGAGACCAATCTGGCACCGCAACCGACGACGTCGACATCCACAATGACGACGTCGACATTTCGATTGACGACGTCGACATACAAAAATATGGTCCAGCTTGCAGCGGGTCGTCTTCCGCTGCAAACGACATGGAGGAGGAGACATGAACAAGACGCTATTGTGCACCGTGGCGGCGCTTTCGCTGGCCACATCCGCTGCCAATGCCGAAGCCATAAACGTGCTGGTCGAGGGTGGGGGTCATTCTCTGCAGCAAGCCGCCGCCGATGCCTTTACCAAGGAAACCGGAATCGAGGTCAACTTCGTCGAAGTGCCCTACCAGGGTGTCTACGACAAGCTCACAGCCGAGATCGCTTCGGGAACTTCGAACTATGACGTGGTGACCATCGACGTGGTCTGGAACGCCGCCTTCGCGTCGCATGTCGAGGACCTCAGCGACCTCTTCACCGACGCGGTAAAGGCCGACATTCCCCCAGCCCTGGTCGCTGACGCCAATGTCGGCGGCAAGATGATAGGCATGCCTGCCTGGGCGAATGCCGAGATCGTCTTCTACCGTAAGGATCTGTGGGAAGACCCGGCAAACCAGGCCTCCTTCAAGGAACAGTACGGCTACGACCTCGCCCCGCCGGCCACCTGGCAGCAGTGGCGCGACATGGCCAAGTTCTTCACCAAGGACGGCATGTACGGCACCAACGTCATCGGCGCGACCTCGGAAGAGTGGATGGCCGAGGTGCTGCAAGCCGGCTCGCCCGGCGTGATCCTCGACGCCGCGGGCAAGGTGATCCTCGACAATCAGGCGCACATCGACGCGCTCGAGTTCTATCGGGCACCGCTATGCGAAGACAAATCGGTGCCGGACAACGCGCTGGAGATCAACTGGGGCGAAGCTCAGAACCTGTTCTACCAAGGTCAGACGGCAATGATGAAGTTCTGGGCACACGCCTACAAGATGACGCCGGAAGACAGCAAAGTCGCCGGCAAGGTCGGGGTTGCGCCCATGATCGGAGGTAGTGCAGGCGTCGCTGGCATTCCCGGCCCTTGGTACAACGTGGTTCCCTCGACGTCGCAGCACAAGGATGCGGCGCGGCAGTTCGTCGCCTATGCAATTGCACACAACGCGCTTGGCATCGAAGCTCCGCTGGGGCTCGCTGCCACCAACTCGGCCTATGCGAGCTATATGGGCAAGCCCGGCTACGAGCATTTCGGCCCGCTGATGGACACGCTGTCGGCGCCCGCCACCAAGGGGCGCCCGCTCAACGAGCACTACCAGGAAATCGTCGACGAAGCCGTCATGCCCGCTTTCCAGGGAGCCCTGGAGTGCGAAGACAACGTGGCCACGCTGCTGCAAGATGCGGCCGCCACCGCTCGAGACATCCTGGGTCAGTAAGCCCGGGAGCAACTAGATCCGGGGCGGCGGTACGCCGCCTCGGTATCCACCTGCATAACTCGGGAGGAAGTCATGACCGAACGCAGGTTCGTGCTGCTTATGCTGCTGCCTGCCGTGCTGTTCCTGGGGTTCATGGTCGCCTACCCGGTCGCACTGCTCGTCTACAACTCGTTCTTCGACGTCAAACTGATCGATCCGGCGAACCGCGTCTGGGTCGGGCTGGCGAACTATGCCGAGGTGCTCACCTCGAAGCGGATGCTCGAATCCGCTATCCGGACGCTGAAGTACTCAGCCTTTGCCCTCACCTTCGAGCTGCTGTTCGGCTTCGGCGCGGCGCTGCTGTTCTCGGCGATCGCCAAGCATTCGCACTGGCACCGTACCATCTTCGCGCTGCCGCTGATGATCTCCCCGATCGTCGCGGGCCTCTTGTGGCGGTTTCTGCTCGTCGGCAATATCGGCATCCTCAACTACGGGCTGGCCGCGCTTGGCATCATCGCCGATCCGGGCGCTATCAAGTGGCTATCCGACACCGATATCGTGATCTACTCGGTGGCTGTCGCCGACATCTGGCTCACCACCTCGTTCGTGGCCCTGGTCAGCTATGCCGGCCTGATGAACATCCCCAAAGACCTGTTCGAGGCGGCGCGCATCGACGGCGCAACTGCTGTCCAGCGGTTCTGGCACGTCACCCTGCCGATGATGCGGCCGGTGCTTGCAGTCGTGGTGATCGTGCGCGGCATCGACGCGCTCAAGACCTTCGACCTGATCTGGATCCAGACCCAGGGCGGTCCCCGGCAAGCCAGCGAAGTGCTGTCGATGAATATCTATCAGCGCATGGTTCGGTACGGCGATCTTGGCCAGGCTTCAGCCTCGGCGACGCTGTTCCTCGCCTTCATGATTGCCCTTGCGGGCCTCGCCTACTGGAAGATCTGGAGGACCGACCGTGGCTGATCGCGCCGCACAAGATGCCGGCAAGGTGGTGATCAATGCGGTGGCCCTGCTGCTGGTGCTGTCCTATGCCCTGCCTTACGTCTACCTGGTTTCGACCTCGCTGAAACCGGCGGTCGACGTGCAGCAGATCCCGCCCTCGTTCTTCCCCAACCGGGTTTCGTTCGAGAATTTCGGCACTGTCGTCAGCACGGCCGGGCTGCCTCAGGCGTTTATGAACTCGGCGCTCGTCGCCATCCTGACGACGCTACTGTCGTTGCTGATCGCGGTTCCAGCCGCTTACGTCTCGGCGCTGTATCGGCGGCGGATCACCGTGCTCTTCCTGCTGTTTGCACTCATTACCCGCATGGTCCCGGCGGTGTCGCTGGGCGTGCCGCTGTTCCAGATCCTGAAGTCGCTGGGCCTGCTGGACACCACGATCGGGCTGGTCCTCGCGCACACCTCTACGGCCGTGCCACTGGCGCTGCTGTTGATGGCGGCCTTCTTCGAGGGGATGCCGAAGGAGCTTGAGGAGGCGGCGCGCATCGACGGCTGCAGCCGCTTCGGGGCGTTTTGGCGCATCATGCTGCCGCTGGCGCCGGGTGGCCTCGCCGTCACGGCGCTGTTCAGCTTCATCGCCAGCTGGAACGAGTTCCTGTTCGCCTTGCTGCTCACCTCGCAGAACAGCAAGACGGCGCCGATCTTCATTGCCGAGTTCAACTCGGTCTATGGCCTCGCATGGGGGCCGATGACCGCCGCGGCGGTGCTCTACTCGCTCCCCGTCATCCTCGTCACGCTTGTCCTGCAAAGGCAGATCGTCGGCGGTCTGACTTTCGGGGCGGTGAAAGGCTGAACCATGCGCGCTCCCACCAGATCAAGAGTTTCCGAGGAAGAGGCCGGTATGCCCAGCTCCAATGTCTACGACGTCACCGAGTGGTCAGCCGGAAATCCGCATGAGGACATCGGCGCGGTGATCAACGGCATCATCGCCGACATCAAGCGACGGCAGGCGGTGGCCGACCTGAACGACGGAGGCAAGCCCGGTGCGGTGATCTACATCCCGCCGGGCGACTACAGGCTGAAGACGCAGGTCGTCATCGACATCAGCTTCCTCAGGATCGCCGGATCCGGCCACGGCTTCACATCGTCCAGCATCCGTTTCAACACGCCGCGAGATGAGTTGAGGCAGTGGCACGAAATCTGGCCGGGGGGCAGTCGCGTCATCGTCGATATCGCCGTCCAGCCGGGCGCGGCGGAGGGGGACGGCGCGGCATTTCTCGTCAAGCGTGCGGGCAACCCGCGCATCAGTTCGGTCGAGTTCGCGGACTTCTGCATTGACGGCCTGCACTTTTCCGGCGGCTCCGGCGATGAGGCCGAGAACTCGTACAGGAATGGCAAGACCGGGATCCATGTCGCCAGCGCCAACGACTCGTTCCGGATCACCGGCATGGGGCTGGTCTACCTTGAGCATGGCGTCGTCTCGCATCATACCGATGCCTGCGCCATCGAAAGCAACTTCATCGCCGAATGCGGCAATTGCATCGAGCTCAGGGGCATGGGGCAGGCGTCGCGGATCGCCAGCAACCTGATCGGGGCGGGCTATGACGGGCATTCCATCTATGCCGAGAATTTCGGTGGTCTGCTGGTATCGGGCAACAACGTCTTCCCCCGGGGGCGGAGCAGCATCGCCCTTTCCGGGGTTGTCAGGTCGTCGATAACGGGGAATAGGCTCCACTCGTTCTATCCGGGGATGCTCGTCTTCTCAGGCAACTGCTCGGAGAACCTGGTCGCTTCCAATCACTTCTTTCGCGACCGCGAGCCATGGGCGCCGATGACCCGATACGACAATGGGCTCGATGACCAGTTCGGGCTCCTCCATCTCAACGGCGACAAAAACTCGGTGATGGCGAACCATATCTCGGAGTCGATTGACACCCAGTACCTGAAGCCTGCCAACGAAAGGCCGGTGATCATCCGGATCGTCTCGGGCAAAGGCAACTATGTCGCGAACAATCACATCGTGGGGACGACCGAGAGCTCGCATGCCAGCGACGCACCGAACAGCGAATGTTTTGCCACGCAGGTGGAGGCAATTCTGGCAACAAAGAACCTGACAGCTCTCGAGGTGATTGCCGTCAAGGTCGAGCCAGGGGCCAGCCACAACACGGTGCTGGACTCCGGCAGCGATGCGCAGGTCGTGATGGACAGGTCGGTGAATGCATTTCGAGGAACGCCTGTGCCGGGTCGCGATCATGGGGCTTAGGCATAAAGGCCGAACGATGTTGGGCATTGACTTCGTGCATGACCCGTGGCGACTGGCACCAAGCTGCGTGTGCCTGACGGTTCTGGACACCTTCTCGCGCTAAACGCCGGTGCTCGATCTGCGCTTTAGCCATCACGGCGAACACGTGGTCATCGCGGAACGGGTCCGCTCTGATACCAGCTACCGCACCGTCGTGTGGACAACGGGTCCGAGTTCATCTCCCGCGACCCTGGACCTAAGGGCTTATTCAAACGGGGTTTTGGTCTCGAAGCACGGAGGCTACCGGTTCGCGGCCGGCGGAGGGAGGACGACAGCGATATTCAACACCACGTTGGCAACACGCCCGAAGAGCACTGGATGCAAACGTTATCCGAGGCCTAGAAGTGCCGAACTTGGGCCATTGTGGCGCTGAATGGGCGAGAGGGTTGTCCGTCGATGAGAAGTTTCAAATCGGCCGCATGGTTGGGTAGGGTCAGAAGATCGGCCGGGGAAAAAATCGGCTGGAACTCCCGCGCCAGCACACTCGCGTCGGCCGCACCGACGCGGAAGCAGATCAAGGTACCGGCGTTGCCAAGAACCGCGTCGCCGATGGCCGGGTCGAGCTGGCTGAGATATTGGTGCGCCAGCACCATGCCCACGCCGTATTTGCGGAGTTCCGCGAGCATGTTGGCAAGCG
This sequence comes from Devosia sp., assembly GCA_041916695.1. GTDB lineage: Bacteria > Pseudomonadota > Alphaproteobacteria > Rhizobiales > Devosiaceae > Devosia_A. The sequence goes on along the minus strand of JAYRZA010000017.1, from coordinate 82,712 downwards.
CTAGGGTGGTGAAGCTCTGGAATTCGTCGATATAGATGAAGAAGGGGCGTCTGCCGGCAAGGGGCAGGTCGGCCCGGCTGAACGCCGCTGAGCCCATGGCGGTGACCAACAGGCCGCCGACGAGCCGGGAACTGTCGGAACCGATCCGACCCTGCGCCAGGTTGACCAGCAACACCTGACCGTGGTCCATCACCGCGCGGAGCCGCAGACCGCCATCGGAGGGTGAGAGAAAACGACGGAGGCGCGGGTCCGCCAGAAACGCCCCGACCTTGTTCTGGATCGGCGCGATGCCATCGGCCTGGTAGCGAAACGAATAGTTCGGATACTCCTTCAACCAGAAGTTCCGAACCTGCTCGTTTTCTACCCGGGCCAGCAGCCTGAGCCGAAAGCTCTTGTCGGTCAGCAGCGGCAACAGATCGGCAAGGACGGCGTTTGGCTGCTCGAGCAGCGCCAGCAGGCCATTGCGCAGGATGTGCTCCATGCGCACCCCCCAGGCATCGCTCCACACCAGCTTGAATAGGTCGATGGCCCCGGACGCGACGAGCGATCGCTGCTCCGGGCGCACGTGCAGCAACGGGTTGTAGCCGAACGGCAGGCTTGGATCGGCGAGGTCGAGGTCGAGCAGGTCGGCTCGGCGCGGGCGCGCAAAGTCGGCAAGACGGCGCGCCAGGTCACCATGCGGGTCGATCACCGCGAGGCCCCGGCCGGCCATGATGTCCTGCCGCGCCATCGCCTCGATCAGGGTGGATTTGCCGGTCCCGGTCTTGCCGATGATGTAGACGTGCGACAGCCGGTCCTGCTGCTTGATGCCGAAGCGCCGGCGGTCCGACCGTGCATTGGTCGTGCCGAGAGCCAGGATGCCATCAAGGGGATGCGCCATCTCCCAAGCGTATCGTTCACGCCGCGGCAGCGGCAGGCCACGGTGCATTCGTCCCGGCATGGAGGTCACCGGCGCAGTCGCCAGTGGCCGAAATGGGTGTCGGCGGCGCTACTGCAGTTTAGTTAGAACTCGATGTCTTGGGCTTCCTGCTGATCGGCGCGTCCGGCAGCGCTCCACCAGGTCCAACACAGCGACAGCGCCTCGAACAATACAATGTTGCGCGGTTCCTGGTCGAAAACGCGGCGCGGGTCCGGAAGCCAAGGCGCAATCTGGGGGAACTCCTCGGCCATCGCCTTGGCGCGCGCGTACTTGTTTGGGGCACCGTCCGAAAGTGGCGGCATCAGGATGACGCGCACTTCGGCTGCAACGGCAGCGCGCATTACCGCCTGGTGCAGCAGGTGCGCGTGACTGCCTTTCCGACTATGCTCGGGATCCTCGAGCACGAGCACGTCCAACTGGTAGTAGCCGATCCATTCGGCCGCTTGCTCATAGGCCGCCGCCTCGCTGCGACTGGCATCGATCGACAGCCTCCAGTCCATCAGCTCGCCATCCACCAGGTAGGCAAAACCGACTTTCATGCTGCCGATCGCCAAGCCCATGACCCGCCGTACCCTACGCATATTCGTCAGGGTCAATCGCCGATAATTTCTCGGCCAATGCGGCCAAGGTCTGGAACCGTCGCTGCCGGTCGCGCCAGGTCGGTGGTGTATCGGGCATGCTGGCCAGTCGCCCCACGAGCTCGTCGCGCAACGAGGCGATGATCTCCTCTGAGGCCTTGCCCAGCGACTTGTCGAATAGCAAGTAGAGCACCGACAGCTCGACAACCGTCGGGATCGCGGTTCCGGTCTCGAACTTCGAAATCCTGGGCTGATCAGTTCCCAACAGGTGGGCACAGTCCAGTTGCGTCAGCGCGGCACGGCGGCGGGCGACCCTGAGGTCCAGCCCAAATGTGTAGACCATGGTGAGCTAGAATTACGGCACGAGTAATAGGCCTATTCTAGTCGCCAAGGCCGCTGCGCCGTAGTCCACGGCATATGCTTTGGGGCATCCGGACGCTATCCATTCTGTCCCTCCGAACCAGTGCTGCGCTCCGAGAAGACGGGCTACGCCCTCTCCGCACCGTTCGGAACAAATGTCAGCGCTCCCCAGTCTGCACCTCGGTCCCGTCAGGCCATTCTGTCGATATGATACCATGCCGAACGCTCGCTCCATGCGGCGGCGCATGCCCCGTCCTCTACGTCGACCAACCGCATGGCAATACAGTAGGGCTATGCCTCCACCCCGCGCGAAAACGACGCCGCGTGATATACTTCACACTGGCCCTGAACTGTTCCTCGACAATCCATCGAGCGGCTCCCGCCCTTGCGCGGAGCTCATGAGTGTCGCCGAAACGGCAGTGTTTCTCACTGTGTCACAGCGCAGCATTCGGCGACTGCAGCAGGCGCGCAAGCTGCCTTTCGTCAAGGTCGGCGGCAGCGTTCGCTTCAGCAGGTCCGACCTCCTTGCCTACCTCCGGCAGCAACGGGTCAAGCCGCTCGACTAATCCCTTATGACAGTACGAAAACTCAAGAACTCATGGTGGGTGGACTTCCGGTTTGACCATGTCCGCCACCGCAAACGAAGTCCGGAAAACAGCAAGGCCGGCGCCCAAGCCTACGAGATGCAGCTGCGCCGCAGGCTGGCCCTCGGTGAGCCGCTGACGACCGGCGCGCGTGCCGCCGAGATGGCGCAAACCTTCGAAGCCTTTGCCTGGCAATGGTTCGAGGACTACGTGGTCCCCAACAACAAACCGTGGGAGCGCCTCGCCAAGACCTACATCCTGCGTTCGTCGTTGATCCCATTCTTTGGTCGCATGCGCATCGTCGACATCAGCAAACGCGACATCGAGCAGTACAAGGCCTGGACAGCTAGGCAGGGCGTTAGCAACAAGACCATCAACAACCGGCTGGCCGTGCTGCGAAAGTGTCTGGGCACGGCGTATGAGTGGCTAGGTCTGAAGGGCGCGCCGCCCGTCACCACCTGGCTTAAGAATGCACCACTGACCACCAGCTACCTGACCGAGGAGGAGGCGACCCGGTTGCTGGCGCATGCCGACGGCATCATCCGTGAGCTGATCATGCTGGCCCTCCGCACCGGCATGCGGCAGGGCGAGCTGAAGGGCCTGCAATGGTCGTCGATCAATTGGGAGACACGCATTCTGACGGTCCAGCACTCCAAATCCGACCTGAGCGATGACCTCGAAACGCCCAAGAGCAACCGCCTTCGCTTCATTCCCATGCATCGCGACGTCCAGGACCTGCTCTTCGCCCGCCGTCGACCGAGTGGCTATGTCTTTCTGGACGCCAATGGCCGTCCGTTCGATCGCCAGGTGCTCCGCCGGAGGTTGCTGGATGTCTGCTACCGGGCCGGGGTGCGTCCCATCGGTTGGCATACACTGCGGCACACCTTCGCGTCGCACTTGGCGATGCGGGGTGTGCCGCTCGGGGCGGTGCAGGAGCTGCTGGGTCACTCGACGATCACCATGACGATGCGCTACGCGCACATCGCGCCATCGACACTCCACACCGCGATCGAGACCCTGACCGCCGCCCGACATCTTTGGGCAACCGGTGGGCAACCGGTAGCCTCATCGGCCAAAAACCCTTGTCCGACAAAGGAAAATTCATGACCCCACGGGGATTCGAACCCTGTCAGGCGGTTTGTCGCCGATCGCGGAAAAAGCCGTTGCGGCGCCGCGAATCCCCAACATCGACACCAGTTTTCGGCGATCCGGCAGCACTGCCAATCCCGTCCTGCCCCGGCCAAGCGGAGCCAGTTTTTGCCAGTTTGTGGGCAACCCGTGGGCAACCGCGAAACTTATCAACGAGCGCAGTTCAGGGCGCGCGGAGGCCAGGCGGGAAAAGACGTGTTCCGCGCCGACGAAGAAAGAACCCCCGCACGAGTGCGGGGGTTTTGCGTCACGTTCCCCTAGAACGGAGCGACGTCTGACCCGTTCACGATCGGCAGTGCAGCGGTCGCAATTGCGCCGTCACGACGTTCGATCTCCCGGCGCATCTGCCGGGCGATCGACAGGGTCAGCGAGGCGAGCGAGCTGAAGGGGCCGCGGTAGTCGCGAGCGGCTTGATAGGGCCGTCCAAAGTACCAGCCCTTGGCTCGCCACTCGACCGTGTAGTCGTTGAGCGCGTATCTGCGCTTGCGCTCAGGCTGCATCTGCCGCCTCCTTGACCTCGCAGATGCCGTCGATGACCTGGTGCAGTCGTGGCGTCAGGTCGGCGTTCTCCACCACCTTGCCCATCAGGGCATAGGTCGTGGCGTTAAACAGCCGCCAGGCGGTGCGGCCGCCCCACTCGAGGTATTTGGGATAGTCCCATTGCTCGAGTACGTCCGGGATCCGCTGCACGTTGATCACCCCGTGGCGGAACATGGTGAGGATGGCGTCGTTGGCCTGTGCCTCGCTGAGTTCCGTCTGCTGGTAGCGGAGAAACGTCTGGTGCTGCCGTTCGCGCTGCAGCGCCAGGGGTTCGACCAGCTCGCCGACTAGGCCGGGCAGGTCGCGCTTGGCATTCGCCGTGTGTTTGCGGCGGATGACGTGGTCGGCGATGAAGCTGAGGTTGTCGCAGCAGAACACCCGGCCACCGAAGCCGATGCCGACCGGAAAACTCTTGTCGTGCGAGTTCCGCAGCGCCACCGTGTCCTCGTAGCCACCATAGGTGGAGCGAAGACTGAGCAGTCCGAAGAAGCGCGAACCGTCCGCCGTCACCCCGAAATGCTCGGCCGTCACCTCATGCCCGTAAAAGGCCAGGGTGTGCTTGAGCATGTCCACCACCCGGAAGTGCGGGATGGGAACGTGGGTGAGTGTCGGCTCCGGAGTGACCAGGGCATGCAGGCCGTCATAGTCGACCGGCTCGGCACCGGCATGAAGCATGAGGGTCATGATCAACCTCCCCTCAATACTCGTCCCAGAACATCACCGTCAGCACGCGCCGGGTGATGTCGGCACGCGACGGGTCGTCGGAGCCGTGCCGCATGGAAGGATCGTAGTAGTCGATCTTCCAGTAGAGCCGCTGCTCCTCGATGGCGAAGACGCCGAAGTCGTGTTCGCCGTGCGGGTCGTTCTCCGGCCCGAAGGTCTTGAAGTCACGGACCCGCAGCAGCGCCGCCTTGACGAACTCGGCGCCCCGCTCCTGCACCGCGGCGGTGACGCAGATCGAGCCGCCCAGGAAGGTGACGCGGAACGCGTCGTTGAGAATGGCGATCCTGCCGCTGAGGTCGGGATCGCGCTGTGAAGGTACATCCATGTTGCTCTCCTTTGCAGATGCCAGGGCCGCAGAATGCTGCGGACCTGGCGGCTGCCCTGGAGGGCTCCGTCACCAGTGTAGCGCCGATCGAAATGCACAGTAGTTGACGGCGTATGCAGATACGCATGCTGGCTCGACGGAGCGGGTCCCCTTTGGGCTTTGGCCCAATCAACCGTTGGTCTCGGTTGGCAAAGATCGACGGATGGCCGTGGCCGCTCCACCATTTCAGCCCGGCGAGCCGCAGGGGGAGCGCGCCTAGAAGGTCGAACTCAAGTCCCGCTGAGCCAGGCGAAGTGCTTCCTCCTCGCTCCGGGCGTAACCGACATGGCGTGTCGTTTTGACAGTGTCAGCAAAGCCGTGACGTGCGCCAAAGGTCCGGACCACCTCTCCCGTCTCCGTGTTGTAGGCCACTCGGCGATCCCAGGTGTGCCCCTCCTGGTCAGTATAGGTGATGTGGGTCAGCAATGACTTCCAAACCATTCGCCCTCTCCATCAATTGGCTTACTTCGATCGCCGCATGCCCCAATTTTCCCCGACCACCCTAGGAGGAATCAGAAGCATTGGGGAGTGGCCGGGATGCCACCCACAGACCTATCTGCAAACCTAGCCACTGTGGCAAGGTGCAGTGACTCCCAAAACATCAATTGGCGCAACGTGATAGAGACGGTTGATGGCACCATCGCCGCCCTGACTTCAAACACTTCGTCTGTGTTGATTGTTTGTCTTGTCTGTTCGCTCGTCGCGCTAGACGCGCTCCTCGCTAACGCTGAACGACCTGATGTTGAGCTGTAAGGTTTTCTCTGCGACAGAGATGCTGTACTTCTGATTTTGGAGCATAGGTGGGGGCAAGAATCTCCAGTCGTCCGGACCCGGAAGTCGAAAGGGGCATGGTGATCATTGGGCTGCTGGTGGGCATCCCAATTGTTGGCCTCTTCGCACTGGCAGCGCTGCTGAAAGTCATCGGGCCCTATCTTCCGATCTTGCTGGTTCTGTTGCTCGGTGGCCTCGGCATTTTTGGATACCTGAAGTTCCGATCGTCACCGTTGATCATCCGCCGCGAGCATGAGGCCGAGGTCCTGGAACTGCTGGGACGCGCCGAGCAACAGCAGCGATTGCTGCCGGAGGATTTCCCGCGCGACCTGATGGTCAAGGCGTTCGAAACCCGGGGCATCCCGGCGGCAAGTTTGCCGCCAATTACCTACGAGGTCCTGCAGGCGATCTACACGGAGGAGTTTCTCCGGACCCTGCCGCCGATGCCGGGCGTGCCGCTCGAGCCCGAACGCGTCTACGACGTCGAGTACGATCGGCGGACGCTGAAGAAGGGCGAGGAGCCCCCGTATCGATTGCGGACCGACAGCCGTGGCCGGCCAACAAGCCTGGAGCTTGAAGCCTTCAAGGACTGGCTACACCGGTTCGTGGCTTCTACAACGAATGTTGACGCCACGCTTCGTCACTTCGCCAACCTGTTTGCCGACTGCGTGGGCGAGCCCATCAAAGCCAGCCTGGCGATGGGCGGCGGGGCGGGCGACTTCACCGTTCCGCTCGTCGACCTGCTGCCAGACGCCAAGCGCACGCTGACCCGGATGATCGCCCCGTTGTTCGATCGCAAGGCGCGCGACTGGCACCACTTTTCCAGTGTGCGTGATGCCTACGAACGCAACCGGGAGTGCATCTCGACGACGGAGCTTCGCCTGCGTGACCTGGCGATCGGCGCGGTGCTCGATCCTGCGGACTTTTCCGGCTCCGGGCGCGAGGCCATCGACGCCTACCTCGCCAACACGCCGCTTCGCCCGCTACTGCTGGCCCCGGTCCCCTTCGCCGTGCCGCTCGCGAAACGGTTCGAAGGTCATCTGATCGTGGCCCGGCAGGGATCGGGCAAGACCAACGCGCTCGAATGTCTCATCGCCAGGGATCTGGAAGAGGTCGCTGCCGGACGTGCCTCGGTCGTCGTTATGGATAGCCAGGGCCTCGCAGCCGATACGCTCATTGGCCGGCTGGCGACGCTGGATGCGTTCAGTCCTGGACGACCGCTGCACGACAAGCTGATCTACCTCGAGCCGGATATCGAGTATCCGCTGGCACTCAACATCTTCGACATCGGGATGCGCCAGATGGGACGGCTGACCGCATCGCAACGCGAAGATATCGTCAGCAGCGCGATCGAGGTGGTGGAGTTCCTGTTTACCGGACTCCTCGGCGGCGAGCTCTCCGACAACATGACGATGCTTTATCGCTACCTCGTGCCGGCGATGCTCGCCATTCCCAACGCCGACATGAACACCTTTATCGAGCTGCTCGACAGCGACGGCGGGCGCGATCAGGTGCCGGCCGGCTTTGCCAAGTACCGGCACCATTTCGCGGACCTCGAGCCGGAAGTGCGCTCGTTCCTCGAGCACGACTATATTCGGGACGTCGAACTGGTGAAGACCAAGGCTGCGGTGCGCCGGCGCCTGCGAGCCGCGCTCGCCGATACCACCTTCCGGCGGATGTTCACCCAACCACGCAACAAGCTGAACCTCTTCACCGAGCTGCAGTCGGCTAAGGTCATCCTGGTCAACACCTACCCGGCCAAGACCTATGTCGAGCCGTTCGGCCGCCTCATCTTGGCGCTGCTGATGCAGGCCACCCGGCAACGCCTCGAAATCGATCGCGACCAGCGCATGCCCACCTTTGTCTATATCGACGAGTGCCAGGACTACATCGCCCGGGAAGCCCGCATCGCCCGCTATATCGACAAGTGCCGCAAGCAAAACGTCGGGCTGGTGTTTGCCCATCAGCGCCTCGCCAACATCGAAAGCCCCAAGGTGCTCAACGCTCTCGCCGGGGTGTCGATCAAGTTCTCCGGCGTCAGCGACGCAGACGCCGCCGATCTTGCGGCGATGGTTGGCAGCACCGCCGATCACATCCGGGCTCTGGAGCGTGGGCAGTTCGCGGCCTTCGTCAGCGGCGTAACCCCGCATGCGGTGGACATCACCTTTCCCAAGAGCCCGCTGGAGGACGCTGATCGTATTTCCGCGGCCGCATTCGCAGCGCGTCGCGCCGAGATGCGGGCGAAGTATGCGACCCAATACGGCGCTGGCGGGGCGACCAGCGAGCCGCCGATCTACGAGGGAACCTACACCGAGGCGCGGCCGGCGCCCCGCATCCGTGACGATCGAGACCATAACACCCAGGATGGAGCTAGCGCCCCGCCTGCTGGCGCTGACGACTACGATCCCTTGCAGTAGGTGAAGGCGGAAAAGCGCAGCGGTTCTCGGAAATGTGAGATAGCGCCATAGTGCCCAACCGGACACCGAGCCGGCACGAGACAGCTCATGCTGACCTTTGCCAAGGCCCACCTCGGGATGCCATGCGGTGTCCATGGTCAACACGCGATCCCGGACGACGCCGCAACCGCGCGGCAGGCAGATTGCCATCACAGCAAGAGACCTGGCGCTGTTTCGGCTGCTGGCGCGCTACCGGTTTTTGCCATCGAACTTCATTCACGCCTTCATCGGCGGCAATGCGACCTATCACAAGTCGCGCATGACCGACCTGTTTCACGAGGGCTGGCTCGGCAAGCCCAAGCCGCAGTGGGAAGCGCTCAACGCGCGCTACCGCTTCGACACCTACGAGCTCGGTGGTCGGGCGAGGGCGCTGCTGCGTGACGAGGATTTGCTCGAACATCGAATTCTGGGAACCGGCGGCGCGTTTCGACACGAGCTGATGCTGTGCCTGGTGATGGCGTCGCTGGAGCTGTCGGCGCGTCGCTTCGGCATCGAGCTGCTCGATTGGAAGGACGTGCTCGAAGCAGCGCCCGAAGAGACGCGCGCTGCGGAAGATCCGTTCGCCATCCCGATTACTCTCAAACACCTCAACACCGCCACCAACACCATCCTGCGGCCGGATGGAACTCCGTTCGGCCTCCGGGCGGTACGTGCCTTCTGGTTCGTCGGTCTGGAAGTCGACCGCCATACCGAGCCTTTGCATCCGTCCGACCTCCGCTCGTCGCGGTCGTCGATCCTGCGCAAGTTTCTGCAGTACCAGCAGCTGGTTTCCGAGCGGCAGTTCGAAACCCGCTTCGGCATGCCGAACCTGCTGGTCCCGATCGTCACCGTGAACCAGCAGCACATGCACAACATGGTGCAGTTGGTCCTTTCGATCACCGGGGGGCGCGGCTTCAAATGGATGCTATTCAAGACCGTACCGGAGTTTTCCGGCCTCGAGCGGTCACCACTGCCGCGGATGGACCTGCTCGCCGAGGATTGGCTGCGGGCTGGCCACGAGCCGCTCAACTTGCTGCGCGAACTCACCCGTACGGTGACACGAGATGCGGCCTGAACGCCGATCAACCATCCCCATCGTGGAGCGACACCTCGATCTGGCGGATCGCCTCGTCCAGATTGAGCTTCAACGCCGCAAGCTTGCTTGGCGAGACCGGCGGGTTGGCGGCCCTGCCTTGCTCGATCGAGCTGTGCGCACGGCGATAGAGTTGCTGCCGTTCGCTCCAGGTGAGTTGGCCGGGCTTGGCGGTGTTGAGGATCGCCACAAATCGGGCGACTGAAGCGGCATCGGGCTGCATGCTGCCGGCGAAACCCAAACCCTGCACCGGAGCGGGATCCCGGCGTTCCGTGCTGAACAGCGGTTCGCGCCGGTGATCGCTTGTCGGCTGGGCGACGGGGTTAGGGGCCGCGCTTGCCGGGCCTGTGGTCGGGCTGGCGCGGGTGACCTGCTCGAAGGAACCGGCGGGTGCGGTGGCCATCAACCGTTCGATCGCCGCGATGCGCGACTCGATGGGCGGGTGCGTGGCAAACAGCCCGGCGAAGCTGACCCGGCTGCTGTCGAACAGCATGGCGCGAAGGCCGTCAATGCTGAGCTCGAGCGTGCTTAGTCCTGAAATCTTTCGCAGCGCATTGATCAGGGCCTGCGGCTTGCTTGTCAGCGCCACCGCACCGGCATCGGCCATGAACTCCCGCTCTCGTGACAGCGCAAAATGCACGACCAGCGAGGCCACGGTGGCGACAAAACCGACGGCATAGGCGACGAGTTTTCCAGCCCAGAACACAGCGGTGTACGTGACCTGAACCAGCAGTTTTGCGCCCGGCATGGGAAGGAGCGAGAAGATCGCTTTGTAGATGTTGAGAATAGACATGATGATCGCCCAGAAGGCTTTCATCAGCAGGTCATGCAACATCGGAACGGTGCCCACCAGCACCGTTGCGACAACCACCAGCCGCACGTCATGGTTCTGAATATGGGCGAGTTCGTGCCCCATGACCGTTTCGAGTTCGTCGTCATCAAGGGCCTCGATCAAGCCCGTGGTCAGCGTGACGGAATAGGCACCCTCGCGTAATCCCGACGCGAACGCATTCAGGGACTCGGTCTCAATGATGCGCAACGCAGGGAGCCGCAGGCCTGCGTTGCTGCACAGCCTTTCGAAGATGGCCCAAACGCGTGGAAGTTCGTTTCGTCCCAGCAAGCGCGCGCCGGTTGCGCGGTCGATGACCCACTGATGGATCAGGTACCCGATCGGCAGCCAGATGATCATCACCACCAGCATGATCACCAGGGTGATCAACGCGGCCTGGATCGACATCGCCAAAGAATTGGGTCGCGAGGCGAGTATGCCCAACCCTAGCGCTGCAAAGAACGCCAGGCCCGGCACGACGAACGGAAAGGTCGCAACAAGCAGTATCGAGCGAACAGTGTTCGATCGAATGGCCGACTCGACTTGCTGCCTGTAGGTCATGCCGAGCCCCCTCACGGCAAATCCCACCCATCATTATGTAGTTCGGAAGTAGATGGGAGTCTAGTTCGATCTATGGACCCGCGACATACAAAACCGATCAGCCCAAATGCAATAGGGAGCGGTGATCAGCCGCTCCCCGGTCGTCACACGGTAGCTCCGGTGAGGGAACTGTCACGTGCCTGTATCTTGCGCTGGAGCCACTCCGTTATTTCTTCCTCGACCCATCCAACGCGCGATTGGCCTAGCCGTACCCGCTTGGGAAAGAGCCCGGCCTTTTCGAGGCGATCGATGTGCGCAAAAGAATAAAGGACGCGCTCCCTTACTTGGCGTTTCGATAGCAGTTTCAACATTGCAAGTCTCCCGGTTGGGAGCCATTGCAATGGCTCGGTGATTGCTCACGAGCGCCTTAAGACTAGTGCGTTCTGCAAGCCAAAACAACAATTATTGGCGCCCGATGTCATTCATTCGAGCGCTCGTTTGTCGCGAGCTACCCCAAGGAACCGCACGTTCTAGGAAGACTGCGTCTGCTGTTGGCCCAAAGTGGACTCCGATGGTCGCATGACAGTGGTTCAGTCTTCCTGAAAGTAGTAGCTCTCAGCGGAGTCGGGCTGGTGCCGCTGTATCGGCATCGTCATCAGGGAGCGCCGGATGGACCTGAAGACATACGAGCGTGAAGGACGTGCATCTTATGCCGCCTTTGCGACGGTCGTGGCGTCTATTCTGCGCGAGGCACTCAAGTCCGTTCCGGCGCTACGCTTACAGCTAGTAACTCAGCGAGCAAAGGCCGTCGATTCATTGGAACGGAAGCTGGTCGACCGCGGCCTAAGTGAGAGCCAAACGATCGAAGACGAGATCAAAGACCTCGCAGGGTGCCGTGCGGTCTTCTACACCAATTCGGATGTCAACGGCTTCCTGCGTTCACGCATCGTGCGGGACAACTTCGACATCGTCGACGTGAAGGTACACCAGCCCCAACGTAAAGTCGGCGACGAAACCGAGCTATATATCTCCATCCACTATTTGGTCAGACTCAGCGCGGCGCGAGCAGAACTCGTAGAGTATGCCCAGTTCGCAGGGATGCGATGTGAAATCCAGATTCAGACCATTCTGAATCACTCCTGGGCGGAAATGGCGCATGACACGATTTACAAGGCGCCTACCCTTGCGTCGGGTTTCGGCAGCCGCGGGTTTAAGGGGATAAGGCAACGTCTTGGCAAGATCATGGGAAAGTACCTGCTTCCGGCGGGCTACGAATTCGACAAGATCGTGCGTGATTTCGAGGCTCTGAGGGAAGCCAGGGAGATATTTGACGCCGATCCGCTGAAGGAGATCGCTGATGCGGCTGACAACGACCAGCGTATGCGGGCCCTACACGCCTTGGCCAAGGTCATCCCTCACTACGATGATCTGCGGAGCGCATGGCCTCAGATCCTCGCTACCTTGACCGGTGCAGTTGAGGCATCTCGCAATCAGCCGCTAAAGGAAGTCAAAACCTCGGACGGCATGCCAAGAGCTACGGCTACGGATGTCCTGAGAACGGTGGTCGAGCGCATAAAGCCATATCGTCTCGTTGATATCGACCTCACACTAGACGCGGCGCTAGCACTCTTCGACCTGGCCGGCAACCATGACGAACGCAAGCTGTTGAGCGACCTTGGCGTCCTTCTGGCAAAGCACGATTTGGGCGCTTGGGAGAAAGTCGGACATGGCGTCCAGTCCCATTTGGTGGATCGGATTTCTGTGCTGCCGGTTGCCCAGCGAGACGGTCGTCGATCATTGATCGCGGCCATTCTGAAAGCCTGCCTAGGACCTGAACTGGAGGGAACATCTAGCGATTCAGAAGGCGTCACCTGGAAAAGGGGCGCGCTGCCAGTCTCGGAAACCTTGAAGGCAATGCGCAAAAAGGCAATCGCCATTCTAGAGGAACAGTACCTCCGAAGCGCGACTGAGAAGGAGCGACGCGAACTTTTGGGCGCAATGGACGAAGCGACCCGGACTCCTTACGGCTCCAACTATAGCAATGAGTTTGCAGCGATGGTTGCGGCTGACACTTCCGATGTTATCGACCTGCTTTCATCGGCCGCGTCCGGTGTTTCGATGCTGCATCGGCAGGAGATCGAAGACCATGTGTTCAGGTTCTTCAAGCGCTACTCTACCCTTCCTCCATCGATGGCATCCGACGAATCTTTGGTGCCAATCGCCAAGGAAATTGTCGAGAAGGCCATTTACTTCCGCGACCTCGTCAACAGCGATCGCGACTTCGTCGTCTTCAAGACCCTCGTAGGATTTCGTTCGGTCTTCGCCCCAGCTTGGGACGATCCAGATTTCGATTTTAGGCGGGCGAAGCTTTATCGGGAGGAGCGGGTCCAGGAGCTTCTATCGCAAGTCGTTCCGCAAACAGCTGATGAGTGGTTCCGCATTCTCACGCTCTGCGCGGAGACGAAATCCGAAGACATGGCGACGTTCCCGACCTTTCACGAGTTCCTATCCGGGCTGTCGAAAGCTCAGCCCGAGATTGCCCGCGACTATATCGGCCGGATGGGGCCGGACTTAGCGGCGTTCCTACCCGCAATGCTCTGCGGCTTGATGAACGCGCACGATCCCGAGTCGATGACGATGATCGAGCGCTGGATAACCGAAGGCAAGAACCTCTCCAGCATTCTGATCGCAATGGCAGCGTTAGAAGTGTTGCCCGATGAAGCCTTGGTCGCGCGTACCACTGAGGCAGCCGTTACCTACGGGGATGCTGATGCGGCGCTGAACGCGCTGCGGACTGCAGGCAGGTTGTTTGAGAAATCTCCAGATCGCTACCTGAAGACATCATTCTATCCGGCGCTGCTAATGCTTCTTGCTCGAGGCGACCAGCGTTGGCTGCACATGCATTGGCATTCGTGGCTGGACAGTGGAGCAATCGACTCAATGGACATCGACATGGCGAAGCTCACTCTCCAAGGAATGGTGACCGTACCTCACCTCCGGGATGATGCAGAGTATGTCGTGGGTGGCCTCGCCAAGAAGTGGCCTGAGGCAGTTCTGGAGTTCCTTGGGGACAGGCAGCGGTTTGACGATAAGCCCGGCGACGAGCGACCTGCCGAGTATGAAGCCTTGCCGTATAGCGTCTATTCCCTTGGGCCACAGCTGCGTAAGCACGTCAGGAAGACACTGAGCGCTGCGCGGGCATGGTACGACATAGACCCCGGCATGTTTCGCTTTCGTGGTGGGCACTTTGTTTCAGAGGTTTTTGAAGGTCACGAATCCGAACTCAAGGAGGTCATCGAGGACGACTTCCTTGGCAGCGGGAATCGCCAAGACATCGAGTTCGTAGTCTCGTTGCTGTTAGCTCTGGAGGGGCGCGGAGGTGCGCTAGAGTTGGTCAGAGCGATCGTCGCACAACTTCCGGAAGACGATCCCCTGTTGACTGACCTCCGTCTTGTCATGGAGTCCTCGGGTGTGGTGACGGGTGAGTATGGACTAGCCGACCTCTACGAGAAGCGTAAGCAAGTGGTCGAACCGTGGTTAGAGGATGCCAACGAGCGGGTTCAGGCGTTCGCCAGGGAGTTCATAAGGATGATCAACAACGACATTGCCGAGGAACAAGGACGAGCCCGAGCCTCCATCGCCGAGCGCCGGCTCGACTACGATGAGGCGATAGACGACCTTCTATCGTTGGATGCCGAAGCTGAGGAGGGAGTCGCCCCGGAAAAGCCAGGCGCCGGATAGGGCAGACGGTCAGTGGCCGCTTGGCGGCGCAAAGCCGACGCCCCCGGCGCCCACCCTTTGTGCTGAGCACAATCTGGGAGTCGGCTTTCTGCAATTTCCCGGAGAGTTAGTGCAAACTCGGTGCAAACGCGAGTGGGCACTGCGTTCAAAAAGCCAGCTAAACTATTGATTTGTAAATGGTAGCGGAGGAGGGATTTGAACCCCCGACACACGGATTATGATTCCGCTGCTCTAACCAACTGAGCTACTCCGCCCCGAGGAATGGCGCGGCCGGGTGGGCCGCTGGCGCCGTCGGGGGCGCGGCGCCTTATTAGGTTTGGTGGGGAAGGGTGTCAAGCGCGCGCTGGGCGGATCAGGATTGGTACACCATAGGTCGCGATCGCGGGTCGTCGAAACCGGCGGTTCGGTATTCTCGGCCATGATCGGGCGCACGCCCCCCCGGAGGCCTCATGCGTCTGATCCTGCTCCTTGTCCTTGCCCTCGCTGCGCTGCCTGCCTCGGCGGGCCCACTCGCGCTGCAGCGCGGCGTCAACGTCCACGAATGGCTCAATTGGTCGCCGCTCGCTGCCGACGGGAGCTATCGCTGGCCGCCCTACCAGAGCCGTGATGAATGGCTCGGCCGCTACCGGCCGCTCGCCGACTGGGCGGACGTGGATCCGCTCGTCAGCATTGGCGCCATGGGGTTCGATTTCGTGCGCATGACCGTCGACCCCGGACCGCTGCTCGCGAGCGAGGGAGCGCGGCGCGAGGAGGCGCTCGCGGTGCTGGCCCAGAGCGTCCGCGCCGTCACGGATCGGGGCCTCCGGGTGGTCCTCAACCTCCACCCCGTCACCCAGGTGCCGGCCTATGGCGGCGCGGCGGTTATCGAGCAGCCGGCCGACAGCCCGAGCATCGCGCGCTACCGGGCGATGATGGTCGAGGTGGCGCGTATGCTCGTGCCGCTCGGCCTCGACAAGGTGGCCCTCGAGCCGTTCAACGAGCCGCAACACTACCCCTGCGAGGGGCGGGGGGACGGGCAGTGGCAGCGGATCATGGCCGAGGGGGTATCGGCCATCCGGGCCGTCAGCGCCGAACTGACGCTGATCGCGACCGGTGCCTGCGGCGGCGATGTCGTCGGGCTCGCCGATCTCGATCCCAGCTTCGACGATCCCAACATCTACTACAGCTTCCACATGTACGATCCGCACCTGTTCACCCATCAGCGCTCCCCCGAGGAGGGGGGGTTCGCCTCGGGACTCCCCTGGCCGGCCAGCGCCGGGTCGCCTGCCGCGGTGATCGAGGCGCTGCGGGCTCACATGACGGCTGCAGGCATCGGCGACCCCGAGCAGACACGCACGCTGCAGGCCCTTGCCCCCTACATCTCGCGGTATTTCGCCGAAGGCTGGGGTGAAGCGCAGATGGCCGAGGGCTTTGCGCAGGTGCTGCGCTGGGCCGAGGCTCATGAGATTCCGAAGGGCCGGCTGTTCATGGGCGAGTTCGGGGTGGCCGCCATGTCCGAGGATGGGCGCAGCGGCGCCTTCGACGGGGATCGCTTGCGCTACCTCGAGGCGGCACGCCGGCTCGCCGAGGCCAACGGCATTGCCTGGGCCGTGTGGGAGTTCGCCAATCCCTGGGGGATGAGCGTCATTGTCGAAGACGGGCCTGCCCGCCCCGATACGCGGATGCTCGCGGCCCTGGGGCTGTGAGGCTCACAGCCCGCCCAGGTCGATGTGCTGCACGATATAGGCGCGCTTGCCGCCGCGACCGGCCACGAGGCGGTCGACCCGCTCGACCGAGAAGCTGAGCCGGTTGAGCACGCGCTCCTGCAGGTCGGCAACGATGTTCAGCGCGTCCCGTTCCGTTCCGCCTTCGGAGGGGACGTAGCGCATGGTGACCTTGCCCGGCTCGTGCTGCACGAACTGGAACTCCTCGACGCCGGCGAAGAAGCGCGGCTTCTCGGGCGTCAGGTCGATCGACACGATGCGGCCGCCGTCGGCGGCGACGAGGTAGCCGGGCTTGCGGCGCGGCACGATGTCGGCCACCTGCAGGCGCTGGCCGTTGGCCTCGCTGGGCAGTTCGACCAGCGTGGCGCTGTCATTGGTGTCGTAGCGGATGAAGGGCATGCCGGTCGACAGGAAGCCCGTGCCGATCAGCCGGCCCTCGCGACCCGGCTCGGTGACGGGCCGGCCGGCCGCGTCGACGAGTTCGGCCAGCCCGTAGAGCGGCTGGAACGTGTAGAGTCCCGGCTTCGTCATGCTCTCGGTGGCGAACAGCGCCTTCTCGCTCAGGCCGTAGAAATTGGCGATCGGCGCGTCGCCGAACGCCGCCGCTATCGTCGCCCGCTGGTGCGGCAGCAGCGGCTCGGAGATGGGCAGCACCCCCTTGAGCGGCTGCTTGAGCTGGCGGTCCATGCTGATCAGGTGGTTGGCCATCAGCACGATGGCCGAGGGGTAGCCGTAGAGATAGCGCACGCCATAGGTGTCGATGAGGTCGGCATACCGCGCGACATCGTCCCGGTTCATCGGGAAGACCGAAAGGCGAAGTTCACGCAGTGCCGGCTCCCATTCCGAACTGATGCGGCCGCGCCGGTCCAGCCCGACCCCGCGCAGCACGATCTTGCTGTCCTTCTCGGTGAAGCCGGCGCGGCTCCAGCAGTCCATGACGAAGGCCATCTCGCGCGGACTGCGGTCGCGGTCGAGGTAGAAGCCGAACGGGCGCTCGGCGTTCGAGCCGCTGGTGTCGGCCCGGTCGAGGCTGCTGCGCGGTACCGTCAGGATGGCCTCGCCCGCGGCCTCCATGTCGCGCTTGCCCAGGATCGGCAGCCGATGCAGGTCCTCGGGCAGCGCACGCTCGTAGTCGAAGTCGATGCCGAGGTGGCGATCGAGAAGGTCGCGATAGAACGGGCTCTGGTCGTGCGCCTTGCGCAGCAGGCCGCGCAGGGCGGCAAGGTGTGCCTCGTGCGCGGCCGCCGGGTTGATGGCGTTCGCCGCTATGCGGCGGCGCCAAAGCCGATAGGTGCTGCCGAACTTGGCGCCGGTCGGCATCACCGACACCAGCGGTGCAAGGGACCGACGCACGAAGCGCGGCGCCCGGGCATAGGCTCCACGGGCTACGTCCATCACGCTCATCATTGCCTCCTCACAGGCTGATCCACTCACCGGCGAGTTCGTACTCGACGGGCCGCATCGTGCGCTTGAACTGGGTATAGCCGTCGCCCTCGCGCAGGCCGCCAACATCGAAGGCCGTCACACCGCGGCGCCGCATCTCGCGCATCACGTTCCACATCAGGAAGTTGCCGGCATTGACTTTCCGGCCCTCCGGCCCGAACCAGCCGACGTGGTACTCGGCCACCCGGCCGAAGCGGACGACGGACATGCCGGCGACCGGCACTCCGTCGCGCAGCAGCTGGAAGACAAGCACGTTACCCGGCGCGGCCTCGCGCAGGCCACGCAGCAGCCGGGGATTGGCCGCGCGGAAGTTCTTGGCCTGCATGTTCTCGATATGGCGCGCAATCATCCACTCGTAACCGGCCGCATCCTCGGCGATGCGCAGCACTGCCCCGGCGCGCTCGGAGGCGCGGGCCCGGTTGCGGAAAGTGGAGCTGAAGCTGCGCCACAGCTCGTCTTCGCTTCCCGACAGATCGATGCGTCCCGAGCGCCAGGACGCAACCTGGCGGCGGACATAGCCGGCCTGACGCAGCAGGGCGACGTTCCGCTCGGTTTGGGGCAGGGCCGGCGCGATCAGCAACGGTGCCGTCCAGAACCGGCCCACGCTGTTGCGCAGCGCGCGGAAGATGCCGACCACCTGCTCGTCGGAGGGGTTCGGATCGAGCAGGATCGGACCGCGATTGATGCGGTTGAAGAGCCTCACTCCGGCGCGCCGCAACTCGAGGACCACCGCAAAGGCGATGGGTCGTCCGGCGGCCGACAGGAGGAGCCGGCGGGACGGCCAGCCGCTCGCGAGCTTGCCTGCGGCAAAGCTGTAGTCCTGCGGCAGGTGTCCGACCGGCGCGATCTCCATCAGCTGCCGCCACTCGGCCTCGCTGGTGTTGATGCTCACCTCAATGCCGGCTGCGTCGAACTGCGGCCGCGCTGCAGTCTCACCCGGCAATGTCGGAGCGATGTCAAAGGCCATTACACAATATCCCTGGCAGCATCGCCAGCCTCGGCTCCATCGATAGGAGCTTGTCCGGCTGGCCGGAACCGAAAGGTGACTTTAGTGTTAATGTGACCGCCAGGATGCGATGTCTCGCGCGAGGACGATGTTGTGACAACGCAGGCGAGTGCTGCTCGTCGTCGGTCGGCATTTCGATACAATTGTCGAGATTCACCGTACACCGGACATTAACTATCCGAGGAAGGGGCCGGAGCGTAGACCGACTGGCGCGGGAATCGATCCCGTCGTGCCGAGGTGCCCGTGCTGCTCCGTTCCACCCTGATCTATGCGCCGGCGATCCTTCTGACCCGTGTCTCGGCGCTGCTGCTGCTGGTCATTGCGACACGCCTGATCGACCAGACGGAGTACGGCCTGCTGGCGCTGGTCGTGACCATCGGCGAATTGACCGACTCGGCGGTGACCAACTGGCTGCGCATCGCGCTGCTCCGCCTCGGGGGCACCGGCGAGGTGACGCGCGGCAGCCTGCGTCTCGCGGCGCGGGTCCTCGCCATCACCACACTGGTCGGCCTCGCCGTCTCGAGCGCCGCCTCGGGCCTTGTGGCACCGGAGCGCTGGGCCGAGTTCGCCATCGCCGTCTCGGCCTACCTGATCGTCGGCGCGGTGAGCCGATTTGCCCTGACCATCCTGCAGATGCAGCAGCGGCACGGCGCCTATGCTCTGCTCGAGTTCGCGAGGGCGGCGCTGCAACTGGTGCTGCCGGTGGTTGCCGTCATGCTGGCCCCGCACGGCTTCCTCGTCGTTTCGCTGGCTTCGTCGGTGGCGACCCTGGCCGCCGGACTGGTCGGCCTGCGTCTGGCGCTGGCGCTCGCCGCCGGCGGACCGCCGCGCTTTACCCATGGCGAACTGTTCGCGCTCGGCATCCCGCTCATCGCCCTGGCGATCGTCGGGTTCGGGCTCACCAGTGCAGAGCGCGTGCTGCTCAAGCTCTACTACGACGCGGGCGCCGTCGCGGTCTTCGCCGCGAGCTACGCGCTGGCACGGCAGCCGATCGATACCATTGCCAACGCCATCAACATGGGTGGATTCCCCGAGATGGTGAAACGCTTCGACCGCGACGGGCCGTCGGCGGCGGCCGCCTTCCTGTCGCAGCAGCTCTCGCTCCTTGCCCGGCTGAGCTTTCCGGTGGCGGCGCTCCTCGTCGCGCTGAGCGCCGAGATCGGCAGTCTGGTGCTGCCGGAAGGCTACCAGGGGCCGGTCGGCCAGCTCTTCCCGCTGATCGCCATTGCCGTCATGGCCGGGAACTTCACCGCGTTCGTGTTCCAGAACATGATCCACGCGCACAAGCGGCCCTGGCTGTTGATTGTCGTCGGCGCGCCCGGCTCCGCCGTGACCATCGGCCTGTCCCTGCTGATCATCCCGCCGCTGGCCGAGGTTGGAGCGGCATTGGCGCTGGCCGGCGGCACGCTTGCCTCGCTCGGCGCGGCGATCGCCGTTTCGGGCCGGCTGACGCCGATCCCGGTCGCCTGGCGGGACCTTGCCGTCTCGACCGGCATCGCCGTGGCCACGGGAGTAGCCGCCTTCATCGCCAGCGCACTGCTCGGCACGGCCTGGCCGGTGTTCAAGCTGGCGAGCGGCGGCACTGCCGGGGTGCTCGTCTTTCTCGGCCTGAACGCGCTGCTCCACCCCGAGGAAACCCGCGATCTTGCCGGCAAGCTGAGGGCACGCCTTGGCTTCGCCTGACCATAATCGAGCAGTATCCGCGCCGGTTAAGGATAGTCCCAGTTCTCGCGCGCCACATGAGCATGGCTGTGTTAAGTCATTGTTAACTCAAGCAGGAGGCCAGTTCGGTGAGGATGCGTAGTTTGAGCATTGCCATGCTGGCCGGCAATCCGGCCCTTGCCGGCATCCTGCAGTGTGCGCTCCGCGACGACGGCGGTCACGAGGTGGCGAGCTTCATCGGCATCGAGGCGCTGACCACCTACCTGCGAATCTCGCCGATCGATGTGGTCGTGCTCGACGGCGACCTTCCGGGAGCGCCGGTCGTCGACATTGCGCGGGGCCTGCGCGAGCATATGCGGCTCGCCAGCCCTCAGTTCCGCATCATCGCGTTGACGCGCACGCCGGCGCCGTTCCACCGGCCTCTGCACGACGCCGGCATCGACCGGGTGCTGGTGAAGCCGGTGACGCCGGGACAGTTGCTCGAGACCGTCGAGGCACTGTTCCGGCCGCTCCGTGCCGTGGCGGTCGCAGCGAGCCAGACGCGGCCGCCGACCGTCGCACCGACGGCGTCCGCCGAGCGGGTCGGAAACGTCATTCCCCTGTTCGGCGAAGGCCGGGTGCCGCGCTGATCTGGTCGGCCGTCGCGCCAGCTTGGGGCCGTCCGGTCGCGTCCTGATCCGCCCGCATCCCCCGGCACAACCGGCTTGCTAGGCGAGCAGGGCTTCGTAGGCGTCTCCGACGACCGGCAGGGCGAAGTCCGCGGCGCGCGCCCGGAGTCGATCGGCCGGCAGCGGATGGTCGAGAGTGCGCGACATGGCCTCGGCGAGCGCAGGCGCATCGCCGACTGGAACCAGCGGCCCGAGTTGCCCGTTCTCGAGGATCTCGCGCGGCCCGTAGGGCGCGTCGGTGGAGACCACCGGCACGCCGGCGCCCATGGCCTCGATCAGCACGTTACCGAAGCCCTCGCTGGTCGAGCTGAGGGCGAACAGGTCGGCCACCGCGTAGCAGGCCGCGGGGTCGTTTACGTAGCCTGGGAACAGCACCCGATCGGCGATCCCCAGCGCTTCGGCCTCGGACTTCAGTTCCCCCAGCAGCGGACCGTCGCCGAACACCACCAGCCGGGCCGGGCGCTCCACGACGAGGCGCGCAAAGGCGCGCAGCAGGGTGGACTGGTCCTTGACCCGCGTCAGCCGTCCGGCCGTCACGATGACGGGTCCATCGCCCATCGCGGCGAGGGCCGCCTGCCAGGGATATGTCACGACCGGCAGGGTGCCTGAGGGCGGCAGAGGATTGTGAATCACCGCGATGCGCTCGCGTGCCGCACCCCGGCGAACCAGGTCCTCGCCGACCCCTGTCGATACGGCAATGCCCTTGGTGGCCCGGGCGGCCACGACCGAGCCGGTGACCCCGGCGATGCGCGAGCCGAGGTCTCGGGTCGGCAGGGCGGCGGCGGCGTGAAAGCTCGGAAAGAACAGCGCATCGCTCATCGACAGGTAGAGCGCCAGCGCCGTGATCAGGTTAGCGAAGTCGGGGCCGCTGAAGACCGCATCGGGTCGCAGCCGGCGATAGAGGCGCGCCGAGGCCAGCAGGCCCCGTATCGTCCTGGCCTTGCCGAAGCGACCTCCCGTGGTGATCGGCATGCCCAGATCGACGAGCCTGACATCGGGGGCGAGCAGGGCGGCATTGGGTCCCTCGCCGTTCCAGACGAACAACGTCACCTCATGGCCGCGCGCCGCGAGTTCGTTGGCCATCAGGACCCACACGCGCTCGGCGCCGCCCCCCCTGAGGCTGGGAACGTGGAAGACGATGCGCTTGACTGCCATCATCGATCAGGCGGCGAGCGGTGCCGGGTCGGGCCGACGACGGGCCGGTTGCCTGAGATCGCGCAGGATCCCGTGCCCCACCGCGATCAGCATGCCGAGGGCAAAGCCGCCGACGGCACCGGCCATCAGCAGGATCAGGGTCTTGGGCGGCCAGGACCGCTCGGTCGGCGGAACGGCCGGCGAGATCACCCGCACATTGGTGGTGTCGATCTGTTCGCGTTCGGCCACTTCCTTGGCCCGACTGAGAAAGGCCTCATAGATCGTGGTCTTGCTGGCGGCGTCGCGTTCGAGTTCGCGCAGCGCCACCAGTGCCTCGTTTTCCGAGAACACGCTGGTCTTGAGGGTGTCTGCCCGCGCGGTGAGGGCGGCGAGGGCCGACCTCGCCTCGTCGAGCGTCACCTTGGCGGCGGTCACCACCCGGTCGATCTCTGCGGCGAGTTCCGCTTCGGCGACCGCCAGTTCGGCGTTGAGCTTGACGATCGTGGGATGCCGGGGGCCGTAGACCATCGACTGGCTGTCGAGTTGGGCCCGCACGTCGGAGATGCGCGCTCGGATGCTGGTGAGGGCCGCCGAGGCCTGGGTGTCTGCCGTGGAGGCGTTGGCTCCGGCCGCTCGCAGCTCGTCGTAGGCCGACTGGGCGGCGATGACCCGCGACTGCGCCTCGACGACTTGGCCGTTCAGCTGAGTCAGGGTCTGATTGCTCACCAGTTGGCCGGAGGTAGCCGACAGGTTGTTGGCGCGCTTGTAGGCCTCGACCCGCTCCTCGGCTTCCTTCACGTCGGCCTTCAGTTCGTCGAGCCGCTGGTTCAGCGCGTCGGCGGCCCGCGAGGCGCCGGCCGACTCGGCTGTCGCCAGTTCATCCTGGAACGCGGCGACGATCGCCTCGGCGATCCGGACGGACTTCTGCGCTGCCTCCGACGAAACGAGCAGCGTCGCGACGAAGCTCTTCTCGTCGGCCTTGGTGGTCACCTTCTTGGTCAGCGTCGCAAGCGCAGCCAGCCGCGGGTTGGGCTCGGCCTTGTCGCCGCCGAGCGGCAGCAGGGCGGAGAGCGAGAAGCCGGGTGTCGGGTCGTAGAATTCCTTGTCGTCGACCAGATTCAACGTGTCGACGACGCGCAACAGCACGTTGCCCGAGGTCAGGACGCGCAGCTTGCTGGCGGCGTTGAGCAGCGCGGAATCGGCCTGCCCGGGCTGCTGGAACAGGTCGTCCGAGACGACCTGCAGGTTGGCCGGATCGATCATCAGGTCCGTCGCGACGGTGAATTTGGGCGTTCCAAACACGCCGTAGAGGCCGCCAGCGACGGCACCGACCAGCGCCAGCCCGATGGCGAGCTTGCGGCCGCGGCCCATCCAGGAGAACAGGCGTCCGAAGTCGAGTTCCAGGAAGTCGCCGATCTTGTTGAGCGTGACCGTCTCGATGGGAGCCGCAGGCGCGGCCTCCGCCACGGCCTCGGGCGGCAGCCCCGTCGGTCGTGCGGTGGACTGGCGGGCCTGCTGCAGCCGTGCGATCACCGGGTTGCGGTGTCGGCCCGCTTCGTCGCTGCCGAGCCGCGCGAAGGCGCGCGCACCCGATCTGGCGGAGTCGGATATTGGCCTGTCGGTGACATCGGACATGGCATGCTCGTGAGCTGGGTGTGGCCTGATGGGCCTTCTTATAGCGCAACCCCGGCTCCTGGTTCGCTGAATGCGTATTGTTGGTTAAGCCGCCGGGGCAATAGATTCAAGTTTATGCATTAGGATTAACACTTGGTTCAGGGTGTGGTCTGTCACGACGTCCGGTAAACCTTTGCATCACAGGTCAAAGTGGGTTTCGGCGGCAGGTATAGACTTCCGCCCTAGGCTCAACTACCTAACTTGTCTGCGGTGCGTTCCATGAAGATTGCGGTGTTTGGGCTTGGCTATGTCGGTAGTACTACCGCCGGGTGCCTGGCCAGTCGAGGTCACGAGATCATCGGCATCGATGTCAGCGAGACCAAAGTCCGCGACTTCGAGGCCGGCATTCCGCCCGTACTCGAACCGGGTCTCGACGACCTCCTCGCCATCGCTCGAGACAACGGCTTGCTGCGTGGCTCCACAGTGGTCGACCGCCTGCTCGACGATGCGGATCTCGCCCTGGTCTGTGTCGGCACACCGAGCGCGCTCGATGGCTCGCACAATCTCAGCCACATTGCCGAGGTCTCCCGGCAGATCGCGACCGGCGTCCGGCGCGATCGCAAGAGCCGCCTGACCGTGGCGTTCCGTTCGACGATCCGTCCCGGCACCATTGACGGCCTGATCGCCCCGATCTTCCGGTCGGTCCTCGGCGAGAACTTCGGCGATCTGATCGAGCTGGTCTACAATCCTGAGTTTCTGCGCGAATCCTCGGCGATCGCAGATTTCTTCAATCCCCCCAAGATCGTCGTCGGCACCGTCGACGGGCGGCCGTCCCCGACCATGGACCGCATGCATGAGGGCCTGCAGGCGCAGACCTTTCACGTCGGCTACCGTGAGGCGGAGCTCACCAAGTTCGTCGACAACTCCTGGCATGCGGTGAAGATCGCCTTCGCCAACGAGATCGGCCGCATCTGCCAGCAGCTCGAGATCAGCGCCACCAAGGTGCACGAGATCTTCGTGTCCGACACCAAGCTCAACATCTCGCCCTACTATACCCGGCCGGGCGGGGCGTTCGGCGGCTCCTGCCTGCCCAAGGACGTGCGGGCGCTGCAGCACATCTCCAACGATGTCGGCGCCAACACGCATCTGCTCGATGCGGTGCTGCGCACCAACGAGGCGCACAAGCACTACCAGTTCGACCACATCGTGCGGAACCTGCCCAAGGGTGCCCGCGTGCTGATGCTCGGCCTCGCCTTCAAGGCCAACACCGACGATCTGCGCGAGAGTCCCAATGTCGATCTGGCACGCCGCCTGATCACGGCCGGCTACGATGTGTCGATCTACGATTCCGGCCTCGATGCCCGCAAGCTGGTCGGCCAGAACCTCGGCTATGCCTATTCGCAGCTGCCCAAGATCGGCGAACTGCTGATCGATCGCGAGGAGGCGGAGAGCGGGGAGTTCGACCTCGTGGTTGCGGCCAACGGCCTGCAGCGCGGCCTCTCGCTGCGCAGCGGCAACGTCATCGATGTGAGCACCATTCCATGAACGCCCTCGCTGCTCTTTCGCCGGCAGCGATCGTCGCCCGGACCGACGGCGACGTTCTCGCCGACGCCCCGCTGGCCGGCAGGAAGGTTCTCATCATCGTCGAGAACCTGCCCGTGCCCTTCGATCGCCGCGTCTGGCTGGAAGCGACGACCCTCAGGAAGGCCGGCGCCGAGGTCAGCGTGATCTGTCCGATGGCCAAGGGCTACACCGCGCCCTACGAAGTGATCGACGGCATCCACGTCTATCGCCACCCGCTGCCGACCGAGGGCAGGGGGCCGCTCGGCTACCTCACCGAGTACGGTGCGGCACTGTTCTGGGAAACGGTGCTGGCCTTCAGGGTGCTGCGCGAGCGCGGCTTCGACGTCATCCATGCCTGCAATCCGCCTGACCTCATCTTCCTCGTCGCGCTGCTGTTCAAGCCGTTCGGCAAGCGGTTCGTGTTCGATCACCACGACATCAACCCCGAGCTCTACGAGGCCAAGTTCGGCCGGCGCGACCTGTTCTGGCGCCTCATGGTGCTGCTCGAGCGGCTGACCTTCGCAATGGCCGACGTTTCGATCGCCACCAACCACAGCTACCGCGACATAGCGCTCGAGCGAGGCGGCATGCGGCCGGACAACGTGTTCGTTGTGCGCAGCGGACCGGATCTGACCAGGATCAAGCCCGTCGCGCCGCATCCGCGCTGGAGGAACGGGCGGAAGCATCTGGTCGGCTATGTCGGGGTGATGGGGGCGCAGGAAGGCATCGACCTGCTGCTCGAGGCGGTCAGCGATATCGTCGTGCGGCGCGGCTGCACCGATATCCAGTTCTGCATCGCCGGCAGCGGTCCGGAACTCGACCAGTTGCGGGAACGGGTCGTCGCGCTCGGCCTCTCGGACTTCGTCGCCATGCCGGGCCGGATCAGCGATACCGACCTGTTCGAAATGCTCTCGACCGCCGACATCTGCGTCAATCCGGACCGCGTCAATCCGATGAACGACAAGTCGACGATGAACAAGATCCTCGAGTACATGGCGTTCGGCAAGCCGATCGTGCAGTTCGAAGTGACCGAGGGCCGCTACTCGGCTGGCGAGGCCTCGCTCTACGCCCGGCCGAACGATCCGACCGACATGGCCGGGCAGATTCTCGAGCTGCTAGCCGACCCCGATCGTTGCGCCCGGATGGGACGTCTGGGCCGCGAGCGGGTAGAGGAGCGGTTCAGCTGGAGCCATCAGGTCCGCCCGCTGGTTGCCGCCTATCAGCGGGCCCTGTCGAGGGCTTGAGCCATGTCCCTGACCTGGTACTTGCATCGCTTGCGGGCCATGAGCGTGGGCGAACTCGCCCACCGGATCGCCGAAAAGGCCAGGAAGGAGCGGGCGCGCGGCCGGCTCGAGGGTTGGGCGCGCTATCCGGGGGCAGAGGTGCTGCCGCTGCCGGGCCTGCGCGAACGCCTGCTCGCGGCGCCCCAGCCGCTGCGGCAGAGGATTAGGCAGGCGGCCGAGATCGCCCTGTCCGGCCGATACTCCGCTCTCGGCGTCGCCTGGCCGCAACGCCGCTGCGAGCAGCTGTTTGA
Source organism: Devosia sp. (assembly GCA_041916695.1). GTDB lineage: Bacteria > Pseudomonadota > Alphaproteobacteria > Rhizobiales > Devosiaceae > Devosia_A. Next base: position 55,759 of record JAYRZA010000017.1, on the reverse strand, counting down.
CGCCGAAGTCTGGCGGCTCGATCCGGTGACCGGTGGCCAGTGGCCGGGGGCCGAGGCCTATTGCTTCGACATCGCCTACCGGCACGAGCGACGGCTGGGCGACATCAAGTATGTCTGGGAGTTCAACCGTCTGCAGTTCCTGCAGCCGCTTGCGGCGCACGCCCTGCTGGCGTCCGACACGGCGAGCCTTGCCGCCATCGAGGCGGCGATCGGCAGCTGGCACGATGCCAATCCGCCGTTCCGCGGGCTGGGCTGGAATTCCGGCATCGAGGTGGCGCTGAGGACGATCTCGCTGCTCGTCGTCGTGTCGCTGGTCGGCGAGCAGCTCTCTTCGGACTGTCGGCGGCGGGTGGGCTCGATCCTTGCGGCCAGCGCGGTCTGGCTCGGGCGCTTTCCGTCGCGCTTTTCGTCGGCCAACAACCACCTGGTCGCCGAACTCGCCGGCGAGTTCCTGATCGGGCTTGCCATGCCCGCGCTCGCCCGGTCGGCGCGTCGCGTCACATGGGCGCGGACCAGGCTCGTCGAGGAGGCGACCCGCCAGATCCTCGCCGACGGCGTGCCGGCCGAACAGTCGCCGACCTACGGCGCCTTCACCGCCGAATTCCTGCTGCTGTGCGCGGCCGTCGCAGAGGCCGCCGGACAGCCGCTTCCACCGGCGCTTGGCGACCGGCTCCGCGCCTTTTCCGATTTCATCGGCTGGATCGCGCTCGACGACGGCACCGTTCCCGCCATCGGCGATGACGACGAGGGGCGCGTGCTGACCCTCGGCGGCCACGAGGCCGCCTATCCGGGCTCGATCGCCAATGCCATCGCCGGCTTCCTCGGGCGGGGGGCGGGGACCGCGGTGCCCGCCGGTTTCCGCGAAGCCCTGCTGGGTCGACCGGCCGCAGCGCGGCTGACGGCGCTGGCCGGGCTGCGCGTCTTTGAAACGGGTGGCTACTCGGTCGTCAACGAGCCGGTCGGCGACCGTCGACTGAGCCTGGTCTTCGATCACGGCCCGCTGGGGTACCTGTCGATCGCGGCGCATGGTCATGCCGATGCATTGGCGCTGACGCTGGCTGTTGACGGCAGGCCGGTGCTGGTCGATCCGGGCACCTATCTGTATCACTCCGGCGGCGCCTGGCGCGACTGGTTCCGCGGCAGCCTGGCGCACAACACCCTGACCATCGCGGATGCTGACCAGAGCACGATCTCGGGTGCCTTCAACTGGTCGCACAAGGCGACGTCCCGTCTGGAGCACCGCGGCGACGGCGCCCGCTGGAGTCTGTCGGCCAGCCATGATGGCTACCTGAAGCGCTTCGGGGTGGTGCACCGCCGCAGCATCGAGCGAATCGAGGACGGGCTCGTCATCACCGACCAGCTCCTGGGTGCGGCGGCGCGACCGGCCCGGCTCGCCTTCCAGCTCGCCCCCGATCTCGAGGCGGAGATCGCCGGCCGCGAGGTCGTCGTCTGCCGGAACGGCAGCCCGGTGCTGACCCTCGCGTTCGAGATCGGTGAGCTGTCGATCGATCGCGGCGTTGCCGGAGGCGGTGCAGGCTGGGTCTCGCCGGCCTTCGGCACCCTGGTTCCGGCGGGCTGCATCGTCTGGCGGGGTGTCGTAGGCGCGTCCGGCCGCCGCGTCGCCGTGCGCCCCGCATCCGCTGTCGGAAGCACCGGGGTGACCCGGCGCCTCGAAACCGCCTAGGCCCGGTCAGCCGCGTCCGACAGCCGCGCGAAGCGTTGTGCCGCTCGGCCCGGGGGCGCGGGTCGGCCGGGCATCGCCTTCGACCACGTCCCGGTAGCGCTGGACCAGGGCCGGTACCAGCCGTTCGCCGGTGAACTGCTCGAGAATGCGCCGGCGCGCCGCCTCGGACCTTCGGCCCCAGTCGCCGCCCGCGAGGATTGTCTCGATGGCGGCGGCATAGTCCTCGCCGGTTGCCTGCATGTCCAGCACAAGGCCGGTATCGGCAATCACCTGCCGGTTGAAGCCATTGTCGGCCACCACCGGCACGAGGCCCTGGCTCATTGCTTCGGTCAGTGCGTTGGAGTGCCCTTCGCCGCGGTGCCGGGTCGGAAAGACGAAGAAGTGACCGTCGCGCAACTGCGCGGGAACCTCGCCATGGGGGATGGCTCCGAGCCAGCTGACGGGGAGGTCCGCGGTGGCGGCCCGCAGTCGGTCGATATAGGCTTCGTCGCCCCGCCCGATCACCTTGAGCTCGACCTGCAGGCCACGGGTCCGCAGCGCGCGCACGCAGTCGATGGCGACCTCTATGCCCTTCTCCGGCACGATGCGGCCGAGGAAGACGAGATTGACCGTGGTGGAGGGCATGGCGGGACTCTCACCCACGGTGCCGGCCTCGACATAGTTCGGCAGGTAGAGCGCGTTCCGCCCGCGCACCTCGTCGAGCTCCAGGTAGGATTCGCCTTCCACGCAGACGAGGTCGGCCGCCGCGAGGATGCTCTTCAGTGCGGCGCGGCGCAGCCGGCTCGGGCTGTTCACGTCCTCGGCGATCGCACCGGCCCGCAGGTCGACGACCAGCCGCGCGCCGCGACGCATCGCCAGCTGGCACAGGATGTACTCGGCCAGCATGAACTGGCGACGCAACGGGGTGATGTGAAACACGTCCCAGCGCTCGCCGCGGGTCGCGATGCGCCAGGCCAGGCCGGCAAAGCCGGTGCCGTAGGCGAGGAGCTTCCGCCAGGCCGGTTTCCGCTCGGGCGCGTACGGCAACTCGGCAACGGCCAGGCCGGCGCGGCGAAGGTCGTCGATCAGCCGTCGGTTGGCGGCTTCGAAGCCGCCCCGTGCCGGCTCGCCGGTGGCCGCGATCGGGCCGCAATAGGCAATGGTCAGCATCAGGTCCGCTCCCTACAAACCGACATGTTCCCCGGGCAGGAAACATCGTCCGAGGCCGCCCTGATCCACTCCTCGGCGGGAAGGCTCGATGGCGGAAGGGGTGTGGCGACGGACATGCGGCCTTGGTGGGGTCTTGGTCGTGCACAGCCTAGCCGGCGGCGCGCGCCCGAACCAACGCCAAGTGCCCGGATGCTTAATGGGGGAGGGAGGCGTCCCGTCGCCGGCGGTTAAGGATAGGAACATCGCCGCCGCGCGACATCGGCGTCGGCGTGCTATTCGCCTGGGACGCGGCAGGTTCACGGGATCCCATCGTGCCGGGACCCGGGTGCTGCAACCGGAGACGGCGAGACGTGAGTTCCTCCGCCAGCGCAACCGACATTGTCGTCGATACGACCCGGCGGGCCAACGCGGTTTCGCTCGCGCTCTTCCTCGCTGTCCTTGTTGCTCTTGCCGTCCGGATCTGCGTTCCCCCGGCCATGCTCGACGGGCTGTACAACTATGTCAGCGAGGGCGGCGCGTTCTATGAGAAGATCCACCTGGGCACCTACCTGCTGGTGCTGTTGCTGCCGGTGGCGCTGCTGACCCGCCCGGTGTTTCTTCGCGGTCGCGAAATCGCGGCATTTCGCGATCTGGTGCGGTTCTTTGCCCTGCTGACGCTGCTGGTCGGCTTTCTCGTCGCCACGGGACGGGCGGAAGCGATCGGCAATCTCGTCGACACCTATCTCGCCGCCGGCGCCGCCGGCCTGGTCCTGCTGGCGCAGAACCCTTCCCTCAGGCGCCGGCTCGGCGATGCCGTGCTGCTGTTCGTTCTCGTCAGCGCGGCGATGGGCATATTCGAGGCGGTCACCCGCATCCGCTTCTTCCCCTACGTCGAGGGGGAGGCGGCGTTCCGCCCCACCGGGCTTGCCGGTCACCCGCTGATGCTGGGCCTGTGGTGCGCCAGCGCGATCGCCTTCGTGCCCCTCACCAGCTGGAAGCCATGGGTGAAGACTGCCGCGATGCTGCTGCTGTTTGTCGCGACCGCGGCGGCCGGCGCGCGTTTCGCGCTGATCGTTGCGTCAGCTGAGGTCCTGGCCCTTGTGCTCCTGGTGCGTTGGTCCTCGCTCAGGCCCGCCACCGAGCGCAAGGCGAAGCTTGCCGTGCTGGTGCTGGTGCTGCTTGGTGGCGCGGTCCTGATTGGCGTGCTGGCGGCGGGCGGCCTGCTGTCGCGTTTCTCGGACGGCGTGGTCGACCAGAATTTCTTCGCCCGCACCGATATCTACCAGATCTTCGACCACGTCACCTGGCAGGAGGTGATGTTCGGCAAGGACGCGGTGGAGCTGCTGAAGATCGCCAACGACAAGCTGCGGCTCCCCTTCATCGAGTCGACACCGGTCGAGCTGACCTTCCAGCTCGGGCTGATCCTCGCCGTTCCGTTCGCACTCCTCGTGGGCTGGCTGCTGCTGCGCCTGCTGCGCGGCCAGCCACGCGCTGCCTGGATCGGCACGGGCGTGTTCCTCACCGTCGCCCTTTCCAACAACACGCTCAGCCAGAAGACGGCGGTCGTGACGCTGATCCTGGCGCTGATTGTCGCCTACCTCCAGGCGACGCCGCAAACGCCCCGGGTGGCCGGACGTTGAGCCGGCACCCATTCACGTTCCGCAGTTAACCCTGCCTTAACCCTGCGATTGGGGATCGAACCTCGCCCGTGCTAAGTCCCTCGCCAGTGGGAGGCGTGAAAACTCCTGCAATGCCAACAATTTGAGGCAAATCGTCGTGGCGCAGGAACAGTTCGGACTGGGGCATCGGATCGAACGGCGCAGCGCGCCGCGCCATACCTCCAGCCACCAGGTTCTGACCTGGGGTCTGGGTCTGGGGGAAGGCGCGCTCGCCAGTCTCACCATGCTGGTTCCGGCGCTGCTCTACCATGCGGTGCTGCTGCGGGTTCCGCCCAACGAGGTGCCCTTCGAGCTCTACGGGGCCTATTCGACCCTGGTCGGAGTGCTCTATGGCGCGTTCTCCGCCTCCTCGGCCTCGCGCTTTCTTGCCCGCTCCGAGCGCCAGCACAACATCGTCGCCGACGCGGCCATGGGCTGGACCGCCGCTTTCGCCATCGCGCTGTTCGGCGCCTTCCTTGCCGGCGTCGCGGGTGATCTGTCGCGCGTCTCGCTGAGCTCGGCCTACCTCGTCGGCGTGCCTGTGCTGCTCTTTGCGCGCAATACCGCCTATGCCCGGCTCGGGGCCCGCATCAGCGCGGGACGGCTGCAGTATCAGAAGGTCTCGGTGATCGGGGCACGCGGCGATGTGGTGCGCTTCCTTCTCAACGGCAACCTGTGGAAGTCGGGCTATCAGCTGGCCGGCACCCTCTATGTCGACGAACTGCGCGGGCCCGACGGCCGGATTCCGTCCGGCGCCATCGTCGAGTTCGCCCAGCACTGGCTCACGCGGGGTTCGGAGAACGTCGTCTTCGTCGGCGAACTGGGCGACATCGACGGGCTTGAGCGCATCGTCGGCGAACTGAAGCGCTTTGCCATCAATGTCGTCTGTGCGCCTGCCACGAGCAATACCAGCTTCAAGTTCCTCGATGTGGTGCCGATCGGGCCCAACAACGCGCTGCGTTTCCTCAGGAAGCCGATGAGCGACGGTGCGGTGCTGCTGAAGCGTGCCTTCGATCTCGCCGGCGCGAGCTTCGGCCTTGTGCTCCTTGCCCCGCTGCTCCTCCTCGTCGCCGTGCTCATCAAGCTGGACAGTCGCGGACCGGTCTTCTACCGGCAGGAGCGACGCGGCTTCAACGGCGAGACCTTCTTCATCTGGAAGTTCCGTTCGATGACGGTCACCGAGTCGGGCCGCAAGATGACGCAGGTGCGGGTCGGCGACCGGCGCATTACCCGTGTCGGCGCCGTGATCCGGAAGACCTCGATCGACGAACTGCCGCAGCTGTTCAACGTCCTGCGCGGCGAGATGAGCCTTGTCGGGCCGCGCCCGCATGCGCTCGTGCACGACGACGAACTGGGCGAGCAACTGGCCAGCTATGCGCACCGGCAGCGCATCAAGCCCGGCATTACCGGCTGGGCCCAGGTCAACGGCTATCGTGGCGAGACCACCACCTTCGAGCAGATCGAGGGCCGCACCCGGCACGATCTGTACTACATCGACAACTGGTCGATCTTCTTCGACTGCTGGATAGTCATCCTCACCGTGTTCTCGCCGAAAACCCGTCGCAACGCCGTCTGAAACCGGCTATGCGTTGCCGATGACGTCGCGGTTCCTTCCCATATTCGCGTGGCTGCTGCTCGCCGCGGTTGCGGTGGTAACCATCGCCCCGATCGGGTTCCGGCCGGTGACGACCCTGTCGGCGAATGCCGAGCGTTTCCTGACCTTCGGCCTCGTCGGCTTCGCCTTCGCGCTCGCCTATCCGCGCCACCTGGCGTTGATCATCGCGGTGGTGCTGGCGGCGGCGGTCGGCTTCGAGCTGCTGCAGGCGCTGCAGTCGACCCGCCACGCGCGGCTGCCCGACATGGGCATCAAGCTGATCGGCGGCGGGGTCGGGATCGCTGCGGGGCTCCTTGCCAATCGGCTGTGGCACCGGGTCGCCGCGCGGCGGGCAGGCTAGGGCCGTCCGTCAGGATCGGCGTTCCCCGTCACCCGTCGGAACGCGCCGCCAGATCAGCAGCGACAGCGCAACCAGCGGGGCGCCGATCAGGGGAAGCGTCATGGCGCCAAGGCGGTCGAGCAGGGCGCCCCCCACCGCCGCAGCAATGGCCATGCCGATCTGGAACGCCGACATGTTGAGCGAGATGGCCACCGGCACCGCCGTCGGCGCGATCTGGGCCATGTGGCTCGCCACGGCGATCGAATAGGTGCGCACCACGAAGCCCTGGGCGCCGACCGTCAGCATCAGCGCCGGCAGCGCGAGGTCCCCCGGCACCTGCGGCAACAGCACGAAGACTGCCATGACCGCGATGACCGCCACCCCGGCGATCGTCGCCGTGCGTTTGCTGCCGAACCGGTCCGACATGCGTCCGGCAGTGGCACTGCAGGCAATGGCGCCAACGCCGCCGGCCAGCAGCACCAGAGGCAGGGCCTCGTAGCTGACGTGGGCGGCGGTCAGCAGCGCGCTGATATAGACCATCAGCGGCGCCGAGCCGATCATGAAGATCAGGGTGGACAGCAGCGCGGTGCCCATCCCCGGGTTGCGCAGCACCCGCAGGCGCTCGCCGATGGTCATGGTGTCGCCGGGCATGCCGCGCGGCAGCCGCACATAGAGCGCCAGCGCGGCAAGGGAGGCCATGATCGACAGCGCGATGTACTCGAAGCGCCAGCCGAGGTTGGCGGCCAGCAATGCGCCGAGTGGTACCCCGGCCAACGAGGCGATGGCCTGGCCCATGCTGATCACCTGCATGTAGCGCCCGCGCTGTCCCGGCGGGGCAATCATTGCCGCTGTCGCCATGGCGGTCCCGGTGTAGGTGCCGGCTGCCACCGCCAGCACCGTGCGCACCAGCACGAGGCCCTCGAACCACGGCATCAGCACGATCGCCAGAGCGCACATGGCCAGCGCGAACTCCGACCAGGCGAGGATTCGCCGCCGCCCGACCCCGCCGAGCAGCAGCGCCAGCAGCGGTGGGCCGAAGGCATAGGCCAGCGAGTAGAACAGCACCAGCAGTCCGGCCTGCCCCAGGCTGACTCCCAGGTCCGCACTGATGAGCGGCAGGATGCCGGCGATCAGCCCGCCTTCGATGGCGCCGACGAAGGCCGCCACCGCGAGCCAGAACACCCGAGAATCCATGATTTCTCCCCGCTGGTACACATAGCGGGCTCTTCCGCACATTGGGAGAGGCAAGTCCGAGCCCTGGTGCCGCAGTTGTCGGCGTACCCCGCGAATGCCCGCCGCTTCCGCCCATCCGCAGAACAACGGCGCGGTTTTTCTGCATATCTGCCTTGAACCGGTCGCAAATCGGCGTAACAGAATAATTCTTCCTTTGGTTCTTGCGGGCCGAGTCTGCCGCCTCCGGCGAGGGCGGGCCCTACTCACATGTCTGGATCAGTCGATTGAGCTCTCGTGCTCCGAGCAGCGCCCGTCCGGCCGGCGAGGCGATGTCACATGTTGCTGCGGTGCACGCGGGCAAGGGCCTCGGTACGCTCTGGCGCATCATGGTGCTGACGCTGCGCCATCCGGTGCAGATGTGGGTCACGGTCGGCGCCACCGTGATCGCCTGCGCGCTGCAGCTGCTGGTGCCGAGGCTCCTTGGTCAGGCCGTCGATCACGCGGAGGGTGTGCTGGATGGCGGCGCAGGAGCCACCGAGGCGCTGTGGGGCACGGCGCTGCTGCTCCTCGTGGTGTCGATCGGGCGGGGCATCTTCACCATGGTGCACAACTACTATGGCGAGGCCGTCGGCCACCACACGGCCTACGAGCTGCGCATGGCGGTCTACGAGAAGATCCAGCGGCTGAGCTTCTCCTACCACGACAAGGTCCACACCGGCGACCTGATCACGGTGGGCATGATCGATCTCGAAGGCGTGCGCATGTTCTTTGCCACAGGCGTGCTGCGCGTGGTGCTGCTCGGCATCCTCATCGGGGTCGGGGCCTACATGATGATCAGCACCGACTGGCTGCTCGGGCTGCTCGCCCTGAGTTTCGTGCCGTTCGTCGCCTGGAGTTCGTCGGTGGCGCAGCTGAGGCTGCGGGCCACCTGGCTGAGGCTTCAGGAACTGCTGCAGAACGTGTCGCGGGTGCTCGAGGAAAACCTCGGGGGGATCCGCGTGGTGCGCGCCTTTGCGGGCCAGAAGCACGAGATGGCCAAGTTCGATGCCGCCTCCGATGCCGCGCTCAAGCTCGCCCACCAGCGCGTCGACATCCGCGTCAACTCCACCTCGGCGATGAACTTTTCCTTTCTCGCTGCCATGTGCCTGGTGCTCTGGGTGGGCGGCGAGAAGGTGATCGCCGGGGACATGACGGTCGGCACGCTGGCCGCGTTCCTGACGTTCATGACCATCCTGCAGATGCCGGTGCGACAGCTCGGCCTGCTCGTCAACTCCTTCGCCCGTGCCTCCACCTGCGGCAATCGCCTGTTCGCCTTTCTCGACCTCGAGATCGAGATCAAGGACGAGCCGGGCGCCAAGGACCTCAGGCTCACCGACGGCACGCTGCGCTTCGAGAATGTCGACTTCGCCTATCCGAGCGCCCCGTTCCGTCCAGTGCTGACCGGCGTGAGTTTCGAGGCAAGGCGCGGCCAGACCGTCGGCATCGTCGGGCGGCCGGGCTCGGGCAAGTCGACCATCGCGCACCTGATCCCGCGCTTCTACGACGTCACCGGCGGGCGGGTCACCATCGATGGGCAGGACGTGCGGGCCCTGACCCTCGACAGTCTGCGGCAGGCGGTGGCCGTGGTTCAGCAGGACAGCTTCCTGTTCACCACCAACATCGAGAACAACATCGCCTACGGCGATCCCTGGGCCAAGGAGACCCGCATCGCGCGTTCGGCCGAGTTCGCGCAGCTGCACAACTACATCATCGGCCTGCCAACCGGCTACGACACCATCGTGGGCGAGCGCGGCGTGTCGCTGTCGGGCGGACAGCGCCAGCGGCTCAACATCGCCCGCTCGCTGATGCTGCGCCCCACCATCATGGTGTTCGACGATTCGACCGCCGCGGTCGACGCCGGGACCGAGCAGCGCATCCGCACGGCCATGAAACGCTTCGCCAAGGATCGCGTTACGCTCATCATCTCGCATCGGCTCAGTTCGCTGATGCATGCCGACCAGATACTGTTCGTGGAGGACGGACGCATCGTCGAGCGCGGCACGCATGCCGAGTTGCTGGACCTCGGCGGGCGCTACCGCGCGCTCTACGATCTGCAGGTCCGCCCCGGCGACGAGCACCAGGAGGCCGCGCAATGACCGACGCCGCTGTTCCCGAGGGCGACGAGAGCGAGGATCGCCGCCGCCGCCCGCCGCGTGCCGTGGTCGGCTCCAGCCTCGACAAGGAAGAGGAGATCTTCGGCAAGGCCTACGATCCCAGGATCGTGCGGCGCATCTGGGCCTTCGTGAGGCCCTACCGGAGCCAGATCTACATCTCGGTCGCGGCGGTGCTCGCCTTCACCCTGACACAGTTGGCGCTGCCGCTGATCATCCGCTTCGCCATCGACAACGGCATGGCGCAGGGCGGCGCCGGACGCGCCGTGCTGCTCTGGACCATCGTCGGGTTCGCGGCGACGATCGTCATCAATTTCGGAGCCAGCTGGGTTCAGGAGACGGTGGTCGGCAAGGCTGCCGAGAACGTCCTGTTCGACATGCGCCGGGCGATGATCGCTCACCTGCAGCGCGTGTCATTGAGCTGGATGGACAAGACGGAGGTCGGCCGATTGATGTCGCGCCTGATGGGCGATGTCAACTCCATGCAGGAATTCCTTGAAACCTCTGTGCTTTCCGTCGGCGACATCGTCCTTCTGTTCGGTATTGTCGGGGTGCTGCTGTGGCTCGATCCGGTGCTCGGGCTGATCACCATGGCGACCATGCCGATCCTGTTCATCGTTCGGCTGTTCTGGCTGCCGCCGGCCAAGAAGAGCTTCATGGATGCGCACCACACCAACTCCGCCGCCAACGGCGCGCTGGCCGAGGGCATCAACGGGGTGCGCACGGTGCAGAGCCTCGACCGGCAGAAAGTCAACTTCGACCTCTACGAGGAGAAGGCCCATGCCAACCTCCTCAGCCACCTGCGCGCCGCCAAGTTCGCCCAGGTGATGGTGCCGATCGTCGATACGCTGACCGGCATTTCGATGGCGACCGTCATCGTGGTCGGCGGCCAGATGGTGCTGGGCAAGACGCTCGATGTCGGCGTCATGGTGGCGTTCCTGTTCTATATCCAGCGCTTCTTCGATCCGATCCGCTCGCTGACCATGCAGTATTCGGTGTTCCAGCGCGCCATGAGTTCTGGCCAGCGCATCACCGAGGTGCTCGATGTGCCGGTTTCCATCGCCGACAAGCCGGATGCGGTGGCGCTGACCAGCGACATGGATGGCTCCGTCGAGTTCAGGGACGTGACCTTCGGCTACCGCAGGAACCTGCCGGTGCTCAAGAAGGTCAGCTTCCGCGTCAACCCGGGCGAGACGGTCGCGCTGGTCGGACCGACCGGTTCGGGCAAGTCGAGCTGCATGTCGCTGGTGCACCGCTTCTACGACGTGTGGGAGGGCTCGGTGAGCATCGGCGGGCACGACGTGCGCGACCTCACCCAGGATTCGATCGGCGAGCAGGTGGCGATGGTGCTGCAGGAGCCGTTCCTGTTCACCGGCACCGTGCTCGAGAACATCCGCTATCACAAGACCGAGGCGAGCCGCGAGCAGGTGATCGAAGCGGCGAGGGCGGTCGGCGCGCACGATTTCATCACGTCGCTGGCCGAGGGCTACGACACCAAGATCGAGCAGCGCGGCGGCAACCTGTCGCTCGGCCAGCGCCAGCTGATCAGCTTTGCCCGCGCGCTCGTCGCCGATGCCAAGATCCTCGTCCTCGACGAGGCGACGGCCAATATCGACAGCTATACCGAGATGCTGATCCAGAAGGCGCTGAAGCGCCTGCTCGAAGGGCGCACCGGTCTGGTCATCGCCCACCGTCTCGCCACCATCCGCGGCGCCGACCGCATCATCGTCCTGCAGAACGGCGAGCTGCTCGAAAGCGGCAATCACGAGCAGCTGATGGACAAGAAGGGCCTCTACTCGCGCCTCTACACCATGAACTACTCGAGCTTCGACGACCTGCCCGAGAACGCCGAAGACGCGGCAGCGGCAGGGGTGGGAAAGGCGACGTGAGGCCTGTGCCCGGCGGCCCGGCCCCCCCGATCACATTTTCCCCACACAAATCGGCGACCCCGTGCCACATTATTGGGCACCGGGGGCGATCATGGCTGAGCTCGACGACATCCGCGACCGCATGCGTTCGACGATCCTCGCCGACGAGGCGGAGACGGTGGCCCGCCTCGTCTCCGAGGCTGCGCTCGACGCCGACCAGCGGCAGGCCATCGGCACCCAGGCGGCCGCCCTCGTCGAAAAGGTGCGTGCCGCACAATCGTCCGGCATGCTCGAATCCTTCCTCGCCGAATACTCGCTCTCCACCCAGGAGGGCGTGGCGCTGATGTGCTTGGCCGAGGCGCTGCTGCGCGTCCCCGATACCCGCACCATCGACGACCTGATCGAGGACAAGATCGCGCCGTCCCGTTGGGCCGAGCATCTCGACCGCGCCAATTCTCCGCTGGTCAACGTCTCCACCCTGGCGCTGACCCTCACCGGCGAAGTGCTGCGCGATTCCGGCGCCGGCATTGCCGGGATCATCAAGGGGTTCGTGCAGCGCATCGGCGAGCCGGTGATCCGCTCCGCCGTGATGCAGGCCATGAAGATCCTCGGCAGCCAGTTCGTGCTCGGCCGCGATATCGAGGAGGCGACCAGGGTCGCCCGCCGCGCCGAAAAGGACGGCTTCACCTATTCATACGACATGCTGGGCGAGGCGGCCCGCACCGACGCGGATGCCAGGCGCTACCGCGCCGCCTATGCCGAGGCCATTGCCGTGCTCGCCACCCGCTCGACCGCCGGGTCGGTGCGCGACAATCCCGGAGTGTCGGTGAAACTCTCGGCGCTGCACCCGCGCTACGAGTTCATGAAGCGCGCCCGGGTGATGGATGAGTTGGTCGAGCGCACCCTGGCGCTGGCCATGATGGCGCGCGGCGCCAACATGGGCTTCAACATCGATGCCGAGGAGGCCGACCGGCTCGACCTCAGCCTCGACGTCATCGCCGCCGTGCTCGCCGACGAGCGGCTTGCCGGCTGGGACGGCTTCGGGGTGGTGGTGCAGGCCTATGGCCAGCGCGCCAGCCACGTCATCGACTGGCTCGAGGCGCTGGCCGACCGGCTCGACCGGCGCCTGATGGTTCGGCTGGTCAAGGGCGCCTACTGGGACAGCGAGATCAAACGTGCCCAGGTGCTGGGCCTCGATGGCTTCCCGGTCTTCTCCCGGAAGGCCGCGACCGATGTCAGCTACATTGCCAATGCGCGCCGGCTGCTGGGCAAGACCCACCGCCTCTACCCGCAGTTCGCGACGCACAACGCCCATAGCGTCGCCGCAGTGCTGCATCTCGCCGAGACTCTCGGAGTGGACAAGTCCGCCTTCGAGTTCCAGCGCCTGCACGGCATGGGCGAGCGTCTGCACCAGATTGTGGCGGCCGAGCACGGCACGCGCACCCGCATCTACGCGCCGGTCGGGCGGCACGCCGATCTCCTCGCCTACCTCGTCCGGCGACTGCTCGAGAACGGCGCCAACGGCTCGTTCGTCAACATGATCGCCGACCGGGACGTGCCGGCAGCCGCCGTGGTAGCCGATCCGTTTGCCGCGGTGGAAACGGCGCCGCGCCGGGTGCGCGATCCGGTGGCGTTGTTCGAGCCCCATCGCGCCAACTCGCGCGGGCGCGACCTCACCGATCCGCAGGTGATCGACTACCTGCTGGCCGACCGGAGCCGCTTCCGCGAGGGCGAGAAGCGCTGGCACGCGGTGCCGGCGTCGCTCGTCACCTATGGCCAGAACGAGACGGTCACCATCGTCAGCCCGGCGACCGGCGAGGTGGTGGGCGATGCCATCTGCGCCGGGCCGGAGACCATCGACCTCGCCATCGCCACGGCGCGCGATGCGGCCGGCGACTGGGCAGCCCGACCGGTGTCCGAGCGGGCGCTGTTGCTCCGCCAGGTTGCCGGGCTCTATGAGGACAACGCCGCCGAATTCTATGCGCTATGTGCGCGCGAGGCCGGCAAGACGCTCAACGACGCTGTCGGCGAAGTCCGGGAAGCCATTGATTTTCTGCGCTATTATGCCGCCGAGGCAGAGGCGTCCGAGACCCGCCATCCGCTCGGCGTGTTCACCTGCATTTCGCCCTGGAATTTCCCGCTGGCCATCTTTACCGGGCAGATCGCGGCAGCGCTGGTCACCGGCAATACCGTGCTCGCCAAGCCGGCCGAGGCGACCCCGCTGATCGCTGCGCTCGCGGTGCGGCTGATGATCCAGGCGGGCATCCCCGAAGAGGTGATCCAGCTCCTGCCCGGCACCGGTCCGGTGGTCGGGGCGGCGCTCGTTTCCGATCCGCGCGTCGACGGCGTCTGCTTCACCGGCTCGCTGAGGACCGCCAAGGCGATCGACGCGGCGATGGCCGATCATCTGGCGCCGGGCGCGCCCCTCATCGCCGAGACCGGCGGCCTCAATGCCATGATCGTCGATTCCACCGCGCTGCCGGAACAGGCGGTGCGCGACATCCTGTCGTCGGCCTTCCAGTCCGCCGGGCAGCGCTGTTCGGCCCTGCGCATCCTCTACGTGCAGGAGGAGGCTGCCGCGCGGACCCTCGAGATGCTGTTCGGCGCCATGGACGAACTTGAGCTTGGCGATCCCTGGGCGCTCTCGACCGATATCGGGCCGGTGATCGACCGCCGCGCGAAGTCCCGCTTCGAGGCCTATATCGATGGCTTTGCCGCCCGCGGCGCAGTGCTGCATCGTCTGCCCACCCCGTCGGACGGCAGCTTCGTCGCGCCCACCGTTCTGAAGGTCGCCGGCATCGCCGAGATGCCCGAGGAGATCTTCGGACCGGTGCTGCACGTCGCCACCTTCAGGGCCGAGGAACTCGATGCGGTGATCGCCGCGATCAATGCCGCGGGCTACGGGCTCACCTTCGGCCTGCACACCCGCATCGACGGGCGGGTGGAGGAGCTCGCCAGCCGCGTCCGGGCCGGCAATGTCTACGTCAACCGCAACCAGATCGGCGCGGTCGTCGGCTCGCAGCCGTTCGGCGGCGAAGGCCTGTCGGGAACCGGCCCCAAGGCCGGCGGCCCCCACTACCTGAAGCGCTTCTGGCGCCCGGCGGAGCGGCATGAACCATCGGTCGGCGTCAATCCGCTCTCGGGCCTTTCGATCGGCTTTGCCATCGCGGCGGTCGACAAGGTGCGGATCGCGGTCGAGCAGGTCGGCATCATCCCGGCGGAGCGGCCCCTGCCGGGCCCCACCGGCGAGTCCAACACGCTCTACACCTGGCCGCGCGGGGTCGTCCTCTGTCTCGGTCCCGATGCGGCGAGCGCCGGGCAGCAGGCGCGGCTCGCGCTCGAGCAGGGCAATGGCGTGCTCGTCGTTGCGCCCGGCGCGCAGAAGATCGCGGCGGAACTGGGCGCCAATGGGGAGCCGATCGGCGGGGTCGACAAGAAGCTCGCGCCGGCCGCCATCGAGGCTGGCCTCCATGTCGATGCGGTGATGCATTTCGGCACCGACGCCGAACTCAAGCCGTGGCGGCAGGCGCTGGCGCGCCGCGAGGGCGCCATCGTGCCTCTCATTTCCCGGCCGTCCGATGCCGAGCGCCTGATCACCGAGCGGCATGTCTGCATCGACACCACCGCTTCGGGCGGCAATGCCGAGCTCCTAGCCGGGCAGGGCTGAGCCCTTCGGACAATCCCTGAGGTAGAAGCCCGCACTGAGCGTAGTCCTCCCAACATGTCCGGCCGCGCCGGAGTGATAACCATGGCGGGGTCGTTTCGGCGCGATCGTCGCGCCGGGCGGGGGTTGAGGGGCCGATATCATGTTGCTGACCGTCGCGCGCCGACGCCTTTCCGGCGTTCGCAGCTGTGTTGCCGCCGCCGGCATCGCGGCGCTGACCGGCTGCGCCGGAGTCACCCCGCAGCTGGTTTCGCCGACACTCGACGGCGATGCCGTCGCCCGGTCGGTCGGCGAACACCAGAAGCTGATCGGCGCGCTGCAGGCCGATGCCGAGGTCATGGGCTACGCGAGCGCCGACTGGTACGAGGTGGCGCTCGCCGGCTTCAACTATGTCGATGACCAGTGCGCGGTCTATTTCGACTCGCTGTTTGCCTTCAACCGGCGCACCAGTGCGACCAAGTCGGCGCTCTCTGCCTTCGGGCAGACCACCAACGCCATTCTCGAGATCACCGGCGCCGCCAGTGCGACGATGGCCATCATCGCTCAGGCCTTCGGGCTGGCCAGCGCGATGACCGACGTGGTGGCGGGGACCTTTCTTTACGAGTTGCCGCCGGCCAATACCAAGAAGTTCGTCGAAAAGGTGATGGGCGCCTACAAGAAGAAGGCAGCCGACGAGCGCGGCAGCATCGACAGCCGGGCTTCCGCCTACAGCGCCGTGCGCGGCTACCTCAATCTCTGCCTGCCGGTGACCATCGAGGGCCAACTGATCGAGCACATCAGCGATGCGGTCGCCGAGGCCAAGCCGGACGGCAATGCCACCAATATCGAGGTGGCCACCCGCTCCGTCCGGCCGAGCGACCTGCTCGCGAATCCCGACATCCGGCTCCCCGAGGTGTTCACGCCGCCGGCCGGTCGTCCCGGCCTGAACGACTATGAACGCGGCATCAGTGCCGCGCAGTGGCGGGTAGTGCAGGGCGCCATCTGCGCTCGGGTCGACGGCGACCCAGGCGAGGCGACCCATCGGGCACTGGCCGAGTTCTTCGAGGGAGTCGGCGCGCCGGATCCGGGCATCACCACGCGCGGCATCGGGCCGGAACAGATGGACGTGTTGCGCCGGGCGGTCCGCGATGCGAACGGCCGCAGCTGCGCGGAGCGCGGTATCGGCGGCCCGCGCGAGGCCGGACAACTGGTCGGATAGGAGGATCGCATGGCCGTACTCAAGGATAGCCGCAGCCTGCGCGATGCCCCCGGTGGTACCGTCATCATGCAGGTGCCGGGTGGCACGCGGGTGCAGGTCGGTGCGACGCAGGGGGCCTGGATCGAGGTGACCCTGGCCGATCACCCGGATCAGCCGAGGGGCTGGGTCAGCGCAGCCGCGGTGGACCTCGCCGCCGACACGCTCGGGCCTCTCGACAAGCAGGTCTTCGCGCTCGAGTGCCACTGGCAGGCCGCGATCTTCGGGGTTTCCGGACATTATCTCGCCGGCATCGCGGCGCTGCGCAGCAACATCGTCGACGGCACCGGGGGCGGTGGCACGGTCGGTCCGTACCGGTTCAGCCCCGCCGAATGGACTGCGAACGCCAGCCAGCCGCAGTTCCAGCTGGCGGCACCCGCAACCGCGATCGGCTCGTGGAGCCTGCAGGTCGCGGTCTTCGCCATCATGACGCGGCTGATGCAGTTGCGCGTCGCCGCGCTGTTCGGCAGCCAGCCGACGGCGACCGAACTCTGCCTTGCGCAGATGGTGGGCAGCAGGTCTGTCGCGGCCGCGCTGCAGGATACGGCGCAGCCGGTCGCCGGTCTCGTTGCCGCCATCGATCCGGTGTCTGTTCTGGCAGAAGGGATCGACGTCGCCAACCTGACCGGACGCGATGCCCGCCTGCTCGGGACGGGCACCGTCGCCGATGCGCTGGCAACGATTTCGGCGGCGCTCGCCGCTGCCCTTGCAGAGACGCGCGAGGCGATGCTCAAGGCCGGCGACCAGCTCATCTCCGACGGCGGTACCGTGCTCGCGCTGGCCGGACCGGCAGGTGGCCGGATCGATTTCGACTCCCCGGAAATCCCGGCCGGCCGCCGCGACATGGCCGAAATCATCGCCCGTCGCTTCGCCGATGCCGGCTACGGCGTCCTCCAGCAGGTCGCCGCCATTGCCAATGCTATCGACGAATCCAGGCTCGATCCCACGATCAAGGCGGCCGGGAGCGAGCCGTCCTACGGGCTGTTCCAGCTCAACCAGGCGGGCGGCGTCGGCACGGGCCACAACGTCGCCGTCCTCACCGACCCCGAGCAGAACATCGCGATCATGCTGGCCTATATGTCGACGCTCTCCGCCGACACGGCGTTCCGCAACACCGCGTCGCTACATGACGCCGTCGCCATCTTCGTGCGCGATTTCGAGCGCCCCGCAAACAGTGCGGGGGCGATCGCGCGCCGCAGCGCCATCGCCCAGACGCTGCTCGTCTAGACGGTTCAGATCGCCCGGCCGTCCTCGGCGAACACGTGATAGCGCGCCGGGTCGACGAAGGCCGTCAGGCGCTGGCCCAGTTCGAGCTGGCGCTGCCCGTCCACCGCGATGGTCAACGGCTGGCCGTCCGCGGTGGTCGCGTAGACCATGGTCTGGCCGCCCAGTTGCTCGACGAGGTCGACCTTCACCTCGGCCAGCGGCACGCCGCTGCCCTCGCTGATGCCGATATGTTCCGGCCTGACGCCGAAGGTCACCGTCTTGGCGGGGGCGGCGAGCGGGCGGGGCAGGGCGATGTCGCTGCCGCCGGCCCTCAGCCGCACGCCGGTCCCGTCCGTGGCCTCGACAGTCGCGGCGAGGAAGTTCATCTTGGGCGAACCTATGAAGCCGGCGACGAACTTGTTTCGCGGCTTGTTGTAGAGATCGAGCGGCGCGCCCACCTGTTCGACGATGCCGGCCTGCAGCACCACGATCTTGTCGGCCATGGTCATCGCCTCGACCTGGTCGTGCGTCACATAGATCATGGTGTTGCCCAGGTCGTTGTGGAGCTTGGCGATCTCCACCCGCATCTGCACTCGCAGCTCGGCGTCGAGATTGGACAGCGGTTCGTCGAACAGGAAGATCTTGGGCTCGCGCACGATGGCGCGGCCGATGGCGACGCGCTGGCGCTGGCCGCCCGAGAGCTGCTTGGGCTTGCGCTTGAGCAGTGTCTCGATCCTGAGGATTTCCGCCGCCTTCTGCACCCGGGACTGGATCTCGGGCCTGGGCACCCGCGCCGTCTCCAGCCCGAAGGCGAGGTTCTGGTAGACGTTCATGTGCGGGTAGAGCGCGTAGGACTGGAACACCATGGCGATGCCGCGCCGCGCCGCCGGCACCTCGTTCATCCGCACCCCATCGATCAGCATGTCGCCGCCGGTGATCGGCTCGAGTCCGGCGATCATCCGGAGCAGGGTGGACTTGCCGCAGCCCGAGGGGCCGACGAACACCGTGAACTCGCCCGGATCGATGGCGAGGTCGATGCCGTGGATCACCTCCACGTCGCCGTAGCGCTTCAGCACCTTGTTGAGAACGACGCTGGTGGACATCAGTTGGGTCCTCTGGTTCGGCAGATCCCTGCCAAGTGCGCCGAACCGCCTTCTCCCCTTGTGGGAGAAGATGCCCGAAGGGCGGATGAGGGGTTCTGCATCGGCATCATGGACCCCTCATCCGGCGTTGCGTGCAACCTTCTTCCGCAGGGGGACAAGGAAGAGGAGGCGCGGGCGTGGCACCGACCCATCACCGGAACCCCTCCGGCAACCAGCTGCGATATTTCGGATGCTCCGGCCCGATGGGGAAATGCACGTCCTCGTGCGTTTCGCTCGAATGGTAGAACGCCGTGACGATTTCCAGCGCCCGGCGCGAATCCGCGCTCGTCACGGGCAGCGGGCCCAGCCCCTCGAGCGCATCCCAGAACAGCCGCATCTGCGTTTCGAAGCGCGGCGGCGTGTCTTTCCAGTCCTTCAGCAGCGCCTCGATGCGCGCCTTGGTCGCCTCGTTGCGCGGCAGGATCTTCCAGGGAGCGCCGCCCGGGTTGTAAGGCGCATGGTCGCTTTCGAAGGTGACGTTCTCGAAGGCGATGCGGATGCGCGAGATCTCGTCGGCCGAGCCGAGCGTCGCCGAGAAGCTCGCCAGCGCCCCCGACGCCATCTCCAGCGAGGCCGAGATGCAGTCCTCCACCTCGATCGGGTTGACGCGTGTCGCCACCCGGCCGAACAGCGATTTGGGCTCGCCCATCAGGTAGGTGAAGATGTCGTGCGGGTGGATGGCGTGGGTCATCAGCACCCCGCCCAGTTCGGTCTTCCACTTGCCGCGCCAGGGCACGGCGTAGTAGTCCGCCTCGCGCCGCCACAGCGTCTCCACCGTGCCCACATAGGGCTTTCCCGCAATCCCGGCATCGATGATCGCCTTGGCCTGGCCGATGCCGTTGCCGAAGCGGTACTGGAACACCGGCATCAGCCGGCCCCTGGAACGCTTCTCCTCGGCGATCACCTCATCGACCTGGGCGAGCGAGCCGACCAGCGGCTTTTCGCAGATCACGTGCTTGCCGGCCCTGAGCGCCGCCAGCACCATGGGGTGGTGCAGCATCGGCGGGGTGCAGATGTCGATGATGTCGAGGTCGTCCATCGCGAGCAGGTCGTCGAACCGCTCCACCCGCCGCTCGATGCCGAACTCTTCCGCCAGCCCGTTCCGCCGCCCCGGCTCGAGATCGCAGATGGCGAGCACGCGGAAGCGGTCCTTGTTGGTCTCGTAGCCGTCCACGATGTGGGCGCGGCCGATGCCCCCGCCGACAACCGCGACCGTGTAGATCCTGTTCATTGCTGCCACACCGTTCCGATTTCGGCCATCTGCTGCGCCGTCAGCGCCAGTTCCATTGCCTTGAAGGCGCGCGCCTGCGGCATCGCCGTTTCCGTCCGATCGCGGACATCGGCGATCAGCTGACGCCCATAGGGCAGCTCCTGAGCCGTGCAGTCGACATGCCGGACGCCCGCCTTGTCGACGAGGAACAGGTGGTCGGTCCCCGGCCGGCCCGCGATGTCGATGTATTTGCGGCACTCGATGTAGCCCTCGGTGCCCAGCAGCACCAGCCGCCCGTCGCCCCAGGTGCCGAGCCCGTCGGGGGTGAACCAGTCGACCCGGACATACCCGGTGGTCGTCGGCGACTTCAGGTGCATGTCGCCCACGTCCTGGAGCCCGGGCCGACCCGAATTGGCGCGGTTGTTGACGGTCGCCGAGATCACCTCCGCCTCGGTATCTGTGCCCGAAAAGAACAGGAACTGCTCGCACTGGTGGCTGCCGATATCGGCGAGGATGCCGCCATAGCGGGGCCGGTCGTAGAACCAGTCCGGCCGCTGGTTGTTGCGGATCTGGTGCGGCCCGAGCCCGAGCGTGTGGACCAGCTTGCCGATGGCGCCCGCGGCGACCAGTTCGCCCGCCCTGACGGTCGAGCGCGTCTCGAAGTGCTCCGAATAGCATACCGAGTAGATGCGGCCGGTTTCCGCCTGCACGCGCCGCAGCTCGGCGAGCTGCGCCAGCGTGGTCATGCCCGGCTTGTCGCTCATCACGTCCTTGCCATGGCGCATGACCTCGATCGACAGGGCCGCGCGCTCGTTGAGGATGGCGGCGGTCAGCACCAGCTGGATCGAGGCATCCTCGAGGATCGCCCGCCGGTCGGCCACCCGCCGCGCCTGCGGGTACTTCTCGCCGAACGGGACGGCCAGTTCGTCCTCGGGCGCGCAGAACGCCACGAATTCCGCGCCCTCGCGCAGCAGCAGGTTCACCTGCCCGTAGATGTGGGAGTGGTTGAGGCCGATGGCGGCAAAGCGGATGGTCATTATTGTCGTCTTCCGGAACCTGAAAGGAGCGCGGACGTCGCGGCTCCATCGTCTCCCTCCCCCTTGCGGGGAGGGATCAAGGGTGGGCGTGGCCAGGCGCACACGATCCTCACCGCTTCATCCCCGTCGTCGCAATGCCTTCGATCAGCAGCCGCTGGAAGAACAGGAAGAAGACGAAGATCGGCACGAGGCTCAGCACGCTCATCGCGAACAGGCCGCCGAAGTCGCTCTCGCCAGTCGAGTCGGTGAAGGTCCTCAGTCCCAGCATCACGGTGTATTGCTTCATCTCGTTGAGGTAGATGAGCGGCGCGAAGAAATCGTCCCAGGTCCAGATGAAGGTGAAGATCGCGGCCGTCGCCAGCACCGGCAGCGACAGCGGCAGCATGATCTTCCAGTAGATGCGCCACGCCGAGCAGCCGTCCATCATCGCCGCCTCGTCGAGCTCGCGCGGAATGCCGCGGAAGAACTGCACCATCAGGAAGACGAAGAAGGCATCCACGGCGAGGAATTTCGGCGCCACCAGCGGCAGGATGGTGTTCACCCAGCCCAGCTCGCGGAACAGCACGTATTGCGGGATGAGCGTCACCTGGCCGGGCAGCATCAATGTCATCAGCATCATGGCGAACCAGAAGTTCCGTCCCTTGAACCTGAGGCGTGCGAAGGCGAAGGCGGCCATCGAGCAGGCGATGAGGTTGCCGATGACGCAGGCGACCGAGATCACCAGCGAGTTCAGAAAGAAGGTGCCGAAAGAGATGCGCAGGCCGTCCCAGCCGCGGAAGTAGCTGTCGAGGCTCCAGCTCGACGGAATCAGGGTTCCCGAGAAGATCTCGTTCTCCGGCCGGAACGAGGCCGACAGCATCCACAGCAGCGGATAGAGCATGGCGATCGAGGCGGCGATCAGCGCCACGTGGGCCAGCACGCCGTAGATGCGCTTGCGCAGTCGCTTGGCCGGGCTGTCCTCGGTCACGACGGTGAGCCTGGGGGTTTCCGCCATCACGCTCATCGGCGGACCTCCGCCGCGCGCCGCGCCGGATGAGGGGTGATCCTCCCCTGCAAAGCGGGGGAGAGGGACCGGCAAAACCGGTGGAGGGGGCGGTCGCGGTCGCCGGATGCATCAGTCATCATAGTGCACCCAGTACTTGCTGGTCAGGAACGAGAAGGCGGTGAAGCAGGCCACCAGCAGCAGCAGGAACCAGGCCAGCGCCGAGGCGTAGCCCATGCGGAAGTAGCCGAATGCCTCCTGGTACAGGTAGAGCGTGTAGAACAGCGTCGAGTTGATCGGATTGCCGGTGCCCGCCGAAATGATGAAGGCGGGCGTGAAGCTCTTGAACGCCTCGATGGTCTGGATGATGGCGTTGAAGAACACCACCGGGGTCAGCATCGGCAGCGTGATCCTCCAGAACACGCGCCACTTGCTGGCGCCCTCGAGGCTCGCGGCCTCGTACATGTCCTGAGGAATCTGCCGGAGGCCGGCGAGGAAGATTATCATCGGCGAACCGAACTGCCAGATCGACAGGATGATCAGCGTCCACAGCGAGAAGCGCGGGTTGGAGATCCAGCTCGGTCCGACGATGCCGAACGGGGCGAGGAACTGGTTGACGACGCCGTCGCCGGCGAACAGCTGGCGCCACAGGATGGCGATGGCGACCGAGGCGCCGAGCAGCGAGGGCAGGTAGAACAGCGCCCGGTAGACAGGCAGGCCCTTCATCCCACGGTTGAGCAGCAGCGCCACGCCGAGCGCGAAGGCGAGCTTGAGCGGCACCGAGAAGATGACGAAGAACAGCGTCACCCGCATCGAGGCGAGGAACTTGGGGTCGTTGGTGAACATGCGGATGTAGTTGTCCGCGCCCACCCAGCTCGGCGCCGTCAGAAGGTCGAAATTCGTGAAGCTCAGATAGAACGAGGTGACGATCGGGCCGATCGTCAGGCCGAGGAAGCCGATCAGCCAGGGCAGCAGGAACAGGTAGCCGGGGGCATTGTTCGCCAATGCCCTCGACCACCAGCCGTTGTCGACCGCGCGCCGGGACGTGCCCGCTTCGGCCACAGTTCCGGGCGCGGTCATATCGTCAGCCGGCGCGCGACAGGATGTCGTTGGCGCCGCTGAACAGCGCCTTGCCGGCGTCATCCGCCGACCGGGCGCCGAAGCCGACTTCCTGGCTGATCACACGGAACAGCGAGGCATCGATCTCGCCGGCCTTGGCGGGCGGGGAGGGCGGCAGGGCGCCGAGCAGTGGCCCCAGGTTGGCGACGAAGTTGAGCGCGATCTGGCTCTGCTCGTCGAGGGTCGGGGCCAGGGCCTCGCGCACCGACTTCGAGCACGGGATGCCGCGCTCGACACCCAGCACCTTGCTGGCATCGGCACTGTTGACGAAGTAGCTGACGAACTTGGCCGCTTCCTCCTTGTTGGCCGAGCCGCCGGCCACCGAGAAGAACATCGAGGGCTTGCGGTAGTGGCCGCCAGGCGCATCGGTGGCGATGCGCGGGAAGTTCGAGATGGTGATCTTGTCCTGGTTGATAGCCTGGAAGGCGACCAGCTGGTTGGAGTTGGAGGGGATCACCGAGGCCTTGTTGAGCGTCAGCATGGTGGTTTCGAGCGGCCCGGTATCGAGGGCCTGGTCCTCGGCGCCGACGCAGACGCCCTTGTCGCGCAGGCCGGCCCACATGGTGAACCAGTCGACGGCGTCGCCCTCTTCCCAGCCGAGCTTGCCGTCGGCGGTGTAGAGCGCCTTGCCGCGCTGGCGCAGCCAGTTCTCGAACATCGGCTCGGAGCCCGAGCCGTCCGCCAGCACCTTCTTGCCCACGCCGGCCGCAGCGAACGCATCGGCGATGGCCTCGAAGTCGGCATAGGTGGTGGTCGGGCCCGGAATCGGCACGCCGGCCTTCTCGAAGTCGACGGTGTTGATCATCAGGGCCACCGAGTTGGCGCCGAGGCTGACGCCGTAGAGCTTGCCGCCGACCTTGCCGCCATCGAGCTGGTCCTGGTCGAAGTCGGCGAGCTGCAGGGCGCCGCCGACGAACTCGTCGAGCGGGGCGATGGCGCCACGGGTCGCGTATTCGACGATGTAGCGGTAGTCCATCTGGACCACGTCCGGAGCATTGCCGCCGGCGGTCTGGGTCGCGAGTTTCGGCCAGTAGTCGTTCCAGGCGAGGAACTCGCCCTCGATGGCCGGGCCGCCGGCCTTGGCGTAGAGGTCCGTCACGCCGTAGGTGCGGTCGGCGCGGGCCTGGCTGCCCCAGAAGATCAGCCGCAGCGCCTGCTGGGCGAAGGCTGGCGAGATCCCGGCCGCGGCGGCGAGTGCCGTCGAGCCGAGCAGAAACTGGCGTCGGTCTAGTCTGATGGTCATTGCTTCCTCCCAATTACTGCCATTCGGGGCCGGGGGCGCTGTGCTCCTTCCGGACCTAAATAACCAGTTGGTTACAACCATGGGCTGGCAATGCGGCGGTGTCAATCCCGCTCGATGGGGATCGTGCCATCGCCCGGCGCGTGTCGAATCGCTTCTCGGTTGGGTGTCGTCGCCGCCGCCGCGGCTCAGGTCCGCTTGGTCCTCAGGTAGTCGAGCACCATCTGCACCGCCTGTGCCTCGCGGTCCTGGATCAGCGCGAACTGGCTGAGATCCTTGCCGAAGACCACGGACAGCGTCTGCATGTTGGAGACGTAGAAGTAGCACAGCGAGATGATCGAGATGTAGAGCTGCATCGGATCGACGTCGGTGCGGAAGATGCCGAGGTCGTGGCCGCGCTTCACGATCTCCTGAAGTTCGCCGACGATCGGCGAACGGATCTCGTCGACGTTCCTGATCTTTCTGACGAAGCGGGCGTTCTGCAGGTTCTCCACCGAAAGCAGGCGGGGAAACCACGGGTTGGCGAGGAAATGCCGGAAGGTGAAGCGGATGATTCGGTCCACCGCTTCCACCGGATCGTACTGGCCGATGCGCAGTTCGCGTTCGCCGCGCCGGATCTCCTTGTAGGCGTCGAGCAGCACCGCCTCGTACAGCGCTTCCTTGTTGCCGAAATAGTGGTAGAGCAGCCGCTTGTTGGCCTTGGCGCGATCGGCGATGGCGTCGACCCGGGCCCCCTTGAAGCCTTCCTCGCAGAACTCGTCGCGGGCCGCCTTGAGGATCGAGGCCTTGGTCTTTTCGGCATCGCGGGGTCGCACGGGCAGGTCCGCGGTCGCCTTGCGCCGCGCCTTTGCCACCGCCACATCGCTAGCCATCAATCCTCCCCGCCGCAACTGGGCCCAGAAGTGTTTCGGTCGTCCCGTCAGCGCTCTAGCATGAGCAACACCGGATAGGCGGCGGCAGGCTGGTCCTACTTTTGCTCAATCCAGTGCCGTCCGCCGCCGGCACCCCTTGACGGCTTATCCTAGCCTTGTGTATCCAAGTAACCAAACAGTTACAAAGACTGGCGACGTGGAGGGGAGAATGGCCGAGCGGCGGCTTGGACTGATCATGCATGGCGTGACCGGCCGGATGGGCTACAACCAGCATCTGGTGCGCTCCATCCTCGCGATCCGGGACCAGGGTGGACTGGTCCTTGCCAATGGCGACCGGCTGCTGCTCGATCCGATCATTGTCGGGCGCGATCGCGAGAAGATCCGGCGACTTGCCGATCGGCACGGGATTGCCCGCTGGACCGCCGATCTCGATGCGGCGCTGGCCAATCCGGACGACCAGCTGTTCTTCGATGCCGGCACCACGCAGATGCGCGCCGAGTTGCTCTCGCGCGCCATCGATGCCGGCAAGCACGTCTACTGCGAAAAGCCGGTCTCCGACGATCTCGACACGGCCGTCGCCCTCGCGCGAAAGGCCAGGGCCGCCGGGATCAGGCACGGCGTGGTGCAGGACAAGCTGTTCCTGCCCGGCCTGCTCAAGCTCAAGATGCTGCGCGATTCCGGCTTTTTCGGCCGCATCCTGTCGGTGCGCGGCGAGTTCGGCTATTGGGTGTTCGAAGGCGACTGGGGCCAGCCGGCGCAGCGCCCGTCCTGGAACTACCGCAAGGCGGATGGCGGCGGCATCATCCTCGACATGCTCTGCCACTGGCGCTACGTGCTCGACAACCTGTTCGGCGAGGTGCAGGCCGTCAGCTGCCTCGGTGCCACTCACATTCCCAGCCGCGTCGACGAGAAGGGGCAGCCCTACACCGCCGACGCCGACGATGCGGCCTATGCCACCTTCCAGCTCGCCGGCGGCGTCGTGGCGCACATCAATTCCAGCTGGGACGTGCGCGTCCGCCGCGACGATCTGGTGACGTTCCAGGTGGATGGCACGCATGGTTCCGCCGTCGCCGGGCTGCACAAGTGCTTCACCCAGCACCGCGTAACACGCCCAAGCCGGTGTGGAACCCCGACCAGCCGCAGACCATCAATTTCTTCGACAACTGGGAGGAAGTGCCCGCCAACGTACCGGCGGACAACGGCTTCAAGGCGCAGTGGGAGATGTTCCTGCGCCATATAGCCGACGGCGCGCCCTGGCCCTACGGCCTCGAGGCGGGCGCCAAGGGCGTGCAGCTCGCCATGCTGGGCCTGCAGAGTTGGAAGGAACGCCGCTGGCTCGACGTTCCGGCGCTGGGGATTTGACACGATGGTTCCGAGCTCGCCTCCCCCCCCCACCCTGTCCCTCCCTCGCAAGGGGGGAGGTGACCTGCGCTCGCGAGTCTTCGTAGTCCACCATGGTCAGTATTGGCGTCTCCCTCCCCCTGGCGGGGGAGGGAGAGGGGTGGGGGGAGCCCCGGGCACGATGGAGGAGCCAAATGCCTGAGCTCCTCCTCCCCAACCCCGACCGCAGCCTCACCGCCTACCGCCTCACTGGCACGCCGATTGCCATCGAAAGACACGCCGCTGGCGACTTTCCGCGGATCGCCTACGCCGCCGCCCATGTCGTCGCCGACCCGCTGGCGAGCCACGACCCCTGGCTCGCTCCGGCGATCGACTGGGACACCACGCTGAGATTTCGTCACCGCCTCTGGGATCTCGGGCTCGGCGTCGCCGAAGCCATGGACACGGCGCAGCGCGGCATGGGCCTCGGCTGGAACGAGGCGCAGGAACTGATCCGACGCTCGCAGGTCGAAGCGCGCGGCCGTGACGACGCGCTGGTCGCCTTTGGTGCCGGCACCGATCATCTGGCCCCCGGCCCGGCCGTCACCATCGACGACGTGATCCAGGCCTATGAGGAGCAGGTCGGCTTCGTGGAAGGGCAGGGCGGTCGAGTCATCCTGATGGCATCGCGGGCGCTGGTGCTCGCGGCCAAGTCCCCCGACGACTATGCCCGCGTCTACGGCCGCATCCTCAGCCAGGTGAAGCGGCCGGTGATCCTTCACTGGCTGGGCGAGATGTTCGACCCGGCGCTCGCCGGCTACTGGGGATATGCCGACCACGACCGGGCCATGGACGTCTGCCTTGCAGTAATCGCCGCCCATGCCGGCAAGGTCGACGGCATCAAGATTTCCTTGCTGTCGAAGGACAAGGAGATCGCCATGCGCCGCCGCCTGCCGGCCGGGGTGCGCATGTATACCGGCGACGACTTCAACTATGCCGAGTTGATCGCCGGCGACGAGGCTGGCCATTCCGACGCGCTGCTCGGCATCTTCGATGCCATCGCGCCGGCCGCCTCCGCCTCGCTGGCGGCGCTCGGCCGCGGCTCCGCCAACGAGTTCTTCGAGCTCCTCGAGCCCACCGTGCCGCTCAGCCGGCACATCTTCGCGGCGCCGACGCGCTTCTACAAGACCGGCGTGGTCTTCCTTGCCTACCTCAACGGGCTGCAGGACCACTTCGCGATGGTTGGCGGCCAGCAGTCCACCCGCTCCCTGCAGCACCTTGCCGAACTCTTCCGCCTCGCCGACAAAGCCCGTGTGCTCGCCGACCCTGACCTCGCGGTCGAGCGGATGAGGCGGGTGCTGGCCGTGCAGGGGGTGGCGTGAGGTGAGCACGCCCCTCGTCCGCCCTTCGGATACCTTCTTCCTCCGGGGGACCGGGCAACCTGGCGCGATCATGCCCCACGCTTCGCCTCTCCCCTTGAGGGACTTCAAGGCGGTGGCGAAGCCATCATTCGCTCCGGCGGAGCGAATGAAGCCGAAGAAGGTGGATCGGCCGAAGGCCGAGACGGGTGAGGGGTGGGGCAGTCTCGATGTCTAGCGAGCTCTCCATGAACCTCGCCACGCTGCGGAACGGCTCGAGCTTCGCGCAGATGGTGGACGACTGCCTCCGCCACGGGGTCACCGCCATCTCTCCCTGGCGCGACCAGGTCGCCGGCGTCGGGCTGGCCGAGGCGGCCCGCATCGTCCGCGCCAACGGGCTGCGCGTCACCGGCCTCTGCCGCGGCGGCATGTTCCCGTCCGGGACTGCAGCCGGGCGGCAGGCGGCGATCGACGACAATCTGCGCGCCATAGAAGAGGCGGCGACGCTCGGCGCCGATTGCCTCGTCCTCGTCGTCGGCGGGCTCCCCGGCGCGTCCAAGGACATTGCCGGGGCCCGCCAGATGGTCTGCGACGGCATCGCCGCCATGCTCCCCGCCGCCCGCGCCGCCGGCGTGCCGCTCGCCATCGAACCCTTGCACCCGATGTATGCCGCCGACCGCGCCTGCGTGAGCACGCTCGACCAGGCGCTCGATATCTGTGGCCACCTCGGCGAGGGGGTCGGCGTCGCCATCGACGTCTACCATGTCTGGTGGGACCCGAACCTGGCCGCCGCCATCGCGCGGGCCGGCCGCATGGGGCGCATCCTCGCCCACCACGTCTGCGACTGGCTGGTGCCCACCACCGACATGCTGCTCGATCGCGGCATGATGGGCGACGGCGTCATCGACCTCAGGGCCATCCGTGCCATGATCGAGGCGGCCGGCTACCACGGCCCCCAGGAGGTCGAGATCTTCTCCCGGGACAACTGGTGGAAGCGCCCCGGCGACGAGGTGGTGCGGACCTGCCTCGAGCGGCTCAAGAGCGTTTGCTGAGGCTGTCTTCGTTCCAAATACCGGCTTGCGCGGGGCCGCGCGAACGCTAATCTCCGCCGAAAATCAAGCGAGGAAACTTCATGCATATCCTGATCATCGGAGCGGCCGGCATGGTCGGCCGCAAGCTGACGTCCGCGCTGGTCAAGGCCGGCCGGGTCGGTGACCGCGAGATCACCCGGCTCACCCTTGCCGATGTGGTGCTGCCCGAGGCCATCCCGTTCGGCGGCGAGGTCAAGACCAAGGTCGCCGATCTCTCCGTGCCGGGCGAAGCCGCCAACATGGTTTCCCGCCGTCCCGATCTGATCTTCCACCTCGCCGCCATCGTGTCGGGCGAGGCCGAGGCCGATTTCGACAAGGGGTATCGCATCAATCTCGACGGCACGCGCTACCTGCTGGAGGCGATCCGACAGGAGGGCCTGAAGTCGCCCTACAAGCCGCGCGTGGTGTTCACCTCGTCGATTGCGGTGTTCGGCGCGCCGTTCCCGGAGGCGATCGGCGACGAGTTCTTCAATACCCCGCTGACCAGCTACGGCACGCAGAAGGCCATCGGCGAACTGCTGCTCAACGATTATTCGCGCCGCGGCTTCCTCGATGGTGTCGGCATCCGCCTGCCCACCATCGTCATCCGGCCGGGCCGACCCAATGCGGCCGCCTCGGGCTTCTTCTCCAACATCCTGCGCGAGCCGCTGGTCGGTCAGGAAGCCGTGTTGCCGGTGTCGAAGGATGTCCGGCACTGGTTTGCCAGCCCGCGTGCCGCCGTCGGCTTCCTGGTCCATGCAGCCGAACTCGATACCGAAAAGCTGGGCTGGCGCCGCACCATCTCCGCCCCCGGGCTGTCGGCGACGGTCGGAGAGGAAATCGAGGCGCTGCGCCGCGTCGCCGGCGACAAGGCCGTGGCGCTCATTCGCGAGGTGCCCGATCCGCGCATCATCTCGATGGTTGCGGGCTGGCCGCGCAATTTCGACACCCGGCGGGCAGCCGCGCTGGGGTTCAAGGCCGAGAAGACCTTCGACGAGATCATCCGCATCCATATCGAGGACGAGCTGGGCGGCACGCTGGGCTGATCCGGCGGGCACCCTGGTCGGCACGGCGCGCTCGGTAG
Organism: Devosia sp.; assembly: GCA_041916695.1. Taxonomy (GTDB): domain Bacteria; phylum Pseudomonadota; class Alphaproteobacteria; order Rhizobiales; family Devosiaceae; genus Devosia_A. Next base: position 25,626 of record JAYRZA010000017.1, on the reverse strand, counting down.
AGGCGGGTGGGGCGAGCCGCCCGACTCATTCCTTCGCGCCGCTGGTCGAAAGCGCCTTGCGCCGGGCGATGTCGAGATACTCGGTCGGCACCGCGTCGCTCGGCTGCCAGATGATCTGGCGCAGCTTGTCGACCGGCAGCTTGGGCTTGCGGTTCTCGTCGTAGAGCCCGTTCTTTTCCTGCTGCGTGTCGGTGATCTGCGTGTAGCAGAATCCGGCCAGTTCCGTGCTGCGATAGATGGCGCCGAACAGATCCTCGAGGATCTTGAGATACTGCGCCTCGGTCTCCACCGTCGCGTAGCCCATCCAGTTCTGGCCGCGGGCCGGATGGAACGAGATGCCGCCGAACTCGGTGAGCATCACCGGCTGGCCGCGCCGATCCTCGGGGATCAGCAACTGCTGGCGCCGGTTCGGCTTCATCCCGGCAAGCGTCTCCTCGATGGCCTCCCAGGTGCCGTATCGCTCGGTCAGCTGGCTGCCGTGCTGGGTATAGTCGTGCACCCCCAGGATATCGGAGTGCGTGTGCTCCCAGCCTTCGTTGGAGATCACCGGACGGCTCGGGTCGATGGCCTTGGTGAGGTGGTACAGGGCGCTGGCATAGGCCTGCTGGGCGGCCGAGTGGGCGATCTCGGTCACCCCCCAGCTCTCGTTGAGCGGAGTCCAGGTGACGATGCAGGGATTGGAGCGGTCGCGCTCCACCACGCTCAGCCATTCTCGGGTGAACCGATCGACGGCATTGGGGCCGAATTCGTAGGCATTGGCCATTTCGCCCCAGACCAGCAGGCCCAGGTGATCGGCCCAGTAGAGGAAGCGCGGGTCCTCGACCTTCTGGTGCACGCGGCAGGCGTTGAAGCCGAGCGCCTTGATCAGCTCCACTTCCTCGCGCAGCGCACCGGGGCTGGGGGCCGCCAGGTGCGATTTCGGCCAGAACCCCTGTTCTAGCACCGAGCGGACGAAATAGGGCTGGTCGTTGAGCAGGAACCGGCCATGGCCGATGGCGGCGCTGCGCAGCCCGAAATAGCTCTGCACGGCATCGATCGGGGTGCCCTGCTCGTCGAGCAGGGTGGCCGTGACCGAGATCAGGTTCGGGCGCTCGGGCGTCCAGTACAGGTCGCCCCGACGCTGCCCGTTGCGGGCGCGCGGAATGGTCACCGGCGTCGAGATGCTGTCGCCGTCGACGAAGACCTGCTGGACCGCCAGCACCTCCTCGCCCTTGCCCAGGCTCAGCGCCAGCCAGCCGCGATGCCCCCGGTTGAGCCGCGCCTCGACCGTCACCGTGGCGGTCGGCAGGTCGGACGTGAAGTGCAGCGTGGTGAGGTAGGTCGCCGGCACCGGCTCGAGCCAGACCGGCTGCCAGATGCCCGTGGTGCGGTCATACCAGATGACGTGCGGGGTCGGCTCCCAGTCCTGCTTGCCGCGCGGCATGGTCCCGTCGAGCGGGCGGTCCTCGGCACGCACCACCACGATCTGCTCGCCGCCCGGATCGAGCTCACCGGTGATGTCGGCAACGAAGGGGGTATGCCCGCCCTCGTGCGTCGCGACCAGCGCGCCGTTCACCCACACCTGGGCTTTGTAGTCGACGGCGCCGAAATGCAGCAGCAGCCGCTCGCCGTCGGTCGCGGTCGCGGCAAAACTCCGCCGGTACCAGACCACCGGGTGGTAGCCCTTGTCGTTGATGCCGGAGAGCTCGCTCTCGGGCGGGAAGGGGACCTGGATCTGGCGGGCGAACGGGGCGGCATCGGCGAACCAGCGGGCGTCGCGACCGATATCGGCGTCGTCATGGGCAAACTGCCAGGTGCCGCACAGGTCGGTCCAGCGCTCCCGGGTGAGACGGGGTCGCGGGTGAAGGGGGGTGTCGGTCATCTGTTTGTCCGCAAGCAGGGGGGTCGAGAGGGGAAGGGGGGCGGGACGCGGGGCCGGCCTCAGCGGGCCGGCAGCCACTTCTTTTCGATCTTGCACACCATGGTGTAGGCAGGATCGTAGACATTGCCGACCTCGTAGCGCACCACCTGGCCCATCAGGTGGCTGGCCGCCGTGCTCGACAGCCCGTAGTCGGACTTGAGCCAGTTGAACATGTCGGTTGTGGCATGCTGCAGCGCCTGGTCGAGCGGGCGGGCATTGCCGACAGAGAAGATCTCGGCGGCATTCTCGCCGCGCGGCCAGACCAGTCGGTGGCCCTTTTCGACCGTCAGCCGCACCTCGACCTCGTAGCTCGTCTCGATGCCGGTGCCGACGATCTCGCCATCGCCCTGGATGGCGTGGCAGTCGCCCAGGAAGAACAGGGCCCCCTCGACGGCCACCGGGAACCATGCGGTCGCGCCGGGTCGGAAGCCGCGATAGTCCATGTTGCCGCCGTTCTCGGCGCTGGTCGCGGTCGAGAAGGCCTGGCCCATGGACGGCGCCACGCCGAAGCAGCCGATCATCGGCTCGAGCGGCAGCACCAGGTGCTCGAGCCCGGCGACGGGCTCCCTGAGCTGGGCGGTGCCGGCCTGCCGGTCGATCGCCCAGGTGACGGGCTCGCGCGAGGGCAGTTCGCGCACCGCCTCGGGGTCGACGACGTTGCCGGCAAGCGAGGAGCGCGTCCAGCCGGTCGCCCGGTTCGGCGTCATGCGCACGATCTCGACCCGCAGGGCATCGCCCGGCTCGGCGCCCTCGACGAAGATCGGGCCGTTCATCGGATTGGGGCCGGGGCGGCGCTTGATGTCGTCCTTGTCGATTCCCCAGGCGTCGAGCGTCTCGGTGATCACGGTATCGCCCGAGGCGACGCGAATGGCCGGCGGCAAAGTGCCCAGCACATTGTGCCACTCGGTGGCGACAAAGCGGTGTGTGGTCATGGGATTCCCTCCGCCAGCATGCGTAGCGGGTGGCGGGCGGCTTGTCATCAGGGCGATGGCTCGCCCCTCACAGCGTCGCTAGCCATCCGGCATACTCGCCGTCGTGGCTTCCGGCGGAGTTCGGCATTCCGGGTTTGGTCAGCACGCCCCGGCGGGGCGGGATGAACGAGTGGATGCGGCGGCGCGGGGCCTCGCGCCAGTTGATGTTCACCGCGGCAAAGCGCGGGAAGAACTCGAGTTCGTCATAGTCCAGATGGTCGTGAATCCACCAGGCCAGCGCCTCCCAGCGCCCGGTGGCCTCGTAGTACGGGATCAGCGCGTGCACGATGACGCAGGCGGTGGCGCCCATCGCGCCGCGTGCGTCCCGCCGGTCCCAGATGTGTCCGCCGTAGTTGGTCTCGTTGCGCCCGCAGTTGAAGCCGTTGGCATTGCCGAACCCGTTCACCTCGGCCGATCGGTAGGCCGAGCGGATGGAGAGGCGCCCGAACCGCGCCATCAGGGGCTCCAGCAGCGCGGCGCACAGCCGCGTGCCGGCGGCTATGGCGAGGTCGGGGTCGTCGGGGATGTTGCTCATCCCGTGAAGGCTGGCGATCTCGGAGTGGAGGAAGTCGCGCATGAAGAAGTTCTCGCTGAGCCGCACCCGGCCCAGGTCTTCGAGCGCCCTGACGCTCCGCGGCTTGCGCATGCCTGCCTCCGTTTCACCGGGACCGGTTCTGCGCTAGAAGCGGGCCATCCACCACCCGCTTTTCACCGGATTCTCATGCGCCCGCTTCTCACCCTCGTTTCGCTTGCCGTGCTGATCGCGCCGGCGATCGGACAGACCGATGCCGCCACCGATGCCACGCTCGATCTCGAGATGGGCGATCACCTGCCGTTCCGGGCAGCGTTCGAGGGCATCCAGGCGGCGGTCGCCGCCGGCGATGCGGTCGCGCTGGCGGACTACATACCGTTCGGCGAGGCCATCACGGTCGACGGGCAGCCTCGGGTGTTCGCGGACGCTGCCGCGTTCGCGGCGGCCTACGGGGAGATCTTTACCCCCGACATCGTCGAAGCCGTCCTGGCTCAGACCTACGCGACCCTCTTCGTCAACTCCGAAGGGGTGATGTTCGGCAATGGCGAGGTGTGGCTCGGCGGGCTCTGCACCGATGTCGCATGCAACAGCTTCGAAGTGAAGATCCTCGCCATCCAGTCGACCGCCGAGTAGGCCGATCCCGGAGCATCGCCATGCTGCAGACCATCTTCTACGTCGCCATCGTCGCCGAAGCGATGACTGCCGCGCTCGCGGCAGGCCGCCGCAAGATGGATTGGTTCGGCGTGTGTGTCCTCGCCTGCGTCACCGCGCTCGGCGGCGGCACGATGCGCGACACCTTCCTCGGTCATTACCCGCTCACCTGGGTGGCGGACCCGTGGCTCCTCGTGATCTGCTGTGTCGCGGCGCTCCTCACCATCGCGCTCGCCCGCTTCATGGCGGCGTTGCGCTGGCCGTTCCTGCTGCTCGACGCGCTGGGACTGGTGGTGTTCACCATCATCGGCTGCAACGTGGCGCTCGAGATGGGGCAGCCGACGATCATCGTCATCGTCTCCGGGCTGGTCACCGGCATCGTCGGGGGGATCCTGCGCGATGTCCTGTGCAATGACGTGCCGCTGGTGTTCTCGTCCGAGCTCTATGCCACCGTCGCGATCATCGCCGGAGTGCTCTACACCTATGGCCTGCAGGTCGGGATCGTGCACGACGTGCTGATCGTCGGCGTCGTTGTGGTCGGTTTCGCGCTGCGCGTCGCCGCCATCGTGTTCAAGCTCGAAATGCCGAAATTCGTCTACGACAAGGACATCCGGTGAGCGTCCGTCCGCAGCGGCTGCAGCTGTCGCGGCGGCGCGGCTTCGACCTGCAGGCCAGTTCGCGCGCCCTCAACGGGCTGCCGGCGCGGCTGGTCACCCGGCCCGGCAAATGGGGCAACCCGTTCGCGATCGACGACATGGTTGCCCGCTACCGCCTCGACCGTGCCGAGGCCCAGGCGAAGGCCGTCGACATGTGCACGCAGTGGCTGATCGGGGCGCTCGATCCGGCCCTGTCGCCGGGACCGGCACCCTCGCTCGAACTCATCCGCGCCGAGCTGGGCGGCAGCAACCTCGCCTGCTGGTGCAAGCCGGGGACTCCCTGCCACGCCGACGTCCTCATCGAGATCGCCAACGCCTAGTCCGCCTACCGCGCCACCGGTCCGGGTATGGCGGCGCTGATCGCCTTGGCGGCCGCGATGGTCGCGAGCCTGATGTCGTCCATCCGGCCGGTCTCGGTCCCGGCCAGGAACGGCACCGAGAGGGCGGCGACCATGTGGTTGCGGGTATCGAACACCGGCGCGGCAAAGGCGAGGACGCTCGGCAGGCCCTCGCCCCGGTCCTGCGACCAGCCCTGCCGGCGGATGCGCGCCAGTTCGGCGGCGAGGCGCTTGGGGTCGGTGAGCGTCCTCGCGGTGTAGCCGACGAGCGGTCGGCTGAAGGCCGCCTGGCGCCCGGCCTCGTCGAGATGGGCCAGCAGCAGCTTTCCCGCCGCTCCGGCATGGCACGGCAGGCGCTGGCCCGGAGCCACCGACAGGGCGTATTCGCGACGGCCCGGAGAAGTCGCGATCACCAGGGTGGCATCGCCGTCCAGCACCGAGAGCTTGCAGGCCTCGCCCAGCTCGCCGGACAGCCTGTCGAGCAGCGGCTGGGCGACGGCGACGAGATCGATCTGGCTGCCTCCGGTCGCCACGTGCGCCGCCAGCGCCAGCAGGCGGCTGCCCAGCTGGTAGGCGCCGCTGTCGTCGCGGCGCACCATGTCGTGCAGCTGCAGCGTGTTGAGAATGCGGTAGATGGTGGTGCGCGGCAGCTCCAGCGCGGCCACGAGGTCGCTGATCGAGACGCCGCCGTCGCGGTGTTCGAGCTGCTCCAGCACTTCCATCATCCGATCGATCGCCGGAATGCGGTGCTTCTGCGCGGCGTCGGCTCCGCTCGCCCTCACTGCCTGGATCCTCCGCACTTGCCGTTGACTTTCGGACGCGACCATCACTATCATGCATTATTGAACTAGTAAAGTTCATATATGAACTGTGTTGGGCGGGCCGCCGCCTGGCGCATCGGGGGGGAGGGATGAATCACGCCGAAAAGCGTCTGGCGGATACGGCCGAGCGCCTCACGCAACTGCACACGGCCGTGGTGCACGACGTGCTCGACGAGCTGGGCCTTTCCGGCCAGTGCCTCGATCTGGGCATCAAGCCGCTCGAGCCGGCGATGAAGCTCGCCGGACCCGCCTTCACCATCGCCTGCGTCGCCGACGTGCGGGTCGACTGGGAGTACGACAATGACGAGGTGACGCGCCGCACCTTCTTCCGCCGCATGTATCGCGGCTGCGTGGTGCTGGTCTCGTCCGGCGGCGAGAACCGGGCCGGTCACTGGGGCGAACTGATGAGCCTGTCGGCGCAGGCGCACGGCGCCGCCGGCGTCGTGGTGGATGGCGGCGTGCGGGACGGCGCCCTGCTGCTGCAGATGGACGAGTGGCCGGTGTTCAGCCGCTACCTGAGTCCCATCGAGGCGCGCGGCCGCACCCGGATCCGGGCGATCGAGGAGCCGATCGCGATCGCCGGGGCGCTGAGCACGCAGGTGCGGGTCAATCCGGGCGACTGGATCTTTGCCGATATGGATGGCGTGCTGGCGATCCCGGCCGGCCGCCTCGAGGAGGTCGTGCGACGGGCGGAGGAACGCGACAGCAACGAAGAGCAGCTGCGCGACGACATCCGCAACGGCGGCGATGCCGCCGAGGTCTATGCCCGCCATGGACGGCTGTGAGGTCCGGCGCGTGCCGGGCTACCCACGGATGGAAATCCGCATAGTATCGTTGGCGACAGTCCCAGGGAGACAGCGCCAATGAGCAGAATTGCCTACCTCACGGGCATCGAGTTTGGTCCAGGCGCGATCGCGAGCCTGGCGGGTGCCATCGGCGAGTTCGGCATGCGGCGACCGCTCCTGGTCGCCGATCAGGGCGTGCTGGCAGCAGGGCTCGTCGCGAGGGCCCTCGAACACCTCCCGGCCGGCACGCCCCTTTTTCTCGAGACCCCGCCCAATCCGACCGAGGCGGCGGTCCTGGCGGCAGCGGTCCGGTATCGCGCCGAAGCCTGCGACGGCATCGTCGCCATCGGCGGCGGTTCGCCCATCGACCTCGCCAAGGGAGTGGCGCTGCTCGTCACCCATCCGGCCCCGCTCGAGCAATACGCCATGATCTATGGCGGCCTCGACCGCATCGGTCCGGTCGCGCCGCTGATCGCCATCCCCACCACCGCGGGTACCGGGGCCGAGGTGGGCCGGGCAGCGCTCCTCACGCTCGAGGACGGGCGCAAGCTCGGCTTCATCTCGCCCCACCTCATCCCGCGACGCGCCATATCCGATCCGGAACTGACGCTCGGTCTGCCGCCGGGCCTCACCGCCGCCACCGGGCTCGATGCGCTCAGCCATTGCATCGAGACGCTGTGCTCGCCGCGCTTCAACCCGCCCGCCGAGGCGATCGCGCTCGACGGCGCGGGTCGGATTTGGCGCCATCTGGAGCCGGCCTTCGCCGATGGCCGCAACCTTCACGCCCGCAGCGAGATGCTGATGGGGGCGCTGATGGGTGGCCTGGCGTTCCAGAAGGGCCTCGGCGCGGTGCACGCGCTCAGTCATGCGCTCGGTGGCCTCAAGGATGTGTCGCTGCATCACGGCACGCTCAACGCCGTGCTGATGCCACCGGTGCTGCGCTTCAACGCTCCCCAGATCGCGGAGAAGTCGATCCGTCTGCGGGCGGCGATGGGACTGCCGGCGGAGGCCGATCTCGCCGCCGAACTCGACGCGCTCAACCGCCGGCTCGGAATTCCGGCCGGTCTCGGGGTGATGGGGGTGCGCGAGGATCACTTCGACTGGGTCGTCGAGCGGGCCCTGGCCGATCACAGCCACGCCACCAACCCGCGCGTCGCCGCTGCGGCGGATTATCGCGCGCTCCTCGCCTCGGCCATGGGCTGACGGTTGACTCGTCCTCGCGCGGCGGCATAGCTCCGCGCAGTCACGGCATCTGGGCGGGGAGTCTACCGATCATGAAGCAAACCTGGCGCTGGTTCGGTCCGGCTGATCTCGCCAAGATCGACGACGTGGTGCAGGCCGGCGCCACCGGTATCGTCTCGGCGCTCCACCACGTCCCCAACGGTGTCGTCTGGTCGCCCGAGGAGATCGGCAAGCGACAGCAGCAGATCAGGGTGATGGCCGATGGCCGTCCGTCCGGCATCGAGTGGCAGGTGATCGAGAGCCTGCCGGTCTCGGAGGACATCAAGAAGCAGAAGGGCAACTGGCGCGAGCACATCGCCAACTACAAGCAGAGCCTGAGGAACGTCGCCGCCGCCGGACTCGACGTCGTCTGCTACAACTTCATGCCGGTGCTCGACTGGACGCGGACGGATCTGCGCTGGCCGCTGCCGAACGGCGCCTCCTGCATGCGCTTCGACATCAACGACTTCGCCGCCTTCGAGATCCATATCCTCGGGCGTCCCGGCGCCGCCGACGCTTTCGCGCCGGAGGTGGTCGACGAGGCGGCCCGGCGCCATGCCGCGCTCGACGACCAGGGCCGTCGGCAGCTCGGCCGCAACGTCACCATGGGGCTGCCCGGCTCGACCGAGAGCATGACGCTCGAGGATGTGCGGGCGCACCTGGCCGAATATGACGGCATCTCGCCGGATCGGCTGCGCCGGCATTTCGTCGACTTTCTGTCGGAGGTGGTGCCGGTCGCCGAGGCGGTCGGGGTAAGGCTCTGCTGCCACCCGGACGATCCGCCGTTCCAGCTGCTCGGATTGCCGCGCATCATGTCGACGGCCGCCGACTACCGGCACATCCTGTCGGCGGTCGACAGTCCGGCGAACGGCATGACGCTGTGCTCGGGCTCGCTCGGGGCGCGGCCCGACAATGACGTTCCGGCGATGATGGACGAGTTCGGGCCCAAGGTGCACTTCCTGCACCTCAGGAACGTCAAGCGCGACACCGATGCGATCGCCGGGTCGTTCTTCGAGGCCGAGCATCTCGGTGGCGACACCGACATGGTGGCGCTGATCGCGGCCATCCTGCGCGAGGAGTCCCGGCGCAAGGCCGAGGGACGCGCCGATGCGCAGATCCCCATGCGCCCCGATCACGGGCAGGACATCCTCGACGACCTGCCCAGGCGCGCGCAGCCCGGCTACCCGACCATCGGCCGTCTCAAGGGCCTCGCCGAACTGCGCGGCGTGATGACGGCGCTCGAGCACCGGCAGTACGGGCTGGGGGGCTAGGTTCGCACCTGCCGCCCGAGGCTAGGGCGTGGGGTGGTTGCCCCCGCCCGTGCCGCCGCCTCGATGTCATCCCGGCGGAGGCCGGGACCCAGCACTCCGCCCACGCGCGGTGATTGGGATCATCTCAGGATGGGCCCCGGGCTGCGCCGGGGTGACAGCGGTGGGGTGGCACAACGGTGCCCACAGATGAGACCCGGGCGTGGGGGGCCAGACCCCATCCGCCCGCAACCGCCGGGAGGATCAAGGCCCGTTCAGTCCTCCAGCAGGTAGGCGCCCTTGCGCCCCGGCAGCGGCACCGTGCCGACGATCTTCATGATGGCGCTGCCGCGCTGGGCGTATTTGTGGCTGGCGCGGGTCAGCACGAACCCGTCGGTGCCGGACAGGATCGGCGTGCGCGCCATGAAGGCCTCCGGACCGTCGAGGGCGATGAGGTCGGCGACCGGCTGTCCCTTGCTCACCCGCTCGCCCAGCTCGACCCGGTAGGCGACGAGGCCCGGCCGGTCGACCCGTAGGATCTCGGTGGCCTCGAAGGGCGTGCCGCCCGGCATGGCGGGCGGCGGTGCGCCGGGATCGGCGTCGATCAGGTTGCGGCCGGCGAGGAAGCCCCAGAGCCGGCGTGCGTCCTCGGCGCCGAAATGGTCGAAGACGTCGGCCTGACCGCGGTACTCGAGCGTTGCGGTGGCACTCGCCATCGGCACCGGCTTGCCCGGGTTGGCCTGCGCGACCTTGCGGTAAAGCTGCGGCAGCACTTCGTCGAACGAGCCACCGCCGCTGTCGGCCGCGGTGAGCGTGGCCGCCGCGCCCATCCAGTCGGCGAGGTCCTGCAGCTCGGGCATCAGTTCGGGCGACGTGTAGATGTGGATCAGCGAATCGTCGTCACAGTGCAGGTCGAGGATGAACTCGGCATCATGGGCCTCGCGCAGCACCAGCAGGCGCAGCTGCTCGGCGGCCGAGCGCGGCTGCTGCGTATCGATCCACTGCGCCACCGCCTTGCGGATCAGGTTGACGTTGAACAGCTCGTCTTCGCCGAGCCGGCCGGACAGCTGGCTGCGGATGGCGGTGAACAGGTCCGGCCAGCGGCGGTTGTAGTTGATGCCCGTATTGGTGTCGTAGCGGCCGACGTGATGGCGCAGCACGCGGTTCGACAGGCCCAGCGGGTTGACCAGCGGCATCACCGTGAAGCGGGCGCGCAGCTGGCCCCGGTCGTCGGCCTGTCGCAGCATCGGCAGCAGGTGGTGCAGCAGCATGGTGCCCGGATGCTCGTCGGCATGCAGCGCCGCCTGCAGGTGCACCTTCTCGGGCGCGTTCTCGGGGCCGATCAGGTAGTAGGTGAACTCGGTCACCTCGCCCGGCGTGTCGCCGCGCAGCGGCACCGTCTTTCGCTGAAAGCTCAACGCATCCTCACAACCGGTTCATCCTGAAACGCAGCGGCACGGCGCCCGGCATATGCCGCGTCAGGTGGCGGTAGACCAGCCCGAACACGAAGAAGATGGCGAGCGAGACCGCGAGGAAGTAGAGCGCCGCGGCGGAGAAGTGCAACACCGCATTGTAGTCCTTCTCGAACAGCTCGCCCGCCATGTTCATCAGGTCCTTCTGGTCGTCGATCACCGGCAGGGTGAAGTAGACCAGTGCCGTGGCGTGGAACAGGAACACCACCTCGTTGGTATAGGCCGGCCAGGCGAGGCGGATGAGATGCGGCCAGACCACCGAGCGGAACTGCTGGCCGCGCGTCATGCCGAAGGCCCGCGCCGCCTCGACCTCGCCCTTGGGCACGGTCATCAGCGCGCCGTAGAAGATCTCGGCGGAATAGGCCGTGGTGTTCAGCGCCAGGATCGCCGGTCCGAGGACGAGCGGGTTCAGCACGATGGCGTCGATCCCGAGCGGCTTCCACAGGCTGAGGTTGAAGGCCAGCGCCAGCGAGTAGAACATGAACAGCTGGATGAAGAAGGGCGAGCCGCGGAACGCGTAGATGTAGCCGGCGCAGAGGTTCGAGATCAGCGCGTTGCGGGATGCCTTGCCGAGCGCCATGCAGACGGCGAGGACGAAGCCGATCGGAATCGAGGCGAAGGCGAAGTAGACGTTGAACAGCGCCGGTCGGGCCAGGATGGCCAGGTCGTCGAGCAGTGGCGCGAGGAGATCCATCACGCCGGACTCGCCACCGACATGCCGCGGCCGGCCCAGCGGGTTATCGCCGCGAAGACCTTCTCCGACAGGAAGGTCAGCAGGATGTAGAACACCAGCAGCACCAGGTAGTAGCCCCAGCGCCAGTCGGGGTGCACGAGTCCGGCGGAGCGGGTGAAGTTCGGGGCGCCCAGACGGTCCGCCCAGAGCACGATATCGGCGATCTGCAGCAGCGAGAGCAGCGAGGTCGCCTTGATGATCAGCATCCAGACATTGGAAAGGCCGGGCAGGGCGTAGATCCACATCTGCCGGATGTGAAAGCGCCATAGGACCTGCGCCTTGCTGAAGCCGAAGGCGCGGGCCGCTTCGAGCTGGCCGCGCGGCACCGCGGTCATCGCACCGGCGATGACGTTGGCAGCAAAGGCGCCATAGACGATGCCCAGCGAGACGCAGGCGAGCGCCAGGTACTCGGGCGTTCCGAGGAACCAGTTCGCCGCGTCGCAGGGCGGCCACTGGCCGGCATTGGCCGCCAGGCTCTCCGGGGTGCACACCCCCTGCGCGCGGATGAGTTCGACCAGTTGCTCGAAGGCGAGCGGGAAGAACAGGAAGAACAGCACGTCCGGCACGCCCCGGACCATGTTGATGTAGAGCGCTCCGAGCAGGCGCGCCGGGGCGAAGCGGGCGTTGCGCAGGGCCGCCCCGGCAAGGCCCATCAGCAATGCGGCGAGGGCGCCGAACACCGCCGCGGCGAGCGTGTACTGCACGCTCGCGTACCAGGTGAGGTGCTTGCCGTTGGTGAAATAGCCGAGCCAGAACAGCAGGTCGTCGCCGATCCCGTCCTTCAGCCATTGCGGCAGGATGTCGAGCATCCGGAGCCCCCGGGAGAAAACGGGCGGGCCGAGCTCTCGGTCCGCCCCTGGCAGCGATCAGCCGCCGGCGAAGATCGGGCCCGGCGCCTTGTCCGGGAACCACTTGATGATCAGCGCGTCGAGCGAGCCGTCCTTCTTCATCTCGCCGATCGCGGCGTTGAGCTTGCCCTCGAGTTCGTCGTCCGCCTTGCGCAGGCCGACGCCGACGCCGCCGCCGATCATCACGTCGGGTCCGGTGATCTCCAGCGATCCCGAGGAGCCGGCGACGATTTCCGCCAGATAGGAGCCATCGGCGAGGATGACGTCGACATTGCCCGCGTTGAGGTCGGCCAGCGCCTGGTCGGCGGTCTCGAAGGCCTTGATGGTATTGTTGGCGCCGAAGGTCGCCTCGGCATAGGCGGCCTGGATGGTGGCGCCCTGCACGCCGACGTTCTTGCCGCTCAGCGCGGCGAAATCGAGCGCGGTGCCGGTGCGGACCATGTACTTGGACGGGTCGGGCGGAAAGTAGTTGTCGGAGAAGTCGATGGTCTGCTTGCGCTCGTCGGTGATCGACATGCCGGCCATGATGGCATCGTAGTTGCCCGCGACGAGGTTCGGGATGATCGAATCCCATTCGTTGATCTGGAAGGTGCACTCGAGCGCCGCGCGCTTGCACAACTCGTTCCCGAGGTCGATCTCGAAGCCCGCCGGCTTGCCGGCGTCATCGAGGAAGTTCCACGGCGCATAGGCGCCCTCGGTGGCGATGCGGACGGCCTGCGCGTTGGCGCCCGTCGCCAGCATGGCGAAGGCGGCAGCCGCAAGTAGAAGCTTCTTCATCTATGTCTCCTGTCGGTCGCCCGGTCCCGCGTTGGCAGGCCCGGTGCGGGAGCCCGCCGGACGGCGGGCATTGGCGGCCACGCTAGCCGATTTTACCGACCGGTCAACATTGCGTGAAGCGCCGCTACATCAGGTCGCGCCGTTCGAGCCAGAACACCTCGCCCTCGCTGGCTTCGGTATCGAGCCAGGTGAACGGCAAATGCGGGAACTCCGCCTCGAGAATCCCCCGCCCGGTGCCGATCTCGCAGATCAGGCCGCCGGTCGGCGTCAGGTGCCGTGCCGCCCCTGCCAGGATGGCGCGCACCAGGTCGAGCCCGTCGGCCCCGCCCAGGTGGGCCATCTGCGGCTCGTCGGCATATTCGGGCGGGAAGGCGGCGACCTCGGCGGCCGCGACATAGGGCGGATTGGTGATGATCAGGTCGTAGCGGGCCGATCCGACCGGCTTGAACAGATCGCCGCGCTTGAGGCGGATGCGGTCCGCCAGCCCGTGATCGTCGACATTGAGCCGCGCCACCTCGAGCGCCGGGGCCGACAGATCGACGGCGTCGACCTCCGCCTGCCCGAAATGCATCGCGGCGATGATCGCGAGGCAGCCCGAGCCGGTGCACAGGTCGAGCACCGATCCCACCGCGTCCGGGTCGGGGATCAGGCCGAGCCCGTCTGGGCCCAGGGTGCCCGAAAGCAGCAGTTCCGCGATGAACGAGCGCGGCACGATCACGCGCTCGTCGACGCGAAACGGGATGCCCCGGATGTAGGCCCTGCCGACCAGGTAGGGCGCCGGCTTCCGGGTCGCCACCCGCGCCTCGAACAGGCTCAGCAGGTGCTGTCGTTCGCTCAGCGTCAGGCGCGCATCCAGCCAGGGATTGATGTCGTCGACCGGCAGGTGCAGGCCCTCGAGGATGAGGAAGGCCGCCTCGTCGAGCGGCCCGGCCGTGCCGTGCCCGAACACCAGCCCGGCCGAACCGAAGCGGCTCGTGGCGTAGCGCAGCAGGTCGCGCACCGTGATCAGTTCGTCGGCAAGGGTCACGTGGCGGGTCCTGTCAGTGGTCGGCGGCCGCCAGGAACTGCCGGAGGCGCGGGGAGCGGGTGGCGTCGAAGATCTGCTCGGCGGTGCCTTCTTCCTCGATCACTCCCTGGTGCAGGAAGATCACCCGATCGGCGATCGAGCGCGCCAGTCCCATGTCGTGGGTGACGAGGATCATCGTCCGGCCTTCGTCGGCGAGCAGCTTGATCACCCGCGTCACCTCGACCTGCAGCTCCGGGTCGAGCGCCGAGGTCGGCTCGTCGAACAGCATGACCTTGGGGTTGATGCAGAGCGCCCTGGCGATCGCGGCGCGCTGCTGCTGGCCGCCGGACAGCTGGCCGGGATAGGCATCGGCCTTGTCGCGGATGCCGACCTTGGCCAGCATGGCGAGAGCCTCGCGCTCCACCTCGGCGCGGTCGCGCTTCTGCACCCGCAGCGGCGCCTCCATCACGTTGCCCAGCACCGTCATGTGGCTCCACAGGTTGAACGACTGGAACACCATGCCCAGTTCCGAGCGGATGCGCCGGATCTGGGCCTCGTCGGCCGGATGGCGCTGAGGCGGCCTTCCGGCGAGACGGATTTCCTCGCCCGCCACGCGGATCGTGCCGCTCTCGGGCACCTCGAGCATGTTGATGCAGCGCAGCAGCGTCGACTTGCCGGATCCCGAGGAGCCGATCAGCGCCACCACCTCGCCCTGCCGGGCGGTGATCGAGACGCCCCTCAGCACGTGCAGTTCGCCGTAGGACTTGTTGAGGTCGGTGATTTCCACCACGGCTTGGGGAGGGTGTTCGGGCTGCATGCGATCACAAAACCCAATGCCGGCCCGGCTGGCAAGCGCCTTCGTGGAACCCAGGCGATCGCGCCGGCGTTGCCCAGGCAGAGGACGCGTCGTCCGAGGCGTCCCGCAAACCAAGCTATTGAGAGGAGTTCTCGATGAACTGGAACGAGATGGAAGGCAACTGGGAGCAGTTCAAGGGCAAGGTCCAGACGCAGTGGGGCAAGCTCACCAACGATGACCTCGCCGTCATCAAGGGCAGCCGCAAGGAACTCGCCGGCAAGATCCAGGAGCGCTACGGCAAGACCCAGGAAGAGGTCGAGCGCGAGATCGACAACTGGTACGGCCGGCTGCACTGATCCGCTTCCGGAACGCCGGCGGGCCCCGCCACGGGGCCTGCCGGCCGACGCGGCGGGGAGGCGCAGGCCGCTCAGGCGGCGGCTCGCGACCCCTCGTTGAAGAACAGCGCCTGGCTGATCAGCGCCTTCACCATCTCCGGATTGAACGGCTTGGTGACGAGGAAGGTCGGTTCGGGCCGCTCGCCGGTCAGCAGCCGCTCGGGAAAGGCGGTGATGAAGATCACCGGAATCGGGTGGGCGGTGAGAATGTCGTTCACGGCGTCGATTCCCGACGAGCCGTCGGCCAGCTGGATGTCGGCGAGCACCATGCGCGGACGGGCGGTGCGGAACAGCTCCACCGCCTCCCGGCGCGTCCGCGCGACACCGACGACCCGGTGGCCGAGGCTGGTCACCATGTGCTCGATGTCCATGGCGATCAGCGGCTCGTCCTCGATGATCAGGATGTCGGTTGCGACCTGCCTCGAGATTTCCTGGCCGGCCTCGGAGAGGAGGGCGGCGAACGCCTCCGGCGTCACGTCGAGGACCTCCGCGGCCTCGGCGTGGGCAAACCCCTCGACGGCGACGAGCAGGAAGGCCTGTCGCGACAGCGGCGGCAGGCTGGCGAGATTGGCGGCGGTGCGCGCCTCCCAGGCGAAGGTCGATCCGGGCTCCGGCATCCTGACGGCGGCGGACAGGAACAGCTTGGAGAAGAGCTTGTAGAGGGCGACCCGGTCGCTGGAAGCCGTCGGGAAGATGGTGAGATCGGCGATCAGGGCCTCGAGGACCGCCGCGACATAGGCATCCCCCGATGTCTGCGAGCCGGTCACGGCGCGGGAGAACCGGCGCAGGTATGGCAGGTGCGGCGCGATCCGCGTGGACAAGGTCATGGGCATGCTCCCTCGGCGCATTGATGGGCATAGAGTCGCAGAACGGCCCGGCGAAACAATGGTTCCCCACGGGCGGAACTTTTTGCATGGTCGGGCGTTGGAGTGGCTGCGGCGGGATTGCTGCCAGGGTGGCGCTGCGGGGCGCGGGTCGGGACGATGCGAGACAAGAAACTGATGAATGCGATGGGAAGTATCGGGCGGCGGCGGGACGACGAACTGGGGCCGAATTCGGATATCGGCAACAAGCTCAGGGCGCTCTACGGCGCCGTGCAGGAGGAAGGCATTCCGCCCCGGCTGCTCGACCTGCTCGACCGGCTCGATGAGGCCGAACAGCGGGCCGCCAGGCCTCCGGAGGCGGAATAGGCAGATGGCGGACCAGCCCGGCTTCAAGCGCGAGCTGCTCGCGACGCTGCCCAGCCTCAGGGCCTTTGCCGTGTCGCTGTGCCGGCGCCCGGACCAGGCGGACGACCTGGTGCAGGATACGGTGATGAAGGCCTGGGCCAAGCAGGCGAGCTTCGAGATGGGCACCAATATCAGGGCCTGGCTGTTCACGATCCTGCGCAACGAGTTTTACAGCCAGATGCGCAAGCGCGGTCGCGAGGTGCAGGATGCCGAAGGCGCATTCACCGAGCGGCTGTCCGTTCATCCGTCCCAGCACGGCATCATGGATCTGGGCGATTTCAAGAGGGCGCTCGACCGGCTGCCCGATGACCAGCGCGAAGCGATCATCCTGATCGGCGCGTCGGGATTCTCCTACGAAGAGGCCGCCGAGATCTGCCATTGCGCGGTCGGCACGATGAAGAGCCGCGTCAGCCGGGCCCGCACGCGGCTGCAGGACCTGCTGCAGATCGCGGGCGAGTCGGACTATGGCCCGGACCCGGTCTCCGTCCAGGTCACCGGCGGGTCCGTGGCGCGCTGAGCGCCGCACTCGCGCTGCCGGCCTCGCCGGACGTGCTCGGTCGGCCTGCCGGTGTCGCTGTCGACGAGGTCCAAATGCCGCCATGCCGCGCACCCAGAATGGCCGCGCCTAAACCCGATGGTGCGGTCGGCCGTGCCGGGGTAGGTTCCGGCCTCGTCCGGGCGGCTCGATGACAACCGACACGACAGAGGCCGATGATCCTCAGGCCGTCGCCGACGGCATCTCCACCCTGGGAGCACCATGCACTTCATCGGCGTGATCAACAGGAACGGCGGGACGTTCCGGACCATGGACCTCAGGCGCTTCGTCGCCGAGGCCGAGGCCGTGTTCGCCGCCCACGGCCACCAGCTGAGCTGCCGCATCGTCGATGGCGACGACCTGCTGGGGGCGCTGGAGACGGCGGCCGGGGATCCGGCCTCGGACGGGCTGATCGCGGGGGGCGGGGATGGCACCATCTCGGCGGCGGCGGGCATCTGCTTCAGGCACGGCATGCCGCTCGGGGTGCTGCCCGGCGGCACCATGAACCTGTTTGCCCGCTCGTTGCGCATTCCGCTCGATCTGTCGGCGGCGCTCGAGGCCCTGGCCGGCGGGGAAATCGTGCCGGTCGACATCGCCACCGCCAATGGCCGCCCGTTCGTCCATCAGTTCTCCGTCGGGCTGCATTCGCGGCTCGTCCGCATCCGCGAGGGGCTCCCCTACAAGAGCCGCTGGGGCAAAATGCTGGCCAGCGTGCTGGCGGTCGGCGAGGCGCTGTCGCGACCGTTGGTGTTCCGGGCCGAGATCCACACCCCGCAGCGGGACGAAACCCGCCGGGCCGCGGCCATCTCGGTGTCGAACAACGTGCTGGGCGAGGGGCACGTCCCCTATGCGGAGTCCGTCGATCGCGGCGTCCTCGGCGTCTACGTGGTGCGGCCCATGCCGGCGGGGGAGCTCGCCAGGCTGCTGATCTCGCTGCTGCTCGGGACCTGGAAGCGGCATCCGCTGGTGTCGGAGAAGGAAGTCACCGAGGTGTCGCTGCGCTTTCCGCGCCGCAAGGCGTCGGCGAGCGCGGTGATCGACGGCGAGCTGATCCCGCTCGAGGCCCGCGTCGACCTGCGCATCCATGCCGGTGCCCTGCGGGTGCTCGTACCGCGTCAGGCCGCGACGCCGCAGCCGTCCCCCGCCGCTTCGGCGGCGGCCTGACCGGCAGCGGCAAGAGACCGGCGCAGGGCATCCGGGTTCTGCCGGAATCCTGCGTGAATACCCCTTGTCTCCGTAGCCGCGCTCGAACAGGATGATCGGTATTTCCACCGTCGAGGTTGCCCGATGCGCGTGCTTCATCTGCTGGTTGCGAGCCTGACCGTGTTGGCGGCGACCGCGTCTTCCGCCCCGGCACAGGATCGCGTCTGGGGGGCCAGCGGGCTTTACGGCGATATCGTCGCTACCGACTGCCTGCTGTGCGGGGAAGACCTGGGGATCACGATCTCCTGCCAGGGCGTCGGCTCCGATGCCATGGTCCGGGTGCCGTTCGCGGCGGTCGACCGGCCGGCGATGAGCCCCGCTCCGGTGGAGGTGATCGTCGACGGGCAGTCCTTCGGCTTCCGCGCCAGCACCGAGGAGCAGGGGCTGGTGGGATTCGTGCCGACGTTCGAGCTGCCTGCCAACCATCCCCTCATCGATGCGCTGGCCGGCGGGCAGTCGGCGACGGTGGAGTTCGGCAACATCTCCGCGACCATCGGGCTCGCCGGCTCCCGGCAGGCCCTCGAGATCTTCCGCGCGCATTGCGGCTGGTACGATCTGCCGGCCTATCAGGGGCCGCTCGAGGTGGCGACGAATGACGGCGCCCTGTGGTCGATCGGGCAGTTTCCCGATCCCGAGAGCGGTCGGCAGTTCCTCGGCCTCAGCTACGGCATTCCCGAAACCGACGCGGTGCTGTTCGCCGCCAGCTGCGCCATGGAAGGCGTGGAGGCCGTCGATGTCCTGCTCGGTGTCGACTACGGGCCGCTCGCCGACGGCGATCCGACGCAGGTGCAGATCAGTGCGGGCGGCCGGACGTTCGTCTACCCGGCGCAGGTCTTCATCGACGGCGACGAGCGATCCGGCGTGCGCTTTGCGGTCGGCGCCAACGCGCCGCTCTGGCAGGCGCTGGGCGCGGGCGGCGAGTTCGGCATGGGCATCCCCGGTGGCAGCATGGCCGCGGCGACCGACCGCAACGTGCGCGGCGCCGTAGCGGCGTTCACGGCGGCCTGCTTCCCGGGGGCGTCGAGCGTGGCCGTCGTGCCGTCGCCGGTCCAGCCGGAAGTGGCGCAGCCGGTCGTCGGCGCAACTCCGGGCGACGTCTTCACGCCGCTCGTGCCCGCGGCGCCGGCCGAGCAGCCGGCGGTGCCGGTGGCGCAGCCGGTCGCGCCGGCAGTGCAGCCGGCGCCCGGCGGGCCGATGACCTTCACCTGCGACGACGGCACTACCGCCGTGGTGCTGATCACCGGGGCGCCGCCGAGTGAAACCGCCATGCTGACCATCGGGGCCGAGGCGCCGCTGACCATGAAGGTCATCACATCGCCCACCGGCCGGATCCTCAACAATGGCACGACCATCATGATGATCAATCCCGGCGTCGTGCAACTGGTCCGGAACGGCAAGCCGACGGCCTGTCGCGGCTGAGTGATCGGCCTTTCCGTCAAGTCTATCGAATGGGGATTGCGGGACTTCGTGCGGGTGGCTAACGATAGACACAACAAGTACGTAGACGAACTAGACTACCGGCTCGCCAGTTGCGGCGAAGTCTCTCGACGTGCCTGACTTCTGAACTTGTTGCGCTTGCGTCTGTTGGTTGCGGTCGGGTGACGGAGTCTCCGTGCCGATTTGCGATTGCGAACGCTACCACGGCGGGTGGCCGCCGGTCGAAACCGGGAGCTGTCGGATGCGGAAGTGGTTTTCCATTCTGGGCGGGGTCGTGGCGATCGTCGTGACGCTGCTGCTGACCACCGGGGCGCAGGCCACCCAGTGCCTGCGGGTCGTCCACCCCAGCGGCTTCATCGCCGAGGTGAAGTGGTTCTCGAGCGGCAGCTTGGCCTACTCGTACAATGCCAAGACCGATACCTACAAGATCAGCAGCCTGCCCACGCCGGCGCTCACCGAGTACATCTCCATTGGCTCGCAGAGCTGCTACTTCGACATGGTGCGCATGGAGCCCGGCATCGCCGTCGTCAGCATCTTCGGCGGCCAGTACGCCGATCAGTTCGTCAAGTTCATGGCGGATTCCACCATCGCGCTCGCGACCGGGACGCTGTCCGGCGCGACCTGCGCTCTGTTCCTGGGCTGCCCGCTTGCCGACTTCGTCGCGGCCAAGGCCGCCGAGGAACTGAAGCGGGTGACGGTCGATGAACTGCCTCAGTACCAGTCGATCATCTACATCGGAGCCCCCTCCTCGTATTTCTACACGGACATCAAGGGCGATATCTACTATCCGGAGGTGGCGACATCGAGCGAGCCGGCGCCGCGCTTCGAGATGTTCCCGGCGGGGATTCTGGAGGACAGCTTCGTGCAGATGTTCGCGCCGCCGCGGCAGGGCACGCTGCAGGGCGCCAACCCGCTGCGGCACAGCGAGAACGTCAACCTGGGGACCTGCGCGGCCTTCTGCGCCGCCCACCAGGGCTATCTGGGCTGCGCGGGCTACAACTTCGATGCGGCGACCAGCCAGTGCCAGACGGTGACGTTCCCGGCGGTGGGCCAACCCTGCATGAGCTACAACAGCGGAACGGTGTCGTTCTACCGGCTGAAGACGGCTCCGGATATCAGGTTTGCGGATTGCAGCGTCAGCCAGGAGGAAGACCTGCGGCGTCAGATGGAACTGGAGGCGTCTCGTGAGCAATGATCGCAGCATGCAGCCCCGGAGCAGGGGCCCGGGCAGGGCAGCGGAAGGGTGGCTGCTCCCGCTGCTGGCCTTCCTGACCATCCTGTTCGGCGCGCTGCTCCCCACGAGCGCCAGCGCCGTCCAGTGCGTCAGGGTGGTCGATCCCGCCGGCTTCATCGCCCGGGTGTCGTGGTACACGGCGAATGACCTGACCTACAGCCACGACCCGGCGGCCAGGAAATACGACGTCGCCATCAAGCCGAACGTGACGCCCTTTCACGAAGCCTACCTGATCATAGGTCAGGAGGACTGCCTGTTCGAGGTCACGACCCAGCAGCCGGCCATCGCCGTCGTCCGCATCGTGGCCGGACAGACAGCGCGGGAGTTCGTCAACTTCGCGATCTCGGAGACCGCGCAGTTTGCAGTCAATTTCGCCTTCACCGCGGGGTGCCCGATCGAGATCGGCTGCGACATCGTCTCGTCCGGCGTCGGCCTCGCCGTCGCGGACGCCATCGAGTTTGCCCTCGAACAGCTGCCGGAGCATCGCGAGATCATCTATGTCGGCCCGCCCTCGTCCTACTTCTACACCGACATCTCCGGATCGGTGTACAACCCGAGCGTGGTGACGAGCACGACACCGACATGGGCCTACACCATCGCCCCGACCGGGCCGGTTGAAGATGCCTTCCTCTCGTATTTCGATCCGCCGCGCGGGGGCGTCTTCCACAAAGGCATTCCGCTCGGCTATAGCGAGAATGTGAACCTGGGCACCTGCGCGTCCTTCTGTGCCGCCAACCAGGCCAATGCAGGCTGCCAGGGCTTCAACTTCGATCCGTCGACGAACACCTGTCTGACGCTGAAGATGCCCGTTCTCGGCGATGGCTGCGTCAACGCCTTCCGGGGCGGCAGCGGCGCGGCCTTCTACCACCTCAAGACGGCGCCCGCATACCAGTATCGGGATTGCAGCGTCTCCGAGCAGGAGGACCAGGCGCGCCAGCAGCTGCTCGAGGACTCGCGAGGGTAGCGGCGCAGACCGACCGGCCTGGGCCGGGCCGTCGCCCGGCCCGCGCCCGCGCCATCCGGCTACAGGGTCGCCGCCCCCGCTGCTACCGGTTCCTCGCCAAGGCGCCGCAGGGCGTTCTCGATGGTCTTGAGATCCTCGCCGTCGTCGCCGTCGACGGGCGTCATGCCCTCGGTGGCGCTCCGCTCCTTGGCGAGCGAATCCGCCTCCAGCTGGCGCAGCTGGGCGATCTTGTCCGTGTCGGGCAGGTGCGTGTCGGTCAGGATGGTCACGATCTTGCGCTTGATGTGAGTCATGGCTCAACTCCTCGAAACCGCGCTTCCGCCGGGGCCCGGCGGAACGGGTCCGGTGAGAACGCGGCACCGGGGGCGTTGGTTGCAGAGGCTCAGGCTTCTTCGCCGGGCTCGTCGTCCGAATGCGGGCCGGTCGGCTTGCTCAGCAGGTAGGCGGCGGCGAGCGCGCTGCCCAGCGGGATGCCGACGCGCTTCATCAGGTCCGACTTCATCAGCAGCGGCAGCGCGGTGACCGCCGCGGTGGTGACGAGGGCGGTCTTTTCCGCGCTGCGCTGGCGCTCGAGGGCTCGGCGGTGCGCCGCGGCATCGGCCATCGCCTTGAGGCCATAGGCGACGAGCGCCAGGACCAGGGCCCCGACGGCGATCACCAGCGGCGCGACGATCGGGCCCCACAGCGTCGTCAGCCAGGCGTTGAGCGCGACGAGCAGGAAGGCCAGGGCGATCAGCGCAAAGGCGGCCGCCACGCCGTAGGCGATGGCGCCGCTCTTCAGCTTTTCCAGCAGTTCCTCGAGCTCGATACCGAGCAGGGCGGCGATCGGCGACAGGAACTGCATGCCCCCTACCTCGAGACGACGGCGAGCAGGAAACCCAGTGCGATGGCGCCGGCCACCGCGGTCAAAGGTTTCTCCCGGATGGTGTCCTTGAGCTGCTTTTCGAGTTCGCCGAACTCGTCCTGCACCTCGTCGACGGCGTGCTTGCCGGACTTGGCCAGCTGCTTGACCTCGCGCTTGGCGATCGACTGCGCCGCGTTGACCTTGTCCTCGGCCAGCGTCGCCAGGGTTGCAGCGATCGACTTGAGATCGGTCTGCAACTGCTTGATCTGTTCGGCCAGTTCGTCCTCGCGGTTCGTCTCCGCGGTGGATCGCGACGGCCGTCCGGTCTCGTTTGCGGCACGGTTAGCGGGAGAAATGTCAGTATTGGCAGCCATTTGGGCGCTCCTGTTGCTCTGATCGATCATCAACGTGTCGTGCCGAATATGGTTCCAGTCTAGGCGGAGACGGCCCCCGCGGATTGCGCTGGATCAAAACGAAAGCCCCCCGGTTCGGGGGCAAACCGGGGGGCAGGGGCGAGCCGGAAGGGGGGCGACCTTGGGCTCGCGGGGGCTCAGAAGACCCTCATCAGCACAAGGATGATGACGATCACGAGCACGACGCCGAGGATGCCGGAGGGATAGGCTCCCCAGGCACGGGAATAGGGCCAGGCGGGTATCGCGCCGATCGCAAGCAGGATCAGCAGGATGATGAGGATGGTGCCGAGCGTCATGGCGGACTCCTGGGATTGAGCGCGGCGTCCCGCACTAGGGCAGGTTCAGCAGGATGGAGACGGCGACGGCAAGGATACCGGCCGCCGAGCCGGCCGCGGCTAGGACCGGGGCGAAGCGGGGATGGCCGTCATCGCGTTCGGGCGCCCAGGCCAGAGCCATGCGTCCGGCGTGTTCCAGTCTGGCGATTTCTGTCGGTGTCATCGCTCTGGTCCCTTCCGTATGCCGAGTCCACGACCCGGTGCGCGCCGGCATGGCGCCTCTGGCCACGACAACGGATGGCGGGGCGATTGGTTCCGGAAGGCGGACGGCGGGGGGCTACTCGACGCGGATCACGTCGACCGACTGCTTGGCGTGGTGGCCGCCGCTGGTGCGCAGCACCCCCACGATCGGGGAGACGTCGGAATAGTCGCGGCCGTATCCGATGGTGATGTGGTCGACGCCGGCCGGCATCGCGTTGGTGGGGTCGAACTCCAGCCATCCGGCGTGCGGCCCGCACCAGACCCGCACCCAGGCATGCATGGCGTCGGCGCCGGCGAGGCGTGGCTTGCCCTTGGGCGGGATGGTCCTGAGGAAGCCGGACACATAGCCGGCGGGGATGCCGATGCCGCGCAGGCCGGCGATCATCACATGGGCGAAGTCCTGGCAGACGCCGCGTCTGAGGGCGAAGGCCTCGGAGGGCCCGGTATCGACCTTGGTGGCGTCCTTGTCGTACTTGAAGTCGCGGTGGATGGCGAGGCACAGTCCCATCGCCGCGGCCTGGACCGAGCCGGCCCGGCCGGCGACGTCGCGGGCGTAGCCGGTGATGGCGCGGTCGAGCGGCACGCGCGGCGAGGCCGCGAGGAAGTGGTGCGGGGAGTCGGCGGCCAGCGACCACAGCGCGGCAACCTCCTCGGCCAGTCGCGGCAGGGTCGGCGACAGGTCGGCCGCCGGCGGCTGTTCCTCCACCTGGACCCGCGCCGACAGCTTCACGTCGAGATGGTCGTGGTAGCCCGAGTAGGCGATCGTCGTGACGGTGTTGCCGAAGAAATCGGTGAAGGTCGTCTCCTGCTCCGGGCGCGGCGAGAACGACAGCGCCGCGGCGATGACGCGCTGCACACCGGGGATCGACACCGGCGTCACCCGCACCAGGTGCCGGTCGCCGTGCACCGAAGCGACGTAGTCGTAGTGCAGCTCCAGCCGGACGTCGTAGAGCATCCTGCCCCCTAAACGAAGTAGGCGTCGGCGATGAGGCCGGCGAGCCGGCCGATATCGGCCGCAAGGCGATTGAGCTTGGCGGTCGTCATGTCCTCGGGTTCGGTGATCCTGAGGTCGGTGTGCAGCGCCAGCGCGGCCTTGGCGGCGAGCGAGAGGTGCCCCTCCTCGATGCCGCCGGGCAGCCGCTCGATCTGGCTGCGCAGCTCGGCGATCTGGAAGGCCACCGAGCGCGGGTTGAGCGGATCGAGCACCAGCAGGTCGACATAGGAGTTGACGCCGGCACTGACCGCATAGCGTCGACGGTGCGTCATCACGCTGTCGCCGATCTCGAGCAGCATGTCGAGCGTACCCTCGGGCGCGCCCTTGCGCGTGCACCAGCCGACGATGCCGGCGATCTGGATGGCGCGCTCCAGCCGTCGGCCGATCTCGAGGAAACGCCAGCCGGCGAAGCGGTACATGTTCTCGTGGACGAGGCCCGAGAAGCCGGCGAGCTTGCGCAGCAGCACCGTCATGGCCCGGGTCGCATCGTCGCCGGGCTCCACCCGCTGGGCGAAGTTGCGTGCCGTCTTGCGCAGGTCGGCGAGCGCCAGCCAGCCATCGGGCGAAAACCGGTCGCGGATCTGGCCGGCGCTGTTGGCCGCGCTGTCGATGGCGGCCAGCAACCCCGGCGGCAGCGCCCGGGTGGCGTCGACCCCGAGATTGCCCAGGTAGGTGCGCGTATCCTTGAGCAGCGCGTGGCCCGGATTGGAGCTCTCCGCCAGCCGCGCATTATAGGCGCGCAGGATGCGCACCGTCGCCTCGCAGCGCTCGGCATAGCGCCCGAGCCAGATCAGGTTGTCGGCGGCCCGGCTGGGCAGGCTCCCGGCGGAGACGCGCACCAGCTTCTCGCCGGCCTGCGGCAGCAGCGAGACGCGCTCGACCGGCTTGCCGCTGACCACCCATACGTCGGCCGCCTGACCGCCGCGCTGCATGGCGATGGCGGCGGTGTCCGGCGTCGAGCCGACGCGGGCGAAGCCGCCCGGCATGATGGTCCAGCCGTCCCTGGTGCGTGCCGCGTAGACGCGCAGCGTGATCGGCCGCGGCTGCAGCGCACCGCCCAGGTAGACCGGCGCGGTCGACAGCTGCAC
>JAYRZA010000016.1:0-102502 GCA_041916695.1 Devosia sp. | reverse complement strand
CCGCCGGGGGGACCCCGTGGCTGGGGAGGGGTCGGAGCGGGCCACAACCTCGCTGTCATCCCGGCGCAGGCCGGGACCCAGTGGTTTCGGCACGCGGCCGGCGGGTCGGCATCCCGAGCTGGGCCCCGGCCCACGCCGGGGTGACCCCGTGGGTGGGGAGGGCTCGAAGCGGACCACAACCTCGATGCCATCCCTGCGAGGCTGGGCCGTCAGGCCGGAAGCTGGCGGCCGAGGAAATCCAGTACCGCCGCCTTGAACGCCTTGTCGCCCGTCGCGCGCAGGTGATCGCGCCGCGGGATGGTGAAGGCTTCCCCGTGCGGCAGCAGGCTCGCCAGCGCCTCCGCCGAGCCGGCCATGTCGTCTTCGCTGCCGACGGCCACCAGGGTCCGGGCGCCGATGCGCCGCACCGAGGCGCCGTCCATCGGTTCGCGCGAGTTGACCATGCAGGCGGCCAGCGCCGCTCGGTCGGCCTTGTTGTGGTCGGCAAAGATCCGGAACTGGCGACCGGTCCGCCCGACCACCAGGTCGAGCGACTCCGCTGTGAGCGCCTCTATGATCTCCTCGCTGTCGGCCAGCCCCGACACCAGGTTCATCCCCATCCCCCCGAGCACCAGCGCCGTCACGCGATCGGGGTGGACCAATGCCAGGAAGGCGGCGATCCGCGCCCCCATCGAATAGCCGATCACCGGGCAGCGCAAGATGCCGAGGTGATCGAGCAGCCGCCTCGCATCTTCCGCCATGTCGTGGGCGAAGTAGAGCCGGGCGTCGTAGAGCTTGCGGGAAGCGCCGTGTCCGCGATTGTCGATGGTGATAGCGCGGTATCCCGCCCCGGTCAGGGTATCGACCCAGCCGGTATCCAGCCAGTTGACCTTGCCCGACGAGCCGAAGCCGTGGATCAACAGGATCGGCGGACCCTCGCCATGAACATCGTAGGCAATGGCGATGCCATCGGACAGGAACTGC
The DNA here is from genome assembly GCA_041916695.1 of Devosia sp. Classification (GTDB taxonomy): domain Bacteria; phylum Pseudomonadota; class Alphaproteobacteria; order Rhizobiales; family Devosiaceae; genus Devosia_A. Next base: position 101,539 of record JAYRZA010000016.1, on the reverse strand, counting down.
GGCACGGCCGAAGCCTCCTCGTTGCACCCGGCTTCTAGTGCGTCGGCATGGACATCCGCAATGGCCCCCGACACCATTCCCCGTCCGGCGCCTCGCCACGAGCCGTCCGCCCCGACCCGCCCGGCCGTCGCAAACTCCGGCTCACGTAGCGCCGAGGCGCGTCCGGCGACGCGGCGGCAGGCAGTTCGATGGCCCGCGGACCATGTGCCGGTCAGCGACGGAAACCGGCGCCGGCCGGTGGCGGGGGCCCGCCTGCGCACCGGTGCACCCCCGCTCCGATCCGGCCACGGCGACCGGGCCGATCACGCCGCCCGCCGAGACGGGCGCTCCGGCGCCCTTCCTCTCATCCGGTGGCCGTGCGCTCACGGCTCCCCTTCGTCTCCTTCATCGCCCTCCGGGCCGGACAGCAGCGCCTCGGACAGCACCCCCGAGCTCTCGCGCACGCCGCGCTCGATCTGGTCCGCGATCTGCGGGTTGTCCTTGAGGAACTGCCGGGAATTCTCGCGCCCCTGCCCGAGCCGCTGGCTGTCGAAGGAGAACCACGCGCCCGACTTCTCGACGATGCCCGACTTGACGCCCAGGTCCAGCAACTCGCCGGTCTTGGAGATGCCCTCGCCATACATGATGTCGAACTCGACCTGCCGGAACGGCGGCGCCAGCTTGTTCTTGACCACCTTGACGCGCGTCTGGTTGCCGATGACCTCCTCGCGCTCCTTGATCGCGCCGATGCGGCGGATGTCGAGGCGCACCGACGAGTAGAACTTCAGCGCGTTGCCGCCGGTGGTGGTCTCGGGCGAGCCGTACATCACGCCGATCTTCATGCGGATCTGGTTGATGAAGATCACCATGGCCTTCGATTTCGAGATCGAGCCGGTGAGCTTGCGCATCGCCTGGCTCATCAGGCGGGCCTGCAGGCCCGGCATCGCGTCGCCCATTTCCCCTTCGAGTTCGGCCTTGGGCGTCAGCGCCGCCACCGAATCGACCACCAGCACGTCGATGGCACCGGAGCGCACCAGCGTGTCGGCAATCTCGAGCGCCTGCTCGCCGGTATCGGGCTGCGAGATCAGCAGCTCGTCGACCTTGACCCCGAGCTTGCGGGCATAGATCGGATCGAGCGCGTGCTCGGCGTCGACGAAGGCGGCAATGCCGCCATTCTTCTGCGCCTCGGCCACCACATGCAGCGCCAGCGTCGTCTTGCCGGAGCTTTCCGGCCCGAACACCTCGATGATGCGGCCGCGCGGCAGGCCGCCGATGCCCAGCGCGATGTCGAGCCCGAGCGATCCGGTCGAAATCGCCTCGACCTGCGCGATGGCGCCCTCGCCGAAGCGCATCACCGTGCCCTTGCCGAAGCTGCGCTCGATCTGGCTCAGAGCCGCCGCCAGCGCCTTGTCCTTGTCCATCGATCCCTCAATCACCCGCAGGGGCGCCACAGCAGCCATACCCGGTCTCCCTTATTCCATTTCGGTCTGCCTCGCGCAAACCGCCAATCCGTCCACTGAGTGTGCCTTATTTGTTCTCATTTTGTTGCCGGATCGTCAAGTACAAAAGTGGAACATCGGTCCGGTCGCGGCAAGAATCGCCGCCGCGCCCGGCCCCGCCGGATCATGATCCCTATCCAGTTTCCTGATGCAAAGCCCGGCGCGGCGCGCTACTAGGGCGGCCATCCGAGGGAGGGAGTTTTCGATGCACTTGATCCAGTTCGCCACCGACAATGGCGGCCGCGCCGTCGCCGCGACCGAGGGCGGCGTCACCAGCCTCGTCAACGGCACCACCAGCGTCTACCAGCTGGCGCTCGAGGCCGGACGCCGCGGGCTCGACCTGCGGGCGGTGGTGATCGAGAAGGGGCTGGGCGCCACCGTCGACAAGGCCGCGCTGGCCGCCGAGGGCCGCCTGCACGCCCCGATCGACCATCCCGACGTCGCGCACCTGCATGTCACCGGCACCGGGCTGACCCACCTGGGCTCGGCGTCCACCCGCGATGCCATGCACAAGTCGAACCAGCAGGCGGCGGAGGCGCCGCTCACCGATTCGATGAAGATGTTCCGCATGGGGCTCGAGGGCGGCAAGCCGGCGCCCGGCGAGGTCGGCGTGCAGCCCGAGTGGTTCTACAAGGGCAATGGCTACGCCGTCGCGGCCCCGGGCAAGCCGATCCCCTCCCCCGCCTTCGCGCGCGATGCCGGCGAGGAGCCCGAGATCGCCGGCATCTACGTGATCGGCGACGACGGCACGCCGCTGCGGCTCGGATTCGCCCTCGGCAACGAGTTCTCGGATCACGTCACCGAGCGGGTGAACTACCTGTACCTGGCCCATTCCAAGCTGCGCTTCTGCTCGTTCGGCCCCGAACTCCGGGTCGGGGCGCTGCCGCGCCACGTCTCGGGCATGTCGCGCATCCTGCGCGGCGGCAGGGTGCTGTGGGAGAAGCCGTTCCTCTCCGGCGAGGACAACATGAGCCACACCATCGCCAACCTCGAGCACCACCACTTCAAGTACGGGCTGTTCCGGCAGCCGGGCGATGTGCACGTGCACATGTTCGGCACCGCCACCCTGAGCTTTGCCGATGGCATCAAGACCGAGCCCGGCGACGTCTTCGAGATCGAGGAGAGCCAGTTCGGGCTGCCGCTCCGCAATGCCGTCGCCTGGGATGCGGAGCAGCCGTTCGCCGTCCGACAGCTCTGACCCGCGGGCCGGCTCCGGGATGATCCCCGCGGGGCCGGCCCCTCGATCGATAGACCCTTCGACGGGTTTACCTCCTCGCACTGACATGTCAGTGTCCGCCGCCGTGCACAGCCGAAGGAGCAGAGGCCATGAGCGCCAGGGGATTCAACACGCGTCGGGTCGGTCGCACGAACCTCGAGCTGAGCGAGCTCGGGCTGGGCGGCGCGACGCTCTCGGGCATGTTCGGCAACGAGGTGCCCGACGAGCAGGCACGGGCCGTGGTCAGCCGCGCCCTCGATGCCGGCATCGGCTACTACGACACGGCGCCGCACTATGGCGACGGGCGCGCCGAACACCTCATGGGCGATGCGCTGCGCTACCGCCATGACGGCGTGGTCATCTCCACCAAGGTTGGGCGGCTGCTGCGTCCCGTCCGCTCCGAGGCACAGCGCACCGTGCCGCGCAGCTGGACCTATCCCTTCCCGTTCGAGATCGCCTACGACTACAGCTACGACGCGATCATGCGCTCCTACGAGGATAGCCTGCAGCGCATGGGCCTCGGCCACGTGGAGATCCTCCTGGTCCATGATATCGGCGTGCAGAGCCACGGCGAGGAGGGCAACAGGAAGCACTGGGCCGATCTCAGTTCGGGCGGCTACCGCGCCCTCGACGAGCTGCGCCGCAACGGCGACGTCCGGGCCATCGGCTTCGGCGTCAACGAAGTCCCGGTGCTGCTCGATGCCCTCGGCATCGGCGACTGGGACGTGTTCCTCGTCGCCAACCGCTACAACCTGATCGAGCAGACCCCGCTCGAGCGGCTGTTCCCCGAGGCGGCCAGGGCGGGCACCTCGGTCATCGCGGCGGGCCCCTTTGCCGCCGGCGTCCTCGCCGGTACCGACATCTGGGGGCCGTCGAACGGCGCCTACCAGAAGGCGCCGCCCCACATCGCCGAAAAGGTCGGCGCGCTCAGGGCCGTGGCCGATGCGTTCGGCATCCCGCTCGGCGCAGCGGCGCTGCAGTTCGGGGTGGCCCATCCCACCGTCGTGTCGGTGCTGACCGGCCCGAAATCGCCCGCCGAGCTCGACGGCATCCTGGGCTGGTGGCACACGCCGATTCCGTCCGGCTTCTGGGATGCGCTGGTCGATCAGCGCCTCGTGGCGCCGGGCACGCCCCTGCCGAACGGCAGGACGGCCTAGCGTCCGGTTCCGGGCTCGCCCTCGTCGGCCCCCTCCATCAGGCGGAGACGGAGGAGAGCCCCGTCGCCGTCTCGAGGTAGTGCCGGCGGATGCCGAAGAAGTCCTTGGCGGCCCTGAGCCTGTCGAGCTGGGCCGGGTCCCTGCCCCTGCGGCTCCGTTCGGCCACGATCAGCACGTTCTTGGGCGTGTGCACGTCGGAAACGAACTCGAACACCTTGGTCGCATAGCCGAAATACTCGAGGATCATGGCGCGCATCGCATCGGTGACCATCTCGGCCTGCCGTTCCATGAAGATGCCGTGGCGGGTGACGAAATCGAGGTCGGTGGCGCGGTTGGCCGTTTCCATCTCCCGCCGGATCTGCTTGTGACAGCACGGTGCCACCACGATCAGCCGTGCCTCTGCCGCGATCCCCTTGGCGATGGCGTCGTCGGTGGCGGTGTCGCAGGCATGCAGCGCGATCAGCACGTCGGCGCCGGTCGCGTCGAAGTCGCCGATCGATCCGGCGGCGAAGCTGAGGTGCTCGAGGCCGGACTGCCGGGCGATGCCGTTGCACAGCTCGACCAGGTCCCGGCGATGTTCGACGCCGACCACCTCGGTCTCGCGCCCCAGCGCGTTGGCGACATAGTCCGCCACCGCGAAGGTCAGGTAGCCCTTGCCCGCCCCCATGTCGAGGATGCGGCGCAGGCGATCGGCCGGGATCGCCTCGAGCAGCGGCGCCAGGATTTCGACATAGCGGTTGATCTGCCGGTACTTGTCGCCGCCCGACTTGGTGACCTTGCCGTCCGCATCGGTGATCCCGAGTTCCCGCAGGTAGGCCTTGCCCGCGGCGGCGATGGGGCGGGCCTTGGCCCGGTCGTGCTGCAGCGTCGCCGGCGCCTTGCTGGTGGGCGGCAGCTGCTTCAGCCGCGGCGTCTTGCCCTGGCTGTCGAACTGCAGGTCGAACCCGGTGGTGAACAGGAACGCCTGGTGGAAATCGCTGCCGAGGAGCTTCCGCAACTGCCCCATCGCCCCCGCCGGCGGATGATTCTGCACCAGGTCGCGGGTCTGGTGGTGAGCGGTGAAGCTGAGCTTGAGCTCGCCCCGGATCGTCACCGGCCTTATGTCGATGCCCTTGAGCGTCGCGTCGGCGCCGAAGGGCTGCCGCAGAGCCAGCCGCACGAAGCTGCCGTCGGCGACAGATGCGTCGAGCGCTCCGAGAAACTGGTCGAGCTTGGAAAGGCCTGTGTCCATGCCAGCGATATAGGCGCATGCCGGACGAAACGCCACAGGCCGCCGGCCCGGTCTACTCGGCGTCCTTGCCGACCTTGCCCAGCACGTCCTTCACCTTCGAGTTGATCTGGTCCAGCGAATAGGGCTTGGGCAGGAATTCGACGCTCTTGTTGTCGGCGATATCCTGCCGGACGCTCTCTTCCGCATAGCCGGATACGAAGATCACCTTGAGCGACGGCATGCGCTCGCGCACCTTGGTGAGCAGCGTCGGACCGTCCATCTCCGGCATGACCACGTCGGAGATCATCAGGTCGATCCTGTAGTCGAGCTCGTCGAGCACATCCAGCGCCGCGTCGCCGGAATCCGCCTCGAACACCTCGTAGCCGGTTGCCCTGAGGGCCCGGGCCGAGAACGCCCGGACGCTGTCTTCGTCCTCGACGATCAGGATGCGCTCGTGCCCGGTCAGGTCCTTGACGGCGGCGGCGACCTGCCTGACCGGCGCCTCGTTCTCGACCGGGACATGCCGGGGCAGGAAGATGCGGAAGATGGTGCCCTTGCCGACCACCGAGACGGGGTAGATGAAGCCGCCGGTCTGCTTGATGATGCCGTAGACCGTGGAGAGCCCCAGGCCGGTCCCCTTGCCGAGTTCCTTGGTGGAAAAGAACGGCTCGAAGATCTTCTCGAGGATTTCCGGCGGCATGCCGGTGCCGGTGTCCTCCACTTCGATCAGCACGTAGTCGGCGGCCGGCATCCCCGTATAGCTGAAGCCGCCGGACTCCGCCTCGGTGACATTGCGCGTCCGCAGGGTGATCGTGCCGCCGTTGGGCATGGCGTCGCGGGCGTTGACGACGAGGTTGACCACCACCTGCTCGAGCTGCACCAGGTCCGCCTTGACCGGCCAGACCGGCGAGTCGTGCTCGACCCCGAGCGTGATCTGCTCGCCGATCAGGCGCTTCAGCAGGACGGTCAGGTCGTCGATGTGGCCGGGGATTTCGAGCACCTGCGGCCGCAGCGTCTGCCGGCGCGAGAAGGCCAGCAGTTGGCGCGTCAGTCCGGCGGCGCGATTGGCGCTGTTCTTGATCGACATCAGGTCGGCGAACGAGGGGTCGCCCGGCTTGTGCTTGAGCAGCAGCAGGTCGGCAAAGCCGATGATGGCCGTCAGCACGTTGTTGAAGTCGTGCGCCACCCCGCCCGCCAGTTGCCCGACGGCCTGCATCTTCTGGCCCTGCGCGAACTGCGCCTCCAGCTTGCGCTGCTCGGTCATGTCGAGGGCGTAGACATTCACCCTTTCGGATGAGCCGGCCACCTCTTCGGAGCCGGAAACGTAGAGGCGAACCGCATGATCGCCACCGCGCGCCAGCCCGGCATCGATCGGCTCGATCTCGGACTTCTCGTTCACCGCGGCAACGATGGCCCGCGCCAGCGCCTCCCGGCTGCCCTCGGAGATCAGTTCCTCCATCGGCTGCATGTCGATGCTCTGCTCGCCGCCGGACCAGCCGAAGATGCGGCTGAACGGCGCGTTGGTGCGGATGATCCGCCCGGTGCTGTCCAGCGTCGCGATGGCGAACGGGGTATCGTTGAAGAACCGCGAGAAGCGGACCTCCGAGGCTCTGAGGGCCTCCTCCTTGTCGGCGCCGTGGCGCCGGTCGAGGACGAGTGTGCGGGTCTCCCCCAGTTCTCCGTCGGCGAGGCGGGCGGCCCGATGCATGAGCCGTACCGGAAAGCTGGTTCCGTTGCGGCGCACCAGGTCGATGTCGATGATCTCGGTCCGGATTTCACCGTCCGACCGGCCCCGCATCAGCAGGCTCGCCCCGTCGCCGCGCACGATGTCGTCGAGGCGGATGGCATCCGCCTCGAACTCGGCCAGGTCGTAGCCCAGCCAGTCGGCCAGCGTCGAGTTGAGGTACTGGATGCGCCCCTCGGCGTCGGCCGAGAAGAACCCCGCGGGGGCGTGGTCCAGGTAGTCGATGGCGCGCTGCAGCTCGAGGAAGGCGTTGTCCTGCCGCTCGCGGTCGCGGGTGATGTCCTCGACGCTCCACAGCACCAGCGGCTTGCCCTTGGCGTCGAGCTCCGGCAGGGCGCGCACGCCGATGCGGTACCAGAACGGCTTGGACGAGCCGCCGAGCGAGCCACCCAGGCCGCCGACGATGCGCACGTCCTCGCTGGCCGGCCTGCCGTCGCGGGCGGCCCGCGCCAGGCGGTAGATGGCTTCCGCGGCCTCCGGCTGGCCGGCAAACAGCCGCGGCACCGAGACCGGCACGCCGTCGCTCATGCCCCCCGGAAACTCGCCGTAATGGGCGTTGACGTACGAGATCTTGCCGTCCCGGTCGGTCACCAGGGCGCCCGACGGCAGGCTGTCGACGATGGCCCGCGGCAGCGAACTGCCGTCCTCTCCGGCCCCGAAGCGGACCAGCCCCGCCGCCATGCCGAACAGGCTGAACACGCCGATGACCGCCAGCAGGCCGAGGAAGATGATGACCAGGTCGGCCGGAATGAGATCGCCGAAGAAGGACACCAGCACCGCCACCAGGATGAAGAAGCCGGCCAGCGCCACGACGCGCCATATGCCGGATGTGCCGCGCGGTCGGTCGAGGAGCGGCGTCGGGTAGTTGTCCTCGTCGAGCGGCAATGGTGCCATGCCTTGAGCTTGCCCCCGGATCGCGGCGAATCGGCTGTCCTCAAGGTCTAGCAATGGGCCAGTCGCTTGGGTAGCGACAACGGCGTTATCCCGGCCCGCAAACCGTCGGCGGCACATGCCGGGCGCGGCGTCCGACCGAGGCCGGACGCGGGTGCTAGAGGTAGCGCCGGCCGCCCACCCAGATGCCGCGGATGACCGGCATGCCGTCGACCAAGCGGACGCGGAGCAGGTCGGCCCGCAGGCCGGGTTCGATCCGGCCCCTGTCGCGGAGCCCGGCGATCGCTGCGGGGACCGCCGTCACCGTCCCGACCGCGCCCGGCAGGTCGCCGCTGACCTCGGCCAGCATGAAGGCCGCCTGCAGCAGGCTTGCCGGCACATAGTCGGATGTCAGCACGTCGAGCAGGCCGGCCCGGGCCAGGTCCAGCGCACCCACATTGCCGGAATGCGACCCGCCGAGCACCACGTTCGGGGAGCCCATGGCGACGTGCTGCCCCAGTTCCCGGGCCCGGCGCGCCGCGGCCAGCGTCGTGGGAAACTCCGCAAGGCCGATGCCGTCGGCGGCGGACTGCTCGACGTCGGCCAGGCTGGTGTCGTCGTGGCTGGCGAGATGGAGGCCGCGCGCCCGCGCGGCGTCGACCACGAAGGCCCGCGCCTCGGGGACGTGCTTCGCCTGGTCGGCCTGCCGCTCGGAGAGGTAGATGGCGAATTCGGAATCGGTCCAGACCTGATTGTTCTTCTTGCGCCGGAACGCACGGTACAGCGCGATGTCGTGCCACTGCCGCTGGCCCGGCGTGTGGTCCATCAGCGACAGCAGCCGCAGGTGCGGGTTGTCGACATGCGAGCGGATGATCGGCAGCAGGCCGGGATCGGAGAGTTCGCAGCGGAAGTGGAAGAAGTGCTCGGCCTTCAGCAGTCCTGCCGCGCGCGCCGCGTCGATGCCGCCGATGGCAGCGTTGAGCATCGCCGTGCGCGCCCCGGCGGTGTCGTAGTCGCCGATCGACAGCGAGTCGAGCACCGTGGTGATGCCGCTGCCCAGCATCTGCCAGTCATGCGCCATCGCAGCGCCGATGGCCGACGGCCAGCGAACGCCCGGGCGCGGGTGGAAATGGTGCTCGATATTGTCCGTGTGCAGGTCGACCAGACCCGGGATCAGGTAGTCGCCGTCCATGTCGAGGCTGCTGCCGCCGGAGCCCAGCGCGGCGATCCGGCCCTGGCGCAGGTGGAGGTCTCCGGTGTCGACCCCGTCGGGCAGCACCACCCGCGCATTCGCCAGGCAGACGTCGCCGTCCGGATCGGTCTGCCCCCGCGCTACCCTGTCGTCCATGTCCCCGCCCCGCTTCCCGGCAGGCCGCTGCATAGACGGCTTGGGTGACGGATTTGCGACGGCCGGATCCGGCCTGGCGACCTGCGGGTCTCCGTCCTGTCGCCCAGCCGGGGCGGCGACCGGCCGCTCCCCTGCGTGAAGCGGGCGCCATCCCCTGGTCCCCCCCGGGGAGCAACTCCCGGCAGCCCGCCGGTCACCCCTGCCCAACGGGGATAACTCCGTTCAGCATCGTGACCAGAATGTGGCGGACATGGGCAGAACCCTTTATCTTTCAATCTCTTGCCCGAAGAGAATTGTGGCGCGAGACGGCGAGAGACCTTTCCCCCGCACCCCAACCGCAGCGCAAACGAAAACGGCGCCCGCAAGGGGCGCCGTCGACGTCGTTATGCTGCTGTTGGCTCAGTGCGGCAGGCCGCTCGTTGCCTCGTCCGCTTCGGTCACCGGCTCGATCGCCGGCACCACCGTCGGCTTGTCCTCATCGAACTTCCATTCGATCGGCTCGGGTTGGCGGATCAGGGCGCGGCTCAGCACCTCGTCCATCCGGCTGACCGGGATGATCTCGACGCCCTTGGTCACGTTCTCCGGGATCTCCTTGAGATCGCGCGTGTTCTCCTCGGGAATGAGGACGGTCTTGATCCCCGACCGCAGCGCCGCGAGCAGCTTCTCCTTCAGCCCCCCGATCGGCAGCACCCTGCCCCTGAGCGTCACCTCGCCGGTCATCGCCACGTCGTGCCGGACCGGAATGCCGGTCATCAGCGAGACGATGGCGGTCGCCATGGCAATGCCGGCGGACGGTCCGTCCTTGGGCGTCGCGCCCTCCGGCACGTGCAGGTGGATGTCCCGGCTGTCGAACAGCGGCGGCTTGATGCCGAGCTCGACCGAACGCGACCGCACGTAGCCCGAGGCGGCGGTGATGGATTCCTTCATCACCTCCTTGAGGTTGCCGGTCACCGTCATGCGGCCCTTGCCGTGCGTCATCACCCCTTCGATGGTGAGGATCTCGCCGCCCACCGAGGTCCAGGCCAGCCCGGTGACCGCGCCGACCTGCGGCTCGGCATCGATCTTGTCGTTCCGGAAGAAGGCCGGGCCGAGGTACTCCTCGAGCAGCGCCGGCGTGACGGTGACCTTCAGGACCTTCTTGGTCATGATGTCCCGCACCGCCTTGCGCATCAGCTTGGAGATCTCGCGCTTCAGGTTGCGCACGCCGGCTTCCCGCGTGTAGTCGCGGATCACCGCCATCAGCTCGGCATCGCCGATGATGAACTCCTTGGGCTGCAGCCCGTTCTCCTTCAGCGTCTCCGGGATGAGGTGGCGCCGGGCGATCTCGAACTTCTCGTCCTCGGTGTAGCCCGACAGCCGGATGATCTCCATCCGGTCCATCAGCGGGCCCGGGATGTTGAGCGTGTTCGAGGTCGTCACGAACATCACGTCGCTCAGGTCGTAGTCGACCTCGAGATAGTGGTCCGCGAAGGTGTGGTTCTGCTCGGGATCGAGCACTTCGAGCAGCGCCGAACTGGGATCGCCCCGGAAGTCCTGGCCCATCTTGTCGATCTCGTCGAGCAGGAACAGCGGATTGCTCTTCCCGGCCTTCTTGAGCGACTGGATCACCTTGCCCGGCATCGAGCCGATATAGGTCCGGCGATGGCCGCGGATTTCGGCCTCGTCCCGCACCCCGCCCAGCGCCATGCGCACGAACTCGCGCCCGGTCGCCTTGGCGATCGACTTGCCGAGCGAGGTCTTGCCGACGCCCGGAGGGCCGACGAGGCAGAGGATCGGCCCCTTCAGCTTGCCGGTGCGGCTCTGCACCGCCAGGTACTCGAGGATGCGCTCCTTGACCTTCTCGAGGCCGTAGTGATCCTCGTCCAGCACCTTTTCGGCGAACACCAGGTCGCGCTTGACCTTGCTCTTCTTGCCCCAGGGCAGCGTCAGCAGCCAATCGAGGTAGTTGCGCACGACCGTCGCTTCCGCCGACATCGGGCTCATCGTCTTGAGCTTCTTCAGCTCCGCCTCGGCCTTGGTCCGGGCTTCCTTGGAAAGCTTGGTCTTCTTGATCTTGTCTTCGAGCTCGGTCAGCTCGTTGCTGCCTTCCTCGCCGTCGCCCAGCTCGCGCTGGATCGCCTTCATCTGCTCGTTGAGGTAGTACTCGCGCTGCGTCTTCTCCATCTGCCGCTTGACGCGGGAGCGGATGCGCTTTTCCACCTGCAGCACGCCGATCTCGCCTTCCATCAGGCCGAGGATCTTCTGCAGCCGTTCCGCCACCGAGACCGTGCCCAGGAGGTCTTCCTTCTGCTCGATCTTGATGACCAGGTGGCTGGCCACCGTGTCGGCGAGCTTGGAGTGGTTGGTGATCTGGCTGACGGCGTTGACGACCTCCGCCGAGATCTTCTTGTTCAGCTTGACGTAGCTCTCGAACTCCGTCTGCGTCGAGCGGGCCAGCGCCTCGAGCTCGGTCGGGTCTTCCTCGGGCTCGGGCAGAGCCGTGGCTTCCGCCTCGAAATAGTCGACCGTCTGCAGGTATTTGTCGATCTTGGCGCGGCGCAGCCCTTCTACCAGCACCTTGACCGTGCCGTCGGGCAGCTTGAGCAGCTGCAGCACCGAGGCGATGGTGCCGGTGGCGTAGATCTCCTCGGGGGCGGGGTCATCGTCCTGGGCGTTCTTCTGGGTCACGACGAGAATGTGCTTGTCGTCGCGCATGACCTCTTCGAGTGCCTTCACCGACTTCTCGCGTCCCACGAACAGGGGCACGATCATGCCGGGAAACACAACGATATCACGCAGCGGCAGCACCGGGTAAACCCGATCGCGATCGAATCCGGCGCCGCCTTGGGTAACGTCCGACATAACTGGTCCTTTCCTGGGTGCGCCGAACGGGAGGAAGGTCCGCACGCATCCGTGTAGCAATCCGGCTGGCCCCCATCCGGGCGGCGAGCATGATTCCCCGAATTAAATAGGCTCTCGGGGGTAAAGGGCAAGCCGACCTGCCCGTTTTGGCAGTTATCCGACCCGGCCATCCCCGAATGTTGTCCGACTGCATCAAGTCAGACCGGGCTCCGGACCTACGTAGCGCGCCCGCGGCCGGATCAACTGCCCCGAGGTCGCCTGCTCCATAGCATGCGCCAGCCAGCCCACGGTGCGTCCGAGTGCGAATACCGTGAACGGGGCGTAGCGCGGCAGCCTGAAAGCCGCGCACAGCGCCGCCAGCGCAAAATCGACATTGGGCCGCTCTGCTGTAAGGTCGAGGGCGGCTTCCGCCAGCCGCCGGAAGCCGACGGGGATTTCGAAGCTGCCCTGCAGCGCCCGCGCACGGACATCCCCGCGCAGATAGAGCGGGTGGCCGATGCCGGGAACGCCGCGGCCCTCGCCCAGCCAGTCCCGCAGGGCGGCGAGCGGATCGGACGCGCCACCGACATCGTCGGCCAGCACGGCCACCGCCGCGGACAGTTCGCCATGCCGCGGCCCCCCCAGCGCGGCTAGCCCCGAAAGAGCACCCGCTGCCAGCGAAGCCCCGGTCGATACGGTGACACGCACCGCGAAGGTCGATGCGTTCAGTTCGTGATCGGCCAGCAGCACCAGCGCGCGCCGCAGCGCATCGGCGGCCTCGCGACAGCCGAGCCGGTCTGCAAGGCGCAGGTGAAGGGGGGCCTCTCCGTCCCCCAGCAGGGCAGTCGCCACGGAGGCGAGTATGGAACCGGCGTCGCGACGCAGTTCTTCGGGAGACAGGGCGTCGCTCGGGCCATCCGTCGCGGCCCGCTGGGCGAGGGCGAAGCAGGCTGCCTGCTTGGGACCACCGGCTCTCGGCATCCCTTCCGGCCGCGACAGGCTGCACGCCCCGTCCCACAGCAGTTCGGCCACCGCCTCGAGCGTTGCCGTCTCGGCCAGGTGCGCCGCATCGCGGCCCCGATAGTACAGCCGGTCCCGTCGTACCGTCGAGATCGCCGACGCCAGCACCGGATCGCCCCAGTCTATGGCGCTGGCCGCAACCGCGGTTGCACTGCGGCGTCCACGCGACCGCAGGGCCAGGCGCTCGACATCCTCGGCGCTGTAGAGGCTGCGCCGGCTGTCGGCAGGATCGGGCCGCGCCCGGATACGGCCGCGACTGACGTTCGCGTAGAGCGACTGCGGCTTGCTCCCCAGCCGGTGCAGCGCCTCGCGCGCGGTCATCCACATCTCGCCCTCACGTTGATCATATTGATCAAGATTGACGTCAACCTTAGCGCATCTATCTTCTGGCGGAAACAGCGAGGTGACCGAGAATGTCCAGTGGTCTTGCAGGTGTCGTTGCGGCAGAGACGGTGTTGTCCGACGTGGACGGATTGGCCGGCCGGCTGGTGATCCGCGGCCTGCCGCTGGAGGCGCTGCAGGGACAGCGCTACGAGGCCGTGCTGCACCTTCTGTGGCAGGGCTTCTTCGATGACCTGCCGGATCCGGACGCGCTCGCAGCGGCGCTGGGCGCCGCCCGCGCCAGGGCATTCGACCGGATTGCCGATGTCGCGGGCGCGCCGCCTTTCGACGCGGTTCGCGCCCTGATGGCACGGCAGTCCGACGACAACGGCCTTGCAGCGGCGCTCGACCTCGTGGCGGGGACCGCGGTCTATCTGCCGGCCGTGCTGCGGCGGCGTGACGGTCTTGCGGCCATCGCGCCGGACCCCCGGCTGCCGCATGCCGTCGACAGCCTGCGCATGCTGACGGGCGACGCGCCTGCCGACGCTCGGGCGGCCGGCCTCGATGCGTACCTGGTCACCGTTGCCGACCATGGCCTCAATGCTTCGACCTTTGCGGCGCGCGTCGTCGCCTCGACCCAGGCGGGATTGCTGTCATCCACGCTCGCCGCCATGGGCGCCCTGAAGGGCCCGCTCCATGGCGGTGCGCCCGGCCCGGTGCTCGACATGCTCGACTCCATCGGCGCGCCGGATCGGGCCGGCGGGTGGATCGAGGCGGCACTCGCCCGTGGCGAGCGGCTGATGGGATTTGGCCACCGCATCTATCGCGTTCGCGACCCGCGGGCCGACGCCCTGCAGCGAGCCCTGGACGCCCTGCGCTCGTCTGGTCATGCCGACGCAACGCGTTCCGGTCTGGCGACGCGCGTGGAATCCGCGGCGCTGGCGGCCCTGCGGTTGCACAAGCCGGAGCGGCCGCTGGCGACCAATGTCGAGTTCTACACCGCGCTCCTTCTGGAGGCCCTGGGGTTCCCGCGCGATGCCTTCACGGCCGTATTCGCCATGGGTCGTGTCGGCGGCTGGATCGCCCACGCCCGCGAACAGGCCCTGACCGGCAAGCTGATCCGGCCCCTGTCGCGCTATGTCGGACCTATGCCGCGCGAAGCGGCATAGGCTCCGCCGCGGATCTCAGGCCGCGGGCTTGGGCGGCAGGTGCTGCCCGGGCGTCGAGAGCGAGATCTGCACCTCTTCCTCGGTCATGTCCGCCGGCACGTCGGCGAACAGCGGTGTCGAGAGATAGCGCTCGCCCGTGTCGGGAAGCATGCACAGGATGTTGGCCCCGGCCGGGGCGCCTTCGGCGACCCTGAGGGCCGCCGCGAAGGTGCCACCCGCCGTGATGCCGACGAAGATGCCCTCCTTCTGCGCCAGGGCGAGCGAACTCTTCATCGCGTCGGGACCGGCAATGGTCAGCACCTCGTCGAACAGCTTTTCGTTCACCGCCGCACCGGTGATGCGCGGAATGAAGTCCGGGCTCCAGCCCTGGAACGGATGCGGCTTCCAGGCCGGGTGGCTGGCGGTCGCGGCACCGTCCTCGCGGCGGGCCTGCGGTTCTCCGGAGGTCAGCATCGGGGCCCCTTCGGGCTCGGCGACGACGATCTTCGTCGCCGGGCGCTCCCGGCGCAGCACGCGGCCGACGCCGGTGAGCGTGCCACCGGTGCCGAACCCGGTCACCCAGTAGTCCAGTGCCACGTCGCCGAAATCGCGCAGGATCTCCTGCGCCGTCGTGCGCGAGTGCATCTCGGGATTGGCTTCGTTCTCGAACTGCCTGGTCTGGAACCAGCCGTTCTTCAGCGCCAGTTCCTCGGCCTTCTTCACCATGCCGTTGGCGCGTTCGGCCGCCGGGGTCAGCACCACCTTGGCACCCAGAAAGCGCATCAGCTTGCGGCGCTCGACCGAAAAGCTCTCGGCCATGGTCACCACCAGCGGGTAGCCCTTGGCCGCGCACACCATGGCGAGCCCGATGCCGGTATTGCCGCTCGTCGCCTCGACGACAGTCTGGCCGGGCTTCAGTGCCCCCGATGTTTCGGCCGCTTCGATCACCCCGAGGGCCAGCCGGTCCTTGACCGAGCCGAGGGGGTTGAACGCTTCGATCTTGACGTAAAGGTTGACGTGCTTGGGCGCCAGCTTGTTGATCCGCACCACCGGCGTATTGCCGATCGTGCCCAGTATGTCCTTGTACTTCATGTCCGGTTTCCTCTGGTGCCGCGCGTTGCGGTCAGGATACCTCCGCGCACGGATCGATCACAAGGCGGGGCCGGTTGCGGTTTTCGGCCGGTGCTTCGAAATCCGTTCTCCGCCTGGCGTCGTCATTGGATTGAAACCGCTCCCGGAACTCAGGGGGCGGGTTCGCGAGGCGGGCCCCCACCGTCATCTCCACTGCCACGACGTCGTCGACCGTCACCCCGAGCCGCCGCCGGACCGCGTCCTTGAGCGGCAGCAGGTAGGTGCCGTCCTTGGGAAACAGGGACGTGGTGAAACTGATCCCGCCGATGGCCGCCGTCACGGGGATGGCGCCCCACCCGTAGCTGGCGGTTCGCTTGAGGCGCGCGATCGCCTCGGCAGGGTCCGCCGGCAGTCGCGCGTAGAAGAACGGCGCCGGTCCCCGCCAGTAGATGACGGGCGCGGCAAAGCTCAACTCCATAGGTCCCACCTCCCTGTCAGGCCTCGCGGCCACCGCCGGCGACGAGACTATCCGGCCAGCGTATCTACCTTGCGCAACGCTGGAAACAGCCGGGTCCAGGCCAGCACGATGGCGATGGTTCCGATGCCACCGAAGGCCACCGCCGCGACGGGTCCGATCAGTCCGGCCAGCACGCCCGACTCGAACTCGCCCAGTTGGTTCGATGTCCCGATGAACAGCGAGTTCACGGCATTGACCCGACCGCGCATGTCGTCGGGTGTGAGCAACTGCACAAGCGAGGAGCGGATCACCACGCTCACCGTGTCGGCGGCCCCCAGCACCACGAGCATCGCGACGGACAGCACGACGCTGGTCGAGAAGGCGAAGACGATCGTCGCGGCGCCAAATACCGCCACCGCCCACAGCATCTTCTTGCCGACACCCCGTCGGAGCGGAAAGCGCGTCAGGAACAGGGACATCGCCACCGCGCCGATCGCCGGAGAGGTCCTGAGGATGCCGAGCGCCACCGGGCCGGCCTCGAGGATGTCGCGCGCATAGACGGGCAGCAGGGCCGTCGCGCCGCCGAGCAGCACGGCAAACAGGTCGAGCGACAGCGTTCCGAGCATCACCGGCTTGCTCCAGATGAAGCGCACGCCGGCAAACACCGACTCGAGCGTCATCGGGCTGCGCCGGGGCGGTATCGCCGGGCGGGGGATCGAGACGACGTTGTAGCCGGCCACCAGGAAGAATGCGCCCGAGACGAGGAATGGCGTCAACGAGCCAAACCCGTAAAGCAGTCCCCCCAGCGACGGCCCGATGATCAGGGCGGTCTGCATGACCGAGGTCGATGTCGCAATCGCCGTCGGCAGCTTTTCCTGGGGGACGATTCCGGGAAGCAGCGCCGCCATCGTCGGCCGCTCGAAGGCCACGGCCGCCCCCATCACGGTCACCGCCACGAATATCCCCCAGGTTGGCAGCCAGTCCTGCCAGAGTCCGACGACGAGGACGACCATCGTCGCCGCCTGCACGCCTTGGCAGATGAGGGCTATCCGGCGCCGGTCGAACTGGTCCGCCACGTGTCCGACGAGGAAGGTCAGCAGCAGCATGGGCGCGAACTGCGCCAGTCCGATCAGCCCGAGATCGAACGGATTGCGGGTGCGATCGTAGACGAGCCAGCCGATCGCCACCGACGCCCCCTGAAAGGCCATCGAGGACAGTGCGCGGGAGGCGAGGAAGTGCCGGAAGGCCGGAAGGCCCAGGACCGAAGAACTGTCGGAACGCATTGGGGAACCTGAAGATGTCGCGTCACAAAGGGCACAGTTCGCGGTTCTGCTCAATGCCCCTCAGGGCAACGGCCCGCTCTGCCACAGCCTGACGCGCAATCCGCCGTGCAGGATAGGCGGTCCCGGTGGCAGCCATGGCAGGCCCGTCGCCTGCGCCAGTCCCCCGTCGGTGGTGACCAATCCTACGCGCCAGCCGGCGAAGCCGCCTCGCAGACGCTCGCCGAGCGTGCGGTAGAGCCCTGCCAGCGACCGCTTGTCTCCAACCCTGTTGCCGTAGGGAGGATTGACGATGACGAGGCCCGGCGGGCCGGGCGGAGCCACCAGGGTGGCGACGTCCGCAATCTCGAACCGGGTTGCGTCCGACACCCCTGCCCGCTCGGCATTCTCGCGGGCCATCGCTACGGCGCCGGCATCCCGGTCTGACCCGAACATGCGCACCTGCGGCGGTGTCGCCGACTGCGGTGCGAGCATCGCCGCCCAGGCGTCCCGATCGAAACCGGGCAGATGCCGAAAGGCGAAATCCCGCGAACGGCCGGGCCGCAATCCCATCGCGATCTCGGCCGCCTCGATCACGAACGTGCCTGAACCGCACATTGGATCGACCACGGTCTGCCTGCCGTCATATCCGCAGGTGCGCAGCAGCGCCGCAGCCATGGTCTCCCGCATCGGCGCCCGGTTCACCGCCTCCTTGTGGCCGCGCTTGTGGAGAGGCTCCCCGCTAGTGTCGATGCTGATGGTGGCAAGGTCATCGTCGATGCGCAGCATGACGCGAATCTCGGCCGTATCGGAGATCGGGGTGCCGAGTTCGGACGCAAGGGCCGTGGCGACCCGCTCGGCCGCCGCGCCGGCGTGGTAGATCTTGGAGCGGTGGCACGCCGCCTCGACCGCGACCGGCACCCCGGGGGGCAGGAGATCGCCCCAGGGCACGCGTCGGGCGCGCTTGTCGAGCTGGGCAAGGTGCATGGCCCGGAACGAAGCGACTCGAGCCAGCACGCGCGTGGCGCACCGCAACTCGAGATTTGCCCTCCAGACGTCCCGCCAGCCGCCGTTCAGCGTGACTCCGCCAGTCACCGCCCGTGCTCCGGCGAAGCCATGCTCCGTCACTTCGCTGAGCAGCGCCGCCTCCAGCCCGGGCGAGGCCACGAGGAAGATCTCGAAACTCTCGTCCAAGGCCAAGCTCCAGGTCCGCGGCGACGCGGCTGCCAATAGCGCCCGACGGGCCGGAAAGGCAATGCCACCGACCCGACGGCGACAAGAACAGCCCCCGCCCCACGGCAGGGCCGCCAGTAGACGTTCTCTTTTTGTTCTTCACAGCCACCGTTTCTGTTGGTACGGTGCTCCGTCAAGTCGGAGGAAAAACATGGCTAGCCGCCTCAATCCCTACATCAACTTCCGCGGCCGCGCCCGCGCCGCGGCCGAGTTCTACCAGTCCGTGCTGGGCGGAAGCCTGCAGATGGACACATTTGCCGGGTTCGGCATGTCCGTGGAGAACCCGGACGAAGAGGACTGGATCATGCACGCGCAGCTCGACGCGCCGGCGGGGTTCACGCTGATGCTGTCGGATACCCCCAGTTCCATGCCTCTCAATGAGGGCGGCAACGTCTCGATATCGCTCTCGGGCGATGACGATGCGGAACTCAGTGGTTACTGGAACGGGCTCGTCGATGGCGCCACCGTCCTTGCGCCCCTCGAACTTGCCCCGTGGGGTGACAAGTTTGGCATGCTCACCGATCGCTTCGGCGTCACCTGGCTGGTCAACATCGCCGTACCGAGGGCCTGACCCCGCGGGACTTGTCCCCTGCCCGGTGGCTCGTCTCCACACCAGGCCGAACGCCTCGACCGGCAGGGGGCTTGCCCTTGCCGGTCGAGAGCTGGCGTGTTGCCGTCAGCAGCGCCGCCCGCGCAGGATGGCACCACCGCCGCGTGGCCGCCGCCCTCGCGAAGCCTCTCCTGCGTGGCTACTGGAACCTGAGGTTCAGGCCGGCTCTCACGATATGCGCGGACGAAACGAAGTCGAAGTCGTACTCGTCGCCGAAGCCGCCCTCTTCGACCACCTGTTTGGTCGGCAGGCCGACATAGAGATAGTCGAGCTTGAGCGACAGGTTGTCGGCAACGGCATATTCGACGCCGGCGCCCGCGGTCAGGCCGTACTCGATGCTGTCCACCGCGACGTCATACTCGGGGGAAACCGGTGTCAGCCATCCGTAGAAGTAGTGCGCATCGACCGCTGCGACGCCTGCGGTGACATAGCCGAAGGCCCGGTCGACGGCGAGGCCGCCGCGAGCGCGCAGCGTACCGAACCAGTTCCAGCTGGCATTGTTCTCGATCGCTCCGGCGACAAGCGAGCGGTTGGCAGCAAGCGAGGACCACTGCAGATCGGCCTCCACGCCGAACACCGCCGCTCCGGACTGCAGGTTGAGGCCGACCGTGCCGCCGATCAGGTACCCTTCGGCGCTCTGCGAGAAGTCGCCGCCCGGGCCCCCCATGATGAAGGCCTGATAGTCGGTTGTCGTCGAAGAGAGCATGCCGCCACCGGCATTGGCACCGACATAGAACCCCGACCAATCGAGCGCGGGCGCGTCGATCGTGCCGCTGAAGTCGGCGGCAGGTACCGCTGAAGCGCAGAGGACCATCGGGAGCGCGGCCAGCAAGGCCCGCGCACCACCCAGAAGCAGTGTCATGAAAAACCCTCGAAGTATCGATTTGGGGGTCAGCCCCCGAATGACTCAAGGTTAATGCCGGGTTGCCGGGATTGCGAGGTGCGTCGGCGGCGAGGACCCGGCTTTCTGATCCGAACCGGACCGTTATCGGTCCGGTGCGACCCCGATCACTGACCCGGCAGGCCTGGTGCCGACCCGTTGCCGTTCTCGTCGTGCGGGGGTGTCATCTGCTGTCCGGGCTGGGCCGTCTCGTGGATATGCGGCTTCTTGGCGACCGGGGGACGGTGCATCAGATCGAAGCGTCGCACCGTATAGATGAACAGCGCGGCGGCCACGACCACCAGGATGCCGGCGCCGAGGAAGGGGGCTCCGGGGAAGTAGCCCATCTGGTCTCGCGCTGCCTTGGTGAAGTTGCTGAACAGCTGCGTCGCCAGCAGCGGCCCGAGGATTGCGGCCAGCGAGTTGGTGGCATTGATC
Organism: Devosia sp.; assembly: GCA_041916695.1. Classification (GTDB taxonomy): domain Bacteria; phylum Pseudomonadota; class Alphaproteobacteria; order Rhizobiales; family Devosiaceae; genus Devosia_A. Next base: position 81,259 of record JAYRZA010000016.1, on the reverse strand, counting down.
GCCCCCTGCAGTTCCCCCTGAGCGTCATCGGGGACCTGGCGCGACATCAACGAGTTGATGGCCGGCCCCGCCAGGCCGGCGAGCGAGCCGAACACGAGGAAGCCGTAGAGCGGCACCTCGGAGTGGATGAAGGCGGTGCCGGTGAACGCGATGGCCGCCGCCAGCATGCCGAGCAGCACCGTGGCCCACTCACCGACCCGCTTCGTCACCGGTCCGATCAGCAACGCCTGGCTCATCGCGAAGCCGACGCCGAAGGCGCCAAGCGCGATACCGATCTGCGAGGACGAGAAACTCAGGACCTCGATGGTGAAGAAGTTCCACACCGACGGAAAGGACTGGCTGGCGAGGACGAACAGGCCCAGAACCGCCAGCAGCCACAGCACGACCGGGTTGCGGCTGAGGCTCCACAGCACGCCGAACGGGTTGGCGCGGCGGATGTTGAAGGGCCGGCGCTTGTCGAGCCCCAGGCTCTCGGGCAGCACGAAGAAGCCGAACAGCAGGTTGGCGCCAGCCAGCGCGGCGGCGGCATAGAACGGCCAGCGCGGGCCGATCTCCCCCAGGAGACCGCCGACGACCGGTCCGATGATGAATCCCAGACCGATCGCCGCGCCGATCAGCCCGAACCGGTGCGCGCGCTTCTCGCGCGGGGTGATGTCGGCGATATAGGCCGTCGCCGTGGCAACCGAAGCGCCGGAAATGCCGGCGATGGTGTGCCCGATGAACAGCAGCACGATCGAGTTGGCGAAGCCCATGATCGTGTAGTCGATGGTGAGCCCGGCGAGGGCGATCAGGATGATCGGACGACGTCCGAACCGGTCCGAGAGGTTGCCGAGGGCGGGACCGAACAGGAACTGCATCAGCGAGTAGGCAAATACCAGGTAGCCACCCAGCACGGCGGCCTGCGCCACGCTGCCGCCGGTCAGTTGTCCGATGAGTTCGGGCAGCACCGGCAGGATGATGCCGTAGCCGAGCATATCGAGCAGGATGGTGACCAGGACACAGACAAGCGTGAGGGTGGATTGCGGCGAGACGGGCATCGGCGGCGTCTGGTCCCTGTGGGTGGCGTCAGATGACACATCGGCCCGGCACTAGGCAAGCACGGCGGACCGACTCACCCTGCGGCGCGGCGTCCGCGTTCCGGCGCACGCGGCACACCGCCGGGGTCCGGCGACGGATCGTAGCCGTAGAGCCATGCCAGCCGCTCGAGGTGTCCGCGCGTCCCTTGCGACTTCACCACCATGTCGCGAGCCAGGCTGAACGGCCACTCGAGGTGAAAGGCGAAGCCGTTCGACTTCGAGAGTTCCTGCACCCGGCCGACACGGGGCCGGCGGATCGACTCGTAGCGCCGGAGCGCCGATGCGGCATCGTCCTCGGTCATCAGCAAGGGCGCCAGCACGGCCGCATCCTCGATGGCCATCACGGCGCCCTGCGCCTGGAAGGGGTACATGGCGTGCGCGGCGTCCCCGATCAGTCCCACCCCGCCCTCCGACCAGGCGGGCGTGGTGACGGTGGAGAGCGGCCAGTAGGCCCATTCCTCCCCTGCCGCCTGCGTGATCTGGTCGAGAAGGCCGTTGCCGAGCACCTGGCGCGGCAGGCGGGGCGCCCTGGGCGGCGCATCTCCGAACGCATCCTCCTGCCGCGCCTTCATGAACAGCACCAGGTTGGTCTGCTGCCGGTAGGGCAGCGGATAGCTCACCGCGTGCAGTCCCGGCCCCCACAGCAGGCTGGTCCGACCGGCGCTGAGCAGGCCCGCCAGCACGGATTGTCCCAGCGTGATGCGCCACGCGACCATTCCGGTGTAGTTGGCCGGCGGCCCCATCAGCACGTCGGTGCGGGTGCGTGAGTTGACCCCGTCTGCTCCGATGAAGGCAAACGCCCGGGCCGAGCGCGACTTCCCGTCGGCCTCGTCCACCGTCACCGAGACCCCGCGCGCGTGGCTCACCACATCGTAGGCGCGAACCCCGAACAGCATGTCGATATTGGCGAACCGCTTGCAGGCCCGGTGCAGCGCCTCGGCCAGATCGGCCCGATGCATCACCACGTAGGGGGCGCCGAAGCGCTCCCGCAGAATCCGGCCCAGTTCGAGGGTCACCAGCGGGCGCCGCGCCCCATGCGGATAGATGTCGATCCCCTCGGGTTCGAACGCCGCCGCGGCCAATGCCTTGTCGAGGCCGAGCCGGTTGAGGACATGCCGCGCATTCGGGCTGACCTGCAGTCCCGCCCCGACCTCCTGTACCCGCGGATGCCGCTCGAGAACGACCACCGTCGCCCCGAACTTGGCCAGCGCCAGCGCCAGCGTCATCCCGGCTATGCCGGCGCCCGCGATGTAGACGGTGCGCCCGTTGCCCGCCATCGTCGGCGATCAGGCGGCTTCGGACTGGAAGATCGCCGAGAGGGGCTCGGAAGTGCCGGCAGCGAGCTGCGCGTTGTAGACGTAGAGGGTCGAGCAGTACGGACAGACGACCTCGTTGTCCTTGCCCATGTCGATGAAGATATGCGGGTGGTCAAACGGCGGCAGGGCGCCGACGCACATGAATTCCTTGGAGCCCACTTCGATGCGCTCAAGGCCATCGGAGTTGTGGAAATGCGGTGTGCTCTCGTGGGCCATGGCGGTGAATCCGGGGGAGTTGAGTTGGCGCGAACATAGTGGAGGGGGCCGACGAATGGAAGCGTCGACGGCGGGTATGGACTTGCAACGCCGCCCCAATCCAGTAAAGCAGATCGCTCTCCGACGGCAGGTTCCCCATGCTCGACATCAACTGGATCAAAGCCAATCCCGACGCCTTCGATGCGATGCGCAAGCATCGCAAGAACGTCCCGTACTCGGCCTCCGAGTTGATCGCCATGGACGAGTCCCGTCGCGCCGTCATCCTCTCGGTCGAGGACGCGCAGGCGAGGCGCAATGCCCTGAGCAAGCAGATCGGCCAGGCCAAGGCGCAGAAGGACGAGGCGAAGGCCGCCGAACTGATGGCCGAGGTCGCGCATCTGAAGGACGTCGTGCAAGCGGGCGAGGCCGCCCGCAAGGAGGCCGAGGACAGGCTCAGGCAGGCGCTGCTGGTTCTCCCCAACCTGCCGCTCGACGAGGTGCCGCGCGGCGCCGACGAGGCCGACAACGAGGAGTACTACGGCCCCAATGGTTCGCCGGCAACGGCTGCCGCGGCGCGCCCGAAGAAGCCGGTGTTCGCCTTCCAGCCGAAGGAGCATTTCGAAACCGGCGAGGCCATGGGCCAGATGGATTTCGAGGTCGCCGCCAAGATTTCCGGCAGCCGCTTCGTGGTGCTGAAGAGCCAGCTCGCCCGGCTCGAGCGCGCCATCGGGCAGTTCATGCTCGACCTTCATGTCGATGAGCACGGCTACACCGAGGTGAACCCGCCGCTGCTGGTTAAGGACGATGCGCTCTACGGGACGAACCAGTTGCCGAAGTTCGAGGAGGATCTCTTCAAGACATCCAAGTCGCTTACCGCGGAAGATCTTCGGCCGCTCATGCAGAAGGCGGCAAAGGAATTTTTGGCGACCAATGGGGTGGTGATCACCAGTGTCGAGGCATTCAAGCTCGATGGAGGCCTGTATCGCGCCTATCACGAGCACATTCGCGCCGCCATCAACGACAGCCTAAGTGAGAAGATCGACTTTGCGGCGGTAGCGCCCGGTGAGCCGATAGAACGCGCTCTCGCTCTTTACCTGATCCCCACCGCCGAGGTCCCCCTCACCAACCTCGTCCGCGAGTCCATCCTCTCCGAGGACGAACTCCCCCTCCGCTTCACCGCGCTGACCCCCTGCTTCCGGTCCGAAGCCGGTTCGGCCGGGCGGGACACCCGCGGCATGCTGCGCCAGCACCAGTTCAACAAGGTCGAGATGGTGTCGATCACCACGCCGGATAAGTCCGGCGAGGAGCACGAGAAGATGGTGGCCGATGCCGAGGATGTGATGAAGCGGCTCGGCATCCACTATCGCGTCATGACGCTTTCGACCGGCGACATGGGCTTCGGGGCGCAGAAGACCTACGACATCGAGGCCTGGCTACCCGGCCAGGACACATACCGCGAAATCTCCTCCGTTTCGGTCTGCGGCGATTTCCAGGCCCGCCGCATGGATGCCCGCTATCGCGACAGGGACGGCAAGGTCCGTTACGTCCACACCCTCAACGGCTCGGGCGTCGCCGTCGGCCGGGCGCTGATCGCGGTGATGGAAAACCATCAGCAGGAGGATGGCTCGATCGCCATCCCGGCCGTGCTGCAGCCCTACATGAAGGGCCTGACCTCGATCGGCGGGAAATCTTGAGCCCGAAGCGCCCCGATCTGCGCATCCTCATCACCAACGACGACGGCGTCGACGCGCCGGGTCTGGCGGTGATGCGAGAGATCGCCGCCGGGCTTTCGGACGATGTCTGGGTGGTCGCCCCCGACGGCAACCAGTCGGGTGCCGCGCACCGCTTCACCTTCGGGCGCGAGCTGGGGCTGGAGCAGCGCGAGCCGCGCGTCTATGCGGTGGTGGGCGGTTCGCCGGCCGACTGCGTGGTCGTGGCGATGACCCATGTCTGTGCCGACTTCAAGCCGCAGCTCGTCCTCTCGGGCATCAACAACGGTCAGAACCTCGGCGACATCCTCAACTGCTCCGGCACGGTGGCCGGCGCCCGGGAGGGCGCCCTGCACGGCGCGCTCGGCATCGGCATCAGCCAGGCGGTCGACTACGAGGCACGTGCCGAGGTGGACTGGTCCAATTCCCGCCGCTTCGCCGCCGATGTCGTCTCGGGCCTGCTGCGCGAGGTCAGCCGGCGCGACGTCTATTTCAACGTCAACATTCCCTTCGGGCCGGCCGAGGACGTTAACGGCGTCCGCGTCGTCCCTTCGCAGCGCTTCTCGAACTCCCCCATGGCCTACTACCCGAGCGACAATGCCGGGAAGTTCTTCATCGCCATTCCCAGGACCCCGACCCCTCTCGATCCGACGCACGACTTCCACCTGCTCATGCACACCGCCGCCATCACCGTGACTCCGTTGATGCTGCAGCAGACCGATTATGGCGTGGCCGACACGCTGGACGGCAGGTTGGGACTCACGGGCCGCTAGGCCCGGCAGGTCGCGCCACCGGTTGGGGAGAAGTCACGCGCTGGCCCCGCGGGTAAGCCGTTCGTTACTCTTTCCTTAACCCTACCGCCGGCTGAATCCGGCCGGAATTCTTTCGCGCAAAGCGCAGCGCATTTAAGTCAGTTTTTACCTTAACGCCCTAACCTTCACTCCATTGAGTACCTGCGTACGAGTGGACTGATGAGTAATCGCGTTACCGGTAGGACGTTCAGGGCCGCAGCGATCTTTGGCCTGTTCGTCGGTGCGACGGCGCTGTCCGGCTGCAGTTCGCTGGGCGGGCTCGGCTTTGACAGGACCACGACAGGCGCGGTCGACGCGCAGGCCACGCCGAGTGCCACGCAGCCCATGCCGAAGACGCTGACCGCTCCTGTCGCGGTTGCGGCAAATACCTTCATTCCACCCAACGACATCGGGGGCGGGTCCGGCGCGACGGTGATCGGGCCGGCGCCGGCCAGTCTCAAGCCGCTGGGCTCGGTAACGTCCGAAGACCTGCCTGTGCTCTCCTCATCAGACAATGGAAGCAACCAGATGATGCCCGCTGTCCAGCCCCTCACCCCGGTTCCGGCAACGCCCAAGCTTGCGACCCCGGCGGCCAATACCCTCGTCTCAATCCCTTCGGACGCCTATGTCCACGTGATCGAGAGCGGAGAAAGCCTCTACACGATCGCTCGGCGCTATAACGTGACGGCGCAGGCCATCATCCAGGCCAATGGCTTCTCGTCGCCGGACAAGATCTTCGTCGGGCAAAAGATCGTCATTCCCGGCCGCGCCGACCTGCTGTCGAAGATGGGGCCTGCCAAGCCGGCCGAGGCCCGCACCGAAGTCGCCGAACTGACGCCGGAGCCCAAGGTGCCGCTCGCCAAGGTGGAGCCCGTCGAGGCCAAGGAAGCCAAGCTGTCCGAGAAGCCGAAGGTCGTCGAGGAGCCCAAGGTGGAGACCGCCGTTGCCAAGCCACTCGAGCAGCCCAAGGTTGAGCCGGTGCTGTCGGGAGCCGACAAGTTCCGCTGGCCGATTTCGGGGCGCGTGATCACCGATTTCGCCAACTCCAAGGGTACCGGCATCAATATCGAGGCGCCGGAAGGCGCGGCGGTTCGCGCCGCCGAGAACGGTCAGGTCATCTACGCCGGCTCGGGTGTCGAGGGGTATGGCAACCTCATCCTCATCCGCCACCCCAACGGCTTCGTGTCGGCCTACGCCCACCTCAAGGACATGAACGTCGCCAAGGGTACCGTGGTCAACCGCGGCGACAACATCGGCACCGCCGGCAAGACCGGTTCGGTCTCCAAGCCCCAGCTTCACTTCGAACTCAGGAAGGGCGCAACCCCGGTCGACCCCATCCCGCTGCTGGCCAGCTGACGCTGCCTGCGGAAAGCGACAGAAGGCCCCCGGTTCTGACCGGGGGCCTTCGTGCTTTGAGGGGTGAGGCCGTCGCCTTCAGCCTTCGTCCGGTCCTGCCGGGTCAGCGCAGCAGCGCGCGGGCCGCGTCGGGGCCGAGAGCCGCGGGGCGTTCGCAGGTTGTCGAGAGGGTGATGACCTGGCCGGTATCGCCAGCCTTCAGGATCGACGTCATGACATCGACGGCATGCAGCGCCACGTCGAGATCGCAACGCGCCTGCCGGCCGGTCTCGAAGGCGTCCATCATGTCGGCGAGTCCGGCATTGCGGTAGTTGGCCCGCGGGGTCGGCGTGTCGAGGTTCTGATTGGCGACGCCGAAGGGATGGTCCCAGGCCGCGACCTTCTCCTTGGTGCCGGTCCGATCGGTGATCTTGACGTCGCCGTTGAAGAAGTTCGGATCGGGCACGTAGACCGTACCCTCGGTACCATAAAGCTCGATGTTGTGGTGGCCGTGGCTCGACACGTCCCAGCTGGCACCCAGCGTGATGATGGCGCCGGAGTGGAACTCGAGGATGGCGTGGATGGTGGTGGGCGTACCGACCTTGATGAAGGTTCCCTTGAACGGCCCTTCGGCGGTGACCTCGCGCTCCGCGCGGGCCATGCCGGTGAAGGCGCTGACCCGCTTGATCGGACCCACCAGGCTGATCAGATCGGTGATGTAGTACGGCCCCAGATCGAGAATAGGGCCGCCTCCCGGCTGAAAGAAGAAGTCCGGATTGGGGTGCCAATGTTCCATGCCGCGGCTCATCACGTGCATGGTGCCCGATGCGATGCGTCCGAGCTTGCCGGAATCGATGATTGACCTGGCCTGCTGATGGGCGCCGCCCAGGAAGGTGTCGGGGGCCGAGCCGACCTTGAGGCCGCGTTCGGCAGCCATTGCCTTGAGCTGAGTGCCCTCCTCGACCGAGAGCACGAAGGGCTTTTCGGAATAGGCGTGCTTGCCGGCCGACAGGATGTCCTTGCTGACCGGGAAGTGGGTCGAGGGGATCGTCAGGTTGACGATGACGTCGAGTTCGGAGTTCTTCAGCAACTCGTCGGGGGTCTGCGCGGCGACCTTGTACTCCTCGGCGCGCTTCCTCGCGGCCTCCGGAATGATGTCGGCGATGGCGCGCACCTCGAGATTGCGGAACAGCGGTGCAAGGCGGAGATAGGCAGCGGAGATGTTGCCGGCACCCATGATGCCGACGCCGTATGTCTTGGCCATGATCAGGCTCCGAGGGACTTGATGAAGGCGATCGAGCGGCTGGCGAAGCGGTCGATGTCGCTGGGGTTGTCGTGTTCGGCGATGAAGTAGCCGGCCTTGGTCTTCTGGCGGATCAATGGCCAGAGGGTCTTCCAGGGCACGATGCCGTGGCCGGCGTCGGCCCAGCCATCCTCGCTGGCGTTCTGACCTGCGGGCGCGATGTCCTTGACGTGGACGGCGATGACGCGGCTGCCGTTCTGCTCGAGCCAGGCAGCGGGATCGGCCTTGCCGCGGACGATCCAGGCGACATCGGCCTCGACGCTCACGGCCGGGGCGGCTTCGAGCAGCAGGTCCATCGCATAGCGGCCGCCATAGCTGGCGAACTCGAAGTCGTGGTTGTGATAGCCGAAGGCGAGCCCGGCGGCCTGGAATGGCCTGCCGATCTTCTGCAGCCGTTCGCCGAAGCGCTTCCATCCATCGGCCGAAACCGGACGCTCGGTCGGGGCCAGCCATGGGCAGACCACGACCTTGATGCCGAGGGTCTCGGCAAGCTTGAGCGTCTTGTCGGTGTTCTCGAGATCGGCAAGGCCGATATGGGCGGTCGGCATGACCAGGCCGTTCGCATCGAGGGCAGACTTCAGCGCCGCCGGGTCGGTGTAGAGCGAGCCGTAGCCCTCGGCCTGCTTGTAGCCGAGCGCGGCGATCTTGGGCAGCACCTCGGCCAGCGGGTAGTTGCGGGCACTGAAGAGTTGAAATCCGATATCCATGACGATGTTGTCCTTACTTCCAGGCCCTGACGGCGGCGAGCGAGCGGCTGGCAAACCGGTCGACATCGGAGGGATTGTCGTGCTCCATCACCCAGTAGCTGGCATTGGTGCCGGCCTTGATGGCAGTCGAAAGCGCCTGCCAGTCCATGGTGCCGTGGCCGACGTCGGCCCAGCCGTCCTCGTTGCCGTTCTGGCCGGCCGGCGCGATGTCCTTGACGTGGACCGCGTTGATGCGCGCCCCGCGCTTTCTGATCCACTCGTTCGGATCCTGGCCGCCCTTGACCACCCAGGCGACGTCCATCTCCCAGTCGTTGTTGGCGGCGGTATCGAGGATGATGTCCATCGGCAGCTTGCCGTCGGGCAGCGGGCGGAACTCGAAGTCGTGATTGTGCCAGCCGAAGCCGAAGCCTCGCCGGCGGAACGCCTCGCCGAGGCCGGCCAGGGTCTCGCCCAGTTCCACCCATTTCGACACGGGTTGGTTCTCCCGCTCCTCCTTGGGGATAGCGGGGCAGTAGAGGAAGCGCATTCCCAGCGTCTCGGCGATCTTGAGCGACGCCTCGACGTCCTTGAGCTGGCTGAGACCGAAATGTCCGGTCGGCATGGTGAGGCCATGCTTGCGCAGGCTCGCCGCGAGACCCTCGGCGTCTGCGTATAGGCCGCCGAAACCTTCCACCTGCCGATAGCCCAGTCGCGCGATACGTCCGATTACCTCGTCGAGAGGCGGGAAGTTCCGGGCGGAGTACAGCTGAAAGGAAAAGTCCATGGCTTGCCTCATGTCGAGAAAAGGAACCGTCCCCCGATCGGGCCGAACGGATCAGATCGATTGGGTGAAATCCCTATCACCTGTGCCGGGCACGCCTCCACGCGCCCGGTAAGGTGCCTGAGCAGAAATGTCAGATTCGCTGACCGCTCTCTGCGTTGAATACGGAACCACGGCCCGGATCGAAGCCGATCAGCACCTTCTGACCCGGCTCCAGGTGCACCTCGGCGGCGGCTCGGAACGTGAGCGACTGTGAGCCGATCTTGGTCCAGGCGATGGTATCTGCCCCCATCGGCTCCACCAGTTCGATCTCGCTCTCGATCTGCACGGGCATTCTGCGCGCTTCCTCGCCGAGTGCGATGTGTTCGGGACGAATGCCCAGCACGGCCGAACCGTTGCCGTGCTTTTCGAACGGATAGTTGGCGATCGAGATGGTCTTCCCGTCGACACTGATGTCGGTGCCGCTCAGCTGGCCATGCAGGAAGTTCATCGAGGGCGAGCCGATGAAACCGGCGACGAACAGGTTGACCGGCTTGTTGTAGATGGTGTGCGGGTCGTCCAGCTGCTGGATCACGCCGTTCTTCATGATCGCGATCCGGTCGGCCAGCGTCATCGCCTCGACCTGGTCGTGAGTGACATAGATCATCGTGTTCTTGAGCCGCTGGTGCAGCCGCTTGATCTCGATGCGCAGGTCCGAGCGCAGCTTGGCATCGAGGTTGCTGAGCGGTTCGTCGAACAGGAACACGTCGACGTCCCGCACCAGGGCGCGGCCGATGGCGACGCGCTGGCGCTGGCCGCCGGATAGCTCGACCGGCTTGCGCTGCAGCAGCGGCTCGATCTGCAGAATCTCGGAAGCGCGTTTGACCCGGGCATCTATCTCTGGCTTGGGCATGCGCGCGACACGCAGGCCGAACGACAGGTTCCGCTCCACCGTCATCTGCGGATAGAGGGCATAGGACTGGAACACCATGCCGATGCCTCTGTCCTTGGGCTCGTCCCAGGTGACGTTGCGACCGGAGATGTGGATCTCGCCGTCCGAGACGTCGAGGAGGCCCGCGATGCAGTTGAGCAGGGTCGACTTGCCACAGCCCGAGGGGCCGAGCAGCACGATGAACTCTCCCTGAGCTACCTCGAGATCGAGCGATTCCAAGACCTTGACCGGACCGAAACTGAGGCTGAGTTCCCTGATGGACACGCTTGACGTCATCACGCCTTACCCCTTCACCGCACCGGCGGCGATGCCGCGTACGAACCATTTACCCGAGATGAAATAGACCACCAGCGGCACGGCCGCCGTGAGAATGGTCGCTGCCATGTTCACGTTGTACTCGCGGATGCCCGTCGTCGTGGTGACGATGTTGTTGAGCTGCACCGTCATGGGCATGTTCTCGCGCCCGGCAAACACGGTACCGAACAGGAAGTCATTCCATATGCCGGTGGTCTGCAGGATCACCGCTACAATGGTGATCGGCACCGACATGGGCAGCATGATGCGGAAGAGGATGCCCCAGAAGCCGGCACCGTCGACTCGTCCGGCCTTGAACAGCTCGATCGGCAGCGAGGCGAAGAAGTTGCGGTAGAGCAGCGTCAGGATCGGCATGCCGAAGATCGTGTGGACGATCACGATGCCCGGCAGCGTGGCGAACAGCCCGACCTTCGAAAGGCCGATGATCAGCGGGTAGATCACCACCTGATAGGGCACGAATGCGCCGAACACGAGGACGCCGAACAGGAATTCCGAGCCCTTGTACTTCCAGAAGCTCAACGCATAACCGTTGATCATGGCAACCACGATCGACACGGGCACCGACAGTGCCGTGATCTTGACCGAGTTCCAGAAGCCCGGCTTCAGCCCGTCGCAGTCTCGTCCCGTGCATGCCGTGTCCCAGGCCTTGAGCCACGGCTCGAAGGTAAGCAGTTCGGGCCAGTTGAACAGATGCCCCTGGCGGATTTCCGGCAGCGTCTTCAGCGAGGTAACGATCATCACCCACAGCGGCAGCAGAAAGAACAGCGCCGAGATGATCAGGAAGGCGTAGACGCCGATACGACTCGCGGTAAGCTTGCGCGGCTTGGGGCCGCGGGCCGCGATGGCGGCGACGGAGGGAACGGCTAGGTTGCTCATTATGCCCTGCCCGCCTTGCGGTTCGCGTTCCAGCGGACCAGGTACTGCAACCCGATCAGCACCATCACCGGCAGCAGCATCATGGTGGCGGCCGCCATGCCCTGGCCGACATTGACCCGGTCGGTGATGTGCTGGATGACATAGATCGCCGGCATCTGCGTCGAGACGCCCGGACCGCCCTGGGTCATCGCGATCACGATGTCGAAGACGCGCACGACGCCGGTGCACTGCAGGATGAAGGCGGTGGCGATGGCGCCGCGCATCATCGGCAGCACCACGAAGAGATAGGTCTTCCAGGTCGGAATGCCGTCGACCTTGGCGGCCTTCCAGATTTCGCTGTCGACCCCGCGAAGCCCGGCCAGCATGATCGCCATGGTGACACCGACCCCGTTCCACAGCCCGCCAAGGACGACGCCGTAGAGGGCCGTCTCCTGCTTGACCAGCGGCGCGAACTCAAAGCTCGTCCAGCCCATCTGTCGAACCGCGGACTGGATCCCGAGGTTGGGATCGAACATCCACTGCCAGACGAGCCCGGTGACCACCAGCGACATGGCGAACGGATAGAGGAAGATAGAGCGGAAAAGGTCTTCCTGCTTGATGCGCTGGTCCATGAAGACCGCGAGCAGGTAACCGAACACCATGCCGCCGACGATCGAGAGAACCCCGAATACCGCGACATTCTGGACCGAGATGATCCAGCGATCGGTTGACCAGAGCCTCTGGTACTGCGACCAGCCGATGAAGTTGAAGTTGGGAAACAGCTTGGAGTTGGTGAACGACCAGATGATTGAGAAGATGATGCAGATGATGAAAACGCCGACGGCCGTCGCGATCATCGGCGTCGTGCCGAGCACGGACTGGAAGTTGAAGCTCTTCCGCAGCCGTGGCCGCCGCCGCGCCGACGCACTGGCAAAGCCAGCGGCAGCGGTTTCGCCACTCTGGGCGATCTGGGTCATTATGGGCTCCCCGCGTTGAGACTGGTCCCCGGGTTCTTGCTGCCCAGGTATGTGCCAGAACGAAAATCGGGCGGCGCAACCCTGCGCCGCCCGACACGTTAGCTCAATCAGTCGGCGTTCTGAAGGATCGAAACGTACTGCTCGACTGCCGCATCGACGGTCATCGCGTCGTCCGCCCAGAACTGCGCGGCGAGGTCGTTCATCTGGCCGGTGGTGTCGTTGGACAGCCAGCGTCCCGCATCCTGCGCCACGTTCTTCTCGTCGCCGATGATCGCCAGACCCTTCTTCATGCAGTCGTCGGCGAGCGACATGTCGACGTCGTCACGCACCGGCATGGAGCCCTTGGCGTTGTTGAACAGCGCCTGGACCTGCGGGTTGATCATCATGGAGGCCATCTTCAGCTGCGCCGCCTCTACAGCCGGATCCGACTGCTTGGGGAACAGGAAGATGTCGCCGCCGGTGGTCACGGTCGGCGCGGCGGTCGGCAGCGCCAGACAGGCATAGTCGACACCCGGCTTCTCGCCGGCCACGCCGAACTCGCCACGAGCCCAGTCGCCCATGATCTGCAGGGCGGCCTGGTCGGTCACGACGAGGTTGGTGGTGTCGTTCCAGTTACGGTTGGCCGAACCGGCATCCGAGTACTGCTTGAACTCGCGCCACTTGGTGAACACGGCCGGCATCTCGGCCTTGGCCAGCTCGAGGTCCTTGTCCTTGAGGATCTTCTCGCGCTTCTCGACGCCGAGCATGGAAGTCTGCAGCACGCCGAAGGCGCCCGAGATCTGCCAGGACTCGCCACCGATGGCGAAGGGGATCACGCCGGCTGCCTGCAGGGTCGGCGCAGACGCCAGGAACTCCTCGAAGCTGTTCGGGAGCGCCACGCCGGCCTTCTCGAACGCCGGGATCGAGGCCCAGGCCCAGTTCCACGAGTGGATGTTCACCGGCACGCACCACCAGTGGCCATCGACGAGGCACGCCGCGGAAATCGACGCCGGACGGATGATGCCGGCCCAGTTTTCCTTGGTCGCCAGATCGGTGAGATCGAGCAGCATGCCGCCGGCGATCAGTTCTTCGTACTGACGACCGGGGTTGAACTGCGCCGCACCCGGCGGATCGCCGCCGAGAATGCGCTGCAGCGTTGCCGAACGGGCATTCTCGCCGCCGGCGATCGCGGTATCCACCCACTTGTCGCCGCCGAGGGCGTCGAACTCACGGGCGAAGACCGACACGGCGGCCTGCTCGCCGCCCGACGTCCACCAGTGAATGACTTCGACGTCCGCGGCACGCACCGCGGTGCTGCCAAGCAGGGCGGCGGCCACAACGGCCACCACCGACACGACTGACTTCATAATGTTGTCCTCCCAACGTTCACCCGGGAGCGATGCGCCCCCTGCGAAATGCACCGGCCACTCGGGAGTCCCTTCAGGCAGGAAGCCTCCGGAGCCGGCTGCGTGTAATCGATTACACGAAGTCCTATGCAATTTCAATGCAATCGATTGCACCAGTCTCAGACATTCCTTGCGCATGTGTCAAGGTCGATCTAGAGAGATGCCGTTGGCAGCGATGAGGGAGCGCTGCGACCGATGATGCCTACTAAGAAACCTCCGACAATTCAGGATGTTGCCAAACACGCAAAAGTGTCCGCGGCGACCGTCAGCCGGGTGCTCAGCATGCCCGACAGGGTGTCGGAGACAACCCGCGAGCGGGTGCATGCCGCCGTCCGCGACACCGGCTACACGATCAATCAGGCCGCTCGCTCTCTCCGGCTTCGCGCGGCTCGCACGATTCTGATGGCGGCCCCCAACATCGGCAATCCGTTCTACTCGACCATTCTGGACGCCGTGATCCGGGAAGCCTCGGGCCGCGGCTACAGCGTGCTGGTGGCGAGCCGGATCGGCGACGACCCGAACCGCTGGCTCTCCGATTATCTGCTCTCCAACCGCGCCGACGGATTGCTGCTGTTCGACGGCTCGCTCGACACCAACCGCCTGCACGGTCTCGATGAGGAGGGCGTCGGGTTGCCACTGGTGGCGGCCTATGACGAGCCGCCGGACCCCCAGGTCAATTCGGTGATCACCGACAACCGGCTCGCCGCCATACGGGCCGTTCGTCACCTCATCGACCTCGGGCACCGCGACATCGGCCATGTGATCGGACCATCGCGGAACCAGAGCCGGAACGAGAGGCTGAACGGCTTCGAGGCCGCGATGGGCGAAGCCGGTCTTGCGGTCAATCCGGCCTGGATCGTGCAGGGGAACTACAACATGGAAAGCGGCATGGCCGCGGCCGAGCGCATGCTGGGTACCGGCGCGATGCCGACGGCGGTGTTTGCTGGCAACGACGAGATGGCCATCGGTTTCATCCATCGCGTGCGCCAGGCGGGTCTCGATTGCCCGCGCGATATCTCCATCGTCGGCTTCGACGACATTGCGGTCGCCCCCTACTTCGATCCGCCGCTGACCACGATGCGGCAGCCGCGGACCGAGATCGGCGAGCGCGCCACCCGCATGCTCATCGACATCATCGAGGGCGCCATGCCCGAGAACGAACCGGTGCACGTGGTTCTCGAGGCCGAACTCGTCGTCAGGGAGAGCGCGCGGAGGGCCGGGTGACCCCGGCTCCGGTGGCCGCCGGATCACGAGTGATGATGGTCGTCGTCGACGTGAATGTGCGTGTGCACGTGCCGGTGTTCATGCGTGTGTACGATCGCCTCGACCACCCTTCCATCTCTGAGCGTCACGGTCCGCGTAGCGAGGCGCGCTGCAAAGCGCGGGTCGTGCGAGACGAGGATCATGGCCTGGTCCAGCGACAGCAGCAGCCGGCACAAGCGCTCGTAGGCCACGTCGTCCAGCCCCGTTGTCGGTTCGTCGAGAAGCAGCACCTGGGGCTGCATGGCAAGCACCGAGGCAATGGCGATAAGGCGTTTCTCGCCGCCCGACAGGCGGTGCGTTACGCGTTCCGCGAAATCCGCCATGCCCACCCGCTCGAGAGTCTCGAGGGCGATCTTCCGTGCCGCGGCGTCCGAGTGGCCAAGGTTGAGGGGGCCGAAGGCCACGTCCTCGACCACGGTCGGACAGAACAGTTGGTCGTCGGAATCCTGGAAAACGAGGCCGGCGCGGATGCGGACCTCGTGGAAATCGGCTTCGCTCTTGCGCACCACCCCGAACGCCTCGATGCTGCCGGCGGAAATGGGCAGCAGCCCGGCGATGACGTGCAGCAGCGTGCTCTTGCCGGCCCCGTTCGGCCCCAGCAGCACGAGCCGCTCGCCTGCCATCAGCGACAGATCCGCATCGACGAGCACCGGTCGGCCGGCATAGCCGGCCGACACCTGCCGGAGCGCGATGAGCGGCGTGCTCATGCCAGCGACTCAAGGCCGACGAGACCGCCGACAACGCACCCGACAACGGCGAGGAGCGCCAGATCCGGCGTCCGCAGGGGGGTGAGCACCGGCACCGGAAAGCGGCCGGAATACCCCCGGCACAACATGGCCCTGCGCACCCGTTCGGCGCGCTCGAGACTGCGCACCAGCATCATCCCCACGAGGTAGCCGAGGCTGCGCCATGTGTGCAGGTTGCTGCGCAGGCGGAAGCCCCGCACCCGCATGGCCGTGCGCAGGCGGCGGTATTCGTCGCCGAGAGTGGCGATGTAGCGCAGCGTCAGGTTGAGGAGCGTTGCGATCGCCTCGGGCATGCCGAGGCCAGTCATCGCCGCAGCAAGTCGCCGGCCGCCAATGCCCCACAGCA
Organism: Devosia sp.; assembly: GCA_041916695.1. GTDB lineage: Bacteria > Pseudomonadota > Alphaproteobacteria > Rhizobiales > Devosiaceae > Devosia_A. The sequence continues at coordinate 65,249 of JAYRZA010000016.1, read as the reverse complement.
TCGCTGTTGTCACTAGCACGGCGGCATGGAGACGCACGATGATCGCCAGTGCGCGGACAAGACCTTCATGGGAAGCCACGAATCCAAACACGGCAAGCACGGGTGTCCCCGGCACGACGAACGGCAGGGTCAGGAGCAGCGCCACGAGAAAGCCTTCCACCACCAACACGCGGCGCAGGACCTGGGCGATCGGGATTCGTGCTGCAACGACCGCCAGCACGCCGAATCCGAACGCCGCGGCCAGCGGCAGCGGCCGATCGAGGAATGGCAGCACCAGCAGGAAGGCCAGCGCCCCGGCAAGACGCGCACGCGGATCGCAGGCGCCGATCCCAGCGCGGTCGCGGCCCTCGACGAACAATTCCGCGAGCGAGGCGCCTCCGTTCATCTCTGCTTCCGTCGTGCGGCGAACAGCGCCCACGCGCCGAAGGCGCCGAAGATGATCCCCGTCGTCCCGAGGATGTCGCGAAAGGCGAGCGTGTCGCGCAGGGTGCCGATCTCGTCCAGCAGCGGCGCCAGCTGGCGAGCCAGGGCCGCCTCCATCGCCGCACCGTCGGCGGACGGCGTTGCTGCGCGGCTCCCGGCGATCGCCACCGGCGAAGGTGATCCGCCCGCCGACGCCGCGTCGCCATCCCCGGCCGCCGCCACGGCGGGCAGCTCATCGGCAAAGCGATCGGACGCAATCATGAATTCGGCCCGGTGCCCGTCCTGTGCATCGGCCGTGACCCGGTAGGTGTCACGGACGCCCACAGTGAAGCTGAACGTGCCTCCGGGCACCGAAGTCCGCGTTGCCGCCACGAGCTCCCCTGCCCCATTCTGGAGAGTCACCGGCACGTCCTGTGCGGCACCGCCGCCGACGAAGTAGACGCGGCCCTCGATCGCCGTTCCGATGGCGGCGGCAAACACCTTGAGCTTGTGCGCCATGGCCGGGCTGGTGAATCCGACCAGCACAACGAGGAACCCGACCAGGAGCCGCATCGGACTAGGCAACTCCTGACGCCTGCAGGGAGCGCAGTGCCTGCGGCATGACTCGCGTGAGGAAGACCACCGCGAACCCCGTGACAAGCGCCTCGCCGATTGCCAGCGGCACATAACTCAGCAGAACCAGGGGAGCAGATGCGAAGTAGCTTGCCTCGCTCAGGCCGAGGACACCGACGACGAGCATCGCGGAAGTCGCGATCGAGAGGGTCGCCGCTAGGGCCGCCAGCAGTCCCCTCGTCAGCGGCCGCTTCGCCGACGCGATCGGATGGCGGAACGCGGAGGCCCAGAGGAGGCCAGGCAGGGCGATGTTCATCGTGGTCACACCCAGCGTCGCAATGCCGCCAAATCCGAAGAACACTGCCTGCAGGATCAGCCCGACGAGCACGGCCGGCACGATCGCCGAGCCCAGCACCAGCCCCATCAGTGCGGACAGCACCAGGTGGACGCTGGTAACCCCGATCGGCACGCTGATCAGGCTGACGACGAAGAACGCGGACGAAGTCACCGCCACACGGGGCAGTTCGGCACTGCGCACCCTGGGCAGGGCCACCGCCAGCGCAATGGCCGTCACAACGCCACCGCCGATCAGCACGGGAAGCGATATGACCCCGTCCGGGATGTGCATCTCGACCGGCCCCCGCTACTGCATGTCGACGGCATTGACCCAGATCAGCCCACCCAGTTCGACCGGCCCCATCGCACCACTCGGGTCGGGAAGCTGGTAGTCGGCCTCGACCAAGGCGGCAAAGCCCCACCAGCCGGCCCTGGGTAGTGCGTAGTGGAACACGCCGTTGCCGTCCGCCTTGATCACCTGGGTGACGAAGGCATCGCCCGGAGGCGTGACGGAGCCGTCATTAACCCACTCCACCTCGATCTCGGCGAAGGGCACGGGCGCGCCGTCCTGCCGGACGACACCGGAGAACAGGTTCCCGGTCCAGACCCCATAGGGCCGCACCAGCGGTTCGATCTCGACCGGAAGGCCCACCAGCTCGGCCCAGCCATCGCCCCAGTCATAGGCGTCGACGATGACCTTGGAATAGTGGATGATCGACTTGCCTTCCGCCGGCTCCCAGTAGGGCGCGGGTTCGACGAAGAAGATGTAGTTGCCCGGCTCCGCCGGCGTGTAGCTGGCGGACCAGGCCCGCTTGCCGTCGGCGGTGGTTTCGACGAGACCTCCCATGAGGTCCGTCTCCCCGTTGCCGGACTTGACGCCGAAACGGTTCGGCCTCTGCATGTCCATCGTCGGACCGCGATCCATCGGATGGGTGAAGACGAGCGAGAGCGACAGCGTCGCCTGCTCGCCGTCAAACCGATCGGTGCTCGGCAGGATCTCCTGGAAATGGGCCATCGCGCCACCGGCCGGGACCGCGTACAGCAATGCCCCGAGCGCAATCGCGCTCAGGATCGGCCGTGTCGTAAACGGGCGAGACGATTCGGACTTGATCAAGAACTGCTCCCTGGTGTGCAAGGCCCGATGCGGCGCGGTGCACCCGACCGAACCCGACGATAGGCAGCACCTTGTATGATGTCTAGACGAAAAGATCACACCTATAGAGGCGATCCTGCAGGAGCGCTGCGCTAAAGCCGTTCCCCGGACGCCTGCGACGGCCGCAGGTCCGGCGAGAAGGCTCGCCTGGCGGACAGTTCGGACAGCATCGCCTCCGTCCCCGTGGCGCGCGGGTCGCAGTCACCGTACTCCGTCGGCCGGAGCATGCCGGAAATGTCGCGTTCTGCCAGCGGACCCCGCATGTAGCGGACGTACTTCTTGATCGTCGCGCGCGGCGCCAGGTAGGCGCCCAGCCGCCCCTGCCCCAGCCCCAGCGCCTGCAGCGCACGGAACACAGGCCTGCGCCAGACATTGCGCAGGCTGCGATCGGTGATGTTCTTGCGAACCTCGATTGTCCCGTCGCGCCCCGAGCGGGGGAAGAAGCACAGGTGCAGGTTTCGCAGGTCGCAGTCCTGCCAACTCTCCGTTGCGGCCCGATCGAGCCAGCTGTCGTGCGAGTGGCCGGGCCGAAGCACCGGGCGACCGTGCAGGCGCTGGGTGTTCTCGTGCCAGCTTTCGATCAGGGCGAAATTGTAGAGTTTGGTTGCGGCCACCGCATTCGGTGTGGCGTAGCCGGTCGCGCTTCCGGCCGCCAGGTCGACCAGGCTGGCGTGCACGGAGTGACCCGTAACGCTCCAGTTGCGCGCGTAACTCCCCGCCAGCAGTCTCCCCCGCAACCGCAACAGCGCTTCCCGATCATAGATTTCGTCTCCGTCGAGCCCGAACACCCAGACCGGCTGGCCGAGATACGGCTGTACGTAGCTGTTGGTGCGCAGCGCGTTTGGCTCGCGGATCACCCGGATCTTCGCATGGCGCGCCGCCAGCGCAGCGATCCGTTCGGGCGTCGAGTCACGGCTGCCGTTGTCGATGAGCAGCAGTTCGTCGCAGAAATCTATGGCATTGCCTATGGCCCACGCGAGGAAGTTCTCCTCGTCCCGGACTAGCACGATACCGACGATCCGAATGGTCATGGCGAGGTCCGGGCGCAGCGTCAAGTCCATGATCCCTAATGGATAAAACCTTAGCTGTTAAGCACGCTGCTTAAGCGTAACCAAAGGCTCTGGGGGATAAGCTCGCGCTCCTCCTCTATTCTATTCTGGACGACGCCATCTTCCGGAGCCGCCTGATGTCTGCCAGCAAGAACCGCCTCGATTGGGTCGACGCCGCCAAGGGCCTGTCGATCATCCTCGTCGTGATGATGCACTCCGCCTACGGTGTCGGGGAGGACCTCGACGATACCGGCGTCCTTCACTACATCATCGGCTGGGCGACACCGTTCAGGATGCCGGAATTCTTCCTGATCTCCGGACTGTTTCTCAGCCAGGTGATCGCCCGGCCGTGGGGGCTGTTCGCCGACCGGCGCATTGTCCATTACCTCTACTTCTACGCCCTGTGGGCCGTGCTGCAGATCGCCTTCAAGGTGGGGCTGGGCACCGGCGATATGGGCACCGCCGCCGGCCAGATGCTCGCCGCCATCGTCGAACCCTATGGCGTGCTGTGGTTCATCTACATGCTGGCTGTGTACTCGCTCGCGACGAAGCTGCTGCATACGTTCAGGGTGCCGCACTGGGCGGCTTTCGCGGGTGCTGCCGCCCTGCAGGTCTTCCCGGTCGACACCGGCTTCTACACCCTCGATCACTTCGCGGCCTACTTTGTCTACTTCTATGCCGGCTATGCCTTCGCCGCCGTTGCGTTCCGGGTGGTGGCGTGGGCTCAGCAGCATGCTCTGCAGGCGAGCCTCGGCCTCGTCGCGTTCGCCGTCATCCAGGGGGTCCTGGTGTTCGGCGGCGGCTCCCAGCTGCATCCACGCGGCGTCACCATGGGCTACGCCGCCCTGCCTGTGCTGCATCTGGCGCTGGGGTTTGCCGGATCGCTGGCGGTCTGCGTGACGGCCGGCCTGCTGGTGCGGCTGCCGTTGATGGGCTGGCTGCGCTGGCTCGGCGAGCACTCGATCGTCGTCTACCTCAGCTTCTCGATCCCGATGGCCGCCAGCCGCACCATCATTCTCAAGACCGGTCTCGTCACCGACACGAGCGTGGTGAGCATCGTCGTCATGGCCATCGCCCTCATCTCGCCGCTGATCCTGTACTGGCTGATCCGGCGCACCGGCCGGGGCCGGTTTCTCTTCGAGCGACCCGCATGGGCTCACCTGCCCGGTACGCCAGGCAGCCGCAGCGCCGCAAGGCCGGCGGCGATCCAGCCGGCGGAGTGAAATGCGGGGCGGAACATCGGTTCCGCCCTTGCCTTTTCGGGAAGGACTCACCAAAGGATCGGCATCCCAGCGAGGAGTCGCCGATGAAAGCCGCCGTCGTCGTGTTCCCCGGCCTCAACCGAGACCGCGACATGATTGCCGCGCTGACCAAGATCGGCGGCGAGGCGCCCGCAGTGGTCTGGCACAAGGACGCCGACGTCCCCAAGGTCGACCTGATCGTCATTCCCGGCGGGTTCTCCTACGGCGACTACCTGCGGGCCGGCGCCATCGCCGCGCGCTCGCCGCTGATGCAGACGATCCGCGAGCGCGCCGCGCAGGGCGTGCGGGTACTCGGCGTCTGCAACGGCTTCCAGATCCTCACCGAGGCGCAGTTGCTCCCCGGCGTGCTGATGCGCAACGCCTCGCTCCGCTTCGTTTGCCGCGAGGTGAAACTGAGGGTCGAGAATGCCGCGACCGACTTCACCCGCGGCTACGCTGCGGGACAGGTCATCCGCTGCCCGGTGGCCCATCACGACGGCAACTACTTCGCCGATGCCGAGACCCTGTCGCGCCTCGAGGGCAATGGCCAGGTCGCCTTCCGCTACGTCGAGGGCACCAACCCGAACGGCTCGATCGGCGACATTGCCGGCGTCTTCAACGAGCGCAGGAACGTGCTGGGCCTGATGCCGCATCCGGAAAACCTCATCGAGGCGGCCCACGGCGGTTCCGACGGTCGTCCGCTGTTTTCTGCCCTCCTGGCGGCCTGAACCCGCCTTCGTCCCCTGTCCGGACTTGGCGACGAATCGCGCCGACAGCCGTCGCCTGGCTTGTTTGTGACAGCAAAACCCTCCTAACTGCCTGTTGCGGCGCGGCCGGGGCGATGGCGGGGACGGGCTGGGGATGGCGTTTGGATGGACCGGCAACGATCCGGGCTTCGGCCTCGGCTTTGTCCGCATCGCCGGCGCACAGGTCGCAAAGGCGATCGCGACGGCCGATGGCGATGGGCCGACGGCGCGGCGTATCCATGACGCGCGTCGGCGGTGCAAGAAGCTGCGCGCCCTGCTGCGGGCGGTGAGGCCCGACTTCGCGCCCTACCGGGCCGAGAACGCGTTCATTCGGGACGCAGCGAGCCGGCTGGCCGAGGCGCGCGACGCCCACGTTATGCAGGAAACGCTCTCCGCCCTGCTCGCCGGACTGGGCTTCGGCTCCACCTCCGAACCGCTTGCTGCGCACGGGGAGGCGGATGGGTCCGACGTGCTCGTGCGCTTTGGTGACGACATGCGAGACCTGCTGCAGCGCGTTCGCGACTGGCCGATCGGCGGCATCCATGACGGAACCGTCGAAATCGGACTGGTACAAACCTACAAGCGCGGCCGGGTCGCGCGGCGGGCAGCCGCGCGCGATCCCTCCGACTCCAGCTTTCACGAATGGCGCAAGCTCGCGAAGTACCACTGGTACCAGCTCGAGCTGCTGCAGCAACTCGCGCCGCGCGGACTGGCCGAGGAGATCGACGCGGTCAAGGACCTGACCGAGGAGCTTGGGACACACCATGACCTGTGCGTTCTCGAGGCGAACCTCGCGACGGCCGCCGGAGCCGATGCCGACCTCGCAGCCATCCGGGCGGCCCTCGGCAACCGGAAGTCGGAACTCGAGGACCGCATCTGGACACAGGGCGATCGGGTCTACGATGAGCGCCCGCGCCATTTCAGGGTCCGCATCGCCGGCTACCTCAGGCAATGGCCGGACGGGACGGCCCCCGGCTGATGGCGATCGAGATCGAGCGCAAGTTCCTGGTCGCCTCCGCCGGCTGGCGTTCGCTCGTGATCCGGACCGAGCGGCTGCGGCAGGGCTATCTCGCCTCGGGCAGCGGCGTGACGGTGAGGGTCCGCACCGTGGACGACCGGAAGGCCTTCCTCACCATCAAGGGGGGAGGCTCAGCGCTCGCCCGCGCCGAGTTCGAGTACGGGATTCCCCTTGCCGAGGGACAGCAGTTGCTCGGCTTCTGCCTCGGCACGGAGATCCAGAAGCTCCGGCACATCCTTGACTTCCCGGGCGGCGACTGGGTGATCGACGAGTTCGGCGGGCGCCACGCCGGCCTCGTCGTCGCCGAGGTCGAGCTCGCATCCCCCCGGGCCGTCCTTCCGACGGCCGAGTGGCTCGGTGCCGAGGTAACCGGTCAGCCGCAATACTATAACTCGAGCCTCTCGATGCTGCCGGGTGCCGGGGAGATCTAGCGAGCGGCCGACAAATCGGTTCATCGCCGGCAATGCGGGTGTTGCCGGCCGACAGGCCTTGGTATAGCGGGCTGGCCGAACGGAGTCGCAGCCCGCATGAGCTTCAACAACCATGTCGTCATCACGCCGCAGCTGGTCGCCGACCACGGCCTCAAGCTCGACGAGTACCAGAAGATCCTGAAGCTGATCGGCCGGGCGCCGACCTACACCGAGCTCGGCATCTTCTCGGCGATGTGGAACGAACACTGCTCGTACAAGAGCTCCAAGAAATGGCTGCGAACGCTGCCCACCACCGGCCAGTTGGTGATCCAGGGCCCTGGCGAGAACGCCGGAGTCGTCGACATCGGCGACGGGCAGGCGGTGGTCTTCAAGATGGAGAGCCACAACCACCCGAGCTACATCGAGCCCTACCAGGGCGCCGCGACCGGCGTCGGCGGCATCCTGCGCGATGTGTTCACCATGGGCGCGCGACCTGTAGCGGTGATGAACGGCCTGCGCTTCGGCGCTCCGGGCCACGAAAAGACCAAGCATCTTGTCTCTGGCGTGGTTGCCGGCATCGGCGGCTACGGAAATTCGTTCGGCGTGCCGACGGTGGGCGGCGAGGTCGAGTTCGACGAGCGCTACAACGGCAACATCCTCGTCAACGCCTTCGCCGCCGGTCTCGTCGACACAGACAAGATCTTCTACTCCAAGGCACGGGGTGTCGGGCAGCCCGTGGTATATCTCGGCGCCAAGACCGGGCGCGATGGCGTCGGCGGCGCCACCATGGCCTCGGCCGAGTTCGGCGATGACATCGAGGAGAAGCGCCCGACGGTACAGGTTGGCGACCCGTTCACCGAGAAGCGCCTGCTCGAGGCGTGTCTCGAACTGATGGCGACCGGCGCGGTCGTCGCCATCCAGGACATGGGGGCGGCCGGTCTCACCAGCTCGTCGGTGGAGATGGGCGCCAAGGGCGATCTCGGAATCGAGCTCGACCTCGACAAGATCCCGACGCGCGAGGAGGGCATGACGCCCTACGAGATGATGCTCAGCGAAAGCCAGGAGCGCATGCTCATGGTGCTGCATCCCGAGAAGGAGGCCGAGGCCCGCGCCGTCTTCGAGAAGTGGGAACTCGATTTCGCCACGGTCGGTCGGACCACCGACGATCTGCGCTTCCGGGTGCTCTGGAAGGGTGAGGAAGTCGCCAATCTGCCGATCAAGGAACTGGGTGACCAGGCTCCGGAGTACGACCGGCCGTGGATCCCTCCGGCGGTACCGAGGCCGCTTGACCCGGACGACATCCCGCAGATGGATCTCGCCGATGCCCTCCTCCGGCTGCTCGGCTCACCGGCCCTGAGTTCGCGTCGCTGGGTCTACGAGCAGTACGATACGCTGATCCAGGGCAATACCATCCAGCGGCCTGGCGGCGATGCCGGTGTCATCCGGGTGGAGGGGCACCCCACCAAGGCGCTGGCATTCTCCTCCGACGTCACCCCGCGCTACTGCGAGGCCGATCCCTACGAGGGGGGCAAGCAGGCCGTCGCGGAGTGCTGGCGCAACCTCACGGCAGCGGGAGCCGATCCGATCGCGGCAACCGACAACCTCAACTTCGGCAACCCCGAGCGACCGGAAATCATGGGCCAGTTCGTTCACGCCATCCGGGGTATCGGCGAGGCCTGCAGGGCCCTGCACTTCCCGATCGTCTCGGGTAATGTGTCGCTCTACAACGAAACCAGCGGACGCGGCATCATGCCGACCCCGACCATCGGCGGCGTCGGCCTGCTCCCGGACTGGTCGAAGATGGCGCGGGTCGGGTTTGCGGCCGAGGGCGAGGCAATCCTGCTGTTCGGCGCGCCGGACTGGTGGGGTACACATCTCGGCCAGTCGGTGTATCTGCGCGAACTTTTCGGCCGACGGGACGGCACCCCGCCGGCCGTCGATCTCGATCACGAGCGAAAGGTCGGCGATCTCGTCCGCATCCTGATCCGCGACGGCATCGCGACAGCGGTGCACGACCTGTCCGACGGCGGCCTGGCGGTGGCACTGGCCGAGATGGCGATGGCTTCGGGGATCGGCGCCACGGTGAACCAGCTCGATGGTGGCGATCCGATCCCGCTCTTTTTCGGCGAGGACCAGGGCCGTTACCTGGTCACCATGAGCAAGCCGAACCTCGAGAAGTTCTTCGAGGAGGTCTACCCCTATGCCGGCGTCTTTGCCCCCTGGATCGGCAATACAGGTGGCACCGCGCTGACTCTCGGGGAGGCCCGCCCGCTGCCGATCGCGGAACTGCGCGCTGCCCACGAAGGCTGGTTCCCCGAGTTCATGCGGGGCGAGATCGCCTGATCTCCCCTGTCGCCTCAGCCGAGCAGCAGGCGCGCGCCCGACAGGTAGATCGGAATGCCGATGCTGATGTTGAACGGAAAGGTGATGGCCAGCGATAGCGGCAGGTAGATCGCTGCCTTCGCCTCGGGCAGCGCCAGCCGCATGGCTGCCGGCACCGCGATATAGGAGGCGCTGGCACACAGGACCATGAACAGGGTGCCGGTGCCGACATCGAGCCCGATCAGCCATGCCAGGATCAGCCCGGCGGCCGCGCCGACCAGTGGCATATAGAGCCCGAAGGCCACCAGCGGCAGGCTGAATGCCTTCATGTGATGCAGGTGCCGGGCCACCATCAGCCCCATGTCGAGCAGGAAGAGCGCCAGGATCCCCTGGAACGGTGTCACGAGGAAGCCCTCCATTGCCCGCATGCCGGCCTCGCCCGACAGCATGCCGATGACGAAGCTGCCGAACAGCAACACGATGGCACCGTTGGTGAGGATCTCGCGCGCCAGCCGACTGCCCGCCTGCCGACCGGTGTTGCGGGTCTCGGGCGCAGCTCGATGTGCAATGTAGAGAGCCGAGAGGATGGCCGGCGCCTCCATCAGCGCCATTGCGGCAACGATGTAGCTCTCGTGCTCGACGCCCGCCTGGCCGAGGAACGCAATGGCCGTCACGAACGTCACGATGCTGACCGAACCATAGTGCCCGGCTACCGCGGCCCGCGTCGGTGTATCGATGCGCGTTGTCATCTTCAGCAGTCCGAAGGCCACGAAAGGCTGCAGGAAGCTCATCGCGACACCGGCCGCGAGGACCAGGAGCATCGCAATGGACAGCCCCCCGGTGGCGGTCAGCGCCGCGCCGCCTTTGAACCCGATCGCCATCATCAGGTACAGCGACAGATAACGACTGATGCTCTCGGGCACCGACAGGTCGGACTTCAGCCACCCCGAGGCGACACCGAGAGCAAAGAACAGGATGGGGGGAGAGAGCAGGCTCTGGAAAACGACGCTGAGCAGTTCCATGGCGACCTCGTCAAGGGTTGCCTGCTGGTAGCGACGCATGCATGATTAGAGAAACGCAAATTACGCATCCACCAGATCAGAAATTCTAATGGCGTTCGACACTCTGACGCTTCGTTGCTTCATCGAGGTCGCCGACAGCGGCAGCTTCACCCGCGCCGGCGAGCGCGTCGGTCGCAGCCAGTCGGCCGTCTCGCAGCAGATCGCCAAACTCGAGGATCTGCTGCGCAAGCGCCTCATCGCGCGCGGGAAAATCGTCGCGCTGACTGCGGACGGGCACGTCTTTCTTGCCTATGCCCGCCGCATCCACGACCTGCAATGCGAGGCGCTCGACAGGTTCCGCGAACCGGACCTCGAAGGCGAGGTCCGCTTCGGTCTGCCGGAGGACTTCGCCAGCGTCTACCTGTCGGGCGTGTTGGCGGAATTCTCGCGGCTGCATCCCCGCATTCTGCTCAGTATCGAATGCGACCTGACCATCAACCTGTTCAATCGCTTCAGGGAGGGCGGTTTCGACCTGGTGCTGGTCAAGATGAACAGGCCGGAGGATTTCCCCAACGGGGTCGATGTCCTCGATGAACCCCTGGCCTGGGTCGGAGACGCCGCGCTGGCCGCCGGCGACGCCCCCATACCCCTTGTGCTTGCGCCCCGGCCCTGCGTCTATCGCGCCGCCGCGCTACGCGTGCTCGAGGCGGCCGGCGTCGGGTGGCGGCATGCCCTCGTCAGCCCCAGCTTTGCCGGGACCACCGCGGCCGTGCGCGCCGGGCTGGGACTCACCGTTCTGCCCAGGCCGATGATCCCAGAGGACCTCATGGCGGTGCCCACCGCCCTGCTCCCCAGCCCGGGCGACATCCACGTCTCGATGCTCAAGCATGCCGCGGGAAGCGGGGCGATCGACTCGCTCGAGGAGTTCGTCCTGCGGCGTCTTCGACGGCCGGAGGCATTTCCCTCTCGCTGAGACCGCTTGCCGTGGCCGCACGAAGAAAAAGGCCGCCCCCAAGGGCGGCCCCAATGCTCTGCCGGAGAGGCCGGATCAGTGATGGTGCTCTTCGGGGACCTCGTCCTCGTCCGACGCGATGAGCTTGCTCAATTCGGCGCGGCTCATCGGCTTGTCGGACTTCTCGGCCAGTTCGCTGACGAAATCGACGACCTTGTTCTCGAACACCGGAGCGCGCAGCGCGGCCAGCGCCTGCGGGTTCTTTCGGTAGTAGTCGTAGACCTGCTGCTCCTGGCCCTGGAAGCGACGGACTTCGGCGATCAGCGCCTGCTGATGCTCCTCCTCGGTTACTTCCACCTTGTTCTGGTTGCCGATTTCAGCGACCACCAGCCCCAGTCGCACGCGGCGCTCGGCGATGCGGCGGTACTGCTCCTTGGCGGCTTCCTCGGTCGTGCCCTCGTCCTCGAACGACCGGCCGTGATGCTCGACCTCGTGCACCACCCGCTGCCAGATGGTGTTGAACTCGGCCTCGACCAGCTGCTCGGGCACGTCGAACTTGTGGCCATCGTCCAGCGCATCGAGGATCTGCCGCTTCACGGCCTGCCGACCCATCGAGTCTAGCGCCGCGCGCATCTGGTCCTTCACCGCGTCGCGCAGGGCAGCGACGTTGTCGAGGCCGAGTGTCTTGGCAAACTCGTCGTCGAGCTCACCGGCCTTGGGGGCGTCGGCATGCAGGATCGTCACCTCGAAGTCGGCTTCCTTGCCGGCCAGATTCTCCTGGGCATAGTCCTTGGGGAACGTGACTTTGATCGTCCGGGTCTCGCCCTTCTTCATGCCGATCAGCTGCTCTTCGAAGCCCGGGATGAACTCGCCCGACCCGACGGTGAGGTGCGCGTGATCGGCCGAGCCGCCGGCGAAAGCCTCGCCGTTGATCGTCCCCTTGAAGCTCAGGCCGAGGCGGTCGCCATTCGCGACCACAGCGCCGTCACCCTTGTCCTCGTAGCCGCGCTGCTGCGCGAACACACGGTTCACCTCGGTGTCGACATCCTTCTCGTCCAGTTCGACGACCGGCTTGTCGATCTTGATGGTCTTGAGGTCCATCACCGAGACCGGCGGTAGCACCTCGTAGCTGACCTCGAAGCTGAGATCGGCCTCGCCGTCCAGCACCTTGTTGATCGTGCCCTGATCGTCCGGCAGGTCGACCTTGGGCTGGGTCGCGGCGCGCTCGGAGCGCTCGTCAAGCGTCTTGCTGACAGTCGCGTTGATCGCATCCGAAAGCACTTCCGACATGGCGGAACGCCCATACATCTTCTTGAGGTGCGCGACCGGAACCTTGCCGGGGCGGAAGCCCTTGATGTTCGCCGTGCCCTTGAGCTCGTCGAGGCGTGCATCGAGCCGCGCGCTCAGGTCGGTCCGGGGGATGACGACGGAGAGTTTGCGCTTGAGGCCCTCGTTGAGGGTTTCTGTGACCTGCATTGGTATCCCGTTCTCACAATCTCGTTTGGCCGGGGCTTCTCGCGCAACTGGTGCGGGTGAGAGGGCTCGAACCTCCACGCCTTTCGGCGCTGGAACCTAAATCCAGTGCGTCTACCAGTTCCGCCACACCCGCGAAGGCCCCTCGGCCGGGGGTCGCGTGCATATATGGCAAAGCAGGGGCAAGGTCAAAGGGCGATTGCCCCCTCCGGGCCGTTACGGCGACTGCGCAAGCGCCGCGGCGGCCGCCTCGATCGCGCCCGCCCCGCGAGGGATCGACAGCGCAGCCATGCCGGCCTCCATACTGGCGAGCACACCGAGCACCATGTGGGCATTGGTGTGCCCCATGTGGCCGATCCGCAGGAAGTCGCCATAGGCTGGCTCGTTCGGCAGTGCCATGCCCAGGCCGATGCCGAGCGTTACCCCGGCTTCGGCCTCCAGCCACCGGCGCAGCCGTCCTGCTCCGCCATTGCCGATCCGGGCGGCGGTGACCGAGCGGCCCCGATGCCCGGGCTCGGCAATGTTGAGCGAGATGTCACGCCCTCCGGCTCGCCAGGCCTCGAATGCCGCCCACACGGCGCGCGACAGCGCCTCGTGCCGGCGCCAGACCTGCGCCAGCCCCTCCTCGTCGAGGATCATGTCGAGAGATTCCCTGAGTCCATAGAGGTGTGCCGTCGGCGCGGTACCGCCGAAGAACTGGTAGAACTCCGTTGCCGCGCCGCGCGGGCGCCAGTCCCAGTACGGGGTGACGAGCCCGGCGGTCAGGGATCGTTCCATCGCGCGGTCGGAGAACCACACGAAGGCAAGGCCGGGCGGCAGCATCAGGCCCTTCTGGCAGGCCCCGACCAGCACGTCGATGCCCCATGCGTCCATCCGCAGCTCGTCACAACCGATCGAGGCGATGGCATCGACCGCCAGCAGTGCCGGGTGGCCGGCGGCATCGATCGCCGCCCGAATGGCGGCGATATCGCTCAGCGCCGAGGAGGCGGTGTCGACATGCGTCACCAGAACGGCGCGGATGGCGTGTCCGGCATCCGCCCGCAGCGCCGCTGCGATCCGCTCGGGGTCGGCCGGCGCGGCCATGCCGAAATCGACGACCTCCACCTCGACGCCCATCCTGCGCGTCGCTTCCGCCCAGCCGTGGCCGAAGCGGCCGGTCGCCGCGCACAGCGCGTTGTCGCCACGCGAGAACATGTTGCTGATCGCCGCCTCCCAGGCGCCATGGCCATTGGCGATGTAGATGGCGACGTGCTGGTCGGTGAGCACCAGGCGCTTCAGGTCCGCGACAAGGGTGTGCGTGATGGCGACGATCTCGCCCTCGTAGATGTTCGGCGAGGCCCGGTGCATGGCGTTGAGCACCCTGTCGGGAACCACTGACGGACCGGGAATGGCGAGATAGGATCGGCCCGAAACATGGCCCATGGCGGACTCCGGAGAAACGATTCCGCCACTCTGAGCGATTTCCCCGCGCCCGTCATCCGGACTGATGGAATTGCAGGCACTTGCGACATCGGCCGATCCGTCACTCGCACAAATCTCGTGCGGTCTGCACAAAAAACGGGCACAAGGTTACGCCCAACCACCATCCGATGGATGAATATTGCGCGGTAATAACCTGCAGTAGTTCGCTTTTTCGTCCATCGGTGTCGCTGGCACGCGCCCTGCATACATCTGTGCGGCACTGCCGGTGCCCTGAGTGGAGGCCTGAATGAAAAAGATCGAGGCTATCGTAAAGCCGTTCAAGCTCGACGAAGTGAAGGAGGCGCTGCAGGAAGTCGGCCTGCAGGGGATCACCGTGACCGAAGCCAAGGGGTTCGGCCGCCAGAAGGGGCATACCGAGCTCTATCGCGGCGCCGAATATGTGGTGGATTTCCTGCCCAAGGTGAAGGTCGAAGTGGTCTGCCCCGACGATCTCGCCGAGAAGGCCATCGAGGCCATCCGCAGCGCCGCGCAAACCGGTCGCATCGGCGACGGCAAGATCTTCGTCTACTCGATCGAACAGGCCATCCGCATCCGCACCGGCGAATTTGGCGACGACGCGCTCTGGCAACCTGCGCTTCGTGCCTGCCCTACCGAAAACTCCAGACCTTAACAGGGGAACCTAATGACCACGGCAAGCGATATCCTCAAGAAGCTCAAGGACGAGGACATCAAGTACGTCGACCTGCGCTTCACCGATCCCAGGGGCAAGCTGCAGCACGTGACCTTCGACGTCACCATGGTCGACGAGGACCTGTTCGAAGAAGGCACGATGTTCGACGGTTCGTCGATCGCGGGCTGGAAGGCGATCAACGAAAGCGACATGGTGCTGATGCCCGATCCGGACTCGGCCTATGTCGACCCGTTCTTCGGCGCATCGACCCTCGCCATCAACTGCGACGTACTCGATCCGCTGACCTACCAGCCGTACAGCCGCGATCCGCGCACCACGGCAAAGAAGGCGGAAGCCTATGTCCGTGAACTCGGCCTCGGCGACAGCGTCTACTTCGGCCCCGAGCCCGAATTCTTCATCTTCGACGACGTCCGCTACTCCAACACCACCTACAAGGTCGGCTTCTCGGTCGATCACTCGGAACTGCCGTCCAACAACGACACCGAGTACGAGTCGGGCAACAACGGCCACCACATCGGGCTGAAGAAGGGCTATTTCCCCGTGCCCCCGCTGGACACCGCTCAGGACATGCGCGGCGAGATGCTGGCTGCCATGGCATCGATGGGCGTGCCGATCGAGAAGCACCACCACGAAGTGGCCTCGGCGCAGCACGAACTGGGCATCAAGTTCCAGTCGATCATCAAGTCCGCCGACAGCGTGCAGATCTACAAGTATGTCATCCAGCAGGTGGCTCAGGCCTACGGCAAGACCGTGACCTTCATGCCCAAGCCGGTCTATGGCGACAACGGCTCGGGCATGCATTGCCACCAGTCGATCTGGAAGGACGGCAAGCCGCTCTTCGCCGGCGACCAGTATGCCGGCCTGTCGATGGAAGCGCTGTACTACATCGGCGGCATCATCAAGCACGCCAAGGCCATCAACGCCTTCACCAACCCGACCACCAACAGCTATAAGCGCCTGGTCCCGGGCTTCGAGGCCCCCGTGCTGCTCGCCTACTCGGCGCGCAACCGCTCGGCCTCCTGCCGTATCCCCTTCGGCCAGTCGCCGAAGGCCAAGCGCGTCGAGGTCCGCTTCCCCGATCCGCTGGCGAACCCCTATCTCGGCTTCGCCGCCATGCTGATGGCCGGTGTCGACGGTATCAAGAACAAGATCCACCCGGGCGACCCGATGGACAAGGACCTGTACGAGCTGCCCAAGGAAGAGCTCAAGCAGATCCCGACCGTTTGCGGCTCGCTCCGCGAGGCCCTCGAGAGCCTCGACAAGGATCGCGGCTTCCTGACCGCCGGCGGCGTCTTCGACAATGACCAGATCGACAGCTACATCGAGCTCAAGATGACCGAAGTCATCAAGTTCGAGCACACCCCGCACCCGGTCGAGTACGAGATGTACTACTCGGCCTGATCGGGCCGCGAGCACGGCGAACGACGAAAGGGCCCCTCGCGGGCCCTTTCTGTTCCCGGTGCCCTTGCGGCGGGCGGCGCCCGCCATCATCTTCGCGCGGGTCTGTCACGGGGGATCGCACAACATGAGCGTCGGACTGCTCGGACTGCTCGATGACGTCACCGCGCTCGCAAAGGTTGCGGCGGCGTCGATCGACGATGTCGCCGGACAAGCGGCCAAGGCCGGGCTCAAGGCGGCTGGTGCGGTCATCGACGATGCTGCCGTCACCCCCAACTACGTCACCGGCTTCACCGCCGATCGCGAACTGCCGATCGTCGCCCGCATCGCCTGGGGCTCGGTGCGCAACAAGCTCCTGATCCTGTTGCCGGCCGCGCTGGCGCTGAGCCTTCTCGCCCCGTGGATCATTACGCCGCTGCTGGCGCTGGGCGGCCTTTATCTGTGCTTTGAAGGCGCCGAGAAGGTCTACGAGGCCCTGTTCCCGCATGCAGCGCACGACCTCGAGCATGCCGGCGAGTCTTCGGCAGGGGCTGTCGACCCGGCCGCTCTCGAGGCCGAGCGGGTCGCCGGCGCGATCCAGACCGATTTCATCCTCTCGGCCGAGATCATGACTATTGCGCTGGCCGCCCTGCCACATCTGGGCTTCGTCGAACAGGCCGCCGCTCTGGCGCTTGTGGGGCTTGGTATCACACTGCTCGTCTACGGTGCAGTGGCGCTGATCGTGAAGGCCGACGACTTCGGGCTGATGCTTGCTCGCGGCGCGCGCTCCGGGGTCGGCCGTGCCACCGGCCGCTTCATTCTCGTCGCCATGCCCTGGGTGATGCAGGCGCTAAGCGTCATCGGCACCGCCGCGATGATCTGGGTCGGCGGCGGTATCGTGCTGCACGGGCTCGCGAGCTTCGGCCTTGCCGCGCCCGAGCACTGGATCGAGGACTTGGCCCACGCATCGGCGGAGGCCGTTCCGGCGCTTGGCGGACTCGTGGCCGAGGTGGTCACCATCCTTGGCGACGGCGTCTTTGGCCTCGTCATCGGGGCGCTGCTGATACCTGTCGTCGGTAGGCTCGTTCTCCCCGCCATCCGTCGCCTGCGCAAGCGCTTCGCACGGACCTGAGGCCTTTCCCCTGGGGGTCGCCGGTTGTCGCGATCTGCCCGGTCCGCGGCGCGATCAGCCCCGTGCCGACGCGATGTCCTGTGCCATGGCCGCGGTCTCGGACGGCAGCAGGGCACCGAAGCGCATCTGGCAGCGCCACTCCGCGCCTCCTGCGAGGCTCATGACGTTGCCCTTCCGTCGTTCGGCCGTCTTGCCGTCCGCCTCCGCCGTCGCCGGCAGCACCAGCCCCAGGGCATCCTCGTCGCCGTTGCGCGTCATCCAGCGCACGGCGCGCGGCAACTGCTCGGGCCGGTGGCTGATGAAATCGGCGGATCCGTCCGGCAGCACCTGGAGCGCATGGCTCCAGCCATCGGTGCCGGCAACGCAGTCGAGGCCGGCAACCAGTTCCGGCGCCACCAGCCGCCCCGGCATCACATAGCGGTGGCTGGCCGGATCGGCCGCGAAGCCGTCGAGCAGCGCGCGATACTCGGGCGACCCGCCGACATAGGACGGCAGGTGACGCCGCACCCGGAAGTGCGCCGGACTGTCGGTCACCGCATCGACGATCCTCGCCCCATCGATCGGACGGAAATTGACGTGGCCGAGATACATCAGGTCCATCGGGGCGGCCCGGTGGTTTCGCACCGTAACGGTAGCCTCCATTCGGCTCGATGCTTCGCTCAGGGCGATCTCGGGCAGGAAGCTGTAGTTGGCTGAGAATGCCACCCGTTCGCGCCGCTCTCCCCGAATCCGCAGCACCGGACCCGCCGGCCCGTCCTCGAGGCACAGGTGCGCCTGCTGCATCCGGGCATTGGGCACCTCGCCGTGCAGCGGATGCGCATCCTCCGGCGCGGGGTTGCCGATCGCCATCACCCCGCAATGAACGAGGAACGCGCCATAGTTGCGCGTGTAGACCTCGCTCGCCTCGGGCGCGTCGAACACCGATCCCATGGTCAGGCGCCGGCCGTGAAAGGTCGCATCCCAGATCTGCTGGCCATGGAAGGGCAGCACCACGATTTCGCCGACGGTATTGGTCACGCGCAGCGCCGCCACCCCGGTCGCGTAGCGGAACGCCGTGATCCTGATCGCGCCTGCCGACGCCAGGGGGCGTTCCACCGGCCCGAACTGCTCCTCGATCAGTTCGATTCGAACCTGCCCTGCCATCCGGACGTCCTCCCGTTTCTGCAACGGTCATAGCCGGTTACGCGGCGCCTTGCCATGCTTCAAAGCGCTGCTAGGTTGCAGCAGCCACGGGAGAGCCAAGGATGACCATCGAGTTCCTCGTCACCACGCTGATCATCGTCGCGTCGCCCGGCACAGGCGTGTTGTTCACGTTGGCCGCGGGCCTTTCGCGGGGGGCCGGGGCCAGCGTACTGGCCGCCTTTGCCTGCACGCTCGGCATCGTGCCACACCTCGCCACAGCGGTGACAGGCCTCGCGGCCCTGCTGCACACGAGTGCGCTGGCCTTCGAAGTCCTGAAGTACCTCGGCGTCGCCTACCTCATCTACATGGCCTGGGCGACGCTGCGCGAAAAGGGTGTTCTGAGCGTCGAGGCCGACTCAGCGCCGCGTTCGGCCGGGAAGGTCATCGTCTCCGGTATCCTGATCAACATCCTCAATCCCAAGCTGTCGATCTTCTTCTTCGCCTTCCTGCCGCAGTTCGTTCCCGCCGGCGATGCCGATGCCCTGCCCCGCATGCTGGAACTGAGCGCGGTGTTCATGGCACTCACCTTTGTGGTGTTCGCGATCTACGGGGTGTTCGCGGCTTCCGTCCGCCGACACGTGATCGGCCGGCCCATCGTGCTCGTCTGGATGCGGAGAACCTTTGCTGCGGCGTTCCTGGCGCTGGGCGCCAAGCTCGCTCTCGCCACGCGCTGAGGGATTGCGCAGGCCCGGCGCTGCCTAGCCGGAGAAACCGAGCTTTTCCGCGGCGAGTTGCTTGTGCTCGCCGGTCTTCAGCGTCAGCAGTCCCTCAAGATACTCTAGTTCCTGCAGTTCCGAAAACTGCACCGCAAAACCGCACTCGAAGTGCCGGATCACTCGGCCGGGCACCGCACCGACACCGACGAGCGTCCCCACCGGCGGCTTGACGTCGGCGGAAACCGCGACACCCGAGCGCGACATGTCCATGATGAAGCAGTCGGCAAACTGCCCGGCGCCAACGACGAGGCGCGAGCGCGTCTCGCGCGGGATTACCCGCTTGTGCGCCCGTCGCTCGTGCACGGCCCTGAGGGCCTTGCGCTTCAGCCAGTGGATACGCGCCTCGAGCGTTTCGCGCTCCGCTTCGTCCACGTCGAAGCTCATGATGAAGCCGGAATCGACGCGCCGCAGGATTTCGCCGCGCAGGATTCCGAGTGGCTGGAACGCCACGGTGAGCGCCTCGCCGACCGAACCCACGACCGGCGCGGTGATCGTCGCCTCACGCACCGAAATGCTGCGCGCCCGGCAGGCGAGCCGCGTCAGCCCCTCGGGCTGCAAGGCGCGGCTGGCCAGCACATAGCTGCCCATCAGATCGCCGATGAAGCGGGTTTCGCCCCGCGCTTGCCCGTTCCCCACGGTCCGCACCCCGTTCACGGATTCCCCCAGTCGTCCGCCGATACTGCATCAGCGCGGGTGAATCAGGCGTTTACGCAGGCCGGCGACTGTTCAGCAGTCGAGTTCCACCTGCGACACCGGGTGCAGGCTGTCTTCGAGTGTCGTCTCGTCCTGTTCGCTGACGAAGCGTACCGCAAAGCCGACGTCGAGCCAGCGCACCACGCGTCCGACCACCCTCCCGATCGCCAGCGGCGTGCCGATGGCCGGCTGCACATCGGCGGATACCGCCGCACCGGACCGTGACATGTCGATGATCAGGCACTCGAGCGCCCGGCCGTCGCCGAGCACCAGCAGCGAGCGCGGGTCGCGCGGCATCAACCGTCGATGCGCCCGCTTGTCGGTGAGTCCGCTGAAGGTCCGTCGCTTGTACCAGGCAATGCGCCTGGCGAGCAGGGCCCGGTCGTCCGGCTCCGCGTCGATTGCCACGGCGAAGCCGCCGTCGATCATCCGCTCAACCCGGCCGCGCAGCAGCCCGAACGGTTCGAAGCTCGCCGACATGCCCTCGCCAAGGTCGCCGACCACCGGCGCAGAGGCCACCAGTTGCCGGGGCGAGATGCTCTGCAATCGGCAGGCGAAGACCTGCACGCACGCCGCGCGGTCGCGCCGGCTGGCCAGCAGGTATTTTCCCATGAGGGCCCCGACGAAGCGCACGTCGCTTCGTCCGGGGGCACCCGGCCCCTCGTCAAATGGTGTCACGACAATATCCGCAAGTGTCGTCGGCTATGAATGGTCGAATACTAGCATCCCGGGCTCATCATGACGTTGACGCGAACGACCGCGTTTTCGCGCACCCCGCAACCGCCGCTTAACCCTCGGCGTCACCTTCCGCCATTGCAGCGAAGAAGGGCTCCGGGCCCGCTACCTCCCGCAGCCGGCGTCCGTCGATCAGCAGGTAGCGGTTGCCGACGTTCCTGACGAAGCTCCGGTCGTGCGAGACCAGCACCCCGGTGGCATCGTGCTCCAGGATCTCGGTTTCGAGTGTCTCCCGACCCGGAATGTCGACATGATTGGTGGGCTCGTCCATCAGGTAGAAGTTCGGCTCGGTTAGCCGCAGGGCCAGGAGCCCCAGTCGGGCGCGTTGTCCGAGACTGAGTTGCGCGATCGGCTTGTCCTGCTTCTCGATCGGGAAGCCGGCGGCGGCGAGGAGACTCTTCACCCGCGCGTCCGGCAGCTTGAAGGTGCCGGAGATGAAACTCTCCGGCGCGACCTTTGCCGGCAGTTGCGACATGTCCTGGTCGCAGTAGCCGAGCACCACGGACGGCGTCACTCGGACGCCGTCGACCCCGCCCTCGGTGATGGCCCGCCGGATCAGCTTGACGAGTTGCGTCTTGCCAGTGCCGTTGCGGCCAAGCAGGACGATCCGGTCGCCCTGGAAGATGTGGAGCTTCTCGATCCTGAACAGAGGCTGCCCCGGCGGTGTCGTCACGGTCACGTTCTCGATCCCCACCAGCAGCTTGGCATGCGTGCCGCGACTGGCCAGCCGGATCTCGCCGGTTCGCTCCTTGTGCGCCGGGCGCGCCGCCTCCTCGATCCTGGCGGCCCGGTCCTTGAGGTACTTGGCCTTCACCGTCAGCAGGTCGCTGCCTGAGTTGATACCGATATTGGTGAGCTTTGCGGCCTGCTTTCTCAGCTTGTCGGCCTCCTTGAGGTCGCGGTCGAACTGAACGGCATCCGCCTCGTCACTCTCGTCGAGCGCAATCCGGGCGCGGCCGAACGGGAGTGCGTAGTATCTGCTGCGGCCAGGACGAAGAAACAGCGTGCGGTTCGTCACGGCATCGAGGAACTCCCGATCGTGGCTCGCGACCAGCATCGGCAAGTTGCGAGCCTCGGTATTGAGCCAGCGCTCGAGCCGGAACAGCTTGCCCAGGTCCAGGTGGTTGGTCGGTTCGTCCATCAGCAGCGCATCTGGCTCCGTCACCCAGATGCGGGCGATCAGCATCAGCCTTTGCCACCCCCCGCTCAGAGCCGAGACAGCGCGGTCGCGCAACTCGTAGGGTGTGTCGAAGCCATCGAGCGCGACATCGGCCTTCCAGGCCTCGACCTCGCGATCTGCTGGCGGCAGCGAGTCGAGCACGGCGTCCCGCAGCGTCAGCGGCAAGAGGCGTGCCGGAACGTCCTGCTCGACATAGCCGATGCGCAGGCCGCGCGAGCGCGTCACCTCGCCGGCGGTCGGCTCGGCGAGCCCGGCGATGATCCGCAGCAGCGTGGTCTTGCCCATGCCGTTGCCGGCGACGAGGCCCACGCGCTCGCCATCCGAAATGGCAAGCGTCAGTTCGCTGAACAGCGGCACGTTGGCGGTAATGGACAGTCGGTTGAGGCTGATCGAGCCCATGGTCGTCTCTTCTGGTGTCTGCGGCGCTGGGGCGCGCCTCGAAGTCAAGGGGTTCGGCGAATGCGCGAACCGGCTTGGGCAGACAGAAGGAGGAGACGATGTCGTCCGGACCCTTTCGGTCAGCCCTGCAACGAAGGCTGCAGGGCCTCTACAGGTCCACGGGAGCGGTGATGGTCGACGCGAAAGCCCACGCACCCCTCCTTCGCTCGCTGTGGCGGACAACGGCTTATAGTCGTGCCGCGAAGCGACGGCAAGCGCCGCTCAGACGATGAAGAACAGTGCCGCACAGGCGGAAACGATCAGGGGGCGCGGAAGCGCAAGATGGGCAAGCCGGTACGCAAAACTCTGAAATCCGGCTTGCAGCCACCCTGATCGGTGCTGCGTCCTCGAACCCGCCTCAGGATACGCGAGGCCTTTCGAAGGGGCGCTCATACGGCAACTCCAGACACATGACCGTATGGCCCGGACGATATCGTGGCGCGCTTAAGAAAGTGCTTCGAAGAAGCAAACGAAGTCTGAACGGGATGGCCCAAAACAGGGCGCCCGTGGCCTCGGGAAAGGCCACGGGCGCCTCGGTCGGCAGGATGGTGCGTTCAGGCCGGGCGCAGCCGGTCGCGTTCGAGGATCGCGCCCGTGCAGGTCGAGACCCGCAGCAGGTACACCCAGTCGCCACGCGACGCCCGCACCTGGATGCGCCGGTCGTTGCGGACATTGAGGAAGATGTCGCGATAGCCCCTCGCCTTGACCGCCTCGCGGATCTGGCGGTCGGTCAGTTCGATGCAGATCAGCGGCCGGCGGAACCCGAAGCCGTCCGTACCGGGACCGAACTGGAACTGCAGCGGGGCTGCTGCGGCCGGAAGCGCCGCCGAGGCGGAGAGCGCTATCCCGATGACGGCGGCGCGAAGGATACTGGAAGGCATCTTGGCAGTCTCCCGTGCTGGCCCGCCGGGCGATAGCACCGCGGGCTGGGGGTGTCGGGTCGGACGCGGACCGTCACCCTGGAGGTCGCTGCCTTAACCTCGTCCCAACCTGCCGTTCATTCTGCGTTCATCTTGACGCTGGATTGACGGCTTGGGCGCGGCTGCCTACCTCAGCCGATCGTTCACCCGACTGTGCTAGCCTTGCGGCACGATTCGACTGCCGCGACGGAGGTTTCATGGCCATCGACCTGTTCGGAACCGAGGACGACCGGACTGCGCCGCGCCCTCCCCGCTCCGAGACTCCGTCGCGTCCGGCGCCCAGCGTCGCCCATGCCGGCTCCTACTCCGCCGCCGATATCGAGGTGCTCGAGGGGCTGGAGCCGGTGCGTCGCCGCCCGGGCATGTACATCGGCGGCACCGACACCAATGCGCTCCACCACCTGTTCGCCGAGGTCATCGACAACTGCATGGACGAGGCGATCGCCGGCCACGCGAACCGCATCGAAGTGCATTTCGGCGCCGACGGCTTCCTGACCGTCACCGACAATGGCCGTGGCATCCCCGTCGAGAACCATCCCAAGTTCCCCGGCGTTTCCACCCTCGAGATCGTCATGACCCGCCTGCACGCCGGCGGCAAGTTCGACGGCAAGGCATATGAGACCTCGGGCGGCCTGCACGGCGTCGGTGTCTCGGTGGTCAACGCGCTTTCCGATACGCTGATCACCGAGGTCGCGCGCGACCAGACGCTCTATCGCATGGCCTTTTCGCGCGGCCGGCCGCTGGGGCCGCTCGAAGTGGTGGGCAAGGTGCAGAACCGCCGCGGCACCACCCAGCGCTTCCACCCCGACCCCGAGATCTTCGGCGGCAAGGCCGAGTTCTCGGCGCAGCGTCTGTTCAAGATGACGCGCTCCAAGGCCTATCTGTTCGGTGGCGTCGAGATCAGGTGGAGCTGTGACGAGTCGCTTGCGACCGACGAGGTGCCGGCCCGGGCAAGCTTTCATTTCCCGGGGGGGCTCAAGGACTTTCTCGCGAGCCGCATCGAAGGCGAACCGCGTATCGTCGACGAGATCTTCTCGGGAACGGTGGGCAGGCCGGGCACGCATGGCGCGGTCGAATGGGCCATCTCGTGGTGCCTCGCCGACGGTTTCGTAAACTCCTACTGCAACACCATTCCGACCGCCGAGGGCGGCACCCACGAGCAGGGCCTGCGCGTTGCGCTGCTGCGCGGCCTGCGCAACCATGCCGAACTCACCGGCAACAAACGCGCCGCCCAGCTGACCGCCGACGACGTGTTGGTGCAGTGCTCGGCCATGCTCTCGGTATTCGTGCGCGAGCCCGAATTTGTCGGCCAGACCAAGGACAGGCTCTCCACCCCCGAGGCCACCCGCATCGTCGACACGGCCTTGCGCGACGCCTTCGACCACTGGCTCGCCGCTTCGCCCAACCAGGCGGGGCGATTGCTCGACTGGGCCATCGAGCGCGCCGAGGAACGGCTCCGCCGCAAGAAGGAAAAGGAAGTCGACCGGCAATCGGCGACCCGCAAGCTCCGACTGCCGGGCAAGCTGGCCGACTGCACGCAGTCCGCCGCGCAGGGGGCCGAGATCTTCATCGTCGAGGGCGACTCGGCCGGCGGCAGTGCCAAGCAGGCGCGCGACCGGGCCAGTCAGGCCATCCTGCCTCTGCGCGGTAAGGTGCTCAACGTGGCGGGCGCCTCGCGTGACAAGCTCGCCGCCAACCAGCAGATCGCCGATCTGATCCAGGCGCTCGGCTGCGGGACTCGCGATCGTTACCGCGAGGACGACCTGCGCTACGACAAGATCATCCTGATGACGGACGCCGATGTCGACGGCGCCCACATCGCCTCGTTGCTGATGACCTTCTTCTTCCAGGAAATGCCCAGGCTCATCGACGGCGGCCACCTCTACCTTGCGCTGCCGCCGCTCTATCGCCTCAGCCATGGCGGGAAGGTCGCCTACGCCATGAACGACGCACACCGCGATGTCCTGCTCGAGACCGAGTTCAAGGGCCGAAAGCCGGAGATCAACCGCTTCAAGGGCCTGGGCGAGATGCCCTATGTGCACCTGCGCGAGACCACCATGGACAAGAGGACCCGCACGCTGCTGCAGGTGCGCATTCGCCAGGACCGTGACGACACCCGCAACGCCGTCGATCGCCTGATGGGCAACCGTCCGGAATCGCGCTTCGAGTTCATCCAGGAGAACGCCGCGTTCGTGACGGACCTGGACATCTAGGGTCCGACTGTCCTCTCTTGGCGTCGCACCACAATGAGAGCAGTGTCATCCGGTGGCTATCGCGGCCGCTGGGGAGAATGCCATGAGCGTCGTTCGCGTACTGCTCGTCTGCCTCGCTCTTGGCGCCGCCGCGGCGGGCGCCAGGGCGCAGGAATTGCTGGACGAGGCCGGGGTCCTGTCCCTCTCTGCCGGACTCATGGGCGCTGATCCCTGGAGCCAGCCGCATCGCGAGGAGGCGCTCAACGCCATCCGCGACTTCATTGCCGTGGTGGGCGTGGATTTCCGCTACACGCTCGACTACGACAACCGAATGGGTGCCCAGGGCACCAGCGATACCCGCATATGGGATGCCATTGCGGTCAACTATGGTCCGCACCCCCCGCTCGGGCGGTACTACGGCACCTTCCTAATCAGCGATTTCAGGCCGGACCGGGTGCAGCGCGAAACCGACGCAAGCGGCGTCGCCAGCTATTTCCAGATGGATACTCTCGAGCGGTTAGGCGTGCTCGAGATCGCTCCCGGGGGCACCTATCGCTGGGATGTCGAGGGTGGGGAGCGGGGCGAGCTCATTGTCGGTCGCTGGCACGAGGCCACCGCCGACGAGAAATACCTCTACGAGGGCGGCCCTTCCATCGTCCTCGAGCGGGCGCGCGGCGGGTACGACTACACGGCGAGGTTCCGTCGGCAGGCCGATTTCACTGGCTGGCTGGAACTCGGCGAAGGCAAGGCGCGGACGCCCCGCGTGCTGGGCGCCGCGCTAGAGTGACGGCGGCGGGGTCCCGGTAACCCGAACCATGACGGGGTCCGGGCGGCACGGCATTCGCGACCTGTCGGCGCGATGCCCGGCCATTCGCTCCCGATGATTACCCTCGCCCGCAAATGACGTTGACTCGCAAGGGGTTTCCACTATGTTCCGGGCGCCTCCCGCGCACGTCCTGACAGGGCGGAGTCCGGTTTCGTTGCTGCGAGGCAAAGCCAGTATACCGGCTCGTTTCCCGCGCCTCCTGTCGACCCGCGCTTTCTCAAGTAGCTGCCCGTCGACCTGCCCTAGTACTTGAGCGGACCACTGATTTGGCAAACGACTTCTCGGGGCTCGGCCTCAGCACCAAGGTAATCGACGCGGTTGCGGCCGCCGGCTACACCAAGCCGACCGACATCCAGGCGCAGGCCATCCCGCTCGTCCTCGAAAAGAAGGACATCATTGGCATCGCCCAGACCGGCACCGGCAAGACGGCGAGCTTCGTGCTGCCGATGCTGACGCTGCTGGAGTCCGGCCGTGCCCGGGCCCGCATGCCGCGCACCCTCATTCTCGAACCGACCCGCGAACTCGCCGCGCAGGTTCACGAGAACTTTGAGAAATACGGCAAGAACCACCGGCTGAGCGTTGCGCTTCTCATCGGCGGCGTCTCCTTCGAGGACCAGAACAAGGTGCTCGATCGCGGCGCCGACGTGCTGATCGCCACGCCCGGTCGCATGCTGGACCAGTTCGAGCGCGGCCGCATCCTGTTGACCGGTGTCGATATTCTTGTCATCGACGAGGCCGACCGCATGCTCGACATGGGCTTTATCCCCGATATCGAGCGCATCTGCGGCCTCCTGCCGCCCCGCCGGCAGACGCTGTTCTTCTCGGCCACCATGCCACCCGAGATCCAGCGGCTGACCAGCCGCTTCCTGCGCGATCCGGTCAAGATCGAGGTGGCCCGCCAGAACTCCACCGCCGAGACCATCGAGCAGCGCCTGGTACGCGTGCCCGGCAAGCCGGAGGAGAAGCGCGCTGCGCTGCGCCAGTTGATTCGCGGCGAAGCCGGCCTCAAGAACGCGATCATCTTTTGCAACCGCAAGCGCGATGTCGCGACCCTCGCCCGCTCGCTCGAGCGTCACGGCTTCTCCGCCGCGGGTCTGCACGGAGACATGGATCAGAAGAGCCGGATGGAGACGCTCGACAGCTTCAAGACCGACAAGCTGATGCTGCTGGTGGCCTCCGATGTGGCCGCCCGTGGCCTCGATATTCCGGCGGTAAGTCACGTCTTCAACTTCGATGTGCCCACGCATGCTGAGGACTATGTGCACCGGATCGGCCGAACCGGGCGCGCCGGCCGCTCCGGGGTCGCCGTCACCCTCGCCGCGCCGGCCGAGGGCAAGTACATCGACGCGATCACCAAGCTGATCCACAAGGACATCCCGGAGGTGAAGCTGAACGGTGTGGCCGAACCGGCCGAAGACGCCGAGGAGACCCGCCGCGCCGAGCGCCCGGCTCGCGGCCGCCGCCGCGGTGGCGCGGCACCGGAAACTCCGGCAAGGCCCGACGAGCGCCCCCCGGCGCGCCATCATGTCGCACCCACCCGGCCGTCGGCCGCCCCCCCGGCATCGCGGCCCGTCGAAGGTATCGACGCCGACTCGCCGTTTGGCTCGGATGGGCCGATCCCGGCCTTCCTGCTGCGCCCGGGGAAGGTGGGATGAAACTCCGCCGCACCACGCTGCGCCGGGAAAGTGATCGAAGATCGGTGGAGCCGCAGTCGATGGCGGGGCACCTTTACGCGCCATTAACTCCACAACATAGACAATAGCGAATTAGGGAAGCAGTCGGTTGCGGGGCATCTGTGTCAGAGCAGGAATTTAGGCGCGCCCTTGGCTATGCCAATTCGGCGATCGATTTGCTCAAGCGTGCGGCGATCCCCCCGTATCCGCAGTTCTATGAACTGCTCTACACCTACGCCACCGGGGTGAATCCCGAGCTCAACGCCCGCATCAACGCCATCTTCCGCGAGAGCACGCCGGACACCGAGACGGCCGAGCGCATCTACAACGAGTTCCTCAAGGCCCAGGATGCCAACGAGCGCATCTCCAGCGTCTCGGAACGGATGTCGAGCCGCATCACCACGATGCACGAGGCCATCGATTCTGCGATGACCACCGCCAACGCCTACTCGGCGACCCTGCAGACCGCGGGCGGAGATCTCGACGCCGACCTGCCGCCCGCCGAACTGGCGCGACTGGCAGCGAACCTCCTCGCCGAAACGCGGCGGATGCAGGACTCCAACCACGAGCTCGAGCGCAACCTCGAGGCCTCGCGGGCCGATATCGCGGCGCTACAGCGCGATCTCGAGGACGTCCGCCGCGAAGCCCTGCTCGATCCGCTGACCAAGGTCTTCAACCGCAAGGCCTTCGACGACGGGCTGCTGCGTTCGTTCATTGCCGCCGGCGAGCATGGCCGTCCGCTTTGCCTCGTGCTGCTCGACATCGACCACTTCAAGCGCTTCAACGACACTTGGGGCCACCAGACCGGCGACCAGGTGCTGCGCCTCGTGGCGATGACGCTCAAGTCGAACATCAAGGGGCGCAACATCGCGGCTCGCTATGGCGGCGAGGAGTTCGCCGCGATTCTGCCCGAGACCGACATCGACGGCGCCGTCATCGTGGCCGAAAACGTCCGCAAGGCGATTCAGGCCAAGGAACTGCTGAAGCGCTCGACCAACGAGAAGCTTGGACGCATCACCGCTTCCTTCGGTGTGGCGCAGCTGCGTCCCGACGATACGCCGAACTCCCTGATCGAACGCGCCGACCGCGGCCTTTACGCCGCCAAGCGCGCCGGGCGCAACACGGTCATCAGCGAGAACGACCTCAAGGACGACGAGGTCGTCGCCGCCTGAGCCCCGTCCGTCGCGTCATTGCCGGCGCGCTCCTCATCGCAGCTCCACCCCCAGCGACCTGAGCGCATCCCAGTACCCTGGATAGGTCTTGCCCACGCAGTCGGGGTCGAGGATAGTGATGCCACCAATCCTCAGCCCGGCAAGCGCAAAGCTCATGGCGATACGGTGATCCTCGTAGGTCTGGATTCGCGTCGGCAGCACCTGCCCGATGAGGCCGGGATCGCCCATCACCACCAGGTCGTCCCCCGCCTCCTGCGCCAGTCCCGGCCGGATGCGGTTGAGTTCGGTCGAGAGTGCCGCGATCCGGTCGCACTCCTTCACCCTGAGGTTAGCGATGCCGACGAACCGTACCGGCGTCGCATTGAACGCCGAAAGCACGGCGAGGGTGGGCACCGCATCCTGCATCTGCGAACCATCGATCACCGCAGGTAGGCGCGGAAACGTCTTGATGAACTTCGCCGCCTCGGCATCGGGCTGGGTGAACGCTGCCATCGGCACACCGAGGTCGATCGCCCCGCCGGTCAGCGCCTCGGCGGCCCACAGGTACGTCGCCGCCGACGCATCCGGTTCGATGACGAAATCCGTCGCCCGGTAGCCCGTCGGCTCCACCCGCCAGGTCATCTCGTCGACCTGTGCCGCCCGCGCCCCGAAGGCCCGCATCGCCGCCAGCGTCAGGTTCACATAGCCGCGCGCGTCGAGATCCTTGCCGGTGAGTGCCACCTCGATCGGTCCGTCGCCGAACGGCGCGGCCATCAGCAGCGCCGAGACATACTGACTCGACAGTCCGCCATCGATCTCCACGCGGCCCCTGCCGAAACTGCCCGTGCCATTGATCACCACCGGCGGACAGCCGGTCTGCGAAGTCGCATCGATCCCAAGCGAACGCAGCGCCACCAGCAGAGGCTCGATCGGCCGCTTCCGCATCGCCTCCTCGCCGTCCACCACCACCCGACCCTTGACCAGCGCCACCGCCGCCGTCAGGAACCGCGTCGCCGTCCCGGCATTGCCCAGCAGCAGCGGCGCGGCCGGCGCCCTCAGC
Organism: Devosia sp.; assembly: GCA_041916695.1. Taxonomy (GTDB): domain Bacteria; phylum Pseudomonadota; class Alphaproteobacteria; order Rhizobiales; family Devosiaceae; genus Devosia_A. The sequence continues at coordinate 35,185 of JAYRZA010000016.1, read as the reverse complement.
ATGCCGTCGGAGGCGACGACGAAGGTCGTCGCGTCCGGCTCCGCGACGCTGACCCCCATCTCGATCAGCGCCTCCGCCATCAGTGCCGTGTCCTTGCTTTTCAGCGCTCCGGTCAGGCGGCTCGTTCCCCGCGCCAGGGCGGCGAGCAGCAGTGCTCGGTTCGTGATCGACTTCGACCCCGGCGGCGTCACCCGCCCGACTAGCGCTTGCAGAGGCGGGACGATCGTCAAGGCCTCAGGCCGTGCGTGAGAGGCAGCGGTCACGGGGGGGACTCCGTTGGCAGGTCACTCCGGCCCGAGCCGGACACATCGACTGGGTGCCGCGGCGCGGCCTGGACGGCCCGGTCCTTGGCCGGGATGACGTTGAATCAGGCACGCTGGGCTTAGCGCAGGATCACCAGGGTGCCAAGCCCCGGAGAGACGTGCATCGCGCACGCCGCTCCCGGGGAAGTTCGTTCCTGCTATCGGCGCAGTGCGCCGAACTGGTGTCCGGTATTGCTGGTAATGGCGATGCTGGTCCCGTCGGCAGCAACCACGGCGATGTCGGTGAAGCCGTGGCTCCACTTCAGCTTGTAGGTCCCGGTCTCCGCATCGAGCAAGGTCCAGGTCAGGCTGTTGCCCAGCGTATCGCGCCCTGTTCCGCCGGCGAGGATGTCGACCACGCCGGATCCCGGCCCCCAGTCCCAGCTACCCGCGAGAACCGCATCGCCCGGCTGGGGGGCGGCTGCAGGCGGCGCACCGCGGCGAACGGCGTCCCAGTGGAAGCCGGTATTGTTCACGCCGGAGAGCGTTTGGCCATCGGGAGCCAGCGTCGCTTTGTCGGTATAGCCGTGGCTCCAGCGTAGCTCATAGATGCCGCGCGCCGCGTCCAGCAGCGTCCAGCTCATGGTATTGCCGCGCGAGTCGTGCCCGGTTCCATCCGCCAGGATCTCGGTCATGTTGCCCCCCGGCAGTTCCCAGGTTCCCGGCAGCGACGATGTCTGCGGCGCGGCAATCGGCTCGGCCGAACGCGGAAAGAACTCGACACTCAGCGTCTGGGTTGAGGCCAGCTGCTCGCCGCGATCGCGGATCTGGAACGCCTGGTAGGCATGGCGGGCCGTTAGCGTCGCCCGCCACATCTTCTTGCTGAAGGAGTTGTTCCAGGTGACGACGACCTTGTAGGGCTGGCCGACCACGGGATCGCGCGGGAAGTACTCCGCTCCGCCGCCCCACCCAAGGTACTCGTTGGACAGGTCGACCGGGTCCAGCGCAAACCCGCCGGGCCCGCCGACATAGCGGTCCTCGGTATAGGTCATCACCAACCGCCCCTCCCCGTCGGGGACGCTGAAATCCTGCTGCCCGGACGAGACCGGGTTCTCCGCGGAGTATGGCCGAGCCGTCGCGTCGATCTTGAGTTCGACCAGCATGAGGGCAACCGCCGGTGCCGTGCCGGCCGCAATCAGCGCCACCGCAATCATCACCGCGCCCAGCATCCGCCGGACCTCAGATGCGCTGGAGAAGCAGGACATGACCAACCTACCCTTTCTATCCATCGACGGACACCCGCCACCCCGCAGCCTAGTCGCGACCGCCCTGCCCGATATTGACCAGCGTCAACCGCGAAGCTCGCGCCTCCGCCGGGGTAACGGCATCCCCCGTGCTAGCGGGCGCGCCCCTCGATCCGAACCATGCCGGCCCCGCCTGTCGCCTCGTTGTGGGCCCAGCTCTCCGGATCGGAATCGATCACGGTGTAGCTCCCGGCCGGCAGGGTGATGTTCGGTCGCACGGTCCAGTAGGCATCGCGCACGCCTCCCTGGCCGGGGAAGCCCTCGGCGCCCCAAGGCCCGAAGACGCGCCCGCCGGTATCGGCGAGGCCGATGAACCCCGGATCGGCACCACGCCCGTCATTCCAGTGGTAGGTGGTGATCGCCGTTATGCGCGTCCGACGCTCGAGCCACAGGATCGGTGCCGAATCGGGTTGCGTGTAGACGACGTAGATATTGCCGTTGTCGAAGACCACCGGGTCGGCACGCGAGGGCGCCTGCGCCACCAAGAAGCCTCGTCCTTCGGGCGCCCGATCCAAAATTGGCGCCGCGACTGCGGACCCTGCAAGGATGAATAGCGCCGCTATCGCGGCAGACAGCTGGACGGTCGATGTCATGTCTGGGGCTCCAGTGAATCTAGAGCCTACGCCACCCGGAACGATGGCCGTTGACGTGAGTCAATGTCCGCCAGCTCGGCAAGCTCGACACGTCACGCAGCAGCCGTCGCCGTTTGACTCCCTACTATTCCACATATATGGATGATAATGGCACTATAAAGGACATTGAGTAATAGGTGACCACGGAACTCCTGACTGTCGACGCCGCCGCGGAAGTCCTGCAGCTGCATCCCAAGACAGTGCTGCGCTTCATTCGTGAGGGGCGACTGCGGGCGACGCGCGTCGGCAAGCAGTACCGGCTGCTGCGGACCGATCTGGACGCGTTCGTCGGAGCCGGCCGGCCCCCGTCCGCCTGCGCGGCGCGCGTGACCTGCGTCGTCGATATCGAAGCGGCCGATCTGGCGCTGGTGCAGCGCCTCACGTCCCTGCTGATGGGCGCGTCTCAGGGGCCCGCGGACAGTCCGATCTCGCTGAACATCGCCCATGACCCCGCCCGCAGCAGCGCGAAAGTCATCGTGGTGGCATCGCCGGGCGATGCCGCGATGCTGCTCAGGTTCGTGGACGCCTGCCTACAGTCCTGACGGCACCGGGCGGGCTGCGCTGGCAGCCGGAAGAACTACTCAAACTCCGCGCCACGAAAGGTGACGAAATGACCCCCACCCTCGACACCGCCTTTGCCGATCCGAACCCCTCGGTACGGCTCAATGCCGCCCTGTCGGCCGGCATTACCCCCTCCCTGGCCGATCTGGAGGCGCTGCTGGCGCGCTGCGCCGTGGAGCCGGATTTCCAGGTCCGGGAGATGCTGACCTGGGCGCTGCTGCGGCTCCCGGCGGATGTCGTGCTGCCTCGGCTGCTGGCCGAACTCGAGCGCCCCGAGGCGCAGGCCCGGAGCCAGGCGATGCACACGCTGTCCAAGATGCGGGATCGCTCCGCCTGGCCCGCCGTCGCGGCTCGTCTCGATGACGAGGATCCCGACGTCGTCCGCACGGCCTGGTACACGGCGGTGGCGCTCGTGCCCGAGAGCGAGCGCACCTGGCTGGCGGAAAGGCTCGCCACCCGCCTCGGCCAGGGCGAACCGGAAGCCCGGATGAGCCTCAGCCGGGCCCTCGCCGGGCTCGGACGCGAAACGATCGCGCCCATCCTCGCCGCCGCGGCCGGGCACATTGAGGAAGCCGTGCGGCAGCACGCGGCCGCCACCGAGCGACTGCTTGACGACCCTGATCGCGGCTTCACCCTCTCCCTGTGGAGCGCCCGCCGCGAGGTAGGCCTCGGCCGAACGCGATCGGCAAAGGGGTGAGGAGCCCCGCGCCCGCGCCACAGGGCGACTGACAGAAGGGGCGTTGGCGGCGCGGTCGGCGCTCCCTCCTCGCCGAAGGCGGGGAGGGGGGACCGCGAAGCCGGTGGGTGGGGCGCGCGCACCGACGAATGAGGTTACGGTGCGGGGCGCGTACCCTCAAACAAAAAAAGACCGCCCGAGCACTGCCCGGGCGGCCCACATCCCACCGATGCCTCAACCCCTCAGGCCCCCGCCCGCGCCTCCGCCAGCGCCTTCAGATCGGCGGGCTTCAACTGCACGCTCTCGCCGCAGCCGCACTCGCCGGTCTGGTTGGGGTTCTTGAAGGTGAACCCCGACTTGAGGATGTCTTCCTCGAAATCCATCACCGTGCCGAGCAGGAACAGGGTCGCCTTGGGCTCGACGAAGACGTGGACGCCCTTGTCCTCGACGTGGTCGTCGCCCTTGATCGGCTCGCTGACATACGCCAGCGTGTAGGATTGTCCGGCGCAGCCGGCGTCCTTGATGCCGACGCGCACGCCCATCACCGGCGTCTCGCTGTCCGCGATAATCTCGCGCACCCGTTCGGCGGCCGCATCGGTGAGACTCATGATCTTCAAAGCCATGGCAGTGCTCTATCGTTGCAGGTCTTCATCGTAAGGTGACGATATATAGTCAAAGCCAGCCCGGATTACCACCAGTTCAGCGCCACCTGGGCTTCCTCGCTCATCCGGCTCGCGTCCCAGGGCGGATCGTAGACCATGTTGACCGTGACATCCTGGATACCCTCGACCGAGCGCGCCGCGTTCTCCACCCAACCCGGCATCTCGCCGGCCACCGGGCAGCCCGGCGCGGTCAGCGTCATGTCGATCACGAGGTTCCGGTCGTCGTCGAGGTCGACCTTGTAGATCAGCCCCAGCTCGTAGATATCGACCGGGATTTCCGGATCGTAGACGGTCTTGAGCGCGCTGATCAGGTCGCGGGTGATCCGTTCGACATCCTCGGCGGGAAGCGCCGCCGAGACATTGGGCGTGATGCGGGGGGTCTCGGTCGCACCCTCGGCGGGCACCGCACTGCCCGCACTCAGGTCCTCGGTCTGGTCATCCATGGTCCGTTCTCACGCGAAGAAGCTCCGCGCCTTCTCGATGCCGGCAGCAAGGGCGTCGATATCGTCCGTCCCGGTATATAGGCCGAACGAGGCGCGGCAGGTAGAGGTGACGCCGAAGCGCTTGAGCAACGGCATGGCACAGTGTGTTCCCGCCCTCACCGCGACGCCGTAGCGGTCGAGGATGGTGGCGACGTCATGAGCGTGGGCGCCCTTGACCTCGAAGGAAAAGATGCCGCCCTTGCCGGGTGCGGTGCCGATCAGGCGCAGCGAGTTGATCCGGCTCAGCCGCTCGAGCGCATAGGTGGCGAGGTCCGCCTCCTGTTTCGCCGCCGCTCTGCGGCCAACCCCCTCGACATAGTCGACGGCCGCGCCGAGCCCGATGGCCTGGACGATCGGCGGCGTGCCGGCCTCGAAGCGGTGAGGCGGCTCGTTATAGGTGACGGTGTCCATCGTCACCGTATCGATCATCTCGCCGCCGCCCTGGTAGGGCTGCATATCGGCGAGGAGTTCATAGCGGCCGTAGAGCACGCCGATGCCCGTGGGGCCGTAGAGCTTGTGGCCGGTGAAGACATAGAAATCGACGCCGAGGTCGCGCACGTCGACCGAAAGGTGCACCGCGCCCTGGCTGCCGTCGACCAGCACCGGGATCTTCCGCGCATGCGCCATCTCGACGATCTGCTTGATCGGCGTCACCGTGCCCAGCACGTTCGACATGTGCGTGATGGCCACCATCCGCGTCCGCGATGTCAGCGCCGCCTCGAAACGGTCGATGTCGAAACTGCCATCGTCTCCGACGTCCACCCATTTGAGCACCGCGCCACGGCGCTCGCGGTGGAAGTGCCACGGCACGATGTTGGAATGGTGCTCCATGATCGAGAGCACGATCTCGTCCCCCTCTCCGATCCTGGGCCCCAGGAACGACGACGCCACGAGGTTGATCGCCTCGGTGGCCGAGCGCGTGAAGATGATCTCCTCCGGCCGACCCGCATTGAGGAACCGCTGCACGGCCTGCCGGCCGCCCTCGTAGGCCTCGGTCGCGCGGTTGGCGAGCGTGTGCAGCCCACGGTGGACGTTCGCGTAGGCGTGCCGGTGCGCCCAGTCCATCCGCTCGAGCACGGCGTTCGGCTTCTGCGCCGAGGCACCCGAGTCGAGATAGACAAGCCGCTGCCCGTGGATCTTCTCCGCAAGGATCGGGAAATCGGCACGGACTCTGGCGAGATCGAAGGTCATGGAGAGTATCCCCGAGGAATTCCCCCGCTCCCGGCTTCCCCCGCAGGGGGGGAGGTGCCGTGCTGCATGCCCGGCTCTATCGAGCCCAAACCACCGGCCGGCGCCCTCCCCCTCGCGGGGAGGGTTGGGGTGGGGGGAACAGCAAGCACCATCATGGCGATACGTCCGCCAGCCAGTCCTCGATCACCGAGGTCAGCGCCTCGTTCAGCGCCGCATCCTCGATCGGGTCGACGAGTTCGGCGAGGAAGGCGCGGACCAGCATGGTCTCGGCCTCGGCTTTCGCGATGCCGCGGCTCATCAGGTAGAACAGCGACTCCTCGTCGAGCCGGCCGCAGGTCGAGCCGTGTCCGCACACCACGTCGTCGGCATAGATCTCGAGCTCGGGCTTCACCAGGATTTCCGCCTCGTCCGAGAGCATGAGTCCCTGGCTCATCAGCTTGGCGTCGGTCTTCTGGGCGTCGCGCGCGACGACCAGCTTGCCCTGCACCACCGCCTTGCTCCGCCCACGGGCGATCGACTTGAACAGCGGCTTGGACGCGGTCCCCGGCACCGCGTGCATTGCCTCCATGGTGAGGTCGGCATGTTGCCCCTCGCCGACGAGGTTGAGCCCGGTGATGTCCGCCGTCGCCCCCCTGCCCTCGTAACGCGGAAACAGCTGCGTGCGGCTGAGCGCCCCGCCGGCATTGATCGCCAGCGTTCTGAGCCTGGCACCCTCCGCGAGGTGGTATTCGCTGGTCGCGAAATGCGTCACCACCCTGGCCGCGAGGTTCACCGTGATGTGCGTCACCGTCGCGTTTCGGCCGATGGCCAGATAGGTCGCGTGGTTGCCCAGATGCGCCGCCTCGCTCCCCGAGTAGGTCTCGAGGATGACGACGCTGGCCCCGTCGGCAACAAAGATCTTTGCCGCGCTGGCGGAATGCCCTGCCGGTCCCTCGGTGCGCCGATCGATCTGGATCACCGGATCGACCGATCCCTCGAGGTCGAGCGTCAACGCGTCCCGTACCAGCGCGCCGTTGAGCCGGGTCACCACGTCGTCGCGCGTCGACAGCACGCCGCCCGTCGTCCGGCCGACGATCACCCCGGCGGGCGCGGTACCGTGGTCCTGCACCACACCATTGGCGATCATCAGTTGGAAGGCACCGGCAACCCGCAGTGCCGGCGCGCTGGCCTCGATCGGCGCGGCCGCGAGTTCCGGCACCATGCGCAGAAGCTGCTTGAGGTCGGTGTAGTGATAGGCCTCGACGCGGCGGGTCGGCAGTCCGGACCCGGTGAGCCGCTCGGCCTCCGCAGTGGCCCCGGCCGACGTCAGTTGCGCGATCAGGGTGGCTTCGGCCGGACCGAGCCGCAGGGGTGCATGCACGCTCACGCCGCCTTCTCCCCGTCGAACCCCGCATAGCCCTTTGCCTCGAGTTCGAGCGCCAGTTCCTTGCCGCCCGACTCGACCACCCGCCCGTCGGCGAAGACATGCACCACGTCGGGCACAATGTGGTTGAGCAGCCGCTGATAGTGGGTGATCACCAGCATGGATCGTTCGGACGAGCGCAACGCGTTGACGCCGTCCGACACCAGCTTGAGTGCATCGATGTCGAGCCCGGAATCGGTCTCGTCGAGGATGCACATCTTGGGCTTCAGCAGCGCCATCTGCAGGATCTCGGCGCGCTTCTTCTCGCCGCCCGAGAACCCCACGTTCAGCGCGCGCTTCAGCATCTCGGCATCGACGTTGAGCGCCTTCCCCGCCTCCCTGACCGCGCGCATGAAGTCCGGCGTCGAGATTTCCGCCTCGCCGCGCCCCTTGCGCTGCGCGTTGAGCGCTGCCTTGAGGAAGGTCATGGTGGCAACCCCGGGGATCTCGATCGGGTACTGGAAGGCGAGGAACAGCCCCGCCACGGCCCGCTCCGAAGGCTCCATCCCGAGGATGTCGACGCCATCGAGCAGCACCTCGCCATCGGTGACCTCATAATCCTCCTTGCCGGCCAGCACATGGCTCAGCGTCGATTTTCCCGAGCCGTTGCGGCCCATGATGGCGTGCACCTCCCCCTTGGGGATGGTCAGGTTCACGCCTTTGAGGATTTCGCGCTCCTCGATGCGGACATGCAGGTTGCGGATCTCGAGCATCGGAGTGGTCATGGGTCTTTGCTTTCTGCGCCGGGTTCGCCGTCCCAGTAGTCGAGGCCCGAGCCCAGACGGTCGAGATGGCGCACCGTGGCCTTGTCGTAAGGGTTGCGGGTCGAACGACTGAACACGCCGAACTTGCCCGAGTCCGGGTACTCGCACACATCGGCAAGCGACATCGTCGAGATCCCGTAGTAGCGGAGCGGGCCGGGGCCGGTATTGATGATCTGGTGTGCCGTCTCCTGCCCGCCGGCCGGCGCGCCCAGCACGTCGCCGGCTCGGATCGGGTAGGAATTGGGCCCGAACCGGTAGGTGCCCTGCCCTTCGAGCACGATGAACAGTTCGTCCTCGACATGGTAGTTGTGAAACGGACAGGACGATTTTCCGGGCGGCACCTCGTTATAGGTGACGCCCAGGTCCTTCAGCCCGATCAGCGGGCCTATCCGCCGGTCCGAGCCCGCATAGAGCGAACCCTTCTCGTAGCTCTCGAGCTCGAGATCGGCGATATTGACGATCGGCTTCTCCGTCATGCGCCCCCCACCCGGCCTGCGCGATAGTCATCGAGGGTGTGCAGCCTGTCGCCCTTCTGCATCGCCAGCGCGAGAAACGCCGTCATCCCGGTCCCCGAGAGAATGAGGAAGACGATCAGCCCGATGGCCGGCTCGCGATAGACGAAGGAGGCGACGACGAAGGCCAGCGCCCCCAGCACCTCGCACGCAACGAACCCCCAGACCACCAGCCAACCCTCGCGGCTGACCGGCGCCATGCGATTGGCATTGACCTCGCTGACCGGGAAGCGGCGCGCGAACCAGTATTTGCTCATCTCGGCACCATCTCAGCGCACCAACTCTATCTGCACGGGCAGGTCGAGCCTCCGCCATGCCTTGTCAGCGGTCAGCACGGTGGCCCCGAGGCTCGCAGCCAGCCCGATGCAGGCGCGATCACCCAGCGACAGCCCGGCCGATCGCGTCGCGCTGCGCAGCGCGGCGACCTCGTCTGCCTGCGCCTTGTCGAACGCAACGACATCCAGTCCCAACAGGTCCAGCGCCTCGTCGATACTCTCGGCACCCATGCCCAGATCCGTCAGCCGCGACCGCACTTCGGCGTAGTTCACCACCGACATCAGGGGCGACGCCGCGTGCCCGCTGGCGCGGTGGCCGCCAGGCTCCTTCAGTACCGCCGCGACGACCACGGACGCATCGAGCACGACACTCGTCATTCGCCTCTCTCCTCGCACGCAGCTTCCCGACGACGCTCGGCGATGAAACCATCGACCTCAGAAACGCCCGGCCGCCGGTAGGGTGCGGCAATCGCCTGCGCCCGCGCCAGAGCCGCCTGCTGCGACAGCACTTCCAGGCCGTCGCCGGTCCGCCCGACATATACTCGCGCACCCGGCGCCAGCCCTTGCCCTTTCATCAGGTCGGCGGGCAGAAGGAGACTTCCGTCGGCCTCGATGACACCCCAGGTGCTTCGGCGCTCGCGGGAGACGGCCAGCGCCCCCGCCTCCTCCCCCGCCCTGTGCAGCCCGGCCTCCACCAGCACATTTCGCGCGTGCTGGTAGCGAATGCCGAGAAACCGAGCGATCTCGGCCGTCGGCACGCCGTGGCGGCTCAGGGCGCGGATCTTGTCCGACTTGGTCCGAAGACCCGCCGTGACCCGCTCGAAATCGATCTTCTCAGCCTGCATCAGGTCCTCCTATCAAAAGCGCTTTGATATAAATGCGCCGCGCCATTGATAGTATCAACGCCAGGTAGTTACTTAACCCACGCTCCCCTCGAGCGAGATCGAGATCAGCTTCTGCGTCTCGACCATGAACTCCATCGGCAGGTGCTGCAGCACGTCACGGACGAAGCCGTTGACGATCAGCGCCACCGCCTCTTCCTCGCTGAGCCCGCGCTGCTGGCAGTAGAACGTCTGGTCGTCCGAGATCTTCGAGGTCGTCGCCTCGTGCTCGAACACGGCGGTCGCGTTCTTGCTCTCGATATAGGGCACCGTATGGGCCCCGCATTTGTCGCCGATCAGCAGGCTGTCGCACTGCGTGAAGTTGCGGGCGCCCCTGGCCTTGGCGTGCGCCGAGACCTGGCCGCGATAGGTGTTGTCCGAAAAGCCCGCCGCGATGCCCTTGGAGATGATCCGGCTGGTGGTGTTCTTGCCCAGGTGCAGCATCTTGGTGCCGCTGTCGACCTGCTGGTGCCCGTTCGAAATCGCGATCGAGTAGAACTCGCCCGACGAATTGTCGCCCCTCAGGATGCAGCTCGGATACTTCCAGGTGATCGCCGAGCCGGTTTCCACCTGCGTCCAGCTGATCTTGGAGTTGTCGCCCCGGCAGTCGCCGCGCTTGGTGACGAAGTTGTAGACCCCGCCCTTGCCGTCCTTGTCGCCGGGGTACCAGTTCTGCACCGTCGAGTACTTGATCTCGGCGTCCTTCAGCGCCACCAGTTCGACCACCGCCGCATGCAGCTGGTGCTCGGCGCGTGCCGGCGCCGTGCAGCCCTCGAGGTAGCTGACATAGCTACCTTCGTCCGCGATCAGCAGCGTCCGCTCGAACTGGCCGGTCTTGGCCTCGTTGATGCGGAAATAGGTCGAAAGCTCCATAGGGCAGCGCACGCCCTTGGGCACGTAGCAGAACGAGCCGTCGGTGAAGACCGCCGAGTTCAGCGTCGCATAGTAGTTGTCCGAGACCGGCACCACCGAACCAAGGTATTGCCTGACGAGGTCGGGATACTCTCGGATCGCCTCCGAGATCGAGCAGAAGATGATGCCCATCTTGTTGAGTTCGGCCCGGAAGGTCGTCGCCACCGAAACCGAGTCGATCACTGCGTCGACGGCAACACGCGGCTGCTCTACGCCGGCCAGCAGCTCGCGCTCCTTCAGCGGCACCCCGAGCTTTTCGTACATGTCGAGGAGCGCCGGATCGACCTCTGCGAGGCTCTTGGGCCGGTTCGCGCCCTTGGGGGCGGCGTAGTAATACATGTCCTGGAAGTCGATCCTGGGGTACTTCACCTTTGCCCACACCGGCTCGTCCATGGTCAGCCAGCGCCGATAGGCCTCGAGCCGCCACTCCAGCATCCACTCGGGCTCGTCCTTCTTCTTGGAGATGAAGCGGATCGTGTCCTCGCTCAGCCCTTTGGGCGCGCGGTCGACCTCGATCTGCGTCTCGAAACCGTACTTGTACTTGTCGACGTCGAGCGCCAGGACCTTCTCGACGGTCTCGTGCTCGATGTTCTCCTTGAGGGTCGGAATATCGAAAGCCGGCATGGTTCTCTTCCTATGCTGCAACGCGGCGGGACCTGTGCCGTCCGACAACGTCGCCAAAACCCTTGAGATACGCTGCAACATCGGCAGCGGATGAGGACCAACCGAGGCTGACGCGCAACGCGCAGTCGCTAAGTTCCACTCCGACGCCCATCGCGGCAAGCACGTGGCTCGGACCGACCTTGCCCGATGAGCAGGCCGATCCCGACGACACCGACAGCCCGGCGAGGTCGAGCCCCATCATCGCCACGCTGTTCCTGAGGCCCGGCACCGCGAAGCTGCTCACATTCCCGATACGCTCGGTCCCCGCGCCGAACACCAGGAGGTCCGGCACGCTCTCACGCATGCCGGCCTCGACGCGCCGGACCAGGTCGGAGACATCTGCGCTACTGTAGTGGTCGGGAAAGGCTGCTGCCGCGGCGCCGAACCCGGCGATCAGCGCTGCCGCTTCCGTCCCGCCGCGCCGCCCGCTTTCCTGGCCACCCCCCGGGATCAGCCGCACGTCGGCAGCATGCCCCTTCATCAGCAGCGCGGCCGCACCGGTCGGCCCGCCTATCTTGTGGCTGCTGATCGCCATCAGGTCGGCAGCGCGCGAGGCGAATTCGAGCGGCAGCTTCCCAAGGGCCTGAACAGCATCGACGAACAGCACATGCGGGCTCGGTCCCACCAGCCGCTCGATCGCCGCGACAGGCTGAACGACCCCCGTCTCGTTGTTGACGAGATGCACCGCAACGAGCAGGCGCACGCCGGCGCCATTCGCCTCCGCTATCGCCGAAGCGACGTCGTCGACTGCGATCACTCCATTCCCATCGAGTGGCACCCGCCTGACCGGCAGGCCTGTCGCCTCGGCGGCCTTCAGCACCGACTGATGCTCGCCGGCCGATACGACAACTGCCCCGGCGCCGAAAGCCCGGGCGCCGGCGATGATCGCCTGGGCAATCGCCTCCGTCGCCGAACCGGTGAACACCACCTGCTCCCGCTCGGCGCCGGCGAGGCGCGCCACCTCGGCTCGTGACCTGTCGATCGCTGCACGCAGCGCCCGACCGTGGCTGTGGACTGAAGATGGATTGCCGACAAGATCGAACGCCTCCAGCATGGCGGCCCGTGCCTCGGGCAGCAGCGGGGTAGACGCATTGTGATCCAGGTAGATCGATGATCGCGTCATGGCCGGCTTGGCTCGCCTCTTCGTTCCGAATGCCGGCCTGCGGCGCCAGCGCGCCCGGGGGACCCGAAACAATTCTTGAAATCGGGCGCTCACTTTCTCTACAAGGAGCGCTCACCAGCAACCGGAAGCGGTTGAAACACCAACTGCCGCCGCACGAAAAAGCCAGTTTAGAATTATTCGAAACTGGTTTTTTCGGCCCATGTTTTAGGCAGCGGCGCACCATTCGTCAAGCCGAGAGACCGGATCGGACGCGAGCATCTGCTATGCGTCCCGCGTCCGGCGGGGCCCGAGAACGGCGCAAGGAACCGACGTCATGCCAGAAGTCATCTTCAATGGACCTGAGGGCCGCCTCGAAGGCCGCTACCAGCAGGGCAAGGATCCCAACGCCCCGATCGCCATCGTGTTGCATCCGCACCCCCAGTTCGGCGGCACGATGAACAACCAGATCGTCTACAACCTGTTCTACATGTTCGCGCAGCGCGGCTTCTCGGTACTGCGCTTCAACTCGCGTGGCGTCGGCCGCAGCCAGGGCCTGTTCGATCACGGCATCGGCGAACTCTCCGACGCCGCCGCCGCCCTCGACTGGCTGCAGTCGCTCAACCGCGAGTCGCGCGGCTGCTGGATCGCAGGCTTCTCGTTCGGGGCCTGGATCGGCATGCAGTTGCTGATGCGGCGCCCCGAGGTCGAGGGCTTCATTTCGGTCAGCCCGCCCGAGAACCTCTACGATTTCAGTTTCCTTGCGCCCTGCCCCTCGTCGGGCCTGATCATCCATGGCGACAAGGATCGCGTCGCCCCGCCGCAGTCGGTGCAGAAGCTGGTCGACAAGCTGAAAACTCAGAAAGGGATCACCATCGAGCAGCAGATCGTCGACGGTGCGAACCACTTCTATGAAGGCAAGATCGAGGAACTGACCGAGCGCTGTGCGGGATATCTGGATCGGCGGCGCTCGGAAATCGCGGCTGGCAAGGGACGTTGACAGTCCCCCATCTACGCACTCTTTGCGGGATAACTCCATTCAGCAACGTGACCAGAATATGGCTAAGTTCAAGTCCGACTTCCTGAACGTGCTCGACCAGCGCGGCTTCATCCACCAGGTCTCCGACCCCGAAGGTCTCGACGCGCTCGCCGCCAGGGGGCCGATCTGCGGCTACGTCGGCTACGATGCCACGGCGACTTCGATCCACATCGGCAACCTGATCAGCGTCACAATGCTGTACTGGCTGCAGGAGACCGGCCACAAGGCGATCAGCCTGATGGGCGGCGGCACCTCGATGGTCGGGGACCCTTCGTTCCGCGACGACCAGCGCCAGCTCCTCACCGTCGAGCAGATTCAGACGAACATCGAGAGCATCAAGCGCGTCTACTCCAACATCCTGCGCTACGATGGCAGCAACCCGGCCATCATGGTGAACAACGCCGATTGGCTGCTGAAGCTCAACTACGTCGAGTTCCTGCGCGATGTGGGGCGCTATTTCTCGGTCAACCGCATGCTGTCGTTCGACAGCGTGAAACTGCGGCTCGACCGGGAGCAGTCACTGAGCTTCCTTGAGTTCAACTACATGATCATGCAGGGCTACGACTTCGTCGAGCTCAACCGCCGCTACGGCACCGTGCTGCAGATGGGCGGCTCGGATCAATGGGGAAACATCATCAACGGCGTTGATCTCAGCCACCGCATGGGCCGCCCGCAGCTCTACGCGCTGACGACCCCGCTGCTCACCACCGCATCGGGCCAGAAGATGGGCAAGACTGCGTCCGGCGCCGTATGGCTCAACGGTGATCTGTTCTCGCCCTATGACTTCTGGCAGTACTTCCGAAACACCGAAGACGCCGATGTTGGCAAGTTCCTGAGGATCTTCACCCGCCTGCCGCTCGCCGAGATCGCCCGCCTCGAGGCCCTGGGCGGCGCCGAGATCAACGACGCCAAGAAGATCCTCGCCACCGAGATCACCGCCATCGTGCACGGTCGGGAGGCCGCTGACCAGGCGGCCGCGACGGCGGCGGCCACCTTCGAGGCCGGGGCGATCGACCTGTCCCTCCCGACCACCGAGGTTCGCGACCTGGCAGCCGGCATCGGCCTGCTCAGTGCCCTGGTTCAGGCCGGCCTTGCCGGCTCGAACGGCGAGGCCCGCCGCCACATCCAGTCCGGCGCCATCCGCGTCAACGACGAGGTGGTCTCGGACGACCGACTGACCCTCGGAGCAGCTAACCTTCTGCCGCAAGGCGTGATCAAGCTGTCGGTTGGCAGGAAGAAGCACGCCCTGCTGAAGCCAGTATGATCGATCTGAGGCAGGGCCTCTAGGGGGAACGGCAGGAGCCGCCGCACCGTCAGCGCGTCACCAGCACCGGAATCTTGCTGTGCGCCAGCACGTTGTTGGTCTGGCTGCCCAGCAGCAGGCGGCCGAGGCCGGCGCGTCCGTGCGAGCCCATGACGATCAGTTCAGCGCCGATCTCGTTGGCCGTCGCAATGATGCCGTCGGAGGGAAAGCTGTTCTCGACCAGAACGGTACGCGCCTTGACCCCCGCCGCCTCCGCCTTCCGGGCCGCCGCGACAAGCAGGTCCTTGGCGGCCTTCTGCTGCGCTTCGACCACTTCCGGCATCGGATCGAACACCGCCCCCGCCGCTGCGGCGTAGCTTCCAGCCGCCATCAGGGCCGGCTCGGTGATGGTCACGATGACCACCTCGCTTCCTGCCAACCGGGCCAGTTGCAGGGCATGATCGAGGGCGCGTCCGGCAAGGTCGGACCCGTCCGTCGCCACCAGAATTCGAGCGTACATGGCAATCTCCATTGGCCGACGCAGGGAGTGTCCTACGCCGGTGCACTCTACCCATTGACCTGCATCAAGCCGATGACCGGGAGGTCCGCCGCTTACTCCACTCGCGGGATTTCCTTGGCCCGATACTCGAACATGCGCCGGAACGCCCCAGGCACCAGGGCAGACATCGGGTTGATCTTGAAATCCGGCTTGTCGAGTTCCCCCCTGATCGCGAAGGTTACCCCGAACAGCCCCTCGCCGTCGCGTCCGGCCAGAGGACCGAGAAGCTTGGCAAACGCATTGTTGAGGCCGAACAGCGGCACATAGGTGCCGGTGATGTCGTACTGCCGGTTGTCCGTGTAGATGAATCCACGCGCAGTACCGCCTACCGTGTCGCCGGCGAGAACCGCATCGGTGATCTCCACCCGGTCCTTGCGCCGGACGAAGTCGACCTCTCCCGAGCGGAATTCGAGCTTGTTCGAGCGCGAGATCATGGCTCGCGATTCCTGGTGGTTCCCGAGGATCTTGCCGACATTCTGCTCGTTCACGAACGCGAAGCGCCGCAGCACGAACTGGCCTTTGTCGATCTTTTCCGCGTCGATCGTCTGCACCACCAGGCTGCCCTCGCCGCCCTCGACATTGGGGTAGACGTTCATCAGTCGCAGCAGCGTGCCCAGGTCGTTGAATGCAACCGACATCACCTTGCCGTCGGGCGTCTTGTTGGTGGTGACCGACACGCTGCGGTCACCACCGAGATTGGCCTGCAGGCTGACCCGCTGCAGGTCGGCGCCGCGTAGCGCCAGGTCGAGGTTCACGTTGAACGCCGTGGTCTTGTAGAAACCCAGCGCGCGCTTCAACTCGGCGTCCACTTCGATGGTCTGCTTGATCGCAGTCGCCTGCGGCCCCCCCGTCGAGTCGCCGCTCAGCGAGAAGAAGCGCTGCAGCATCGGCTTCAGGTCCAGTTGGTTGCCACGCAGCTTGATCTGGTACCCGTCCTTGAGAGGCGTCAGGGAAAGTTGGGCGTCGTCGTCCGGACTCAGCTTGAGAGTGCTGAACTCTGCCGCCTTGAGCCCCTTCTTGAGGTCGAACTCCATGCCTCCCTTGAGCCGGACATCACCGAACCCGATATCGACCTGGCTGACCTCCGCCATGTCGCCGCGGAGCTTGATCGCCGCCTGCGCCTCACCAGCAACCCCGACCGCCTTGCTGATCCCGAGGTCCTTGATGGTCAGTCCAGCCTTGGCAAGGTCGAGAGCCACCTGGATGGTCCCGTCCGACATCGGTTTGGCGACCAGGCTCACCGAGCCGGAAAGGAACTGCGAAGCGTCGACGCCCATCTTCTTGAGGTCGCCGGCGCTCACGGTGGTACTCAACAGCACGGTCGGGGCCGGCGGGCTCTCGCCCCCGAGCTTGCCGTCGATCGTCACGTCGGCGGTGATGCCGTCGATCTGGCCCTGACCCACGACCCGGTAACCGGCCTGGGAGGCGACGAACGACAGCTGGCCGTTGCCAACCGTGTGGCCGTCGAACTGGGCCGTCGAGCCGAGATCCTGCGCCACTCCGTTGATCGCGTAGTCGAGGCTCTTGAGCTGGTCGGTGTGCCTGTCCATGGCGATTGTCGACACCAACGACAGCGTCACGCTGCCGGTGAGCGTGTCGAGGTCGAGCGGCAGGTTTGCCTTCGCTATCGCCTCCGCCTGCTGCGACTTGGCCAGCGCCACCAGAGCCGGAACGCCGCTCGAGAGGTCGCCGGAGATCTCGTAGACCGTCGTATCGCTGCCGTCCGAGCCGATCACGAACGCGACGTTCGCCACCGCGATCGTCCCGTTCTCGGTCGGGATCGTCGCGCCATCCGCGGAGATGGTTACGCTGGCGTCGCGCATCGTCAGGTGGGTGTCGCCCTCCAGCCGAACCGGCGGCATGGTCTCGACCGCCTTGATTTCCACTCCCTCGCCGACAATGTCGATCGTGATGGCCCCCGGCGGGAGCGGCTGGTCCTCGGCCGTCAGGTCAATCGAACCCACCGGGAAATCGTAGCGCATGGACGAGCCCTTGAGGCGCCCGCCGACGACGTTCTTCACGAACCAGTCCCGGCTCTCCTTGGCCAGGAACGGCGGCCAGACCCGCTTGAGATCGTCCGCGCTGATCCCATCGCCGGCGATCGTCATGTCGAAGCCGGCTCCATCGAGCAGCATGTCGACACGGCCGCGGGCGACAATCTGGGAACCGTCGGCCTTGCTTATCTCGAACTGGTCGATACCGGTGGCGCCGTAGAGGGGCGCCGACCACGCAGCCAAGCTCATGGTGGTGAATGGCTCGGCGGGCCGACCGAGGTCGGAGGACAGCGAGATATCCCGCCCCGTCAGCGAAATGCTGACCGTCGGCCCATACTGGGTATCGAGGCCGAGGCGGAACACGCCTTTCAGATAGGCCGTGTTGTCGCCGACACTGACCTGGGTCTCGTCCATGGTGAACTGGCCCAGTGCGGGATCCCATCGCACCTCGGCAATCGATGTCGCTATGGGCTCGAAGCCATTGGGGGTCTTCATGTCCATGCCGGTCATGTCCAGGTGGAACAGACCATCGGTGATCCGCTTCTCGACGCCGACGAAGCCGATGTCCATCGACACCGACATCGAACCGACGACGGTGGCCGGAGCGCTCGTGTCACCCACCATTGGCGAGAAGGCCGCAGGATCGAAGTTTGTGATCGAGGCCTTCAGCCGACCGGTGTCATCCTCCCCCTCCAGCCATTCGACCATGCCGTGCATCACCGTGGCACCGAAAGCGACCGAGAAGCTCCCCGCTGCCGACTTCGCATCGGTCGCCGGCGCAATATCGAGCGTGATATCCTTGAAGGTCCTGAACACGCCGTAGAGCGCATCGTTCATGTCCAGCGTGCCGCCGCGCACGACGAGCTTGGAGAAGCTGCCGTTCCGCGCCTGCTGGATGATACCGGCGATCCCCTCGCCCGCCGCTTCCAGATTGTAGATCAGCCAGTCGTTGTCGGACCGGATTCCCAACTTTGGGTCTGGCACGGTGCCCCTTACGTCCAGCCCCTCCTTCGAAAAGGCTACATCGGGGAACTCGTCCTGCCCTTCGATGACGCGGACGGTGCGAGAGCCGTCCGCCTCGTCCACCAGTTCGAACTTGGCAAGGCGCGGCCCGAAAATGTCTTGGTTGACCTGCAGGTGGGGGCCGACGATCGTTACAGTCGCGCCGGGCTGGCCCACCAGGGCGCGGACCGGCGAGAAACCGACCTCCAGCGCCTCCATGGTGACCGTGCCGCCGGTCTTGACGTCTGTGAACACCACCGGGCTGAACTGGATGACGGGCCAGACGAAATCCTCAAGCGCCAGAGCCATGTCGCCAAGCTCGAGTTGGCTGCCGGCGGGCATCATGCCGACGACGATGTTCCGGACCTGCTGGCTGACGAAAGGAAGCGGGATCGGCGTGACCAGCAGCACGGCATAGAGCAGCACCAACACCAGCACGGGTGCTGCAATGGCGGCCGCCGCCACCCTGACCAGGACGCGCCATGCCGAGCGCTTGCGGTGCTTGATGCCTGGGACGGGAGTAGGTTTCACTGCTTTCCGACTTGGACTGTCCGGTTCGCCACCCTAGTCTAGAATCATCCGGAGCGGCGGTTCACCTGCCCGATGATACCGGCTGCAATGTGGCACCGACACCCGTAGAATTGGCGGCCAACAGGAGACGGCAATGCCCGCGATCGCTATCGGAAGCCCCGCCCCCGACTTTGACCTCGCAACCGACCGCGGCGAGAATTTCCGGCTCTCCGGCGCTCGGGGGCGGCCTCTCGTCCTCTATTTCTACCCACAGGACGACACCGAGGGTTGCACACTTGAGAATGTCGAGTTCACCGCCCTGCTGCCGCAGTTCGAGAACCTCGGTGTCCGCGTCCTGGGCATCTCGCCCGACACCGTCGCGGCACATTGCTCCTTCCGCGACAAGTATGGGCTGGGCGTCCAGCTAGCGTCCGATGCGGATCACCGCGTCGTCGAATCCTACGGGCTCTGGCAGCTCAAGAAGATGTTCGGAGTCGAGTTCATGGGGGTCAAGCGGGCGACTGTGCTGATCGATGCGGACGGCAGGGTCGCCGACGTGATCCTGGCGACTCGCATCAAGGGACACGCGCAGAAGGTCCTCGATTCAGCGCGTGTACTGGCCGGACTTCGCCGCTGAGTGCGCCATCGCGCGTTTTGCGGCTTGTTAACCTTAACGGATCATCATTGCCCGGAAGTAATTCAGGTCCGGGAGTAGTAGTGTTGCGTGTCAACTCGCGTGGTCATAAGCCGGCGAACAGGGTATTCAGCCGGCCTGCCGCCGCTCCCCGACCATTTCCGGCAGCGGGTCCGGTCCGTCCCGCCCTGTTCTACGGCGTTTTTGCGGCGCTGGTCGCAACCAACTTCCTGACCCTGGTAGTCCTGTTCATGGCGCCGGACATCGCAACTTTGGTCGGCGGACAGAATGACACGGTGATCTCGGCCTACGAGGACCGCATCGCCCAGCTCAGGGTGGAGGTGGACCGGCTGCACTCACGCCAGTTTGCCCAGGCCGGCGACATCAACCTGCAGTTGCAGGAGTTGACGCAGCAGCAGGAACTGCTGCTCGAACAGCACCAACTGGTGAAGCGGCTCGCTGACAAGGCGGCCGAACTCGGGATTGCGACGGCTGCGCTGTCATCCGGCGACGTCACGGCCGTGTCGGCGCCGATCGATCACACCGACCTTGGTGAGGTGGCCGACTCGGTGTCCCGCATGATGAGCGACAGCCGCCTGGCGCTGGCAGCGCTCGCCGGTTCCGCGACGTCCACGACACAGGTCATCGTCGATTCCCTCGCCGATCTCGGCATCAGGCCGAGGCTTCCCGAAGGTCTGGAGGATGGCGTCGGCGGCCCCCTCCTGCCGGCAGACAACGACGTTGGCGGGGATGGCATTGTCGACGAGGCAAACGAGGTCTTCCTCGCGCTTGCCCGCCTCAAGGCGGCGAAATCGGCCATCGACGTCGCCCCCATCCACCGGCCGATGGGCGGACTGACGCGGACAAGCTCCGGCTTCGGCAACCGCAAGGACCCGTTTACCGGCGGGCGCGCATTTCATTCGGGGCTGGATTTCCCCGCGCCAAAGGGCACGACCGTGTTGAGCGCCGGTTATGGCAAGGTCACCTTCGTCGGCCAGCGCTCCGGCTATGGCTATCTCGTCGAGATCACCCATGGGCCGAACCTGACCACCCGCTACGGGCACCTGTCGGCGTTCCTCGTCAAGGAGGGCCAGATCGTCAACACCGGCACGCCGATCGCCAGGGTTGGTTCGACCGGTCGTTCGACAGGCCCCCATCTTCATTTCGAGGTGCGCCGCAAGGACCTGGCGGTCGATCCCGCAGAGTACCTCGCGGTCGGCAAGCGGCTGCAGCAGTATCTCGGAGCCTGAACTTAACAGCGACCGATTGCACCGCGGCAACGCCTCCCGCAAATCAGCCATGCGGTGAATGGAAATGGCCGACTGCTGCTGGCCTTTCCGGCCGTGGCGGTTTAGCTTTTGGCTGCCATGCTGATGACGTCAGACATCCCCACCATGCTACGGTTGCACCGCGCGATGTTTCTTGCGCGCGAGATCGACCGGGTTGAACAGGACTTGGTGAAGCAGGGAATTGCCCATTTCCATGTCTCCGGCGCCGGGCACGAGTCGACCTCACTGATCGCCGACTACCTCGGACCACACGACTGGCTCCACCTGCACTATCGCGACAAGGCGCTGCTGGTGGCGCGCGGCATGCCCATCGTGGAGTTCTTCCGGGGATTGCTGGCGTCCGGACCGTCCCATTCGGCCGGGCGGCAGATGAGTGCGCACTTTTCTGCGAGAGAGTTGAAGGTCGCCTCCATGGTCGGCCCCGTCGGCAACAGCGCGTTGCATGCGGTGGGCAATGCGCAGGCGGTCAAGTTCCACCCCGACGCCCCGGTGGTGGTGTGCTGCGTGGGCGATGGCACAACCCAGCAGGGTGAGTTTCTCGAGGCCGTGGCAGAGGCCGTGCGGACCGAGGCGCCGGTCGTCTTCATCATCGAGAACAACCGTTGGTCGATCTCGACCACGACACCCGGCCAGACGTTTTTCGATCTCCCGGGGGGACGGGCGGAGAGCTTCCTCGGGCTGGACATCTCACGGGTCGACGGCGTCGATCTTGGCGGGACGCGTGCCGCCTTTGAGACTGCCGTGACCCGCACCCGCGCCACGCGGGCTCCCTCTCTGCTGGTGCTGGACGTGGAGCGTCTTTCTGACCACACCAATGCCGACGACCAGTCCATCTATCGCACCGCCGAGGACCTCAGGGCGGGCGCGCAGCGCGATCCGCTCTCTGCCATCCGGCAGTCCTTGCGCGAGTCGCAGATGGGCGATGCGGCGCTGGCCCAGCTCGAGACCAGCCTGATCGCGGAGGTCGCGGAGGCGGCGGCCGAGGCGCGGGCCGAAGCGGCACCAGTCACGGCCGGCGAGGCAAGGGCCCCCTACCCGGCCGGATTCGTCAATCGCCGTGAGTATCGCGGTAACCCGGCAGCGCCCAGCCTGACAATGCGTGAGGCCATCAATCGCGTCCTGCGCGACCGGCTTGCGATGAATCGTGACGTGCAGTTGTTGGGACAGGACATCGAGGATCCAAAGGGCGACGTGTTTGGCGTCACGCGGGGGCTGTCGTCCGCCTTTCCCGGGCGCGTTCGCAATGCGCCCCTGTCCGAGTCGACGATCGTTGGAACATCGATCGGTCGGGCCCTCGCGGGCCAGCTTCCAGTCGCATTCATCCAGTTTGCCGATTTCCTGCCACTGGCGTTCAACCAGATCGTCTCCGAACTGGGGTCGATGTATTGGCGCACCAATGGCGCCTGGCGCTGCCCGGTGATCCTGATGGTCAGCTGCGGCGGCTACAAGGCCGGGCTCGGTCCGTTTCACGCCCAGACATTCGAATCGATCCTCGCCCATATCCCCGGCATCGACGTGGTGATGCCTTCGAGCGCCGGGGACGCAGCGGGCCTGCTCAATGCCGCCTTCGAGTCCGGGCGGCCGACGGTGTTTCTGTATCCCAAGAGCGCCCTCAACCTATCGGACCGCCGCACCTCGGACGACGTCGCGGAGCATTTCGTCGTTCCCGGCCGGGCCCGCCTGGCGGTGCAAGGCAACGAACTCACCCTTGTCACTTGGGGCAATCCGCTGACCCAGAGCCTGCTCGCGGCAGAGACGCTGGGCAGAGCCGGAGCTTCGCTTGATGTCGTCGACCTGCGCTCCATCTCGCCCTGGGATGAGGATGCGGTGCTCCGCTCGGTCCGCCGGACAGGCAGACTGCTGGTCGTGCACGAGGACAATCAGACCGCAGGCTTCGGGGCCGAAGTGATCGCCAGCGTGCTGGAGCGCGCCGGCACGCCCGTCGAAGTGCGTCGCGTGGCGCGGGCCGACATCCACGTACCGTTCCACTTCGAGCGGCAGATCGAGACCCTGCCCTCCTACCGCCGCATCCTCGAGACGGCAGCCGACATGCTGGATTTCGACCTGAGCTGGGAGGTCGAGCACATCCAGACCGGCCCGGTTGCCGTCGCGGCGATCGGTTCGGGCCCCGCCGACGACGAGGTCGAAGTCGTCGAGCTGCTGGTCGGACCCGGGGATACCGTCAAGGTGGGTGACCTCGTCGCGGTGGTCGAGGCCACGAAGGCGGCGGTCGATGTCCAGGCGACGGTCTCGGGCAAGGTGGTCTCCGTACCTGTGGAAGCAAGGCAGAAGGTGCCCGTCGGTGCGCCACTGCTCCTCGTCGAGGCAGACCCCGCCTCAGTGCGGCGTCCGGTAACGGTAACCGCCGAGCGGATTGACTTGGCCGTGCTGAAGCGTCGCCGACCTGTGGTCGCGCCAGCGATCGGCGGACGGGCGGCAGTTGCCGTTGGTGTCGCGGGAATCGCCGGGGTGTCCGGCGGCCGCAAGATCAACAATTCCGACCTGAGGGGCAACTGGCAGACACGCGACGCTGCCGACATCGTGAAGCTGACCGGCATCGAGAGCCGTCGCTGGGTGCTACCCGGAGAGACCGTTCTGTCTCTGGCGAACGCCGCCGCGCGCCGGCTGCTCGACGAGCAGCAGTTGACCATCGGCGACATCGACCTCGTCATCGCGGCGACGGGGACGCCCGATGTGATCACCCCGTCTCTCGCCTGCCGCGTCGCCGATTCCCTGGCGACTTCGGGGCGCGCCAGTCTCGCGGCCTACGACATCAACGCGGCCTGCTCGGGCTACCTTTATGCGCTGGCCCAGGCGCGCGACTACGTGGCCAACCACCCCTCATCGCGGGTGATGGTCATCACCTCGGAAGTGCTTTCGCCGCTGCTCGATCAGGATGACTTCAACACTGCGGTGCTCTTCGCCGATGCGGCGACGGCATCACTCGTCCAGGCCGCGAATGGCGACCGCCCACCCTTGTTCACCTTTGCCCAGCCCACCATTTCCGGTGCGCCCGAGCCGGGCGACCTGCTCAGCGTGCCGCGGGCCGGCGAGGGCTATATCCAGATGAATGGGCGCGAAGTATTCGCCGACGCGGTGCGAGCCATGACCGCGACCCTCACCTCGGCATGCGCGGCCGAAGGCATCACCATGGACGATATCGATCTGATGGTGCCGCACCAGGCGAACCAGCGGATCATCGACGCCATCGCGCGCCGCTCCGGCCGGCCGGCCCATTCGATCATACGCACCATGGGGAACACCAGTTCCTCTACCATTCCGATGGCGCTGGTCGACGCGCTACCAGGCTGCGCACCGGGTCAGCGATTGGGCCTCGTGGCCTTCGGCGGGGGCATCACCTACGCCGCTGCCATCGCCACCGTGGGTGGCCGTTAGCGCCGGTCCCGGACTACCCTCGCCTGGATCAGTTCGGCAGCAAGTGGGGTGGCGCTAGTCTGCGTCGACCACCTTGTCGGCGTACCCGGTCACCTTGGCAGCGAGCGAGGCCTCCATGAAGTCATCGAGATCGCCGTCAAGCACCGCGCCGGTGTTCGAGGTCTCGTGGCCGGTCCTCAGATCCTTCACCATCTGATAGGGCTGCAGCACGTAGCTTCGGATTTGGTGCCCCCATCCGATGTCGGTCTTGGCGGCGGCCTCGGCACTCGCAGCCTCCTCTCGCTTCTGCAACTCCTGCTCGTACAGGCGTGCCTTCAGCATCGCCATGGCGGTCGCACGGTTCTTGTGCTGGCTGCGTTCGGCCTGGCAGGCCACGATAATGCCGGTGGGTACGTGCGTGATGCGGATCGCCGAGTCGGTGGTGTTGACGTGCTGACCACCGGCTCCCGATGAACGGTAAGTGTCGACCTTGAGGTCGCTTTCGTTGATCTCGATGTTGATCGTGTCGTCGACGACCGGATAGACCCAGGCGCTCGAGAAACTCGTGTGGCGGCGCGCCGCACTGTCATAGGGGGAGATGCGGACCAACCGGTGCACTCCGCTCTCCGTCTTCAGCCAGCCATAGGCATTGTGACCCGAGATCTTGACCGTGGCGGACTTGATCCCCGCCTCTTCGCCGTCATGGAGTTCCATGGTCTCGACCTTGAACTTCCGGCGTTCCGCCCAACGGGTATACATGCGAAGCAACATGCTGGCCCAATCCTGGCTCTCCGTGCCTCCGGCACCGGAGTGGATTTCGAGATAACAGTCGTTGCCGTCCGCCTCACCGGATAGCAGGGTTTCTACCTGTGCCGACCGCGCTTCCCTGAGCGTCTCATGCAGGGCCTGCTCGGCCTCCTTGACGACGGTCGCGTCGTCTTCGGCTTCGCCCATCTCGATCAGTTCGGCATTGTCGCGGATCGACGCCTCAAGGCGGCGGACCATGCCGATCTGCGCGTCCAGTTCGTCGCGCTTCTGCATGATCGGGCGGGCCTTCTCGGGATCGGCCCAGAACTCGGGGTGCTCCGTGCGGGCGGTAAGGTCGTCTAGGCGAGCCTGTGCGGTGTCCCAGTCAAAGATGCCTCCTCAGCAGGCTTACGACCTGCTCGATTTCGGCAACCACTTTGGCAATCTCGGTGCGCATCTCTTCCTCAAATCTGTTGCCGCCCATGTAGTTGACTACGCCCTGACGATCAACCCGTTCTTTCCCGCCCGGTTGCCCCATGCTAGGCAGCAGGCCGCAAGCGAGGGAGCCCGTGGTGGAAGACCCGGTCGAGTTGATCAGTTTCGTGTCGAGTGGAACGCCGGAGGCCGACGCGGCAGCCGCCCTTCTGCGCGACCGTTATGGCGACTGCGGCCCTGACCGAGCCGCCGTTATCGTTGCCCTTGGTGGTGACGGCCTGATGCTCCAGACGCTGCACCGGACCATGGAACGCAGCGTGCCAGTCTATGGTATGAACTTCGGCTCAGTGGGCTTTCTGATGAACGAGTATTCGGCCGAGAATCTGCCGTGCCGCGTCGCCGCCGCCAAGCCGACGCGAATCTATCCCCTCGAGATGCAGGTGTGCCTCAGTGACGGCAGCACCCGGACGGCCCTCGCGCTCAACGAGGTATCACTGTTCCGCATGACCTATCAGGCGGTAAAGATCGGGATCGTTATCGACGGGCAGACGCGCCTGGAGGAGTTGATCTGCGATGGCGTGCTGCTGTCCACCCCGGCAGGCTCGACCGCCTACAACCTTTCGGCGCATGGGCCGATTCTGCCGATCGACTCCCCCTTGCTGGCTCTGACGCCGATTTCGCCGTTTCGGCCCCGGCGCTGGCGAGGCGCCATCCTGAACAACCGGGCCGTGGTGACCTTTCACACGCATGAACCCGAGAAGCGGCCGGTCAGCGCCGTGGCCGACAACGTCGAATTCCAGCGTGTCATGTGGGTGACCGTCCGGGAGAACCGGGAGCGCCACGTGACCCTGCTATTCGATCCGGGCACGGGGCTGGAAGAGCGCGTTCTGAGCGAGCAGTTCCGCTACTGAGGCCGGCGCCCGACTACGCTGCCGGGAGCGCCAGACGGTCGTCTGCTGCCAGCTCGGCCGCCGGAAGTCGCGCTTGCGTCGTTTCCGCGAAGGCACTTATCACCCCCTTGGCGGCCCGGCGGGCGAGAATGACATTCTGCTCGCTGAGGTAGGCGAAGGCCTCCTCCAGCTCAGCCGGAAGCTGCCCCTGATGCTCTGCGATGAGTTCTTCAGTGAGCGCCGTGACCACGAAATGCCGGCCGGCGAGGTCATCTGCCAGGTCGGCAGCACGGGCGTGGAAAATCAAGCGCGACAAGAGATTGCGCACCGCCTCACCAAGGCCGCAACGCACCAGGAGCGCGTTCAGCGCGGACCGGCTGCCATATTCGAGCAGGGTGAACACCTTGTCGCGCGGAACCTGGCTGAGTTCGGCCAGGCAATCGGCAAAAAAGAGCACGTGCCCCTGCACGAGGGCATGCAACATGACGCGGGTCGAGACCTTTTCCGCGTCGATCAGTTCAGCTGCATACGGCTCCCTGCCTGCGGCCGCCTCGACCTCCCCGATGCCTGTCAGCGCGGTGTCGGCAGCGTCGCGCAGCAATCGATCCAGCCGATTCGCGGGGACGGCACCATGCACCAGTCGCGTCCCCCGCAGTGCTTCGATCACCGCCCCGACCAATCGCAACCGGGCGCCAGGGGGCAGGTCGGCGCGTGCAAGAAGGGCTCCACGGGTCTCCGCCTCCTGCAGCCCCTCGGCTTCTGCCAGTCGCGTCAGAACCTCGCCCGGCACAGCAACGTCCGGACGCTCAAGCAATCGCAGGGTCAGCGAGCGGTCCGCAGTGGCGATGAGCGCGGCCGCCACCCTCGCACTGACGCGCTCCCGCATCGCGATAGCGTGACGCATCGCCTCGTCCGCCTTGGGGATCAGCGCAATCAGATCGGCATCAATCAGGGCCGGCGAGTACTGCACCACGGCGCGCGCAATGACTGGGCTGTCATGCAACAGTGCCAGAAGAACCGGCCGCGGGGCCTCTGCCGCATGCAGTAGCCCGTAAGCGAGCGCTCCCCGTACGCGAACCGAGGGATCGTCCAGAAAGCCTATGAGGGCCGCATAGAGTGCGGCATGCTCGTCGGCCGGTCCGTGGTGTCCGAGATACGCCTTCGCGGCAAGGTGCGCTGCGCGGCCGCGGGCCTCGCTGTCGGTCGACTGACAGAGCGCGACGAAATCCTGATAGTCGACCATGCACGTCTCCGGCAGCTACCGGATCAGGCTAGCGGGGGAAGCCTTAAGGAAAAGTTCACCATGCCGGGCAAGGCGCCGTTAACCCTATCGCCCTTGTCCGTAGAATTGGGTGAAGAGCGCCGCGCCCTGAGATTCCTCGGTGGGGCTGATCAGCACTCGCCCCGGAATCGCGGCTTGGTTGGCGAACAGGGCAGTGAAGGAAATCGGCTCCGCTGCAAAGCGCGAAGGAATGGGTTGCACCACCGGCGGTGGCTCAAGAGGAGGCAGCTCCTCGCCCGTCTCCCTGTCGGGCAGAGATCCCTCCGGCGGCGGCCCCTCGGGTTGTGACGCCAGTTGTTGCGCGGCAAAACCCGGATCGACAGCCGCCGGAGCGGCAGCGACGTGCTTGGCGACGAGTACCTTGTAGACTTCCCGTATGGTCCGGGCCTCGCCTTGGTCGTAGAAAATCGTCGGATTCGCCCTCGCCTGGCGTGGAAACAGCTTTGCCGCAACGGCATCAGGGGTGTTCAGGCCGGCGTTGAAGAACTTCTCGGCGCCCTGCGCTCCGAGAAAGTGGGCGATGTACAGTTCGCCGGGGCTCGGCATCCTTCCGAACCGCGCCCGCAGGTACTCACCGTTGCTGCGGGTGAAGGCTGCGGCAAGATCGGCAGACACCTGCGGATCTTCGCGCAGCTTCAGAACTTCCTTCCGCATCGCCTTGTCTGCAATGTAGTAGTCGCCATCGCGGTCAACCTTGATCGCGTCCGCATAGGTCTGGTAGCCGAGCCTTGGCCCCTCTTGCTTCATCACCTGCAACCAGGTGCTGTCGAGGAACTGGAACAGCCCCGTAGCGCTGGAAGTTGGGGCCTTTGCCGCCGGATTGAGGCTGCTTTCACGGATGGCGGTCTGCAGCAGATAGTCGAAGTCGACATCGCTCTTGTCGCCTGCCTGATCTATGGCAAAGGCGAGTTTCTGTGGCACCGCAATCGGGGCGACACCCATGGCTCCAGCGGACTCCGTCAACTATTGCTTTACAGATGCGCCTGGTTGGTTAATGAATCGTTATCCCTCCCAGGCACTGACGATCGCGTCAAGGACTGGCCGGTCCCGATCCTCGGGAACCATAGTCGGCGTGCCGATATGCACGAAGCCCACGAAGCGCTCGCCGCCACGAGCTCCCAGCATCTGTTGGGCCGCTGTGTCGAATGCAAACCAGCGCGTCACCCAGCTTGCTGCATAGCCCATCGCCGACGCTGCATTGCACAGGTTGAAGCAGACCGCGCCGGCCGAGAGCAATTGCTCGATCTCGGGGGCTTTGGGATTGGGTTTGGGTGAGAAGATGACGCCCACCGTCAGCGGGGCCGGCAGGAACTGGCGCCGCTCGAGTTCGAGTCCCGCTTCGTCGAGGTCTGGCCGGTTACGTTTGGCGATCTCGGCAAGCCGCTCCCCCGCCCGCTGACGCGCGTCGCCCGAAATCAGCACGAGCCGCCACGGCACGAATTTGCCGTGATCGGGCACCCGACAGCCCATCAGCAGGATCTCCTGCAACTCCTCCGGAGTCGGTCCCGGGTCCTTGAGAAAGCCGATACCAACCGAACGGCGGGTTCTGAGGTAGTCGCGCAATGAAGCGTTGATGGTCATGTTCCGGTCCTTGCAGGGTCAAGGTGCTTATGACACAGCTTTTCCCCAATCCAAGCATAGGCACGATGCCGCGCTCGGTGGAATCGGCGGGCGATTCCAAATTGCGGGGTTGGCAGTTGAGGTTATCGACCTGGATCGGCGCACTCGGCATCGCGTCGTTGCTGGCAACGAGCTTTGCATTTGCAGAAGATCCACCTGTTCCGATGCCGCGCCGCCCGGACCGCATGCCGGTCGCCATCGAGCAGGTCCAGGACAACGCCGGTCCCGACGTGGTCGCCGATACCCCCCCTGCCCCCGAAGCTGCGGCCGTCGACGCTGCAGAGCTGGCGGCCGCCAAGGCGGCAGCGGAAGTCGCGGCGACGCCGCAGCCGGTAACGCTGGTCGCCAGAATAACGGATGATGGTCAGCAGATCCCGGATGGGCTCGTCTGGCGCATCTTCGAGACCCGTACCGACGCGTCGGGTGACCTCGCCCTGGCGGCAAAGTCGGAGGATGCGACAGCCCGCTTCGCACTGCCCCCAGGCGCCTATGTGGTGCACGTCGCCTACGGGCGGGCACAGACCACCGATACTCTTCAGGTCGAGCAGGGCGACAACCGCAAGTCGCTGGTGCTCGATGCCGGGGCGATGCGGCTCAACGCGGCCGTGGCCGGTGACATTGCCATCCCGATCAACTTGTTGCGATTCGATGTCTTCACAGCGGGCACCGATGCGGACCGCATCCTCGTCGCCCAGAACCTCAGCCCCAACGCAATCGTAACCCTGAACGCCGGGACCTATCACGTCGTCTCCTACTTCGGGGACATCAACGCGGTGGTCCGCGCGGATCTGCGCGTAGAGCCCGGCCAGATGACCGAGGCCACGCTCTATCACCGAGCCTCCCAGATGTCGTTCAAGCTTGTCTCGGAGGCCGGTGGAGAAGCGATTGCCGATATCGACTGGACCGTCAAGACGGCGGACGGGCAGACTGTGTTCAGCAGCATCGGCGCCTTTCCGTCCACCGTCCTTGCGGAGGGCGACTACATGGTCTTCGCCAAGCGTGGCGAGCAGGTCTACAATCGCGAGTTCCAGGTGATCGCTGGTGTTGCCAAGGAGATCGAGGTCCTGACAACGGTCTACTGACCGCGGCGCAACCAACCCGGAGACTTTCTTGCGGACCTTGTCGAACTGGCTGCAGTTCGTTCGTTGTCCCGAAAAGGGTGGCAGTTCGACGTGTATGCTGTCGAACCCGAACAAGGGAGCGTGCCATGCGGTTCATGATCATCGTCAAGGCCGACGCCGACTCGGAAGCCGGCATCGTGCCGGAGGCGTCGGTCTTCGAGGCAATGGGAAGATACAACGAGGAACTCATCGCCGCCGGCGTACTGCTTGCGGCCGAGGGCCTTCACCCCCCCTCCAAAGGGGCCCGCGTGTCCGTGCTGAATGTCAGATCGTCGTGAGGGACGGGCCTTTCACGGAGAGCAAGGAACTGATCGCCGGCTTCTGGCTGATCTCTACCAAGACGCGCGATGAGGCGCTGGAGTGGGCACGACGGGTCCCCCTCCACGAGGGCGACGAGATCGAGCTTCGCCAGGCCTTCGAGGCCGCGGACTTCGCCGAAGCGGTGCCGGCGGAGGACATCGCAAAGAAAAGCCAGAGGCCGGACGCCGGCGCGGCGCCCAGCAAGGAGTAGACAGATGCTGTTCGTGATCATTCGCAAGGCCGACGCTCAGACGGAAGCAGGTGCACCCCCGACAACTGAACTCATCGAGAAAATGACCGCATACAACGAACGCCTCTCGAACGCCGGTGTGCTGCGCGGCGGAGAGGGACTCCACCCGAGCGCCAGAGGAGCACGGGTGAAGTTCACCGCCGGCAGGCCGACCGTGATCGATGGTCCCTTCACCGAGAGCAAGGAGTTGATTGCAGGCTTCACCTTGATCGAGACCGGCTCGTTCGAGGAAGCACTCGATTGGGTGAAGCAGTGGCCACAGGAGGACGGCGATGGCCATGTCGAACTCGAACTGCGCCAGGTCTTCTCGGCGGATGATTTCGGCGAGGCGTTCACCTCGGAGCTCCGCGAGAGAGAGGACGCAATGCGGATGAGCATCGAGTCACGAAGCAAGCCGTGACGACTTTTGGGGACGGATCGGATTTGGTCTGATCTGCCCCATGACGGCAACCGACAGTAGCATGCAGCGCTCAATCGAGACGGCATTTCGGCTCGAGCGGGCGAAGCTGATCGCCGCACTGGCACGCATCGTGCGCGACATAGGCCTGGCGGAGGAGTTGGCTCAGGACGCACTCGTTGTGGCCCTGCAGCACTGGCAGCGGTCGGGCGTTCCGCGGAACCCCGGGGCCTGGCTGATGCAGACGGCCAAGCGTCGGGCCATCGACTATTTCCGGCGCAACAGAATGGCAGCCCGCAAGCTCGACGAACTCGGTTACGGCATGCGGGAAATCGAGGCGACCCCGCCCGACTACGACACTGCCCTTGATGACGACGTCGGCGACGACCTGCTGGGTCTGATCTTCACCTCATGTCATCCGGTACTGCCGAAGGATGGGCGCGTGGCGCTCACCCTGAGGCTGGTCGGGGGCCTGAGTACCAGCGAGGTCGCGCGAGCCTTCCTCGTGAGCGAGGCAACGGTGGCGCAGCGCATTGTGCGGGCGAAGCGAACCCTCGCCGAGGCCGGCCTGCCATTCGAAGTACCGCGCGGCTCCGATCGGGCAGAGCGCCTCGGCTCGGTGCTGGAAGTGCTCTACCTCATCTTCAACGAAGGCTATTCCGCCACGGCTGGCGACGAGTGGACACGACCGTCCCTCTGCGAGGAGGCGATGCGGCTGGGTCGCTGTCTGGCCGGGCTGGCCCCCGGTGAGGCAGAGGTGCATGGTCTACTGGCGCTCATGGAGATCCAGGCATCTCGCCTGCGGTCGCGCCGCGGGCCAGGTGGCGAACCCGTCCTGCTTCTCGAACAGAACCGCGCCCAATGGGACCAGTTGCTGATCCGACGCGGCCTATCTTCCTTGGAGCGGGGACTGGCACTGGCCCAGAGCCCTGGCCCCTACCTGCTGCAGTCCGCCATCGCTGCCTGCCACGCGAGGGCCCGTCGCGCCGAGGAGACCGATTGGGTCAGCATCGCCGTGCTTTACGACACCCTCGCCGAGGCAACCCCCAGTCCTGTTGTGGAGGTCAATCGGGCCGTCGCACACATGATGGCCTTCGGCGCCGGGGCCGGTCTGGCCATCGTCGAAGCGCTCGGCGACGGACCGGGCCTCGAAGAGTACCACCTCCTACACAGCGTAAGGGGCGATCTTCTATTCAGGCTCGGAAGACTCATCGAGGCCCGGACAGCATTCGAGCGAGCGGCGGCGCTGACCCAAAACCTGAGCGAGCGCCGGCTGTTGCTCGATCGCGCCGTGGCCTGCAGCGCCGGCTGATCGGGACAATGCGGAATCCGCGTAAGACAATCTAAAGTCCCGGCGCGCACACTGGCCCTCGAGGTCGAACCAATACGACCCTGGAGGACTGAGCATATGACGCCCCCGCGGCCGCCAAAGCGCCGCACCAGCGGTACGCCGAGGAAACCGGTCCCGCGCCGGCACATGGACGAGACCGAGGCGCTCGCTGGCTTTGGACGCTGGGGGTGGACTCCTGACCGCGGGCTGTGGTGCTCGGCAGGGCTGCGCGATATCGTCGGAGCTGCGACGGCAGACGTTCGGCCGCTACTTCGCCGGATCTCGGCCCGGCAACGCCACATGCTCATCGTGACGCTGCGCAAGGCAAGGGCCGATGAGCCGCCGGTGGCGGTTGAGTTCCGCCTTCGCGGCACCAACGATCACTGGCGCAACTGCACGGCCTGGATTCGGAAGGACGCCGACGGCACCCTGTCGGGCATCGTCCAGGATATCACGGCACTCCGCAGCATGTCGGCCGCCCTGGAACGCAGCGAGAGCCGCTGGGAGATCGCACTGCAGAGCGCTCATCAGGGCGTTTGGGATTCCGATGTCGAGACCGGCGTCGTCTACCACTCCCGCACCTGGCGCACGATGCGCGGGATGCATCCGGAGGGCGATCCGGAGGACGACCATGGCGTCTGGGCGGATCGGGTTCACCCCGACGATCTGCCGCGAATCACCGAGCTGATCGCCCGCCAGCACAGCGGTGAGCTGGCGCGCGTGCACATGGAGTACCGGGAACGACACCGGAGCGGCGAGTACATCTGGATCTCGAGCCTAGGGGCTCCCGTCGAGTGGTATCCGGATGGCCGGCCCAGGCGTATCGTCGGAACCGACACCGACATCACCGAGCAGAAGCGCGCCGAAGAGACCATGGTGCGCCTGTCGCGCCGGCTCGAGCTGGCGCTGGAGGTATCGCGCATCGGCGTCTTCGAGGCAAACCTCGCAACCGGCGAGCTGTTCTGGGACGCCCGGGTGCGCGAGATGTACGGTTTCCCAATCGACACGCCAATCGGACGAACGGACTGGGAGGACTGTCTCCATCCCGAGGACGCGGCAGGCGCGCAGGAACGCGTGGCGGCGGCCGTGAAGAAACGGTGCGGCTACGAGTCGGAATTCCGCATTGTCCGCGGCGACGGTGAGGTCCGGCACATCCGCACCAAGGGGACCTGGTATGTCGACTCACTCGGCATCCCAAGGATGCTTGGGGCCAACTGGGACGTCACGGACGAGGTCGCTGCACACCGCGACCTGCAACGCGCCAAGGAACTGGCCGAAGCCCGCAACACGGAGCTCGAAGCCGCCAAGGCCCGGATCGAGCACAATGCCCTGCATGACACCCTAACGGGACTACCGAACCGACGATACCTCGATCAGGTGCTGTCTGAACGCGCCGAGCGGGCGGCCGAAAGGGGAGAGAGTGTCGCCCTGCTGCATGTCGACCTGGACCGGTTCAAGCAGATCAACGACACGCTGGGACACATCGCGGGCGATGCCATGCTCGTGCACGCAGCCGAGCTTCTGCGTCGGCACCTCGGCCCGGCAGACTTCGTTGCCCGTGTCGGAGGTGACGAGTTCATCATCGTGTGCAGCTATGGCGGTGGGCAGAACCGTCTGATCGAGTTGGCCGGAGGCATCATCGAACAGATGCGCCGGCCCGTGCCCTATCTGGGGCATTACTGCCGCTTCGGTGCCTCGATTGGCATTGCCGCCCGGCATGGCAGCGACGTCGACCCCGTGCGGCTGATGATCGACGCCGATATCGCTCTGTATCGGGCCAAGGCTAGCGGCAAGAACACATTCGAGTTCTTCTCCGAGGCGCTGCAGACCGAGGCGGTCAATACCAAGCGGGTAGCCGACGACATCCTGCAGGCGATCGAGCAGGACGAATTCCTGCCCTACTACCAGCCACTGTTCGACGCTCAGACCATGGCGCTCAGCAGTGTTGAGGCGCTTGCACGCTGGCGACATCCCAGAGCCGGCGTTCTGCCGCCGTCGCGCTTCCTGAACATCGCCGAGGATCTCAACGTCGTCACGACGATCGACAGCAAAATCCTGCGCCAGGTGATCGACGACTTCCAGCGCTGGCGCGCGAACGGACTGGACGTGCCTGCGGTGTCGGTCAACGTCTCCTTCCGCCGACTCCGTGACGAACAACTGGTAGCCAGCCTCAAGGAGTTGAGCTTCGAGCCGGGCACGCTGTGTTTCGAGCTGCTTGAATCGATCTTCCTCGATGAGATCGACGACATGGTGAGTTGGAACCTCGAGCAGATTCGCGACCTCGGAATCGAGCTCGCGATCGACGACTTCGGCACCGGACATGCCTCTATTCTCAGCCTGCTCAAGCTGCGCCCTTCACGCCTCAAGATCGACCGGCAGTTCCTCGATTCCCTGACCACGTCGCAGGACCAGTGTCGTCTGGTCGGCTCCTTGATCGACATCGGCAGATCACTCGGCATCAAGGTCGTTGCCGAGGGTGTGGAGACATTTGCACAGGCCGACATCCTGCGTGACCTCGGCTGCGACATCCTGCAGGGCTACGCCTTTGCCCGACCGATGTCGGCTGGCGCACTGGAAGAGCGGCTGCGAGGCTCCCACTGGTTGAAGGCATCCTGAACTCCACAGTCCGGGCAGCTTTCTTTCGCGATTTTCGCGCGACGCCGAAAGCGATGCTACCACCGTCACAAATGCGGGCGCTATAGAGCGGAGGCGTGAAGCAGAGCCGCATTGCATGGCCCAACCCGACCGTCGTCTGGTCCCCATAGTCTCGCTGGACGTGGTGGGTTATTCCCGCTGTGTTTCGGCGTGCAAGTTTGACCCCGTTCGGCTGGGGATCGGCGTGCAACTTTGACCCCCTGACCGATGCGGTCAGACTGCCTGTCCTGGAAGCGGACGGGCGGGTGGGGGATG
>JAYRZA010000015.1:0-105463 GCA_041916695.1 Devosia sp. | reverse complement strand
CGCTCAAATCGGTCCACCGGACCGATTTGACCCTGACGGGTCGCGCCTCACCCCTTCACGCTGCCGGCGGTCAGGCCCTTGATGATGAAGCGTTCGAGCAGAACGCCGACGATCACCAGGGGGGCGATGGCGGCGGTCGAGAGCGCGGCCATGCTCCACCAGTTGATGCCCTGCGAGCCGGTCTGGCTGGCCACCATCACCGGCAGCGTCTTGGCGTCGGCGCCGGTGAGGAGCGCCGCGAAGAAGTACTCGTTCCAGCACAGGATCAGGGAGAGGATGAAGGCGGCGACCATGCCGGGGAGCGCCATCGGCACGATGATGCGGAAGAAGGTGCCCCAGGGACCGAGGCCATCCACCTGCGCCGCCTCGTCGAGCTCGATCGGGATGGTGTCGAACTGGTCCTTCATGATCCAGATGACGATGGGCAGGACGGTGAGCGTGTAGAGCAGGATCAGCCCGATGGTGGAATCGAGCAGCGCCAGCTCGCGATAGAGCACGAGGAACGGCAGGGCCAGCACCACGGGGGGCAGGATGAGCTGGGAGAGAAAGAAGAAGCTCAGATCCTGGTTCTTCATCCAGAGGAACCGGTACTGGAAGCGGCTCAACCCGTAGGCGGCGAGCGCCCCGATCAGGACGGCGAGCGTCGATGCGCCGACGGCGGTGATGATCGAGTTGAGGAACCGATCGAAGAACTCCTCGCGTACCGTCGAGATGTTGAAGATGGTATCCGGCGACAGGCCGAGCGAGCGCCAGCCGAGCCAGTTGGGCTGGTAGTCGACCCACGGGATGAGCCGGCCGAGCTGCACATCCTTGGCCACCTTCATCGAGGTGGTGATGGTCCAGTAGACCGGAAACAGCGAGACGAAGGCCCAGAAGGTCAGCGCGACGTAGATGCCGCCGCGGCCGAGCAGGCGACGGAAGCGGCGGAAGCCGGCCCCGCTTCCGCTCGCCGGATGGGCGAGTGTCGGCATCGTCGCATCGGTTGCCATCAGGTCATCCTCCGCATGCGCTTGGACAGGACGTTGAGGAGGGTGGTGATGAACACCACGATGACGACCAGATAGAACATGGCGAGCATGGTGCCGTAGCCGACATTGGAGCGGTCGCGGTACTCTCGGTAAATGAAGCTCGAGACGCTGTCGGTGGCGCCGCCCGGACCGCCCGAGGTCACGGTGATGATGATGTCGGCGAGCTTGAGCTTGAAGATGATGCGCAGCACGATGGCGGTGAGGGACACCGGCAGCATCAGCGGGAAGGTGACGTTCCAGAAACGCTGCCAGGGCGTCGCGCCGTCGACGGTGGCGGCCTCCATCACCTCCTTGGGCATGGCCTGCAGGCCGGCCAGCATCAGGATCATGACGAAGGGAATGGAGACCCAAGCGTCCATGATCTCGATCCAGGCCCGCGCCACCCAGGGATCGGTGAAGAAGCTCGGGTTCTGAAAGCCGATCCAGCGCGCAAAGCGCGCTACCGGGCCGAAGCGGTACTCGAGCATCGACTTGCCGACCATCCAGCTGACGGCGACGGGCGACAGCATCAGCGGGATGAGGAAGGTGACGCGCCAGAACTTGCGCGCCCGGATCTCGGCGTTGAGCAGCAGCGCGAGGCCGAAGGCGATGGCGTACTCGACGAGCACGAAGAGCACGTAGATCACCATGTTGACCATGGCGTTCCAGTAGAACGGATCGCGCAGCAGCTGCCACAGGTTGTCGAGGCCGTTGAACTTCTGCCCGGTCAGCGAGGCGAGGTTCCAGTCGGTGAAGGCGATCGAAAAGCCGAACAGCGTCGGAAAGATCGCCATGGCGAGCGTGAACAGGCCGGCCGGCAGGATGAACAGGGCCCGCCACCCGGCCTGGCCGCGGGCCAGCACCTGCCCGGCGCCGAGCGCCACGGCCCAGAGCAGGAAGGCGAACAGCGTCGGACGCCAGTTGGTGAAGCCCAGCGACAGCAGGCCGGTGGCGTTGAGAGCCTGCGCCAGCGCGGTGACGAGAAACAGCAGGGAGCCGCCGATGATCAGGCCCCTGCCCCAGACCCTGCGCAGCGGCGCGATTGCACGATGATCGGTGGTCGTGAACGCCATCCCTGCCCCGGTCGAATTCACGTTTGAACTAAATCGGCTGGTGACGGTCTGCCACCAGCCGAGGGTTGTCAATCAGCGCCGAGCGCGGCCACTACATGCCGAGCGAGGCCTTGTAGAGCGCGATCTGGTTGTCGCGGCCGATCTGGTCGGTGATCTTCTCCCAGGCGGCGGCGATGGCATCGGCCGTCTCCTGCGCGGAGGCGTACTGGCCGTTGATGCCCTTGACCAGCTCGTCCTCGGCGATCGAGTAGTACTGGAAGATGCCGGGGATACGCGGCTCGATGGCGCCATTGGGATGGTTGTAGCTATCCGCGTTGGAGCCGAGGTAATCCTCGACGAAGGCCCGGTCGTAGCCGGCCGCTTCCCATTCCTCGTACTGGAAGTGCGAGTTGCGGTAGGGCTGGAAGCCGGACGGGTAGGCGGCGGTCCACAGCGACAGGTCCTTGCCGCCGAGGTGCGCGGCGGCCGACCAGGCGGCCTTGCGCTTCTTTTCGTCAGCCGAGACGCGGCTGGTCACGTACACGCCCCAGCCGAGATAGGCGAGGTTGGGAGCGAAGTTCTCCTTCTCTTCCCAGGCGCCGGCCTTGGAGTTGTAGACCCTCTTGGCGCCGGGGTTGATCGAGAAGCCGACGACATCGCCGACCACCGAGGTATCGGAGGTGCGGGCGTTGGAGCCGACGTCGCCCCACCAGGTGAGCGCCGCACCGGTGCCGCCGAGGAACTGCGAGAAGGCCGTGGTGTTGGGGTCGGCATTCAGCTGATCCGGCGGATAGGCATTTGCCTTGACCAGATCCATCACGTCCTGGATCGCCTGCACCCAAGCCGGGTTGTTGACCCGCGGCTTCATGGTGTCGGGGTCGAACAGCCAGGCCGGATCGTCCGGGTGCTTGGCATAGGAAGCGGCGCGGTCCTCGAGGAAGTAGAAGCCGAAGCCACCCCACTGGTACTTCAGCGGATCGAGGAAGCCGTAGGCCGGCGCACCGGTCAGCGGGTCGGTCTTGCCGGCCAGCGCGACCGTCATGGCATTGATGTCTTCCCAGTGCGTCGGGACGTCGGCGAGGCCGGTGATCGAGCCGTCGCCGAAATAGTCCTTGCGATAGGCGAAGGTGTGGCAGTCGCCGTCGATGGTGATGCGGTAGGTCTTGCCCTCCCACGAGCCGACCGGCGGCTTGAGGTAGTTCACCAGGTCCTCGGCATCGATCTGGGTCTTGACCCAGTCGGGCATCTCGTCGAGCAGGCCCTTGCTGGCGGTATCGCCCTCGAAGGGCGCGCCCATCTCGATGATGTCGAAATCGACGGTGCCGGTGGCGATCGACTGCTGCAGGCGGGCGTTGTAGTCGGCCTGGGCGAGGTCGATCCAGTTGATCTTGGCGCCGGTATAGGCCTCCCACGGCTTGAGGAAGCCGCGGAACAGGAAGTTGTGCAGGTTCTGGTTGTTGAGACCCATGAAGGTCAGTTCGACGCCGGCGAACTCGCCTTCGGCGACATTGGCCTTGGTTGCGGCGAGGCAGAGTTCGCCGACCTTCTGCCAGTCCGCGTCGGTGGGCGAGCCCTTGCCGACGCCGGGGATCTGCAGGATCTGGGCACGTACGCTATCCTGAGCGAAGGCCCTGCCGGACAGAGAGCTGCCCAGGGCGGTGCCCGCAGCGAGGGCGGCAGCACCCTTCATGAAGCTGCGGCGGTTCGCCACGAGGTGGTTGTACAGTTCGACTTTCAACTTGTCCTCCCATTGAGCGCCGCTCCCTGGAGCGACGAATAAAGCGCCCGGCACAGGCGCCTCCGGGGCAGTCCGCCGCTGGCGACGCGTCTCGCGCCGCCCGGCCGGCAGGCCGCCTTTGGCTGAGGCGCTCCCGTTTCCGTGCCGGAAGCTGGCGCGATGCTAGGGACCTGACATGTTGGGAGTCAACATGATCCGCTCCCACTTCCTTCGGGTTGCGACAGAAAGCCCGGTCGCCATTCATTGGTAAGTGCATACAAGTTTTGCCGATGAATGACGCCGACGCGTCACGCATCGGGTGGCAACACGCCCATCTTCAGCACGAAGCAGCCGTAGAACCGGCGCTCGCCGGTCTGGATGACGCAGTAGGATCGCTTCGCCGCCTCGTAGAAGGCGAAGCGCTCGATCGAGCCCATGGGCCAGGAGCGCCCCTCCGCCGCGTCGATGGCGGCCTGCACCTCCGCCTGGACGGGGGGCACCTCGTCGGGCCGGCCGACGATCTCCATCCGCAACGCCGGCTGCGGCACGAAGCTGTCGAGCGGCATCAGCGAGAGGATGGCCTGCGCGGCGCGGCCGGCGGTGACATTCTCGAGCTTGAGCAGACGCCCGTAGACGGTCTGGCGAGCGATGGAATCGGCCGGAAAGTTCATGTCGGCGATGATCAGGTCGTCGCCATGCCCCATCGACTTGAGCGCGTGCAGAACATCGGCGTTGAGTATGGGGTCTATTCCCTTGAGCATCAGAGCCTCCCTGTTTCGGTGATGACCTAGCATGGCCGGCGGGGGCTGGGGACCCCCGCGCGGCGAGATGCCCCGGCGGCGACACTGGCAGGACGACGCCGGGACGACTACCTTCCGCTCAACGGAGGTGGATATGCGCTACGAGATGATGCTGCCCTACCAGATCCGGCGGGCCATCGACGAGAACTGGCCCGTCGTGCTGCCGCTCGGCGTGCTCGAGTATCACGGCGAACACATGGCCGTGGGCATGGACACCCTCGTGGTGATCAAGGTGCTCGAACTCATCGAGCGCGAGACGGATATCGTGATCCTGCCGCCCTTCTACTACGGCGCGGCGAGCTACGCGGTCGAACCACCGGAGGGCAACGGCTCCATCCATGTGGGGCAGAATGCCCTGGCACCCTTTGCGGCGGACCTGTTTCGCAGCCTCTTGCGCGTCGGCTTTCGCAACATCCACTTCATCATCCATCACCAGAGCGAGAACTTTGCGGTCGGCATGCCCACCGACCTCAGCTTCAAGTTCGCGGCACGCCAGGTCATCTTCAAGTACCTCGAAGAGACGCGCGGCGAGGGTTGGTGGGGCAACAGTGCCATGGCCGACTACTACCAGCAGCAGGCCGGTGGCGACGACCCGTTCAACTGGATCAAGGGGCACCCGCTGCTAGATGCGGAGATGATCAAATCCTATCCATTCGACCATGCGGGGATCGGCGAAACCTCGCTGATGCTGGCGCTCTGCCCCGAGGCGGTGGAAATCGACCGACGAGATCAATCCAGATGGTACACGCGCAGCGCAGCAGAGGCATCGCGCGAGTTGGGACAGCGCGGAGTTGAAATGATCCTCTCGCGGCTTCGGCGAATATTACAGCGCGACCAGAAGAAAATATAAGTTCCCTTCTTGCAAGTAATGCACCGACATGCGCCAGTTCAAATCCACGGCAGAAACATATCCCATTGCCTGCGTGTCACGCATAACGGTCATGTCACGCCAGTCGGGATTTCCCGTTTGATTGCCTGTTCTGGCGCCGATATGGTCACGCAAAGTTGTAATGGGCGCCCTGCCGGCGTCGGGCGGACCCGCTCGATGCAGGGGCCATGGTGGGCGGCTGGAGATGGGAATGGCGTTTGAGGGCGCAGTGCGAACAGCCGGGCCGGGCCGGGTCGCCGTCCTGATGACGACCCTCGACGGCGGTCGCTTCGTCGACGACCAGCTGCAATCGGTGAACGAGCAGGACTGGCCGGCGATCGACGTGTGGGTGTCCGACGACGGCTCGGGCGACGACACGCCTCGCCGCCTGCGGCAATGGGCCGGTCGGTGGGGCAAGGGGGCGTTCCATGTCGCCGCCGGGCCGGGGCGCGGCTTTGCGGCGAACTACCGCCAGTTGATCGCGACGGCGGCCGTCGATGCCGAATATGTGGCGTTCTGCGACCAGGACGACGTCTGGCTGGCGGACAAGCTGCCCGCCGCGATCAAGGCGCTGCGGCAGCACGGCAACCGGCCGGCGCTCTATTGCGAGCGCACCATCCTCACCGATTCCTCGGGCCGCGATATCGGCCTGTCGCCATTGTTCCAGCGGGCCCCGGGATTTGCCAATGCCCTGGTGCAGAGCATCGGCGGCGGCAATACCATGGTGATGAATGCCGAGGCTTTCGCGCTGCTGCGGGAAGCCGCCGCGCGCACCGACTTCGTCAGCCATGACTGGTTCGCCTACCTGATCGTGAGCGGGGCCGGCGGCAAGGTCATCTACTCGGACGTGCCGCACGTCCGCTACCGCCAGCACGACAGGAACCTGATCGGCGCCAATACCGGCTGGCGGGCACGCTTCAGCCGGCTGCAGTTCGCGCTGCACGGCCGCTTTGCCGGCTGGACGGACCGCAACCTGCAGGCGCTGGAGGCGTGCCGCGACCTGCTGACACCGGACTCGGCGGCGCTCTTCGACCGCTTCAGGGATGCTCGCCGGGGCAACCCGATGGCGCGCCTGTTCAAGCTCTGGCGGTCCGGGGTGCACCGCCAGACGGTGTTCGGCCAGGTCTCGCTCTACGTCGCAGGCATGTTGGGCAAGCTCTGATGGCCTTTCGTCGCTCGACCTTTGCGGCTACGGTCCGGCCGCAAGATGGGGTATGGACGGCATGACGATCCTGGTCACCGGCGGTGCGGGGTTCATCGGTTCGAACTTCGTCCTCGACTGGCTCCGGCGGTGCGACGAACCGGTGGTGACGCTGGACGCGCTGACCTATGCGGGCAACCTCGCCAACTTCGGTGACCTCGACGGCG
This sequence comes from Devosia sp., assembly GCA_041916695.1. Lineage (GTDB taxonomy): Bacteria > Pseudomonadota > Alphaproteobacteria > Rhizobiales > Devosiaceae > Devosia_A. The sequence continues at coordinate 98,651 of JAYRZA010000015.1, read as the reverse complement.
ATCCTCGGCACCGTTTCGTGCGCGGCTCGATCGGCGACGGCCCGCTCGTCGAGCGGTTGCTGCGGCAGAACGCCATCCGGGCGGTGGTCAACTTCGCCGCCGAAAGCCATGTCGATCGGTCGATCTCGGGGCCGGCGCCGTTCTTCGAGACCAATGTGATGGGCACGCTCGCCCTGCTCGAGGCGGTGCGCGCGTATTTCGGGTCGCTGAGCGGTCAGGCCCGCGCGGCATTCCGGCTGCTGCATGTCTCGACCGACGAGGTCTACGGCACGCTGGCGCCCGACGAACCGGCCTTTGCCGAGTCCAACCCCTATCGGCCGAACAGCCCGTACGCGGCGAGCAAGGCCGCCTCGGACCACCTGGTGCGCGCCTACCACGAGACCTACGGCCTGCCGGTCCTGGTCACCAACTGCTCGAACAATTACGGGCCGCTCCAATTTCCCGAGAAGCTGATCCCGCTGGTGATCCACAATGCGCTGGCGGGCAAGCCGCTGCCGATCTACGGCGATGGCCGGCAGGTCCGCGACTGGCTGCATGTGGCCGACCACTGCGCCGCCATCAGGCGGGTGCTCGAGGCGGCGATGCCGGGCGCGACGTACAATATCGGCGGCGACAACCAGATGCCCAACATCGAGGTGGTGCGGACGATCTGCGCGCTGCTGGACGCCCGGCGGCCGCGCGGCGATGGCAGATCCTATGCCGAGCAGATCACGTTCGTGGCGGATCGGCCGGGCCACGACCGGCGCTATGCGATCGACGCGCGCCGGATTGCGGCAGAACTCGGCTGGCGGCCGGCGATGCCCTTCGCCGAGGGCCTGGCGGCAACGGTGGACTGGTACCTCGCCAATCCGGGCTGGGTGGCCGACGTGACCAGCGGGGCCTACCGGGACTGGATCGCGAGGCAATACGGATGAAGCTGGTCGTGTTCGGCCGCGACGGCCAGGTCGGAACCGCCCTGACGGCGGCCCTGGCGCCGTTGGGTGAGGTGCTGGCCTACGGCCGGGCCGCTGCGGACCTTGAGGTGCCCGGGGCGGCCGCGGCGCTGGTGCGGCGCGCGCGTCCAGACATTGTGATCAACGCCGCAGCCTACACGGCGGTCGACCGGGCGGAGACCGAACCGGAGCGGGCGCGCCGGATCAACGCCGAGGCGCCGGGCGAAATGGCGCGCGCGGCGGCCGAGATCGGGGCGCGGCTGATCCACTACTCCACCGACTACGTGTTCGACGGGGACAAGCCCTCCCCCTATGTCGAGACAGACGCCACGGCGCCGCTCAACGTGTACGGGGCCAGCAAGCGGGACGGCGAAGCGGCGGTGCTGGCGGCGGGCGGGCATTTCGTGCTCCGCACCAGCTGGGTGCATGCGCCGGGCGGCAGCAACTTCATCGCCAAGATCCTCAACCTGGCGCAGAGCCGCGACGAACTGAGGGTCATCGACGACCAGATCGGCGCACCGACCAGCGCGCGCCTGATCGCCGAGACCACCGCCACGCTGATCGGCCGGCTCGCGGGAGCCCGTCCTCCGGCCGGCGGCATCTATCACCTGACGGCGGCCGGAGAGACGAGCTGGAACGGCTATGCGCGCTTCATCATCGAGGCGGCGACAGCGGCCGGCCTGGCGTTGCGGACCCGTCCCGGGGCGGTCATGGCGGTGCCCTCCTCGGCCTTCCCGACCCCGGCGCGACGGCCGCACAACTCGCGGCTGTCGACGCTGAAGCTGCGCGACACGCTGGCCATCGACCTGCCCGACTGGCGCGACGATGTGCGCGGCACGCTCAGGACCCTTCTGCCGGAGCCCAGCGCATGACCCGTCGCGGCATCATCCTTGCCGGCGGCGCCGGCACGCGCCTGCATCCGGCGACGCTGGGCGTCTCCAAGCAGATGCTGCCGGTCTACGACAAGCCGATGATCTACTACCCCTTGTCGACGCTGATGCTGGGCGGCGTACGGGACGTGCTGATCATCTCGACACCGGCCGACCTGCCCCGCTTCGAGGCGCTGCTCGGCGACGGCAGCCGCTGGGGCATGGGGCTGCGCTACAAGGTGCAACCCAGCCCCGACGGGCTGGCGCAGGCCTTCATCCTCGGCGCGGATTTCGTCCGGGACCGCCCCTCGACGCTGGTGCTGGGCGACAACATCTTCTTCGGGCACGACCTCAACCGGCTGCTCGAGAGCGCCGACGCGCGGCGGAGCGGGGCGAGCGTGTTCGCCTACCACGTGACCGATCCGGGCCGCTACGGGGTGGTGGAGTTCGATGCCGCGGGACGGGCCGTATCGATCGAGGAGAAGCCGCAGCGGCCCCGCTCGAACTACGCCGTGACCGGCCTCTACTACTACGACGAACAGGTGGTGGAACTGGCGCGCAGCCTCAAGCCATCGGCGCGCGGCGAGCTGGAGATCACCGACCTCAACCGGCTCTATCTCGAGCGCGGCATGCTCAGCGTCGAGCAGATGGGGCGCGGTTATGCCTGGCTCGACACCGGCACGCACGACTCGCTGCTCGAGGCCGGCCAGTTCATCGCCACGCTCGAGAAGCGCCAGGGATTCAAGGTCTCCTGCCCCGAGGAAATCGCCTGGCGCAACGGCTGGATCGACGACGAGGCCCTGCTCCGCCTCGCCGCGCCGCTCGACAAGAGCGGCTATGGACTCTACCTGCGGCAACTGGTGCACGAGGGCCGCAGCCGATGAAGGCGGAACGCCTCGACATCGACGGCCTGGTGGTGTTCGAGCCACGCGTCTTCGGCGACGATCGGGGCGTGTTCTTCGAGAGCTTCAACGAGGCGGCGTTTCGCGCCGCCACCGGTTTCGAGGGGCGCTTCGTCCAGGACAACCACTCGGTATCGCGCAAGGGCGTGCTGCGCGGCCTGCACTACCAGATCGAGCCGCACGCCCAGGGCAAGCTGGTGCGGGTCGTCGTCGGCGCGGCCTTCGACGTGGCGGTGGACATCCGACCCGGATCGCCGACCTTCGGCAGGTGGGCCGGGGTGGAACTGAGCGCACAGAACCGCCGGCAGTTCTGGATCCCGCCGGGCTTTGCCCATGGCTTCCTCGCTCTCGCCGAGGGCACCGAGTTCCTCTACAAGACCACCGATTTCTGGCACGCCCAGAGCGAGCGCAGCCTTCGCTGGGACGACCCGGACATCGGCATCGCCTGGCCGATCGACGGGGCGCCGGTGCTGAGCGGCAAGGATGCGGCGGCGACGGGGCTTCGGGCAGCCTTTCCATCGCAGAGATCGGCGGATCGACCTGCCGGCGACGCCCCGCACGAGGCAAGGGTGCCGGGAGATGTCGTGTTCGACACCGGGGCGGCGGTGCATGCGGACTACGACTGCCCGGCCTGCGGCGAGCGCAGGGCAAAGCCGCGGGTGCTGACGGCCCGAACGGTGGAAGGCCGGCTCACCGCGCTGTTTCGCTGCCCCGCGTGTGGCAGCCTCAGCTACCATCCGTTTCCGGCACCCGACTACACCACCCACACCGACGCCATCGCCTTGCGCGAGTATGTGGAAATGGGCGGCTCGATCGAGGGACCGGCCGCGCGGATCGGCCGACTCATCGCCCCGGGCAGCACGGGGAAGCTGCTGGATGTCGGGTGCGGGTTCGGATTTGCCATGGCCGCGGTGCAGGGCATGACGGGCTGGACCGCACGTGGCTTCGAGCCGTCCCAGTACGGGGCAGCGGGGCGGGACCAGCTGGGCCTCGACATCGTCAACGGGTTCGCCGTGAGCAATTCCGATCCGACCGAGCTCTACGACATCGTCCACTGCTCGGAGGTCATCGAGCATGTCCCCGACCCGGAAGCGTTCCTGGACCTGCTGGTCTCCTACCTGGCGCCCGGCGGCGTGCTGGTGCTGACCACCCCCGATGCGGAACTGGTGACGCCGCACCTGCCGCCACAGCTGCTGCTGCCGGCCCTGTCGCCGGGAGCCCATACCGTCCTGTTCAGCGAGCCGTCCATGCTGCCCCTGCTCAGGCGGGCCGGACTGCAGTCCCTCAGCGTCGAGCACACCGGCCTGAGCAAGCTCTACTATGCGTCGCGCCTGCCGATCTCCCTCAACGCTCCGGAGACCTGGCGCGATCGCCTGCTGGAATGGATGGCGGAGGCTGCCGAGGCCGCGGAGCAAGGCTCTTCGCTCGCGGCGGGCCTACGCTATCGCGCGTTCCGGGCAGCGATGGACTACGGCCGCTACCACTTGGCCGAGCGCCTCTATCGACCCGAACTGGCCGCCGTCACGGTACCGGAGAGCGCCGTCGCGGACATCGCCGCGTTCGCGGCGCGCTGGCCGTTCTGCATCGCCGGCTCAACCTACTACGCCGGCATGTTCATGCTGCTGCAAAGGGCGGACCGGGAGGCGGCGGCCAGGATGTTCGAGGTCGCGCATCGGCTGTGCCTCGCCAAACTCGACCTTGCTCCGCACGTGTCCGTGGTCGAGGCCGATCTGGTCTGGCGGGCCGTCTACCACCGTGCATTGGCACAGGCTCAATCGAGCCGCGCGGCAGCCGCTCTGGAGACGCTGCGGGCCTTCGACGAGGCAGGACGGATGCCGCCGAAGCCGACGGACCTGATGCCGGCGGTCGATGCCCTGAGGAAGGCACTGCTCCGATGACGCGGCAGGGCTACGTGCTCCACGCCTCCCGGACGGTGGTGTTCTGGACCTACAAGGCCGCCAACACCAGTATCGTGCATGCGCTGGCCTATGACGTGCTGAAGATGCCGCGCGACCGACGCGACCCTCGCCTGATGATGGAGCCCCTGCTGGTCGGATGGCCCGTCGCACTCGACCTGATCGCCGACGGGTACCGCAGCATAGGGCTGATCCGCGAACCCTACGACCGCCTAGTCAGCGCCTTCCTCCACATCTTCGTCGCCCGTGCCGGCCGCGGCATTCGCCAGCTGAAGGACCTCGAGGCCTCGGGCAGGCGCGGGCTGCGGCAGATGCGCGGAGATGTCCATCAGTTCGATGGGATCACCTTTCGGGAGTTCGTCGCGCACTGCCTCGTCGAGATCAACGGACGCCAGGGGGAACCTGACCTGGACGACCACTGGAATACCCAGGTACCTTTTGCGCTGTACGAGCGGGGGTTTCGCTACGACTACCTGTTTCCGCTCACGAGGACCGGGGCATTCTTCGATGCGCTGTCGGGCCTCGTCGGCACAAAGGTCAGCGAGCGCCGCATCAACGTGCACCGGCGCATATGGGGATTTCGCCGCAACCTCGTCGATGTGGCAAGCACGCGCTACTGTGGCCGGACATCTCTGCACCATCCCGGGAACTTCGAGGATCCGCAGTTGCGAGCTTCCGTGGAAGCCGCTTATGAACCCGACTATGCCTACTATCGGGCGCTTGCATGACCGCCCGACCGATGCCCCCGCTGCCGCGACACCGCTCGCAGGCCGCGGGACATAACCCGCTGCTGCCACGGTAACCCACAGACCGGTCCGCCCTTGTCCGATGCCCCCCTGTCAATTGTCGCGATCATTCCGCTCTACAACGGCGCGAGATTCATCGAGCGCTCGCTGAGGAGCGTCCTGGAGCAGAGCCTGCCGGCGACCGAGGTGCTGGTGGTCGACGACGGGTCCAAGGACGACGGCCCGGCGATCGCGCGGCGCATGGCACAGGACGACCCCCGTGTCCGGGTGATCACCAAGCCCAATGGCGGGCAGTCATCGGCCCGCAATCTCGGCGTTGCGGAATCGAGGAGCGCCTTCATCGCGTTCCTCGACCAGGACGACTGGTGGTACCCGGAGCATCTGGAGCGACTCGCCGGCGGCCTGCGCGACTCGCCGCGGTTCGGATGGGTCTACAGCGATGTCGACGAGTACGATGCGGCCGGCAAGCTGGTCCAGATCAAGATGCTCGGCTCGATGAGCACCGAGCATCCGAAGCGTTCGCTGCTGCGCTGCATCGCCGAAGACATGTACATCGTGCCGTCGGCGGCGTTGATCAGCCGTGCCGCCTTCGAGTCGGTCGGCGGCTTCGACGAGCGCCTCGTGGGGTACGAGGACGACGACCTGTTCCTGCGGATGTTTCGCGAGGGATGGGAGAACCGCTTCATCGACGAAGCCCTGTCGGCGTGGCGCATCCACTCGGGCTCAGCCTCGTACTCCCCCCGGATGGCGAAATCCGGCATGCTCTATGCCCGCAAGCTGCTGGACGAGTTCCCGGACGACCCGGCGCGCAACCGCTACCTGCGACGCGACCTGATCGCGCCCCGCTTCATCAGGGTGGCACTCAGCAGCTACCTGCAGTCGGTGCGGGTCGGCGATTGGGACGCCGCCAGGGCGGCGCTGCTCGACATCGACCTCATCCGACCGCATCTGCGGGCGCGGCAGCGCGCCAAGCTGGGCGCGGCACGCCCCGCGATGGCCGTCAAGCCGCTTGCCACGCTCCTGGTGCGGGTCTATCCAGGATTGCGGCGACTGTTCTAGTGTTTCGACCGCGACGACGTCTCTTTAGCTGCTCTTTAACTGCTCTTTGCCGCACTTCCGCCTGCCCGATCATTGCTGACCATGACATTTCATTGCGCAATCCATGCTGTACGAGGGTCAACGGCAGACTCGTAACTGCATTCTGATCCTCGGGATGCACCGGTCCGGCACCAGCGCCGTGAGCCGCGTGCTTGGCTTTCTGGGAGCGACACTGCCGAGGACACTGCAGCCGGCCGGACACGGCAACCCCACGGGACACTGGGAGCCGGCCCGACTGGTCGAGCTGAACGACTCCCTGCTCGCGCAGATGGGGAGCGCGTGGCACGACGTTCGGCCCCTCGCCCTGGAGCGCCTGACGCCGGAACTTCGTTCGCTCCATGTCGATCGGATCGCGTCGCTGATCGAGGAGGAGTATGGCGGGACGGCGCTGATGGTGCTGAAGGACCCGAGACTCTGCCGGCTGCTGCCGCTGTATCACGAGGCCCTCGACCGGCTCGGCATACGGGCCGCGCACCTGCTGGTGACGCGGCACCCGGCCGGCGTCGCCGACTCGCTGCGACGGCGCGACGGCATGGTGCCGGAGTACGGCGCCCTGCTCTGGCTGCGCCACGTGCTCGATGCGGAACGGCTGAGCCGGGGCCGGCCGCGCAGCCGTGTCGACATCGATGCCGTGCTGCGCGCCTGGCCCGACGAGATGACCTCCGTCGGGGCGGCACTGGCGATCCGCTGGCCGAACGAGCCGCTGTCGACGGCCGGACCGGTGGATGCCTTCCTCGACCGGAACCGCCTCGCGGCGCCCCCGGCGGCCGGCGAGGCCGGCCCGATCGGCGAGATCGCTGCCAGGCTCCACGCGGCGATCGGCGGCGGGCCGGACGATCCGATCGGGTCGCGGCCCTTTGTCCGGGCCGAGCGGCAGATGGCCATCGGCGCCGCGGTCTCCGACGCCGTCCATCGGGAACTGAGGCGTCGCGAGGCGGCCCAGGCCGATGCGCTGGCGGCGATGTCCGAGGCGGAGACCGCTCGCCTGCGGTCGGCCGCATCCGACCTGACGCGACGCCTCGAAAGCGCACTCATCGCGCAGGACCACGCCGAGTGGCGGGCGGATGAGGCGGCTGGCGCCAGGGCGCGCCTCGAAGCCGAGGCGGCGACATACGGCGCGCGAATCGGCCGGGCGCTGACGCGGTCGCGCCGCCGGCTGGCGCCGTCAGGCACGCTGCGACACCTGGCGCTGCAGCGCGGCCTCGCCGGGCTCGAGCGGCTGCGTCGGCCCGGCCCTGCGGCGCGCCTGCCGCAGATGCAGGCGAAGCCGGCAGCCGCGGCATCGACCGCCCCGGCTCCCGGGGCGGGAATCGCGACGTCGCCGGTGAAGGCGGTGTCGCGCGCCTATGTCGTTGCCGCGCACTACCCGTCGGGCGGCGGGCGGATGCTCTACGGGATCGCCGAAGTGCTGGCGACCGAGCTGGGTGCCGAGGTGATCGTCGTCAATGTCGGGGGCGAGACGCACGCGCCCGATCGGTTCAGCTATCCGCTCGCGCTTCCGTCCATCGACGTCGGGAGCTATCGGGCAGCGGCCCGCGAGGACGACCTGCTCGTCATGTCTCCGGCCTTCTCGCACCTGTGGCTGGGTCGCACGGCGCCGCGCCGGAAGCTGATGTACCTGCAGCACTTCAACACCTTCCGCGCGCTGGACACGTTCTTTTCCGACTATGTCTGCGTCAGCCGGCATACGCGCGACATGCTGCGCGCCACCTACGGGATCGCGGCAAGGGTGATCCCGGCGTTCATCGAGCCGGTGGCCGATGCACCACCCGACTGGAGCGCGCGACCAGACCAGCGCGTGCTGGTCAACCTCAAGGGCGACCGCGGGCTCAACGCGCAGCTGCTCGAGGAGATCCGATCCGGCCTTGCCGTGCGCGGCCTTGCCCCCGAGTTCATCGATCCGGTCCAGGGCGGGATCGGACACGCGGAGCTGATGCACAGGCTCGGCAGCCACCGCTACCTGCTGACCCTCACCGACAGCGAAGGCTTCGGCCTTTTGCCGCTCGAGGCGATGGCGCGCGGTGTCGCCGTTACCGGCTTCGACGGCTTCGGCGGCCGGGACTACATGCGCCGGGGACGGAACAGCCTCTGCCATCCGTTTCCGCAACTCGGCCGGGTAATCGACAGCCTGGCCCTGCTCCTCACCGATCCTCATCGGGCCCGCGCCATCGCGCTGGAGGGGCAACGGACGGCAAGCCGCTTCGCGAAGGCCCGATTCCGCACCGCCTGGCGCCACGTCCTCAAGCAAGTGACTACTCAATAGCACCGGGTGTCTCTTCGCATCAGTGTCCGCGGACAACAATGGGGATGACTCCAACGGTAAGACCACGTATGTTTTCTCCGTTCATGCACAAAGCTCTCTGTTGCCCGTGTTCAATAACAGAACATTCTGGAACTTACGTTATACTGATCATCCCTGGATCGGCAGCGGGCCCGGATCGCGCGGCATCTCGGCCGACTACAAGGCCGAACTGCTTGCGGGCCTGATCCGGGCCCGCGGCATCCGCACGATCGTCGACGTCGGTTGCGGAGATTGCTGCTGGCTGAAGCATCCGGCGCTGCAGGCCTGCTTCGACGATCGCGGGTATCTGGGGCTCGACCTCTCCTCTGCCGTGATCGAGCAGAACCGCCGCCGCTTCCCAGGGTTGCGCTTTGCCCCCTTCGACCTCCTGTCGACCCCCCTGCCCATGACTTTCGACCTGGTCATCTGTCTCGACGTGCTGATCCACCAGGTCGATCCGGCGGATTTCGAGCTCGCGACGGGGCGCCTCGTCGAGGCGACCCGACGGCTGGCCCTCATCAGTTGCATGGCCGATCCCGGTGCGGAAGCGGTCGAGCCCGAGGTCGCCACCGCAGGGGCGGCCGAAAGGCAGGCGGCGTTCGACGCCGTGCTGCGCGAACGGCAGCACAGCTTTCCCAGGGCACCGACGATCTTCGTCGACATCGTGCCGCTGGTCGGGCGACTCGATCCGACCGTAACCATTGCCCCGGTCGGCCGGTTTTCGCGCCAGGTGGCGTACCTGGTCAGCCGTCCCTAGCGGCCCTCGCGCCGGGCGGTCCGGTCTAGCTGACGACAGCGCGATCCGTGACGCGCCGCCAGCTGCTGCCATCGGAGAAGGCGAGCACGGCGCCACCGGACTCGTTGGAGACGAAGGCGACCTGGCCGGCGCCGGCAGCGGCGGCCGGCAGGCCGGCAACGGTGAAGGACTTGACCTTCACGGTGCCGTCGACATCGAGCCGCGCGGCAGGCGCGGTGACGCCGATGCCGACATTGCCGTCCTGGGCGACGCGCAGGCGCTCGGCCCGGGCCGCAGAGCCATTCGGCGTCGTCTCTAGCGTCAGGTAGGTGCCCTGGGCGGAGGAGCCGAAGTTCTCCGCGGCCTTGAAGAACATGCCGATGCTGTTGCCGCCGAAGGCGCCGCCGGCGTGAAAGCCCGCCGCCACGAAACCACCCAGCAGGCCGTTGGCGACCACCTGACTTGGCGACGCCAGCGTCCCGCCGGCGGCCCGCCAGATCGCCCCCGGATTGGCGCCGTAACGCGTCAGCCGGATATTGGTGCCGACATTGTCCCCGACGATGTCGAGCAGTTCCGCCGGGGCGGCGGTGCCGATGCCGATGCGACCGGTGGCGGGGTCGGCGACGAGGACCTCGGCCCAGGCGGAGCCATCGGCGCTCAGCTTCAGGTGGAACTTGTCGTCGCCCGTCAGGCCGATTTCCGCCCGGCCGGAAAAGCCGGTCTGGAACAGATGCGAGGCGGTCCTGCCGGTCGCCGACTTGTTGAGCTTGAGCCGCGTGTCGCCGGTGCCGGGGGTCACGTCGTCGTGGCTGAAGAGCACGCCGTCGGCCTTGACCGACAGACGGTTGGTGCTGTCGGCGGCAGCGTTGATCCCCAAAGTGGGGACCCTGCCGTCCAGTCCGACGCTCGGGGCCCAGGCGGTGCCGGTGAAGGCGACCAGTCCCTTCTCGTCGGCGAGATAGGCGAGCCAGCCCGCCTCGGGCGCATGAAAGAGCCAGTCCGCCCCGTCCCACAGGGCGATGTGGGTCGCCTTGCCGGCCCAGGCCCCGGTCGGCGAGGCGGCGACGATGTAGCGGTCGCCGGTGGCGGGGGCGGGCGGCGGTGCCGCGACGTCGCGATCGAGCACAACGAGTTGCGCTAGCCCGTCGAGGATGGCCAGCGCCTCGTTGTGGGTGATGTGCTTCTGGGCCTGCCCGGGCAGGATGAAGGGGAGCTTGAGATGGGTACTGACGGTCACCGGCGGTTTCCCTCGAACTTGGCTGCCCAAGGTTACACCGGCGCGATCCGAGGGGGATAAGTCAGGCCGGCTGCAGCTCCGGCTTGACCTCCTCGAGTTCGATCAGGGTGCCGTCGAAATCCTTGGGATGGAGGAACACCACCGGCAGCCCGTGGGCGCCGATCTTCGGCGTTCCGTCGCCGAGGACGCGGGCACCGGCCTCGGTCAGGCCGCGGACCGCGGAGGCGATGTCGGGGACCTCGTAGCAGACGTGGTGGATGCCGCCATTGGGGTTGGACACAAGGAATCTCGCGATCGGGGAGGCTTCGCCCAGCGGCGCCAGCAGTTCGATCTTGGTGTTCTCCAGCATCACGAACACCACGGTCACGCCATGCTCGGGCAGGTCCTGCGCAGGGTGCACCTCGGCCCCCAGCAGATCGCGATACCGGCCGGCCGCAGCGGCGAGGTCGGGAACCGCGATGGCGACGTGATTGAGGCGCCCGATCATGTGGTCTCTCATCTGTTGCTCAGCCTGCCCTCGATCTGGTTCAGCACCGAAAACGCTGCCTCGAGCACATTGGTGCCGGGACCGAAGATCTCGGCCACCCCCGCCTGCCGCAGGAAATCGTAGTCCTGTTCGGGAATCACGCCGCCGACGATGACCGTAACCTCGCCGAGGCCCCTGCCCTTCAGCTCGGCAATCAGCTCCGGGACCAGGGTCTTGTGGCCGGCCGCGAGGGAGGAGACGCCGACGGCATCGACGTGGAGCGCGGCGACATGATCGGCGACTTCGGCGGCTGTCTCGAACAGATCGCCCATGTGGACGGCAAAGCCGAGATCGGCGAAGGCGGAGGCAATCACCTTGGCGCCGCGATCGTGGCCATCCTGCCCCATCTTGGCGATGAAGATGGACGGCGGCCGGCGCTCGGCCTGCCGGAAGGCGGCAATGCGCCGGGTCAGTTCGCCGAACTGCGGGTCATCGGCATAGCTCTCGGCATAGACCCCCGAAATGACGCGCGTGGTCGCGTGGTGACGGCCGAAGACGTCCTCGAGCGCGGCGGAAATCTCGCCGAGCGTGGCGCGGGCCCGGGCCGCCTCGATACTCGCCGCGAGCAGGTTGCCCGAAGAGCGCGCCGCGGCCCGCAGGTCATCGAGCGCTGCGCCGACGCGAGCCGCGTCGCGGCGGCGCCGGGTATCGGCAAGCCTCGCCACCTGCTCGTCGCGCACCTTGTGGTTGTCGATCTCGCGGATGGCGATCGGCGGCTCGTTGTCCAGCCGGTAGCGGTTGACCCCGACGATCACGTCCTCGCCCCGATCGACGCGGGCCTGCCGCAAGGCGGCGGCCTTCTCGATCTCGAGCTTGGGCGTGCCGGCCTGCACCGCAGCGGTCATGCCCCCCTCGGCCTCGACCGCGGCCATCAGCGCCTCGGCGCGCGCCACCAGGTCGGCAGTCAGGGCCTCGATGTAGTAGGAGCCGCCGAGCGGATCGACGACGTCGGTGACACGGCTCTCGTGCTGCAGGATCAGCTGCGTGTTGCGGGCGATGCGGGCGGAGAATTCCGTCGGCAGGGCAATGGCTTCGTCGAAGGAGTTGGTATGCAGGCTCTGGGTGCCGCCGAGCACTGCGGCCAGCGCCTCGATGGTGGTGCGGACGATGTTGTTGTGCGGGTCCTGCTCGGTCAGCGAGACGCCGGAGGTCTGGCAATGGGTGCGCAGCATGAGCGAACGCGGATCCCGGGCGCCGAGTTCGCCCATGATCTTCGACCACAGCGTGCGCGCGGCGCGGAGCTTGGCCACCTCGACAAAGAGGTTCATGCCGATGCCGAAGAAGAAGCTCAGGCGGCCGGCGAAGGCATCGATATCGAGGCCCTTCGCCATGGCGGCGCGCACGTATTCGCGCCCGTCGGCGAGGGTGTAGGCCAGTTCCTGCACCGCCGTCGCCCCGGCCTCGTGCATGTGGTAGCCGGAGATCGAGATCGAGTTGAACTTCGGCATGTGCTCGGCGGTGTAGGCGATGATGTCGCCGACGATGCGCATCGAGGGCTCGGGCGGGTAGATATAGGTGTTGCGGACCATGAACTCCTTGAGGATGTCGTTCTGGATGGTGCCGTCGAGTTGCGCCTGCTTCACCCCCTGCTCCTCGGCCGCGACGATGAACATGGCGAGCACCGGCAGCACGGCGCCGTTCATGGTCATCGAGACCGACATCTGATCGAGCGGGATGCCGTCGAACAGGATCTTCATGTCCTCGACGCTGTCGATGGCGACGCCGGCCTTGCCGACATCGCCGGTGACGCGCGGGTGGTCGCTGTCGTAGCCGCGATGGGTGGCGAGGTCGAAGGCGACGCTGAGCCCCTTCTGCCCGGCGGCAAGGTTCCTGCGGTAGAAATCGTTGCTCTCGCGCGCCGTGGAGAAGCCGGCATATTGCCGGATGGTCCAGGGGCGGTTGGCATACATGGTGGCCCGCACGCCGCGGGTGAACGGGGCAACGCCGGGGAGGCCCGGATCGGCCGGAGCGTCATCGGGGAAGTAGGCCGGGCGGATCGGGAGACTGCCGTAGTCGCGATCGAGCGCCTCGACCGGGGTGTCCTTGAGTTCGCGCTGGGCGAGCTTCTGCCAGGTGGTGTAGGTGGGTGTATCAGGCATCCGCTACTTCCCCTCACCCGCCGAGCTTCGCCCGGCACCCTCTCCCCCACGGGGAGAGGGAGGGACGTGGCGCGATCTCGCCGCAACTCCCCTCCCCCCTTGAGGGAGAGGGTGGCGCGAAGCGCCTGGTGAGAGGACGGGTCGCATCATATCGCCTCGAACTCCAGGATCACCTCGTCCACGGCCAGCACCGCGCCCGGCTTCACCCGGACCTTGCCGACCCGGGCGCGCTTTTCGGCCTTGAGCACGTTCTCCATCTTCATTGCCTCGACGATGGCGAGTGTCTGGCCGTCCTCGACGATGTCGCCGTCGCTGACGTCGATGCGCACCACCTGGCCGGGCATCGGGCAGAGGAGGAACTTCGACAGGTCGGGCGGCACCTTGACCGGCATGATCGGCATCAGGTCGGCGACGTGCGGCAGCAGCACGCGGGCGACGAGGTCGGCGCCGCGGTAGCGCAGGCGGAAGCCGCCAGTGACGCGATCGAGCCGCACATGACGGACCTCGCCATCGACGCGGCCGATGCACAGCGACATGCCCGGCTTCCAGCCGCTCTCGACCAGATGCTTGCTCCCGTCCGGGGCGGTCAGCCAGTATTCGATGCCATCGGCGCGGATGGCGAAATCCCAGCGGCGCCCGCCGATCAGCACGGCGCGGCGGGACTCTGGGTGGTGGATGCCGAGCGGCGTACCGTTGGCGAAGGCGCGCGCCTCGAGCGCGTAGGCCGAGCAGCAGGCCAGCGCGGCAAGGTGCGACAGCGATTCCGCCTCGAGCTCCACGCCGTTGAAGCCATTGGGAAATTCCTCGGCGATATAGCCGGTGGTGAGCCGCCCCTCGCGGAAGCGCGGCTGCCCCATGACGGTCGCGAGGAACGGCACGTTGTTGCCCACCCCCTCCAGCTCGAACTCGTCGAGTGCCACCTGCATGGCGTCGATCGCCTCGATGCGCGTTTCGGCCCAGGTGCAGAGCTTGGCGATCATCGGGTCGTAGAAGGTCGAGATCTCGCCGCCTTCCCGGACGCCCGTGTCGTTGCGGACGAACGGGGCCTGGACGAGGTTCTCGGCGGGTGGGTGGTAGCGGGTCAGCCGGCCGGTGGAGGGCAGGAAGTTGCGGTAGGGGTCCTCGGCATAGATGCGGCTCTCGATGGCCCAGCCGTCGAGCCTCACCTCGGACTGGGCGAGCGGCAGCTTCTCGCCGGCGGCCGCACGCAGCATCAACTCGACGAGGTCGAGCCCGGTGATCAGTTCGGTGACCGGATGCTCCACCTGGAGGCGGGTGTTCATCTCGAGGAAGTAGAAGTTACGGTCCCTGTCGACGATGAACTCGACCGTGCCGGCCGAGGTGTAGCCGACCGCCTTGGCGAGGGCCACCGCCTGCTCGCCCATGGCAGCGCGGGTGCGGGCGTCCAGAAAGGGGGACGGGGCCTCCTCGATCACCTTCTGGTTGCGGCGCTGGATCGAGCATTCGCGCTCGTTGAGATAGAGCACGTTGCCGTGCTGGTCGCCGATCAGCTGGATTTCGATATGACGCGGCTCGGTGACGAACTTCTCGATGAAGATGCGGTCATCGCCGAAGGAAGAGGCGGCCTCGGACCTGGAGCGCTCGAAGCCTTCGCGGGCCTCGGCGTCGGTCCAGGCGATGCGCATGCCCTTGCCGCCGCCGCCGGCGGAGGCCTTGATCATCACCGGATAGCCGATCAGGTTGGCAATGGTCACCGCCTCGTCGGCATCGGCGATCAGCCCCATATGGCCCGGCACGGTGGAGACGCCGGCCGCCGCGGCGAGCTTCTTGGAGGTGATCTTGTCGCCCATCGCCTCGATGGCGCTGGCCGGGGGGCCGACGAAGATGATGCCGGCCGCTTCGAGCGCGGCCGGGAACGCGGCGTTTTCCGACAGGAAGCCGTACCCCGGATGCACCGCCTCGGCGCCGGTCGCCTTGCATGCGGCGACGATCCGGTCGATCGAAAGGTAGGAGTCGCGCGCCGCCGAGCCGCCGATATGCACGGCCTCGTCGGCCATCTTCACATGCAGGGCATTGGCATCGGCATCGGAATAGACCGCGATGGTGCGAATGCCCATGCGCCTGGCGGTGCGGATGACGCGGCAGGCGATTTCGCCGCGATTGGCGATGAGGAGCGAGGTGAACATCAGGGGGACTTCTCGTTCGACTTCGGAGCGAGTGGCTCACCCCATCCTTGATCCCTCCCCATCGAGGGGAGGGAGACGACTGGGGGATCGGCGCCGACAGTTCCGTGAGGAGGCGACAGGTCATCGATCGAACGATGGCCGATCTCCACGATGGCCCGGCTCCTGCGCTTCCCTCCCCCCTGTGGGGAGGGCATCAGGGTGGGGGTGGCCGGACGCTCGGGCGTCTGTAGCGTGAGCCAGAGCTTGGCCTCGGCAGGTGGCATCTGCTTGCGAAGGTCGCGGGCGCGTTCAATGGACATGATGGCTCCACGGCCGGCGCGTCTGACCACCCCCACCCTTGATCCCTCCCCACAAGGGGGAGGGAGACGACTGAGAGGGAGCGCTGGCCTGCGCGTTGCGGGGCTTCCCTCCCCCTTGTGGGGAGGGACTGAGGGTGGGGGAGGACGGACGCTCGGTGGCAGCGAGGGCGCCCGATGCCCGCACAACCGGCCTGTAGCCGGGATCAGGGCGGCTGCATTCCAGATCGCGCCTGGGACCACCCCCACCCTTAATCCCTCCCCACAAGGGGGAGGGAGACGACTGGGGGTGCAGAGGAGGAGCGCTCACAGCGGGATGTTCCCGTGTTTCTTCATCGGGATCACGGCCTTCTTGTGCCGGAGCGTCTCGAAGGCGCGGGCGACGCGGCGGCGGGTCTCGCGCGGCATGATGACGTCGTCGATGAAGCCGCGTTCGGCGGCGACGAAGGGGTTGGCGAAACGGGCCTCGTAGTCGGCGGTACGCCGGGCGATCTTCTCCTTGTCGCCCAGTTCGCTGCGATAGAGGATCTCGGTGGCGCCCTTGGCGCCCATCACGGCGATTTCGGCGGTGGGCCAGGCGTAGTTGACGTCGGCGCGGATGTGCTTGCTCGCCATCACGTCATAGGCGCCGCCATAGGCCTTGCGGGTGATCACGGTGACCTTTGGGACGGTGGCCTCGGCATAGGCGAAGAGGAGCTTGGCGCCGTGCTTGATGATGCCGCCATATTCCTGCGCCACGCCGGGAAGGAAGCCGGGAACATCGACCAGCGTCAGGATGGGGATCGAGAAGGCATCGCAGAAGCGGATGAAGCGGGCCGCCTTCTTGCTCGAGTTGATGTCGAGGCACCCGGCGAGCACCAGCGGCTGGTTGGCGACCACGCCGACGCTCTCGCCGTTGATGCGCACGAACCCGACGAGGATGTTGCCCGCGTGCTCCTTCTGGATCTCGAAGAAATCGCCCTCGTCGGCGATCCGGGTGATGACCTCCCGCATGTCGTAGGGCTTGGCCGCGCTCGCCGGGATGATGGTATCGAGGCTCGGCTCCGAGCGCTCGATGCTGTCATTGGTGGCGAGCCGCGGTGGCTTCACGGTGGCGCTGAGCGGCAGGAAATCCACCAGCCGGCGCACTTCGAGCAGCGTCTCGATGTCGTTGTCGAAGGCAGCGTCGGCGACGGCGCTGATCCTGGTGTGGGTGGAGGCGCCGCCCAGTTCCTCGTGGGTGACGATCTCGGAGGTGACGGTCTTCACCACGTCCGGGCCGGTCACGTACATGTAGGAGGTGTCCTTCACCATGAAGATGAAGTCGGTCATGGCCGGCGAATAGACCGCGCCGCCGGCGGACGGCCCCATGATCACGGAAATCTGCGGGATGGCGCCGGAGGCCTGGACGTTGCGCCAGAACACCTCGGCATAGCCGCCAAGCGCCGCGACGCCCTCCTGGATGCGGGCACCGCCGCTGTCGTTCAGCCCGATCACCGGGGCGCCGTTCTGCACGGCAAGGTCCATGATCTTGCAGATCTTCTGCGCGTGGGTTTCGCTGAGCGAGCCGCCGAAGACGGTGAAATCCTGGCTGAACACATAGACCAGCCGGCCGTTGACGGTGCCCCAGCCGGTGACGACGCCATCGCCCGGGATGATGGTCTTTTCCATGCCGAACTCCACCGCGCGGTGGGTCACGAACATGTCGTATTCCTCGAACGAGCCCGGATCGAGCAGCACGTCGAGCCGCTCGCGGGCGGTCAGCTTGCCCTTGGCATGCTGGGCATCGATGCGCTTCTGCCCGCCGCCGAGGCGGGCTTCCGCGCGCTTTTCCTCGAGCGCGGCAATGATGTTCTGCATGGGGTCCCCTGCCCTGTTCGCGACACCATACAGCAGAGGGCGGCGGCGTGCAGACAGGAAGGTGCGGATGTGCTAATCTTGCAAATATGCGAACTGCGAACTTGCGAACTTAGCAAATGGCCCAGCAGAAGATCTTCGCCGGCGGTCGCGTCCGGGCCGGCCGCCAACGCCAGGGACTGACGCAGCGCGAGCTCGCCGTGCAGCTCGAGATCTCGGTATCCTACCTCAACCAGATCGAGAACAACCAGCGGCCGCTGACGGCGCCGCTGATGCTGGCGCTCAGCGAGAAATTCGGGCTGGACCTCTCCGAGCTGCTTTCGGATCGCGCCGACCGGCTGCTGGCCGACCTGAGGGAAGCCACCGCCGACCCGGTGTTCGGCGACACGGCGCCGGGGCTGATCGAGCTCAAGTCGCTGGCGACCAGCGCCCCGGACACGGCCCGCGCCCTGCTGCGGCTCTACGATGCCTGGCGGAAATCCGGCGAGCGGCTGGCGAGCGTCGACGCGGCGATGGCGGGGGCCCCGGCCGGCGGCCTGCAGACCACCTACGAGGAGGTGCGCGACTTCTTCCACTACGCCGACAACTACGTCGACCGGCTCGACACCGCGGCGGAGGCACTGGCGGAGCAGCTCGGGCCGGCACTGCACGGACGGCTCGAACGGCTCGCCGCTCATATCGAGGGCCGGCACGGGATCACGGTCGCCTTCGAGGAGCTGGAACGGCCGGAGGCCCTCAGGCGCTACGACCGCGAGCGGCGGGCGATCGGACTGAATGCCCGGCTGGCGCCCTCGACACTCTATTTCCAGCTCGCTGCCCAGCTGGCCCTGATCGCCGAGGCGGAGCCGATCGAGGCCATCATCGCGGCGGCGCGGTTCAAGACCCACGAGGCCGAGGCGATCTGCCGCCTCGGGCTTGCCAACTACTATGCCGGGGCGCTGCAGATGCCCTATGGCGCCTTCCTGGCGGCGGCCGGCGAGACGGCCTACGACATCGAGCAGCTCGGGTTCCGCTTCGGCGCCTCGCTCGAGCAGGTCGGCCACCGGCTCTCGACCATGCAGCGACCCAAGGCACGCGGCGTGCCGTTCTTCTTTGCACGGGTGGACGCGGCCGGGACCATCACGAAGCGACACTCGGCGACGCCGCTGCAGTTCCCCCGCTTCGGCGGGGCGTGCCCGCTATGGAACGTGCATCGCGCTTTCGAGGAGCACGGCCGGATCGGCCGGCAGCTGGCCGAGACGCCGGACGGCAACCGCTATCTGTGCCTCGCCTGGTCGGAAGAGAAACGGACCGGCGGCTTCCGCGGACCGGTGCGGCGCTACGCCTACGCACTGGGCTGCGAGATCGCGCATGCGGGCAAGCTCACCTACGCCGCCGACCTCGATCTCAACCGCTCCGCCGCCTACGACCCGATCGGCATCAGCTGCCGCATCTGCCCGCGCACCGACTGTCTGCAGCGCTCGGTGCCACCGCTCGACGCGCGGCTGGAGATCGATGTGGATCGACGGGACGTGGTACCGTACCGGCTGGGGTGAACCGGACCGCTTGTCGATCGGCGGCGGCGCCGTTCGACAAGCGGTGGCGAGGCGGACAGAGGGCTCCTGCCGAACAAGGAGAGAGACATGACGCAGTATCTCGTCGCCATCCACCACCCGCACGACTACGACCCATCCGCCGAGCCGGAGGCGATGCACGATGACATCTCCGCGCTCAATGCGGAAATGGTGGCAGCCGGAATCAGGGTCTTCGTCGGTGGTCTCGCGCCGGCGGGGGCGGCCGTGTCGGTGCGGAGGAGGGCCGACGGCCAGCTGTCGGTGACCGATGGGCCCTATGTCGAGAGCAAGGAGCATGTCGGCGGCTTCTGGGTGCTGGACCTGGCGAGCCTCGACGAGGCCATCGCCTGGGGCCGCAAGGCGGCAGCCGCCTGCCGGTCGCCGGTCGAGGTGCGGGCGTTCAACTGAGGGTGACCGCGCCACGGGTTCTCTCCAGTAGACGCGCGTGCGATGCACGGTGCCTGCGGCGCAGGTCAGGTCCGGCCGAGGTCCCAACGCAGCACGGACGTTTTCGGCACCACATTGGCCTTGTGGCACGACAGTGGAGAATGAGTCGGAATTGTGTCTACTCGGCTTGACGAATAACTGCGACTCATGGACTAAAGATAAGGCAATATTGGAGGCAGTTATGCGGGTGACTGCTGTAGCGTTGTTGGTCACGATAGCCGGCGCGGCGACCATCGGACCGGTTCAGGCGGCAGATGCGTCACGGTTCGACGGGTACTACGGCGGCTTCTTCGTCGGGTATGGCGGCATCAGCTACCAGGGTTTCGTCGACGGCGACGAGATCGAAGACGGTGATCCGGAAGAGGCCGAGATCTTCTCGGGTGACTTCGAGACAGGTTGGCTGGGCGGCGGCTACATGGGCATGAACCTTGTCCATGGCGCCATCGTCTATGGTGTTGAGCTCAGCGCCACCACCGGAGCCATCGAGGCGCTGGCGATCGACGACGGCGGCAATGACTATGCCACCCAGGAGTTGCAGGCCCTGATCGCGGTGAGCGCGCGGGCGGGCTTTGCCCTCACCGACACCACGCTGCTCTATGGCGGCGCGGGCATCGGCCTGCTCAGCACGAAGTTTACCGCTTTCAATGACATGGACGATATCGACGCCGAACAGGGCTCAGCCAACTACGTGCTGCCGGGCCTGTTGTTGTCCGCCGGTATAGAGCAGGCCCTGACCGATACGCTGTCAGTCCGGTTGCAGGGCGCCTATTTCATCCCGTACGGAGAGCGCGTTTTCGAGGACGACGAACTGACCGGTGACATGAACGCCGGAGACAATGCCTCGGCCGGCGGGGTGTTTACCCTGACGGCGGGCCTCACCTTCGCGTTCTAGAGTCACTCGCCTCCTGCGCTGCATGGACAATCCGCGGTGGCTTGCGCATTTCTGCGCCCCCGCGTAGGACCGCGCATCTGCGGGGATTGCCCATGCGCGCTGCCGACACCATTGCCTCCCCTCCCCCCGCCGTGATGGCCGATGCGGTGCGTCGGGCCCTTGCGGAAGACCTCGGCATCGCCGGAGACCTAACCTCCGAGGCGACGCTGCCGCCGGGCGCGACGGCGACGGCGACGCTGACGGCGCGCGAGGCGGGCGTGCTGGCCGGCGTGCCCGTCGCGATCGAGACGTTCCGGCAGATGGGCAGCGCGGTCTCGCTCGACGCACAGGTGCAGGACGGCGCCAGGCTCGGCAAAGGCGACATCGTCGCGGTGCTTTCCGGCGACGCGCGGCAACTGCTGGCCGGGGAGCGGACGGCGCTCAACTTTCTCAACCACCTGAGCGGGATCGCGAGCCTGACGCAACGCTTCGTCGATGCGGTGGCCGGCACCGGCGCGCGCATCTGCGACACGCGCAAGACCACGCCGGGGCTGAGGGCGCTCGAGAAATACGCGGTGCGCTGCGGCGGCGGCCACAATCATCGCTTCGCACTGTCCGACGCCATCCTGATCAAGGACAACCACATCGCGGTGGCGGGCGGGGCCGCCCGGGCCTACCGCGCGGCGCGGGCCCAGGCCGGGCACCTCGTGGCCATCGAGATCGAAGTCACGACGCTTGCCGAACTGGAGGAAGTGCTCGAGGCAGGGGCAACGCTGGTGCTGCTCGACAACATGGACAACGACCTGCTGCGTCAGGCCGTGGCGCTGAACCGGGGCCGGGCCCGGCTGGAAGCCTCGGGCGGCGTGACGCTGGAACGGGTGCGCGGCATCGCCGAGACCGGGGTCGATTTCATCTCGTCGAGCCAGGTCACCATGGGGGCCCGGCCGCTCGACCTCGGGCTGGATGTCGAGATTCTATGAGCGACCGCCTGCTGGAACTGATGATCGGGGCGGCCATCGGCGCCGCAGAGGTGATCAACGAGGTCTACAACCGCGCCTTCGATGCCGAGGCCAAGGCCGACGGCTCCCCCGTGACGGAGGCCGACCAGCGGGCAGAGGCGCTGATCCTCGAGGCGCTGAAGGCGCATCCGGTGCCGTTCCTCGGCGAGGAGAGCGTCGCGGCGGGACTCGTGCCGCATCTCGACGACAGCTTCTTCGTCGTCGACCCGCTCGACGGCACCAAGGAGTTCATCAAGCGCAACGGCGAGTTCACGGTGAACATCGCGCTGACCGAGCACCGCCGCCCGCGTCGCGGCGTGGTGGTGGCGCCCGCGACCGGCGAGGTCTTCTTCGGCGGACCGGAGGGCGCCTACCGCGGGCGGGTCGACGGGCGCGACCTGACCGACCTGCGACCGATCAGGGTCAGCACTCCGGACCGGCCGCTGCGCATCGTCGCCAGCCGGTCGCACGGGCATGCCGCGACGCAGCTGCTGTGCGAGGCGATGGCGGTGGCAGAAGACGTGTCCGTGGGCTCCTCGCTTAAGTTCTGCCTGCTTGCCGAGGGCAAGGCGGAGCTTTACCCGCGGTTTACCCCAACGTCGGAATGGGACACGGCGGCCGGACAGGCGGTACTCGAGGCAGCCGGGGGCGTGGTAATGGACATGGCGGGGCAGCCGCTGCGCTGCGGCCATGTCGAGAGGCGCTTCCTGAACCCTTATTTCGTGGCCGCCTCGAGCCGGGACCTGGCGCTGCGGGCGACCGCCGAGATGCAGCGGCTCACCGCCTGAGACAGGTGTGCGGGCCTGTCCGGCCCGCGCCCGCCATGAAATCCGCGCATGGCTGATCCGCCGCGGGGGTGGTTGCGTAAATCAGCCGACCCATATATAGGGCCGGCATATGCTGGTCCGTCATATGCCGAACGGATAGGGGTTCATGAACGTCAGAACAGTCTGCCTGGCCATCCTCTACGATGGCGAGGCCACCGGATACGAGATCAGGAAGCTCTCCGTCGAGGGCGAGTATTCCTATTTCATCGACGCGAGTTATGGCTCGATCTATCCGGCCCTGGCCCGGCTGGAGTAGGAAAACCTGGTCACCTCGCGCGTCGAGGTGCAGGACGGCAAGCCCGCCAAGAAGATCTATTCGATCACCCCGGCGGGCCGTTCAGCTTTCATTCAGTCCTTGTTCGAGAAACTGGGCGAGGACGAGTACCGAAGCGAATTTCTACTGTTCCTTCGCTTCGCCTCCGAACTTCCCCAATCGCTGGTCGAACAGCGGCTAGCCGAGCGAATCGTCGAAGTCGACGCGACGCTGGCCGACTTCGACCGGCTCAAGAAAGAACACACACATCCCGGCGACGCCTGGGTCATCGACTACGGCCGGACTTGTATGCAGGCCGCGCGTGACTACATCGAGGCCCACCGGGGCAAGCTCATCGCGCTGGCGCGCCCCGATACGGGCGATGCCGCAGCGGCAGAATAGAGGGTATTTCTGACAATGCGTGCACTTTACTCATACGGCGTGGCCGGACTGATCCTGGTCGCCGGCGCCGCCTGGCTCGGCACCGGAACGCTGGTGGCCGGCGGCAACGGCCCCGGCAATGGCGAGACGCCGATCATCTCGCTGATCGACAAGAACGCGGACGTCGCCGATGCCGGTCACCACGAAGAGGGCGAGGTCGACCCGCACCTGACGATCGCCCAGCGCGTCGCCGAGTCGAGCGGCGCTGCCGCGCCGCTGCAGTCGGTTCGCACCGAAACCTACCAGGTGCAGGCCTACCCGATCGAGGTGCCGCTGCGGGGCCGCACCAAGGCGAAGTCGGTGGTGACGGTCACGCCCGAAACGAGCGGCGTCGTCACCGCGATCACGGTGAGCAAGGGCCAGAAGGTCGGCCCGGGCGACACGCTGTGCACGCTCGACCAGGGGACGCGCGCGGCGGCCGTGGCACAGGCCGAGGCCGCACTGGCACAGGCGCAGGTCAACTTCGACACCAACAAGGCTTTGCGGGACAAGGGCCTCGCGGCCGCCAACACCGCCAATGCGCTCGAAGCGGCGCTGAAGGCGGCACAGTCCGGCTTCGACCAGGCCAAGGCCGAGTTCGACCGGACCACCGTGACGACGCAGGTCGCCGGCGTGGTGCAGGACCCGATCGCGACGGTCGGCTCGATGCTGAGCCCGGGCATGCCGTGCGCGACCATCGTGGAACTCGACCCGATGCTGTTCGTCGCCAATGTCCCCGAAGCGCGGATCGCGCGGGCCGAACTGGGCCTTGCGGCCAAGGTGACCACCGTCACGGGGCAGCAGGTGGACGGCAAGGTCAGCTACATCTCGGCACTGGCGGACGAAGCCACCCGCTCGTTCCCGATCGAGATCGAACTGCCCAACAAGGACGGACAGGTGCTGTCCGGCATCACCGCCTCGGCGATCGTGAGCCTGGGGACCATCCCGGCACACCTGCTGCCGCAATCGGTGCTGACGCTGGCCGACGACGGCACGCTCGGCGTGCGGACCGTCAAGGACAGCGTCGTCGAGTTCTACCCGGTGACGATCGTGTCGGATTCCCGCGCCGGAGTGTGGGTGACGGGGCTGCCGCCGAAAGTGGATATCATCACCATGGGTCAGGAATACGTGGTGCCGGGCCAGAAGGTCGAGGCGACGAACGTAACGGGGACGCAGGACGCGGTTGCGACCGACGCCGCTGCCGAAGGGGTGCAGTCATGATGAATTTCCTCGAACGCGTCCTGCGCATGCCGCGGGTCGTGCTGACGGTGATGGGGCTGCTGCTCCTCGCCGGGTTCGGCGCCTATACCACGCTGCCCAAGGAGAGTTTCCCGGCCATCGACATCCCGTATTTCTACGTCTCGGTCAGCCAGACCGGCGTGTCGCCGCGCGATGCGGAGCGGCTGCTGGCCAAGCCGATCGAGGATCGGGTCAAGGACATCGACGGGCTCGAGAACTACACCTCGACCGCCACGACGGGCCATGCCTCGGTGTTCCTCGAATTCAACGTCAATGCCGACAAGGACAAGGCGCTGGCCGACATCCGCGCCAAGCTCGACGGTGTTTCGGCCGAGCTGCCGGCAGATGCCAACGAGCCGACGGTGACGGAGATTTCCTTCTCCTCGATGCCGTCGATCTCGGTTGCGATCTACGGCGACGTGCCGGAGCGGACGCTGGTGCAGCGCGCCAAGGATCTCAAGGAAGCGCTCGAAGACATTTCGATCGTGCAGAGCGTGACGATCTCCGGCTCGCGCGACGAGATGCTGGCGGTCACCATCGACATGAACCGGCTCGAGGCCTACAACCTGACGGCCAGCCAGCTGTTCGACGCCCTTGCCAAGAACAACATGGTGGTGGCCGGCGGCACGCTCGACACCGGACGCGGTTCGTTCAACGTCGAGGTGCCGGGGCTGATCACCACCGCCCAGGACGTCTACACGCTGCCGATCAAGGCGGACGGCGACAACATCGTCACGTTCGGCGATGTGGCGACGATCACCCGGACCTTCAAGGACGCCACCGAATACGCCCATGTGAACGGGCAGCCGGCGATCACGCTCGGCGTCGTCAAGGAACTGGGCTCCAACGTCATCGACCTCTCGGATCGCGTGCGGGCGGTGACGACCGAGTTCGCCAAGGACTGGCCGTCCGGCGTACAGTACTCGTTCCTCGTCGATCAGGCCGACTCGACCAAGCACCTGTTCCGCTCCCTCGAAGCGGCGGTGCTGACCGCCGTGGCGCTGGTGATGACGGTATGCGTCGCCACCCTCGGCGTGCGCCCTGCCCTGATGATCGGCACCTCGATCCCGATCTCGTTCATGATCGCCTTCCTCGTCGTGCAGATGCTCGGCATGACCATCAACATGATGATCATGTTCGGCCTGGTGCTCGCGGTGGGCGTGCTGGTGGACGACCCGATCGTGGTGGTCGAGTATGCCGAGCGAAAGCTGCAGGAGGGCGTTTCCAAGAAGGAGGCGTTCATCCTCGCGGCCCGCAAGATGTTCGTGCCGGTGGTCTCGGCCACCTTCACGACGCTGGGCGCCTTCGTGCCGCTGCTGTTCTGGCCGGGCATCATCGGCAAATTCATGAGCTACCTGCCCATCATCGTCATCGTGGTGATGGTGGCCTCGCTGGTTTCTGCCCTGATCTTCATGCCGGTGATCGGCGCCATCATCGCTTCGAGCCACGTGGACCAGAAGTCCAAGGACGCGGCCGACGTGGTGATGTACGCCGACAAGTTCGACGTGAAGAAGGTTCGGGGCGCCACCGGACTCTACGTGCGCACGCTGCAGCACCTGATCCGACACCCGATCCTCGCGCTCGGCGTCGGCTTTGCGATCATCGTCGGCATGTTCGCGCTCTACATCTCGAACCCGACCGGCGTGGAGGCCTTCCCGGCCTCCGAGCCGGAGTTCGGCACGGTGAACGTGATCGCCCGCGGCAACTACTCGCCGGTCGAGATCCGCGACATGCTGGTCGAGGTCGAGAAGGAAATCCTGCAGGTGCAGGGCATCCAGGATTCCATCATGACCTTTGCCGGTTCGGGCGGCGGCATGATGGGCGGATCGGCTCCGCCGGACACGATCGGCCAGTTCAGCCTGCAGCTGATCAACTGGAACGAACGCGTCAAGGCGGCCGAGATCTTCCAGAACATCCGCGACCGCGTCGCCGATATCTCCGGCATCGAGGTGCAGATCGCGGCGCAGGAGAACGGTCCGCCGGCCGGCAAGGCGATCAACCTCAGCGTCGAGAGCACGAACTACGACGACCTGCTGCCGATCGTGACGACGCTGCGCAACTACATCGAGAACGAGCTCGGCGACACCATCGACGTCGAGGACGGCCGTCCCTCCCCCGGCATCGACTGGGAAGTGACGATCGATCGCGAGGCGGCGGCCAAGTACGGCATCGGCGTGCGGGAGCTCAGCCCCTACGTCCAGCTGGTCACGTCCGGCGTCAAGCTCGGCTCCTACCGGCCCAATGACGCCGACGACGAGCTCGACATCCGCGTGCGCCTGCCGCTCGAGGAACGCAGCTTCGACAGCCTCGACTCGCTGCGCATCGTCACGGCCCAGGGGCTCGTCCCGGTATCGAACTTCATCAAGCGCGAGGCCGTGCCCAAGGTGGCCAACATCTCGCGCAAGAACGGCAAGTACCAGATGGCGGTGGCCGCCAACTTCATCCCGGCCATCGTGCAGGACCCGTCGGCGACTCAGGCCAAGATGGAGCAGCTCAGCGCCTTCGTGAAGGAGCAGAACTTCCCCGCCACCGCCACGGTGGTGTTCGGCGGCGCCGACGAACAGATCGGCGATACCAACGCCTTCATCGGCCAGGCCCTGATGGCAGCGCTGTTCATCATCTTCCTGGTGCTGCTGCTCGAGTACAACAGCTTCTACCAGGTGCTGGTGACGCTCTCGACGGTGCTGATGTCGCTCGCCGGGGTGATGGTGGGCATGGTGGTCACGGGGATGAGCTTCTCGGCGATCATGACCGGGCTGGGCATCGTTGCGCTGGCCGGCATCGTGGTGAAGAACGGCATCGTGCTGATCGACACCTACAACCACTACAACCGCGACGAAGGCGTCGATCCGATCAAGGCCATGCTGATCACCGCCAGCCAGCGCGTGCGGCCGGTGCTGCTCACCGCCACGGTGACGGCGCTGGGCGTGATCCCGATGGCGCTCAACATCGAGTTCGACTTCATCCGCCAGGAAATCGTGGTGGGCGGCATTGCGGGCTCGTGGTTCACGCACCTGTCGGCAGCGCTGGTCTCGGGCCTGTTCGTGTCGACCGCGCTGACGCTGGTGATGGTGCCGGTGATGATCACCGCCCCGAGCGTGATCCGGCATGGATGGATCGGCCGGCTGGTCGGCACCGTCGTGACGGCGCCGTTCCGGATGTTCGGTGGCCGCAAGACCGCTACCGCGGCGACTCCCGAAGGGGCGACGATCGAGATCCCGGCGGACATCGACAGCTCCAAGCGCTTCATCAAGACGGAAGGCTCGGGCCTGGTCGAGACGGAGCAGGACGGGGTGACCGTGGTGAGCCGGCAGGCAGCGGAATAGCCCGTTGCACCGATCGCGTTGACAAAGGCCCGGGGGCGACCCCGGGCTTTTTGGTCTTCGACGTTCTATGACGCGGTTCCCAGCGTGTCTTGCGCTCCTGCGAGTATTTGACCATAATAGCTAATATAGCTAATGGAGCCGATCATGGTCGAGATGACCGCAACGGACGCCAAGAACAAGTTCGGGCAGGTGCTGGAGATGGCGCAGGCCGAGCCGGTGGCCATCCAGAAGAATGGCCGGGACGTCGCGTATGTCGTGTCGGCGGAGCAGTTCAATGCCCTGCGCGCGCAAGCCGCCGCTCCCAAGGTTCGGCCGGCGATCGAGCGGCTGATGGTCCGGAGCATCGAGCGTCGCCGCTCGCTTTACGAAGCCCTCGCCAAGTAGCGGCCGGTGACGCTGTATATCACACTCGACGAAGCCCTGCGCATCCACGCGCTCCTGATCAAGGAGTTCGGGGGTGCCGCGGGCGTTCGCGACCTTGGGTTGATCGAATCCGCCTTGCTGCGTCCACAGACCGGCTACTACGCCGACCTCATCGAAGAGGCCGCGGCGTTGTGGGAGAGCCTCGCGATGAACCACGGATTAGTCGATGGCAACAAACCTGTCGCCTATGCCTGCCTCGAAGTCTTCCTCCAGCTGAACGGTGCAGACGTCGCTTCGTCCAACGACGAGGTCCAGGCATTCATCTATGCCAACCTAGAGGCCGGCACCTTCCGCAAGGATGTGCTTGAGGACTGGCTGAACCAGCACACGGTGCCGTTTGATCCGGAGCTGTGACCTGAAGTCCGCGCGTCCCGCGCCCTGACGCTGCATCGCGCCACTCGGCTGACCGCGGTCCGCCGACCGCCGAACGGCCTATTTCCAGGCCGTCTGCATGATCCGTGCGAGCACGACGCCATAGGCAATGGCCACCACGACCATCTCGGCGATCAACAGCCAGTCGCCGAGGCCGGGCCATATCAGCCAGAGCAGCACTCCGCCGGCGACGAGGTTGCCGCCGCCCCAGAGCACATTGTTGACCGGGCTGTCGAGCCTGGGCGGACCGCCAGTGAAGGGCGAAGGGAACGACCGGCCGGCCAGGCCCTGGGTGAAATGCGGGATGCCGTTGGTGAGGAACAGGGCCGCGGGTACGGCGACGAGGTAGTACCACCACATGGGACGACTCCGGAAACGTCGCCGGAGAGTGACGCCAAGCGTCGCGGCCGGCAAGCCCGCCCTACTCCGCCGCCGGTACGCCGCGCTTGACGAAGGGGTCGTTGGCGACCTTGCGGATGCGCTCCTCGGCTTCGCTGGCTTCGCGCTGGCGGTTCCACATCTGGGCGTAGAGGCCCTGCTTGCTGAGCAGCCGGAAATGCGTGCCGCGCTCGGCGATCTCGCCGTCGCGCAGGACGATGATCTCGTCGGCATTGACCACGGTGGACAGCCGGTGCGCGATGACCAGGGTGGTGCGGTTGGCCGAGACCAGGTCGAGGGCCGACTTGATGTCTTCCTCGGTCTTGGAATCGAGGGCGGAGGTGGCCTCGTCGAGAATGAGGATGGGCGGACCCTTGAGAATGGTGCGGGCAATGGCGACCCGCTGCTTCTCGCCGCCCGAGAGCTTCAGGCCGCGCTCGCCGACCTGGGTGGCGTAGCCCTTGGGCAGGCTCTCGATGAACGGCCCGATCTGGGCGAGCTCGGCGGCCTTGCGCACGTCTTCCGGGCTGGCGTCGGGGCGCCCATAGAGGATGTTGTACTCGATGCTGTCGTTGAACAGCACCGTGTCCTGCGGCACCATGCCGATCTGGGCCCTCAGGCTCGCCTGGGTGACATCGCGCAGATCCTGCCCGTCGATGGTGATGCGGCCCTCGATCACGTCGTAGAAGCGATAGAGCAGCCGCGAGATGGTGGACTTGCCGGCCCCCGAAGGGCCCACCACGGCGATGGTCTTGCCGGCCGGGACCTCGAAGCTGATGCCCTTGAGGATCGGCCGGTCCGGATCGTAGTGGAACCTGACGTCCTCGAAGCGGATCACCGGCCCCGTGACTGCGAGCGGCTTCGCGTCGGGCTTGTCCTGCACCTCCGGCTCCTTGTCGAGGAGCTTGAACATCTCCTCGATGTCGGTCAGGCCCTGGCGGATCTCGCGATAGACGAAGCCGATGAAGTTGAGCGGCCGGTAGATCTGCATCAGGAACGTGTTGAGCAGCACGAAATCGCCCAGCGTCAACGTCTTGTTCATCACGCCCAGGCCGGCCATCACCATGATGATCACGGTGCCGGTGTAGAAGATGGCGGCCTGGCCGAAATTGAGCACGCCGAGCGAGCTCCAGATGCGGATGGCGGAGCGCTCGTACTTCTGCATGGAACGATCGAAGCGGTCTGCTTCCATCTTCTCGTTGGCGAAGTACTTCACCGTCTCGTAGTTGAGCAGGCTGTCGATGGCCTTGCCATTGGCGTCGGTATCGCTGTCGTTCATGTCGCGGCGAATGGATATCCGCCAGTTCGACGCCTTGATGGTGAAGTAGAGATAGAGCCAGATGGTCGCCACCAGCACGCCCAGGTAGCTCACCCCGAACATCACCACGAAGATCACCGCGGCAATGGCGAACTCGACCACCGTCGGGGCGGTGTTGAGCATGGTGAAGCGGACGACGGTTTCGATGCCCTTGGTGCCACGCTCGATCACCCGGCTCAGCCCGCCGGTGCGGCGCTGCAGGTGGAACCGAAGGCTCAGCCGGTGCAGGTGCTCGAAGGTGCGATAGGCGAGCTTGCGCACGGCGTTCTGCCCGACCGAGGCGAACAGCACGTCGCGCAGTTGCTGGAAGCCGGCATCGATGAGATTGCCGAGGCCGTAGGCGACGATCAGCACCAGCGGCACGGCAATGCCGAGCACCAGGGCGTTGTCGGGGGTAGCACCGTCCAGCGCATCGATGATGCCCTTGTAGGCAAACGGCACCAGCGTGGTCGCCACCTTGGAGACGAGCAGCGCCCCGATCGCCAGGATGACACGCAGCTTGAGGTCGGCGCGGCCGACCGGCCACATGTACTGCCAGAGGTTGGCAACCGTGCGGCCCAGATGGGATTCATCGGCGTCCACGGTGGGACGCTTCGGCGACTCGTTGGATACGGACATCAGGCCGGCTCGTGCAGATGAATGGGGGCGAGGCCGCTGAACAGGCCGGAGCACGCCTCATTGAAGGCGGCAAGCCGGTCGGATCGGAGCGAGTAGCAGTTGCGGGTTCCCTTGGCGTGGCGCTCGACGAGACCCGCATCGAGCAGCACCTTGATGTGCTGGCTGACTGTCGACTGTGCCAGCGGCAGGCACTGCGTGACGTCGGTGCAGCAACAATCGCCCGGGCGCTGGGTGGCAAGAATGCGCAGGATGCTCAGGCGCACCGGGTGTCCGAGCGCACGCATCACATTGGCGAGGTCGTCGTCCTGCATCGTATTCATCGGCAATCAGCGATAGAAGATAGGCGGGGCGGAGGCAAGTTGAAAGCACCTGCCCGTCGCGGCAGGCCGCCCTGCCCTAGTCGTCGTAGACGAGCGGCAGGTCGAACACCTGGCCGGGATAGATGCGCGAGGGCCGGGCGATGAGGTCGCGATTGGCCTGGTAGATGACGCTGAACCGGACGCCACGTCCGTAGTAGCGGTGCGCGATGTCCCACAGCGTATCGCCCCGGCGGATGATCGCCTTGCCCGAGACGAAGCGACCGGCGCCGGGATCGCCGAACGGAACGGCGCGCAGCCTCGGTGTCGATGTGCCGGAAGAGGGCAGCACGAAGCTGGCGACGATCGCCGGGATGCTTGGCGCCGCCGGCGCCAGTTCCAGGATGGTGCCGGGTTCCGGCGCGCCGAGGATGATCACCGACTCGCTCTGGGCGGAAGGCACGACCGGACGGATCGGCGGAAGCGCCGGGACGTCCGCGGCCGGCACGGATTCGACGGGCGAAGCCGGATCGGGCGCGCCCTCCTTTGCCTCGGGCGGGTCGTCGGGCGACACGGCATGATCGGGATCGATCAGGGACGCAGCAGGCGCCGCCACGGTGTCCGGCCGGGGCGCCTCGATCGCGGCAGGCAGCTCGATCTCGAAGCTGATGGCTGCAGACGAGAGAACCTCGCCACTGAAGGGATCGACCGCCTCGACCCGCAGCATCTGCTGCGCCAGGGTGAGCAGGTCCACCCCCTCGACCAGCCAGCGACCGGCCTCGACCGGGCTCTCGCCGACCAGCAGGCCATCGACATAGAGGCGCATCAGCGCCCCTGCCGGTCCGTCGCCGGCGACGAAGACGGCCGAACCATCGAGCTCGACGGCGTCGATCGTCGGCGGCAGCGCGAGCACGGCAGGCCGATCCGGCAGCGCGGCGGGCAGCGGCTGCTCCGTGGTTGCGGCCACCTCGGTGGCGTCGTCGGCCTCGGCGATGGAAGCGACGGCGGCGTCTGGCACCGGGTCAGGTACGGGCATCGCGGCCACCGGCGCAAACAAGGCCGGATCGACGGCATCGAGGACGGCCGCCAGAGCCGGCGGCGTCGCGGGAGGGGACACGTCCGGCAGACCCGGTGCCTCTACGGGCGCGGACGGAAAGGGCGCGGGGTCCTCCGGCTCGACCGGCGGCCCGGCTGCCGCCGAAAGCTCCGGCACCGAGACGGGCGCGGGCGCGAGCAGTTGAGGGTCGAAGCTGTCGAGTGCCGCCGCCAGGGCGGGTGGCAGCACCGGCGGCGACAGGTCGGGCAGAAGGACTGGTCCATGAGCGACTGCCGGCGTCTCCGGCACAGGCGCATCGGCTTCGACCTCGGGAGCTTCGGCCGTCGCCGGCAGGTCGACCACTCTCTCCGGCTGTGGAACAGCAGGCATCGCGGGCAGGAGCAGCCGAGGGTCGAAGGCGCCGAGAGCCGCGGCCAGCGCGGGTGGCGGCACCGGCGGCGACAGGTCGGGCAGAGCCGGCGCCTCGACAACCCCGGGCGGGTCGACCGCCAGAACGTCGGGCGTGCCGGCCGCCATGTCGGACAGGTCCGGCGCAGGCGCGGGTGAACCGTCTTCGCGCGCGACATCCGACGGCAGATCGGGACCGGGAGCGAGCGGGAGCCCGAGCAGGGCCGGGTCGAAGGCATCGAGGGCGGCGGCCAGGACGGGCGGCAGCGCGGGAGGCGCGAGGCCGGATTCCCCCTCCACCGCGTCCGCTGCCGCGCCGGCCGGATTCTCCGCGGCGCCCACCGGCCTCGGGGCGGCATTGGGAACGTCAAGGTCGAGAGACACCCCGAGGGTGCTCTTGGGCGCCGGCCCCAGCGAGCGGGCCAGTTCCGGTGGGCGATCGTCGGCGGGCAACTCCGCCAGCCGGGGCGCTGCGTCCTCATCCTCGACTGCGTACCCGTCGCCTGCGTGCTCTTTCCCGGGGAACTCGTCCGGCGTCTCCCCGGTTGCCGGCGCCGGACCGTCATCGGCCCCTTCGGCGAGCGCCGGACGCGGCGGCCCCACGGCCACGGGCAGCTCGAAGCGGCTGCCGATCAGGCCGCGGATGCAGTCGACGAGGCCACGCTGGTCGGCGCGGCAGGCATCGATCGCGGGTATGGCGAAGAGGCCCAGCATGACGAACACCGTCACCCCGGCCGTTGCCAGGGTGAAGACAAGCATCCGGCCCTGCTCGGTGCGGCCCAGTCACGCCTCCGCTGCGAGGCGCCCCGACACGCCCGCTTCGCGGGGTCAGGCGGCCTCGGTTTTCATCAATTTATAGGTAATCGACTCGTAAAGCGCCTCAAATGAGGCATCGATGATGTTGGGGCTGACCCCGATGGTGTACCAGCGCTCGCCGGTGCCGTCGCGGCTTTCGACCAGCACACGGGTGACCGCGCCCGTGCCGCCGTCGAGGATACGGACCTTGAAATCGACCAGTTCGAGATCGGCGATGCGGGCCGAGAACTGCCCGAGGTCCTTGCGCATGGCGAGATCGAGGGCGTTCACCGGACCGTTGCCTTCGGCGACCGACATCAGCCGCTCCTCGCCGATGCGGATCTTTACCACCGCCTCGGTGACGGTGATCTGCTCGCCGCGGGCGTTGTGCCGACGCTCGACGCTGGCGCGGTAGCTCTCGACCTCGAAGAACTCCGGCAGCGTGCCGAGGATGCGGCGGGCGAGGACGACGAAGGAGGCATCGGCGCCATCGTAGGAATAGCCCCGCGCCTCGCGTTCCTTGACGGTGCGCAGCAGCCGCTCGAGGCGCGGATCGTCCTTGCCCAGCGCAATGCCGTGGCGCTTCAGCGCGGCGAGCAGGTTGGATTTCCCCGCCTGCTGGCTGACCATGATGTTGCGCTCGTTGCCGACGCTTTCGGGCGGCACGTGCTCGTAGGAGGAGAAATCCTTGGCGAGCGCGGAGGCATGGATGCCGGCCTTGGTGGCGAAGGCGGCGGTGCCGACATAGGGCGATTGCCGGGCCGGGGCGCGGTTCAGCAACTCGTCGAAGGCGCGCGAGATCGAGGTCAGGTGCGAAAGCTGCTCGGCGCTGATGCCGAGTTCGAAGCGCTCGGCGAAGCCGGGCTTCAGCATCAGGGTCGGGATCAGGGTGACGAGGTTGGCATTGCCGCAGCGTTCGCCGATGCCGTTGAGCGTGCCCTGGATCTGACGCACCCCGGCATCGACGGCGGCGAGCGTATTGGCGACCGCCTGGCCGGTATCGTCGTGGGCGTGGATGCCGAGCCGGTCGCCGGGGGCGACGCTCAGCACATCGGCAACGATCGCGGCGATCTCGGCCGGCATGGTGCCGCCATTGGTGTCGCACAGCACCACCCAGCGGGCGCCGGCGGCGAGCGCCGTGGCGACGAACTTCAACGCATAGGCGCGATTGGCCTTCCAGCCATCGAAGAAGTGCTCGCAATCGACCAGCACTTCCTTTCCGGCGGCGACGCCGGCCTCGACCGTCTCGCTGAGGTTGTGGAGGTTCTGCTCGGGGGTGATCTCGAGCGCGACCCTGACCTGGTGGTCCCAGGCCTTGCCGACAAAGCACGCCGCCTCCGCGGCGGAGTTGAGGATGGCCTGCACGCCCGGATCGTTCCCCACCGAGCGCCCGGCCCGCTTGGTCATGCCGAAGGCGGTGAAGATGGCGTCGCGGGTGCGGCTTTCGGAAAAGAACTGGTCGTCGATGACATTGGCGCCCGGATAGCCGCCCTCGATATAGTCGACGCCCAGCCGCTCGAGCAGCGCGGTGACCGAAATCTTGTCCTCGAGCGAGAACTCGATGCCGGCGGTCTGCGCGCCGTCGCGGAGCGTGGTGTCGAAGAGATAGAGGCGTTCCCGGGTCATTCTGGATACTCGGCTACTTGGTGGGCGGCCAATCGGCCGTGTCGTGGTCGGGGTGCTGGTGGTTGGTGGCCTTGATGGCGGCGGCCCAGCCGGCGTCGTTGCTGGCCTCGGTGGTGCCGACGGCCTCCACGGCATCGAGATGCACCAGCGAGGGATGCTTGCCTTCGAGGCCCATCTGGTAGAGCACCGGGATCAGGTTCGGCGTGTCGAAGGCGCCGATCGACATCGAGACGTGCCGGCCGGCGACATTATGGTAGAAGAGCGAGGTACCGCAATCGCGGCAATAGCCGCGGTCGACTTCGCCGGAACTGCGGAACCGCGCCGGCTCGCCGCGCGTCCAGGTCAGATGCTCGGCCTTGACCCCGACCAGGGCGGCGAACAGGTTTCCCGTCGCCTTCTGGCACATCCGGCAGTAGCAGACGTGCGGATTGTCGACGAGTTCGGTGGCGTGGAAACGCACGGCGCCGCACTGGCAGCCGCCCGAATAGGCATGGAACCTGTAGCTCTCGTCGCTCATATGAACTCGCTCCCGGCGAAGCGGTCGGTCGCCTCGATGAGGTGATGCAGGATGCCCGGCTGGCTCTGCACGTGGCCCTGCCCTTCCACCATGATGAACTCGGCCTCGGGCCAGGCGCGGTGCAGGTCCCAGGCGGTCTGCGGCGGACAGGCGATATCGTAGCGGCCCTGGACGATGACGCCGGGGATGTCGCGGAGCCTTGCCGCGTCGCGGATCAGTTGCCCCTCGTCGAGCCAGCCGGCATGGACGAAGTAGTG
Source organism: Devosia sp. (assembly GCA_041916695.1). Lineage (GTDB taxonomy): Bacteria > Pseudomonadota > Alphaproteobacteria > Rhizobiales > Devosiaceae > Devosia_A. Next base: position 63,052 of record JAYRZA010000015.1, on the reverse strand, counting down.
GTTCTCGATGCGGGCGAAGGCGAGCGCGTAGTCCTCGTCGTAGAAGGCGTTGCTGACCGATGGATCGGGCAGCAGCGTGATGGTTTCGCCCTCCCAGCGCGACCATTCGCGCGCGGCTGTGACGCGGGTGGCGCGATCCTCGGAAACGAGGCGGCGGCGATAGGCGGCCATCAGGTCGGCGCGTTCGGCCTCGGGGATCGGGGCGATGAAGCGTTCCCACTTGTCGGGAAAGATGAGGGAGGCGCCGTGCTGGTAGTACCACTCGAGCTCCCAGCGGCGCAGCGTGAAGATGCCGCGCAGCACCAGCTCAGTGACGCGCTCGGGATGCGTCTGAGCATAGGCAAGCGCCAGGGTGGAGCCCCAGGAGCCGCCGAACACCAGCCAGCGGTCGACGCCCGCCATCTCCCGCAGCCGCTCAATGTCGGCGACGAGGTCCCAGGTGGTGTTGTGCTCTAGCCCGGCGAAGGGGGTGGACTTGCCGCAGCCGCGCTGATCGAACAGCAGCGCGTCGTAGCGCGCCGGATCGAAAACGCACCGGTGAGCGGGCGCGAGGCCGCCGCCCGGCCCGCCGTGCAGGAACACCGCCGGCTTGGCGCCGGGCGTTCCCACGCGCTCCCAGTAGACGCGATGGCCGTTGCCGACATCGAGATGGCCAGAGGCATAGGGTTCGATCGCCGGATAGAAGGTGCGCAGGGCGGTCACGGGGGAAACCCTCCTCGGGGCGGCCAGGTGTCGGTATCGTGGTCGGGATGCTGGTGAGAGACCAGCGTGGCCATGAACTCGACCCAGCCGGGAGAATACTCGGTGCGGACCGGCAGGCTGGTCAGCCCGTCGAAGAACGGCAGCTTGTCGGCCATGTTGACCTGGATCACCGGGGCGGCGACCGTCGGATCGTCGAAGGCGCCGATGGCGATCTCGACCTGCTGCTCGGGCGGCCGGTCGATCTCCTCATAGGTGAGCGGGGTGCCGCAGCGGTTGCAGAAGCCGCGCCGGATCTTGTCGGAACTCTCGAAATAGGTGGGTTCGCCGCGCGTCCACACCACGTCGAAGCTGCTGATCAGCGGCCCGAAGAAGCCGCCGAAGGCCTTCTGGCACATCCGGCAATGGCAGATCGAGCCGCGCCCAAGCCGACCGACGGCAAAGCGCACGGCGCCGCACTGGCAGCCGCCGGCGAACGGCGCCTGCCCCGGCTTTGCGTCACTCGGGGACATGGCACACCGCCTCGATATTGTGCCCGTCCAGATCGAGGACGAAGGCGGCATAGTAGTTGGCGTGGTAGTGCGGGCGGAGGCCCGGCGGGCCGTTGTCGGTGGCGCCGGCCGCCATGGCGGCGGCATAGAAGGCATCGACCTCGGCCCGGTTCCGCGCCGAGAACGCCAGGTGGACGCGGCCGCCGGTCAGCTTGCCGCCATCGCCGATCCAGAGGAACGGTCCGGCGCTGCCGAGCCCGGCGACATTGCCCTCGGGCCCCTCGAACTTCATCATCGTGGTGATGCCGAGCGGCTGCAGCGCCGCCTCGTAGAAGGCGAGGGACTTCGCATAGTCCGCCGTCGAGATCGCGATATGGTCGATGCCGCTCATCTGGTTCTCCCTGTGGTGGTCATGGCGCCGCGTGGCAGACCGCCTCGATATTGTGCCCATCCGGATCGAAGACGAAGGCGCCGTAGTAGTTGGGGTGATAGTGCGCGCGCAGGCCCGGCGCGCCGTTGTCGCGGCCGCCCATCGACAGCGCCACCGAATAGAAGGCCTCGACCTCCGCCCGGCTCGCCGCGGTGAACGCCACATGCGTGTCGCCCCGGGAGGTGCGGCCGGTCGACACCCAGAATGTCGGCCGATCCCTGCCGAAGCCGGCGAAGTGGTCGCTGCCGAAGGCAAAATCGCTGAGCAGCCGGATGCCCAGCGCCCCCAGCGCCGCCTCGTAGAACGCCTTGGCGCGGGCGAAGTCGCTGACCTTGATGCCGACGTGATCGATGATGGCGGTCATGTTCGAGACTCCTCCAGGGCATGCCAGATGGCCGTCAGCACGCCGTCGCGATTGTCGGTGAGGTCATCGTTCCAGACGCGGAGGACGCGGTAGCCGTGCCTTGCCAGTTCCGCGTCCCGGATCGCATCGTAGGCGCTCTCGGCATGCTGGCTGCCGTCCAGCTCGACGATCAACCTTGCCGAATGGCACGCAAAATCCGCGATGTAGGGGCCCACCGGCACCTGGCGCCTGAACTTGTGCTCGATGAATCGGCGATCCCGGAGCACTTGCCACATTGCTTCCTCATGCGGCGTCGCCTCGTGACGGAGCCGCCTCGCGGCGCCACGCGCCCGAGGCGTCACTGGCTTGCGCTGCGCGCGCCGGACTGCCTTCTCCCCCTGTGGTAGAAGGTGGCGCGCAGCGCCGGATGAGGGGTGGCCGGGCGTGCCGGGAGCCCCGGTGTCCGAGTTCGACGAAACAAACCCCTCTTCCGCCCTCCGGGCACCTTCTCCCACAAGGGGAGAAGGCGATCGCGGAGAATCCTGTGGGCGACTGGTCACCGCTTGACCTCCCACCGGGTCTGGCGCTGGCCGGCTTCGTCCTTGTAGTCCATGAGCTGGATGCCCTGGGCAAGGAGGTCGGCGCGGATCTGGTCGGCCTTGGCGAAGTCGCGGGCGTTGAGAGCATCGAGGCGGGCAGCGACCAACTGCCTAGTGACCATATCGTCGCGCTCGGTCTGGCCCGCCTCAATTGAGACCCCCAGCAGTTCCAAGGTGCCCTTCAGCTTGCCCGCGGCTGCCCGTCGATCGGCCTCGTGGGTAGCGCCGTCAGGTGGACTAGCCCCCGACCAGGTACCTGCGGCGGCTGACGAGATGCCGCCAAGTTCGCGGAAGAGCCTTGGCGTGTTTAGGTCATCACACAAGCACTGAACCGCGGCCTCTGGAACGATGGATGGAGCGTCAGGATAGTAGCTGATCCACCTGGTCCACCTAGTCCAGAGACTCGCTGCCTCTTCCAGCCGCTTCACCGAGAAATCGATCGGCTCGCGGTAGTGGGTCATCAGCATGGCGAGGCGCAGCACCTCGCCCGGCCACTTCCGGCCCCCGAACTTCTCCGTCTCGAGCAGGTCATGGATGGTGATGAAGTTGCCCAGGCTCTTGCTCATCTTCTGGCCCTCGACCTGGAGGAAGCCGTTGTGGAGCCAGTAGTTGGCCATTACGGCGGTGCCATGGGCGCAGCGGGACTGGGCGATCTCGTTCTCGTGGTGCGGGAAGATCAGGTCGAGGCCGCCGGCGTGGATGTCGAAGACCTTGCCGAGATAGCGCTCGCTCATGGCCGAGCATTCGATGTGCCAGCCGGGACGGCCGCGGCCCCAGGGACTGTCCCAGCCCGGCTCGTCGGGGCCCGACTGCTTCCAGAGCACGAAATCGGCGGGGTTCTTCTTGTGCGCCTCGACCGCGACGCGGGCGCCGGCGACGTTCTCGGCGAGGTTGCGGCCGCTCAGCCGGCCATAGTCGGGCATGGAATCGACCGAGAACAGCACCTCGCCGGCCGCCTCGTAGGCGTGGCGGCTGCCGATCAGGCTCGTGATCAGCGACTGCATCTGCGGGATGTTGTCGGTGGCCCTCGGCTCGACGGTCGGCGGCAGGGCGCCGAGCGCGGCGACATCCCTGTGGTACTGCGCGGCCGTGGTCTCGGTGACCCGGCGGATCGCCTCGTTGAGCGGCAGGGCGGGAAAGTCGCGCACCGCGCGGGCGTTGATCTTGTCGTCGACGTCGGTGATGTTGCGCACATAGGTGACGTGCTCGGCGCCATAGAGGTGCCTGAGCAGCCGGAACAGCACGTCGAACACGATGACCGGCCGCGCGTTGCCGATATGGGCGAAGTCGTAGACCGTCGGGCCGCACACATACATGCGCACATTGGCCGGATCGATGGGGACAAAGTCCGCCTTCGCGCGCGTCAGCGTGTTGTAGAGCCGCAGTCTGGTCGTCTCGCCCAAAGCCAGTCCCCTCGCGCACGATGCTGGATGCTCGCGGGCCGGGTTCTTCGGGTCCAGATTCGAGGTGAAGAAAACCGTCCGCCAGCCGATGCCTCAGCGGATAATAATGCAGCCCGAAATGCAGATCGCGGTGCCGGTTTTCATTCCGGTCAATCTGACGGCAAAGCCTGAGGAAATCAAGGGGCCGCCGCAAGCATGCCGCGACGGCCCGCCGGCTCAGTTGGACGGGGCGAGCTTGATTTCCGGCACCGGCTGCTGGTCGCTCGGGCTGTATTCCGGCGTTGCAGGGGCGGCGGGGTCCTGCGCGTTCATGATGGCCTGAGCGGCATCGAGCGCGGCGACCACGTCGGGCGTGGCGTAGCAGGCCTGCAGCGACGAACTGGCGGTTTCGAGCAGGCGCTCGTAGTCGCCATGCGCGGCGTGGCTCTCATCGGTCGAGGTGCCGCCCAGATCGGCAGCGAGTTCGTCGACATCGGGCTGCGACAGGGTGCCGAAGGAGGCCTGCAGGCAGCCGCAGAGCGGGGTCAGGATACTGGCCGTGTCGACTTCCGGCGGCACCTGGCCGAGCAGGAACGTGGCGGCGCCCATGCAGGACTGGTTGAAGCCGGTGAAGTCGACCGGCGTCTGGGCGGAGGCGGCGGGAATCGCTGCCAGGCTGAAGAGGGAGAAGAGAGCGGCCAAAGCGCTGAGTCTGGGCATGGGAGCGGTTCCTGTTGGCGTCGCCGGTGGGACGACGCCCTCAGCTAAGCACGGATTGCGGCCGGACGATATCCTCGGCCGGTCAGTCGGTGGTGAAGTGGCCGGTCTGCTCCTGGCAGCCGGAGAAGCTCTCCTCGGTGATCTCGCCGAGGCGCTCGGTGTTGGCATAGGCCTCCCGCTCTTCCATGGTGAGGGTGCCCTGCAGCTCCCGCGCCAGCATCTGCGCATCGGCGAGGGTGATCTGCGGGCCGAGGTCCTCGACGATGCAGGCGCAAATCTCGGTGCGCGCCAGCGTGCCGTCACCCTCGGTGGCATCGAACATCGCCTTGAGCGTCGGGCTCCCGGCGCAGGCGGCCGCCAGCGTCTCGACGGCCTCGGGCAGGCCCAGGGCCTCGACCGGCAAGGCCTCCTCGGCATCGGCGACGCCGATCAGCAAGGGAGCGACAACAAGCATCTCGAGCACACCCAGGCGCATGACAATCTCCAACCGGTTCGGCGTCACACTAGTGTCCCGCTCGACGGCTGAACAGCCGGCCCCAACGGAAAGGGCCGGCTTGCGGCCGGCCCCGAGACACTTCGGTTGCCGGGCCGATTACTCGGACCGGTACTGCTGGTGGCACTCGCCGCAGGCGCCGCCGATCGTCTTCATCGCGGCGGTGTACGCGCTTGCGTCACCGGCCTCGGCAGCGGCCCGCATGGCCCTGGCTCCGTCGGCGGCCTTGGCGAAGAGGGCGGTGAAGGCGTCGAAATTGGCCCAGATTTCGGGCTTGGCTTCCGACTTCACGGCGCTGGTGTCCTCGCTGAACAGCGCCGGGAAGTTGACGAGGTTCTGGATGATCTTGTCGGCGTTGGCGACGGCGTCGGCGCCGGTGAGCCCGCCGGCGTTCTTCATCAGGCCGCCATTCTGCTTCATGGCGGCCTCGCGGGCCTCCACCTTCTGCTCGGGGGTCATGCTGGCGATCGCCGGATCGACATCCTGGGCAATGGCGGTGAAGGACACGGCGGCGACGAGCGCCCCCGCAGCGACGCTGGCGATGAGGCGGCGGATGGACATGGGAAAAACTCCGGTGCAAGCTGATTGCGCGAGATTCTGCCAGCAAACGCAATTGCTTGGCGAACGCATCACGACCTTAGTGCCGAAACGCGGCATTGCCAGCGGCGCGGCGCTCACGAATGAGGATTAAGTAATCAAATCGGCGTTATCCTCGGATCGCAACATCCCCCGGCCCTTGCAGGTGCATCCGTCGCGGTTTCGGCGTAATGAAGCTGTAGCGGGAGCGCACAACCATCCGGCCTTCATCGATGCATAGCGGCCATCGCCACTTCCTCCACCTGCTGGTGCTGCTGAGCGCGGCGCTGGTCGGCCTGCTCGTCGACATATCGACTGCCCACGCCCAGTCGAATGCCTGCTCGCGTCTCGCCAACACCCTCAAGACACTCGAGCGCAACTCGGAGTATCGCCGGGCCGACGACAACTCGGCCGACCTCAAGCGCCTGCAGCGAGAGGTGCAGCGGGCCGAGAGTTCCTACGTGCGGGAAGGCTGCAACGCCGACGCCAAGGCCGGTCGCAAGCTCAGCAGCGAGTGCCGGGCCCTGGCCCGCAAGATCACCAGCGGACGCAGCGATGTCGAGGAGCTGAAGCGCAGCGTCCAGACCGGCAACGCCGTGGCCGGCCAGCGCGAGGCCATCCTGCAGGAGATGGCCCGATTCGACTGCAATGACGGTTCGCGCGTCACGGTCGAGCGCGATCGGGGCAACCTGTTCGAGCAGCTGTTCGGTGCCTTCGGGGACACGTTCGACGGGCTCGGCGGCACGCGTGGCGACGAGTTCAACCCGTATGGCGACTACCATACCGTGCGCACGCTGTGCGTGAGGAAGACCGATGGGTTCTACTGGCCGATCAGCTATTCCACCCTGGTGGACTACGTGCCCAACGATGCCGAGGCCTGCCGTGCGCAGTGCCCGGGGCTCGATGTCGATCTCTACTACTACGACAACCCGGGCCAGGAACCGGAGCAGATGATCAACCAGTACGGCGAGGCCTATGCCTCGCTGCCCAATGCGTTCCGCTTCCGCACCGAGTTCGACATGGCCAGCAAGTGCGCCGCGGCGCAGGACTTCGGCCAGATCGCGCTGCTCGAAACATCCGACGGAACCCGGGCCATGGTGAGCTTTCGCGAGGCGACGTTTCCGCTGCCGCTGCGCGACCCCCGCCGCACCGGGATCACCACGACGGTGACGCCGGCCGAACTGATCACGGCGAACTTCGTCAGCGTGCCCCTGCCCCGCCGCCGCCCGGCCGCGCCGGGCGAGACCCCGAAGCCGGTGGTGACGGTGGCGCAGCCGGCCAGCGGACAGCCGGATCTCGTCGTCACGTTCGGCGACAAGCGGGTCAGGATAGTCGGGCCAGTGACGCCTTACGCCCAAGCAGGGGCAGCAGGGACCTGAGTTCCGGCCCGTCGTGCCGCCCGGTCAGCGCCAGGCGGAGCGGCATGAACAGCTCCCTGCCCTTGCGGCCGGATTTGTCCTTGATCTGCGCTGTCCAAGCGCCCCAGGTCGTCTCGTCCCAGGGCTCGGGCGGCAACAGGTCGCGGGCGAGCGCCAGGAACTCGGCGTCCTCGGCGGCGACGACCGGCACCACTGCCCCGTCGATCAGCTGCGCCAGTTCGGCGATGTCGGAGAAGCGCCTGAGGTTGCCGCGCAGTGCCAGCCACAGCGGCTCGGAGGCGCGACCGATGGCGGCCAGCCGGGGCTTGGCCACCTCGTAGGGCATCTGGTGGAGGATGCGGGCATTGAGGCTGTCGAGTTCGGCCGGATCGAAGCGCGCCGGGCCGTGCGAGATGGCGCCGAGATCGAGCGCCTGCCCCAGCGCCATCAGGTCCGCATAGGGTTCGACGGGAAGACTGGTGCCGGTCAGCACCGCCATGATGGCGACCGCCATCGGCTCGTAGCCGGCCTCGCGCAGGTCCTCTAGGGAGAGCGAGCCGATGCGCTTCGACAGCCCCTCGCCATCCGCCCCGGTGAGCAGGTTGTGGTGCGCGAAGAACGGGATCACACCGCCCAGCGCCTCGAAGATCTCGATCTGCGTGCCGGTGTTGGAGACATGATCCTCGCCACGGATCACGTGGGTGATGCCCAGGTCGATGTCGTCGACCACCGAGGGGAGGGTGTAGAGATAGCTGCCATCGGCGCGCACCAGCACCGGGTCGGACATCGAGGCGGTGTTGACCGTCTGCGGACCCTTGATCAGGTCGTCGAACAGCACCGGCTTGCCGTCGAGCCGGAAGCGCCAGTGGGGCTTGCGCCCCTCGGCCTCGTATTTCGCCTTCTGCTCGGCGGTGAGGCCCAGCGCGGCGCGATCGTAGATCGGCGGGCGCCCGAGCAGACGGGCGCGGCCGCGCTTGATCTCGAGTTCTTCCTCAGTCTCGTAGGCGGGGTAGAGCCGCCCCGAGGCGATCAGCCGGTCGCGGGCATGGTCATAGAGCGCGGTGCGGTCGGACTGGCGGACCTTCAGGTCGGGCGCGATGCCGAGCCAGTCGAGATCGGCCACGATGCCGCGCGCGAACTCTTCAGTGGAGCGGGCGGTGTCGGTGTCATCGAGGCGCAGGATGTAGGTACCGGAGCGCGCCTTGGCGAACAGCCAGTTGAGCAGGGCCGGACGGGCATTGCCGAGGTGCAGGCGGCCGGTCGGCGACGGGGCGTAGCGGACGATGGTCATTTGTTTCGATACTTCCCCTCACCCGCCCGGCTCCGCCGGGCACCCTCTCCCTCAAGGGGAGAGGGAAGGCGGGGGGCGCGTCCGTACCGCAGCTCCCCTCTCCCCTTGAGGGAGAGGGTGGCGCGAAGCGCCGGGTGAGGGGCAGCATCGCCCCTCATTGCAGCCCCTTGCCCGCGAGGTCCGGTGTCGGCTCGACCGCTTCGTGCCTGTCGCGATAGCCGTTGGTGATCGGATAGCGGCGGCCGAGGCCGAAGGCCTTGCGGGTGATCTTGACGCCCGGGGCCGACTGGCGGCGCTTGTACTCGGCGATGTTGGTCAGGCGCTCGATGCGCTGCACCAGCTGGAGGTCGAACCGCCCCTCGCCCCTGGCCACGATCTCGGCCAGCGGGAGTTCCTTTTCGACCAGCCCGACGAGGATCTCGTCGAGGATCGGGTAAGGCGGCAAGGAGTCCTGGTCCTTCTGGTTGGGGCGGAGCTCGGCGGTGGGCGCCTTGTCGATGATGTTCTGGGTGATGACGACGCCCGAAGGCCCGAGGCAATCGCCCGGCCTGTGCTGGTTGCGCCAGTGCGCCAGCTCGTAGACACGCATCTTCAGCATGTCCTTGATCGGGTTGAAGCCGCCGTTCATGTCGCCATAGATGGTGGCGTAACCGACGGCCATTTCCGACTTGTTGCCGGTGGTGAGCAGGAGCGAGCCGAGCTTGTTGGAGACCGCCATCAGGTAGACGCCGCGCATGCGCGACTGGATGTTCTCCTCGGTGAGGTCGAGCGGCCGGTTGCCGAACACCGGCTGCAGCTCGGCGAGCGCCGCTTCCACCGGATCGCCGATCGAGACGACGTCGTAGCGGACGCCGAGGCGCCTGGCGCAATCCTCGGCGTCGGCGAGGCTCTCGGGCGAGGTGTAGCGGTAGGGCAGCATCAGGCAGTGGACGTTCCCGGCGCCGATGGCGTCGACCGCCATGGCGGCGACGACGGCGCTGTCGATGCCGCCCGACAGGCCGAGGACGACGGACCTGAAGCCGTTCTTCCTGACGTAGTCGCGCAGGCCGAGCACGCAGGCGCGCCAGGGTGCCTCGTCGACGCTCGACAGCGGAGCGACATGCGGATCGGTGCAGCGCCAGCCGTCCGCGGTGCGGGCCCAGTTGGACAGCATGATCTCGGGCTCGAAGCTCCTCGCCTGCACCACCAGGCGCCCGCCGGGTTCGACGGCGAAGCTCGCCCCGTCGAAGACCAGTTCGTCCTGGCCTCCGACCTGATTGAGGTAAAGCAGCGGCACATTGTCCTCGGCCACCCGGTCCTTGACCAGCTTGTAGCGGGTGGCCTGCTTGTTGCGCCAATAGGGCGAGCCGTTGGGACAGAGCAGCAGCCGCGCACCGTTGTCGACCAGATGGCGGCAAACGTCGGGATGCCAGATGTCCTCGCAGATCGGGATGCCGATCGAGACGCCCTTGATCGTCACCGGCTCCTGCAGGTCGGCCCGCTCGAAATAGCGCTTCTCGTAGAAGATGTCGTCGTTGGGCAGTTCCCGCTTCATGCGCCGCGTGACGATCCGCCCGGCCTCGCACACCAGCACGGCGTTGTAGAGCCGGCCGTCCTCCGGCCAGATCGAGGGCATGATGGCGGTGATTCCGGTGCCGGCGGTGGCGGCGGCGAAGCGCTCGGCCGCAGCCATCGCATCGGCGACGAAACGCGGCTTGAACAGCAGGTCGTCCGGGAAATAGCCGGTCAGAAAGAGTTCGGAGAACAGGACGATATCGGCGCCGGCGGCCACCGCGTCCGCCAGGCCGCCCAGGGCAAGCGCCAGATTGGCCTCGATCGCGCCGACCGTGGGGTTGAGCTGTGCCAGCGCGATGCGAAGTCGATCAGTCACGGGAGCGTCCGCCGAAAGAAAGTGCGGCAGACTTAGCGGCTCGACCCGCCGGCGGCAAGCCGGCCGATCAGAACGCGTAGGTAAGCTCGGCGAGGATGCCGTAGCGCAGGAAGGAGAAGGGGTTGTTGGTCTGGATGTAGCTCGACTCGGTGACGATGGGCGCCACTTCGTAGTCCGGGTCGGCGTCGGCATCCTGGGGGTCGGTGATGTGGACGGCGTCGAACGTGGTGTCCGCCGTGCCCTGCACGTACCAGGCGCGACCACCGAGGCGGAAGGTCAGGTTCTCGGTGGGGTGGATGCCGACGAAGGCCTCCGCCATGGCGCCGTAGCCCCAGCCATCGATCGAGGTCTCGGAGGAGCGGATGTCCATGATGTTGCCGTTGGCGAGGCCGCTGTAGGGCGGCTGCGCGTCACCGGCATAGACGGCGGTGGAGAAGTTGGGGTCCTCGATGCCCATCACGCCGTAGACCTTGGCGTAGGGCACGGCCGCGATTTCGGCCCGGATGTCGAGGAAGTTCGAGAAGGTCGCCTTGCCCTGGAGACCCAGCCGCAGCACATTGATGTCGACATGGTTGGGCGCGCTGTCGCCCGGGATGAAGGTCTGCCCGGTGACGTCGGAATAGCTCACCGTATCGCCGGCGCTCAGCGTCGAGAAGTTGGTGCGGCCGGTATCGGGCGACTCGTTCCAGTACATGTAGCCGAGGAAGCCGCCGAGGCCGTTGCCACTGCCGTCGCTCAGGGCATTCCAGCCGAAATCGGCACCGGCATAACCGATCGCACCATCCTCGATGCTGCTGGTGACCACGGGCCCGGAATATTCCCCGCTGACGGCCATCGAGTAGCCGGCAATGCCCTGCCCGAACGTGCTCGAGGCGGTGTCCTCGACGCGCAGGTGCAGTTCGCCGGTGTGGGCGGTGGAACTGGCGGTGGTGGGGCCGCCGCCCGACTCGATGCTCTGGCTGCCCAGCGAGTACCAGTAGCGGATGCCGGCCTCGATGCTGACGGTGTCGTAGGCATCGGCGCCGTCGCCCAGGTCGCTCCAGTCCCTGGGCTCGTAGCCGACGCTGTCGCGGAGCCCCATCTCGCCCCAATTGTCGCCGTAATCGGCAGCGAGCGCCGGGGTGCCGAGCGCGGCGAGCAGGACGGTGAGACTCGTGGCCAGACGGAACATGGGGGTACTCCAGCGAAGACGCGCAAGGCAGCTTCGTTTATGCCCCGTTAGGGTTAATGTTCCGCTAAATGGACGACGGCGGCGCGGGCGCTCCGTCATTGGCGCCGCACGCCGTGCGGCCGCCCCGGCGCGCCCTACTCCGCCGCGATGATGCGTTCGGCCCGCACCGGGCGCTCGGCGTGCAACTGCTCGGCGACGAGGAAGGCCAGTTCCAGCGCCTGGCTGGCGTTGAGGCGCGGGTCGCAATAGGTGTGATAGCGATCGACGAGCCCCGTCTCGGTGATCGCCGCCACGGCGCCGCCGGTGCACTCGGTGACGTCGTCGCCGGTCATCTCGATATGGATGCCCCCCGCATGGGTACCGAGGGCGCGGTGCACCTCGAAGAAGCTGCGGACTTCCGAGAGCACCCGGTCGAACGGCCGCGTCTTGTAGCCGTTCGATGCCTTGACGGTGTTGCCGTGCATCGGGTCCGAGCACCACACCACCGTATGCCCCGAGGCTTTCACCGCCTCGACGAGGCGCGGCAGGTGATCGGCGATCTTGTCCGACCCGAAGCGGCCGATGAGGGTGATCCTCCCCGCCTCGTTGGACGGGTTGAGCCTGTCGAGCAGCTTCAGCAGGTCGTCCGTGGACAGGCTGGGGCCGCACTTGACGCCGATCGGGTTGCGGATGCCCGAGAAATACTCGACATGGGCGGCCTCGGGCTGACGGGTGCGGTCGCCGATCCACAGCATGTGGCCGGAGGTGGCGTAGAACTCGCCGCTGATCGAGTCGCGGCGGGTCAGCGCTTCCTCGTAGCCGAGCAGAAGCGCCTCGTGGCTGGTGTAGAACTTCGTTTCGCGCAGCGACGGCGTGTTGTCCGAGGTAAGCCCGAGCGCGCGCATGAAGTCGATGGCGTCATCGATCTTGCGCGCGATTTCCTCGAAGCGCGGGTAGGCGCTCGAGTCCTTCATGAAACCCATGGTCCACTCGTGCACCCGCGTCAGGTCGGCATAGCCGCCGGAGGCAAAGGCGCGCAGCAGGTTGAGCGTCGCCGCCGACTGCCGATAGGCGAGCAGCAGCCGATCGGGATCGGGCGTCCGCGCCTCGGGGGTGAAGCCGATATCGTTGATGATGTCGCCGCGGTAGGAGGGCAGCGTCACCCCGTCGATGGTCTCGGTATCGGACGAGCGCGGCTTGGCGAACTGGCCGGCGATGCGGCCGACCTTGACGACCGGCTTGGAGGCGCCGTGCGTCAGCACCACCGCCATCTGCAGGAACACCCGGAAGAAATCGCGGATGTGGTCGGCGCCATGCTCGGCGAAGCTCTCGGCGCAATCGCCACCCTGCAGCAGGAACGCCCGCCCGGCCGCGACATCGGCCAACTGGTGCTTGAGCTCGCGCGCCTCGCCGGCAAACACCAGCGGCGGGAACTTGCGCAGCTGCGCCTCGACGGACTCCAGCTTCGCCTCGTCCGGATAGACCGGCACCTGCGAAATCGGCCTGTTGCGCCAGCTTTGCGGCGTCCAGTTCGTGGGCATGACACGCTACCTCCCGTTGCGCGGGGGTCTAGCAGGCCAGTGCCGCGATGTGAAGCGGCCGAAACGTCTAGTGCCGCACGCCGCCGCGATAGCGGTAGGTCGGCGACTTGAAGGTCACCAGCTCCTCCGCGGCGGTGGGATGCATGGCCATGGCGCGATCGAAATCGGCCTTGTCGGCCCCCATGCCCAGCGGAATGGCGACCAGCTGGATCAGCTCCGCGGCGCCGGGTCCGAGAATGTGCACGCCCAGCACCTTGCCGCCGTCGGCCTCGGTGATGAGCTTGACGATCATGCGTTCCGATCGCGTCGACAGCGTATTCATCATCGGACGGAAGCGGGCGACGAAGACGTCGATATTGCCGTGCGTCGCCGCCGCCTCCTCGGTGAGGCCGATGGTCGCGACCTCCGGCTCGGCGAACACCGCGGTACCGATCAGCGAATGGTCGACCGCAATCGGGTTGGCGTTGAACACGGTCTCGGCAAAGGCCTGGCCCTCGCGGATCGCGACCGGGGTGAGCGCGACGCGGCCGGTGACGTCGCCGACCGCGTAGATCGAGGGCACGCTGGTGCGGGAATAGGCATCGACCGTGATGCCGGCTTCGCCGACCTCGACCCCCGCCGCCTCGAGTCCGAGGCCGGCGACATTGGGGTTTCGGCCGGTGGCGAACATCACCGCGCCGAAGGGCGCATCGACGCCGTCCGAGAAACTCACGACGACGTCCCTGCCCTGCCGACGCAGGGCCCTGACATTGGTCTGGTAGATGCGCTTGATGCCGCGGCTCTCGAGGCCGGCATCGAGACCATCCCTGAGATCGGCATCGAAGCCGCGCAGCACGCGATCGCCCCGATAGACGATGGTGGTGTCGACCCCGAGGCCGGAAAAGATGCTGGCGAACTCCACTGCCACATAGCCGCCGCCCTCGATCAGAATCGAGTGGGGCAGCGCCTCGAGGTGGAAGGCCTCGTTCGAGGTGAAGCCGAGCTCCCTGCCCGGGATATCGGGGATCCTGGGATGGCCGCCGGTGGCGATGAGGATGGTCCTTGCCTCGAGCGCGCGCCCGGACCTGACCAGGCGTATGCCGTGCGGCCCGGCCAGCACCGCGCGATCGCGGATGATCTCGACGCCGGGCTTCTCGAGGCCGGCGACGTAGGCCGCCTCGAGCCGGGCGATTTCCTTGTCCTTGTTGGCGACCAGCGTCGCCCAGTCGAACGCGGCGCCGTCGACCGCCCAGCCAAAGCTGCCGGCGAGCTCGAACATGTCGGAGAAGCGGGAGGCATAGACGAAGAGCTTCTTGGGCACGCAGCCGCGGATCACGCAGGTCCCGCCGACCCTGTACTCTTCGACGATGGCGACCCTCGCCCCGTAGCCCGCCGCCACCCGCGCCGCGCGCACGCCACCCGAGCCGGCTCCGATCACCACCAGATCGTAGCTGTCGCCCATCGCCGCCCCCTGTAAAAGAAAAAGGCCCCGCGAGGGCGGGGCCTTCACGCGCATTCAGATAGGATGCCTTGGCTCAGGTGTCGATACCCTGGGCCTTCAGTTCGGCGCGCACCTTGGCAAAGAACTCGGTGTTCAGGTTCACCGAGAACACGTTCATGACGCGCTGGATCGTCGAGTTGAGCTCGGCATTGGCCTTGGACAGCTTCTGGCCGACGGGCGAGCCGTAGAAATCGACGATCTGCTGCATCTCTTCGGGCGCGAAGGTCAGCGCATAGACGCGCGCCATCTGGTCGAACAGTTCGCCCTTCCTGCCCTTGTAGGCCGAGATCACCGTTTCGATCGCCTTGTTGAGCGGCTCGGCGATCTCGGGATTCTGCGGCAGGAGCTGGCGATAGGTGTTGATGCCGGCCTGCACGATCGTCGCTTCATAAATGCCGCTGTGATCGGTGAGGTCGATGTACTTGCGCGCCATCGCCAGGTGCTCGGGCGTGATCTCCTGGCTCACGGCCGGAAGCGCCACGAAGGCGGAAAGGATCAGCGTCAGCGCGGCCGCGAGAAGCGTCGTCGCGCGCTTGGTCAGGAAGGTCATCGGCTTGTTGCCCGTCATTGAATTGTCCACCCCTAAGGAGCCCTCTACCCGAGCGGCTACGCCGCGTCCACAACCTCGAGACCATCGGCACCCGCCACATAGGCGATGCTGCACAATCCCAGGAACAGGCCGTGCTGAACCACGCCCGGAATCTCCAGCAGCGCGGCAGACAGCGCTTCTGGCTCAGGAATGCGGCCAAAAGAAGCATCGAGGATGGCGTGACCGCCATCCGTCACGAACGGCAGGCCGGCGCTGGTGGTCCGGCGGCGGAGACCGCCCTCCGCCCCGGCGTCCGCCATCACCCGCTCGATCCGCCGGTGGGTAGCGCCCAGTCCGAAATGGTTGACCTCGATCGGCAGGGGGTAGCCACCGAGCATCGGCACGCGCTTACCGGCATCGGCAATGACCACCATGCGCGCCGAGGCGGCCGCGACGATCTTCTCGCGCAGCAGGGCGCCGCCGCCCCCCTTGATCAGGGCCAGCCCCGGCCCGATCTCGTCGGCACCGTCGACGGTGAGGTCGAGTTCGGGGCAGTCCTCGAGCGTGGCGAGGGCGATGCCCAGTTCGCGGGCTTGCGCGGCCGTCGCCTCCGAGGTGGGGACGCAGAGCAGGTCGAGACCCCGGGCCACCGCGGCCCCCACGAGGTCGACGAAGTGCCGCGCGGTCGAGCCGGTGCCAAGGCCGAGGCGCATACCCGAGCGCACCTCGGACATCGCCGCCTCCGCAGCCGCCTTCTTGTATGCCTCGCTCACGCCTCGCCCTCCGGTTGCGGCAGCTAGAAGATGCGCCGAAGACCTGTCAAGCGGCGGACTCACGCATTGGTGAGTGGCAAATGTCGCTTCGAGGCAACAGAATGTGAAATGGGTGTTCGGAACGTGGTCGAATCGTGGCTCGGGCCTTTTCGTCCCTGACGCGAACAGTCTATCAACCCGGCATTGGGCCCGTGACGTCGGGGGGCCGAAGTCTTCAAGAGGCGCAGTTTGAACAGATGAACAAAACCAGGATCGTCGTTGCCGCCGCGCTGTCGGCACTCCTCAGCTTCTCACTGGTGGCACCCGCCACCGCATCGCGCGTGTTCAACCCGGACACCAACATGTGGGAAGATGCCAGCGCCGTCCGCGCCAAGTCGAAGCGCGGCAGCCCGATCGCCCGGCAGATGGTCGACTACGAGACCAAGCTGAAGCCCGGCACAATCGTTGTCGAGACGTCCGAGCGGCGGCTCTATCTCGTGCTCGAGAACGGCAAGGCGATGAAGTACGGCATCGGCGTGGGCCGCGACGGCTTCCGCTGGTCGGGTCAGCACAAGATCACGCGGATGGCCGAGTGGCCGGGCTGGACGCCGCCGGCGCAGATGCGCAAGCGCGTGCCCGACCTGCCGGCCTACATGCCCGGCGGTCCGGACAACCCGCTCGGCGCACGTGCGCTCTACATCGGTTCGACGCTCTATCGCATTCACGGCACCTCCGAGCCCTGGACCATCGGCCAGGCGGTGTCGTCGGGCTGCATCCGGCTCACCAACGAGGATGTGACCGACCTCTACGAGCGCGTTCGCGTCGGGGCCCTGGTGGTCGTGCACCAGTAGGCCGCCGGCTGGCGCCGTCGCATCCGGGCCGCCCTCGAGGGGCGGCCCTTTCGTCTCTGGCGCTAGCCCGACGCAGGCAGGTGCGCTAGAAAGCGGTCATGTCCGTCACCCTCATCGAACAGCCCGGTCTCGTGCCGAGCGCCAAACGTGCCCTGGTCGACAACTATGGCCGCACGGTGAGCTACCTGCGGGTGTCGGTGACCGACCGCTGCGACTATCGCTGCGTCTACTGCATGTCCGAGCACATGACCTTCCTGCCGCGCAAGGAGGTACTGAGCTTCGAGGAGATCGACGGGATCGTCTCCGCCTTCGTCGCGCGCGGTGTCCGCAAGGTGCGACTGACCGGCGGCGAACCGCTGGTGCGCCGCGACATCGGCGAACTGGTCGACCGCCTGGGCAGGCACCTGGGCGCGGGCCTCGACGAGCTTACCCTTACCACCAATGGCAGCCAGCTGCGGCGCTATGCGGGCAGGCTGGCGGCAGCCGGGATCAGGCGTGTCAACGTGTCGCTCGACACCCTCGACGAGCGGCGCTTCGCGGAGATCACCCGGCGCGGGCGGCTCGGCGATGTGCGCGACGGCATCGACGCCGCGGTCGAGGCGGGCCTCGCCGTCAAGATCAACATGGTGGCCATGCGCGGCATCAACGAGGATGAGATCGAGCCGATGATGCTGTGGGCGCACGCCCGCGGCTTCGGCCTGACGCTGATCGAGGGCATGCCGCTCGGCGAGGTGGGACTGGATCGGGTGGACACCTACCTGCCCCTCAGGCAGTTGCGCGATCGGCTCGCGGAGCGCTACACGCTGACCCCCACCGACCATCGCACCGGGGGGCCGGCACGCTACGACCGGGTCGCCGAAACCGGCGGAATCCTCGGCTTCATCACCCCGATGAGCCACAATTTCTGCGAGAGCTGCAACCGCGTGCGCCTGACCGCGACCGGCCAGCTGTACATGTGCCTGGGTCAGGACGGGATGGTCGACCTGCGGGCCGCGATCCGCGAGGGCGGGCAGGACGATCTCGACGCGGCCCTCGACCAAGCGATGCGGCTGAAGCCCAAGGGACACGACTTCGTGCTCGATCGCGCCCATTCCGGGCCGGCCCTCGCCCGGCACATGAGCGTCACCGGCGGCTGAAAAACCCGGGCCGGTCTAGAACTCGCTCCAGCCGTCGCCGGTGGTCCCGGGCTGGCCGAGGTACCTGGCCGCGGCGGCACGGGGTCCGGCGGCTTTGCTGCGCCCCTGCGGCGGCTCGGACCTGACGGGACGTGCCGGAGCGACGGGCGCGCCGCGCGCTGTTCCCTCGATGACGAAGTGCTCGACCAGCATGTCGAGGTCGCGGGCCTGCTCCTCGGTCTGGGCGATCGAGGCATTGACCTGTTCGACGAGCGCCGCGTTCTGATGCGTCATCTCGTCCATGGTGCGGACCGCGGCCGCCGCCTCGGCGATGGCCTGCGACTGCTCCTGCGTGGCGCGGGCCATGGCCTCGATGAGCGCGCCGTTCTCCTCGACCGCACCGAGCATGCCGAGCAGCTTGTCGGCCGCCTCGCCGACGAGCAGCGAGCCACCCTTCACCTCGGTGCCGCTCTGCTCGATGAGGTGCTTGACCTCGCTCGAGGCGCTGGCAGCGGACTGGGCCAGTCGGCGCACCTCGACGGCCACCACGGCAAAGCCCTTGCCGGCATCCCCGGCGCGCGCGGCCTCGACCGAAGCGTTGAGCGCCAGCAGGTTGGTCTGGAAGGCGATGTCGTCGATCATCCCGATGATGTTGGAGATCCTGGACGAGGAGGTGGAGATCCGGTCCATCGCCTCGTTGGCCCGGCGCATCACCTCACCGCCCTGCTCCGCCAGCTGCTGCACGGACTGCGACTTGGTGTTGGCGGTCGCCGCCCGCTTCGCGTTGTCGACGACCGTCGCGGAAAGCCGCTCGATGGTGCCGGTCGTCGCGACGATGGCCTCGGCCTGTCGACTGGTACGCGCGGAAAGGTCGCCGGCCCCGGCCAGAATATCGGCAGTGGTCCCGCGCAGGGCACCGGAGGTCTGACGCAGCTGCCTGACGATCCCGGAAATCTGCGTCACGGTGTGGTTCAAGGCCAGGCGGACCTCGTCCAGTTCCCCCGCGAAGCCCTGCTCTATGCCGGCGCTGAGATCGCCATCGGCCAGCTTGGCGAGGCATTTGCCGAGTTGATTGACGGCCTGCTTGCGAGCGGTGACGTCGGTCGCGTACTTGACGACCTTCAGCACGCGGCCGTTGAGATCGAGTATCGGATTGTAGGTCGCCTGGATCCAGACCTCCCTGCCACCCTTGCCGATGCGCTTGTACTCGGCCGCCTGGTACTCACCGCGGCCCAGCCGGGCCCAGAATTCCCGATAGGCCGGGGACTGCGCCTGGTCGCGCTCCACGAACATCTCGTGATGGCGGCCGCGGATGTCCTCGAGCCGATAGCCCATCGCGTCGAGGAAGTTCTGGTTGGCGGAGAGGATCTCGCCGGTCGGCGTGAACTCGATCACCGCCTGCGACTTGTGGATCGCTGCGATCTGACCTTCCTTGTCGGCGGCGAGCAGCTTGTCGGTGGTCACGTCGGTCGCGACCTTGACGATCTTGTAGGGCTTGCCGTCGGGTCCGCAGACCGGATTGTAGCTCGCCCGGATCCACACGTCACGGCCACCCTTGCCGAGCCGCCTGAACTCGGCGGAGCGGAACTCGCCGCGCCGCAGCGCCGCCCAGAACTCCGCGTACTCGCGACTGGACGCCGTCTCGGGATCGACGAACATGCGGTGGTGCTGGCCGGCGATCTCGGCCAGCCGGTATCCCATCGTCGCCATGAAGTTGTCGTTGGCGTCGAGGATCGTGCCGTCCGGTCCGAACTCGATCATCGCCTGCGAGCGCGACAGTGCCTTCAACATGGCTTCGGCATCGGCCGTGGCGCGGCCACCGCGTTTCAGGCCAGACCAAGCGAACATCATCGTCTCCAGCTGTCTCGCCCCCCTGTGGAGGGCGAGGTCGACTCTAAAGTTCTGTCGGTTAAGTTAAGATTACGGATGGTCTGACGGGCGTCGCGGTCAGCTGGCCCGGCGGGCCAGATATTGCCCGGTCAGCGACGATGCGTGCGCGGCGAGGCCCGCGGGCACGCCCTCGAACTGGACGGCGCCACCCTCATGGCCCGCGCCCGGGCCGAGGTCGATCACCCAGTCGGCCCGCACGATGACGTCGAGATTGTGCTCGATGACGATCACGGTCGAGCCGGCGTCGACCAGGCGATCGAAGAGACCGATCAGCGTATCGACGTCGTTCATGTGAAGGCCGGTCGTCGGCTCGTCGAGCACGTAGATATTGCCCTGCTGACCCAGTTCGGCGGCCAGCTTCAGCCGCTGCCGCTCGCCGCCCGACAGGGTGGAGAGCGGCTGACCGAGGGTCAGGTAGCCCAGCCCGACATCGACGAGACCCTTGAGCACCTTGGCGACGGGGGCCTCGGTGAAGAAGCCGGCCGCCTGCTCGATGCTCATCTCGTAGACCTCGGCGATCGAGCGACCGCGTAGCCTATGCTCCAGCACCTCGGGCAGGAAGCGCTTGCCCTCGCAGGTCTCGCAGGTGGTGATCATCGGATCGAGGTGAGCAAGATCGGTATAGATGACGCCGAGGCCGTTGCAGTCGGGGCACGCGCCCTTCGAGTTGGCCGAGAACAGCGCTGCGTCGACGCCGTTGGCCTTGGCAAAGGCCTTCCTGACATTGTCGAGGATGCCGGTATAGGTCGCCGTGTTCGACCGACGGGAACCGCGCGCCAGGGTCTGGTCGATGATGATGGTGTCGGGATAGGCGAGCGGCAGGCAGCCCTGGATCAGGCTCGACTTGCCCGAGCCGGCGACGCCCGCGACCGCGGTCAGCACGCCGCGCGGGATCGCGACGTTCACATCCCTGAGGTTGTTCAGCCGCGCCCCGACGATGCGCAGCGGCTCGCCCACGGGCGGGCGGACCTCGGTCTTGATCGGCTGGTAGCGCCGGATGTGGTTGCCGGTCAGCGTCCCCGAGGTGAGCAGGCCGGAGAAATCTCCCTCATAGACGATCTCGCCTCCCTTCGAGCCGGCGAGCGGACCCATATCGACGACATGATCGGCAATCGCGATCATGTCGGGCTTGTGCTCGACGATCAGCACGGTGTTGCCCTTGTCGCGCAGTTGCGTCATCAGGCCGGCAAGGCGGCCGACATCGTGCGGATGCAGGCCCACCGAAGGCTCGTCGAAGACATAGGTGATGTCGGTCAGGGAGGAGCCGAGGTGACGCACCATCTTGACCCGCTGGCTCTCGCCGCCCGAGAGGGTCGAGCTCTCGCGATCGAGGCTCAGATAGCCCAGGCCGATGGTGATCAGGTTGTCGAGCCGTGCCGCGAGCGCCTGCACCATCGGCTGTACCTGCGGGGCATCGATCGCCCGGATGAACGGCGCCAAATCGGAAACCTGCATGGCCGAGAGTTCCGCCACGTTGCGACCCGAGAGCCGGCTGCCGAGCGCCGCCGCATTCAGTCGCGCGCCGGCGCAGGCCGGACACAGCTTGCGCGTGAAGATGCGATCGTACTCCGCCCGAACGTGCGGCTGCAGGTTCTCCGGGTCCTTGGCGCCCAGCCCCTTCCTGAGCTTGGCCACCACACCCTCGTAGGTCAGGCCGATCTTGCCCACCTTGACCTTGCGGCCGTCATCGAGGTGCAGCAGGTTCTCGCGCTCGGCGTCGGAGAACTGGGCCACCGGCTTGTCCATGTCGAACAGGCCGGAGTTCCGGTACACCTCCCAATACCAGCCGTCGACGGCGAAGTCCTTGGGCAGCAGGGCGCCATCGTTCAGGGAGCGGGTCTCGTCGAGGACCGCGTCCATGTCCATCGCCGCCACCTGCCCGATGCCCT
Organism: Devosia sp.; assembly: GCA_041916695.1. Classification (GTDB taxonomy): domain Bacteria; phylum Pseudomonadota; class Alphaproteobacteria; order Rhizobiales; family Devosiaceae; genus Devosia_A. The sequence continues at coordinate 41,603 of JAYRZA010000015.1, read as the reverse complement.
CGCATTCCGGGCACATGCCGCGCGGATCGTTGTGGGAGTAGAGGCCGGGCGAACCGAGCCGCGGGGTCGCAGCCCTCGAGAAGATCACCCGCAGCATCTGCGCCGTGTCGGTGACGGTGGCGACGGTCGACCGCGAATTGCCGCCGAGTCGCTGCTGGTCGACGACGATGGCGGCCGAGATGTTCTCGAGCGCATCGGCATCGGGCTGGCCGTAGTGCGGCATGAACTGCTGCACGAAGGCCGGGTAGGTCTCGTTGATCAGGCGCTGGCTTTCGGCTGCGATGGTGCCGAACACCAGCGACGACTTGCCCGAGCCGGACACGCCGGTGAACACCGTGATCCGCCGCTTGGGAATATCAAGCGAGACGCCCTTGAGATTGTTCTCCCGCGCCCCGCGAATCCGTATCGATCCGTACAAGCCCGTTTCCCTTCCTTGTTGAGCGGCCGTCCCGATGTCGCGCGAGCGTCGGCGGTTTCGACAGGGCGGGATGCGGGTGCCGGCGGGAGGCGGCGCCGAGCGTCACCTCTGGCGCAAGGACCCCGGCGGCCTGCCTCCTCCGACTACTTGTCGTCATCCGAGACGATGGCGAACTCGAGCGGCAGGGCGGTGGTGTACTTGATCTGACCCATGGCGAAGGATGAGCTGACATCGGTCAGGTTGATCTTCGAGATCAGCCGCTTGTAGAACGCGTCATAGGCGGCAATATCGGGCACCACAACGCGCAGCAGATAGTCGACCTCGCCGCTCATGCGATAGAACTCGACCACCTCGGTGAAGTCCTCGACTACCGCCGCGAACTTGCGCATCCAGGCTTCATTGTGCTCGTTGGTGCGGATCGAGACGAATACAGTGACGCCTGCATTGACCTTGGTGGGGTCGAGCACCGCAACGCGGCCCTTGATCACCCCATCCTCTTCCATCTTCTGGATGCGGCGCCAGCAGGGGGTCGTCGAGAGCCCGACCTTGCGGCCGATCTCGGCGACAGGGGTGGTGGCATCCTTTTGCAGGAGCGCCAGAATCTTGCGATCGATCTTGTCCAAGGCTATGGCCGCCCCCGGAAATTAGTTCCGACAACTGCGACAAATCTTACCCATCTGCGCAAAGTTGCCACCCAAGCGGCCGCATACAACGCAAATATCTTTCGGGTGTCAACCGGAAAGCAGGGCCGCCAGCCAGCCGAGGAAGCGCTCGAACCGGCTGGGATTCGACACTGGCCCGTCCTCGCCACGCGCGCTGTCGCGGCGCCAGTCGGCGGGCGCGACGAAACGTCCCTGCCAGATGCCACGGCCCGACGCCCGCGCGGCGTCCTCCTCGCGGCTGTAGCGCTCGTTTCCGAGCGCCAGGCCGGCATCGACCAGCGCGGCGGCAACGTCGCGCCCGGCCCGCCGACACGTGGCAAGCGTCCGACCGTAGCGATCCGTTCCCGATGGTTCGCAGTCGATGGAGCCGGCGGCGAGCGTGCGCAACGCCTCGCGTGCCTCCGCGCCGCAAGCCCAGTCGGCCCCCGCAGGGGTGCCGCAGGTCTGCTGCAGCTCCGGTGCATCGATGCCGGCGAGACGGATGCGGCGTCCGTCCAAATCCAGCGTATCCCCGTCGACGATGCGTTCCGGTGAGCCGCTGATCGGCGCATCGCCGGGTGAGAGCGGCGGATCCGGCGTCGCAGCATAGACGACGAGGGCGACAAGCCCGATCGCGATCAGCAGCCATCGTCCGCGGCGGCGGGGGCGCGGCAACCGGTGCCGGCGCCCGTCGGCCCAGGCGGGCATGGGTCGCGCAGGCACCGTCGCGGTGCGCGACTCCGATCCACGTCGCTTCGGCATCCGCATCCTCGACTTCACCTCGGCTTAACCATGCTGCGCGTAGAGTTTTTGCGCAATCGCAGCGAACGCGTTCTGTTCGCCCCGGTATCGAGTTGAGTTGGCGTAATGGCGAGAATGCCCGCGAAGCACGGCGACGGCCTGCGCGGCCCGCTGGGTCGCGAGGCGCGTCGCAGCTCGCAGAAGGCCGTGTTCGAAGCCCGCCAGCGACTCACCTCCAGTTCCGGAACCCGCGCCTCCTTCGACTACGAACTGCTCGAAGAATATGCCCAGTCGCGGCTGAGCGGCATGCTGGCGGCGCCGGCACTGGTACTGATCCTGGCGCTGTTCGCAAGCCTGTGGGTGGCGCCGATCGCCGCGATCGGTTGGGCGGCCGTGGTGCTCGTCGGCTATGCCGTGGTGATGCTGCTCTGCCGTCGTTTCCTCGGCGCCGATCCGCAGAAGTTCCAGGCGGCGCGCTGGACCACGAGCTTCATCGCGGCCGAGACCGTGTACGGCATCGCATGGGCGCTGCTCGCGCTGTTCTCGCTGATTGCGGCGGATACGGTGGGGCTGCAGGTCTCGATGTTCGCCATGGCACTGGTCGGCATCGCCGCCAATGCGGTCTCGACCCGAACGCTGCCGGGGGCGACGCTGATGAGCACCCTGCCCTCCGCCGTCGCCGTGACCCTCAGCCTGATCCTGGCGGGCGGAACCCTCAACTGGGCGCTCGCCGCCGTGATGGTGGGCGGAGAGATCTTCTTTGTGTTTCTCGCCAAGCAGCTGTTCAGCTCCGAGCTCGAGACGGTGGCGCACCAGGCCGAAAAGGACGCGCTGATCAACGAGCTCGAGGAGGCGCGCGAGATGAGCGACGAAGCGCGCCGGCACGCCGAACAGGCCAATATCGCCAAATCGCAGTTCCTCGCCACCATGAGCCACGAACTGCGGACCCCGCTCAACGCCATCATCGGCTTTTCCGAGGTGCTGAAATCCGAGCTGCTCGGCCCGCATGCGGTGCCGCAGTACAAGGAATATGCCGGCGACATCCACAGTTCCGGCCTGCACCTGCTCAACCTCATCAACGAACTGCTGGACCTCAGCCGCATCGAGGCCGGGCGGTACGACCTCAACGAGGAAGCCGTCTCGCTGATCGACATTGCCGAGGACTGCCGGCGCATGCTCGAGATCCGGGCCAAGGCCAAGGGCATCGACCTGACGGTCAGCTACGGCAACAACCTGCCCAAGCTGTGGGGCGACGAGCGCGCCATCCGGCAGGTGGTGCTGAACCTGTTGTCGAACGCCATCAAGTTCACCCCGCAATCGGGCAAGGTGCACCTCATGGTGGCCCGCTCGGGTGACGGCGGACAGCTGATCAGCGTGCGCGACAACGGGCCGGGCATTCCCGAGAACGAGATCGAGACGGTGCTCTCCTCATTCGGCCAGGGCTCGCTCGCGCAGAAGACCGCCGAGCAGGGCGCCGGGCTGGGCCTGCCGATCGTGCAAAAGATCATGGAGCTGCACCAGGGCCGGTTCGACCTGTTCTCGAAGCTCCGCTTCGGCACCGAAGTCATCGCCACCTTCCCGCGCGCCCGCGTCATGGACGCGCTGGCGCCGGTGGTGGAAAAGAAGGACACCCTGGAGATCTACTCCGAGGCCGGGTGAGGTCGGGGGCCTGCCGCGCCCCTCGCGTCACACGGCCGGCCCGGCGCCGCCCAGCGCCGGCAGGAGTTCGTCGAGCGCGTCGAACTGCTCGGGGAAGGCGCCCATGCTGCCCGAGGCCATGGCTTCGTCGAGGGCCTCCTTCGAAGGGTAGAGGTCGCGCAGGATCAACAGCGTGCGACCGTCCGTCTCCTCCAGGGTCACCGTCGTCACCGACCCCTGCTCGCTCTCTTCGTTGGTCCAGACCAGCCGGCGGTTCGGCTGGACCTCCAGATAGCGGCCGAAGAAGGCCATGGGCTGTCCCGATTGCGGGTGGCCAAAGACGAAGCGGTAGGTGCCGCCCGGACGGACGTCGGCCTCGCAGGACAAGAAGCTGATGCCGAACGACTTGGGCGCCCACCAGCGCATGAGCAGTTCCGGCCTGGTCCACGCCTCGAATACGAGACGGGCCGGACCGTCGAATGACCGGGTGACCACGAGTTCGCGGTCGGACTGCCGCTCGACCGTCGTGGTGTTGCCCGTCTCGGTCGTCTCACTGCCCTGTCTGTGGTCCATCGGACTTCTCCTCCTGTTTCAACTGCTCGATGACTTCGTCCAGCCCGGCAAAGCGCGCCGCCCAGAGCCGGCGATAGCCCTCGATCCAGGCCGCCTCCTCCTCGAGCCCGAGCCGCCCGAGCCGGCAGGTGCGGACGCGGCCGACCTTGCTGGTCGTCACGAAGCCGGCCTGCTCCAGCACGCCCACATGCTTCTTCATGCCGGTCAGGGTCATGTGGAAGCGATCGGCGAGTTCGGTGATGGACGCCTCGCTGCGCCCCAGATGCTCCAGCACGCCGCGACGTGTGGCGTCGGAGAGCGCGGAGAACGAGGCATCGAAGCGGGCGGAATCAAACTGAACCATATGGTTCAGTATGCACAGGCCCGCCACCGAGGCAAGGGGCGCGCCGCCGCTGGTCGTCACTGCCTGTCGGAAACGCCCGCGCTCGAGAACGTCGCCATCGCGTTGTGCAGATGCAGCGCGGTCTTGGCGAGTACCGCGGCGAGCGCCGCGCCGCTGCCTTCGCCCAGCCGCATGCGCAGGTCGAGCAGCGGCGTCACCTGCATGGCCGCAAGGGCACGCCGGTGCGCGTGCTCGGCCGAGACGTGACCGAAGATGCAGTGGGCGATGGCATCGGGATTGACGGCATGGGCGATGGCCGCCGCCGCCGTCGCGACGAAGCCGTCGACGATGACCGGGACCTTCTGCTGCCGGGTGGCGATGATGGCGCCGAGCATGGCGGCAATCTCGCGACCGCCCAGCCGGGCAAGGATGGCAAGGGGATCGCCGGCGGCGGCGCGATGCAATGCCAGGGCGCGATCCACCGCATCGGCCTTGCGGGCGAGACCGGCATCGTCCACCCCGGTGCCACGGCCGACCCAGTCGGCGCCGCTGCCGCCATACAGCGCGGCGAACAGTGCCGCGGCAATCGTGGTGTTGCCGATCCCCATCTCGCCGATGGCGATGAGGTCGGGCTTGCCGGCAATCGCCTCCATGCCGTAGGCGATGGTGGCGGCGCACATGCGATCGTCCATGGCCGGCTCACGGGTGATGTCGCCGGTCGGGAGTTCGAGCGCCAGCTCGAAGACGCGCAGGTTGATCTCGTGCAGCGCGCAGATCTGGCTGATGGCGGCGCCGCCGGCGGTGAAGTTGGCGACCATCTGCGCCGTCACCTCGCGCGGATAGGCCGAAACGCCCTGGTCGGTGACGCCGTGATTGCCGGCGAAGATCACCACCATCGGGTTGTCGAGCCTCGGGGACGGCCTGCCCTGCCAGCGCGCGAGGAACTCGACGAGCTCCTCGAGCACACCCAGCGAACCGGGCGGCTTGGTCAGCTGACGATCGCGGTCGCGGACGGCGGCGACGGCAGCCTCGTCGCCGGAAGGGCCGATGTGGAGCAGATCGACGATGTCGGCAAAGGCGGACGCCATGCGTGACGACTCCGGAATGGCGGTGGTAAGGGAGGCACGCTTCTGGACCAATCGGCGAGCATTTGCAAATTGAGCGACCTCACGTCCCGCCCTCGCCAGGACAATGGCGGCCCTCCGCCACAGCGGGAGCGCCGCCTCACCGACGACCTGGTCATGGGCCTGCGCTTCTTTTCGCGCCTCCCCGCCGGGGACTCGCCGTTCGAGGCGCCCGACCTCGGTCGCATCGCGATCGGGCTGGCCTTCACCAGCGTGGTGATCGGGTCCGGTCCGGTGCTCCTGATGCTGCTCGGCGCCTGGGCGGGACTGCCGCCCTACTTCGCGGCGACGCTCGGCGCGATGCTGATGCTGGCGGCAACCGGCGCCATGCCGGACGACGCCCTCGCCGATGCGGCCGACGGGCTGATCGGCGGCACCACGATCGATCGCCGGCTCGAGATCATGAAGGACAGCCGGCACGGCACCTATGGCGTCGCGGCGCTGGCGCTCTACCTGCTGTTCCGCGTGACGGCGCTGGGGGCGCTGCTCGCCGTCAATCCGCTCGCCGCCGGCGGGCTGTGGCTGGCGGCGACGGTGGTGGCGCGCTCGGGATCGCTGTGGCTCAGCCTCGACCTGCCCAACGCGCGCGAGGGCGGCGCTTCGGCGGCGGTCGGTCGGGTTCCCCGGCCGGCGTTCTGGATCGGCGCGGGGTTTGCCTCGCTACTGCTGCTGGTGCTGGCCGCACCCTTCACCAGCATCCTCGCGGTGATCCTCGCCCTCGGCGCGACCGCCGGAGTTGCCCTGGCCTGGAGCACGGCCTGCCGTCGGCTGATCGGCGGCCAGACCGGCGACCTCATCGGGGCGCTGCACGCCCTGATCGAGGTTGCGGTGCTGGCCGTGCTGCTGGTCTTTGCCTGAGGCTGGTGGCCGCAGGTTCATCGCGCAGTGCCTTGAATTCGCCCGTCGGTACCCCATTATCGTGCCGACGATCCTCGCTCGCAGAAAGGCGCCCATGCTGTTCATCGGAGTCGCCATCGCCATCGCCGTCGGACTGGCCCTGCTGATCAGTGCCGATGCCGGCTCGCTCATCGGGCTGACCGAGGACCAGGCCGGGGCCGCCGTCCCGCTGCTGGTGATCCTCGTGGTGCTGGCCGCCGGGCTGTTCGCACGGCGCCACAAGTTCTCCGAACTGCTGGGCAACCTGGTGCTCTGGATCGGCATCTTCGGGGTGGCGATCGTCGGCTACGCCTACCGCGACGACCTGTCGCTGGTTGCGTCACGCGTCTATGGCGAACTGGTGCCGGGGGCCGCCTCGATCGACCCCGAGGGCGGCACGGTCAGTTTCCGCGGCGGTCGCGACGGGCACTTCCAGATCAATGCCGCGATCAACGGCAGCGACGTCAGAACCATCTTCGATACCGGCGCCAGCGCCGTGGTGCTGACCCAGGAGGACGCCCGCCGCGCCGGCATCGACACTTCCTCGCTCGCCTATACCGTGCGCGTCTCGACCGCCAATGGCACCGGCAGGGCGGCGAGCGTGACGCTCGACCAGGTGGAGGTCGGCGGCATCGTGCGCCGCAAGGTCCGCGCCTTCGTCGCCGAGGAGGGGGCGCTCGACACCAGCCTTCTGGGGATGACGTTCCTCGGCACGCTCAGCCGCTATGCGGTCAGCGGCAATTCGCTGGAACTGGCCGACTGAGCAGGCCTCGTGCATAGTGGCGGACACCGAACCGGAGACCGAAATGCCCAAGCTGCGCCCCTATGACGAGACCCTGCTGCGCCAGTCCTTCGCGGTCGCGAAGCGCTCGCGCGAGCATGGCGATCACCCGTTCGGTTCGGTGCTCGCCGACCGGCACGGAAAGGTCCTGCGCGAACAGGGAAACGGCTACAGTTCGGAGGGTGGCGACCGCACCGCGCATGCCGAGAAACTGCTCGCCTCCTGGGCGGCAAAGCACCTCAGCCTCGAGGAGTTGCGCGAGTGCACGCTCTACACGTCCGCCGAGCCCTGCGCGATGTGCTCGGGCGCCATCTACTGGGCCGGCATCGGCCGCGTGGTGTTCGGGCAGACCGAGCGGGACCTCAAGGCCCAGACCGGCGCCCACGAGGAAAACCCGACACTCGATCTTCCCTGCCACGTCGTGTTCGAGGCCGGCCAGCGCCCGACCGAGATCGTCGGGCCGCTGCTGGCCGAAGAAGCCGCGCAGCTGCAGGCGGACTTCTGGCAGAGCAAGCACTGAGGGTGGGGATGCCCGGGCTCAGGCCGCGACGGTCTCGTGCCGCTCCAGCGCGGCAAGGGCCTGCCACAGCACCTCGGGCCCGGCACCGCGACGCGCCGCATCGACGCTGAGGAGCTGCCGGAAGGCGCGGGCGCCGGGACGACCGTTGGCCAGGCCAAGCATGTGGCGGGTGATGGCGTTGAGCCGGACGCCCTGCCCGAGCTGCCGTTCGGCGTAGTCCGCCATGGCGGCAATGATGGCACGCAGGTCCGGGACGGGCGCTGGTCCACCGAAGAAGCGGGAATCCACCGCGGTCAGCAGCATCGGATCGTGATAGGCCGCACGGCCGAGCATCACCCCCGACACGGCAGGCAGATGCGCCAGGGCCGCCTCGATCCCGGCGATGCCGCCATTGAGGCAGACCGGCAGCGGCGCGAGGCGCGCCGCGAGGCGATGCACCCGAGGATAGTCGAGCGGCGGAATGGTGCGGTTCTCCTTGGGACTCAGCCCCTTCAGCCAAGCCTTGCGGGCATGCACATAGAGCGCCGCGGCGCCGGCCGCGACCATGTGGTCGGCAAAGCGATCGAGGCTTTCCTCGGTGTCCTGGTCATCGATGCCGATGCGGCACTTCACCGTCACGGGCACATCGGTCGCGCCGCGCATGGCCCGCACGCACTCCGCCACGAGGCCCGGCTCGGCCATCAGGCAGGCGCCGAAACGCCCCGACTGCACGCGGTCCGAGGGGCAGCCCACATTGAGGTTGATCTCGTCGTAGCCGAAAGCGGCCCCGATCCGGGTCGCCTCGGCCAGTTCGTCCGGATCGGACCCACCCAGCTGCAGGGCCACCGGGTGCTCGACCGCGTCATAGCCCAGCAGCCGGTCCCGATCGCCATGCGCGATGGCCGCGCTGGTCACCATCTCGGTGAACAAGAGCGCCCGCCGGCTCAGCTGCCGGTGGAAGTACCGACAGTGTCGATCCGTCCAATCCATCATAGGCGCAACGCTGAAGCGCCTGGCGCTGAGGTGCCTTGTTGCCGTGGTGGTTGTCGACATGCTCACGTGAGGGATGATGCCTGATGTTCGCCACTGGGGTTCCCGCCTGACCGAAAGCCGCCCAAGGGACGAACTGTCCTTCGCCCGGAGAACGTCGTGCAGGCGGGAAGCACTCGCGAGGGCGTCCGCCAGGGCGGTTGCCGGGCGTACTTAGCGCACTTCACCGTCAAGCGCAAAGCCGGAAGGCCTGCGCCAGGGCGCAGGCCTCGAGGGGAGCGGTGGGACGTGGCCTAGGCGCGGCGGACGGTGCGGATGGCGCCCGCCTGCGGATCGTAGCCGCGCGCCGCGAGGACGAAGGCCACGAAGGCGCAGCCGGCGACGACGCCGAGCGAAACAAGGTTGAGCTTGCCGTAGGCCGCGAAGCGGATCAGTTCGACCGCGTGGGTGAACGGATTGACGACGCTCAGCCAGTAGACGATGTCGGCGCCCGCCTCGCGCAGCTTCCAGAGCGGATAGAGGGCCGACGACAGGAAGAACATCGGGAACACCACGAAGTTCATCATGCCGGCGAAGTTCTCGATCTGCGGGGTATAGACGGAAACCACCAGGCCGATGGCTCCCAGCATCAGCCCGGCCAGCAGGATGGCCGGGATGGCGGTCAGGTAGCCATAGTCCGGCAGGCCATAGCCCACCAGCCTGGCGATGATCAGGAACGCATAAGCCTGCAGCAGCCCGAGAATGGTCGCCCCGGTGATCTTGGCGAACAGCAGGAAGCCGCGCGGCAGCGGCGTCACCAGCATGACGCGCATGACGCCGGCCTCCCGATCGTAGACCATCGAGAGCGCCGACTGCATGCACTGGAACAGGATGACGATGCCGACGAGCCCCGGCAGGATATACTCCTGGTAGGGCGTGTAGGTCTCGTATGGCGCGATGATCGACACGCCGAGCAGATCGTGCAGCCCGGTGGCAAAGACCAGCAGCCACAGGGCCGGCCGGACCAGGGCCGAGAGCAGCCGCTCGGTCTGGCGCAAGAACTTGGCTATCTCGCGCCAGGTGATGGCGTAGACACCGAGCCAGAGCTGGCCGACTCCTACTGACACTTGTGCTCCGGTTCGTCGGTGCCGAGCGTATCGAGCGTGTTGGTCTCGTGCAGGTAACCCTCGAGCGGGGCGATGGCAATCACCGAGTTGTGGGTGGAAAGCACCACCGGCATGCGCATCTGGCCGTCCCAGGAGCGGAAGTTCATCTGCACGCCCTTGGACCCGTCGAGCTTCAGCCGGTTGCCGCGCAGGTAGGCGTCGATCTTGGCGGGTTCATCCGAGCGGGCCTTGGCATAGGCCGTGGCGATCGCCTTGGCAGCCATCCAGACCGTCCAGTCGGACCCGGTCATGCGCCTGTCGGGTGCGAACTCGGCGAAGCGCGAGCTGACCTGCGGAGCGCCGTAGCGCTCGAGACCCCAGTGCCATTCGGACGCAACGAGGCCGGTCGAGCCGACGATCGGGCGCGGCAGCTGCGTGGCATAGGGCAGATAGCGGGCGAACTCGCCCTGGCTGTCGGCGACATAGACGATATCGTAGTCGACACCGCCGGTAATCAGCAGGGTGTTGTTGGCGTCGCGATTGGCCGGGTCGGCCAGCAGGGTGAACTCGCGTTCATCGACGAGGTCGATCCGCTGGCGCTCGGCCGACAGGCGGAACGCCGCCGCCATCTCCTTGTCGCGAGTCTCGGGGCCGACGAGCATCAGCACCTTGGTCCAGTTGCGCGTCCTGAGGTACTGCACCAGCGCGTCGGCCTCCATACGGTTTGACGCGGCGGCATGCAGAAGGTTCGGGTGGCAACGGTTGCGCAGGAAATCGTCCGGCGCCGTGCCATTGATCAGCGTGACGCCGGTGTCGCGCGTCGCCGCCGCCACCTCGTCGGTAAGCGGCGCGGGCAGATCGAGGATGATGAACTGCTCGCCCGAAGCGGCCATGTCCTTGACCGCGGCGACAAGGCCGGCGGCATCGGCGGCGGTGCGGTGATCGAGCGCGAGCGTCTTGTCCACGGCCGCCGTGACCATCTCGAGGTCGGCGAGCCCCATTCGGGCCGCCGCGACCGGGTCGCCGGCGGGGTTGAGCTCGATCCGCGCATAGGTGACATCGGCGAGATAGCGCGGATCGTCGGTGAGTCCGAGGTAGCCGACCTTTACCTCCGCCGACATGGCGGCGCCGCTCAACAGGAGCGACGCCGCCAGCGGGAGGATACCGGCCAGCAGGGCGTGCGGGCGGAGATCAGTCATCGATCACCACCGAGTGCGGAACGCGGCCGACGGGGACCGACTTGATCGGCTTCAGCGTCGCCATGTCGACGATGGTCACGTCGTCCGAGAGGCCGTTGGCCACATAGGCCTTGCTCTCGTCCCGCGACAGGTCGACCGACCAGGCGCGACGACCGACGAGAACGTATTCCAGCACCTCGTACGACTTGGCGTCGATCACTGCCACGTGGTTGGCCCGGCCCAGGCTGAGCAGCACGCGGCTGCCGTCCCTGGTGATCGCCATGCCCACCGGGGTCACGTCTTCCTCGCGGAAGCCCGGCGGCACGAAGATCAGGCTGTCGCCCTTGATCTCGTTGGTCGCCGTGTCGATGATGTAGATCTCGCTCGACAGCTCGCAACTCACCCACAGCTCGGACCCATCCGGCGTCAGGATGAAGCGGCGGGGCCGGGTGCCGACGAGGATGTTCTTGGTCACCGCGCCGGTCGCCGTGTCGACGACATGCACCATGTCGGCAACTTCGGAAGTGACGTAGGCGGTCTTGCCGTCGGGCATGACCAGCACACCCTCGGGCTCGGCCCCGGTCGGCACGTCCTGGGTCGAGACCCGGGTCTCCATGTCGATCGCCTCGAGCCGGCTGTCTTCCTCGTTGGAGACGTAGATCGTCTTTTCGTCCGGGGAAAAGGCAAACACCTCGGGACTCGGTCCGGTCGGAATGGTGTCGATGACTTCGAGAGTGGCCACGTCGATCACGTCGATGGCGTCATCGTCACCGCAGGCGACGTAAAGCAGGGTCTTGTCGGCGTTGAAGTGCATGTCGCGCGGGCGGCGCGACGTCTCGATGCGCTTGACGAGGTTCATGTCCTGGTCGAAGACCACGACCTCGTTGCCCTTTTCGGTGGACACGAAGATATACCCCGTGCCCGCGGCCTGCACCGGCCCCAGAGCGAGAAAGAAGAGCGCCATCGCGAGCGCGAGGACGCCGATCAGCAGGGGGAAACGGGCGCTCGTCATTTGACCACGAACGTTCCCTTCAGGCCGCGGTCTTCATAGCCGGGCACGTAGATGTCGTACTCGCCCGGCCGGATCGGAACGAACGAGATGTTGAAGGTGCCGCCGTCGTCGAACTCGACCGAATAGAGCCCGTAGGACTTCACCTCGAGATCGTTGACGACGATCTGGTTGATCCAGGAGTTGCGCCACAGCTCGGGCGACACCACGGCGATTTCCTCGTTGCCGTCAGAGGTAATGGCGATGCGGTAGTACTTGCCCGTCTCGAGCTCCCAGACGTTCTGCGAGAACTTGAGGTCGACGGTGTTGATGTCGAGCGTCAGGTCCGTGCCGTTGGACGCGAGGTTGCCCTCGGCCAGGGCCGGCGCGGACGCAAGCAGTGCGACACCGAGAGCGGCGGCAGCGACGAAGTGTTTCATAGATTTCCTCCTTGTTATGAGGCAATTCATCATCGCAGCATCCACCAGGCGCAACTCTGTGATGGCAATACTCAATATAGCGATCACCAATGAGTGCCGGTGTTAGCTCCAACGGCACAAAACGTGCCCCTGACGGGAGGAATTCCATGCGTTCTCTGCTCATGCGGCTGGGTTTTGCCGCCCTGGCGCTCGTTGCCGCCACCAGTTCGGGCCTTGCCCAGCACGGCAAGGAAACGGCCCGGCTGACGCTGGGCGTGCAGGCCACGGGCACGGTCAAGTGGGAGCTGGCGGCGATGGCCGCGCTCGGCCTCGACGACAAGCATGCGCTCGAGCTGACGGTGCGCGACGTCGCGGACAGCAAGGCCGGCCAGATCGCGCTGCAGGCCAAGGAAGTGGATATCATCCTCTCCGATTTCGTCTGGGTGTCGCTGCAGCGCCACCAGGGCAACATGGTCACCATGGTTCCGCACTCGCTGACGGTGGGCGGCCTGGTGGTCGATCCGGCGGCCGGCATCGCCAGCGTGGCCGACCTCAAGGGCAAGACCATCGCGGTCTCCGGCAGCCCGGTCGACAAGAGCTACGTGATCCTCGCCGCCGAGTACAACAAGCTGACGGGCGGCAACCTGACCGAGGACGCCGATGCCAAGTTCGGCGCCCCGCCGCTGGTCAACGAGCTGATCACGACCGGCCAGGCGCAGGCGGCACTGAACCTGTGGAACTGGAACTCGCGCGCCAAGCTCGCCGGCAAGACCGAACTGATCTCGGTCGCCGCCATGCTCAAGGATCTCGGCGTCTCGCAGACGCCGCCGCTGCTCGGCTGGGCCTTCTTCGACGAGACCGCACAGACGCGAAAGGCCGACATCAAGGCCTTCCTCGATGCCTCGTTCGAAACCAAGAAGGCGCTGCTCGCCGACGATGCGGTCTGGGACCAGATCCGCGAGGTGATGAATGTCGGCGACGACGACGCCCTGTTCGCCCAGTTGCGCGACGACTATCGCGCCGGCATCGTCACCAAGTACGCGGCCACGAGCATGAAGCCGGCGGAGGAGAGCTTCGCGCTCATGGCGCAGTATGGGGGCAAGGATGTGGTCGGCGACGCGACCGAGATCGCCGAAGGCACCTTCTGGAAGGGCTATCGCAAATAGACGCCCGGGTGCCCGGTCCGGTTTCTCCCGCCGCGTCGCGGCGGGTGGGGGGGCGCACGTGGCGCAACGCGCCTCTGGAACTGATCAGCCTGGTGCTGCTGCTCGCGACGTGGCAGGCGTTGGCGACGCTGTTTCCCGGGCGTCTGTTTCCAACTCCGGTGGCGGTCTCAGTCGAGCTATGGAATCACCTGACCGACGGCAAGCTGCTGGCAGATCTGGGCAAGACCCTGGTTCGTGCCGTGCTGGCGTTCGGCATCGCCATGCTGCTCGGCACGGCGATCGGCATCGCGTTCGGACGCTCTCGCTTTCTCGACCGGCTGTTCTCGAGCTGGGTGGTGATCGGGCTCAATCTGCCGGCCATCGTCATCGCCATTGTGCTCTATATCTGGCTCGGGCTCACCGAGTTCGCACTCGTCCTGGCGGTCGTCCTCAACAAGCTGCCGCTGGTCATCACCACCATCCGCGAAGGGGTGCGCAGCTTTGCGCGCGACTACGACGACCTGGCGCGTGCGTATCGGCTGAGCTTCTGGCGCCGCATGCGGCTGATCTGGGTGCCGCAGTTGATGCCCTTCGTGCTGGCCGCGGCCCGCACCGGCCTCAGCCTCATCTGGAAGATCGTCCTCGTCTTCGAGGTGCTCGGATCGGATGGCGGCGTCGGCTTCCGCATCTCGGTGTTCTTCCAGTTCTTCGACATCAAGGGGATCCTGTCCTACTCGACCGCGTTCATCCTGGTGGTCTTCGCCTTCGAGTACCTGGTGCTCAGGCCGCTGGAGGCACGGCTGCTGCGCTGGCGGCGAGGAGGTGCGGAATGATCGGGCCGGAACTGCGGCTGACCGGGGTCGGCAAGCGCTTCGACTGGCTGCCCGATCCGCTGCTCGATGATCTCAGCCTCACGGTTGCGCCGGGCGAGGTGCTGGCGCTGGTCGGACCCAGCGGGGTCGGCAAGTCGACGCTGCTGCGCATGATCGGCGGCGTCGACACGGTGTTTGCCGGCCATGTCACCATTGACGGGATCGAGGCGCGGGAGGCACCGCCGGCCGGCTTCGTCTTCCAGGACCCGCGCCTCCTGCCCTGGCTGACGGCGCTCGAGAACATCCGCGCGGTGCGCCCGGCAACCGGCCCCGACGAAGCGGCAGACCTGCTTTCCCGGGTCGGCCTCGCCGGCTACGAACGGGCCTATCCGCACGAGCTCTCGGGCGGCATGCAGCGGCGTGTCGCCATCGCCCGGGCGCTCTCGGTCAACCCGCGACTGCTGCTTCTGGACGAACCGTTCGTTTCACTCGATCGGGCGCTGGCGCGGGAAATGGAGCAGCTGCTCTCGGGCCTGCTCGATACGGGCCACCCCACCACCGTGCTCGTGACGCATCTCAACGAGGATGCCGCGGCGCTGGCCGACCGGGCCGTGGTGCTGGCCGGCCGGCCGGCCCGCATCGCCTTCGACTACCGTTTCGAGAGCCGGCGCGGCAGCCGCGACGCCACCGAGCGGGATCGCATCGTCAGCCGCCTGGCCGAGGCGACACTGGAGCCCGTGAGATGACCCTGCCTCCCGCCCTCGAGCTGACCGAGGTCCGCAAGTCCTACGGCAAGACCGAAGCCCTGAAGGGCATCTCGCTGAGCATCGCCCCGGGTGAGATCGTCGGGCTGCTCGGGCCCAACGGGGCCGGCAAGTCGACGCTGTTCCAGATCGCCGCCGGCCTGTTCGCCCCCGATGCCGGGGAGGTGCGGCTGTTCGGCATGGGCTATCGCGACAAGGGCTCGGACATCCTCAGCCGGCTGGGTGTGATGTTCCAGGCGCGCGCTATCGACCTCGACATGTCGGTCAAGGCCAACCTGCGCTTCCATGCCGCCCTGTTCGGACTGGGCCGCGCCGCTGCCGACGGGCGCATTGCCGAAGTCGGCAAGCTGCTCGAGATCACCGATCTCCTCGACAAGCCCGTGCGAACCCTGTCGGGCGGCAACCAGCGTCGCGTCGAGGTCGCGCGCGCCATGCTCAACAAGCCGGAGCTACTGCTGCTCGACGAGCCGACGGTCGGCCTCGATCCGACGACGCGGCGGCTGCTCGTGCGTCATCTGCACGCCGTGCGCGAGCAGGCCGGCACCTCGATCCTGTGGGCCACCCATATCGTCGAGGAACTCGAGGACGCCGACCGCATCGTGCTGATCCGCTCCGGCGAGATTCTTGGCGAGGGCACTCCGGCCGAGTTGCTGGCCCGGACGGGTGCCGCGTCGCTCACCGATGCCTATGTCGCACTCACCGGAGCGCGGACGACCGAAGTCCCGGCCGGCTGACGCCGGCGGGCGGAACCGGGGCCAGGGCGAGGTTCCGGGGGCACCCTATCTTGGCTATCGACTTTTCCAATGCTTGGCGCGGCTAGTCTGGAGGGACCTGCTACGGAGACGGCATGCGCGTTTGGCATATTCTGGTCAGCCTCGGGCTGGTGCTGTCGTCGGCCCTCGGGCTGCTCGTGATGAGCGGAGACGCGCGCGATCTCCTCGCGCCGCCGCTTCGTGCGGAGCTGAACCTGCAGGAATTCCCGCTGCCGCCGGACATGGGCGTCAACCCCACCCGGGTGGCGGCGTTCATGTCGGAGGAGCTGCAGCAGCGGCTGGATGACGACATCGCCATACGCCTCGCGCTGAAGCCGGACATCGTCAAGAAGGTCAAGGACATCGTCCTGCCCCGGCTGATGAACGTGGTCGTGGTTCAGGCGATGATGCGCGAGATCCCCGAGCTGTCGGCGCTGCTGGACCTTGGCTCCTTCCACCGCACGATCAGCGGATCGATCACCAGCGCCGATGCCGCCGAGGACGTGGCGCTGACCGTGCCGGGCGCGCTGCTGGCCGCCGTCGACGGAACGAAGGTCAAGGTCACCACGACCTCGACGGGAATGCCCGCACTGGAACTCGGCGCCATGACGGCCGGACAGCGCCATCAGGTGACCCTGTGGCTCGACGGCAGCACGACGGACGTCGACCTCGGCCAGACCATCCTGCTCGGCGCCGCCGACGGACAGCGCGGACGAGTGCTGCTGTGGGGCGAACAGGGATGGTTCGGCGCCGATGTGGAAGCGATGCGCTGGTCGCGCTGGCTGATCGGGGCAAACCTTGGATTGGTGCTCGTCTTCGGCCTCGCCAGCCTGATCCTGCCGATCCTGACCCGCCGGCAGGATCGCGTTCGCCGCGCGCCCGCGCCGCCGGCCGCACCCGCCTGATCGCGAAAAGCTGAACCGGCCGATGTCGGCCCGGACCATCGGGCCGGGGGCCGCCCGCCGCGGGCTTCGCCGTCGCTGCAAGGGGATGAGACCAAGCTCGCGTGCCCGCGCGCCGGAAGCGCCGGACCACGGCGAACGGGCTTTCAGTCGGCGTCGAAGCCATGATGGCCGGCAGGCTTCGGGCTCTTACCCAAAACCGGCCGCCCCATCCGCGCACGGACGTACCGGCCGCTGGCCGCCCGACCCGGGAACGTCGTCGGTGCGACGGGGCTATTGCGGCTTCGTGGGCGTCACGGGAGCGGCCTCCCGGTCAAAGGTCAGCATGCCCGGCTCGAACTGGAAGATCCGCTCACCCACGCTCGATGACCCGCCGGGCCGGCCCTCGACGATGCCCGCCTCGATTTCCGCCGCCAGGGCCTCGGAGGTCACCTCGGGCAGTGCCTTTTCGGCGTCGATGGTGCCCTGGATCTGCTCGCCCTCGGCAATCTTGCCCATGGCTTCGCTCACCTTGATGTCCAGCTCTTCCGAGTAGGGCAGCTGATAGGCGCGTGGCTCACCGGACGGGAAGTTGTCGGCATCCAGTGCCTGCAGCCAAAGGAAAACGCGCCCGCGTTCGCCCTGCAGCGGACTGGGTTCGGTCACCTGGGCCCACAACATGCGGAAACTCAGCGGAATCGGCCCGTCGGACGGCAGGCCGCGCAGCTCCCCGACGCCATTGAACGTGAGGGGGATGAGGGCGACGGTCGCTACCGTCGCCAGCCCCTTGAACACCCAGTGCAGGCGGGAGAGCAGCAGGAGGTAGGCGAGGAGCGCCGCCACCAGGGCATAGGCCGCCGTCAGGGACAGGATCGTGAAGGTCATTACTGAATCACTTGTCCGGTCGACGCGTCGATCGAGCCGCCTCCCTGGCCCCCCTGCCCGTTGGAGGCGCCGTCCTTCCCGCTCGACCTCGTCAGTTCGACAAGGCTCTTGGGTGTGCTGACAATGTTGGAGACGTCCTGACCGGCGAGGGTGAAGCGCACGGCGGTCTGTTCATCGCCCGTGCCCTTCAGTTCCAGCGTCTGGTAGAAGATCACCTTCACGGTGGGGTTCAGCTTCTCGACCTTGACCGTCACCGGCAAGGGGGCCGCGCCGTTGGCGATGTAGTGGACGACGTTGACGACATATTCGCCGTCCTGCAGCCCTCGGAACGCCACGCTTTCCTGGTTCAGCGGATTGGAGATCTCCTTGCCGTCCAGCAGCAGGACATCCTTGAACATGCCGCGGTCGTCGCGCTCGAGGTTCATCAGCCCGCCCTCGCGCTGGTTGTACCAGACGATGTTGCCGGCCGGGTCCTCGACGTAGGTGTCCACGTCATCGGGATTGTTGTCGGGCCAGGTGACGGTGATCATCATCTCGGCCTTCGGATCGACCTTCCCCTCGTCCGCCGGCTCGTTGATCATGGCAAACGAGATGAAGAACATGAAGGTGATGGCCTTCAGGGAGTTGAACAGCAGAGCCGAGAAGATCTCGAACTCCGGTTCCTGTTCCTCCTCAAACATTGCGCTCGCCCCGAGCCAACAGCGGCAGCAGGGACACTTCGGTGAAGCTGACGGCCGTCTGGCTGATATCGGTCACGAGCGCTTCGGCGATATTGTATTCCAGCCGCAGCAGGATGCCGCCGATCAGCCCGGCGATGGTGGTCAGCAGCGACACGGCCATGCCGGCGATCATCTGCTGCAGGGCGCCACGCAGCGTGTCGACGTCAAAGTTCGACAGATCGCCCATGGAGTTGAGCATCATGACGAAGCCGACCATGGTGCCCAGCATGCCCAGCTTGTAGAGCAGGTCGGTGCCGTAGGTGCCGATCTTGGTGCGGCGGCGGAGGCTGGCTCCGAGGCTCATCATCAGCAGGTGGGCGTTGCCCTCGACTTCCGAGGGGTGTTCGCGCGAGCGGATCACGTCGGCCATGTAGCGGTCGATCATCATGCTGCCCTGCGGCAGCTCGGGGACCTTGGTCGACCCGGCCAGCGCTTCCTTGATCTGCAGCGCCCGGCGGTACTCGCGGGCCAGTTCCACCAGAATCCACAGGCAATGGCCCGAGAAGCCCACGTAGAGGACCGCGATAAGCACGGTGATCTTCGACTTGTCGGCGCCGAACAGATAGGTCAGCAGGCCATAGTCGTAGGACACCACCGTGGCGATCGCGATCAGCGCCATCAGCAGTACCCATTTCAGCACCGCGTCGAACGCCCCGCTGCGGCCCGGTGCCATGATTGCGTCGCCAACTTGCGCCATCGCCTGCTTACCTCAGATCGCCCGGGGTTTCGCGGCGGCGAAACACCCAGGGCTCCTCGAAAACCACACCCACCTGCCAGAGCCCGACCCCGGCGGTGATCGCATCCGCCATGGCGGCATCGTATTCATCGGACTGGTCATGAAAGGGCAGTGCCAGGCCGGCCCGCACCAGCTCGGCGTTGAGATCCTCGCCACCGCTCACGCAGACACCGAAGCGGCGGCCGAACGGATCGGGTTCGCCCTTGTAGGTGCAGGTCACTTCGCCGCGACCGGCGAGCAGTTGCAGATGGCGGAACGCCGCGTCGTAGCAGCCCCAGAGCTCGCCGTTCAGGAAGCAGGTCTGCGGCCTCTCGGGGGCATCGAGGCCCCACAGGATCACCCGCTGCGTGCCGAACTTCAGCACGTCGGCATCGATCACCTCCGGCGTGCCGGTGATGCCGGTGTCCGACGACTGGGCGAGCGACGGGCCGGTCAGCGCGCCGCCGGCCAGCACCGCTATTGAAAGGGCCAATGTCCAGAATTCGGCAAAGCGGTGGAGGCGGCCTTTATCACGAGACACGAACTGGCCCTTTCGAAAGCAGGAGAGACCCCAAATGCGCATGTTGATGGCGGCGGCCCTGGTCGTGATGGCGAGCCCGGTCCATGCGGACCAGGTCGCGGACCTGATCGCTGGAACGATCAAGGAGTGCCGGGGCTGTGACCTGCAGGGCGCCAATTTCAAGAAGGCCAACCTCGCCGGAGTCGACCTGACCGGTGCCAACCTGACGGAAGCCACCTTCCACCGCGCCGACCTGAGCGGCGCGATCCTGGCTGATGTCACCGCGGTGAATGCCAATTTCAACCTCGCCGACCTGACCCGCGCCCAGATGGCCAAGGGCAATTTCACCCGCTCCATGTTCTACGAAGCCCAGGTCTCGGGCGCGGACCTGACGGGCGCCAACCTGACCGAGACGCGCATGCAGAAGGTGCGGCTGACCTCGGCCAAGCTGGTTGGCGCGGTGCTGAACGGTGCGGTGCTGCGCAACGCGCTCGCCAACAATGCCGATTTCAGCGGAACGTCGATGACGGAGACCAATTTCATCGACGCGCATATGGGGCGCAGCCGCTTCACCGGGGCAACCATAACCAACAGCGCGTTCATCAATGCCGAAGCCGGCAGCGCCAACTTCGTCGATGCGACGATCTCGCTGACCGACTTCTACGGTGCCGACCTGCGACGCGCCAAGGTCACCGGCGCCACCCTCAACGGCAACCGGTTCACCAGCGCGGCCACGACCGACGTCGATTTCGACGCGGCCACCATGACCGGGAACTTCATGGCGGATGGACGACCGCAGAAGTGAGGTCATGACGGCATCTTCGGATCGTAGGGCACGAGGACTTCCTCGTAGCGCGTCTGGCTTTCGAAGTAGCCCTTGTTGACCTGCTGGGTCTCCTGGCTGATGGCGCGCTGCCCCTTCTTGCGCAGGTAGCTGGCCTCGATCGCAATCCGCGTCTGCCCGTCGGGAGACTGACCCGAGCACGCCTCGTGCACGAAGATCCTGCCGACGGGCTGTTCGCCATCCGCCATCGGAACGTCTCGGCAGTTCAGCGACCAGCCGCCGTAGCGCGCCTTGAAGTTGCGGATCAGGGTGTAGGCGTTGCGGCGATCGTAGTCGGTCGTGCGGTCGTCGGTGACGATCCGGCGACCCTGCACGACGCCCGCCTCGTCGACCAGCAGCGACACGATCACCGGCTGCGCATAGACCGACGTCCCACCCTTGAGAAACTGGTAGGCCACCTCGAGCGCCAGGGTGATGTAGTCCTGTTCGTCGTCGTAGGTGAAATAGACTTCGCGCAGACCTGACGCCTCCGGCGTGCAGCTCATGAAGTCCTGGAACGACTTGAGTTCCTGCCCCGGCGGACCACCGTCCGTACCGCAGGCAATGGCGCCGACATCGCCGTCGCGCGCCTGCGTCAGCGGCTGGCCAAGCTGGACATCCCAGATCGAATAGACGGGCTTGACCTGTTCCTGCGCTACCGCGGCATGCGCCGAAAGGCCAAGGCACAGAAGAGAAAGCAGAAGCCTGGTGCTCATCGCGAGCTCACTTCAGGTTCTTGCAGGCCGCCGCGGCCGGATTGGCAAAGATGTCGATGCACTCCTCGAACGTCGGCTGGCCGGTGCGGCCAACGACCTTGGCCTGCAGGAACGCCACGACATTGGCGATATCCTGTTCGCGCATCAGCTTGCCGCGGTTCGGTGCCGTATCGGGCGCGAAGTCGGCCATCAGCAGGCCGTAGCAGCGCGGGTCGCGATAGGCGGACCGGTCATGGTAGGGCATCTGCGTGGCGGGACGGCCGCAGGAGATGACCTCGGTCAGCAGGGCCTTGTCCAGTTCGCTCTCGCGCAGGTTTGCCCCGGTGGGGGAACGCATGTCGATGCCGGTCTTGCCGTCACCTGGCCAGCCGTGGCAGTTGACGCAGCCACCCAAGGTCAAAAACACCACCCGGCCACGTTCCGGGTCACCGACGAGATCGGGCAGTTGCTGCGCCCGGGACACGGGTACAGCCAGGGCGACGAGGGCAAGGGCGACAGCCGCAAGGCGGGCCAACAGCATCTGGGTCACTCAGGTTTCAGGCGGAGAAGAAGACAACGAGCCGGGCAGCCGAAGCTGCCCGGCCCCGCGCGTAGGCTAGATCAGTTGACCGAGAAGACCCACACCATGTTGGCAGCCTGGTTGTTGGTCAGCTCGACGTTGCCGCCGGCATTACCGCCGCCCAGGGCGCCGCCGGTGATGGCGACGTACTGCTTGCCACCGACCGAGTAGGTCATCGGCGGGCCGCGGAAGGCGGTGCCGACATTCATCGACCACACCGGGGCCAGCGTCTTGGCGTCATAGGCGCCGAACGTGCCATCGACAAAACCGGTCCAGACGAGGTCCGGAGTCACCAGCACACCGCTGTTGTTCGGGTACTGGGTGTTCTGCTTGGCAGCGGCCTTGCCGGTCGTCACGTCGATCGCGTTGATCGAACCCTGCTGGATGCCCTTGGTGGTCAGGGTACCGCCGAGGAAGATCGAGCCGGGCACCACGTCCTGCGGAGCAACGGACTTGGTCGCAATGTCAGAGCAGGCTTCGATGCCGGCCGCATAGGCAATGCCCGTGGTCGGGTTGTATGCAGTCGGATAGTAGTTCGTGCCACCCGAGTAGTGCGGGCAGTTGGTCACCCCGGGCTGGTCGCGGCGCAGCACGCCCATGGCGTATTCCTGCAGCGACTTCGAGGGATCATACTCGACCGGCATGCCGGTCTTGGGGTCGATGCCCTTGGTCCAGTTCACTTCGTTCACGTACTGGGCCGACTGGATGTAGGAACCGTTGGTCCGGTCCAGCGAGTAGAAGATGCCGTTACGGCCGAAGTGCGACAGCACCTTGCGGTCTTCGCCATTGACCTTGGCATCCATCAGCAACTGAACGCCGACTTCGTCATAGTCCATGTAGTCGCCGGGCGTGTACTGGAAGTGCCACTTCAGCGCACCGGTATCGGCATCGAGAGCGATCGTCGAGTTGGAGTAGAGGTTGTCGCCCGGACGGAATTCAGGGTCGAACATCGGCACCGGATTGCCCGTGCCCCAATAGACGGTGTTCGATTCGGGATCATAGGAACCCGAGACCCAGAGGGCGGCGCCGCCGGTCTTCCAGCAATCCGGATTGCCCGCTTCCTCGCACTTCCAGGTTTCCGACCCCGGCTGACCCGGCTCCGGAACGGTGTAGAAGCGCCACAGTTCTTCGCCGGTCTCGGCATTGAGCGCCGCGAGCCAGCCACGGGTCGCCCAGTCACCGTAGGACTGGCCGACGAGAACCTTGTTCCCCACGACCTGCGCGGCGCTGGTGAAGCCTTCGCCGGGCTCCTTGCCAACCTGCTGCTCCCAGGCCACGTCGCCGGTTTCGCTGTCGCAGGCCACGACGCGACCATCGTTCAGCGCGGTGATGACGAGGTTGCCGGCCAGTGCGAGGCCACGATGGGCCAGCAGCACGCCACGGCTCGGATCCTTGTCGATGCCGGTGTCGCAGACCCAGATGACCTTGCCCTGGGTGCCCGACGACACGTCGATCTTGTAGGGCGTGCCCCACGGATCGCTGACATACATGAAGCCGTTGTCGACCAGCGGCGTGCCTTCCATGTAGCCAATGCCGAAGCCCGCCGGCTCCAGGCCGCCGAGCGGCACGGCGAAGGCGAGCTTCATGCCGGCGACGTTGCCGGCGTTGATCTGGTTCAAGCTCGAGTAGCGATTGGAATCATAGGTCTTGTGGACCGTCAGCCAGTTGCCCATCTCGGCTTCGGTTCCGGCGGCCGCCAGACGCTCGGGCGTCACTTGCGCCCATGCCGCCGTGCCGCTCAAGGCCAGGGCTGCCACGCAGGTCCCGGCCAGGAGTCTTGCCATTCTCATCGAGTTCCTCCCTGAGAAAAACAGATGCAACACACATCCGCTGAACGGAACGTTGGCATCCTACGAACCCGGCAGGTCCAATCCTGAATATTGGACATCCTAATTTGCCCTGGCGGACGCCCCCAAAGGATGGCCGGGGCGCCGACGCGATCGCGACCGGGTGCCGGGGGCGCTCCGGACCCGACGCAGTCGGCCGACTCCGGACGGACGGTCTCGGGATGGCCTCGACCGGCCGATTCAAGGCGTTGATTCCAAAGGGCTTCACCAATCGCGCAGCGGTGCTCGCGGGCCTGCCGGCGAGGTTCGGGTGATGGCCGGCAGGCACTTCGCCCCCGGTTGCCAGTGGGGGAAGACGGCCGACCAGCTGCGGGCGGCCGTGCGGGCCCGGAGGCCGCGCAACCGCCACCGCCGGACCGCTGCAGGACCCACGTGACAGATGAACGCACCCCGGAGGCCGGAGTGCGTTCCCATCTTCCGCAGCGATGTTCCGGCGTCTGCCGAAGCGGGCGGTCCCCTGCCCGAGCGGGTGCCTCAGGCCTGCTTCGGCTTGCGGACGAACAGGCCGCGGATCAGCGCCAGGAAGGTCAGGAACCCACCCGCGCCAAGCGACAGCCAGAACCCGATTTCGAGATCGGAGACCATCTTGATCTTGGTGCCCGTCTCGGCCTGCAGGATCGACGACTTGCCGATGAAGTTGGCCCCGGCCCAGCCGGACCTCAGCGTTCCGATGCCGTAGGCGATGCCGAGTGCCGCCATGTAGGACAGGCCGACAAACGCGATCAGGATCACCGCGACGGGCAGGCCGATCGGCCCGATCTTGATCCGGCGGGTGATGAACAGGCTGGCCGCGAGCAGCAGCATGCAGACGCCGAGGTAGATCCACATCAGCGGGGCGAAGAAGAAGGGCATGTCGAACTGGGCGGTGTCGGTGTTATTGCGCACCTGGGAGACCGCCTCGACCCCCCATGGGTGCAGCACCATGTCGTTCTCGCCCTTGATGACGGCAATGTCGGCACTCCACCACGGCTGGAACCACGTGTAGACCATGAAAGCGGCGCCGGCGACGAGCAGGACTCGGAAGATCCAGACCCCTACCCCAACCCCGCTCCGCGAGCCGCTTGCCATACTTCCTGCCGTATCCGTCTGTGCCATCATTCCCCCGTCGCTGCCTGTCACCAGGCCACAAGCTGTTGTCTTGTCAATCCATTAATCGGCCGCCGACATTCTCCGGGCAACCCTAGCGGGCAGGTTAGCAGCGACGATCCCTTGGAACTCCAATGAAGGATATTGGCATCGACGAAATTGTTCGAGACTCCGGTTCAGGGCGGGGGCGGGACGGTCTCCCGACGGAACCGGGCGCGCCAACAGCGCCCCTTTTCTCGTCCATGCCCATGGGGAAGAATGATACCTGTCCGCGATGAAAGTAAACCCTGGATGCCCGCCGGGCATGCTCCCCGGGGCACGCGTCGCGACGGGCGAACACTGCGTCGTCGCGAGGAGGAGAAGCCGATGCGCCTTGCCGCCCTCTTGGCCATCCTTGCTGTGTCGATCGGGCCCGCGCCGGCGGACGAGGCGCGGCCGCTGGCCGAGTGGCGGGCCTGGCGCGGCACGGGCATTCCCCCGCAGTGGACGATCCGCGACGGCGTGATCGAACACACCCCCGGCGGCGGCGATCTGGTCAGCGTCGAGACTTTCCACAATTTCGAGCTGAGCTTCGATTGGCGCATTTCGGCCGGCGGCAATTCCGGCGTGATCTATCGCAGCAGCGAGGCGTTCCGCGCGCCTTACCAGACCGGCGCCGAGTACCAGATCCTCGACAATGCCGGGCACGCCGACGGCAGGTCGCCGCTGACCTCGGCCGCCAGCACCTATGCGCTGTTCGCGCCTTCGACCGATTTCACCAGACCGGTGGGCGAGTGGAATAGCGGGCGCATCGTGGTGAACGGCAATCGCGTCGAGCACTGGCTCAACGGCAACCGGGTGCTCGATTACGAGATCGGCTCGCCCGAGTGGAAGCGACGCGTGGCGCAGAGCAAGTTCGGCGCCCTGCCCGAGTACGGCACCATCGCCACCGGCCACGTCGTCCTGCAGGACCACGGCAACCCCGTCGCCTATCGCAACCTGACGATCACGGTACTGCCCGATTGAGCCGGCCGATGCGTGAAATAGGTGCGGCCGCCGCCGGGGCGTGGCATGAGTGGCCCATGAAGCTGACCCTCCCCATCGCCGTCGCCGCAACGGCGCTCATCGCCACCCCCGCCACAGCCCTGTCGCTGACCTCGGGCCAGGTTGGCGCGATCTACTGTGCCGCCCGGCTGAGCGGCGACATGGCGCCGTTCCTCGCCATCCTGACCCCGGAACTGGCGGCACTCGTCGCCCGGCACCTGCCGGAAGGGGCCGATGCCGCCACCGCGATCCCGTGGCAAAGCAGCGCCGACTACGCCAATACCTGCATGCCGGTGGGCGCCAGCGGCACCGCCGACGCCCCCGAAGTGATCATCGCCTTCGGCTATCGCGACCCGGGCAAGGCGCAATATGCCGACAGGCTGGTCATGCGCTTCGTCGAGCAGCGGCTGCGCATCGACGACATCGCCCATGCGACCGGCGGCACCCTGCGCGAAAAGCTCGGCGAGGCCCGATAGCCGTCCGGTCGAAGCCCGTCAGGCCTTCGACATGAACTCGTACATGCGGATCAGGCCCTGCATATAGCCGATGGCGTGCGAGCGGCCCCGGTGGTTCCAGTCGCTGTCGCCATCCATCTTGGGCACGTGGTCGTCGAGCAGGAAGCCGTCGAACCCCGTCCTGGCCAGCAGGGCGATCACCTCGGCCGGATCGAAGTTGCCGTCACCGATGAAACACTCGGTGAAATCGGGCACCGTCCCCTTCACGTCACGGAAGTGGATGTACGAGATGCGTCCCTTGGGCGCGAAATACTCGATCATCTCCGTGACGTTCTTCCTGCCCCCGGTCATCTCCGAGCAGCAGCCGAGGCAGAGATCGAGGCTCCAGGACTCGGAGCGACCGACCAGGTCGTAGGCCTTCTTGAAGTTGTCGGGCTTGTAGAACAGGCGCGCCACGCCGCCCAGCATCGGGACCGGCGGATCGTCGGGGTGCAGCGCCAGCTTCAGCCCCTCCTCTTCGGCGACCGGCAGCACCGCCTTCATGAAGTAGGTGTAGTTGGACCACATCTGGTCCTCGGTGATCACCGGACCATCCTTGCCGAACAGCGGCATCGAGGAGGCGCGGCCGAGCGTCGTCGGCATGAACGAGCGCAGCAGCTCGAGATTGTCGACATTGGCCTCGACCACCGCCATGTCGAACTGGCGGGCGGTGGCGCCGCCGCGGGTGGTGCCGTTGCGGTCGGTGGTCCACACCGAGTTGGGCATGAAATGCAGGCCGAGCACCGGCACGCCGGCGCGCGCCACGGCCCGGATCGTCGCCCGGTAGTTCTCGATCTGCTCGTCGCGACCCTCGAGGCCCATCATGGCCTTGTGATAGAAATGCGTCGGGACGTTCTCGATGGCCTCGAACTTGAGCCCCGCCGCCTCGACCTTGTCGACGAGGGCGCGGACGTCCTTCTGCTCCCAGCGCGTATCGCCGGGCAGCGTGGGGTTGTTCATCTGCAACCCGGTGGCGCCGATCTGCGCGGCAAAACGCAGCCTCTCCTCGGTCAGTTCGTGAAACTGCCCTACTGCGACCCTGATACCCATCGTCTCTTCGTTCCTTGGTGGCGTTGGAGTGTGCGGTTAGCCCTTGACCGACCCTTCGGTCATGCCGGCGACCATGAAGCGCTGCGCGACAAAATACAGGATCATCAGCGGCACCGAGGAGATGACGGCGCCCGCCATCAGCGGGCCCCAGGGCAGCACGTCGCTGGTGATCAGATAGTTGAGCGCAAGCGGCGCAGTGCGCTGGCTCTCGGAGGTGATGAGGACGAGCGCGAACAGCAGCTCGTTCCACGCCCCTGTGAAGGTGAAGATGGCGACCGCCGCGATGCCCGGCGCCGAGAGCGGCAGCACAATGCGAATCAGCGCACCGAACCGGCTGAGTCCGTCGATCATGCCCTGCTCCTCGAGTTCGCGCGGCACGCCGCGGAAGTAGCCCTGCAGCAGCCAGGTGGAGAGCGGCAGCGAAAACGTCAGGTAGACGAGGATCAGCCCGACCAGCGAATTGCCCAGCCGCAGCTGCGCCATGACGATCGAGAGCGGGATGAACAGCAGCGACCCCGGCGTCAGGTAGGCGAACAGGATGAGCCGACCGATGACGCCGCGGAAGCGGTAGCGGAAACGCACCATCGAGTAGGCGGCAAAGCTCGAGATGATCACCGAGATCAGCGTGACGATGGTCGCCACGATCAGGCTGTTGCGGATGGCGATGAGGAAGCCGCCATCGCTCAGCAGCTTGGTGAAATTGTCGAGCGTGAAGGTCTTTGGCCAGAGCGAGGGCACCCGGTAGATCTCGCGCGGCAGCTTGAGCGAGGTGATGACCATCCAGTAGATGGGAAACAGCACCAGCAGCACCGCGACGATCAGCGTCGCATAGCTGAGGACGCGGCCGACCACGAGGCGGCGCCGCGCCGCTCCGGCGCCAGCCGCGTCCACATTCGTCGGTTCGGCGAGTGCCGCCATTCAGTCCTCCCGCCGCATCATCAGCGAGGTGGCGAAGATGACGAGGATGGCGAGAACCGGGAGCATGTAGACGGACACGGCGGCGGCCTCGCCGATGCGCTGGGTCTGCATGCCGTAATAGGCAAGCACGGGGAACACCATGGTCGCGTCGGACGGGCCGCCGGCGGTCAGCAGCCAGACGTGCTCGAAGCCATTGGCGGTCCAGATCGAGCTCAGCAGTGTCGTGACGATGATCACCGGCATGATGCCGGGCAGGGTGACGTTCCAGAACCGCTGCCAGCTGTTGGCGCCGTCGACGATGGCCGCCTCGTAGAGCTCCCTGGGCACCGATTGCAGCGCCGCGAGAATCGAGACGAACCAGAACGGGAAGCCGCGCCACACCGACGCGGTGATCACCGCGCCCATGGCGGTGGCGCGCTGGCCGAGCCAGTCGACGACCTGCGGGTAGATGCCGGTCTGGGTGAGGACGAGGTTGATGCCGCCGCCGATCGGCTGGTACAGCACGCGCCAGGTGAGGAAGGCGACGAAGGCCGGCATCGCCCAGGGCAGCATCAGGAAGGAGCGGAACAGGCCGCGTCCCGGCAGATGCTGGTGCACCAGCAGCGCCAGTCCCAGCCCGATGCCGAGCTTGAGCACATCGGAGACCAGCACGATGGTCACCGTGTTCCAGATGGCACTCCAGAAGGTCGCGGTGCCGGCGAGGTAGGCGAAGTTCTTGAAGCCGACGAAATTGCCGACGCTGCCGATCACCATGTCGGTGAACGACACCCAGATGGCGAACAGGAACGGGTAGGCGACGAGGCCGAGGATCAGCACGACGACCGGGGCGACGAGCAGGTAGGCGAACAGCCGGACCCGCGTCCCGCCCCGCAGGCGCCGGGCGCCCGACTGATCGATTTGCTGACCGGCGGCGCCTGCCATGGCCTCGTCCGTGCTTGAGAAAACCGCGGACGGCCGGAGCCGCCCGCGGACCTTGGGAGGTTCCTGGGATCAGTACTTGTCGTAGATGGCCTGGCCCTGGGCCTGGGCCTCGTCCACGGCCTTGTCGAAGTCCCAGCCGTCGACGACGACGCGTTGCGCCATCTTCGGGATGATGAAGTTCGACGACAGATCGGCATAGGCGGCGTTGTAGACGTCGGGATAGGCGGGGGCCGTGCCGGCCTTGGCCAGCCCGAGCAGGCCGGTGAGGATGGTGTTCTGCCCGCCGAACGCGGAGAGCTGCTCCTGGTTCTTCAGCACCGGCCCGTAGATCGCCACATCGAAGTAGGCGTTCATGAAATCGGGGTTGGAGAGGTGCTCGATCAGGGCCTTGGCCTCGTCCTGCATGGCGCTCGACTTGGTGACGACGCGCGACTGCGGGGTGATCGGCGAGATCGTGCCCTTGGGCCCGGCGGGGAGCGGGGAGAACGCGCTGGCCTCGAACAGCTCCGGGTCGTCCTTCTTGGCCGCTATGCCCACCGAGCCGGTATTGGCGATGAACGCGGCCTGTCCGGACAGATAGGCCTGGTTGTCGCCGGCGCCGTCCCAGGTGGTGTTGCCGGGCGGGAAGATGCCCTTGTCCCAGGCGTCCTTGAGCCAGGCGAGATAGGCCCTCGTCTCCTCGGACTTGATGGTGACCTTCTTGCCGGCGTCGTCGGCGATGCGGCCGCCGTAGGACTGCATGACGTTGATCTGCACGTTGCCGTCGCCGACATTGGACAGGGCGAGGCCGAGCCCCGAGACCGGCGGCTTGTTGACCGCCACGGCCTGGGCGACCAGCTCTTCCCACGTCTGGGGCGCGGCGGTGAACCCGGCCGGCTCGAGCAGATCCTTGCGCCGGAGCAGCAGGTTGCCGTTGACACCGAACGGCACGCCGGTGCGTCCGCCGGCAACGGCACTGGTGTCCGTGGCGCGGGCCGGCCCGTCGAACCAGCCGCCATTGGCCTCGCCCACCTTGTTGTAGACGTCGTCGATGACCGAGAACACGCCCTGGCGCGACAGCAGCAGCAGCAGGTCGAGGCCGACATCGAGCGCGTCCGGCATCGAGTTCGAGGCGACGGCCGCTGAGACCTTCTGGGTCGTCTCGTTCTGGTTGATCATCACCACTTCGGTTTCGACGCCGTTGGCCTGACCCCAGGCGGTAATGGTGTCGACGAGCAGCTTGTTGGCATCCTCCGAGAAGATCAGCCCGCCCCAGTAAGTCAGCTTCTTGCCCTGGGCGATGGCGGGCATCGGCAGGCCGCTGGCCGCCGCAAGCGCGATACCGCTCGCGGCGGTGGTCAGGACGCGACGTCTCGACCAGGTGGTGGCATTGGTGGTCTTGGTCATGGGTCTTTCCTCCTCCGGATCACGCCGGGCCGTTGTCGCAAGGCTCGGTCATGATCGATCCACAAGGCCCCCGCCGTTCCGCGACCGGAGTTCCTCCGGCGGGGCCTCGATTCAATGGTCCAGTCCGACCGGCGGCGCGCCCGCCGAGAGGCGCGGCAGCAGCGCCAACCGGTGATTAGATATATTTAATAGCGCTGACAGGAAGCGTATATGCGGCTAATAATGCTTGTCAACGATTGCTCTTGCACATCCTTGGTCGAGTGACTTTGTCCGCTCGCCCCGCTAGAAGCGAGGCGGACAACCGCGGGGAACGGCGTGAACGGTGGGATCGACAATGCCGGCTACAACCGCTTCTTCGAGGCGCTCATCGAGGGCCGCCTGCGGCTGGGTCAGACGCTCAGGCAGGAGGAACTTGGCGAAATCCTCGGCCTCTCGCTGTCCCCGATGCGCGAAACCACGACGCTGCTCGAGGCGGAGGGGATGATCAAGGTGCGCCGCAAGGTCGGCATCACCATCTTCTATCCGGATATGCGGTTCGTCGGGAACACGTTCCAGCTGCGCGGCCTGCTCGAGAAGGAAGGGCTGCGCAAATTCGCCCGTTCGGTGTCACGGGACTGGATCGCCCGCATGCGGCGGGAGCACGCCGCGATCATCGCCTTCGTCGAGGCCAACCCGGAGATGTCGGCCTACCGCCTGCCGGTCAAGCAGCTCGAATCGGCGTTCCACGAGAGCTTCGTCGACGCCTTCGGCAACGACCAGGTCGACACGATCTACGCCCGGTTGACCCAGAAGATGTACGTCATCCGGCTGCACAACCTACACGCGGTGGGACCGGCCAACACCGTGCAGTCGATGCGCGAGCACCTCGCAGTGATCGACGCCCTCGAGGCGGGACGGGCCGAGGAGGCGGTCGAAGCGCTCGACCGCCACCTCAAGGGTGTGCTGCACCGGGTGCTGACCACCTGAGAGGGGCGGTTACCCGTGCGTCCAGCCGAGCAGGCGCCCGGCCTTGGAGGAATCGAAGAAGCTGAAATTGCCCTGCCGGTCCCCGCGGATCGGAATGTCGGGGAAGTGCTGCGCCGCCAGTTCGCGGCTCGGCACGTCGAGCGTCGTATCGGGCGCCACGATGTAGAACGCTTCGTGACCCTCGAAATCGGCGGTAAGGCTGAGCAGGCAGGCCCGTGCCGCGGCATCGAAGCGGGTGTAGGCCCACAGGTGGTTGCGCGGGCTGGCGCTGTCCCGGGTGAAGTGGGACGCCGCCTTGGCGCGATCCGGCACCACCCAGTGGAAGCGCATGCTGGCGATGCGGGTCCCCTCGTAGCGCCGCACGATGGAGTCCGCCTGCTGCTCGCAGATCCACTTCGAGAGGCTGTAGGGATCCTCGGAGTAGTTCGGATGCTGCTCGTCGATCGGCAGGTAGTCGTAGCGCGGGAAGCGGCTGTACGAGTGTCCGATGGCGTTGACGCTGGAGGCCTGGCAGATGCGCTTGATCCCCTGCTCCGCCGCGGCGCGCAGGGCGTTGTAGCTGCCCACCACGTTGTTGTTGTGCACGACGTGGTCGGGGTGATTGCCCGGCGAGGGAATGGCCGCCATGTGGATGACCGCGTCGCAGCCGGCAAAGGCTTCGACCAGCCTGTCGTACTCGGCCATGTCGGCAGCGACGAAGCTGACGCCCGGCGGCGGCGCATCGGCGGGGGCCACCCGGTCGATGCTGACGATGGTGTGGCCCTGCGCCAGGGCCTCGGCGGTGATGGCGCGGCCGACGCCGCCGCTGCCGCCAGTGAGCGCGATCTTCATCAGGTTAGTCCCTAGTTGGCGTAGACGGCCTGCTGCAGGCCGCGGATATAGCCGATGGCATAGAGCCGGCCGAATGCCGAGTAGCCGGCATTCTCGTTGCTGTCCCCCTCGACGGTGGGAACGTGGTCGGGGCGCAGCACGCCGTCGAAGCCGATCTCGCGATAGGCCTTCATACAGGCGAGCATGTCGGTCTTGCCGGCATCGTGCCAGGTCTCCTCGAACCGCGTCGGCACACCCCGCACGTCACGGAAGTGCACGAAGCTGATCTTGTCGGCAAACGACCGGATGACCGCGGGCAGATCGTCGGTCATCAGGGTGAAGTTCCCCTGGCACATGGTGATGGTGTTGTGGCCCGACGGCAGCATCTCCACCAGCCGGCGGAAATTGGGCACCGTGCGCATGATACGGCTCACGCCCTTGATCGGGGTGATCGGCGGATCGTCGGGATGCATCGACAGCTTGACGCCGGCCTGCTCGGCCACCGGCAGCACCCGCCTGAGGAAATACTCGAGGTTGGTCCACAGCTCCTCCTCGCTGATCGGCGGATTGGAGGTGATGTCGTCGGGCACGTCGTCGGCATTGAAGCTGGTGACCACCGAGCCGCCGCGCGAGGGGGTGGCGAAATTGGTGCGCACCCAGTTGAAGTCGGTCATCCACTCGTAGCACCAGACGGGGATGCCGAGCTTGCCCATGTTGACCAGCAACTCGCAGACGACATCGATCTCCTCGTCCTTGCCGGGGAGCCCGCGCTTCGCCTTGTTGAGCGGCGGGCGAGCCTCGATCACCTCGATCCGGAAGCCGCCTTCCTCGTAACGCTGCTTCATACGGGTGAGCGGGGCGAGGTCGCAGACGCGCTCGCCGGCCTGCAGCGTGTCGAATGGCAGGCCACCGACGGCCAGCGTCACGCCGCACTGCTGGGCGAGCCGCCAGACGGGGGACGGCGTGGGCGAGATGAATTCGGCTATCTGGAGCATCGGTTCTGGTCCGCAAAGGTCTTGGCAGGAAGCGACGACCGGTTCGACCGATCGGCGCGGATGTCGTCAGGCCGTCCGTGTCATACCGGCAGCAGTTCCGACAGGCGCTCGGCCTGCACCTTCGGCTGCTTGTCGTAGAGGTAGCAGGCGGCAGTATGGTGGGAATCGATCTCGTACAGTGGCGGACGCGTATCGCAGACCGGCATGGCCTGCGGACAGCGCGACTTGAACGGGCAGCCGTGGCTGCGCCCGCCGGCGGCCTCGCGCGCCATGATCGGATGCGCGCCCCAGCGCTGCTCGAGGTTGGGCCACGGGATCGAGTCGACCAGCAGCCGCGTATAAGGATGCTGCGGCGACTTGATCACGGCATCGACGTCGCCGGCCTCCATCACCCCGCCGCGATAGAGCACGATGATCGACTTGGCGATGTGATAGGCGGTGGTCAGGTCGTGCGTGATGTAGATGATCGACACGCCGTGGTCGCGCTGCAGGTTGCGCAGGGTCTCGAGGATGTTGGCGCGCAGCGAGGCGTCCACCATCGACACCGGCTCGTCGGCGATAAGGAGGCGCGGCTTCAGCAACAGGGCGCGCGCGACGTTGATGCGCTGGCGCTGTCCGCCCGAGAGCTGGTGCGGGAAGCGGCCGAGCACGTCCTCGGGGCGCAGGCCGACGGCGGTCAGCGCCTCGTCCATCTTGCCGCGCGCCTCGGACTTCGAACGGGCGAGGCGGAAGCGCCGGATCGGCACGGTGAGCAGGTGATCCACCGTGTAGAAGGGGTTGAACACGGCGAACGGGTCCTGGAACACCGCCTGCACTTCACGCCGGTAGGCCAGGCGGTCCTCGCCCTGCAGCGCGGTGATGTTCTTGCCGCGATAGATGATCTCGCCGGTGGTCGGGGTGATGAACCCGAGCAGCAGCATGGCCAGCGTGGTCTTGCCGCTGCCGCTCTCGCCGGCCACGGTCATGATCGTCGGCTCGTCCTCCCTGAGGGTGAGCGACATGTCCTGCAGCGCAATCGTCGCCTGGGCGTTGATCAGCCCGCGCGAGTAGACCTTGGAGACGTTCTTCAGTTCCAGCAGGTTGGCCATGCTCACGCCTCGTCGTCATACAGGTGGCAGGTGATGGTCCGGCCGCTGGAGAGTACCCGGGTGTCGGGCCGCGCCGTGCGACACATGTCCATCGCCTTGCCGCAGCGCGGATGGAAGGCGCAGCCGGCGGGCAGCCGCAACAGCGACGGCGCGAGCCCCGGAATGCCCTGGAACACGCCCTTGTTGTCGAGATTGGGTAGGCTCGAGATCAGCGCCTGGGCGTAGGGGTGCTTGGGCTCGGTGAACATCTCGCGCACCGTCGAGACCTCGACCAGCCGGCCAGCATACATCACCGCGACACGGTCGACGAACTGCGCCATCAGGCCCATGTCGTGACCGATCAGGATGACGGCGGCGTTGATCTCGTCCTGCACGCGGTCGATGGTTTCCATCACCTGGCGCTGGGTGACCACGTCGAGGGCGCTGGTCGGTTCGTCGGCGATGATCACCTTGGGCTGCAGCAGAATGCCGATGGCGATGCAGACGCGCTGCTTCATGCCGCCGGACAACTCGTGCGCATACATGCGGAAGACGCCGGGATCGAGATCGACCGAGCGGAGCGCATGGGTGCAACGCTCCTCGATGGCGCGGCGCGACTCGTTGGGCAGGTGGGAGCGGATGGCATCGACCATCTGCGCACCGATGCGGATCACCGGATTGAGCGAGTTCATCGCGCCCTGCGGGATGTAGGCGATCTCGCTGAGGCGCGCCTTGCGCATCTGCTCTTCGCTGAGGCCCATCAGTTCGGTGCTGCCGACGGTGACCTTGCCGGCCTCGATCCGTCCCGGGGGCTTGATCATCCGCATCATGGCCAGCGCCATGGTCGACTTGCCCGAGCCCGACTCGCCGACCATGCCGAGCTTCTGGCCGGCCGCGAGGGTGAAGGTCACATCGTCGAGCGCCTTGGCCCGGCCGAGGTCGGTGTAGTAGGTGACCTCGAGATGCTCCACCCGCAGGACCGGAGGAGCCCCGGCCGCAGTGAAGGCGCTGCGCGCGCCGGCCTCGCCGGCAGTCGAGACTGTGCTGCTCATTGGCTATTCCGTCCTGCGCACGCGCGGATTGGCGAGTTCGTCGAGGCCCATGTTGATCAGGGCGAGCGAACCGAGGATCAGGATCATTGCGACGGCCGGTTCGATCGGCCACCACCACCAGCCGTTGAAGAAGGCGCCCTGCCCCTGTGCGGCCCAGATGATGTTGCCAAGCAGCGGCTCGCGCAGCGGCCCCAGACCGAGCACGGCAAGGTAGAAGGACGCGAACACGGCCGAAAAGACCTGGCCGACGAAGGCGGCCGCGATGAACGGCAGCAGGTTGGGCAGGATCTCCTTGAAGATGATGCCCAGGTCCGAAACGCCGGACAGCTTGGCGACCGCCACGAACTGGCGCTCCTTCATGGTCAACACCTGCGATCGCACCACCAGGGTCGGCCCCATCCAGGCGAGCATGGCAACGATGAAGGCCATGGTCAGAAAGGTCACGTCGCGCTTGTCGAGCGAACCGGCGACGACCACCTGGATCAGCAGCACCGGGATCGGGGTGAGGATCTGGCAGACGGTGCGGATGACGCTGTCGATCCAGCCGCCGAAATAGGCGGACATGAACCCGAGTACCACGCCCACCGCAGTGCCGATGCCGCCCGCGAGGATGCCGATCACCGCCGTCTGCCACATGCCCACCACCATGGCGGCGAACAGGTCGCGCCCGAAGAAATCGGTGCCGAGCGGATACTTGAGGCTCGGCGCCTTCTTGGTGGCGGCAGCGAGCGGATAAGCGTCCTTGGGGTCGATGACGAGGAAGCCGATGACGGTGAATGCGATGAGGCCGAGCAGGATCAACAGGCCGATCCCGAGGCTCCAATTGCGGCGAAGATAGCGCACCAGCAGCACGAGGCTGCTGGGCTGGCGGACTTCGCCTTGCGCAAGCGCTGTGTTGGCCACGACCGACTCCTATTCCTGGCGGATGCGCGGGTCGAGCAGCGGGTAGATGAACTCGAGCAGAGTCATCAGCGCGGCGATCGCGATGGTGATGAACAGAACGATCCCGTAGATCACCGGGAAATCGTTGGAGCGAATGGCGTTGTTGAGCGTGGTACCGATGCCGGGCAGCCCGAATATACCCTCCACCACAATGGCCGAGGTGACCACCGTGCCGAGGGCGAGGGCGAAGCCGGTCACCTGCGGCAGCATTGCGTTGCGCAGGTAATAGTCGCGGAAGATGACGCCGCCGTTGAGCCCCTTGTGCTCGGCGAAATTGACGTAGTCCTCGCCCTGGATGGTGATGCCCATGCCGCGCATCGACAGCACCCAGCCGCCGACCGAGCCGAGGATCAGGGACAGGGCGGGCAGGATCTGGTGCTTGAGCATGTCGAGCGCGAAGGCGATCGACCAGTCGGGCACGATACCGATCGAGTAGGCCCCGCCGAGCGGCAGCAGCTTCATCCGGAAACCGACGAAGAACAGCAGCAGCACGCCCATGATGACGGGGGGCACGCCCGTGAGCAGCACGAAGGGCGTGGCCACGGCGCGCGTCCAGCGCGGCGCCTTCGGCCATGCGGCGATGGCGCCCAGCAGGTTGCCGATGACGAAACTGATGATGGTGGTGACGAGCAGCAGCCCCAGCGTCCACGGGATCGACTGCATGATCAGGTCGACGACGGTCGAGGGGTAGCGTTGCAGCGAGTAGCCGAAATCGAGCCGGAGGATATTGCCCAGGTAGCTGAAGTACTGCTCCCACAGCGGCTTATCGAGGCCGAACTGCTGGGTATAGGAGGCGATGATCTTCTCGAGGTCGCCCGGTGAGAAGCCCCCCATGCGTGCCAGCTCCGCGAAGCGCTCGCGAATGGCGTTGCGGGGCGACAGCCGCGGGATGAAGAACACGATGGTCGACGCAGCCCAGACCACCAGGACGAGAAAGAGAAGGCGTTTGACAATCAGCCTGATGTTCACGCGAGCGACTCCGGCACCGCAATTCCAGGAAGTCGGAGGGCGCGCCGAACGCGCCCCCCGCGAAGCGTGCCGTCTTACTCGGCGCCGGTCGGCTGCAGGCTGGTGACCACCAGCAGGCCGGTCTGCGCCCAGAAGGCGCCGTTGGTGCCCATGGCCGGATTGGCAGCCGTCGGCCAGTTCTTCCAGTAGTGCTGGTTGTAGGCGATGCGGTGCAGCCACTGGATGATCGGGATGTCGATCTGGTCGCGCCAGTAGATCTCGAGCGCCTTGGCGGCACCCTCATGGAACTTCGGATCTTCCGACGAGAGCGGAGCGATCGAGTCGAGGAGGGCGTCATACTCGGGATTGTTGTAGCGCGAGAACCGGTTGTTGCCGGCCGAGGTACCGATCGAGGCGGAGTACTTGCCGTGGAACAGGTTCAGAGCCTCGAACGGGTCCTTGAGGGACGCGCCGTGGCCGAACATGTACAGACCGGCCGTGCCGTCCGCCATGTTCTGGTAAGCGTCGGTGCCGAAGTTCACCGAGGCATCGAAGCCGCCATTGCGCAGCATCTCGACCAGGATCGGGACGATGTCGGAATGGATGCCTTCAAAGCCCTGGATCGTGGCGTTGACGGTGGCGCCGTTCTTCTCCCACAGGCCGTCGCCGTTCTTGGCAAAGCCGGCTTCGGCCATGAGCGCTTCGCTCTGGGTGGGATCGTACAGGCCGGGCTGGTACTTCTCCTCGAGCGCCTTGACTTCAGGCGAGTCGGCGAAGGCCTGCAGGCCGGGGTAGAGCGGGAACGGGTAGATCGTGGCGATCTCGGCGCCCTCGTAGAGCACCTCGTTGATGAGCTCGCGATTGATCACGAGGCTCATTGCCCGACGGACCTTGGGGTCGTTGTAGGGCTCGAGCTGGGTGTTCATCCACAGCGAGTTCGGCCACCAGTCGAGATAGCCGTACGGCGACTCGTTGCCGGCATGCGTGGTGATCTCGGGGTTCTGGGCAAGGATGTTGCCGATCACCGACGAGCGCATGTCGAGGGCAGAGTCCATCTCGTTGTTCACGATGCGCTGGGCGATCGTGTCCATGTTCTGGCCGACCTGGCCACCGAGATTGACATAGATGACGCGCTTGACCGCCGGAGCCGCGATGCGGCCGGCCGTCACGGCCCACCAGTCGTCACGCAGGTTGTAGATCTTCTGGTTGGCGTTCCAGGCCACGAGGTCGTAGGGGCCCGAGTGCGGGATGTCGATGCCGCCCGGGGCCGCATTGTAGTCGGCCTGGGCCTCCATCCACGCCTTCGGCACGATCGGGATACCGGTGTCGAACTTCTCGGTCAGCACTTCGAACTTGAAGCGCGGGGCCGGGATCTTGAACGCCACTTCCACCGTCAGGTCGTCAACGGCGGTGGCGGAGGCCACGAACTGGTCGAAATGGGCGTGATAGGGCAGCTTCTCGTTCTTCATCTGCCCTTCGAACGTGTACACCACGTCGGCGGAGGTCACGGGGGTGCCGTCGCTCCACTTGGCGTCCTTGTTCAGCTTGATCTCGAGCTTGGTGAAGTCGGCATTGGTGTATTCCATGCTGTCGGCCAGCCACGGAATTTCCTTGTCCGAGAAGATGCCGAAGTACATCAGCGGCTCCCACATCAGGACGTTGCCTTCCTGATGGGTGTAGCCGGGGATGGCCCACGGATTGGTCACGCCGATCGGCGAGGTGATCGACCAGCCCAGGATCAGCTCCTGGTTGCGCGGCAGATCCGGCAGCGGCGTGGCCGGCGTGATTTCGGTGGCGGGCGCCGCGTCCTGCGCCACGACGGCGAGTGGCGATACCGCCAGCGCCAGTGCCGCAAACGCGGCCGCCAATAACTTCAGTTTTGCCATGGACAGATTCTCCCTTGACTGTCGTTGGAATTTTGCATGCCCCGCCTGAGGCACTGTTTCGGATGGGCGGCCCTCGCGGCCCAGAACTCCCCTCATCTCGCCGGGCGGCGAGGCCGTCCGGAGTTCGGCCGCGCCTGACCGGCGGGCAATATGAACGTCGACGGGTCAGCGACCCGTCTGAAGGAACACCAGGTCCGGCGAACCGTTTTCCGCCCACAAGCGCAGCAGGTTCGGACGCGACCGCACGATCTGCCCCTGCAACCAGTTCCGCCCGGACACGTAGAACGCACCCTGCCCGGACAGGGCAGTCCCGCGTCCCCGCGTGCAGACAACGCAGCCGCCCCGCGGACGACCATTCTGGCTGCGACGCTTTGCCTGATCCCCTCTACTCGAGCGCCTTCTGCGAGGCTTGCCCGAAAACTCCCGATTTTCAGCGACCGTTGCACGTCGCATTCGACGCTGTCAACAACTGGTATGACAGATAGCACGCATTGTGAAAACGATTTCGGTGATCCGCCGCGGCAGCCCCCCGGATTGCCTATAGGGTAGGCAAATCCGTGGGTTGACGCCGTTGCATCAATCGTCGGCGGCAGGGATGGTCATCTCGGCGAGGGCGCCGATCGAGGCGGGCAGCTCGGCGGCACCGGGCACCAGGCCGTTGACCTCCAGAATGTAGGCGAGGAGGTCGGCATAGGCCTGGTCCGACAGGCTCCCAGGCCGCGACGGCGGCATGCGGTCGTGCAGGTGGGTATAGAGCGCCGCGAGGCTCCTGCCGCGCCACTTGTCGTCGAAATAGGCTCCGGCGAGCGGCGTTCCGTAGTTGGCGCTGGTCAGGCCAGGCCCGTGGCAGGACACGCAGTTGGCGAGGTAGGCGACCTCGCCACGGTCCGCCTGGGCAGCGGTGAAGACAGGCATCTGTCCGCCGCCGGTGGCGATGGCGGGACCGGGATCCGATCCGTCCGACGCCGCGCCCGGCCGTTCGCCCTCCGCATCGGTGGCACTGAACACCAGGATGGCACCCGGATTGCGCATGGTCGTGGTGGTACCGCCACCGAGCTTTTCGGCCAGGCCACCCGGATCGGTGGCAATGTAGATGGTCCGGCGATCCGGCGAGGTGGCGGTGTCGCGGAACCGGTTCTCGGACTGGAAGTAGCGTTCGATCGGGCCGCTCAGCGCGTTGCCGTCGGCCGTGAGCGGCAAGCGATAGAGCGAACCGCGCTTGAGGGTGGTGACCAGCAGCGAGTTCGTCCAGCCGGGAATCCCTCCCTCTTGCGGCCTGTAGGCCTCGATGCTCGAGGCGGCGACGGTGGGCCAGCAGATGAAGTCGATGCCGCGACAGGTCGGGTCGGTGAAGTCCCAGTCGCTGGGCACTGTGAAGAGCGTCGCCAGCGGTTCGACGAAGTCTTGCGGCCACGCCGTCTCGTCGTCGCGCGGCACCGAGGGATGGATCTCGATGTCGTTGAACTGCAGCTGCCCGCAAGGCGTCGTCGCCTCGGCCCAGCGCGCATACTGATAGGCCTTGTCGTCGCGGAACCCGGCCACGTGCGGCCAGCCGTAGTTGCCGCCCGGCACGAGTATGTTGACCTCGTCGTCGGTCTTGGGGCCCTGCTCGGACGCATAGAGCGTTCCGTCCGGCCCGAAATCGATGCCCTGCATGTTGCGGTGGCCGTAGGTGAAGACGTGGCTCCGCACCCCGTCGATGACGGGGTTGTCGTCCGGGATCGTGCCATCGAGATTGAGGCGGAGGGATTTGCCCTGGTAGGCGATATAGTCGCCGGCCGACAGCTCCTCGGCGGTGGGCAGGCGCTGCGCCTCGATCGGCAGGCACCAGTTGCCGAGCTGGTCCTTGCCGCCATCGCCGATGGTCTCGTAGAGCTTGCCGTCGGGGCCGATCTTCAGCCGGCCGGAGTTGTGATCGTTGCTGGCCGGCAACCCGGCCAGCACGTCCACCGGATCGGAGAGGGCCTGGGTCGCCGCATCGTAGGTCAGCCGCACCACCTTGGTGTAGAGGTCGTGGTAAGGACTGAAGGGGTCCTTGACCGTCGGATCGCCGCCCCGCGACTTGTCGCGATAGGTGTAGACCACGAAGACATGGTCGTTGCCGGTGCCCTTGAGCAGCTCGGGATGCAGCGCCATGCCGAGCAACCCGTCCTGCCCGCCCGGCGCCTGCACCTCGGGGATGTCGATCGCCACGCGCTTTTCCCCCGTCTGCGGGTCGATTCGCGTGATCCGCCCGGCGGTGCGCTCGGTGACCCACAACCAGTCGTCCGGACCCCAGGTCAGCTCCCATGGCCCCTCGAGCCCGCTGGTCAGCACCCTCTGGGTGAAAGGCTGCTGCCCCTCGACGACCGAGGCGGGGGTATCCTGCGCCCGCACCGGGGGGATCGCGGCGACAAGTGTGGCGAACAGGCAGGCGAACGGCAGCAGCTTCATGGGTGGTCTCCTCACCGTCTCTCCAACTCGCGGACCCGGGAGTTGGTTTCACCGGCCCCTCCGGCCGGCGCGGCGCCGCAAGGCACCGGTCCGCAATAGGTCATCGAGAGCGCAAACGCCAGCCGCCCGGCGCAGCGTCGGGCCGTTCCGTTACCGCCATCAGGACGATATCGCGACGATCGGCAGAAGTGCGTCGTGGTCGATTTCGGCCGGCT
>JAYRZA010000014.1:0-108638 GCA_041916695.1 Devosia sp. | reverse complement strand
TCCGCTTCCAGGACAGGCAGTCTGACCGCATCGGTCAGGGGGTCAAAGTTGCACGCCGATCCCCAGCCGAACGGGGTCAAACTTGCACGCCGAAACACACCGAATGATCGTCTCGGCAATGGCCGTGGCGATGTCTCGCGCGATGTAGAGGACCTTGAACGAATGGTCGGGAGGGGAAAAACGCGTCTGCCCAAAGCCCATGCCAAGAGGCGTGGTGGCATGGAGCTTCGGCATGACGCGCAAATAGGCCGAAGGGCGGAACGGAACGGCGAGTTCCGCGACAACTTTGGGGTCCAGCTTCACGGTCAGCCGAAGTCGCGTTCTGCAGCGTCGACCACTTGAGAGACGTGTCCCTTCTTTAGGCGCTCGAGCGGAGCCCCTCCAATGCTCGGCTTGGGCTGGATCAGCCACTGCCAGGCTGCGCGGGGATTGCCGATCACGCGTACGACGTCGGACATGCCCTCGATCGGCCGGCCATCGACGAACTGCGCGAGAGGGAAAACATGTTTGCGTTCACCCCTCAGGAGGCCGATCACCGCTCCACGCTTCTGCCACTCGTGGAGGGTGGACCGCCGTGTGCCGAACTTGCGTTCGATCTCACTCGGTCCGGCGACCGGTCCGGCCCAGTCTTCGAGGCGAACTGGCTCCGCGATCATCGCGAGCCGTCGACGGCCTTCCGCCTCCTCCAGCAGATCGCCCATGCCCTCACCCTCGCTGACCTCAACGGCCTTGTCGGCCCCAACCCCTAGAAGTTCATCAGGGCGCTCGCCGGCAAGGTCGGCGACGACAGTTTCCATAGCCTTACCGAGCACCTTCTCGTGCGCCAGGATGCGCCGCTGCTGCTCCTCGGAAAGGCGCACGGCAGCCGCCGCAACCACGGCGACAATCTTGCTCTTGCCCTTCAAGGCAGCCTTTGGAACGCCCGGATTGTGTCGGGCCAGCACATCGAGAATGTCGGAAACCGCTGCGCGGCTCACATTGAGCTGTATGTTGGTTCCGGGCTTGCGAGCTGTTGCGACCATCACCGCCTCCAACGTTTCACAGCATAGATAGTGCAAAATGTCCGGATTGTCCACATTGTTCGGCTATGGATCGTAGCGCCTTTAGCGACAACGAAGGCCGTGGCTCTAGGCATGGTGCGGTCTGCTGCAGGCCGAGTAACTTCCAGGTCCAACGTGGCCTCACAGGCCCACTACGTCCGGACCGGTATGTCGATGACCGGTCGCATCGCCTCCAGGGTCGTACCCCAACGACGAAGAACGCGATCATAGAGATCAGGGACTTTCCTTGCCCGAACAGTCACCACAAGCGCGTAAGGCAACTGCTCTTCCGGCTCAAACCCTCGCCCCTCGAGCCGAGCATTGTAGTGGATGTCGAAACACGGGCTATTGAGCGTTGCCGCCTTGAAGCGCCGGTGCGCGTGTTGGACGTTTTCCCATTCGAAGCCTGCACGACTTAGTGACGTTTGCCCACGTTCGATGCCCGGGTCGCCGAAGAAGCTCTTCGTGTTCGCGTGCGTCTGTTTCTCTTCGCGCCGCTTGCTCTCGTGCGGCCGAAAAGTGAGGTCCAGACCTGCACGCGTGTAGTTCCCCGGATGATGAGGGTCGGTCAGCGACTTATAACAGAGCGTCGCGCCGA
This sequence comes from Devosia sp., assembly GCA_041916695.1. Taxonomy (GTDB): domain Bacteria; phylum Pseudomonadota; class Alphaproteobacteria; order Rhizobiales; family Devosiaceae; genus Devosia_A. The sequence goes on along the minus strand of JAYRZA010000014.1, from coordinate 107,000 downwards.
TCTCGACCATGCCGCTCAGCGGCTCCGCGGGCAGGGGTATCAATGCCCGCACCGATTTGGCCGGGGAAATTTCGCCCTGATAGATCACGCGCACGGTGTCATCGTCGCACAGGATGATCTCATCGATCGTTCGAGGCACCCGACCCCACCCGACCTCCCGCCTTGGGTGATCAGCAATTTCTGCTCCGTGGACCATCAGCGCACGAACCGCCAGCAGGCCTATGTTTGGCCCAAGATGAGCGCGGACGCCGGTGGCCAGGCGCAGCAGGCTTGGCGATGCAAACGATGTGCCGCCCGTAGGCTCGAGCAAGGGGATCGAACCGTCAGAGAGAACCAGGAAGGGGCGCTCGATCGATCCGCCGAATTCGACGAGATCGGGTTTCATGAGTCCTGGGCTGCGTCCAGGGCCAACCGAACTGTAGGGAGCTCGCCGCCAGCCCGCGTCGGGGCGATCAGCGGCCCCCACCGAGATTGCGTTGACGCAGTCGGAAGGAACTTGAATGCGATTTAGAGCGGCGCTCTCATCTCCTTCTCCGCCGTTGCCAACAGCAACGGTAGCGAAGGTGTCCGTTCGAGAAAGGCGATCGTCCAGAACGGCGGTCCAGGCGTGTACATCGTCGTCCTGAATGGCCAGCTCAGGCCCAATGCTCAGATTGATGAAGTCGTAGGGCGTCGTGGCGAGGACGTGGTCGATTCGGGCGAGGACTTCGTAAAGTTCGTACTTGTTTTGGCTGGGATCGAGGTCGAGCACGCGGTAGTGGTCGACATTGGCGAACGGACGTGGGGCAGTGACGCCCGGTGTCAAGTGGCCGAAAAGAAATGCTGACGTGACACCAAGGCCGTGGCGCGCGAGATCCGGGTGACCACGCCCAACTCCTTGGGCCACAGGTGCAGTCCATGCCGTGATCGGGTGCTGATCGGGAATGCCACCATCAAATATGGCGACCTTGAGGCTGGGATCGAGTGCGGCTTCGGTCGGCAGCTCGATCGGCTCCGAAACGATGCCCGACGTTCGCACCGCGGGGCGCAGGATACGAAGTTTCGGCATTTCGCGCAGAGCGCGCACCGGCGCAAAGGTCGCAATCTGCTCCACCAGTTGAACCGGCGCGTCGAGTTCCAGGAAACAGAGACCGCCCGCGTAGAACTTGCGCTCGAGCTCCTGATCGATGCCGAGGCCGGCGATGTAGTGGCGGAACGCCGGCAGCATGAAATGGTCGCCCCCCAACGCATCCGCATGTAGGACCACCTCGAGCACCGCATCTCCGGACTCCGGTAGCGTGCCCTTGATCTTGTCACGCACTGCCGGCGCCGCGACCTCTTCGACAGTCATCAGGTCGTCCGAGACGCGTGAGCCCTCGTTGAGCCCCGGAACGATTCGCGACCATCGGCGAAAATTCTCACGCGTCCCCATGACGAAGAATTCAGTCGTCACTGTTTCCTCAGGAGCGCGGCCCCTTGAGCGCCCCTGAGGCGTGATGCGACGGGGTCGGCTGCCAACTGCCGTCAGCCCCGCACTACGAATGAGTTCGGCCGGATAGTAGCTCTTGGCGAGGTATTCGGGGTTCAGCGTCACCGATGCCACGGCTCTGTCGTCGGGGCACGCGGCAGCGGGCAGCAAGTCGATCGATCTCACTGCCCGTTCCACCATCGGCGCAACCCGGTGCTTCACCTGAGCGAAAGTGTAAGGCGGTTCCTTGACCACCGGCCCCCCTTTGATCGTCACCGCGTTGGTGAGCCGCTCGCCCTTCCCCAGAAGGTAGTTAAGCTTGGCCATCGCTGCTCCCCTGTTTGCTTCGGCGACGTACGGGCGTATCGGCATGCGCTCGCATTGTGTCGCGGGAGATACCCGTCAGTTCGTGGGCTCGGCGTTGCGACGCGAGCCCCCGCGTAACCAATGCCTTTGCCACAGCGATGCGCTGGGCCTTCGGTTGGCTGGGGTTTCTGACTACTGCAGCAATATGATCGACCAGGTCTGTCTTGGTGACTACTGCGGCGCGGCGCGCCTGCTTGAGCGCGCGTTCGATTTCGCTGAAGGACTGACCCTCGAGCGCTAGAGAAAGAACGTTGAACCAATCATCGCCGATCTCCGCCGGCAATGTAGACCGAAGCATCGCCATGATCGCGTCTTCGCGTGGGAGCGGGAACTCCACCACCATATCGAAGCGCCGCCAGATTGCCGGATCGAGAAGGTTGGCATGGTTGGTTGCCGCGAGGAGGAGCCCTGAGGACGGCCAGTCGTCGATTTGCTGGATGAGCACCGTGACAAGGCGCTTGAGTTCGCCGATCTCGGCCTGGTCGTCGCGGCGCTTGGCAATGGCGTCGATCTCATCGAGCAACAGGACGCAGTCCAACGATTTTGCATAGTCGAGGACGTAGCGCAGATTGGTGCCCGTGCGACCCAGATAGCTGCTCATCACCGCGGCGAGGTCAAGGATTAGCAACGGCCGGCCAAGGATACGGGCGATCCACCTGGCAGCCATCGTCTTGCCGACACCAGGCGGCCCCGTGAATATTGCCGACCGCGCGGGCTCAAGCCCCGCGTCCAACAGTTCCTTGAGGTGGGTCCGTTCGTCGACCAACCGCATCAGCTGCTCCCGCAGCGCGGACACGAAGATCGGCTCGTGGTCGAGCTCCGGATGCTCCTCGACTCTCAGCAATTGGAAGCGTGTGTCGACGTCGACGGGTAACGCGACCTCGCTATGCTTGCGCAAGGGCGACTGTCGCGTAGGCACCACGCGCAGCAGTTCGTTCAATGCGTTCGCCAGTTCGGGTAGCGCCTCGCGATGTGAGCGCGAAATTCGATAGAGGATCTGCTGCACGTCTTGCGGCCGACCCGAAAGGGCGATCCGGGCAAGCGTGACAAGGTCGGTTTCCAGCTTCGTCGTCGAGTTGGGCATGTGTGGTCCATGGTCAATCGGATCTACGATACCCCGACAGTGGACGAAAATCTACACATCTGAAAAAATCAGCCCATCATGCTAGTAAGTATCTATCAGGACTAGTAAAACCAGTGGACTAACCTACCTTCATCGCAACTGTTTCTGGCCTGAGCGTGCGGGCGGTATAGAGCAGGATGATAATGTTATGCGTCGTATCGAACGCCTCGGCGATGACGTCGACTTGCTCCCCGTTGAGGTCGCGCACGCGCATCGGTGTTGGCTTGGTTAGCTTGCGCCCGATGGGAACAACGCGCCCGAGCGGATGGTCCGGTGTAATCTCCAGCACCCTAGGCTCACCGAAATGGGCGCGAAAGCTCGGGCTCGGCTCCGCACGTCGAACGACGGCCCGAAAACCGTCGCCGGGCACGAACTCGACGGGCTCAAGGACATAAACCAGGCACTCCCGGTGGTTCGTGCGCGCGAACTCCCGGCAGGCCGCATAGATCGATGCTCCGAACTTCGAGGCCAGGTTCATCGGCGTCTTGATCGCCATCGCCATGTCCGCGGCCATCGACCCGTAGCGGTTCCCCTGAAAGAGGGCGTACCGAGCAAAGTTGTTGGCCTCGCGCTCGAAGAGGTCGGCAACCGCGGGGTCGAGTGTCTTCTCGCTGTCCTGAAACAGCCTGAATAGCCGGCGATGCGTCGGGAGTTCGTGATGACCCGTCTCGTGCAGCTTAAGAAAGGCCTGGCGCGACTTGGTGACAGAGTCGTCGATGTGGATGATCCCGTCTTCGACGTCGAGCACGCCCCAGATCTTGGAGAGCGCCGATTTCAGTATCTTGGCGGCATCGGCTGCCTTGTCAGCAAGGAACGACACAATGTGATTGAGGTCGAACGCATTTGAGACCGCCACCTTCAGATTGGCGGCGGCCACGACGTCGTCGACCGGTGTCGGATAGCGGTCCCATGCCCCAGCCCTGTCTAGCGCCGCCTTGGCGCGCGCCTCTACGGCTCTGCGGCCCGCCTCATCGAGAGTGCTATCATCGGACCGGGGCATGGTTCTATTTCTTCGAGTGACGCAGGAAGCCGAGGTACTCAAGCAATTTGGCTTCCTCCTCGTCCGTCAGATTCTGATCCGCAAAGGTTGCGGCTCTCCCGTGTCGTGCGCCTGCCGTCCGGGTCTTGGTCTGTGTGACATAGCCCGCGAGTTCCATGAGGTTCCCGTAGTCGATGTCGTAAAGGTCGGCGAGGGCAAGCAGCATGTTCGGCGAGGGCTGCTGGATGCGATCGTTTTCGATCTGACTCAAATAGGCATTGGACACGACCCGGTTGGTCCCCTCCTCGACCTGACGCAGGGTCAGGTTCTTGCCGGTTCGGATCGTCATCAGAAACGTGCCTAGCGATGGTCTGGCAGGTTTGGGCGTGTTCGTCTCAGTCGCTTTCTCCTTTGGCATAAGAGCCTCCTTCAACCTCTTGTATTGTAAGCCTATCTGCTAAGTGTGTCAAGCACGCTTGATGATGCTTGACAAATCAAGCAAGCGTAGTCATCTTTGCTCGCACGGGTCGCCACTCGATGAGACCCGTTCAACTCCCTCGAAAGGGCAGACAGATGAGCATTGAAAGTTCCGGAGTGGCGCCGTCCGGCAAAGCGGGCGCCAACAAGGGCAAGCGGTTCACGGTCAACGGCCAGGCGTTCACGCTTGACGACAAGGACCCGACCGCGCGCCAGGTCCTGGTGACTGCTAGCTACCTCCCGGTTGACGAGTGCATTCTGGTCCAGCTGATCGGCAAGGCCAGCCAGGCTGTCGGTCTCGACGAAACCGTCGCGCTCGATTCGCCGGGTGAGGAGGTCTTCCGCGCGTTCCGCGGTGATCGCATCTTCCGGTTCACTCTCGCCGGTCTCGGCTGTGACTGGGGTGCCGCCGATATTGCCGAGACGGACCTGCGCGAGATCGCCGGCATCGACGAGGATCACGTCATCATCCTCGAACGCGATGGCCGCGACCGCGAACTCGGACCCGACGACCGTGTCGAGCTCTCGAAGCACGGTACCGAACACTTTCGCGTCGAGCGCGGCTACGTGACGGTGCTCTATGATGGTGAGGAAGTTCGCCTCAAGCGCGGACGCTACACGACTGAGCAACTGATCGCCGCTTTCGACGTGCCGGCTGGGTATCTGCTGAACCTGATCGACGAGCACAACATGCTCGTGCCGCTCAAGCCCGGCGAGACCATCCGCATCAAGAAGGGCATGCGCTTCGTCAGCCAGGTGCCCGGTGGGGGTTCGTCGTAAGATGTCGGACCAGGAGCAGTTTGCCGCCCTCAAGGCAATCTATCCCGATGCCGTCCTCGTTCGCGAGGGCGGCGTCGCCGCAGCCTATCTTCCGGCCGCCTCTTTCCGAGCTGGTGGTGTGATGACGACCATGCAGTTGCTCCTCTTTCCGGCATTCCATACCGGCTATGTGACGCGGCTGTTCTTCGAGCGGAAGATCTCCGGAAAGGGCGCAAACTGGACACAGCACAGCGTCGTTTCTCGTACTTGGTGGGCCCCATCGTTCAAGGATGTGGCGCCGACGCTGCCATGGCCGGCCATGCTGTTTGCACACCTTCGGGCGGTAGAGTGATGATCCATTTCAAGATCGCATCCACCCTGTTGGCCACCGTGCAAGCCGACCTGCACAGGCGGCATGCCTTCGCTTCTGAGCGCGTAGGATTCGTCACGGCCGCCATGTCGTGGGCGGCGGCCGGCCTCATTCTCGTTGCTTACGACTATCATCCTGTGGCCGACGAGGATTACCTCGACGACCCGTCAGTCGGCGCAATGATGGGACCGGAAGCCATACGGAAAGCCCTTCAGGTTTCCATGAACGTTGGCTGTGCGATCTTTCATGTGCACACACATGGCGGCCGTGGTGTCCCCGGCTTCAGTCCGGTCGACCTGCGTGAGAACGACAAGTTTGTCCCGGGCTTTTTCAAGGTAACTCCGCAGAGACCGCACGGCGCGGTTGTCCTCAGCAACACGGCTGCCCGAGGGGCGGTGTGGTTCGGCAAGAATGACAGGCCGGCATCGATCGACAGGTTCTCGGTCGCGGGCAGCCCATTGCGGATCTGGAGCGTGAAATGAGTAGGCTTGACCGACAAAGTTTCCTCGGGAACGAGAGCGACAAGACGTTGCGGGGCGCGACGATCGGTCTCGCCGGCCTGGGTGGTGGCGGCTCGCACCTGGCGCAGCAATTCGCCCACATCGGCATCGGCGGGTACGTTCTCGCAGACGACGACGTCATCGAGGACACGAACACCAATCGGCTGGTATCCGGCACGCTCGACGACGTTGCCGCCGGTCTCAGCAAGATCGAAATTGCTGTGCGGACCATCCGGTCCCTGGTGCCAGACGCACGCATAGTGCCAGTTCGCGGCAAGTGGCAGGACGCGATCGAGGACCTCAAAAGCTGCGACATCATCATGGGTGCTGTCGATGGCTTCGCCGAACGCGCGGAACTCGAGCGTTTTTGTCGACGTCATCTGATCCCGTACATCGATGTGGGGATGGACGTGCATCCGCAGCGCGACGGCACCCACCTCATTGGGGGCCAGGTGATCCTATCGTCACCCGGCGGGCCTTGCCTGCGCTGTTGCGGCTTCATCACGGATGAAAAGCTGGCGCGCGAAGCCGAGAAGTATGGCAGCGCGGGCGCTCGACCCCAGGTCGTCTGGCCAAACGGCGTACTCGCTTCAACGGCGGTAGGCCTTGCCGTCCAATTGCTCACTCCTTGGTTTCGCGACCCGCCCTCGTTTGTCTACCTGGAGTATGATGGAAACCGCGGGACAATGAAGCAGAGCGGCTACATGCAGTACGCGCTGCCTACCTGCCCACACCACCCGGCCGAGGAGGTCGGCGATCCTCTTGCCGACATTCGTCTGAAGCCCGTGCAGGCGGACAACACGGAGCGGGTATCCTGGTTAGGGAAGGTTCTTGCATGGGCCAAGGGGATTCTGTGCGGCTTGAAGCTGTAGACCAGCGCGCCAGTCCTGGGCGCGGCAACATCATCATCATGCGCGCTTCAGGCGGGGTCATGTCCGAAATATGCTGCAAGTTTCGGACAAGGACGGGGTCCACTTTGACGGGCACGGCGAGGATTGGGGCGTCCTCCTGTCGGAGCCGGGCTGTCGGCAGAGCCGAAGCCCCGCGGGCGGGTCTTCGCCCTCACGGGCGTCCATCCCTGACGCGAAGGGATCGTCGGCAGGCAGGGGAACAGTTCATGCTGTTGGCGAATCGGCAGGTGGCTTGAGCGCAGGCGAGCTTCCGCCACCGGTGGCAGGCGGACGCTTGCGCGCTCGTTGCGGCCGACAAGACCGGCGCCTACTACGACGCACAGGGCCGCGCCGCGCGTGCCCGAGTGTGCGGCGATAGAGCTGAGTTCTATCACTGGGCCAAGGCAGCCGCCGAGGTCGCCCGGATCGCTCCGGTCGCGGAAATGGACATCGACGTCGTGCGCGCCGTGGTTGCCGAAGAGGAGCGCCACCGAAACTGACGGTGGCGCCGTGCCGCTTGCGCGCTGCGCCCGGCAAGGGAAGCTCTCGCCGCGGCCCGACCCGTCACTATCGCCGGGTTGCTAACCGCGCCCTTGCCCGCCTTGCTCTTCGCGGCCTTCGGGTCCTGCCCATGCGTGTGTGGGGCAGGAATCGAATAGAAGGGAGCGCGTCAGGGGGCGCGAGGAAGAATGGAAAAAGCCGAGCTGGAAGAGCTGAAGGACAAGGTGCCCTGTGCCGCGGTGCTGGAGCGGGCCGGGTTCGCGCTCGACGTCAAGGAAAGCACGCGCAAGGCGATGAAGTATCGCCGCGACGCATCGATTATCATCGTCATCCATGAGGGCAAGGGCTGGTTCGATCCGCTCGGCGACGGCAAGGGTGACGTGTTTCGGCTGGTCGAGCATCTCGAGGGCGTCCCCTTCGTCGACGCCATGAACGACGTCGCGGGCCTCGTCGGCTTCGTGCCGTCCCAGCCGGTGTGGCAGCGCGAGTCCCGCGAGCGCGAGCCGGACCTATCGATACCGGAACGCTGGGAGGCTCGGCGCAAGCCGTGGCGCGGATCGGCGACCTGGCGCTATCTCGCCGAGGCGCGCCATCTCCCCGAGCGCATCGTCAGGGCTGCAATCAGCGCCAATGTTCTTCGCGAAGGCCCGCACGGCTCGATGTGGGCGGCGCATCTTGATGAGGGTGGCACTGTCACGGGCTGGGAAGAGCGCGGGCCGGACTGGCGCGGCTTTGCCACCGGCGGCGCCAAGGTGCTGTTCCGGCTTGGCCGGCCTGATGCTCGGCGCCTCTGTGTGACCGAGGCGGCGATCGATGCCATGAGCCTCGCCGCCCTCGAGAATCTTCACGCCGACACGCTCTATCTCAGCACCGGCGGTGGCTGGTCGCCGGCCACCGCCGCAGCGATCCGCGCGTTCGTGGCGAGGAGTAAGGTTCAACTCATCGCCGCCACCGACAACAACACCCAGGGCGACGTCTATGCCGGCCGGCTCCTAGCGATCGCCGAGGAGTCCGGATGCAGCGCCGAGCGGCTGCGTCCGGCTGCGGACGACTGGAACGCCGATCTAAAATGAGGACGGAGGAACGAAATAAGCGGCAGGCAAACCGAATGCCGCATGCCCGCCGGTCGTCTCAAGGGTGAAGCTTCGCCCGGCTGCGCCGGCCCTTGACCCGCCCGGACGGAGAGGCGGCCGCGGGGGAGGGGTCCGGAAGGGCCGAAGAAAGGGTGATCCATAGGGGATGAACCCGCGCTCCGGCCCGAGAAATGGCCAGGAGCCTCCCAATGACCCAGTCTTCCATCCGCAAGATCTACTTCGGCGTCGCCGATCGCCGGCAGATGTTCCGCCTCTTCGACCGCCACGCCCAGCGGCACAACCGCTGGGAGCATGACGACAGCGCGCTGTTCGCCGGCGAGTGGTTCGAGATCGCCCGCGCCGAGCACGACTACATGCTCGAGCTGCTGCCGCCGCTCTGGATGCGCGGCGAGATGTTCGCGATGCGCGAATTCCTCACCGAGAGTGTCACCAGCGTGTTCTACACGCTGCGAATCGACGGCAGGACGCGCTACTTCCACGCCTATTGCGATCTGGCCCAGTCCCGCTCGCCGGTCGAGATGCGCGACGCCATCGTCGAGCGCGAATCCGGGCCGGTGAAGGCCATGACCCGGGCCGAACGCCTCGAGCATGTCTGGAGCGCCACCCACGATGAATATCGTGGTTATGCCGGTGAGCGCTTCCTGCCGGGACTTCGCGGCAAGCGCACCATCCTCGTCCATGGCCTGGGGACGACCGAGCTGAAACTGCTCGACGACCTGAGTGACGACGAGATCGCGGCGAAGCTCCCGGTGCATCTGCGGCACCTCCCCATCCGCGCAGCGGCATGAGGAGACGAGCGATGTTCACCTTCCCGATCGTGGCCGTGCGCAAGGTCATCGAGCGCGGCATTGAGGATGCCGCGGCCAATGGCGGCTTCCGCAATCCCTATTACGGCACCCGCCCCGGCGAGGGCGAGAAGCCCGGCCTGTGGCTGGTCGGCGACGAGGGCGTCTATGTCATGTCCAACGGCAAGCTCGCCGAAGGGACACGCGCGCTCGTCATCTATGCCGAGCGGTGCCACCCCAAGGGCGACATCGACTGGTGGGACTACAAGCGCCGCCATTTCGGCGCCGATGACGGCATCGAGTTCATCGAGGCCGAACGGCTGCTGCCACTCTTCGACCGCAACCTGCGGGCGACGCACCTCAACATCGCGCTCACCGAGACCGAAATCGCGCTCTCGCTGATCACCCGCTGACCTTCCCAAACCCGCGACCCCGTTCACCTGGCCGACCCGCTCGGCCGGGGGATCGCGCGCGCACTGACAAAAGGAACTCTCCCATGTCCAACGACGATCCTTTCACCCTCGACCTCTTCAACTCTACCACTTTGTCATTCGGCCTCGGTCTCGGCGTCACCGCCTTCGGCAGCGACTTCGGCGCCCGCGAGTCCGAATCTGGGCAGACCGCAACGCCTGCTGAGCCGGAACCACAGCGGGCCTCCCAGCCCGTCCACACGCCGCGCCGCGCGGCCTCCGTCAAGCACAGTGGTGACGACTTCGTCCTTGAGACCGATCGTGGCCTTGCCCGGGGCTGGAAGCAGCGTGCCCGTGACAATCTCGATGCCATCCGGCTCGCCGCCGAGATCGAAGCCGCGGATCGGCCCGCGACGCCCGAAGAACAGGCGCGGCTGATCCGGTTCACCGGCTTCGGCGCCTCCGAGCTCGCCAATGGTGTGTTCCGCCGTCCCGGCGAAGATGGCTTTCGCGCCGGCTGGGACGAGATCGGCACCGAACTCGAGGAAACGGTGTCCGGCGCCGACTACGCCTCGCTCGCCCGCTGCACGCAATACGCGCACTTCACCCCGGAGTTCATCGTTCGGGCAATGTGGGCAGGATTGCAGCGACTCGGCTGGCGCGGGGGAAGGGTGCTCGAACCCGGCATCGGCACGGGACTGTTTCCTGCGCTTATGCCGACGGCACTGCGCCACCAGGTGCATGTCACCGGCGTCGAGATCGATCCGGTGACCGCGCGCATCGCGCGACTGCTGCAGCCGCGGGCCCGCATCCTCAACGCCGACTTCGCGCGCGCCGACCTGCCGGCAAACTTCGACCTCGTCATCGGCAATCCGCCCTTCTCGGACCGGACCGTGCGCTCTGATAGCGCTTATAGATCGATGGGCCTGCGCCTCCACGACTACTTCATCGCGCGCTCGATCGACCTGTTGAAGCCGGGTGGTCTCGCGGCGTTCGTCACCAGCTCGGGTACGATGGACAAGGCGGATGGCTCGGCACGCGAGCATATCGGCAGGACCGCCGATCTTGTCGCCGCCATCCGTCTTCCCGAAAGCAGCTTCCGGGTCCACGCCGGCACCGATGTTGTCGTCGACATTCTCTTCTTCCGCAAGCGCCGGCACGGCGAGGCCGAGGGCGATCTATCGTGGCTCGAGACCGATGAGGTCCATCCCGCCGATGGCGACGATGGCGCCATCCGGATCAACCGCTGGTTCGCCCGCCATCCGGATCTCGTACTCGGCACCCACGCCACGACGTCCGGACCGTTCGGGGAGGCCTATACCTGTCTTCCGCATCAGGGCGTCGATCTCGCGCAGGCGCTGACGGACGCCATCCCCCTCCTTCCGGAAGCCATCCATGACGGCGAGCCGGAAGTGATCGAGCCCGACGCCGCCGACACCAACCATCCCCCTGATGATCTCGATGCTGCCGTGGGTGGAATCCGCGAGGGCAGCTACTTCATCGCGCCGAACACCGCGCTGACGCAGATCGTCGACGGGGCGCCCGTGACCATCACCGTGCGCAAGGGGCGCAGCGCCGATGGCGTGCCGGAAAAGCACGCCGGCATCATCCGCAAGCTGATCCCGATCCGCGATGCCGTGCGCGAGCTGCTCAAAGCCCAGGAGCTCGACAGGCCGTGGAAGCCGGCGCAGGTGAAGCTGCGCATCGCCTGGTCCAACTTTGTCCGCACTTTCGGCCCGATCAATACCACGGTGGTATCGACCAGCGAGGATCCCGAAACCGGCGAGGTGCGCGAAACGCATCGCCGCCCGAATCTCGCCCCCTTCCTCGACGATCCCGACTGCTGGCTCGTCGCCTCGATCGAGGACTACGACCTCGAGACCGACACTGCGCGCCCGGGGCCGATCTTCACCGAGCGCGTCATCGCACCGCCCTCGGCGCCAATCATCAATTCAGCCGCCGACGCCCTCGCCGTCGTGCTGAACGAGCGCGGCCAGGTCGATATCGACCACCTCGCCGAGCTGCTGCATGTCGATCCGGAAATCGTCATCGCCGATCTGGGCGACGCCATCTTCCGCGATCCGGCGAGCGGGTCGTGGCAGACCGATGACGCCTATCTTTCCGGACAGGTTCGCGACAAGCTCAAGGCCGCCGAGGCGGCAGCCGCCCTTGATCCGGCGTTTGAGCGCAACGTCCGCGCGCTCGTAGCGGTCCAACCGGCCGATCTTGGCCCGTCCGACATTACCGCTCGTCTCGGCGCGCCGTGGATTCCCTCGGCCGACGTCGTCGCCTTCGTCAAGGAGATGATGGGCGCCGAGATCCGCGTCCACCACATGCCTGAACTCGCCTCATGGACGGTGGAGGCCCGGCAGCTCGGCTATATGGCGGCCGGCACGTCCGAATGGGGCACCGATCGGCGCCACGCCGGCGAGCTCATCGCCGATGCGCTCAACAGCCGCGTGCCGCAGATCTTCGACGTCATCAAGGACGGCGACAGCGAACGCCGCGTCCTCAACGTCGTCGACACCGAAGCGGCCAAGGAGAAGCTCACCAAGATCAAAACGGCATTCCAAACATGGATCTGGTCGGATTCCGATCGCACCGACCGGCTGGCGCGGGTCTACAACGACCGCTTCAACAACATCGCTCCCCGAAGGTTCAACGGGGACCACCTCCAACTTCCGGGCACCTCTGGCGCCTTTTCTCTTTATGGGCACCAGAAGCGCGGCATCTGGCGCATCATCTCGGCCGGCGCAACCTACCTTGCCCACGCGGTCGGTGCCGGCAAGACTATGACCATGGCCGCGGCCGTCATGGAGCAGAAGCGGCTCGGCCTCATCGCCAAGGCCATGATGGTCGTTCCCGGCCATTGCCTGGGGCAGGCGGCGCGCGAATTCCTGGCGCTCTATCCGACCGCCCGCATTCTCGTGGCCGACGAGACCAATTTCACCAAGGACAAGCGGCATCGCTTTCTCAGTCGGGCGGCAACGGCAACTTGGGACGCCATCATCATCACCCACTCGGCGTTCCGTTTCATCGGCGTGCCTTCCGCCTTCGAGAGCCAAATGATCCAGGATGAACTGGAGCTCTATGAGACGCTGCTGACCAAGGTCGAGAGCGGCGATCGCGTCTCGCGCAAGCGCCTCGAGCGGTTGAAAGAGGGCCTCAAGGAGCGTCTGGAGTCGCTGGCCACCCGCAAGGACGACCTGCTGACGATCTCCGAGATCGGCGTCGACCAGATCATCGTCGACGAGGCGCAGGAATTCCGCAAGCTCAGCTTCGCCACCAATATGTCGACATTGAAGGGCATCGACCCGAACGGCTCGCAGCGGGCCTGGGATCTCTACGTGAAGTCCCGCTTCGTCGAGACGAAGAATCCCGGCCGAGCGCTCATCCTCGCCTCCGGCACGCCGATCACCAATACGCTGGGCGAGATGTTCTCGGTGCAGCGCTATCTGGGCTACGCCGCGCTACTCGAGCGTGGTCTGCACGAGTTCGACGCCTGGGCCTCGACCTTCGGCGACGTCACAACGGAACTCGAGCTGCAGCCCAACGGCAAGTACAAGCCGGTGACCCGCTTCGCCACCTTCGTCAACGTCCCCGAGCTCATCGCCATGTTCCGCTCCTTCGCGGATGTAGTGATGCCCGAGGACTTGCGCGAATACGTGAAGGTGCCGGCGCTCTCGACCGGCACGCGACAGATCAGGACCTCCAAGCCGTCAGCCGCCTTCAAGCGCTACCAGGTCCTGCTCGATGCCCGCATCAAGGCGATCGAACAACGCGAAGGGCCACCCGAGCCGGGCGACGACATCCTGTTGTCGGTCATCACAGATGGCCGCCACGCGGCGATCGACCTGCGCCTGGTCGATGCCGACAATGACAATGAGGCGGACAACAAGCTCAACGACCTTGTTTCCAATGCCTTCCGCATATGGCAGGAAACCGCCAGCAACGACTATGTCCGCCCCGACGGCAAGCCCTTCGAGCTATCCGGCGCCGCGCAGATGATCTTCTCCGACCTCGGCACCATCTCGGTCGAAACGACCCGTGGCTTCTCTGCCTATCGGTGGATTAGAGACGAACTGATCCGCATGGGCGTGCCGGCATCCGAGATCGCCTTCATGCAGGATTTCAAGAAGTCCGAGGCCAAGCAGCGGCTGTTCGGCGACGTCCGTGCGGGCAAGGTGCGCTTCCTCATTGGCTCTTCCGACACCATGGGCACCGGCGTCAATGCACAGCTCCGCCTCAAGGCGCTGCACCATCTCGACGTGCCGTGGCTGCCCTCGCAGATCGAGCAGCGCGAAGGGCGTATCCTGCGTCAGGGTAACCAGCACGATGTCGTCGACATCTTCGCCTATGCCACCGAGGGCTCGATGGATGCACAGATGTGGCAGAACAATGAGCGCAAGGCCCGTTTCATCGCCGCGGCGCTGTCGGGCGACACTTCGGTGCGCCGGCTCGAGGACCTCGGTGAGGGACAGGCCAATCAGTTCGCCATGGCCAAAGCCATTGCCTCGGGTGATCCGCGCCTGATGCAGAAAGCCGGACTCGAAGCCGACATCTCGCGGCTCGAGCGGCTGCGGTCCGCGCACCAGGACGACCAGTTCGCCATCCGTCGCCAGATCCGCGATGCCGAGCGCGACATCGAATACTCGACGCGCCGTATTGGCGAGATCGGCGAGGATCTCGCGCGCCTGGTTCCAACGACCGGCGACGCCTTCCGCATGCACGTCGGAGACAGGGCCTTCGCCGAGCGCAAACTCGCCGGCCGTGCCCTGATGACCGAAATCCTCACCCTCGTGCAGCTCCAGCACGCCGGCGGCATCGTCATCGCCGGCATAGGCGGGTTCGACCTCGAATATTCCGGCGAACGCTTCGGTCAGGACGGCTATCGCTATGCCACCATGCTGGTGCGCACTGGAGCCAGCACGGAAATCGAGCTGCCCGTCACCACCACGCCGCTCGGCGCGATCGCCAAGCTCGAACATGTGCTGGCTCGCATCGACGAAGAACAGGAGCGCGCACGCCACCGGCTCGCGGAGGCCGAGCGCCGGCTTGCCGCTTTTCGCTCGCGCGAGGGTGGAACCTTCGCCTTCTCGGATGAACTGGCCGACAAGCGGCGGCAATTTGGCGAGATCGAAAAGTCGCTTGCCCGGGATGTCGAGGGCATCAGGGCGTCCGAAGTACAGGCGGCTTGAGTACCCTAGCTTCGAGAGGCGTCAATCTTCTCGGACAGCCAGGTCTTGATAAGAGACTGGTAGGGCACGTCGCGCTTGTTGGCCGCGACCTTGATCCGTTCGAGCAGCGCATTGGGCAACCGCAAGGAGATCGAGGTCGACGACGGCTTGAGGTTGGGCAGGCGGACCCGTTCCGCCTTGCTCCAATCGACATGCTCGCTGGAGTCGTTGGTCTCCCAGAAGGCGCGTTCCTCGGCCTCCGATGCAAAGGTCGGAACCGGCTTAGCTGTCTTGGTCATAGTAGCCTCGCTCCTTGCGGCTCATATCCCGGGCGGAGATTACCCGGAGCTTGGTGGCGTTGTCCCGAAGCGTGAAGGTGATGTGCAGCAGCCTTCCGTCATCGGTGCGCCCAAGAGCATGAATTCGTTGCTCGTTGGCGCTATGCTTTGCGTCGGGAACGGTCAGCAACGGCTCGTTGAAGAAGACCTGTTCCGCCTCGGCCTGGCTGACGTCGTGTTTGTCGATGCTCTTGCGGGCGTTGCCCGCATCCCAGTCGAAGCCGGCAATACGTTCCCATTCGATCATCTGCGTATATTGCCATAATATACGAGAACTTCAAGCGGCGTCAGGCCTGAGCGCTCTGCTCTGCAGATTTGGACAAAGTGGGGAGAGGGAAATGGAGACAAGGAAAGCCCGCTCGCAGATCGGGTGGTCCGCCGACGCTGGCGCTCAATCGCGCCCGTCGCGATCCCGGCCCGTCGTTCTGCGCAGGGCTGAAGAAGCCCCGCTTGTCCAGCCGGGCAGGAATGCTCGGCCGCAATTGCACCGGCCCGCCCGCTCCGCGGGCCGGAGGGGGTCTTCGGAAAGAAGACGGAAAAGGACCGGCGATGGGCCGCGTCCATACCCCTCCAAGGAGCATTCCCATGGAACTGAAGTTTGTCGATCCGCGCTCGCTGAAGGACAATCCTGACAAGGCGCGCCGCTCCAAGTCCAGTCCGCAGGCCGACGCCCTGCTGCTGGCGACGATCAAGGCCATCGGCGTTGTCGAGCCGCTGATCGTCTTCGCCGAGACCGATGGCGGCAACGGCTTCGTCATCGATCAGGGCCATCGCCGCGCCAAGCAGGCGATTATCGCCGGTCTCGAAGAGATCGCCGTCCTGGTCGTGCCCCGTGCCGAGGACGGTGGTGCGATGCGGTCACTGGCCACGTCGATCACGCATGAGCAGCTCAACCCGGTCGATTTGTGGCGCGCCATCGAGCGTCTCGTCGCCTTGAACTGGACCGAAGAGTCGATTGCGATCGCCCTCGGGCAGTCGGTACGCCAGATCAGGAAGCTGCGCCTTCTCGCCAATGTGCTGCCGGCGATGCTCGACGCCATGGCCAAGGGCGACATGCCGAACGAGCAGCAGCTCCGCACCGTCGCGGCCGCCTCGCTCGACGAGCAGAAGGAAGTCTGGAAGGCCAACAAGCCCAGTAAGGGCGATCCACAGGTCTCGTGGTGGAGCGTTGCCAACGGCCTCACCAAACGGCGCATGTACGCCCGCGATGCCAGCTTCGGCGACGAGTTGGCTCAGGCCTACGGCATCGCCTGGGTCGAGGACCTGTTCGCACCCGCCGACCAGGACAGCCGGTATACCACCGACGTCGAGGCGTTCCTCGGCGCGCAGCAGGAATGGATGACCCAGAACCTGCCCAAGAAGGGCGTCATCACCGAGTCGACCACCTATGGCGAGGCGAAGCTGCCGCCCAAGGCAAGCCAAGTTTATGGCACGCCCAAGAAGTCGGACCATACCGCGATGTATCTCGATCGCGAAGGCAAGGTGAAGACGGTCCACTTCCGGATGCCCGAGGCCAAGAAGAAGGGCAAGGCGGAGGACACCGCTGACGATGAGGCGATCGTCATGCCGAAGTCGCGTCCCGATGTGACCCGCAAGGGCATCGAGATGATCGGCGACATCCGCACCGATGCTCTCCATGAGGCCCTGTCGCGGGCGCCGATAGAGGACGGCACGTTGCTGGCCTTACTCGTTCTCGCCTTCGCTGGCCAGAACGTGCGCGTCGATTCCGGCGCCGGCGGCGATCATGGGTTCGGCCGTCGCATGCCCCGGCACGCCGCCGCACTCTTCGACGCCGAGGGCAAGTTCACTTTCGACGCCGACACCCTGCGCATCGCGGCCCGGGGCGTGCTCATCGACGCGCTCTCCTGCCGGGAGGGCATGAGCAAGTCAGGTGTGGTGGCGGTCGTCGCCGGCGGCGCGATCGGCGCGGACGGCTTCCTCGCCAATATGGGCACGGAGGATTTCCTCTCCTGCCTGTCGCGCCCGGCCCTCGAAGGCTCCTGCGCCGACACGCCGGTGCTGCCGCGGGCGCGCGTGAAGGACACGCGGGCGGCGCTCGTCGAGCACTTCAAGGAGGGGCACTTCGTCCACCCGGCCGCGCTGTTCGCTCCCGATGCGACGAGCCTGACCGACTGGCTCGCGAAGAGCGCCGTTACCGAGGTCGACGAGGACGAGGCGCCTGAGGGCGACGACCGCGGTGGCGAGGACCAGGTGATCGACGGCGACCCCGCCGACGAGTTCGAGGAAGGCTTCCGCGACGCCGCCGAGTAGCCTCAAGCCTCTCATTTCCTTTCGATCGCTCTGCCGCCGCCGGGTCCGCCCGGCGGCGGTTTCGTTTTTCAGCCTCACCAAGAATGGAGGACAGCATGTCCGCACATACCATCTTCGAGCACGCGCCCGTCGGCGCTATCGTCGCCTGGTCCGACGCCACGCCACGTCCGCCGGAGCGGCATCGTCGCAAGCTCGATGCCTGGAAGACTAACAACAGCCAGGGCCGTCTCATCCGCAAACAGGGTCTCCGTGCCGCCGCGCACGACCCTGATGCGACCTTCACCCTGCACGAGGCCGACTATGGCGCCGGCGGGATCATCGCGATCCGCGTCTTCCGGACGTTCTCGCTGGACTCGACCCTGCGCTTCACCATCGTCGAGCGGCCCGCCATCGGTTCGGTGCGCGTCCTCAGTCGTGCCGACGCCGATGCCGAGCTCGTGCATCTGGCGGCAGACCGCGCTGCGGCGGAGCACTGGCTGTCCGAGCACGGCTATCCCCACGCCGTGCTCGAGGAGGTTTCGGCCGATGAGGCCGCTGCCGATGCCGTCGAGAGGAGGGCTGCAGCATGAGCCCGTTCCAGACCTCAGCTCCATCGGAAGCCACGAGCCTCTCGGGTGCTTCATTCGGGCGCAGCGCCGACGGCATTCTAGTCGCGCTTATCGGTGACAATGCTTACGCCATGATGCCGAGCCGCGACGGCCGGCACTATCTCGCCAGCGGCTGGCGCATCGCCCGATCGATGGCCGACTGGACCCGTTCCGACTTCTACGGTTATGGCGGTGATCTCGCCGACGAGAGCGCCTTTCGGTCCAAGGTGCTGGAGCAGGCCCAGCACATTGAAGAGCGGCGTCGGCTCGGCCGCTGCGATATTCCCGGTGGCGAGCACACGCCCTGGGGGCCCTCGCAGGGCGGCACGCTCTATGCCGAGGGCATCACATCGCACTCGACCGCCGGTCACGGCGGCTTCAAGCTTTCGGCCGATCGGAACCGCAAAGTCCACCCGATGCTGCGCGCGGCAGCCGGATGGTACGAAGAGGACGAGTGCTGGGCGATCGTCGCCTTCACCTTCCCGCAGCTCTTCACCGCGCTCGAGCGCCGCCATTCCGAGCGGACCATCAAGGACTCCTGGCCTGATGCGTGGGAGGCGATTTCCGGTGCGATCCTTGCGCCGGGGGAATCCCGCACGAAAGACCAGCGGGCCTTCGAGGCCGCGCATGCCAGCGACTGGATCGTTGTTACAGCGATCACCTCGGAGCAGCAGCAGGGCTTCGTCGAGTGCATCGCGACGCCCGGTGGCAAGCGCGGCGTCGGCACCGAGGAACGCCGCTTCCTCGTCCCTTCCCTCGAATATGACATCGGCCGGTTCGGCTTTGTCATCGACCCGGCTCGGCACGCGGTCTATGCCGGGCCGTCCAGCTTCGTCGGCTGGCAGGGCAGGGGGGCGCCATGACCCTCGTTCCCGAGCTCAGCCGAGACCTCTCCCGCCTGGAGGAAGCGCGCCGGCAAACGCAGCGGCAACTGGACCTCGTCGACCGGCAGATCACGCGCCGCATGACCGCGCTGATCCCTGGACTGCTCCCCAGACGGAGCCACTATCGTCGCGGCAGGGCACCCGATGCGACCGCGTTCCTCGCGAGCTATCGCGCCCAGCTTGCCGCCCTGACTGCCGAGCGGCAGCCGGAAATCGACGCCCTGTCGCGCACGCTGGCGCGGCAGGAGCAGGCGATCGCCCGGTTCCTCGATCGCCATGGCGAAGTCGCAGACAGCGAACAGGCCTAGCAATGCAGTGGTCGGTGGAGTCGTTGGGCGCCGCTGATGATGCTTGCCACGGCACAAGCGGCCGAGCGACCACGGTGGCGATCGTGATGGCGCGGGCCAGACGGTCGGATCGATGAGTTGGCAGATGGGCATCATCACCTGTCGTTCCGTTCCCATGTCGAGAGCGAGGCCGTGCCGGTCCTCCCTCGGGCTTCACGCGGTCCTGAACCGGCGGCCGTTCGCTTCAAGGCCGCGTTCCGCGCCGCGAAGCGGCCGGAGCAAACCGGTCTCGGCACGGCAGGCCCGCGGCCCGCGCGAGGGCTGAAGGGCGCCCTGCTTGTCCGCAAACCTGCCCTGCTCACCTCGGTCTGCCCGGACCCTGAAGCGCCCGTCATTCCGCCGGTTCTTGTCTGACCGCGCCCGAGGGAGGGCCGGCACGGGGTCGGTCCGAACGTCGGGAACCAAGAAAGGACATGCCATGACCAAGAAAGCTGCCAACTCCCGCTCCGGTGCCAGGGTCGTCCCGCTCCGCAAGGGCACCACGCTGCAAATGGTTCGCCTCGCCTGCCCCGACTCCGGACAGTGCTCCCTCATCTCCGAGAGCTTCGGCCTGCCGGTTCTCGACAGCGACGGCATTCGCGACCTCCACGAACAGCTCATCGTCGACACCGCCAAAGCGCTCGACGAGGGACTGGGCGAACGGGCAATGCAGATCCACCTGCAGCGCATCGTCGGGGCTTATGTCGGCTCAGCCTACGGCGCAGGGCAGTTCTACAGCCGCGCGGTGTCGGAAGCTCGCGACGCGACCGCGAAGTCAGCCTGCGACGACCGGGACGAAGATGTCGGTGGTCCGGTCGGGTTCGATAGCGCCGCACAGCGCAAGCGTGAATTCGCTGCGGACATGGCACTCCAGGCGCACGCGCTCCGCATGGCTGCCGAGGGCGCCGTGACCGCCTACGAGCAGGTCGTCGGTGAGCCCTGGAAGCCGTTCGAGCGACCGGTCGAGAATCCCGGCCAGACCGTCGACCGCAAGGCGGCCGAACTGCAAATGGCGGCGCTCGGGTGAGACGCCCCAGGGGCGGGGCTTCGGCTCCGCCTCTTTGCCTGGGTCGCCCACAAGGGCGCTCCATCGTGTCTCCAGTTAGCCCATTGCGGGCCACCCATCCGACGATCCCTCAGTCGGCCGATCGGAAGCGCCGCCAGAGCATCGCCCCAAGCGCTACGATCACCCAGCCAATGCCAATGCCAACCAGGTCGGGAGCGAGATCGGCGAGTCTGGGGTTGTTGCCGATCGTCGGCATCTGGACCGCTTCCCATCCGATACCCACCACCAACGTCAACAGCGCTGCCAGCCAAAGCCGGCCGACCCCGACCGCCAACGCAGCGAAGAGGAAGATCATGAACATCGAGCCGACGTGCGGCATCTTGCTGAGCGCATTGGCGATAGCGGGCCAACTGATGTCCCAGTCGAAGATCGGGTCACGATAGCCCTGGGTGGTTTGCGCCGAAGCCCATAAGCTTGCGATGCTGATGAAGGCGAACGGCACCCAGCGTGCCACGATCAAAATATTTCGCATGTGTCTTTCACTCGATTTTGCCGGTCGTCGGTTCAGGCTTCCCAGCCCGTCTTGTGGTGCGAAGCGGTCCCCTCATATGGCCGCTCATCGCCTGTCTCTGTCGCCATCTTCCTTCCAGCCGCGTAGATCTCCGGCTTATCGCGGCGCCAGGTGGCGAGACGATCGAAGCCAGAGTCCACCTGACCACGGTCCAATCCCGCTCTCTCGTGATGGCTTTCCTGTGCGAGGGCGGATCTTCCACGATCAACCCGCAAGGGGTCCGCTAGCAAGCTGCGGCCGCTTGTCTTCGCCTACGCGGTGATCGCGCCCGCCCTCGCACACTGACGGAGCCATCGAGCGGGAATGGCCCGCTCCAAGATGGAGCCCTCAGATGTCACACGATCTCACCCTCGCCCAGAAGGCCGCCTGGCACCTCGCCCGCACTCTCATGGCCCCCGTGGTTCTGTTCCAGGTCGACGATGAATTTGGCATCGTGCCCGCCGACGAGCTCGACGACGCCAACGTCGAAATCCTCTTCGAATACGATCCCTACAGCGGCGGCCGTTCCGTTCACTGAACCGGCTCTTCTCCGCCTGAAGCGGGCGGCATCCCGGTGCCGCCTCCTGACGCCCGGTGGGGCCGTCACAGCATTTCGGCAACGGTTGCGGAACGGTGTTGACGCCCGCAAACCGTCGAGCCGCCTTGCGGTCAGTCTGCCTTCGCGTACGAGACACGCCGGCCCAGCGACCTCACTCGTGTCGCGACCGCGGCCATGACGGGATCGCTCAGGTCCCGCTCCACAATTTCCATCCTTTCGTTCGCGGCCAGGGCGAACTGCGGTCCGCGGGCCGTTTCGATGGCCGTCCGCAGGCGCGAAACGAATGCCTCCGGTCCTTCCGCTGTCGAGAATGAGACGGGGTGAATCGGCCTCACCATGTCATCGACTTCAATGATGGCGTGATAGGTGCCCGACCTCGCGTAGTCTTCCCAGCGTAGCCCCCGCACTCGCTCAACCGGAAAGCGGTCTCCACGAGGCAACGTGATCGTGCCGGTGCGGAAATCGACTTCCACCCCGCATTGCTTGAACGAGTTTTCGCAAGGGACCGCTCGCTCGCGATACGCTCGCATCGCACCGATCAGCAATCTCGTCCCGAACCAGGCAGCAGCAGCGCCTACCAGCCAAACGCACCATGGCTGGCTCAGATAGATTGCTAAGCTCGTTGTCATGGGCCGCGTACCGTCCGGTTTCTGGACCAAGAACGTACACGGAACGGGAACTCCCGCAAAGCTCTCTCTCGCCCGATCCCGTAGCAGAGGCCGATCAGCTGGCTGAACGCCTCTCTTCTCGACCGCATACGGCTTTCGGGAAGCCGATCGCAGCCCCGTCCACCCCGCGGTCCTGGCGGAGCCAGGCAGTCCGCGCAACGGCGCTGCCGTCCTCCGCTTCGCTGCGGCCCTTCAGGGTGCGCGGACCGCCGTCCTGCTCCGCCCAGTCGGACCCCGTGACGGGGCCGCGATCGGCGCGGCCTTCCGAATGGAGGTTCATGAAAATGAGCAGGAAAGCAGGACAAGCACCGCGCATCGATATCCATGCGCGCATCACCGATCGCATCGTTGCCGATCTCGAAAAGGGGGTCCGTCCGTGGATGCAGCCATGGCGTTCGAGCCATGCCATTGGCCGCGTGACCCGGCCACTGCGCCACAACGCGCTGCCCTATAGCGGCATGAACGTGCTGCTGCTGTGGTCCGAGGCAATCGCACGCGGGTTCGCCAACCCGATGTGGATGACCTTCAAGCAGGCGCTCGAACTCGGCGGCGCGGTCCGCAGGGGCGAGACGGGCTCTACCGTCGTCTTTGGCAGCCGGTTCACCCGGACCGAAACAGATGCTGCCGGCGAAGAGTTCGACCGCGAGATTCCGTTCCTCAAGGCCTATTCGGTCTTCAACATCGCGCAGATCGACGGCCTGCCCGACCACTACTATGGGCAGAAGCAGGAACCCGTCCGCGATCCGGCTGCGCGGATCGAACATGCCGACCGCTTTTTTGCCAATACCGGCGCGGTGATCCGGCACGGTGGTGACCGCGCCTATTTCTCGCCGGCGACCGATCACATCCAGATGCCGCCCTTCGAGACGTTCCTCGATGCGGCATCCTATGTGGCGACCCTCAGCCATGAGGCGACGCACTGGACGTCGGCGTCGCATCGGGTGAACCGCGACCTCAGCCGCTACAGCAAGGATCGTAGCGAACGCGCGCGCGAGGAGCTCGTGGCCGAGCTCGGAAGCTGCTTCCTCTGTGCAGATCTCGGCATCGTGCCGGAGCTCGAGCCCAGGGCCGACCATGCCAGCTACCTCGATAGCTGGCTGAAGGTGCTCGCCGACGACAAGCGGGCGATCTTTTCGGCCGCTGTGCACGCGCAGCGGGCCGTTGCCTATCTGCACGAGTTGCAGCCGTCATCTACGACTGCGGAGGCGTCATGATCTTGCCCACTCCAGACCTCGACCGGGGTGGTGCTCTGCCATGCGCATTCCGGCGGGGCATCCGCCGGAAGACTGAGGGGGCGGCCAAGGGAGGCGCCATCATCGCCAACTGGTAACGGCACGCCCTTGACACCAAATCCAATCGTTTGTACCAGAATACAAACGATTGGATCATCGATGACAGTGCGAGATTCACACGCATTCATCTCATCGGCCGGAACAGGGCTCTCCTTCGAGGGCGCCCGATCCGATCGTCCGGTTTTCGCTCTATGGTGGTTTGCCTGACATGGCTCTGCGTATTGGTGTCGACTCTGGCGGCACATTCACCGACATCTGTCTCATCGACGATCAGGCTGGCCGCCTTCAGATATGGAAGGTGCCCTCGACGCCGCGCGATCCATCCGAGGGAATTGCCGAGGCCATCGCGCAGGGGCTCGCGCAGGTCGGAGGCAGGGCGGCCGACGTCGCCTATTTCGGCCACGGCACTACGGTGGGCACCAATGCCCTGATCCAGCATCGCGGGGCCACGACTGCGCTGGTGACCAGCGATGGTTTCCGCGACCTGCTCGAGATCGGCCGGCAGAAGCGGCCGGACCTTTACGACATGAATGTCGACAAGCCCGAGCCGCTGGTGCCGCGCGACCGCCGTCTGGGCATCGCCGAACGCATGCTGCACGATGGCCGGGTGGAGACGCCGCTCGATGAGGAGGCCGTCCGCCGGGCGGCGCGCGAATTCCGCGAAGCCGGCGTCAAGGCAGTCGCGATCTGCTTCCTCTACGGCTTTGCCTACTCCGAACACGAGGCGCGGGCGCGGGAGATATTCAAGGAAGAATTTCCCGAGGCCTTCGTGTCGACCTCGCATGGCGTGGCCCCGGAATTCCGCGAGTACGAGCGGATGTCGAGCACGGTGGTCAATGCCTATCTCGGGCCGGTGATGTATGGCTACATCGAGCGGCTCAAGCACCGGCTCGATGGCTTCGGCATCCGGGCGGTTCCGCATATCACCCAATCCAACGGTGGCGTGCTCGGGCTGGAGGCTGCGGCGGAATATCCGGTGCGGACAGTGCTTTCCGGCCCCAGCACAGGTGTCGTCGCCGCGCAGGCCATCGGCCGGCTGGCGGGCATGAACAACCTCATCACCTTCGATATGGGTGGCACCAGCACCGACACGGCGCTGATCACCGACGGCATCTGCCGCCTGACCAACGAGGCGATCGTCGAAGGCTATCCGATCAAGGCGCCGATGCTCGATATCCATACGGTGGGTGCGGGCGGAGGGTCGATCGCGCATGTCGACAGCGGCGGGCTGCTCAAAGTCGGGCCGCGTAGCGCCGGTGCCGATCCCGGTCCGGCCTGCTATGGCCGTGGCAACTACGAGCCCACCGTGACCGACGCCAACTTGGTGCTCGGCAACCTCAACCAGACCCATCTGCTCGCCGGCCGCATGCCGATCGAGCACGGCCTGGCGGTCAAGGCGATCGAGGGCGTCGCCGGTAAGCTCGGCATGCCAGCGATGCGCACGGCTGAGGGCATCCTCTCCGTCGTCATCGCCAACATGGCCAAGGCCATCCGGGTGATCAGCGTGCAGCGCGGGTACGATCCGCGTGACTACACGCTCATTGCCTTCGGCGGCGCGGGCCCCCTGCATGCGGCGCGTCTGGCGCGCGAGCTCGACATGGCGCAGGTCCTGATCCCGCTGACGCCGGGAGCGCTGTGTGCGACCGGCCTGCTCTACACCGATCTCAGGGTCGATTTCTCGGTCACCAACCTGATGCAGCTTGCGCCGGACGCCGCCGCCGCCGCGTCGGTCACCGTCGAAGGGCTGGAGGCGCGCGCCCAGGCCTGGTTTGAGGGCGAGGGCATCGCGCCAGCGGCCCGGCAGATCCGCCGCACCGTCGACATGCGCTATCGCGGGCAGAACCACGAGATCGCGGTGGCGCTGCCTGAAGGCAAGCTCGACGCGGCTGCACTGGCGGTGATCGCAAAGAGCTTCGCCGATGCGCATGACCGCGCCTATGGCTTCGCCTCCGGCGGGGCGATCGAGCTTGTGACCTTCCGTCTCGAAGCCGTCGGCCTCGTCGACAAGGTCGAGCCGACCGCCGAGCCCGAGGCCGGCACCGACGCCTCCGCCGCGATTGTCGGCTCGCGCCGCATCTGGTCGGACGAAACGGACGGCTTCCTCGATTGCCCGCTGTACGACCGCGACCGGCTGAAACCCGGCAATAGCTTCGTTGGCCCCGCCATCGTCGAGCAAATGGACACCACCACGGTGGTTCCGACGGGCGCTTCAGTCCGTGTGGATCCCTATCGCAACCTCATCATGGATGTCTCCCGATGACCGCTCATACCCCGATCAGGTCCGCGAGCGGTCTCGATCCGATCACGGTCGAGGTGCTGGGTAGCGCCTTTTCCTCGATTGCCGACGAGATGGGCGAGGCGCTGGTGCGCGCCAGCCACTCGGCCAACATCAAGGAGCGCCGGGACTGTTCCTGCGCCTTGTTCGATCGCGACGGCAACACATTGTGCCAGGCCGCGCACACGCCCATCCACCTAGGCAGCTTCATCGGCATCGTCCCCCGCATCGTCCAGCGACACAGCATCGCGGACTTGCGCCCCGGTGATGTGTTCATCGGCAACGACGCCTACGAGGGGGGCGGCACGCACCTGCCGGACATCGTGCTCGCCGAACCGATCTTCTTCGAGAACGAACTGATTGGCTGGGCCATCAACACCGCGCACCATTCCGATTTCGAGGATCGCGGCCACGCCCATATCTATCAGGAAGGCCTTCGCATCCCGCCCGTCCGGCTCTATCGCGCCGGCGAGCTGCAGGCGGATGTGCGCGAATTGATCCTGCTCAACTGCCAGGTGCCGGACGAGCGTCTGTCCGACCTGATGGCGCAGATGGCGGCCAACCGCCTCGGCGTTCGCCGCATGCAGGCGCTGTGCACCAAGTATGGCGTCGACAAGGTCGTGGCCGCCGGCGTCGCCCTGCAGGACTATGCCGAGCAGCGTATGCGCGCCGGCATCGCGCAGATTCCCGATGGCAGCTACAGCTTCGAGGATTGGTTCGATCATCCCGAGATGACCGAGGCGATAAAGCTTTCGGTCACGGTGACGGTCTCCGGCGATACCGTCGCGCTCGACTTCGATAGCCCGGCGCAGATGCGGGGGCCCAACAACGTCACCTGGACGGCGCTGGTCGCCACGGTCTGGTTCGCGCTCAAGACCGTGGTCGATCCGACGGTGCCGCCCAATGCCGGCCTTGGCCGGCCGATCACCATCCGGGCGCGGAAGGGCACCGTGCTTCATTGCCAGCTGCCCGCGGCCGTGGATGGCCGACTCGGCGTATGCCAGCGCGTCGTCGATATCATCTATGGCGCCATGGCGCAGGCGCTGCCGGGGCGCATCAAGGCGGCGGGCAACGGCGCCTGCGGCGCGGCCCAGTTCATCGGCACGCGCCCATCGGACGGTTCCACCTGGATCTACTCGGAATCGATCGGTGGCGGCGATGGCGCCGGGTCCGAAAAGGACGGCATGGATGGCGTGCATGTCTATCTCACCAACACCTCCAACCTCCCGGTCGAGGCGCTGGAGCGCGAGTATCCGCTGACGCTGCTCCGCTATGAGCTGGTCGACGACTCCGGTGGGGCGGGCAAGTTCCGCGGCGGCATGGGGTTGCGTCGGGTCTATCGCGCCGAGAGCAACTGCCGCATCCGCTTCGAGACCACGCGCCAGCTATCGGCGCCCTGGGGGCTCGAGGGTGGACTTGAGGGTGGAAAGAGCACGTTCGAATTCAGCCGTCCGTCCAAGGAGCCGGGCATTTCGTGGATGGTTCCGGGCGACACCGCCCGGATCGTTACCCCCGGTGGCGGCGGCTATGGCTCTCCCGGCGAACGCGATCGCGAGCAACTCGCCGAGGATGTCCGCGAGGCCCGCATTTCCTCCGCCATGGCGGCCGGCGCCTACGGGCTCGGGGACAAGGCGTAAACATGCGGTTCAGCGCCTGCATAGAGTGGCTTTTCCACGAAAGTGGCCCCGACTATGCGGCGCGGATTCGTTCGGCCGCCTCGGCCGGCCTCGATGCGGTCGAGTTCTGGGGCTGGCGCCGCCACGACCTGGACACTCTCGGCGCGGCCGCGAAGGACACCGGAACCTCCATTGCGGCCATCTGCGCCGAGCCGGTCGGCTCCCTGCAGCTCGGCAACGATGCCGATCATGACGCTTTCATCGAGGGCATCGAGGCCTCGTGTGTCGCCGCGCTCCGGCTGGGCGCCGCTGCGCTGATCGTTCAGTCGGGAACGCGTGTTCCCGAACTCGCGGACGAGCGGCAGCACGCAAATGTCGTCGCGGCCCTCTCGCGCGCCGGACGTATCGCTGCGGACGATGGCCTCGTCCTTCTGCTCGAACCGATCAACGACCGCGTGACGCGGCCCGGCGGTCTCGTGTGCACGACGACCGCCGGACTCGATCTCGTGGACGCGACCGGCTTGCCGTCGGTGCGCCTGCTCTATGATTGCTATCATTCGGCCGTGATGGGGCAGGGCTTCCCCGATGTCATCGGCGAACGCTGGCCGCTCGTCGGGCACATCCACGCCGCCGATTGTCCGGGCCGCAACGAGCCCGGCACGGGCGAACTCGACTGGGCTGCTGCCCTCTCCGGGCCGATCGGCCGGCAATATCGCGGTCTCATCGGGCTCGAATACAAGCCGACGCGCGTCAGCGCAGCGTCCGTTGCCATGGCCCTGTCGGCCTTCGGCGCGACGTCGGATTCATCACGTTCACAGGGGATAGCCCCGCCACGATCCCGTGGCTGGGCCTGAACAGGGAGAGAACAATGACTACTAGTGCATTGGGTATGTTGCAAAGGGGCAGGGCGCGACTGCGAAACGTCGCGGCGAGCCTGATCTTCGGGGTTTCGCTGCTGGCCGGCGCAGGCGCCGCCCTCGCCCAGGCGCCCGCCGATATGGCATCCGAGCAGGTCTTGCGGCTCGGCTTGCCCTACGAGCCGCCCCGCATCTCGGCCTTCGGCGACCTTGGCGCCGCCGGCTTTTTCACCTTCACGTTGATCCATCGCGGCCTTGCTGCCTTCAACGCCGAGGGCAAGGTGGTCGATGCACTCGCCGAGAGCATCGACACCGCCGACCAGCAGACCTTCACGGTAAAGCTCCGCGAAGGCCTCAAGTTCTCCGACGGCTCGCCGCTGACCGCCGAGAACGTCAAGTCGTCGCTGCTGCACTGGGCCAATCCCGATGTGGCTTCGCACGCCTATGCCGGCCTCAAGGACATTGACACCATCGAGATCGCCGATGAGCGCACCCTCACGGTCAAGCTCAAGCGGGTGAACGCCTCCTTTGTCGAGTATCTGGCCGATCCGGCCGCCGCCATCGTACCCGATGCGGCGATGCAGGATGCCAACGCCTCCGCCCAGATCGGCGCGGGTCCCTTCGTGCTGACGAACTGGGACAAGGGCATTTCGATGACCTTCGAGAAGAACCCCAACTACTACGACGCCGCCAATGTCCATCTCACCCGCCTCGACGGCACGCTCTATGCCGACGCCACGGCGCGCCTCAACGCGCTCTACAGCGGCGATGTCGATTTCATCGACGTGGTCCCGTGGGAGTCGTTCGACCAGATTGCCGGCACGCCGGGGCTGGTGATGGACGAAGCCAGCGCGAACTTCCAGTATGTGATGTTCAACGTCGCCGTGCAGCCCTTCGACAATCCGCTGGTGCGCGAGGCCGTGGCCTACGCCATCAACCGCGACAACTCGATCAAGGCAGCCTTTTACGGTCACGGCCGTACGCTCTACGGTCCGCTGAACGGCACGGAGGACACCAACCTGTGGACCTATGATCCGGAGAAGTCCAAGGCGCTGCTGGCCGAGGCCGGCCTTGCCGACGGCTTCAGCGCCAAGTTCCTGACCATCGGTGGCCATTTCTACCAGGATATCGCCCTGTCGCTGCAGGCCGATCTCAAGGCCGTGGGCATCAATATCGAACTCGATGCGCCCGACGTGGCGACCCGCAACCAGCGGACCATCGAGGGCGACTACGAGATCACCATGAACGGCGCCTTCATGACCGTCAGCGATCCGCTCGGCTATCTCTCCAGTCTCGTGTCCGGTCCGCCGAGCATGAGCCGCAGCGTCGGTTACGACAATCCGACCCTGAACCAGGCGCTCGAGGACGGGTTCCGTTCGGCCGATCCGGCCGTCCGCAAGGCCAAGCTCGATGAGGCCCTCGCCATCCTCAAGACTGACGTTCCGGTTGCCTTTTTCAACACCCGCAACGCCGGTTATGCTTACGCCGACCGGCTCAAGGGCTTCGCCGCCCTCGACAATGTCGCCCCGTACTCGGCCTATACGCTCGAGCACGCCTATCTCGCGCAATAAGTCTGATCTCCGGCGGCGTCCTTCGCGATGCCGCCGGGTTCTCACGGAGACCCTCACATGGCGGCACTGATTGCAAAGCGCATCGCGGTAGGGGCTTTTCTGGTCCTCGTCGTGCTGACGATCACCTTCCTTGCTATCCGGGCGGTTCCCGGCGACCCGGCCATGTTGCTGCTCGGGGGCGAAACCGGCACCACGAGCGCCGCGCAACTCGCCAACATGCGGGCCGCGCTCGGCCTCGATCAGCCGCTTCATGTACAATACCTGAACTTCGTCGGCGGCTTTCTGGCCGGAGATCTCGGCCAGTCCTTCCGTAACGACACACCGGTGATGGAGCTCGTGCTTCGCCGGCTCCCCAATTCCCTCGAGCTCATTGCGTTGAGTTCGATCCTCGCCGTCGCCATCGGCATCGCCATGGGATCATGGGCAGCGCGGCGCGGCGGTGCGGCCGATACCTTCGTCGCTGCCGTGACCAGTCTAGGCGTCGCGACGCCTGGCTTCGTCCTCGGCGCGGCGCTGGTCACCATCTTTGCGCTGCAACTGAGATGGTTGCCGGCCGGCGGCCTGCGCCCGTGGAGCAATCCGGTCGCCCACATTTCCGGAATGATCCTGCCCGCGATCGCGCTGTCGCTCGCCTTCCTCGCGGTCGTTGCCCGCATGACACGCTCGTCCGTCGTCGAGACGATGGGGCAGGACTGGGTGCGGACCGCGCGGGCTATCGGCCTTTCCGACGGGCAAGTCTATCGCAAACATGTGCTGCGCAACGCACTGACGCCCGTCGTCAGCGTGATCGGCCTCCAGATCAGCGGCCTGTTCGGCGCCACCGTGGTGGTGGAGCGCGTGTTCAACTATCCCGGTCTCAGCACATTGCTGATCGATGCCGTGCAATCGCGCGACTATCCAGTCGTGCAGGGCGTCGTGATCCTGGTGTCGGTCGTCTTCATCGTCGCCAACATCGTCGTCGACGTCGTCTATGGTCTGCTCGATCCGCGTGCGAGGGCTGCATGAGCATGCTGACCTCTTCCCGCCTGCGTCGGGCCTTCGGCCCTGTCGAACTGGTCGCGCTGGCCGTTGTGGTGGCGCTGGTGCTCGGGGCCGCACTCGGCCCTTGGCTGATCTCCACCGACCCGGTGGCGCAGGATATCGGCAACATGCTGTTGCCGCCCGGTGCACCCAGCTATCTGCTAGGCACCGACGAGCTTGGCCGCGATGTCCTTGCGCGGCTCATCCACGGCGCGCGCGTCGAGCTCCTCGTCGCTCTGGGAGCAACCTGCCTTGCGATGGTGATCGGGGTGACGCTGGGCCTGCTCGGCGGCTATCTGGGCGGTGTCGCCGAAATGGTCTCGATGCGCCTCGTCGATGTGATCCAGTCATTTCCTCCCTTCATCGTCGCGCTGCTCTTCATCACCATTTACGGCCCCGGCCAGCTGACCCTGATCGTGCTCCTGGGCGTGATGCTGTCGCCGGCCTTCGCGCGTCTTGTCTATGGGCAGACGCTGACGGTCAAGCGCGTCGAATATGTGCAGGCCGCCGTGGCTTTCGGCGCCAACCTGCCGACGCGGCTGTTCCAGGTCGTGCTGCCCAATGTGGCCGTACCGATCATCGTGCAGTTCCCCATCACGATGGCGGTCGCCATCCTGACCGAGTCCGGCCTCAGTTATCTCGGCATCGGTATCGTGCCGCCGACGCCGTCATGGGGCGGCATGGTGGCGTCAGGACAGCGTTTCGTCTCGCAGGACCCTTGGCTGATCGTCATCCCCGGCATCGCGGTGGTGGTGACCGTTCTGGCTTTCGGCCTCCTCGGCAACGCCCTGCAATATTGGCTCGATGTTCGCGCCGCAGGAGACCGGCGATGAACGCGATCAAAGTGGATACGAGAGAAATGGGTGGCGCCTCAGCAGTTGTCGCGCCCGGACTGCAGATCCGCAATCTCAAGGTCGAGTTTCCGTCGGCCGATGGCTGGACCGAAGTCGTGCACGGCATCGACATCGATCTCTATCCCGGCGAAACGCTGGCCGTCGTCGGCGAATCGGGCTCCGGTAAGTCGGTGACGGCAATGTCAGTGCTGGGGCTGTTGCCGCCTAAGGCGCGGGTCTCGGGGTCTCTGCTGCTCGATGGCGAAAACCTGCTAGCGGTATCGCCGCAGCGCCTGCGCCAGATTCGTGGCGGCGTCGTTGGAATGATCTTCCAGGAGCCGATGACGGCGCTCAACCCGGTCTATTCGGTCGGCAACCAGATTGTAGCGGCCATCCGCGCGCACCGCCGCATGGGACGCCAAGAGGCGCGGGCACGCGCCATCGAACTGCTGCGTCAGGTGCATATGCCCGCGCCGGAGGAAAAGTTCACGCGCTATCCGCACCAGTTGTCGGGCGGTCAGCGCCAGCGCGCCATGATTGCCATGGCAATTGCCGCGGAGCCGAGGATCCTGATCGCCGACGAGCCTACGACGGCGCTCGACGTGACGGTGCAGGCCGAGATTCTGGACCTTCTGCGCGAGCTGCAGGCCCGGCTCGGCATGTCGATCATGATCATCACGCACGATATGGGGGTGGTTGCCGACATGGCGTCCCGCGTGGTCGTGATGCAGCACGGCAATGTGGTCGAGGCCGCCCCGGTTACCGAACTGTTCGCCGCGCCCGCGAAAGACTACACGCGAACTCTGCTCGCCGCTGTCCCGAGAATGCACGAGAGGCTCAGCGTTGCGGCCGTCGACACGGTGGCGGCGCCCGTGCTCGACGTCAGGGATCTGCAGGTCCGCTACGGAGCGACGGCGCTCGGCGGTGGCTTTCTCGCCGTTAGTGGCGTCAGCTTCGACGTCAGGGCGGGCGAGGTCGTGGGACTCGTCGGCGAGTCGGGCTCGGGCAAATCGACCATTGGCCGTGCCGTGATCGGCCTCGCGCCGGCTTCGGCCACCACACTCGATGTCAACGGCAAGGACGTCAGGAGAGCGTCCGGGCAGGCGATGCGGCAACTGCGCCGCCATGTATCGATCGTGTTCCAGGACCCGGCATCGTCGCTCAATCCGCGCGCCACCATCGGCAGCAACATCACTTCCCCGTTGCGCTGGAACGGCGTTGAGCACGATCCTCGAAAGCTCGACGCGACGGGACGCGAATTGCTGGAGCGGGTGAATCTACCCGGCGACTGGATTCATCGTTTTCCGCACGAACTGTCGGGTGGGCAGCGGCAACGTGTGAGCATTGCGCGAGCGATCGCCATGCGACCCAGCCTGATGATCGCGGACGAGCCGACCTCGGCGCTCGACGTCACGGTGCAGGCAACCATCATCGGGCTGCTCAAGCAGTTGCAGCGGGACTTTGGCTTTGCCTGCCTCTTCATCAGTCACGACCTTTCGCTGGTGCAGCAGTTGTCGCAGCGGGTGGTTGTCCTGCGTGACGGCAAAGTGGTGGAGCAGGGATCGACCAGCACCGTCCTGAGCAACCCCGCCGAAGCCTACACGCGAGCCCTGCTCGCGGCGGCTCCGGTTCCGGACCCCGAGCTTCAACGGCAACGCCGCCTCGCCCGCCATGCCCTCCGTGCCGACGGCGGATTGACACGATGATGTCGAGTACGTGCCAAGATTGCTCTGGCATTGTATCGCGAGTGTCTGAACCGAAGCACTCCGAGCGGGCAGGTGAGCTAAATGAGCGGGCGTGACAAAAAGCAACAAGAGCGTAAGCGGCTGAAAATGGCCGACATCGCGCGTATCGCCGGCGTCGACGTGTCGACTATCAGCCGGGCCTTAGCGGATTCCCCTCGCGTGACTGCCGAGACGAAGGAGCGCATCCGCAAGGTCGTCGCGGAGACCGGCTATGTTGTCAATCACAATGCGCGGCAGCTGCGGGCGCAGCGGACGGGCCTTATCCTCGTGATGCTTCCCAATATCGCCAGTTCGAGCTTTGCCGAGGTTGTGCTGGGAGTGGAGGATGCCGTTCGCGAAGAGGGACTGAATGTGGTCGTGGGGAACACTCAGTACGATGCTGGACGAGAGCAGGTGCTCGCGAACCAACTGGTGACGGGCGCGGTTGACGGTTTGATCCTAATCACTGGCCGCGTACCGCCGGTCGTAACTGAGATGGCGGACTTTGATCGGAGGATTGTCGCGGTATCCCGCCCTGTGGAAGGTCACGACATCCCCTTCGTCAGCATCGACAATCTGGCGGCCGGCCGCACCATCGCCGAACACATAGTGTCCTTGGGACACAAGAAGATTGCCCACCTGGCAGGGCCGCTCGAAAGTCCGGTATTCAGGGCGCGTCGCGACAGCTACCTGGCTGTGATGCAGCAGGTGGGCTTGTCGGACCTCGCCCGCACATTCGTCGCGCCTTCTTACGATCTGGAAGGGGGCCGGCTGGGCATGCAGGAGATGCTTGCAGATGGACAACATCCGACAGCCGTCATTTGCGGCAGCGATGAGATTGCCATCGGCGCCATGCAGGCGGCTAGGGCCGTAGGCATTGCTGTGCCTCAGGACATGGCATTCTCCGGCTTCGACGACGTGGCGATCAGCGAAGCCTATGAGCCGCCATTGACCACCATCCGCATCCCGCGTCGCAAGATAGGCGAACGCGGGGCACGCATGCTGCTTCAAAGCCTCGACATCCGGAAGCCGCGTCCGCGCAGCCGCACCGTCGACTACGAACTGATCGAACGGGCAAGCACCACCGGCACGACGGCTCGATAGGCAGCTGCGTTGCGGCAACAGAGTTCAGCGGCAAGGTCGCTGCACGCCCACTCAACTAAGGAGAAGAACGTGGTTGAAGTCACCAAGGTCCATTCCGGCGGCCTCTATGAAACCAAAGAGAGTTATTCGCGTCTCGTCATGGTCGACGACTGGATCTTCATGGCGAACACTGCCGGTCGCAATCTGACCACGCGGGAGATGTCGGACGACCCGATCGAGCAGGCTAGGCAGGCATTCAGCAATATCGAACGGGCCCTTGAGCAGGTTGGTGCAACTCTCGCAGACGTTGTTCGGTCGCACGTCCACATTCAGTACCAGCCCGATGCTCCCTCGGTGATGGCCTTCGTCGGTGAGAAGTTCAAGGGCATCGATCCGGCCTCGACTGTCACTTGCGGACCCTTGGGTGGGCCGGAATACAAGGTCGAGATTGAGATCACTGCACATAAGGGTGCTGGTGCCGCCACGCAGAACAGGATCCGATTCCAGCTCTAGACAAGACCTGATTTTGTGGACCTCGCGCCCTTGGGCGTGAGGTCCACACAGCGATAGGTTCCCTGTAGACACGCAGCCCCTCCGGCACGCCGAACGTAACCACCAGAAGCGCTGTTCCAATCGGCCCTCTAGCCACTTTGATGGTCCGAGTCCGGATCTAGGGCCGACAGCCTATCGTTACGTCATCCCTTCTTGAGGACATAGATGCCGAGATGCCCAACAGAGGATGCGTGAGGCAACACAGTGTTTGCCTTTGCTTGCGGTGGATCGTGAGACTAGAGCCGATGCGGTGCCACCTGTCTCATTCCCTTTGTTCCGGGGAGAGCCACGTCCATCCGCGTCCTCGATGTGGCTGATCTGACCGAAGGCCGAACTCGCTATGCTCGATCTCGCTCTTATCCCCGCAACAGCCGGTCGCGACTTTCCTCCCCTGCGGCTGCGCCGCATTCCTCGCGAGGCAAGAAAGTCTCTCCCGGCCGCCCTCCACTGTGTTCCGGCTCCTTCGGGGTGCGGGTCGATCGCCTCCGGTCTTTCGACCGCCATCGAGGTCGCGATGGGCGCGGCCCGGCAGACCAAAAGGAATGAGACAAATGGCGACCATCGGCACCTTCACCACCACCGCGAACGGCTTCACCGGCGCGATCAAGACCCTCAACCTCAACGTCAAGGCCCGCATCGAGCGCGTCGAGACACCCTCCGAGAAGGGCCCTCAGTTCCGCATCTTCTCCGGCAATGTCGAGCTGGGCGCGGCTTGGCAGAAGACGGCCCAGGGCACCGAGCGCGACTACCTCTCGGTCAAGCTGGACGACCCGAGCTTCCCCGCCCCGATCTACGCCACCCTGGTCGGGGTGGAAGGCGAAGAAGGCCTCCAGCTCATCTGGTCCCGCCCGGTGGCCCGGGACTGATCGACCCGACGAACGGGCTCCGCCGCAAGGCGGGGCCCCTTGTCTTCAGGACTAGTTGGGAGTGAGCACCATGACGATCATCGACGACATCGAGGAGCGGCGCGCCGAACTCCGGCACTGTGTGCTCAGCGCCTTGGAACGGCGCGAGGCGAGGCAAGACACGCCTAGCTGCTGCGGGAAGGCCACGAGATCAATCGCATCGACCAAGACGCACCATCGACCAGCAAGCCAGGCTGAGGCACTATGCAACCACCGACCGAGGAGACCTTCCATGGACGGAAGCGTACGAGTTGCGTTCGAGCGGCTGCTCGACCTTGCAAGGAGCGACACCGGCCAGGCCCACCGTGCGGCGAACTTCATCCTGGCGTTGGAATGCCGACAGCCTCGGCGGCTTCGACGTCGTCGCCGTTGATGCGACGATCGGACCCGACATTGCGACCGTCTTCGACTGGGTCGCCGGCCGCTCCGACGTCACCCATCCGGAAGAGTTTCGGGGTGGAGATCGGCGCTCTTGTCGCAGCATGGCGGCCAAACGTCTGGGCACGCTCGACACAACCCGCCTGATCACGCGATGTGATGGGTCGGTCGCTATGCGGCGTTGGTTCCGCACCGGGCGTGCCATAGCCGCGCTGCCGCTTTGTCCGCAGTAGCGCAAGGAACAGTTCGACCGCTTGCCGCTCGGTATCGAACGAGTGCTGCATTGTCCGGCCGATCGATCCGATCCGACCCCAGCGGCGCACCAAGCGCGCCTGTCCGAACAGTGTTTTCTCGATCGAGAGTGCGTAGAACCGGGCCATGTTCCGACCCGGGTCGCGGCGTTCGATATAGAGCTTGTATGGCTGCGCGATCATGTTGATAGAATCGCGCGGCATGTCTCCACGTGTCCAATGATTGGTTTGAATCCCCGGACCGGGATCGATTCATTCCGGTGATGAGATCTCGATCTGGGCGAGCCGCGAGGCGGACGGGCTCTACTCGCTTCGCTCCCGGAGCCAGCAAGCGGTCTCCGCGCATCCGCGTGACGATCCCTTTCGCAAACGGCCTTATGTCGCCATAGGCCGGTGGAACCTGTTGGTGGCGACGCAGGCCGTCATGTTGACGCGCCGAAACCAGATCGCGCGGCCACAGCGCAGCGGCGCGTTGCCGGCGGTGAAGATGATCTGCTCGTCGCCACGCATCCGCAGAACTTCTTCGGGCAGGATCAGCGGCCGCGCCGTCAGGTGCTTGGATCGGGTGCGCGAGGACCCCGACATCTGCGTCGAGCGGCTCAGCTGGTCGACCTCGACCGTCGTGTTGCCGCATCGCCGCGAGATGTAGTCGGCCGTGTCGGGATCGTTGATCGCCGCGAACGAGACCCAGGACGCCGACTCGAACCATTTGCTGGTCGCGTCGCGCCCACCATAGACTTCGCGCATCTGGCCGATGGACTGGAACAGCAGCACCAGGCTGATGCCGTACTTCCGGCCGGCGTCGCGGGCGGTCTCGAGGATGCGGAGATACCCGAGGCGCGCCGCCTCATCGAGCAGGAACAACGTGCGCCCCTCGACCTTTCCATCCCGGTTGTAGATGGCGTTGAGCAGCGCACCAATGATGGTGCGCGCCAGGCCCGGATGGGCCTCGAGCGTCTTGAGGTTGAGATTGACGAAGATGTCGGTCTTGCCGCTGGTGATCGCACCGGTCGCAAAGCTCGATCCCGATACAAGGGCGGCATAGTTCGGATAGCTCAGCCAATGGGTCTCCTTGACGGCGTTGGCATAGACACCGGAGAAGGTTTCCGGCGTCATGGCGATGAACGGCGCCACGTTTTCTTTGACAAACTCCGATCCCGAATTGTCGTAGATGAGCTGCAGGCGCTCGCGCAGCTTCGGCTCCGGTTCCGAGAGGTTGGCGCGCATCTGCCGCAGGTGCTGGTGTTCCTTTTCCGTATGCCCCGACAGGCAGACATCGGCGATGAGCGCGGTGATGAGCTGCAGCGCCGAGGCGCGGAAGAAGTCGTCGCGGATCGAGGCCTGCCTGCCGGTATCCGTCACTACCCAGTTGGCGACCGCGACGAGGTCCTCTTCCTTGGTCCCGCCGAAGCGGCCGATCCAGTCCAGCACATTGAAGCCGGTCGACGGATCGCGCGGGTCGAGGATGAACACGTCACGCCCGGCCTTGCGCCGATGCTCCACGACCATCGGCGCGACCTCGTTGGACGGGTCGAGCGCGACGAGACTGCCGCCCCACTTGAGCGCGGTGGGCACCGTGACGGACGTCGTCTTGAACCCGCCGGAGCCGGCGAAGACGAGGCCATGCGTCGAACCGAAAGACGCATCGAAACAGAGCAGTGGCGACCTGCCGCCCGTGCCCCAGCTCTCTCGGTCGTCGGCGCGAAATCCGCGCTCGGCTACCGTGTCCTTGTCGACCCGGTAGGCTTCGCCGACGACGATGCCGCCGGCTTCGGGGAAGAGGCGCCTGGCATCTTTGAGCGCCATCCATTCGGCATCGCCGTGGATCGAGCGCTTGCCGTGGATGCGGCGCGGCGCGACGGAGGCGAATGCGGCGTCGCCGCGCATCGCCACGCGCAGCGCGAACACGCCGGCGACGGCGGCGATCGTCGCGCCCATCGACGTCGCCGGATCGACATAGTTCATGAGGCTGGCGTCCGCCGGCACGCTGTCAGCGAAGCCCGACAGCCGGATGCATTCGCGCGCAACCGCAGCAGCGACGACCGCGGCGGTGCCCATGAGGACGCCGACTGCCATGGTGCGGATCGCAACCGCGCCCCTCGCAGCAAAGAGAAAGACGATCCCGATCGCGGCGGCGATGACATAGGGCAGGGCGATGCCGAACCGCCCGAGCATCACACGGGCATCCTGCGTCGTTCCGAAGGCGGCCGTCCACTGCTCTATTCCGCTGAGACCGAGCAGCGCCCCAAGCATCAGCACGCCGGGAGCAACCAGCATCACCATCCTAGTCGGTGTCATTGATGAACGCCTTTTCGCCGAGCGCCATCAGCCGCGCGCGTTCCGCTTCGTCGCCCCTGATGCGATCGGCGGCATCGATCAACATGCCGAGCAGCAACGCCCGCTTCTCGTAGCGCAGCCCTGCCTTGGCGATCAGGCCGCCGAGCTGGATTTTCTCGCGCGTGTCCTTGCGGCGCGCTTCGGTCTGGCTTGCCTGTCGCATCCGCTCAAGCCTCGCCACCCGACCCCTGAGGCGCGCCAGCCGGGACCGACGCACCCGACTGCCGGCTGGGCCGTCCGCTCCCCTTCCGAAATCTCCCCACCACCTCCTCGAATGCCGCGACCAGGTCGCCATCCTCGATCTCGATATCGCCGAGACCGGCCTTCAGGGCGAGCCGCCCGATGCGTTCGGCCTCCCGCGTCTCGGCCTGCTTGAGCTGCTCCTGCAGACGCCCGATCTCTTCCCTGATCTTCGACGATGGCTTCTTCATCCCGGCTGTTTCCTTTTCGTCATGCGGACTTTTCCGATGACGAGCTTCGACCGGGACGCGCGCCAGCGCGACCCGTCACTTTCGACGGGTCGGCGAAGCCGACGCTTTGGTGGATCATCCCAGCGTTCCGAAGGAATGCGTCCAAGGGCGCAGTAATACGTCGCTGACGCGACGTGCTGCGCACGGCCCAGCCGGCCAGTGAGCATCGCCTCCGGAT
Source organism: Devosia sp. (assembly GCA_041916695.1). Lineage (GTDB taxonomy): Bacteria > Pseudomonadota > Alphaproteobacteria > Rhizobiales > Devosiaceae > Devosia_A. Next base: position 67,591 of record JAYRZA010000014.1, on the reverse strand, counting down.
GACCTGTTGCCGTCGTTGGGATCGTCGTTCGCCTTGGCCATCACGCACTTCACGCCCCAGCTCATCTCCCGCGGCGATGGTCGCAGCGCCGTGCTGTCGGCCGCCTATCGGCATTGCGCGCGGATGGAACACGAGGCCGAGGCCCGCACGGTCGACTATTCGAACAAGCGCAACCTTGCCCACGAAGAGTTCCTGTTGCCACCCGAGGCGCCCGGATGGGTGAGGACGCTGATCGCCGACCGTTCGGTGGCCGGTGCGGTCGCAGCCTTCTGGAACAGGGTCGAGGCCTTCGAGAAACGGGGCGATGCGCAGCTCGCCAAGGAATTCATCATCGCCCTGCCGGTCGAGCTCAGCCGCGACCAGAACATCGCCCTGATGCGCCAGTTCGTGTTCGAGCAGGTCCTCGCCCGCGAGCAGGTAGCGGACTGGGTCTATCACGACGAATCGGGCAACCCGCATGTCCACCTGATGACGAGCCTGCGCCCACTGACCGAAAGCGGCTTTGGCGCGAAGAAGGTCGCGGTCATCGGAGCGGACGGACAACCGGTTCGGACCGCCAATGGCAGGATCCAGTATCGACTCTGGGCCGGCGAGAAGACGGAGTTCCTGCAGCAGCGGACCGCCTGGCTCGACCTGCAGAACCATCACCTCGCCCTCGCCGGTCTCGAGATCCGCGTCGACGGCCGCTCCTATGCCGAACGCGGCGTCGACATCGTGCCGACCACCCATATCGGCGTTGCGGCGAAAGCGATGCAGCGCAAGAGCGGGGAAGCGGGCCGACCCGTCGACCTCGAACGGCTCGCCCAGCATGAGGCGCAGCGCAACATCAACGCACGCCGCATCGAGGCCCGTCCCGAAACCGTGCTCGACATGGTGACGGCGGAAAAGAGCGTCTTCGACGAGCGCGACATCGCCAAGATCATCCATCGCTATGTCGACCATGCCGACAGCTTCCAGCGGCTGCTGACCCGCGTTCTCGCCAGTCCGCAATGCCTGCAACTCGATGTCGAGCGCGTCGATTTGGCGACCGGCGCGCCGGTGCCGCAGAAGCTCACCACGCGCGAGATGATCCGCATCGAATCCGAGATGGTCAATCGCGCGCGATACCTGTCCCGGGCATCCTCCAATGGCGTCCGGGAAAAGGTGCTGGCGGCGGTGTTCGCTCGCCACGACCGGCTGTCGGATGAGCAAAAGTCGGCGATCGAGCACGTCGTCGGCGGCGCGCGGATCGCAGCCGTCGTTGGCCGCGCCGGCGCCGGCAAGACTACGATGATGAAGGCGGCCCGCGAGGCGTGGGAAGCGGCCGGCTATCAGGTGATCGGCGGGGCGCTTGCCGGCAAGGCGGCCGAAGCGCTGGAGAAGGAAGCCGGCATCCGCTCGCGCACGCTAGCCTCGTGGGAGCTGCGCTGGAAACAGGGCAGGGGCTTGCCTGACAACAAGACCGTCTTCGTCCTCGACGAGGCTGGCATGGTCGCCTCCAAACAGATGGCGGGCTTCGTGGAAGCGCTCACCAGGGCCGGCGCCAAGCTGGTCCTCGTCGGCGATCCCGAGCAGCTCCAGCCGATCGAAGCGGGCGCCGCCTTCCGCGCCATTGTCGAGCGCATCGGCTATGCCGAGCTCGAAACGATCTATCGCCAGAAGGAAGCGTGGATGCGGGTGGCCTCGCTCGACCTGGCGCACGGGAGGATTGACGCGGGGATCGCCGCCTATGCCGGCAAAGGCAAGGTGATCGGCGCCAACCTCAAGGCCGAAGCGGTCGACAGCCTTATCGCCGATTGGGACCGCAGCTACGATCCGGCGAAGTCGACGCTGATCCTCGCCCACCTTCGCCGGGACGTGCGCACGCTCAACATCATGGCCCGCGAAAGGCTCGTGGCGCGCGGAGTGGTCGACGAGGGACACGGCTTCCGCACCGAAGACGGCCTGCGCAATTTCGCCGCCGGCGATCAGATCGTCTTCCTCAAGAACGACAGCACGCTTGGCGTCAAGAACGGCATGCTGGCCAAGGTGGTAGAGGCCGCACCTGGGCGGATCATTGCCGAGCTCGGCCCGGGTGATGCTCGGCGGCCGGTTACGGTCGATGAGCGTCTCTATCGCAACGTCGATCATGGCTATGCCACGACCATCCACAAGTCGCAGGGCGCCACCGTCGACCGCGTCCAGGTGCTCGCCTCGCTGTCGCTGAACCGTCACCTGACCTATGTCGCCATGACCCGGCACCGCGAGGACGTGGCGCTCTACTATGGCAAGCGATCCTTCGCCATGGCCGGCGGATTGTCGAAGGTCCTGGAGCGGCGCGACGGCAAGGAAACCACGCTCGATTACACCGGCGGCCGCTTTTATGCGCAGGCCCTGAGCTTCGCCAACAGCCGCGGCTTCCATATCGTCCGTGTCGCACGCACCCTTATGCGGGATCGGCTGGACTGGACGCTGCGCCAGAAGGCCCGCCTCGCCGACCTCGGCGAGAAGCTGAGGACCGTCGGCGCCCGTCTGGGCCTCTTCGACCGCCACGCCTCCACCCCCGTCCAATCAACCCGAAAGGTCGAACCCATGGTCAAGGGCGTCACCAGCTTTGCACTCACCGTCACCGATGCCGCCGAAGCCAAACTGCAGTCCGACAAGGCACTCTCCAAGCAATGGGACCTGGTGTCCGACCGCATCCGTCGCATCTATGCCGAACCCGAGACCGCCTTCCGGTCCATGCGCATCGAGGGGGCCTTCTCCGACTCGGCCGAGCGTTCCGGTCGCCTGCGGCAGATCGAGCAGGCGCCGGAAAGCTACGGACCTCTTCGCGGCCGCACCGGGATGTTGGCCGGCAGTGCCGACCGGAATGATCGCCGCATCGCGGAGACCAATGTGCCGGCGCTGCGCCGCGACCTTGAGCGATACTTCGTCATGCGCGAGCTGGCGATGAAGAAGCTCGTCGCCGAGGAGGCCGGGCAGCGCCAGCGGGCCTCCATCGACATCCCGGCGCTGTCCCCCGCGGCCGCGTCAGTGCTCGCCAAGGTGCGGGACGCCATCGATCGAAACGACCTGCCAGCGGCGCTCGGCTTTGCGCTCGCCGACCGCATGGTCAAGGCAGAGATCGACGCCCTCAACGGCGCGGTGCGGGAGCGCTTCGGCGAACGCGCATTGCTCGGTAGTGGCGGCATGGACACCGGTGGACCGGCCTTCAAGGCGGCCTCCGCTGGCCTCGCACCAGCGGAGCAACAGAAGCTCGCTTCCGCCTGGCCCACCATGCGCGCCGCCCAGCAGCTCGCGGCCCATGAGCGCACGATCGAAGCGCTCAAGCAGACCGAGGCGCTGCGCCAGACGCAACGCCAGGGCCAGGTGCTGAAGTGAATACCCAGCTTCCGCACCCGGCGTTTCCGACGGGTCGCGCGCGCGGGCCGCTTGCGCCAGCATGATCACGCCAGACCCGGACAGCGGCCGTCGGATGCGGCGCCGGCGGTGACGGATAGCGGGACATGCACAACCATCCTCCCCTGGTTTCCCGACAACTGGCCCGGGCCTGGTTCATCACCTGGCTCGGGCTCTTTGTCTTTGCCGCGGCATCGTCCACGACGGCATCGGCGCTTGCCCAGGACCGGAGCCAAGGCCATGTCGTCGTCGACGCCGTGCTCTGCGCCACACATTGCGAGGGCATGGTGCTGCGCGTCTGGGACGGCGACAGCTTCCGCATCGGCTACGGTCCGGAATCGGAGCGGGTCCGACTTGAGCATATCGACGCCCCCGAAATCGAGGGACGATGTCCCTTCGAGATCCAGCTCGCCCAGCGATCCAAGCTCCGCCTGGCCGATCTGTTGCGTGATCGGGACATTACAATCACCAGATCCGGCCAGGACCTGCATGGCCGCACGCTGGCCAGCCTGTCCGTGGCGGGGGTCGACATCGGCGACATCCTTATCCGGGAAGGCCTGGCGCGGACCTGGAACGGGCATCGCACACCCTGGTGCCCCGGCAGGAGGATCGCGAGATGAGCCTCGACGCCGACCGCGCCGAGCGCCATCAGGTCTCTTCTCTTTGCGCGGGCGTGGGCCGCCGCAACGCGCAGTCGATGCTGTTGGCGGGCCTTTTCCTTGCAACAGCGTTGATCCTGGCGGGCTACGCCGGCGGCCTGCGCATCAACTTCACTCCGAGCTACGCGCTCGGCCTTTGGCGCATCGTGCCGCTCGATCGCGCCGCCGCGGTCGGCGACCTCGTCTTCATTTGCCTGCCGCGCACGCCGGCATTCGCGGTGGCGATCGAGCGGGGCTATGTGCGACATGGTCTCTGCCCGGGCCGGATGAGCCCGCTGATCAAGACAGTGGTGGCGGGACCGGGCCAGCGAATTGCCGTCACGGGTGCGATCCGCGTCGATGGAACGGACCTGCCGCATTCTGAGGTTCGGAATCGCGATGCGGAGGGACGGGCGCTCACCGCCTATGCCGGCGGCATCGTTCCACCCGGACAGCTCTTCCTCCATTCCGAATTCGCAGGTTCCTATGACTCGAGATATTTCGGGCCGATCCCGGCCGGTGGCGTTCTGGGCCTGGCCCAACCGCTTCTGGTCTTCGATCCCTGAACTGGTTCGGTCGGGCCTGTTGGTCGCGGCAGCGATCGCCAGCGGCCTGGTCGGCTGGAGCGGCGAGCCACGCCTACTGCCCGCGGCGATGCTGTTCCCCGCGCTCTGGGCCCTTGCGCCGACGCGTCTCTCCGCGGTGCTCGTGGCTGGGGGGTACTTCCTCGCCGCGTCGCGCGGGCTTCCACAGGGTGTCGCCAATTTCTATGGCAGCGGCTTTACTGCCGGCATCGCACTCTGGATCGCCGCCTCGACGCTGTTCGTCGCGATCCATGCGCTGGCCTGGACCGCGCGGCCGGGGAGGGGGCGGGTGATCCGCTATGTGATCGCGGTCATCGTGCTCAGCGTGCCGCCGATCGGGATCGTCGGCTGGGCGCATCCGATCACTGCGGCCGGCGTCCTGTTTCCCGGCTGGAGCTGGCTAGGTGTGGCCGCCGCCGTGGTCCTGCTCCTGGCTATGACTTCTCGCTTGCGGCCGACGGCGATGGCTATGCTCGCTGTCTTTTGGCTCTGGTCGGCCCTGTCCTGGACCACGCCGATGTCACTGGACGGTTGGACTGGCATCGACACGAACTTTGGCGGCAGCAACGGTGAGTATGCCAGCTACCAGCAACATCTGGAGACGATAGAACGCGTCGTCGCCGAGGCCAATGCCGGCGCTGCCGTCGTAGTCCTGCCGGAAAGCGCACTCGGCGTCTGGACGCCCACCATCGAACGGCTGTGGCTGCGCGCACTCGCGGATCTCGACATCACGGTCTATGGCGGCGCCGTCATGGTCGACCAGACCGGCTACGACAACGTCATGCTCGAGTTCACGGGGCAGAGGGCGGCCGTGCGGTATCTCGAGCGCATGCCGGTGCCGGTTTCGATGTGGCAGCCCTGGCTCGGCTTCGTCGGCGCGCCGGCCGGCGCCCGCGCGCATTTCTTTGCCAACCCCGTAGTGTCGGTGCGAGGAGCCAGGGTCGCGACGCTGATCTGTTACGAGCAGCTTCTCGTCTGGCCCATTCTGCAATCGGCGCTCGGTTCGCCCGACGTGCTGGCCGCACCCGCCAATGGCTGGTGGACGGTCGATACTGACATCGTGGCCATTCAGGTCGCGGCGGCCACGGCCTGGGCGCGCCTCTTCAATCTTCCTCTCGTTGTTGCCGTCAACCGTTGACGGGAGTTCATCATGTTCGATCTCACCTTCCTTGAAGACTGCGCCGATCCAGGTATCAAGATCGAAATCGTCGAGCGCTTCATCACCGCTGTCGGCACCGAAAACCCGCTGGCCATCTCGATCACCTCCGGCAATCGCGTCATCCTGCCCGAGCCGCCGAGATCGCCAGAGGAGGGTGCGCGCCTGGCGCAGCGCTTCGTCGGCAACGCCATCGTGCGGGCCGGGGTCACCGGCTTCCCTGTCGGCGTCGGCATCTCCGACGCCTCGGAGATCACCGCGGACCTGTTCGACGCCTGCAAGAACATCGGGATGGGCACAGCGCTATTTGGCAAGGTCTATCGGATCGTCGCCCGCGCCCATGGCGCCGAGAACGGGACGACACTTCGGGATGCGCTGGAGGCCTGGCGCACCGGAGAGTTCGAGGAGGTCTATGTGTTCGCCGAACCCGATCCCGGGCCGCTGGAACCGGTGGATCTGGATGCCGAAATCAAAGCGGCGCCCCCGCCAACGGAGGAAGCCCCTGCGCTAACCGAGAGGGAAACTGCCGACCCGAACACCGCAGGAATTCGGGTCACTCTGCCGGCCGATATCTCTCAGGAAGAACCGTGACCAACACGTCAGCATCGCGCACCACTACTTCCGCATGAAGCTGAACTGGAATGCCGTGCCCCGATGGTAGTCCTGTGCCATGAGGACGGGCGTCCCCCCGACGGCGTAGGCAGTCTCCTCAATCAAAAAAGCAGGGCCGAAGTCCGACAGCTGATAGTGGGAGATGACGTCGTCGGGCAGCATTGTCGCTGACGCCGTGGCCGCGGACATATAGGGCCGTTTGCCAAAGGTATCGAGAATATCAAGGAGTGAGCCGGACCAGTCGATCTGCCCCAGGGGTACGTCGATCAGGCTGCGGGGGAAATAATCGACGCAATAGACGATCGCCGCTCCGTCCTGCAGACGCAACCGCTCGAGCCGTATCAGGGGTGTCCCAACAGCGATCTGAAGTCGCTCCGCCCGTTCATCATTTGCGGCTTCCTCTACAATACTTAGAACACGGTTCTCTGGACGATAGCCGAATTTTCCCACCATCTGCGTCACGCTCTCGAAGCGTGTGATGGGGTGCTTCACCCGAAGGTCGGCCATCGCCGAAACGAATCGACCCTTCCCGTGGACCACGGTGATGAGGCCGTCTTCCTCCAGGAGCTTCAGGGCCTCTCGCAGCGTCGGACGCGCCACTCGAAACCGCGAGACCATATCCGCCTCAGTCGGGAGTTGGTCGCCTACATGCATATGCTGGTCTTCGATGAAGCTCGCGAGTTCTTCTCGCAGTTGCGCGACGACGGTCCGCTTGCTTCGCTCCCCGACCCCAACCCTGACCTCGTCCATTCGCTCGACCTCTTCCCGCGCCATCGCCTCAAGGCTAGCGGAATCACAAACCAATCCTGTCCCTTCCAAGCATAGCCAGTCGGCGGCGGTTCTCTAGTATCTCTCGGGAGGTATGGAAAGGTCGAGGTTGATGGCTATCCTTCGACATCATCTCCAACACATCGGAGCCACCGGCGCCGATCCTAGTACGAGTTCGACCATGACCACACAGCGCGGAAGCGCCGCCAACCCCGACATCACCCGCTTGCAGGTGCGCGAGCGCAGCAGCCGCATCGTCGTCTACAATGGCATGGTGTTTCTGAGCGGGCAGACTCCCGACGATTACAGCCTCGACATCACCGGTCAGACGAAACAGGTGCTCGACAAGATCGACGCAGCACTGGCCGAAGCGGGGACTGATCGGTCGCGTCTTCTGACAGCGCAGATCTGGCTGCGCGACGCGCAGGCCGATTTCGAACCGATGAATGCCGTGTGGAATTCCTGGGTGGTTCCCGGATCCCCACCAGCACGCGCAACCTGGGAGGCCAGAACGTCCGAACCTGACATTCGGATCGAGATCATGGTAACAGCGGCGGCTGGTGCACAGACCTGAGGGTGCCCCCAAATCCAAACTCTTGCTGTCCGATGTGTTGACAGACGTCTGACAACTGACGTTAGATGCGATGGACGGCGAAACATGAAACCAGGTGCGACATGGAACCAGGGACAACATTGCCGAAATGGCCTGCAGAGTTCCCGAGCGGGTTTCCCGAGGGGCCGGCACCAATCTTCCGCTTGGCTGACCTAACGCTTTGCATCGGCGAACCTGAATTCTACGAGCGGCTAGCGACCCTGATTGCCTCGGTCCTTACTGCCGACGGCGTTGCTCTCTACCTGTCGGAATCCGCAGACCGCATAAGGGGGGAGTTGGTCTTTCAAGCCGGCAGCGTCCCTGCGCTTCCGGCTTCAATCGGGTTCGGTTCGCTCGATGGCCTACCCACCGTGGTCCACCTTCCGGCCATGGTCGGTGCGAACCTCAGTTCGACCGTTCGCTGGATGTACGACGATCAGGTTCTCGTCTGCATGGCCCTCGAACGGCAAACCCGCATCCTGATCACGGCATGCAATTCGCGAGGAAGCGGAACCTTCGGCGATGACACTCTCGCACAATGCCGGTTCCTCTTACCGCTGCTCTCTGCGGCAGTGTCCCGGCATGCCCGGACAGCCGGCGTGCCTGTCCGGCAGTTGGACGAGCTTACGAGTCGTGAAAACGAGATCGTCTTGATGATCCTGGAAGGTCACTGCAGCGAGTCGATCGCTCGGTCGCTGAACATCTCGTACGGCACCGTGAAGATTCACAAGAAGAACATCTACCGCAAGCTTCGGGTCTCCTCTGAACCCGAACTATTGCGCCTGCACATGCACCCGCGAGGCGACATGCGTGGATGATTGCCCCTCTGCCTCCGCCTGAAATTCAAACGCCCCAACTCACCAACATAGCCATCGCGAGTGGAACATGCTGAACTTTGATACGCCCCGATACATCAAGATCCAAGCCGGTGCGGTGGGCCTGGCAGACCGCCTTGGGAGCTTTGTCCGTACCCGTCTGGATGCCGGTCTTCGCAACATCCACTTCGCCGGCACGGGTGGGGTTGCGTTGCTTATGTCCCCGGCCGTCCAGTTGCTCCGGCAGAAATCGACGCTTCCGGTCTACAACGACTTCACCACTGAGCTGCTCCTAAGCAATTCCGTCAACCTTGGGCCTGACAGCCTTGTGGTCATGCCCTCGCTGTCGGGCACGACCAAGGAAAGTGTGGAACTCCTTGAGCTGGCAAAGAGCCGCGGCGCAACCGTCATGACGCTGGTTGGCTACGAGGATACCCCCTTGGGCAAGCAGGGGAGCGAAGTCTTCGTCAATTTTGCCGCCGACGACACCTCCAGCGAGTCCTTCTACATCCAGGGGCTGATCATCGCGCTCAGCGTGCTTGACCATCGCGGCGAAATGGAGGGCGTGGCCGAGATCCTTGCGGAGTTTCGCAAGCTCCCGGAGGCGCTGGTCGAGACCAAGCTCGCCTTCGAGAGCCGCGCGGTCAAGGTAGCCGACGCCATTGCCAACTCTGACTATCACATCTTCACGGGCGCCGGCGCGACGTGGCCGGAGGCATTCTACTACGGCATGTGCATTCTTGAAGAGATGCAATGGATCCGTACGAGACCCGTGCATGCATCGGACTTCTTTCATGGAACGCTCGAGCTCATCGACAAGGATGTCAGCGTCGTTCTCCTCAAGGGTGAGGACGAGTTCCGCCCGATCGCCGATCGCGTCGAGAGTTTTGCGCGCAACTACACTACCAAACTGACGGTGCTCGACGCAGCGGAGCTGGCGTTGCCCGGCATCGCGCCGTCGGCCCGCCGCCTCCTGTCTCCAGTGATCCTGGCCGCAGCGCTCGAACGAGTCAGCGCTCACCTGGAGCAAAAGCGAAATCATCCGCTGGAGACCAGGCGCTACTACAAGCGCGTTGCCTACTAGGGACTGACTGGTACCAGTATCGGGTAAATGACAAAGCAATCTTTCATAGCTTGTGTTGGGGACAACTGCATCGACCGCTTCGGACCGCCCCTCAATCGGTCCCTGGTCGGCGGAAATGCGGTGAATGTCGCCGTACAGCTTGCTCGGCTGGGCCACCGATCGGTCTACTTCGGAGCGGTGGGCAGGGACTCAGATGGAGCGCGTGTCGCTGAGAGCCTGGCCGCAAACGGCGTGGACATTGCGAGGCTGCAATACGCTGACCTACCGACCGCCACGACCGAAATCGCAGTAGACGAACACGGCGAAAGGTATATCGGGGCCGAGGACTTTGGCGCCTGTGCCGACTACTATCCGTCTGACGAGGACATCGCCCTCCTCACCGCGGCGCGGCACTGCCATTTTGGCTGGCTCAACGATGGCGGCAGGCTGGCAAAGCGGCTCCGCGAAGCGGGCGTTCCGATTTCGCGCGACACCTCCATCAACATTGACGGAAGCAATCTCTCGCTCGACGGTTTCGCGGTCGCGTTTGCCTCCGTAGCCGGCCCGATCGAGGCTGCCATCGCGGAGGCCGACCGCCTGCTGGCATCCGGCGTCGCGACGGCGGTGGTCACGCGAGGTGCCGCGGGTAGTCTCGCCAAATCCGGCACGGAGACGGTTGAGGCGGGCATCGTCCCCGTCGAGGTCGTCGATACGACGGGTGCGGGCGACAGCTTCATCGCTGGCTTTCTGGCCGCCCGCAACGCGGGTCGTGACCTCGCTGCCAGTCTCAAACTCGCGGCGGAAGTCGCGGCCCGAACATGCACACACATCGGCGGGTTTCCGCAGCAGGCGGGGCACTAAGCCGCTTTTCGCGATCACGTTCTTGAAGGTTCACTATGTCCTGTCTGATTGGAATTGATACCGGCGGCACCCACACCGACCTGGTCCTGTTCGACGAAGCCGCCGGTCGACTCCTGACGCTGAAGGTTCCGACGACACCTGCCGACAACAGCGTCGGCGTGATCGATGGAATCCAGAAGATTCTTGCCCTGGCCGAGCTCGCTCCTTCCGCTGTCGACAGGCTCGCCTACGGCACCACGGTCGTGACCAACCTGCTGATCCAGCGCAACGCCGATACCCGCGTCGCGCTGATTACGACGGAAGGCTTCCGCGATGTGCTTGAAATCCAGCGCGGGGCGCGGGGGGAACACGTCTTCGATGTCGCCTGGAAACCGCAGGCTCCGATCGTACCACGCGACATGCGCTTCACGGTTAAAGAGCGCATCAGCAAGGATGGCGAAGTCCTCGTTCCGCTGGACGAGGCCGCTCTCAAGGATATCGCCACGCGCCTGCACGCTGACGGGGTCGACAGCATCGTCGTCGCCTTCCTTAACGCCTACGTCAACCCAACCCACGAGCAGCAGGCTGCGCGCACCATTTCGTCAGTCTGTCCCGGCGCGAGCATCACGCTTTCCTCGGACGTCTCGCGGCAATTCCGCGAGTATGAGCGGACCAGCACGGCCGCCATCAACGCCTACGTCCGCAAGCCGCTCAGCGCACATCTTCGGGATCTGCACACCGCCCTGAGGCACATCGGGGTCCACGCCACGCCCTATATCATGCGGGCCAATGGCGGACTCATGACTTTCGACGCCGCGTCCACCCTGCCTGTCGCCATCACGCATTCGGGTCCGACGGCGGGCATCATGGCAGGTGTAGCCATCGGCGAAGCAAGCGGTGTCTCGGACCTGATCACCTTCGACATGGGTGGCACGAGCAGCGACGTCTCGCTCATCCGTGCCGGCAAACCGACCCTTACAAACAAGGGGAACATCGAGGGGTGGCCTGTCATCCTGCCGATGCTGGACCTCGTCACCGTGGGCGCGGGTGGCGGGACGATTGCCTGGCTCGACGACCAGGGCATCCTCAAATCCGGTCCGCTCAGCGCTGGTTCCGTTCCGGGGCCCGCCTGCTACGACCAGGGTGGGGAGAACCCCACGATCACCGACAGCAATCTGCTGCTGGGACGGCTGCATCCCGAGTTCCTCCTGGCCGGTGCGCGACGCCTCAATGCCGGCCTTGCCGAAAAGGCCATGCGCGAAAAGATCGCCGACCCTCTGGGCATGACTGTCACCGACGCAGCTCGAGGCGTCATCGCCATCACCGAGTCTCACATGGTCAACGCCGTCAAGCAGATCTCGGTCCGCCGAGGGCTGGATCCTCGCGACTTCACCTTGGTCGGGTTTGGTGGCGCCGGCCCATTGCACGCCCTTGGCCTGGCTGACCAGCTCGACATCCGGCAGGTCCTGATCCCGGCCGCGCCAGGAAATTTCTCGGCCATGGGCCAGCTCGTCGGCGACATCCGGCACGATTTCGCACTGACGCGCATCTCAGAGCTTTCCCCCGATCAAGCAGCGGAGCTCAACGCTCGTCTCGGAGAGATGATCGTTGAGGGCGGAAAGCAGCTCGCCGGCGACAGAGTCGAGGAAGAGCGGCGCGTCTTCGTCGCATCGCTCGACCTATGCTATTGGGGCCAGAACCACGAGCTTCCCATCTCTGTGACCCTTCCGCTCACGCCGGAAAAGATTATCGACGCGCAGCAGCGCTTCCATGCCGAACACCATCAGGCATTCGGCTTCAATCACCCCAACCGGCCGATCAAATTCGTCAACCTGCGCGTCGCCGCGCTCGGCAAACTCGAGCCGGTGCGGTTGCGGCGCTACGAGAGCGGCAGTTCGCCGGCTGAGCCCGCCCGTCGGCGCCGCGTCACCCTGAGCGACGGTGTCGCGCAGGATGTTCCCGTCTACGCTTTCGACACTCTTCGCCCGGGCCATCGGATCGACGAGCCGGCAATCGTCGAATACGCCGGCTCCACCCTCTTCGTGCCACCCGGCTGGCGGATCGAATTCGACAGCTTCATGACCGCACGTGCGCAGCGAAACGCCGCATAGGAGTTCTCAAAAATGGCGTCAGCCCCCACTGCCATCGGTGCCGTGACCCTGGAGATCATCTCCAGCGCTCTCACCGCGATCGCCAACCGCATTACCGGACGCATGATCCATGCCGCCCAGGCCCTGGTCATCAAGGAGGCCGAAGACTGCTCCGCCGCCATCTTCGATCCTGCGGGCCAGCTCCTGGCAGAGTCCCACACCGTCCCAATTCTGCGGAATGCCATTCGCACCTGCATCGAGACCATTCTTGCGAAATACTATCCGCTCGATACCTGGGCGGATGGCGACGTGGTGCTGACCAACGACCCCTACGCCGGAGGGGGCTCCTTCTCCACCGCCCACACCAATGACTTCTGCATCATCCAGCCGGTTTTCTGGCAGGGAAAGATCGTCGCCTTCGCCGGCATGATGGTCCATCACATGGACATCGGCTCGCGCAATATGGCCGGTCAGGGGTGGAACGAGAGCATCTATCAGGAAGGCATCCGCATCCCACCCACCAAGATTGCAAAGGGCGGCGCCATCGACGAGCAGATCATCGGCATCATCCTGAACAACAGCCGCGTTCCTGCCATGCTCGAACACGATCTGACCGCACAGATCACTTGCAACGGCAAGGCCATCGAAGAGATCGGCGAGCTCTTTGCGAAATACAGCGAAGCCACCATGGTCGAGAGTTTCCGTCTCCTCATGGACAGCACCGAAGCGCGGACGCGGGCAGAGATCGCCCGGATTCCGGACGGCACCTACAAGGCGGAGCTGCCGATCCTGGATGATGGCTCCCATGGCGGGCCGTTCTGGCTGCGCGTCGCCGTTATCAAGGAGAAGGACGGAATCACCTTCGACTTCACGGGTACGGACGCGCAGGTCGTCGGACCGATCAATGCTCCGCTGGCGACCGTGTGGGGCGCGGTGTTGTTCACCATGCGCTGCCTGATGGACCCGACCATTCCCAGCACGGAAGGGTGTATCCGACCGATCCGGATCGTTGCGCCCGAGGGCACGCTGGTCAACGCCCAGAAACCGGCTGCGGTTTGGCAACGTATGCTCGTCTGCCAGTCGCTGATCGACCTTATCATGCGGGCTTTCGATGGCCTTGGCCTGGACCGTGCGATCGCGGACTCCGCAGGTGTCCAATACAACCATCTGCTTTCCCGATCGATCGGCGCCCCGATGTTTATCGGAACCAATGAGCCTGGCGGCACCGGCGCCAGCCGACTGGCCGATGGCATCAATCTCGTCACACCCCATCTCAACAATTGCCCCCTCCCGGCTGCCGAGGCATTCGAAGTCGAGTACCCGATCCGATACTGGCGTCGTGAATTGCGGGCAGATTCCGGTGGAGCCGGCAAGTTCCGCGGCGGCCTCGGCGAGGTGCTGTCCTACCAGGTGCTCACGTCAGGGCTCACCCTGCAATTTGCCTGCCAGAAATACGCCGTTCCGCCGGCCGGCCGAGCCGGCGGAGGCGACGGCGGGACGGTACGGTGGGTGATCAACGAAGGCACCAATCGCGAAGTTGTCTACGAGGGGTCCAACGCAGAGATGGAACTTCAGGAGGGCGATATCGTGACCCTCTATACCCCGGGCGGTGGCGGCTACGGCGAGCCCAGACATCGGAGCCGCGACGCTGTCATGGCGGACGTTGTGGCTGGCTACGTTTCTGCAGCGGAATCCGAACGGCTCTACGGGCAGAACACCGCAGCAAACGACAGCCACCCTACCCCTTAGGAGATATGGCGCCGTCGACGGTGCCCAATAAGCTTCGCTGACGGGCCAGCCGGGCTCGCAAAATGGGAGATACAGAACATGCGTAACGGATTGATGATGGCGATGGTCGCCGGGCTTCTGCTGCAGGGGACGAGCCTTGCCGCAGCGCAGCAGCAGACGACCGTCACGTTCGCCGGCTATAGCGGCATTTTCCAGGACTACTTCGTGGAACATGTCGTCGCGCCCTTCGAGGCCGCGAATCCGGATATCAAGATCGACTACTTTGCGATGGTGAACTCCTCGCAGCTCGTCGGTCAGCTTGTGGCCCAGGCCGCCGATCCTACCATCGACGTCGTCTTCATGGATCTCGTGTTCTCCAAGAGCGCGACGGACCAGAATCTCTTCGAAAAGCTGACGCCTGACCTCGTGCCATCGATTGCCGACCTGAATCCCAACTACGCGATCGACGGGATCGCCGGGGTACCTGTGACGCGCGACACGCTCGCGCTCGTCTACAATCCCAAGCTGGTCAATCCGGCGCCGACGTCGTGGACCGCCTTCGCCGATGCCGCCTGGGCCGGCAAGGTAGCGGTCTCCGGCCCTCCGGGGATGTTCGGCGTGGGTCTGACGATCATCTATGATCGCATGGAAGGCGGCGACAGCCTGACCGATCTCAGCAAGGGCATCGACTATCTCGTTGGCTTTGCCCCCAACGTCCAAAGCTTTGAAGCCAAGGACTTTGCTCCCCAGGTTCAGAGCGGCGAGTTGGCCATGTCGCAGGGCTGGAACGCGCGTTCCCAAATCACGGCCAGCACGACTGATGGCGCCATCGGCGTGGTCACGCCCGCCGAAGGCACCGTTCTTCAGGTCAACACGATCAACCTGGTCCAGAATGCGAAGCACCGGGACGCGGCGCTGAAGTTCATCGACTACCTACTGAGCAAGCCGGCGCAGGAGGCGATCGCCAACAACCTGTTCTACACTCCGGTGAACGCCAAGGTCGAACTGCCGGCAGAGACCGTCGCCAAGCTGGGCGGCGCCGACCTTGCCAGCAAGGTCCTCGATGTCGACCTCATCGCCTTGGCGCCAGTCATCCCGGAGATCACGCAGGCCTGGCAGCGTCAGGTCATTCCCGCGGGCAGATAGTTCGCATAGTCGCCTCGCGCGGAGTTCACATGATTTCAAGTACACCTCACTCTGACACGTATCTGTCGGTCCACGAGCTAAGCAAACGCTACGGCGAGTACGAGGCAGTTCGCAGCACGAGTCTGGAACTCCGGCGAGGCGAAATGGTCGGCTTTCTCGGCCCCTCCGGCTGCGGCAAGACGACGACTCTTCGAATGCTGGCGGGACT
Organism: Devosia sp.; assembly: GCA_041916695.1. Taxonomy (GTDB): domain Bacteria; phylum Pseudomonadota; class Alphaproteobacteria; order Rhizobiales; family Devosiaceae; genus Devosia_A. The sequence goes on along the minus strand of JAYRZA010000014.1, from coordinate 51,991 downwards.
TATCACGCCGACAGCCGGCCGGATCACGCTGGACGGGCAGGACGTAACTGCCCGTCCCATCCATAAGCGCAACATTGGCCTGGTATTTCAGAGCTATGCGCTCTTCCCCCACATGAACGTGGAACAGAACATCGGCTACGGCCTGCGCATGCGCAGGTTAGCCAAGCCCGACATCGCCAAGCGCGTGGCAGAGGTCGTGTCGATGGTGGAGCTCGGCGGTCTGGAAACCCGCCGGCCTCGAGAGTTATCAGGCGGTCAACAGCAGCGCGTCGCCCTGGCCCGCGCAGTCGTCACCAATCCAGCGCTCCTGCTTCTGGATGAGCCGCTGTCGAACCTTGATGCTCGGCTCCGGGACGGTCTTCGCGCCGAGCTCCGCTCGCTGCAGCAACGTCTCGCGATGACGGCAATTTTCGTAACGCACGATCAGGTCGAGGCGCTCAGCATCTGCGACCGGGTTGCCGTCATGAACAACGGTGCAATCGAGCAGGTCGATACCCCCACGGCGATCTACGAGCGGCCCGCGACGCCCTTCGTCGCCTCGTTCGTGGGCCGCATCAACAAGCTTCGGGGCCGTGGGCGCGACGATGGTGGGCTCGATACACCGATCGGTATCGTCAGACCGGCTGCCGCCGTCGCGCCTGGCGCCGAAATGCAGGTGCTGTTCCGCCCCCACCGTGTGAAATTGGTCGAAGGTCCGCGACGCAGCGAGCAAAACAATGGAGCGGCCGGAAAAATCGCACGTGTGACCTTTGTCGGCGACATGGTTCACTATGACGTCGCCGTCGAGGGTGGCAACATCACCGCCGAGCGAACCACTCAGAGCGGCGAGCCGATCCTGTCGGTCGGAACAGACGTCGCGCTGACCTGGGCGTCTTCCGACACACTCGCCTTCCCCGAGGCGTCCTGACCATGGCGGACGTCCTCGAAAGGCCGCGGACACACTGGCCGATTGTTGGCGCTTTGGTGCTCCCGATCGTCATCGTCAACGCCATCGGATTTGCGGTCCCGATTCTCAATCTGCTGTGGATTTCATTTTATGACACGCTTCCCACCGGCGGTTTGGGTCGTCCTGGGACCGGCGCAAGCTGGCGTGAGCTGGTCTCCGACACCTACAACCTCGAGCTCATCTGGCGATCGATCTGGGTCAGCGGTCTGGTGACCGCGTGCGCGCTCGTCTGTTCCTACCCCATCGCCTGGTACATTCACCGCAGCAATGGGCTGAAGAAGGTCGTGTTGCTGCTCTTGGTCGTCACCCCGCTGCTTACTTCGGCCGTCGTCCGAACCTACGGCTGGGTTGGTGTCCTGGGCGACAGTGGATTGGTGCCAACCGCGTCACGCTGGCTGTTTGGCGCTGCGCCCCAGCTGATCAACAATGTATACGGCGTGATCATCGGCATGACCGAAATTCAGATGCCGTACATGATCCTGGCCTTGCTCGTCGGCTTCGGCCGCGTTGATCCGTTTTTCGAAGAGGCGTCGCAAACCCTCGGCGCCAGTCCTTCGCGCACGTTCTGGGAAATCGTGTTTCCGCTCTCCCTGCAGGGCGCCGCGTTGGGTTGCCTCTTCGTGTTCATCTACGCCCTCAGTTCATTTGTGACCCCCGCCGTCCTGGGTGGCGGCAAGGTCAACCTGCTGGCCATCGAGATCTACACGCAGTCGACGCTGCTTCTCAACTGGCCCATGGCAGCGGTGATCTCGATGGTGACGCTCGTGCTGTTCAGCACGGCCCTGCTTCTCTACTCGCGACTCGTCGCAAAGCTCGATTACTAGCTGGCGAGGTGCCCTGTGTCCGACAAGAAACCGTCCATCGTCGTGTCGATCCTCGCATGGATCATGTTCGCATTCCTGTTGGCGCCCATCGTCCTCGTAGTCCCTCTGTCGTTCAGCAACGACCTGATCATGAAGTTCCCGCCCGACCAATGGGGCGTCCGCTGGTATGTGGCGTTGTTCCAGGATGGCGCGATGGCGAGCGCCCTCGGCGTCAGCCTGATCGTCGGCATCATCGTGACCGCGTTGTCGCTGCTCTGTACGGTTCCGGCAGCCTACGCCATCGTTCGGCTGAAGTTTCCCGGCGCCGAGGCCCTCAACGCCATTCTGACGTCGCCGATGCTTCTGCCCACCATCGTCATCGCGCTCGCGATGCTGATCATCTTCGCTGCCAATGGCCTCTTCGGAACCTACCATGGTCTCGTTCTCGCGCACATGATCCTGGCCATGCCCATCTCGCTCCGCGTGGTCATGACCTCGCTGCTCGCCGTTCCGCCGGCTGCCGAGGAGGCCGCGGCATCACTCGGCGCCTCCCCAATTCGCGTCTTCTTCACGGTGACGCTCCCCTTGATCCGACCCGGATTGCTGGCCGCGAGCGTCCTTACGTTTCTGACATCCTTCGATGAGACGGTTGTCTCACTGTTCCTTTCTGGCCCGCGCGTAACCACGCTGCCCGTGGCTCTGTTTCACTACGTTGAGCGCCGAGCGGATCCGCTCGTTGCCTGCGCCTCAGTCTTTCTCATCGTCCTCAGCTTTGTTGTTGTCCTTATCGCAGCGCGCTCTGTCGGACTTTCCGGGGCATTTGCCCCAGGGCATTCGCCCTCCAAGAAATCTGCGTAGCTCCTGGTCAGCTCGCCGACCTGCCTAACGATGCCGTGTTCGGCGCGGCCGAGATGCCACTGGTCGCGATGGCATGAGCCGGACGGCCCGCGGCTGCCCGTAGACACGCAACAGCAATATTGCCAGCCATCTGCGGCGTCGCGAGCCACACCGGCCGGGGCCGCATTCGGGCGCCAGGTATCCCCTCGGAGATATTGTCCGCCTCCTTTGCGACATGGTCCATTCGTCCTCAAGCCTCACAAAAAGGCAGGTAAAGGGGAACGATGACGACGTCTGTTCGAATGGTAGGCTTCCTCGGCGTCTACGAGGAATTCTTCAAGGCTGAGATACTCACGGCCTTCCGAGCGTCCTTCCCCGACATCGAGGTCGACTACGTCGGCATCGAAAACTCGGCCCAGATCCTGCAGCGGCTGCAGGATGATCAGGCTGGGCCGCAGGCGGATGTCGTGCTCATGGACATGGTGTTTGCAAAGAAGGGCACCGACCTTGGGCTGTTCGAGCCACTGTCTGCACCCAAACTGCCGGCCATGGCCGATCTTGCGCCTTCCGCGAGGATCGAAGGGCTCGCAGCGGTGCCGTTCACCTTCGACACGCTGTCGCTGATCTACGACAAGCGTGTCGTTCGTTCGGCGCCGACGTCCTGGTCCGCCTTTGCCGAGCCCAGCTACTCCGGCACCGTGGCGATTTCCGACCCGCCCGGGATGACCGGTCTCTGCATGACGGTGATCTATGATCGCATTGCCGGCGGTGCAGATGCAGCAACATTTCCGGCCGGAATCGAGACGCTCGCCAAGATCGCTCCGGGCATCAAGAGCTTCGAGCAGATCGACTACTGGCCGCTCGTCGCAAGCGGGGAAATTTCCATGTCGCCGGCGTGGAACGCACGCGCCCAGAAAATGGTCCACGAGAACCCCGCCGGACACGTCGGCGTGGCCATGCCGGTCGAGGGCACGGTACGGCAGGTGAGTACCATCAGCCTGCTTGCCGCAGCCCCACAGCGCGAGGCCGCACTGGTCTTCATGAATTTCCTGATCGGCGCGCGCGCCCAATCCATCATGACCGAGGGCATGTTCTATGCGCCGGTCAACGCCAAGGTGAAACCATCTGATCGGGCCAGCAAGAAGATCGCCGGCGAGGAGATGTCCGCGCTCACCCGCGATCTGAACATGATCGCGCTCGCCGCAGCCATTCCGTGGGTCACCGAGCAGTGGAACCACAAGGTCTTTCCCGCGGCGAGCCCCGGTGCGCGCCGCTGATCAATCTGTCTGCCGCCCACCGAAGGCGGACTGAAGGTCAGTCGAACGATATCTTTCAAGGAGGGTGAACTATGTCTGCAATTGAGACGAAGTTTGGTCGGCGCACTGTTCTCGGATGGGGTGCCCTGTTGGCTGGCGTCGCCACCGGCGTACTGCCGGCGGCCGCGCAATCGACCCTGGTCCGCATCGCCAGCCCCAACGGCCCGACCTTCGAGTCGATGAAGGTGGTGGAGCTGGTCGCTAAGCGGATCAGCGAACGGACCGACGGCCGCCTCACATTTCAGATCTTCCCGTCGGCACAACTCGGAACGAACGACGACGTGCTCGAGCAGGCGAGCCAGGGCCAGCCGATCATCGGCTATCTGGCGGCCTCATTCCTAGCGAAGTACGGCGTTCCCGACATTGCGATCCTGGATGGTCCGTTCCTCGTCGAGGACAACGAACAGGCCGACCGCTTGGCCACCTCCGACCTGATGCAGGGCTATTATGACAAGCTCGCAGAAACAGCAGGCATCCGCGTCCTGGCGATGAACTGGTTCGACGGCGCACGCCACATCATCGGCAGCGCCGGCTATCCAGAGCCCGCCGACTTGCGCGGGGTGAAGCTGCGCATTCCTCCCGTCGAGACTTGGAGAAAGACGTTCGAGCCGCTGGGCGTGATTCCGACCATCGTCGAAATCGCGGAGGTATACTCCGCCCTGTCGCAAGGGGTCGTCGACGCATCGGAAAGCCCGCTCAGTTCGTTCCGCTCCAACGGCTGGCCGGAGGTGGCCAAGCACATCACCCTCACCGGGCATTTCAACTCCTTCCTTGGCTGGGTGATCAGCGAGCAGACGTTCAAGAGCTTCAGCCCCGAGGACCAGGCCATCGTGCTCGAGGAATTCCTGGCCGGGGGACGCGAGAACAGCGACCGCACCAAGGCGCTCGCCGACACGTTCCGAGCCGAACTCGAGGCACAGGGCGTCACCTTCCATGACGCGAACGTCGCCGCCTATCGCGAGGCGACGGCGTCCTTCTACGACAGCTTTCCGGACTGGTCGGAGGGCCTCTACGACCGCGTCCGCGCGGCGGCAGTCGGCAACTGAACCGCTTCTGACTGCCCGGACCAGCGGGGGGAGAACACGGCATGGCGGCACTGCGCGGCCTCTTCAACTTTATCGGATCGATCGTCCCCGCGGCCGCCATGGCAATACTCATCCTCGTCGTCTCGGCAGACGTGGCGGCGAGGAACATCTTTCGTATTCCGCTCTATATCGCCCACGACATCGGGTTGCTGGCGTTTAGCATTGTGGTGTGGTTTGGGGTCGTCGGCTGCGCTGTGGGCGGCCAGCTGTTCGGCATCCAGGTGGTCGCGGCCGCGCTGCCGACTCGTTGGCGCCCGTGGCTGTCCGCCACTGTGCATGTCGTGATTTCGATCGTTGCCCTCTCGGTCATCCAGGCGGCCGTGGCACAGGTCACCACGTCACGGTTCAGCACCTACCTGGCCCTTGGCTGGCCGAAATGGCTGGTCGCAGCCGGTCTGGCAGTCAGCATGGCGGTGCTCATCATCTTCCAGATCACGTGCGTCATCGACCTCGTGCGTCAGAGGCGAGACGTTCCATGATCCTGGCTGCCATCATCTTCGCTGTCTTGCTTTTCCTCGGTGCTCCCATCGCCTTCGTGCTGTTGGGATCGTCGCTTGGCTACTTCGCTTTGAATCCCATGATGACGAGCGTGGTCGCGCAGCGGATGGGATCAGCTCTCGAGTCATTCCCCCTCTTGGCCGTACCGTTTTTTGTCGTCGCCGGCGCCGCCATGGCTCGAGGTGGCATTGCCGACCGGCTCTACGGCTTCGCCGAAGCACTGGTCGGCCATTGGAAGGGCGGCCTCGCGCAGGTCGCCGTGGTCAACTCCCTCTTCATGGGAGCGATGTCTGGCTCCGCGAACGCCGACGCCGCCATCGACGCGCGAACGATCGTCCCGATCATGCGCAAGCACGGCTACAGCAATGCCTATGGGTCCATGATCAGCGCTGCCTCGAGCATGATCGCTCCGATCATGCCCCCGAGCATCGGACTGATTGTCTACGGGCTGGTCACCGACACCTCTATCGGACGACTGTTCATCGGCGGTGTCATTCCCGCATTCATCATCGCGTTTGCCTTGATGGCGATGGTGAGATGGACCGCCGGGCGTCGCGGATATGTCCCAGCTCGCCAGCAAAGGGCCTCGTTGCGCGAGGTGGGCCATCATGCTCGGCTCTCGATGTGGGCGCTCGCGATGCCGCTGCTGCTGCTATTCGGCCTGCGCGTCGGCTGGTTCACTCCGACCGAACTGGGAGCCATCGCAGCGCTATACGCATTCCTGGTTGGCTTGCTGATTTACCGAGGTTTCGGATGGCGGGACAGCTACGACCTGTTGAAGGAATCAGCACACACCACTGCCAACGTGATGTTCATTTTGGCAGCAGCCTCGGTTTTCTCACTTATTCTCAGCTTGGAGCAGGTACCCCAGCATCTCGTAACGGGCTTGTTGGCGATCTCTGATAATAAGTACGTGCTGCTGCTCCTCATCAACGTGCTCTTGCTGATCCTGGGCACCGTCTTCGACGGTCTGGCGCTGATGGTCATTCTTGGGCCGATGCTCCTGCAGGTGACCCACTCGCTCGGCGTCGACCCGGTGCATTTCGGTGTCATGCTCGTGTTCAACACAACGATCGGTTCGCTCACCCCCCCGGTGGGGACCGTCATGTACACGGTGTGTTCGATCACCCGCTGCACGGTAGAGGAGTTTACTTGGGAGTTTCTCCCATACCTGGCCGCAATGATCGGTGTGCTCTTCCTGCTGGCGTTTGTTCCGCCCTTGGTCACCTTCCTGCCCAACCTGGTTTTTGGCTAGCCGGGGCGCGTCGAGCCAAGCTCGGTCGGTCAGTCGCGGTCCTGCTCGGTCTTCGGCCAAAGCAAGGTCCGGTCCTGGATACAATTCCTGTCCGTAGGAGGCGGCGCCGCGGACAGGACGCCGGTGGGCGCTTCTCCTCCCGCTGCCCACCGGCACTAATCTCTCGCGGTGCTAGGGCGAGTGAGCCCAGCCCAAGATCGGAGCTCGCGCGGCGCAAAATCGCGGCATGACCGCCAATACGACGTTGCCGCTGATGAACCTCTCCGACTGTCGTGCCGGTCAGGCTCGGCTCAACTCGCCTGGAAGATCACGTGAGCTGGATGATTGACCGACCGCATATACTCGATCGGAACATTTGCGCCATCGGACACGACCATGCGCAGCAGCAGGGTCGAAGAATGAGCCGGCAGCCGCAGCGCCTCGATCTCGAACTTGGTCGGTGTGTTAACGGCAATCGTACGGGTGCCATGCCCGGTCTTGATGCCGTAGCGCGTTTCCAGGAGCGCATAGAGCGACTGTCCGGCGACGAGATCCTCTGCCGCAAGACCGGGCACTCGGCTCGCGGGTATGTGGCTGGTCTCGATGCAGAACGGCGTGTCGTTCACGGTCCAGAGTCTCCGAAAAACGACGAGCTCCGTGCCGGGTTCAACCTTCAGGTGCTTCGCAACGGATTCACTCGCCGGTGACAACTCGAAATGGAGCAACCTGTTCCCGGGCACGCCACCGCTCAACTGGATCACACGCGTGATCCCGCCCGAACTGTTGGCGTCGACGGGGCGCGTGATGCGTGGCTGCGGGATTCGCGTTCCCGCCGTACTGTTCCGCTCGAGGCGCCCCGCCTGAACCAGGCGGTCGATCGCCTTTCTTGCCGTCAGCCGGTTGATCCCAAGTTCCTCGGCGAGCGCTCGCTCGGAGGGAATGTGGTCGCCCGGCCCATAGTCATTGCTTTCGAGCAATTCCTCGATGAATTGCTGCGCCCGTAGATAGACCGGGACGCGCTTCGTCTTCAGCGCCATCATTGATCCTTGCTGGTTCACCATTTGTCTAGGAGCGCAGACGCGAAAACGCAAATCCGATGCTGATGCCGAGTGTCCCAGTTGCGCGGGGCAAGACGATTGGTATAGTAGTGGTCTATACACCAATTTTTGAGAGTCAGTCCCAAATGGCCGCCGAGATCGATGCAGACGAGATCACCAACAGCTTGAAGCAGACCGTCGAGGCGCTCCCCAGGGCGGCCAGGCTCGGTCAGGATCTCGGCGCCAGCATCGACAGAATCTACATGGTGGCCTGCGGCTCGGCAAACCGCGCCATGCAGGGGATTCAGTACTGGGCCGATCACTCAGCCCGCAAAATCGAGGTGCGAACCTTTTTCCCGGCCGAGTTTATGGCGATCAATCCACCGAAACTCGATGATCGGACGCTGGTGATCCTGGCGTCCAAATCGGGCCGGACCCCGGAAACCGTACAGGCGGCGGAATTCGTCAAGAGCCTCCCCTGCCGCACGGTCGTGCTGACGCAGGTGGAGAACAGCCCCCTGGGTCAGCTCGCGGACGAAGCCTTCTACGTCGGGGAGACCTCCGAGTCGTTCACGGCGATCTTCATGCTGATGCAGACGCTGGTCGGCGGCGTCCTTGCGACAACCGACAATTGGCCGCTGCTTGGCAAGCTGCTGCAATCGCTTCCTGCACTACCCCAGGTCATCGTCGAGGCTGCGCGGCAGAACGAGCTGCGCGCGACCGAGGACTCTCGGCTCTATAAGGACGACGACAAGCTGTACTTCGTCGCGTCCGGCCCAGTCTCCACGTCCGCCTATGTCTTCGGCGTGTGCATCCTCATGGAGATGCTGTGGATCCACGCCTATCCGATCGACGCCGCCGAATTCTTCCACGGGCCGTTCGAGATCGTCACGCCGGAAACGCCTCTCGTGCTGCTGCTCGGCGAAGATCCGAGTCGGCCGCTGATGGAGCGCGTCAAGCGCTTCGCCCTCAAGACGACTGAACGGCTGATGGTCTACGACTCCAAGGACTACGCCATGGATGGCATTGATGCCGAAATCCGGCCAATCGTCGCTCCCTATGTGATCCAAGCAGCCCTCAAGAGGATGTCGGTTCGGCTTTCGGTTTGGCGGAACCAGCCGCTCAGCACCCGCCGCTACATGTGGAAAAGCGAGTACTGAGGTTCTCGTGCGCATTCTCGGACTCGGAGATAATACGGTCGATACCTATGTCGATCGCACCCAGCAGTTCCCAGGTGGCAACGCGGTCAACGTCGCTGTCATGACGCATCGGCTCGGCGCCGTGAGCCACTATCTGGGATGCGTGGGCAACGACGCCGGTGGCGACCTCATTCTTACGGCCCTCGCGGCCGAGGGTGTCAGCACGGAACGATGCCGGCGACGCGAAGGCGACAATGCGAGGGCCTATATCGGCCACCGAGATGGGGATCGCTACTTCATCGGGAGCACGCCGGGGGTTCGGGCACAGTACGATTTCCGGCCCGATGACTTCACCTATATGGCGGGATTCGATCTCATCCATACGAGCATCTACAGCGAGCTCGATTCCTACCTCTCGTCAATCCGCCCGAAACGCCTTCTCTCGTTCGACTTTTCGAACCGGTGGACGCCGGAATACCTGGATCGCACTCTGCCCCACTGCCAAGCGGCGTTTCTTTCGGGCGCAGAGCTGAGTGACGAAGAGGCTCGCGCTCTCATTCGTTGGTGTGCTGCGGCCGGGCCACATACGGTCGTGGTCACCCGAGGTCCTCGCCCGGCCCTGGCGTTCCAGGCCGGCATCGAGGCCGCTCAGTCTCCCCTGCCGACCGAGGTCGTCGACACCCTGGGCGCCGGCGACGCCTTTATCTCGGCGTTCCTTTTGGCGGTACTGAACAACAAGGCGATCGACGACGCGTTGTTGGACGGCGCGGCGAATGCAGCGGCCGCTTGCCGCGAGCCTGGAGGGTTCGGCCACGCCGCGCCCTGGACCGATCCCGCACGTTGATTGGCGCGCAGGGCCGCTAGCAGCCTCGCGCCAGGCAGGCATAGAGCGGCCCCAGCGTACCGTCCCCGTGCAGCTGTTCCACCGCCTCGAGCACAGCGTCCAGGTGGGATTGCCCCAGGCGTCCCGTCCCGAGCGTGCGCAGCTTGGCGGTGAGCTCGCCCCATGACATTGGGTTTGTCGCCTCCCCTTTGGGAGCACCCACCTCACGAGCGTATTGCCGGGCGCCGGTCGTGACGACGAGGCGGCCCGGCACGGCCGCCGGGAAAGCCGCATCGAGCTTGGGATCAACGATGAGGGTCACGCGCTCGGCGAGTGCATGAACCTCAGCGTTGTCGAGCAGCTCCTCGGTCATAGGCTGAAGTACGGCGATGCCGCCGACGGCCGCCGCGGCGACGCAGAAGGGCACGCTGTATTGCGCGGCCTGGATGGTCTGTGGGTGAGGTTGGTTGTTGAGGGTCAGCGTGCGCCCGAACGTGTGAACTTCGATCTTGTCGATCGCACGCCAGTCCAGCTCCTCATCGACGAGTTCGAGCATCGCGTCGATTGGCGCGTGAGCCCATCTGCAGCAGCTATAGGGCTTGAAATACCCGGTCTCGATCAGCAGTCGCCCGTCGGCCGCACCACGCGCGAGCCGATCGGCGTCGTAGTAGGCCGGGTTGTCGAGGATATCTGTCGGCCCCTTGAAACCGGATTCGGCCAATCGCGCGGCAACGATGCCGTTGACCGCGCCGAAGGGAATCGCTTCCTTGGTGTGATTGCCCACCTGGGTATATTCCGCCACCAGCATGTGCGGCGCAACGGCGCCGGCAATGGCAATCGCTTCCGCGATTTCGTCCACCGGCCGGCCTCTCAGCCAGCCGACCGCGGCTGCGACCCCCTGCCCGCACCAGCGGCCGGTGATCAGCGTATCCACCGTCCGCAGGTCCCGCGCCGCCGCGATGCGGATGCCGACTTCGTAGCCGATGGCGATGGCCACCAACGCCTGCTCGTCGGTTGCGCCGAACGACTGAGCAGCGCCAAGCACGGCCGGAACGATCCCTGCGCCTGGGTGGCCCGCAGCCGCGCGGTGACCGTCGTCCAGATCGAGGATCGACGCTGCGGTCGCGTTCGCGAACACCGCTCCCGCTAGAGACGCCTTCGCCCCGGTAAACCAAAGCGGCACCTCTCCACTCCCCCAAATGTCCACGGCAGCGGCCGCCGCCGCGCGGGAACCGCCCAGCGAAATCCCGGCCACAGCCGCTGCAACAGCGTCGGTAATCGCGCGCGCCACCGCACGCCGAGCCGACGGGTCGATGTCCCGTATGGAGACGGCCCAGGATGCGAGTTTATGGACGAGCATAGCGGTCGAGCCCCTGTCTATTTGATCGCCAGATTGGTCTGCTTGACAGTGATATGACACGCGTGCATTGGTATAGCAATTGGTGTATGCCAAGGCGATGCCAGCTAGAACCACGCACCAATAATTCGCGTGCTGTTGGACTAGGCATTCGCGTCGACCCGAGCAGGGAGCGGGAAGGGGAACCCTGCGATGAATGAGAATTCAACAAAGGAGGACTACACATGACTGCCATGACTAGACGCACCGCGGGACTGCTGCTCGCCGGCACCGCCCTGGCTCTCGTGGCCGGTGGCGCCGCGCTCGCTCAGTCCAACCCGGTGAACATCACGATCGCCGCCTATGGCGGCATCTTCCAGGAAGAATACATCAAGGCGGTGATCCAGCCGTTCGAGGCGGCCAACCCCGACATCAAAGTCCAGTACTACCAGATGAACAATTCGGCGCAGACCCTGGGAACAATCCGCGGCATGCAGGCGGCTCCACAGGTCGGCATCGCCATCATGGACGTGACGGTCGCCAAGGCCGGCACCGACGAAGGACTGTTCGAGCCACTGACCGAAGAGAACATGCCGGTCCTCAAGGACCTCTATCCGCAGGCGCGGTTCGAGGGCGTCGCCGGCCCGGCGGTCACCTTCGACAGCGCCGCGCTGATGTACTCACCGGAGCGCATCCCCGAGGCGCCGACGAGCTGGAACGTCTTGCTCGACCCCCAATACGACCAGCGCATCGCAACGACGGGTATCCCCAGCCTCGAGACGATCAGCCTCCTGCTGATCTTCAACAACATGAACGGCACCGAACCCTACACCCAGTCACTCGAGGCCGGCTGGGAAGCGATGGAGAAGATGGCGCCGCTGGTGCTGACCTGGGATCCGCGGCCGGACCCGGCAACCTTCATCACCAACGGCACTGTCGATCTCGGCGTCGGCTGGAATGCCCGCAGCCAGGTCTATTCCGACCGCTCCAACGGCAAGCTCGCCGTCGCTTCGCTCGACGAAGGCACGGCCCTGCAGATCAACACGATCACGCTGGTCAAGGGCGCTGCCAACCAGGAGGCGTCGCTGAAGTTCATCGAGTATGCGCTGAGCCCCGAGGCCCAGAAGGCGTTCACCGAAGCGATGTTCTACGCGCCCGTGAACCCGAATGCGCAGATCAGCCCCGAGGCGATGGCGCGGACCGTCGCAGCGCCCGAGCGCATGGCGACCGTTATTCCCGTCGACTGGATGGAGGTCGCCAAGTTGCGCCCGGGCATCATCGACGACTGGCGCAAGCGCATCCTGGGCCAGTAGGACTTACTCAATGGAAGCTCTTCCCGCGGACAGCGCCAAGCCCGATCTGGCACTCGGCGACCTCGTCAAACGCTACGGCGCCGTCACGGCCGTCGAAAATCTGAGCCTTTCGCTCGAGAAGGGTCGGATGCTCGGACTGCTCGGGCCGTCGGGTTGCGGGAAGAGCACCACGCTTAGGATGATCGGCGGTCTCGAAAGCGTGACCGCCGGCTCCATCTCCGTCGGTGGCCGCGACATCACCAACCAACCCGTCTGGAGTCGCCAGATGGGCATCGTCTTCCAAAACTACGCTCTGTTTCCCCATCTGACCGTCGCACGCAACGTGGCATTCGGGCTCGAGATGCGCAAAGTTCCGCGAGCCGAGCTGGCCGAGCGCGTGCAGAAGGCGCTGGACCTCGTCAGGCTTAGCCACCTCGGCGACCGGCGTCCGAGCCAGCTTTCCGGCGGCCAGCAACAGCGGGTCGCGCTCGCCCGGGCGTTGGCCGTCGAGCCGAAAATGCTTCTCCTCGACGAACCGCTTTCCAATCTCGACGCCAAATTGCGCGACCAGATGCGCAGCGAAATCCGGGAGATCCAGCAAAGGCTTGGGATCACCACGATCTTCGTCACCCACGACCAGGCCGAGGCACTGGCGATGTGCGATGTCATCGGGGTGATGAATGGCGGACGCCTCGAGCAGTTCGGAACGCCCGCGGAGATCTACGAGCGGCCGTCCACGCCCTTCGTCGCCGAGTTTGTCGGCCGTATTAACCGGCTGCCAGCGGTGCCCAGCTCTGCTGGCGTCGCCCAGGTCGGGAACCACAAGATTCGACACGTGTCCGGCGACATCGCCGCGAAGACCCTCGACATCATGGTGCGCCCGCATCGCGTGCGAGCCCTTGCCCTAGGCGAGTCTGCTCCCGAGATGAACCAGGTCGAGGCCGAGGTGCTGCGTTCGACCTATGTCGGCGACCTCGTTCAGTACGAGGCGAAGGTCGATGACTGGATCATGAAATTCGAGGCGGCGACCGATGAAGGAGGAGCCCTGCTTCCAGTAGGCCGGCGCGTGCTGCTTACTTGGCGGCCGAGTGACACGTTTGCCTTCGCCGGTGCGGAGACGCCCTGATGGTCGCGGCGAGGGACGCAGCACCGACCGCATCGCGGAGCCTGATCTGGCTTCTCGTGCTCCCCATGGCAGCAATCCATGCGGTCGCCTTCTTGTGGCCCATCGCCAATCTCCTGCTCCTCTCCTTCCGGCCAACGGGTGCAGGCGGCGTAATTCTTCCTGGCTGGAGCCTCGAAAGTTGGTGGGACGTCCTATCGGATCGCTTCTACCTGCAGATGCTGTTCCGCTCCATTTGGCTCTCCCTGCTGATCACGGCGATAACCCTCGTTGTCTCGTATCCGATCGCCCTCTTTCTGCACCGCATGTCTCCGCGCTGGCGGCCCGTCTTGCTCGTCGTCTGTATTTCGCCGCTGCTGCTGTCGGCCGTCGTGCGGACCTATGGCTGGCTCGTCATCCTCGGTGACGGCGGCTTCGTCGCCTCGATCATGCGCAGCGTTGGCGTCACCCCACCCCGAATGCTGTTCAATCCCACGGGCGTCGTGATCGGTCTCGTCGAGATCCTCATGCCCTACATGATCCTGTCGCTGTATGCCGGGTTCGGCCGTCTTTCCGCCTCGCTCGAGGAAGCGGCAAAGAGCCTCGGCGCACGGCCGTTGACCGTGCTCTGGCGCATCGTCATTCCCCTGACGCTGCCTGGTGTCTTCCTGGGCTGCCTGCTGACCTTCGTGCTTGCCATCAGCAGTTTTATCACCCCGAAGATCCTCGGCGGCGGACGCGTCATCCTGCTCGCGACCGAGATCTACGATCAAGCCGTCATCACGCTGAACTGGTCCGTCGCCGGCGTCCTCTCGCTTATCGCGCTCCTCATCTTTGGCGGGTCGCTGGCCATCTATAGCCGCGTCAGCCGGACGCAGGAGTAGCGCCATGAGCTGGACCCTACGCATCCTGACCACCATTCTCCTGCTCTTCCTTCTGGCGCCAGTCATCCTCGTCTTCCCGATCTCGTTCTCGGCCGACGACTTCATCAGCTGGCCGCCCTCAGGATGGAGCCTTCGCTGGTATGCCGCTCTGTCGAACCAGAACCTCATGGCCACCGCGTTCCTGACGAGCCTGGGCCTCGCCGCGATCGTGACGGTCATTTCCCTCGCTGTCGCCATTCCGGCCGCTCTAGCGATCAGCCGGGGACGCTTCTGGGGCCGCTCTGCGCTACTGACTTTCCTAACGGCGCCGCTGCTGTTGCCCAGCATCGTACTTGCCCTCGCAATCCTCATCGTCTTCGTGGGCAACGGGCTGGTCGGAACATGGCATGGCCTCGCGCTCGGCCACTTGGTCCTGACGACGCCCTATGTGTTGCGGGTCATCCTCACCGCCCTCGAGACACTGCCCCGCGGCATCGAGGATGCGGCGGCAAGCCTCGGCGCACGTCCACTCACGGTCTTCTTCCGCATTACGCTGCCGCTAATGGTTCCCGGCATCGTCGCGGCTTCAGCCTTGGCCTTCCTCGTGTCGTTCGACGAGGTCGTCGTTTCGCTGTTCATGGTCGGGCCCAACCTCATCACCTTACCGGTCGCCCTGTTCCGCTATGTCGAGGGCAGCACCGACCCGCTGGTGGCCGCCGTCTCGGTGCTGCTGATCCTCGGTACGCTCGCCATGGTCCTCGTGATCGAGCGAGCTATCGGACTTCGAACCGCCGTGGGGAAGTCTTCGTGATCGACGACAAGAACCGACCTGCAGCAAGGACGAGGGTGTGCAGCCGATCCTGGCTAGAGTGAGATTCCAATCCTTTCCGCGTGGGGTTGCGGACAGGACGCCGGTGGGCGCTTAAACTCCTCCCGGGTTGCCCACCGGCACCCATTCAAGTGCTGCCGGGGTCAGCTTGGTTGCTGCGGCACAAGGGCGATTGCCGATAGGCTCAATCAGCTCTTCCCCCGCCCCCCTTCTGGTTACTTTCGATGATGCTTCTAATCCGGCTCGCCACCTGCGCAGGCTGGTTGGCCTCGAAGAAGGAGCGAGGAACCGAGAGGGTCAGCGCGAGGTCGGACTCATACTGGCCTCGCTCCCGGATCGGAACGGCGAGCCCCGCACATTCCGGAATCAGTAATCCGCTATCGAAGGAGAAGCCATGCACCACGGCCTGCTCGACGTGCTTGGCGACCATTTCGGCGTCGAAGTTCCATCTCGGGTATTTCTCAGCGTTGCGCTTCACGATCTCTGTCCAATCCGACCGGTCCAGCGACGAGAGGATGGCGACGGATCCGGCGCCGATGCCCATCGGCAGGCGACCGCCAATCTGCGTCACCAGAGCCTGAACGGGCGATGTGCCGACCTGCTTGTCGACCACGACGACTTCCAGCCCCGCCCTTCGGACCAGGGCGACGCTTTGTCCGAAGGTCTCGACCACTTCATCGAGGACCGGATGCCACCTGGCCACTTCCACCTGCACGGCGCTCTCGCTGCGCGCCAGTGAGAAGATGGTAGGTCCCAACCTGTAACGGCCACGCGCGACTTGTTCGGCGAAGCCGAACTCGATCAGTGAGTTCAGGCACCGCAACACGGCTGGCTTGGCGTCATCGAGCTCCTCGGCGAGCTCCTTGAGTGGGGCTCCTGCGGCGCCGGACTTTCCGAGCAGCAGCAGCATCGCCGCAGCGCGGGAGGCGTTCGATGAACTGGCCATACGAATTACCATAATCGTAATACTGGATGATTCCGAGACAATAATAAGAAGATCACGTTGACGCTAGGGGTCAGCCGAGCGATCTTCCATCAGACGCGTAGCGGCCGATCGCAGCGCGATCAGTCATCGCAGTTCCAGACATTCGGACTCGCTGAGGCCCGGCGATTCTCAGCCGAGCGCGCGGTTCGTCACGCCCAAAGGAGTGGCCCGGGCCAAATGACCGTACAGATTGGAATCGACACTGGCGGGACGCATACCGACGTCATCTTGGTGGGCAGGGAGCGCGGGGTGTTCCACACCCTGAAGGTGCCCACGACACCCGAGAACCTCACCAACGGCATCATCAATGGTGTCGAGCGCGCCTTGGAAGCGACCGGGCTCACGTCGAGCGACGTGTCTCATTTCGTCTATGGCACCACGTACGTGACGAACATCATCGTCGAGCAGAAGGTCGTCGACGTCGGGCTGATCACGACGGAGGGCTTCCGGGATACGCTGGCGATCGGCCGCGCCACGCGCAAGGAAAACATCTACGACATCAACTGGCGACCGCTCGACCCGGTGGTTCCCCGCCGCCATCGCCTGTCCGTCAAAGAGCGGATGCTGGCATCAGGCGCGATCGAAACGCCTCTCGACGAAGCGAGCGTGAGGGAGGCGCTGGCGAAGCTGCACAGGGATGGCATACGGTCGGTCGCCGTCTGCCTGTTGCATGCCTACGTCAATCCCGCCCACGAGCGGCGGATCAAGGCGATCGCCGAGAGCGAATACCCGGATCTGAGCATCTCGCTCTCTTCCGACATCGTCCGCGAGTTTCGCGAGTATGAGCGGTCGAGCACAACCGCCATCAATGCCTATGTGCTCCGCTCGATGCGCGACCACCTGGACGACCTCGCCGGCACCTTGAAGAGCCGGGGTGTGCCGAGCACGCCCTATATCATGAGGGGCAATGGCGGGATCATGAGCTTCGACAAGGGAAAGCAGATTCCCGTCGCCATAACGCATTCCGGCCCGGTGGCGGGCATCGTCGGCGCGACCCTGCTCGCCAAGTCGGCCGGGTTCCCCAACATCATTACGTTCGATATGGGCGGGACGAGCTCGGACATCGCGCTGGTCGCAAACAGCACGGCCATCGTGACCACGCGTGGCAAGCTCGCTGGCTATCCCGTGCTCCTGCCTATCATGGACCTGGTGACCATCGGCGCCGGCGGAGGATCGATCGCCCGTGTCGACAGCGGAGGACGGCTGCTTGTTGGCCCACAAAGCGCGGGCTCTGTGCCCGGTCCGCTCTGCTACGATCAGGGTGGCCAGAACGCCACGATCACCGATGCCAACCTCCATTGCGGCCGGCTCAACGCGGAATATTTCCTCGCCGGCGCCCGCCGGATCGACGCGCAGCTTTCGACCCAGGGGTTGGCGGACAAGATCGCGGCGCCTTTGAACATGAGCACCGATGCTGCTGCCCTTGGCATCATCGATATCGCTGAATCCCACATGACCAATGCGATCAAGCTCGTCTCGGTGGAGCGCGGTGTTGATCCGCGAGACTTCACGCTGGTCGGTTTTGGCGGCGCAGGCCCGTTGCACGCGGTCGCGCTAGCGGAGTCCCTCGGTATGCGCTCTGTGCTCATTCCACCCGCTCCCGGAAACGTCTCTGCCAGCGGATTGCTTTCGGCCGAGATCCGCCAGGACGGCGTGCGGACCGTCGTCAAGGCAGCCAACTCCATCAAACCGGAAGAAGCCCGCGCCATCGTCGACGAATTGTTGGCCGAGGTCGCGGCGAACCTGACTGCGGAAGGCGTCGCGCAGCCTGACCAACAGGCTGTGCTGTCGGCCGACGTCCGCTATGCGGGCCAGTCTCATGACATCAACATTCCTGTGACGACTGCCGACTTCGACGGCGGCCGGTTTGAACGGCTTGCCCAGAACTTCGCCGAACAGCACCGGCAGCTCTTTGGCTACAATATCCCCGACAAGCCCATCGAGATCGTGAACTTTCGGGTCTCCTGCTTTGGACCCCTGCCCGGCATTCCATGGCCGGAGCGCCGAGAAATGGCGACGACACCCAAGCCGATCGGACACCGGCAGGTCGCGCATCGTTCCCAGGCCCAGCGCACGGCATGGCCGATCTATCGGTTCGACAGTCTGGGTGTCGGCTCGACCATCAAGGGGCCGGCCATCGTCGAATACCCCGGCTCCACGCTCGTGATCTCTCCCGACTGGACCGCGAAATACGACGCTTACCTGAACGCTGTGGTGACCCGATGAATCCGACCATGCTCCAGAAGAAGGCCGCCGCGCTGGCGAACACATCGGTCGACCCGATCACGCTGGAAATCGTCCGCTCAAGCCTGGTGATGACGGCGGAACAGATCAACGCCCGCATCATACGCTCGGCGATGAACGTCGTCGTCAAAGAGATGCAGGATTGTTCGGCCGCCGTGTTCGATGGACGGGGCCGGTTGCTTGCCGAGTCGGCCAGCGTGCCGATTCACCTGGGCGCTATTGGATGCTGCCTGCGCACGATCATCGACCACTACATTCCCCTGTGCGACTGGCACGAGGGAGACGTCATTCTGACGAACGATCCCTATGCCGGTGGAAACTCGCTGTCGTCGCACCACACTAACGACGTCATCGCCTATGCCCCGGTCTTCTGGGAGGGCGAACTCGTCGCCATCACGGCTCTTACGGTCCAC
Source organism: Devosia sp. (assembly GCA_041916695.1). Taxonomy (GTDB): domain Bacteria; phylum Pseudomonadota; class Alphaproteobacteria; order Rhizobiales; family Devosiaceae; genus Devosia_A. The sequence continues at coordinate 33,209 of JAYRZA010000014.1, read as the reverse complement.
CACGTGGACATGGGATCGATGTGGATGGCGTGCCGCGGTTGGGGGGTGGAGATCGAGCAGGAGGGCGTCCGTTTCCCACCCGTCAAGATCGTCAGGCAGGGTGTGCTCGACGAGCAGCTCGTCTCGGTCATGGTGAACAACAGCCGGCTCAGGCATAGCCTGGACAACGATCTTCGCGCCCAGATCTTCAGCGTGACGCTCGGCAAGCCCGACATCGAACGCATGTTCGAACGCTATGGCAGCGAAACGATGAAATCCTGCTTTGACGAGCTGATCGACTATTCCGAGCGACGGACGCGCGAAGAGATCGGCCGGTTCAGGGATGGCGTCTATACGCACGAGGAACTCATCCTCGAAGACGGGGCAATGGGTGGCCCCTTCAAGCTCGCTCTCAAGATCACCGTCGCCGGCGACGAAATGGAGTTCGACTTTGCCGGCACCGACCCCCAGATTCGCGGGCCCATCAACGCCCCGCTCTCGGCGACCTATGCTGCCGTGTACTACGTGATGCGGTGCGTCACTGATCCGTCAATCCCCAACACCGAAGGGTCGAGGCTTCCGTTCCGCATCGTTGCACCTCCCGGCTCGTTGGCCAATGCCCAATGGCCCGCGGCCGTGCAGCAGCGCATGGTGGTGTGTCATTCACTGGTCGACCTGATCATGGGCGCGCTGCAAGGCTGTGCGCCCGATCGGGTCATGGGAGATTCCGTAGGCTGCTCCTACAATGAGATCATCGCCACCGACCTCATGAAGGGCACCCGCGTCCACTTTGGCGAAGTCTCTCCTGGCGGTCTGGGCGGAACCGCGGAGAAGGACGGGGCGAGCGCACTCTCCTGCCATCTCACCAACTGTCCGATCCCGCCAGTTGAAGTCACCGAGATAGAAAGCCCCGTGCTCTACTTGCAACGGGAGTACGTCGCCGACAGCGCCGGAGCCGGCAAGCATCGCGGTGGGGCAGGCATTGTCTTGTCGTACCAGGTGCGAACCGACTATCCGCAGCTCTCATACACCTCACAGAAGAGCAAGGTTCCCCCGCAAGGCGTCGCCGGCGGCCGTCCCGGCAAGAGCGGCGCCTGGTTCGTCAACCCCGGCACGCCCGACGAGCTCAGGCTCGAGCACGCGATGGGCGATCTGATCCCGATCACCAAAGGCGACGTCGTCACGCAATACACGAACGGCGGCGGGGGCTTCGGCGATCCTAAAGACCGCTCCCTCGATGCCGTCATGCTCGACGTGAAAGAAGGGTTTGTGACCGTTGAAGGCGCCGAACGCGACTACGGCGTAAAGATTGAACCGGCAATGATCGCTTGAGGTTCGGCCCGCCGGTCGTGCTCGAGATCTTGCGCTCTCGGCGAGACGAGAAGGCAGCATGACACGCATTGTCCCAGACCCGGTTCCGTTTCATTCCGCCCTTCCCGACAAGGTCGATGTCGTCGTCATCGGTGGCGGCATCATTGGCGTGTGCACCGCGCTCACGCTCGCCGAGCGCGGCCTGCGCGTTGCCCTCTGCGAGAAGGGCCTGATCGGCGGGGAACAGTCGGGTCGCAATTGGGGATGGGTCCGCCAGATGGGGCGCGACCCCACGGAACTGCCCCTCGCTATGCTGAGCCTCGTCCGCTGGAAAGAGATGAACGAGCGCACCGGTGAGGAGACCGGTTTCCGGCAGAGCGGCATCGCCTACCTGTGCCGAAATGCGCGTCAGGAGGCAGAGTACGAGGCCTGGCTGATTCATGCCCGGAACTACGGCCTCGACACCAGCCTCCTGCGTCAGGACGAATTGCGCCGCAACCTTCCCGGCATAGCCGATGGCTTTAGTGCGGCCCTTTACACACCATCCGACGGCCGCGCGGAGCCATTCAAGGCCACGCCCGCCATTGCCAGAGCAGCGATCCGAGCCGGCGCTCACGTCCTGGCTGGTTGCGCCGTTCGCGCAGTTGACCGAACGGCAGGGCGCATCAGCGGCGTCATAACCGAGAAGGGGCCAATCGCCTGTTCGGCGGTGGTACTGGCCGGGGGCGCATGGTCGAGGCTGTTCGCCGGCAACATGGGGCTCGACTTCCCGCAGTTGAAGATCCTCGGAACCGTGGCGCGGTCGACTCACGTTGCCGGCGTCCCGAACATGCCGGTTGGCGCTGACAATTTCGCCTTCCGGCGCAGATTGGACGGAGGATTCTCGATCGCCATGCGCAACGCCAATGTTGCGCCGATCGTGCCGGACAGCTTTCGACTCTTCTCTGATTTTGCTCCGACACTCGTCAAGAGCTGGCACGAGTTGCGGCTGCGGATTGGCAGTCGCTTTATTGCGGAATGGAAGGCGCCCAGGACCTGGTCGCCCGACGCCATCTCGCCTTTCGAAAACGTCCGTGTCCTCGATCCCGCCCCGGTCGAAGCCTTCAACCGCGAGGGGCTCTCTAACCTCATCAAGGCGTTCCCGGCATTTGCGGAAGCCCGGATAGCCCAGAGCTGGGCGGGATTGGTCGACGTCACGCCCGATGCGGTCCCGGTCATCGGACCCGTGAAATCCATCCCTGGATTCTTTGTCGCGAGTGGATTCTCGGGCCATGGCTTCGGGATCGGGCCCGGCGCCGGACAACTCGCGGCAGAGCTCGTCACGGGTCTCAGTCCGAGCGTCGATCCGTCCCCGTTCCGGTTCGATCGCTTCAAGAGGACGGAGGCCGCGTAAGGCGATGGCCCACGCAATGCGATCCATCAATGCGGACCCGTTCGAGCTGCTCACGGAAATCGATGGGCTAGGTTTCCTGCGCGCTTCCGCGCCGAGGGCTCGCAGATGCTCGACCACGTATCCCCGCAGAGGTATAGGCGCGAGGCTCGGGAAAACGAGAATGGAGTGCTGTTTGAGTGTGATCGGGTCGGACGGAAAGTCGTCACAAGTGCGGCGTCGGCGTGGTCGGAGAAGCGTCGGAGATTCCGCCCATTGAGGGCATCCAACGGAGACCCTGCCCATGCGTTCTCGAGATGTGATTCGTGACGACCTAGATCTGTTTGATCTGCTCGCTGAGATTGACGGCCTGACCGACGCGTCGGAGGTTCCTGCGCTCCTGAGCAAGCTTCTGGACCACTATGGTTTGAAGTCAGTCGCTTATCTAGGCTCGGGCGTTACCGGCCGCCCAGAGGACGGCCCCTATCTCGCCGTCACCTATTCGCCCGAATGGGTCGAGCACTACAAGGCTCGGCACTTCGTCGAAATCGACCCAGCCATCCAGGTCGGCCTGCGTCGCATGCTGCCCATCGACTGGAGCGAGTTCGACCGGGAGAGCGAGCGGGTGCGGCGCCTGTTCAGCGAAGCCTCCGAGTTCGGCCTCGGCCGCCGCGGCCTATCCGTGCCCGTCCACGGCCGCCATGGCGACCGGGCGCTGCTGTCGATCACCAGCGATGCGGGCGAGAAGGACTGGCACCAACTGCGCCTTAAGTACATGCGCGACTTCCAGGTGCTGGCGCTGCATATGCATCAGGCGATCCTGCGGCTCGCGGGCGGCCAGTCGATCGAGCAGCCAAGCCTCTCGCCGCGCGAGCGCGAGTGCCTCTTGTGGATCGCCGAGGGCAAGACCTACTGGGAGACCGCAGTTATTTTGGGTCTGTCCGAGCACACCGTGCGCTGCTACCTAGAGAGCGCCCGACACAAGCTCGGCGCCGCCAACAATAGCCAGGCGGTCAACAAGGCCGGCAGGTCAAACCTGCTTTCCGACTTGCCGTAACTCGTCATTTCCGCCGGGTTTCCATCCTCGCTGGATTCGTCTTCGCTCTTCTACAGGGAACAACCGAGGAGCACACAATGAACGAGCGGATCACCGTTCGCATGACCGATGAGTTGATTTCGCGGCTTGATGCCTGGATCGCAGCACAGCCTGGCCATGTCAGCCGGCAGGAGGCCGTTTCGCCGGTGCGTCACGCTTGTCCTTGAGAGCTCGGACGGCCTTTCTGCCCTCGCCCGTGACACACAAACGAGCCGAGCTCCTCAGCAAAGCCGGCAAGGCTAGCCCGCTCTCCCCGCCCCCGTATATCCGGCAGTTCCACCGGATTTCGGCCCCCTGCCCCGCGGTCTAATTGCTTCAGCGTTTTCAACAGAACGCATGGAGCAATGCCATGATCACAGTCATCGAAGGCGTGGATCGCGACCGCCATCCAATCCTGATTGATGCAATGTTTCGGATGCGGGCGGCGGTCTTTGCCCACCGCCTCGAATGGGATGTCGCCGTCACCGACGGTTGGGAAATCGACCGCTTCGACGCCGAGGACCCGCTTTACCTGCTCTCGGTCGACGAGCACACCGGCGCACTGCAGGGCGCGGTCCGCTTGCTCCAGAGTGTAGGTCCGAATATGCTGCGCGACGTGTTCCCGATCCTCGTGCCTGGCGGGGCGCCGGAAAGCCCGCTCATCTGGGAGAGCTCCCGCTTTGCCGTGAATCCGGCCGCGCTCGAGGCGGCCGATCGCGCCGAGGCGAACCACGTCGTCAATCGCATCACGATCGAGCTGCTCTGCGGAATTGTCGAGGTCTGCCAGCGGTCCGGCATCGAGCACGTCGTGTCGGTCTTCGATGCCCGCATGGCCCGGATCTTTCGGTCGATCAACTGCGCCTTCGAGGTCATCGGCACACCCACCCGCATCGGCAAGACGATGACCTATGCCGGCGTCTTCGACATGTCGGACGAGATGCGGGAACGCCTCGGCGAAGCCGGCAAGCTGCATGCCCCGGTGCTGGCGGGCAGCGCCGCCTTGCGGCCTGTCGACGTGCGTCCCGGCTGACCTTCTCACGGGATTTCTCGTATGGTTATCTGGCCTGCGCGATGACCATGTCCTATACATGCCTTGAGGCGGTACGCGCCGCCTCGGGGCGTAGAAACCCCTTCTGCACGGATGATGCTGTCCGAACCAGCATCGAGATCCTCTGGCCAATGGCCGGGGGCCTGGGACGCATGTCCAGGTGCCTCGGTGCTAAAGGTCTCAGGGCCGTTGCAGAACGGTTTCTACCCCCCGGCTTGGGGTCACAGGACTTTCTTGTTTGCGGGGGCGTACCGCGGACTAAGCCGCGGGTATTGCATGAGAAAGCCAGGCGCCACTATTGGGCCAAGTCAAATTCCGACCTCCAGCGTGATTCAAACACTGCTGGAAAACCTTACATGCGACGAACTCGAGCGAGTGGCGGCCGCCCTGATCCGCGAACATCGTTCGCGCCTGCAGACGGCCCAGGATGTGTTCGAAGAAATCGGGCGGCGGGAAGCCGCCGACATCCCGGGTGAATACCTCGATCGCCTGCAGCACGACTATCGCATCGCCATGCTCAATCTGCACGCGCAGCACCAGCTCGTCAGTCTCGTCGTCAATCGCCTGGGTCATGTCCCCGAGGTCGACGGCCAGCGTCCGATCCTGAACTAGCTCGACGGCCTCCACGGGGGCAGTCTTCGTCCAGCCAGAGCTTTGAGTCCCTCAGGGGCTCCGCCGAATACGTGGCCGTATCTGAAGCTAGTCTAGATTAGGCCCATGCGCACGGCCATCGTTCCGGCCTGCCGGTTGTTCGCTGCCCCGACCTTGCGGGTTGCAACATCGATATACGAGCGCACCGTTCGCTCCGAGAGGTTCAGCATCACGGCAATATCGGGCATCGACATGCCTTCCGCGAACCAGCGCAGGCACTCGGCCTCGCGCGGCGACAGCTTGATTCCCGACGCAAGCGAGGTGTCGCTCCTTGCCGCGGAGAGTCGCGAATGGACGAAGGCGACAGCCACCGCGGCCGTCACCGGATCGATGCCGCCTTCGACGTAGACGCGCGGCGCAGCGCCTGCCAGCGTGAACACCATCCGGTCCCGGAATCCCACCGGCACCGATACCGACAATCCCGAACAGATGCCGAAGCGGGCAGCCTCCGAAAAGAACTGGCTGACGGCGCGACGGCCGAGCCGGCGCGCGTCCTCGCCCGACCAGGTGAAGAGCGGCGGACCGTGCTTGGCATTGGTCACGACGGGATCGACCCTGAGGTAGTTCTTCTCGACATAGAGCGCCTGCCACTCGCGGGGATAGTTGGAGACTACGAAGGTCTCCGGGCCGCGCAGGTGCAAGTAGGCAAAGTACTTGAACCCAGCCTCCTCCGCGAAATCGCGCAACGCCCGCCGTGCCCCGCTGTCGTCGAGCGGGAGGGCGAGAGTGTCGATCAGGTGGAGGAAAAGCTCGTTCAATACAATACGATTCCAAAAGACGATGGCCGGTAGCGGAAAGGGTCTGCAACACGGGTCCGTGCCGACGACCGACATCGCAATCATTGAAAGGCCCCCGGAAACACCATGTCCTGGTCGACCACGACGTTGAACTGATAACCCGGCCGGATCTCGAGGGTCGGCTGGACATCAAGGTTCTTTGAGACCGTCTGTTCGGAAATCTGCCCGAACGTCTCGGCGAACGACTCTCGGGCGGAGTTCTCGGCGTTGTTGCCGGTGCTGTTGTTGTCCTGCGGGAGCATCATCTCGGTGCCGGCGCCGATCAGCGCCACCAGGATCGCCGACCCGAAGGTCTGCAACAGGTGATTGTCGACCTTGTCGGTGAAGCCCCCGTAGCCGGCGGCATCCGTCCCTGCCATGCCGCCGATCTGTAGCGTCGAGCCATTGCGGAAGATGATGTCGGTCCAGATCACCAGAACGCGGTTCTGCCCGAAAGAGACGTTGGAATCGTAGCGTCCGAAGAGCTTGCTGCCCTGCGGGATGAGCAAATGCCGCCCGGTCGCGCTGTCATAGACGTTCTGCGACACCTGCGCGGTGATGCGGCCGGGAAGATCGGAGTTGATGCCGGTCACCAGCGTCGCCGGGATGACCGAGCCGCGCTTGAGCTCGTAGGGCGACATCTGCGGAACCAAGGATTTTGGCAAATAGCCAAGATCGGCAATGTCCTGGTTGAAGAAGCTTTCCTTCCCTGCCTGCCCGTTCGGATCAGTGTTCTGTGCGCCGGCCTGCATGGCGGCCGCATAGAGATCGAGAGCGCTCACAGGCCGGTTGGTGGCGAGAGTGCCACCGGGCGTCGCCGGGTTTGGCGTGGCCGGGGTGTCGCCCACATTGCCGACGTCCACGGCGATCGGCGAATCCAAAGCTGCGGCGTCGGCCTGGAGACTCGCCATTCGCTGTCGCTGCAGCTCCCGTAGCCATTGCTCCTCTTGCTCGCGCTCGAGGCGCGCCCGCCAGATCTCCTCCGGCTCGAGCGCCGGGCGCTCCGACGCTCCCTCTTCCGATCGCACGGGGCCGAAGGGGTTGCTGGCCGTCTCGACGGGCTGGACCGGTGTCGGCTGTAACACGACAGGCTCCGGCTCGCCGATGATGCCGTCCGGAATGCCCCGCTTGAGCTGGTCGGCATCCGTGGTTGCCGGGCGGACCGTGCTCTGCCCGTCATTGGGTCCTCCGAACTGGAGGCCACGCGACGTCAATCCGTAGATGATGACTGCGAGGAACGCGACCACGAGCACGATCGCGACGATGATCGGCACGCGATTGAGCCTCCGGATACGCGGGCCGTCCTTCTCCTCGAGCCCACCGAGCTTGAGCGACTCCGTCATGAAGCCCCTCCGGTGGCGCGCTGCATCACCGAGACCGGGCTGATGGGTTCCGCACCGGTAGCGCTGAGTTTGTACATGCGGGTGATGTCGACGTTCCTCGTCGACAGCCGGACCAGCACGCTGCCCTCGAAGGCGTCGACCACATAGGCGAGAGGCACCGTGGGGGTGCCGTTGGTCTGCTGGTCGGTCACGATCGCATAGCCCCATCCCTTCAGCGACGCCTCGAGCGCCTGGCCGAAGACCGAGCCGTCCGGGGTGAGCATGATGGTCGTGTTGCCGGGTCCGACCTGCTCGGCGAAGCGCCCGACCATGTCGCCAGCGATCGACGTCGCGGCGTCCGGCGTGAGTTCCGTGGTCACCGTGCTCGCCACGAGGCCGGTGCCGCCCAGGGTCTGGCAAGCCGCCAGGCTGGTGGCGAGAAGCAGCGCGCCGAGGATGCGGCCGGCAGGGGAGAGCTTCCGCATGGCCCCTACCCTCCCCGCCTGATGGTGATCTTCTGCTGGCGGTTGCCGACTCCCGAAACGAGGATGGCCTGGTCGATGTAGTAGTCGACCACCATCATGGTGCCATTCATGCGGTAGTTGACGATGCGGTTCTGGCCGCCGGACACGACGAAGAGGACTGGCGCATCCTGGCCCGATATCGCCGACGGGAACTGAATGTAGGTCTTGAGACCATCGCTGTAGATGCGGGTCGGCTTCCAGCGCGCCGAGCCCGACACGCTGAAAGCGAAGTTGAGCTGGTCGGCCGGCACGCCGGCGCCCGGCACGACGCTCGCTTCGATCCGCGCGTTGATCTCGGCGAAGCGGGCGCTGACGTCCTCCGGATAGTCGAAGCCGATTCGCGCCATATACTGGCTGTGATGCGACTTGAGCTGAATGTGGTAGGTCCGGCGCGAGGTCGTCACCACCATCGAGGTCACGAGCCCGGCCTCGGCCGGCTTGACAATGAGATGCACGGCCTGCGCGCCAGGCGCGCCCGATGTCGCCGGCTCGACCTTCCAGCGCACCGTGTCGCCCACCAGCACATCGCGCACGATCTCGCCGGGCTGCAGTTCGATGTCGCAAACCTGAAGAGGAGCACAAACAACCGATGGCTGGATCTCGCCATAGAGGAAGATCACCTGGCCGTCCGGACCTCGCGTAACCACGCCCTGGCCGTTCTGCCATTGGTCCGACAGGGCCGTGCCGCGCACTTCATTGCCGCTCAGATCCTGGGCGACCGCGGGCAGGGTTGCGCCCGCGATCAGCAATCCGGCGCACAGCACGCCGCGCCGGAATCGAGATACCACCATCTGCAAGTCCCTCCCGGCGCTCATAGCTGCGCCGTCCAGTCGAAGTCGGTGAGATAGAGCCCGATCGGATTGAGCCGGATCACCGCCTCATCCTGCGGCGGCGTCAGCGTCACCGTGGCGACGCCGCGGAAGCGGCGTTGGGCGAGCTCCTTGCCCTGCCGATCGCGCTCATATTCGGTCCAGTCGACCTGATAGCTCTGGTTCGACAGCGGCACGATGTTGGTCACCTCGATGGCCACCGTCAGCGTGCGTGCCCGGTCGAACGGCGAATTGCCGCGGAACCAGGCATTGACCTTCTGTGTCGACGGATCGCCGCTGCGCAGCAGCGCGTAAGCCCTGTCGATGTATTGCTTCTGAACGACCGCGTCGGGCGTCACGGAGCGGAAATTGGCAACGAAGCTGCCGAGCGTCGCGCGCACTACGCGCGCGTCGGCATATTCGATTTGTTGCGGGAAGCCGACGGTCGCGGCCGTGCCCAGCCGGTCGACCTCGACGATGTAGGGGACGAGCTTAACCTGCGTGCTCTGGTAGAGCGCGTAGGAAAAGCCGATGACGGCCATGAGCATGCCGGTGACGCCGACGATGCGCCACGAGGCGGCGGCCTTCACATAGGAGCCGTAACGCTCATTCCACTCCTGGCGCGCGGCGAGATACGGGTTTTCTGGGGGCTTCGAAGCGGCCATCATCACGCCTTGTCGTCAGAGGAAGGACGAGGCCCGGGTCGGCCGAGGCTCTGGTCGAGCTTGGCATTGGCGAGGCCCAGCGTTGACGCGCCCCAGGTCCCGGGCACGCCGATCGACTTGTCGCGTGCCGCCGAGGCAACCGCGCCGCTCGCAGCCCCCACGCCGCTGCTCATGCCCTTGAGCGCTGCCGCGCCGAACGAGCTGCCGGCAGCACGGGCGTCCGAATAGGCTGCCGCCCCCGCCCGAGCGCCGCCCCAGGCAAGGGCGGCTCCACCGGCGGCAAAGCTCGCCGCCTGGCCGCCATGGCGGATGGCTTCCATGCCGCCGGTGACCGATACACCCTGCACCACGCCCTGGACGATGTTGGGCACGTACATGGCAATCACGAAAACGACGACGGAGATGCCCCCGATCGCCAGCGTCGAGAGGAACTCGTCGTTGCCGGAGGACGAGTTGTTGGCGAGGTTGATCAGTACCTCGGACCCGATGCGCGCGATCATCACCAACGCCATCAGCTTCATGCCGACCGAGAAGGCATAAACGAGGTAGCGGACGGCAAAATCCTTGGTAAAGCTCGAGCCGCCAAGCCCGAGCATGATCATGCCGGCGAGGAGCCCGACATACATCTCGGCCATCACCGCGACGAAGATCGCGGCGACGAGGCTGAAGGAGATGACAACGATCACCATGGCGAAGACGGCCGCGATCGCCAGCGCATTGTCCTCGAAAAGCCCGAACCGTGCCTTCTCAGACATCTCGCTGGCGACCTGGAGACCCGCGTTGAAGACGTTGGCCGGCGAGGCCGACCCGCCGCCGGCACCGATCTGGAACAGGCTGTCGACCACAGCGCGCGCGAAGCCTGGACCCTGCTCGAGGATGAAGACGAACAGGCCGATAAACAAGATGCGGCGGACTAGCTCCGCGAACCAGGTGTCGAGCGAGGCCGAGGAGAGCGCCAGCCAGACCGCGGCGATCGCGAGCTCTATGCCGGCGAGAATCCAGAACAGCGATCGCGCCGCCTGCATGACCGTCGATTCCCAGCCCTGCGACGCCGAGGCGATCTCGTTCTCGAGACTGGTCAGCAGAGAGCCATCCTGCGCGATCGAGGGATGAACCTGCAGCGCGAGGGCGATCGCGGCGAGAACGAAAAGCCTAGTTTCCCGTCGTGTCATGGCTCTGCCCTCCGCTGTTGTCCCAGCGGGGGCGGATCTCTTGCCCGCCCATCGTATCGAACTGCCGCGGCGCCTCGACGGCGCCGGCCGACGCCGGCGCGCTCTGCTGTTGCGTCTGCAACCAGATCGTGATTCCAATGACCACGATGGCGATCGAGCTCGCCACGATGATGACCACCCTCATCACCAGCGAGGCTCCATCTCCTGGCCGCCCGTCGTCGCTGGCGCGGTCGAGTTGAAGAACTCGTCCCGCCGGGTCTGCGCGAGGTCCTTTTCGACCTGCTCGGACTGATACCAGGTCGCCGTCATGGTGATCTGCTGGGCGACGAGGCCGCGCAGCTTCTGCGCCTGCTCGACCTGCTGGGCGGCGATCTCGTGTCCGACCTGCAGGGCCTGCATCTGACCGATCGCGCTCTCGGACGCGGTCCGGAGTTGGGCCATTGTCCCCTCCTCCGTACTGAACTGATCGGACGTCAATCCGGCGGCGCGAAGGGTCGCGGCGATAGTGTCGCGATTGGTGTCCGACCAGGACTGGTAGCTGTCCGAAAAGCTCTCGCCATTCTCGAGCCCGGTCTTGAACTCGGCGTAGCTCTGGAAGCGCTGCTTGAGCACGTCGTCGATATTGCCCATCGAGAACGCGATCCCCTGCCCCTGCGACACGAGCTGCTGCAGGCGCCTGAGGTCGGCCTCGGCCTGACCCCAGACGTGGTCGGGAAGCTGCAGGGTGTTCTGGAGCATGTTTTCGTAGATCCTGAGCTGGTTCTGAATCTGCTCGGCCAGTTGCCCGATTTGCGTCACCTGGTTGCTGATCTGCTCGGCCGACTGACCGGTGAGGTTGATCAGCTCGGCATTGTTGAGCAGTTGCGTCCACTCGGTCGCATTGCCCGTTACGGCGCCAGCCGAGACAGAGGCGGGGCTCATCAGGCTCGCGGCGAGCCCGGATGCGATGGCCAGCCTAACGATTGGCGAGGAGTGTCTCGGCATCTCTAATTCCCCTTTCAGTGAGCCAGGCGGCCGGCCACTGCGCGCCATGCGCTTGGGCCAGTTCCTGGATGCGTTTGATGTTGTCCTTGCTGGCAGCACCGACGAAGGCGAGCGTCACGCGCCCGAGCGACATGTCGAAGAGGCGCCGGCCCTCGGGAGAGGCGACGTAGTATTCTCGCTTCGGCGTCGCCGTAGCGACGATCTCGATCTGCCGTTCGTTGAAGCCGATCCGCTCGTAGAACTCGCGCGTGCCTGGCTCTCGGGCTGCCCCGTTGGGCAGACAGATTTTGGTCGGGCAACTCTCCTTGAGCACATCGATGATGCCGGAGCGCTCGGCGTCCGAGATCGACTGAGTGGCGAGCACCACGGCGCAATTTGCCTTGCGCAGCACCTTGAGCCACTCGCGGATCTTGTCGCGGAAGGTGGGATGACCGAGCATAAGCCACGCCTCGTCCAGCACGATGAGGCTGGGCGCGCCGGTCAGGCGCTTTTCGATGCGCCGGAAGAGATAGAGCAGGACTGGAACGAGATTCCGCTCGCCCAGGTTCATCAGTTCCTCGACCTCGAAGGTCTGGAACGAACCGAGCGTCAGCCCGTCCTGCTCCGCATCGAGGAGTTGCCCCATCGGACCGTCGACGGTGTAGTGCAGCAGCGCGTCCTTGATCTCGCGCAGCTGCACGCCGCTGACGAAGTCCGACAGCGAGCGGCCCCGGGCCGATGCCATCAATCCGACCTGGCGCGCGATGGCGTTGCGGTGATCCGGCGTCACCTTGACGCCCTGCATCGCGACCAGTGTCTCGATCCATTCGACGGCCCAGGCCCGATCACCATCGGTGCCGAGCTCGGCCAGCGGGCAGAAGGCGAGCGCTGCCGCCCCCTCCCCTGCTCCGACCTCGTAGTGGTCGGCGCCGGCGGCGAGCGTCAGCGGCAGCAGTGAGCGGCCCTTGTCGAAGGCGAAGACCTGCGCGTTCTCGTAGCGACGGAACTGGGCTGCGATCAGGGCCAGTAGGGTCGACTTGCCCGAGCCCGTCGGCCCGAAGATCAGCGTGTGGCCGACGTCGTCGACGTGGAGATTCAGCCTGAAAGGCGTTGAACCACTGGCCACCTGCATCAGCGGCGGCGAGCTGGGCAGATAGAATGGGCACGGGGCCGTAGCACTGCCCGACCACACCGAATTGACCGGGATGAGGTCGGCGAGGTTGCGGGTGTTGACCAATGGCTCGCGCACATTGGCGTAGCTGTTGCCGGGCAGGCTGCCGAGATAGGCTTCGGTGGCGTTAAGCGTCTCGATGCGAGCGCCGAAGCCTTCGGCCTGGACCAACCGGCGTACCGCCTCGGCCTGCTCGCGCAGGCGCTTCTCGTCAGCGTCGAACATGACGATGACAGGCGTGTAGTAGCCGTAGGCGACGAGCTGGGAGCTGGCCTCGGCGATCGCATCCTCGGCCTCGGCCACCATCAGCATGGCGTCCTGGTCGACCGAGCGGCTTTGGGTCTGGAAAAGCTGGTCGAAGAAGGGCCGCACCTTCTGCTGCCATTTCTTGCGTGTGCGTTCGAGCTTCTGTCGGGCCTCCTGGTCGTCGAGGAAGATGAAGCGGCTCGACCATCGATAGGTCAGCGGCATCAGGTCGAGACTGTTGAGAATGCCCGGCCAGCTCTCGGCCGGGAAACCGTCGATCGCCACGACCGCGAGATAGCGGCCGTCGACCACGGGCGACAATCCGTGGTGGAACTCGGCCGTCGCCAGCCAATCGAGATACATCGGGATCGCCGGCAGGCGCACCGGATGGTTCTCGCCGCCGATACAGAAGCGGATGAACTGGAACAGTTCGTCATAGCGGGCCTCGCGGCCCGTCTCCGGCTCGATGACCGTGCGCGTCACCATGCGCCGGATCGACAGCACGTTGCCTAGGTATTGCTCGACCTCGCGAATGGAGCCGCGAAAACTGTCGAGCACCAGGTCCGCATAGGTCGCCGAGCGGCTCTCGTCGTCGGAGTAGACGTAACGCGTCATCGCCGATCGCCGCCGCTCTGGCGGGCGGTAGCTCAGGATGAGTGCGTGCTGGCTTTCATAGTGCCCGCGCTCCGCCTCGAAATGCCGGCGGCGCTCCTCGTCGATCGCTCGCGTGACCGGGTCCGGGAAGAACGACGCGGCGGCCGCGGGGTAGGCCGTGGTCGGCACGCGAACCGCTTCGACCTGGATCATCCAGCCCGACCCGAGCTTGGCCAGCACGGTGTTGATCTGTCGCGAGACCTCGTTGCGCTCCTGGTGGGTCGAACTCTCCGAATCCGGTCCGGCAAAATACCAGCCCGCCAGCAGCGAGCCGTCCTTGAGCAGGATGATGCCGTCGTCGACAAGACCCGCATAGGGCACCAAGTCGGCAAAGGACGGCCCGGGATTGCGGAAGCGGCGCAGGGCGACCATGCGACTAATACCTCCGCCACGGCGTGGAGGTCGGCCGGTAGCTTGGCCGATAACCGATATGGCGCACATAGACCTGACGCATCATCGGATCGGCCTTGGCCATCACACGCAGCGCACCCATCACCACGATCCAGATCGCGGCTCCGAACAGCGCCGAGAACCAGGTCAGCACGACGAAGATCAGGATCACCGTGGCGAGGCCCGTCAGCAGCACGAGCTCGCGATCGGCGCCCATCAGATGGTTCGGGCGCGACAGCGCCCGATGGATGCGCGAACGGGCGAGCGGGACGCTGGCTTCAGCCATGGTCCGGCCCCCCTGCCCTCGCCTGCGGCGCCTCGTCGGCGGGAGTACCGATCGAGGCGCCGCTCGCGCCGAACAGGCCGACGATCTGCGTGGCGCCCAGGAGGATTCCGGCAACCAGCACGACGTACATGAGCCTGCGGGCGAAGTCGTTGAGCTCGCCGCCGAAGATCAGCATGCCGCCGGCGATCGCCACGGCAGCGAGGGCGATGAAGCCGGCCACCGGGCCGGTGATCGATTCCTGGATCTGTTGCAGGGGTTGTTCCCACGGCAGTCCGCCGCCGGAGCTGGCCAATGCCGGCGTCGCCAGCGCCAGGCACGTCACGGCAAGCGCGAGACCAGTCATTGCGGCTCGGCGGGTATCATGCGGCATGGCTGTCCTCATCGATCTGGGGGCAATGGATTGTCTGATAATGCGAACCGTCGAAGCCGCTGACGCGCATCACATCGCGCACGCGCCGGCTCCTGCCGGCCCGCTCGATCGAGACGACGAGGTCGACAGCCTCGCCGATGACGGCGTGCATCGGCTGCTGACTGACTTCAGCTGTGAGCTGCTCGAGGCGTCGCAGCGCCGATAGCGTGCTGTTGGAGTGGACCGTCGTGACGCCGCCCGGATGACCGGTGTTCCAGGCCTTGAGCAACGTCAGCGCCGCGCCATCGCGCACCTCGCCCACGATGATGCGGTCCGGCCTGAGGCGCATCGTGCTCTTGAGCAGCCGTGCCATGTCGACCGCGTCGGAGGTGTGGAGGGCAACCGCGTTCTCGGCCGAGCAGCGGATCTCGGCGGTGTCCTCGAGGATCACAATGCGGTCCTGCGGCGCGGTCGTCACGATCTCGGCGATCACCGCATTGGCGAGGGTCGTCTTGCCCGAGCCTGTGCCGCCGCAGATGACGATGTTCATCCGATTCAGGACCCCTTCGCGGATCGCCGCGGCCTGGACCGATGTCATGATCCCCTGCCCGACATAGTCATCGAGGGGGATCAGTCGGGATGCCCGACGCCGGATCGTGAAGCTGGGCGCTGCGACGACGGGAGGCAGCAAGCCCTCAAAGCGATGGCCGCCGATCGGCAGCTCGCCCGAGATGATGGGTCGCATCGCATCGGCCTCCGTCTGCAGGGCGTGGGCGACACTCCCGATGATGATCTCGGCCGCGCCAGGATCGAGGGCGGCCAGCATCTCCATCCCCTGCCCCAACCGCTCGACGAACAGCCGACCGTCCGGATTAACCATGATCTCGACCACATTGGTGTCGTCGAGGGAACGGCAGATCGCCTCGCCTAGCGCATCGCGGAGCTTACGGATCAGGCGATGGTGCGACGGGTTGGCCCGCGCGGGAACGCTGCGCGCCCCTGCGTGCTCCGCCTGATCCTCTGCCGCCGCCAGTTCACCCATCATCTCGTGGTCCGCGCCCCGCTGGTTTTCCAGGTGGCGATAAGACCGAAGGATACTCAGGGGGTCACCCCGGCGTTTCTGACGGGGTGACGGAGGGCGGTGAGTCGGGTCTGTTGCGCTGGGAGAAGAGTGCCGGCTTTCGAGAAGGCCGCGGACCGCTTTCGGGTTGTCACCTGACAATATCCCGAAAAACCAAGTTGGAACAACAGGCTACAGGAATTGGGCGGCGCACGTTAGGAAAGCGTTAACCCAAAATTCCTTGACCGATAGATGGGAGTCGGATCAATTTGCGGAAATTTGGCAGAATGGCTCTCTTTTGCGACTTTCACGATGAACACCAACGCAGCCGCGAATTTGCGACCAAGTGGAGCCCAGGCGTTTGACCAAACGATCTGGGAGGACTCACAGGCCTTGGGCTCACAGCTCCAAGTCTTGCGGGAGCGCCTTTTCCCGCCGGAGGCCAAGAAAGAGCTGCGAACGTTCTCCACCGCCGAGGCCGCCAAACTGCTTGGCCTGACCGAAAGCTATATCAGGAGTCTGGCGACCGACGAAGACGGCCCAATCCCTGAAAAGAGTGCTCCAGGCCGGCGCCGGTACACGCTCGATCAGATCCACGCCCTCCGCCACCACCTGACCAAGGGCAAGACGTCCTATGTGCCCTGGCGCAAGCGCGACGAGCATCTTCAGGTCATTGCCGTCACCAACTTCAAGGGCGGCTCCGGCAAAACCACGACCGCGACCCATCTCGCACAATACCTTGCCCTTCGCGGGTTTCGCGTGCTGGCCGTCGACCTTGATCCGCAGGCGTCCATGTCGGCCCTGTTCGGCTATCAGCCGGAATTCGACGTCGACGAGAACCAGACGCTCTACGGGGCCATCCGATACGACAGCAATCGCCGCCCTCTCGCCGAAATCGTCCGCAAGACCTACTTCGCCGGCCTAGATCTCGTCCCGGGGAATCTTGAACTGCACGAGTTCGAGCACGACACACCGCGTGTCCTCGCGAGCGGCGAGAACGACGGCGACGGCTTGTTCTTCATGCGGGTCGCCAGCGCCCTCCACAGCGTCGCCGACAGCTACGACGTCGTCGTAATCGATTGCCCGCCTCAGCTTGGCTTTCTCACCATGTCGGCGCTGTGCGCTGCTACCGCGGTCCTGATTACGGTCCATCCGCAGATGCTGGACGTGGCCTCGATGAACCAGTTCTTGGCCATGACTTCACAGCTCCTGTCGGTCGTTCGCGATAACGGCGGCAACCTCGACTACGACTGGATGCGCTATCTGGTGACGCGCCACGAACCGAACGACGGCCCGCAGAACCAGATCGTTGCCTTCCTGAGGAGCCTCTTCGGTGAGCGTGTTTTGACCCCGATGATGGTCAAGTCGACAGCCATTTCCGACGCGGGCCTGTCGAAACAGACAGTCTATGAGGCGCCGCGCGAGTCGATGCACCGCCAGACCTACGACCGCGCCATCGAATCCATGGATGCGGTCAACGGCGACATCGAGAAACTGGTTCTGCAGGCTTGGGGGAGGGCGCCCAAGTGAAAAAGCCAGATGGACGGGGCAGGGACATTCTTCAGGGGTTGGTCGCCGCCGGCAAGCCGAACCCGCCGACCGAGGCATCGGTGCATCCCGCACGCCCCTCGGGCGCCGTCAGGGCCATGAGCCTCGGGCTTGATCGCCTCACGGCCGAAGCGGCACAGGCCAAGGCTTTGCGCGAGGAACTCGCCAGTCGCGAGACGACGCAGGAGCTCGATGCGGCCCTGTTCAGCCCGTCGATCGTGTCGGACCGCATTCCCTCGACCACCGACAGCCGGTTTCAGGAACTCAAGACGGCGATCGCCGAGAACGGCCAGCAGATCCCGATCATTGCTCGGCCGCATCCCTCGGAAGACGGCCACTACCAGATCGCGGCCGGACATCGCCGTTGGCGCGTCGCCCAGGACCTTGGCCGCCCAGTCAAGGCGATCATTCGGGCGCTGTCCGACAAGGAGATGGTGATCCTGCAAGGCCAGGAGAACGGGCCGCGTGAGGATCTATCGTTCATCGAGCGCGCCCGTTTCGCCATGCAAATGGAGACCCGCGGCTTTGACCGCGATACGCTTTCCGCAGCGCTCAACGTCGACAAGCCAGAGGTCTCGCGCCTGCTCACGGTGTCGCAGGTCCTGGGCGACGAGCTCATCGTGGCGATCGGGCCGGCGCCAAAGGTCGGCCGGCCGAGGTGGCTCCAACTCGCCAAGGCGCTCGAGCATCCCGGAGCCCGAGACCAGCTCAGCGACGTGCTGTCTGCCGACGCGTTCAAGGCTGCGGATAGTGACAGGCGGTTTGCGATCGTCCTCGACGCCGCCGGCACGCCGAAGCGGCCGACGAAGCGCCGGCCATCGTCATCGGACCGCGTAGCCTGGATCGAAAGGAAGGGCGGCAAGGTTCGGCTCGTGTCGGACAATAGCAGCTTCGCCAGTTTCCTTCAGCGCCGCTTGCCGGACCTCCTCAAGGAGTTCGGTGAGAGCCACGAAGGCAAATCCACCACCTCGCAGAAAGGAGCAACGCACTGAAAAGCAATCGCTTTCGGCCGGATTGTCAGCTGACAATTTCCGACCCGGACAGCGGACAATAGCAACCCTGGCAAAGAAAAAGGCCCCCGAAACGACATTCCGGAAGCCCTTCTCAGTTGTGGTGACGAGAGAATCGCACTTCCCGGAATCCCAGTCAAGGCCCTTGGGCCATGAGCGTCGATTCGGCGAGCGGATTTCTATTGCCTAGCAATAGGTGATGAAAGATGCAGACGCATATCTCAACGACGCCCTTCGGGCGGCGGTCGATGACGCTTGGCATGATCGCTAGCCAGGTCGCCGCAAAGTCCGCGCCGCAAGGCGCAACAGTCGATAAGTGGAAGGTGTTCTACTCGATCCGCGATGCCAAGGAGCTCCTGGGCGCAACGGATCGGTCGCTGACGCTCCTCAACGCCCTCCTGTCGTTCCATCTCGAGGCCCAGCTCTCGGTCGACGGCGATCTAATCGTGTGGCCGTCCAACGAGGCGCTGACCGCCCGTGCTAACGGCATGCCGCCGACGACGCTACGCCGGCATCTGGCGGTCCTAGTCGATTGCGGCCTGATCATTCGCCGCGACAGTCCGAACGGCAAACGGTTCGCGCGCAAGGGCAGGGGAGGGGAGATCGAGCAGGCCTATGGCTTCGATCTCTCGCCGATCGTCGCGCGGGCCGAGGAGTTCCAGGACCTGGCTGAGGCCGTGAGGGGCGAGAAGAAGGCCTTCCACGTCGCCAAGGAGCGGCTGACGCTGCTGCGGCGAGACATCGTCAAGCTGATCGACGCCGGCATCGAGGAGAACGTCCCGGGCAACTGGGCAGGCGTGCTGCGCACCTACCAGGCGATCGTCGGCCGACTTCCACGATCGGCGCCCCGGCAGCTCGTCGACGACATCTGCACCGATCTGCACGGTCTCTATATGGAGATCCGTGAGGTATTGGAATCATTCGCGAAAACACAGAATCCGGACGCCAATGAGTCCCATAATGGCCGTCACATACAGAATTCAAACCCAGACCCCCTTCGTGAATCTGAAAGCGGCTTAGGAAATAAAGAAGAAGCGGGCGGCACCGCCGCGGAATCCGACAACCTGCGGAGCCTGCCGAAGCGCGAACTGCCCTTGGGGATCGTGCTGGACGCCTGCCCGGCCCTGCAGGACCTGGCGCAAGGGGGTTCTATCCGACACTGGCGGGATTTCCTGGCCACGGCCGACTTGGCGCGGCCGTTCCTCGGGATCAGTCCGAGCGCTTGGCGCGAAGCCCGCGAGGCCATGGGCGACCAGCACGCGGCGATCACGATTGCCGCGATCTTGCAGCGGTCCGACCAGATCAACAATGCTGGCGGGTATCTGCGCAGCCTGACCGACCGCGCGCGGGACGGCAAATTCTCGACCTGGCCGATGATCATGGCCCTGGTGCGGGCGAAGCTCGAAGCGACCAAGCCGCCCAAGGATGGCCGCGGCTCCGGGCCGTCCGGTAAGGCCGACGGCGGCTCAGATCTTCAGGTTTCGCCGGCGCTGCTCAAAACCCTGAAGGATCCGAAGTTCCGATGATGGGGCGGTCATCCGACCGCGGCAGCCGGTTCGGCGTCGATCAGGCCCGTGCGCTGGGCCCGATCGATGAGGTTCTTGACCGAACTCGGCGACCATTTGCTGCCGCCGCGCGGCGTCCGCTCGTGGAGGCGCTCGAGCTGGCCGGCGATCTCGCGGAGCGTGAGTTCGGGATTTGCCGTGTGCAGCCCGGCCACCAGCGTCATCAGCCGGTCTTCGGGCAGCCGGGGAGGGGACTTTCTGAGCAAAGCGGGGTCGGCGAGGTGTTCGGCGACGAGCCATTTGACGGCCCGGCGCAGGCGCTCTGGCGTCCAGTCGAGGCCGCGCTGCTTCAGCACCCGGGCAATGTCGTCCCAGGTGTGGTCCGGCCGCATCCGTCGTACCGTCGGCAGCCACTGGTTCACGGTCGCCTGGATGCGCGCGCCGAACGCGGCCTTCTGCGCGGCGGTGACCTTCGCCAACGCATCCGGCCGTCGCTCACGGATGCCGGGATTGCCCGGCAGCTTGCCCTTCGATTTCGCAGCCTTGATCCCGGCCTTGGTGCGTTCGGAGATCAGCGCGCGCTCGAGCTGCGCCACGGCGCCGAGCACCTGCAGCGAGAACATGCCCTGCGGCGTCGTGGTGTCGATCGGATCTCGCAGCGACCGGAAATGTGCGCCCTTGACGGCGAGGTCCTCGATTACCTCGAGCAGATGGCTGACCGAACGCGCCAGGCGGTCGAGACGCACGACGACGAGCGTGTCGCCGGTGCCGATCTCGCGTAGGAGCTTGGATAGGGCAGGGCGGGCGCGCGAAGCACCCGAACCGTGCTCCTCGACGATTGCGTCGCAGCCGGCTACGCGCAGTTCCATTTCCTGCGCTTCGGTCGCCTGCTCGTCCGTGGAGACGCGCGCGTAGCCGATTTGCCGGCCCTGTGGTCGACGGGAAGCGCGATTTTGCGTGTCAGCGGCCATCCGGAGCGCCTGAGAGTGCGTTTTGGGGCGGTTTTCCAAACACAGAGGATAAGGATAACCGATCGTTTGTAAACGTCTCTTGAGCGGCCTTTTCGCCTATAGGAACCCGACAAACCCCGGGAAACGGGCATTCTCGTCGACTTGAGCACCGATCGGCGCCCTGCTGTTCAGTCCCGAAGGCTTGGCGCGTCTATATAGTACGCGCGCGGGAAAATCCGTCGCTATGACGGAAGCGAAATCCGTGATAGCTTCCGTATAGAGAATAATGGCGTGCGGCACCAATGGGTTACACTATCGAAAGCCTGCCTCTGCAGACCTTGCTTCCTGCCATCGGGAGAGCGGAAGACCAACTGGCCCGGCTGGATGAGCAGGTGCGTCGCAGTCCGGTCGGAGAAGGCTTCGTCGAGCGCGGCCACTTCTTCGACGCGGCCGCCAGCATGTGGGTGGGCGGCGAGCTTGTCCACGTCGAGGACCTCGTTCTCCACGATGAGCGCATGGACGTTCGGGCGCCGACGCATGAGCTGACGATCGCCCACCGGATCCTGCGAGCTCGGCGCCGCATCGCCGGCGCGAAGCCCGGCTGGGCCGTCAGCGACGCTGGGATCGGCGCGCTCACAGGATACGAGGAGCAGGAGCGCGAGGCCGCGGAAGGGGAGGTTAGCGCATTCGTCGACAAAGCGGCCGACCTCGATCTGTTGGACGGCGACGATCCGCTCGCTCAAGAACTCGCCAACGTCGATGCGCTCCTCGAGCAGTCGCAACGTCTCATCGATCGAGTCTCCGACCGGAAAGAGGCGGGCCGCTCGCCGCTTGTCGTTGGCGACCTCGTTGTTCGCGACACCGACTGGGACGAGGCGGATCGCTTAACGCAATGGAAGCGGGTTCTACAGGAGGTAGCGCACCTGCCTCCCACACTCGCCGCGGCGCTGATCTGGGAGGCTTGGGAATCCCTCGAACCGATGCAGCGCCTGCACTGGCTCGGTGGCCAGTTCGTGAGCGCCTATCTTCGGGCGCGAGGCAAGGTGGCCTCGCACCTGTTCGGCTTCAATGTCGGGCTGAAGGCCGTGCAAAGAGAGCGCCGGCGATCCCCAAACCGCCTGACCCGTATCCTCGCCTTCCTAGATGCCATGTCGGCTTCGGCCGAGAGCGGCATGAAGGAAGTGTCGCGCCTGGCGCAGGCGCGCGAGCAAATGATGCGCCGCCTGAACGGCCGGCGCTCATCCAGCAGCTTGCCGACAACCATCGAGCTCGTCTTGACCCGGCCGATCGTGTCGGCACCCATGGTCGCGAAGGCGGCCAAGATCACGCAGCGCGGAGCCCTCAATCTCATCGGCGAACTCGGTGTTCGCGAGCTGACGGGAAGGGGCCGCTATCGCGCCTGGGGCATCCTGTGAAGCGGTTGCCTCCATGTTTCGTGTCCGAAGAATGTAGCAAACTTCGGACCATTGGCGGTTCCGGTCCTTGGCTCTCTTTACGCAGGGTGGGGCACGGCCTATATTATTCTTTCAAAGGAGAATGATTATGAGCGCCGTCGCCCGCGTCTATACCCCGGCCGAAGCCGCCGCTGTCAGCCAGATCGGCATCAAGGCGGTTCACAACGCGATCGACAAGAAGATCGTCGATACCGTGAGCGGCGCAGCCACGCCTGCGAAGAGCGTTCGGCGCCGTGTCCTGACAGCCGAGGGCTTGCTCCGTCTCAAGCTCTGGTACGGCGTGGGCTCGACCCTCGCGGCGGAACGACGCCAGCGGCTGTTCGAGGCGATCAAGGAAAAGCCTGCCGCCAAGACGGTGAAGGCCGACGACTTGCTGATCGTCGACGTCGCTGAGGCTCGAAAGCAGCTGAACGCGCGCATTCGCGATCTCGATGAAGCCGAATCCGTGATTGGCCGGGTCAAGGGCGTGATGAGTGGCGAGCCCGTGTTCAAAGGCACGCGCGTCCCCGTTCGTACGGTCGCGGCCATGCTCGCGCAGGGCGCGGATGAGGCGGACCTCCTCGATGGATATCCGAGCCTTACGGCGCGAATGATCGAGCTGGCCAAAATCTGGACGGCGGCCCATCCGACCCGGGGGCGGCCGAAGAAGCTGTCCGACCAGGGCTTGAAGGTGAAGTCGTCGAAACGCGCGAGGTTGAAGGGCGACCCGCGACCTTCAGCGAAGGCCCGTGTGCCTGCGTGAAGTTTCTGGTCGACGAGTGTCTGCACACCTCCCTTGTCGCAGTTGCAGAAGCGCGCGGCCATGAAGCCAGGCACGTCAACTGGCTTGGATTAAGTGGTGAGACCGATTGGGACCTGATGCCTCGCATAATCGCCGAGGACTTCACCTTCGTCACCAACAACGCTCGCGACTTCAGGAAGCTCTATGCGCGAGAGGAACTGCATGCCGGCTTGCTCATCATCGTCCCCCAGGTAGCGCCCGACAAGCAGCGTGAACTCTTCGATGCGCTCCTCGAGGAGCTGGGCGTCGGCGCTGCCGTCGTCAATGAGGTCATCGAGATCGAGCTCGAAGACGACACGGCAGTCATCAGCCGCTACGACTTGCCCGCCTTCCAGGCCGGACCGGCGGAGGGGCTACCTTGATCGAGCCGGCACGGCAAGGAACAAGCGTACTGGATCCGGCTCAACTCGTCCGGATCGAAGCCGTGCATCGCGGCTTCCTCTTTCAGCATCTCTACACGGTTCAGTGCCTGCTGTCGGCGGCGGCGTTGTCTGTGCGGAGTGTCGAGGTCGAGAGCGACGAAGACGTCGAGGTGCAATTCGAGGGGCGCCGAATCTACGTCCAGGTGAAGCATCGCAAAGAGCCACTCGCCTGGAACGATATCGAGGAAGCCGTAGAGCGCTTCGCCGAATTGCGCGCTGCGCATCAGCGCGGCGAGCGCAGCGGAGAACCGGCGTTCCTCATCATCAGCAATGCCGCTCCAAACGGCCCTCTCGCCGCTAGGCTCGCCGCGGCCGACTGGCCAGCCGATGTCCATGTCGATTGGCCGGCAGCCGATCCGGATGCACGCATCCTGCCGGCGCCGCAAGGCTCGCTGCTCGAAGCCGCTGAAGCGGCCAGCGAGTTGGCGAAGGGTCTGCCGTTTGCGACGCTCGCCCCGCAAACGCTCGTTTGGAAATTGGCCGGTCTCGTGTCGCTGGCGGCCACCGGCGAGGACGAAAACCACGACCACACCTTCAAGGTTGGAGAGCTTCCCAGCCTTTTCGAGCAGCTTGTCGTGCAACTGCAGGACCTGCCGCTGCCGCCGTCGCCCTATCGCGTTCAGGAGCACGAACCCGATCTGCTGAGCGGAGAACGGGTCAGGCTGATCGTCGGCTATTCGGGTGCCGGCAAGACCTCGTGGTTGGCCCAATCCGCGCAACACGCCGCAGGGAATCTGGTCTATCTCGACGTCGCAGACACTCCCGGCGCCGCTCTCGCCAACGCCGTCGCTCGCGAAGTCGCGGCTCGCGTGTTCAAGACCGGTCACGGCCTCGGCGAGATATTTCTTCCTGGCGCTTCCGGTCGAGAAATCCTCCAGCTCCTTTCGCGGCGTCTGGCCGGGCAGGGTGAGGTCGTCACCGTCGCCCTCGACAACGTGCACCAATTGGCCGCCGACGATTTGATCGGGGTGATCCAGTCTGGCAGCAACATGCGCTTCGTGTTTCTGGGACGCCCCGAAGGCGAGGTTTCCGCTATCGAGGCGCTCGCGGGCCTCACCCGCGAGGCCCTTCTGGGGTGGGGCCCCGATACTGTGGCTGCCGCCGCGCGGGATTGAGGTTGCCACGGTGATGCTGCCGATTGCCAGCGCTTGATCGATCTCACCGGCGGTCTTCCACTCTTCGTCCTCAATGCGATCTCGCTTGCAAAATCCGACTACGAGGGATCGCTGAAACGGCTCTGCGCGGATCTGGCGCAATCTGCACACACGAAGGAGATCGCCCAGGACCTGATCCTCGGACGCGTCTTTGACCGGTTGCCCAAGGCGGTAGCAGACGTCGCGGAACTGCTCAGCCTCTGCGATGCTCCTCTGACGCGCGAGGAAATCCGCTCGTTTGTTTCGGCAGCCGGCGGCCCCGATCGAGCTGTATTCGACCACGCCCTGCGCCACCTCGTGGATCAGGGCCTGCTGCACGTCTTCGCCAACGACCGCATTAAGCTCCACGATGCCGCCCGCGCCGTCGGCAAGGGCAGGCTCCTCCTCCACGGCGCCGAAAGCGTGAAAGCGCGCCAGGAGGCATTGCGAGTGGTCGCGCAGAAGAGCCTGAGGGAGAGTTGGCATCCAGCCAAGCTCTCGCTCTTCCTTCGCCTGAGCGGCGAAGTCGGCCGTCTCGATCTCTTGGTGGAAATGGCCACCGAGGAGCTCTTCCACGAAATGGGCGTCTGGCCCGAAGTCGAAGCCTACCTCGAGCGCGGCGCTCAGGATGAGACGGTCGACCCTGACCAACGGATCAAGGCGCTCGACGGATTGGCGTTTGCCGATATCAAGGCCGGTTCCGATCGCGCTGAATCGTGGCTCGATCAAATGGACGCGCTAATCACCGCCAATGACCTGGGGGCCGAGGAACGACTGCGCGTCGGCATGAAGCGAATGAGCCTTCTGGCTGACAAGAGCGATCGGCGCGGCGCGATGCGCCTGGCCACCGACCTCGGGCCTCTCGTTAAGGCGCTTTCTCCCGCTCACCAGCGTGTCTTTGAATACAATGTCGCCTGTGCCGAGCTCGCGCTCGGGGATGCGGACGCTGCAGCCGAACGGGTCGAGCCAATCATCAAAGCCTATTACGACCTGATCGGCTTGACGCCCGAGATGGTCATTGGAAACAACGCGCCTGACTTGGCACGGATGATGAAGAAGGGCTGGGACGTTGACGACGTCAAGCATCTTGCCGACGCCCTGGACGTGCTCGCCAAGGCGCGTGACGCCCAAGGCCAGCCCTCGCCGTTCGCTCGCATCCACGCCCTGAAATTCTATGATGTTGCGCGCGCCCCGGATTCTCTGTTCCGGGTCGGGCAAGACCTCGTTGATCAGTTCATCGTCAAGCGCGACTTCGACGGTGCGCTCAGCATCATGGAGACAATCATCCTGCCGCAGCTCCGGCAGTGGAAGCTGGCCGACTATCTGATCACGGTCCGTTCCCAGTATGCGGTCGTCCTCGCGTACTGCGAACGATATTCCGAAGCCGACGCCGAAATGGCGCGGTTGCAGCCCTATGAAGCTGGCCTTCCCCCTCTGGTGCAGAAGGAACTCAAGAACCAGCGGGGACTGATAGCAAACCTTCGCCGGTTTGGGCCGCCACCAAAATGGGTGCCGCCTCCCGGGCTGCTTGAGGGGCTTGCCCGTCGGTTCCCAAAGGCAGGGTCAATTCCTCAAAGGCCAGTGCAGCCGGAGCGGCGCAAGATCGGGCGCAATGAACGTTGCCCCTGCGGATCCGGCAAAAAGTACAAACATTGTCACGGCAGCGGCGACTGACGGTCGCCCCACCTAGCCCGGCACATAAGGGGCAACTGGAACAAACTGGACAAAGGGGGACACCCGTCCTATATTGGTCGGCAGAACGATGGAGTTTGTCCCATGGCCAATCCAAACCTGCAGATCGAAAGTGATGGCAACGGCCGCGTGGCCGACCGGGTGGCGACCAAAGTCACCAACGCATTGAAGACCGACAGGGCGTTCGAGTCGGGTTCCCTGGCTCTCTCCGCCCACATCGCGGGGGCTGCGGCCGCGGCCGTCCTGAACCTACCGGTCGAGGCCAGGCAAGAACTCGCCAAGCGCCAAGCCGAGCTAGTGCGCGGCGTCCGGCGACTGGTCGAAACCTTCAGCCATGATGTCGGTCGGGGCAAGATCAAGCTCGCAGTGCCCGAAGCAGTCGAACCGTCCAAAGGCGAAGGGCTAGGCATGATAGTCTCGGCCGAGGAGGGCCGACGCGTCCTGAGAGAACTGGCTGTAGCGCGCAAGATCGAAGATTGGGCGGGGCCGGTGGCCGGGGCCAGCGAACTCAATCGTGACTACGGCATTCCGCGGTCAACCCTTCACCGCTGGCAACATTCCGATGAGGTCATTGGCCTGCTCAAAGGCACCAAGAAGCATGTCTTTCCCGTCGAGCAGTTCATTGATGGCCGTCCTGCACGCGGGATTGCCTCGATCGTCGGTCTCGCTGGCGGTCACCGCATTGCGTGGCTTTGGTTGCGTCAGGCCAACCCCGTATTGAGCGGGCGCACGCCAATCGATCTACTCAAGCAAGATCGAATAGATGAGGTCGTGGACACCGCGCGGGCTTACTTCGATCCGCAATGACGCTCGATCCCGCCATACTGGCGCGCCTTTCGGTCGGCGTCGATGTCACGAACTATGTGAGGATCATGGCGCGCGCCCATGCCGCGACTCCTCTGGGCATGGGGCCCGGTCGATCGCGCTTCTCGAGCCCGAGGAACAGGTTTCATCTCCTCTATTTGGCGCAAGATCCGGTGACCGCCTTTGCTGAGACGATCGTGCGGGATCGCTACGAGAACCAGGTGTGTTGATTTCCGCCGAGAACTGACCCGGGATTTCCACCGAGAAGTGGCTCTGACTCACATTTGCTGCTGTTGCGGCCGAGGTTCGCGCTGGTTCGTAGGAGGATCAGCAGATGCGGCATGGTTTTCAGCGCTCAAGCCTCGCGCCGAAAGGTTTTGCGGTAGATGCGGTGCAGGTTTTGGCGGACCGGGTGCAAATCCTGCTTCGATCTCGCCGGCCGTGGGGAATCTGCCCTGGCTGCGGAGGGCGTAGCCGGCGTGTGCAAAGCCGCTATAGGCGCCGGCCAGCAGATTTGCCGCTCGGTGGACGACGGGTAGAGCTTTCGATCCTGACACGTCGGTTTTGGTGTGATGGTGTTCTTTGCGGCCATCGCATTTTTTGCGAGCGTTTCGATGACAGCGTCTTGGGCCGGTATAGCCGGCGCACGCAACGGCTCGAGACCATCGTGCACCATCTCGGCCTAGCTTTAGGCGGCAGGCCTGCAGCCAGTTTTGCGGATCGTCTCATGATACCGGTCAGCAAAGACACATTGCTCCGCGTCGTGCGTCAACGGATCACAAAGCATGATGACACGCTGACGGTGATTGGAATCGACGACTTTGCTTTCCGGCGTGGGCAAACCTACGGGACGATTGTCTGCGACCTTGAACGCAGGAGGCCGGTTGTCTTGCTGCCAGATCGCGCGTTGAGTACCTCTCGCGCTTGGTTGGCCGAGCATCCATCCATATCAGTTGTTGCCCGAGATCGTGGTGGTGGCTACGGCGAGGCGATCGCTAGAGGATTGCCGAATGCGGACCAGGTCGCCGACCGCTGGCACCTGATGGAAAACTCCAGCCGTGCATTCCTCGACGCGGTCGGCAAATCCATGCGCCAGATCAGGCAGGCCGTCGGCAGTGATGTCGTCGATCCCAAGCTGCTGACCTATGCCGAGAGGCTGCAATATGAAGGATATCTGCGCCGACAGGAAACCAACGAGGCGATCAAGGAGCTGTCGATGAAGGGAACCTCGATCCGACAGATCGTCCGTCAAACAGGCCACAGCCGGAAGGTCGTGCGTGATGTCCTGCGCGGCCAGAGGTTCGACGTTTTCCGC
Source organism: Devosia sp. (assembly GCA_041916695.1). GTDB lineage: Bacteria > Pseudomonadota > Alphaproteobacteria > Rhizobiales > Devosiaceae > Devosia_A. Next base: position 4,775 of record JAYRZA010000014.1, on the reverse strand, counting down.
ACAAGGCCAAGTTCGTTGGATAGCTGGCTCCCGTGGCTGAATACCCGTTGGGACGAAGGTGCCCGCAATGCTTCTGCGCTGTGGCGCGAAATGCTGGTGCAGGGCTTTCCAGGGCAACGCGGTGTCGTCTCACAATGGGCGCAACGCCGGCGTCTTGCTGAAAAAGCAAATCAAAGCGGGTTGGCACGAACACCGTCGGCGCGCGTCATCGCTAGGCTGTTGACCACAGCGCGGTACGATCTCGCAAAGTCCGAAGCGATCTTGGTCGCTGCGATCGAAATGAATGTACCCGAACTGGTGGTGGCCCGCACCACCATCGGCGACTTCCAGTCCATGATCCGATCCAAAACCGCGGCGAGGTTGGGCGACTGGCTGCAGGCGGCAAAACTCAGCCTTGTCGGCTCCTTTGCCAACGGCGTCGAAAGGGACATGGCCGCCGTCAGAAACGCGATCATCTCTCCATGGTCCAATGGGCAGACAGAAGGTCAAATCACGCGCTTGAAGCTCGTTAAGCGGCAAATGTATGGACGCGGGAAACTCGACCTATTGCAGGCGAGATTGATCGGAGCCCGATAGCCAAAGCTTCAGCAAAAATGCGCCAGAGCCAAATCTCGATGGAAATATCCCAGCCTGCTGGGTCAGTTCTCAGTGGCAATCAACATTCAGGGAAACGATCCAGAAGATCGACCGCTTTACCCAGCAGACCGCGACAATGGCTGAACAGAGTTCCTCGGCTTGTCATGCCTTCGAGGAGGAATCGAGTCTGCTAGCCTCGAGGATTGGTGCCTTCAAGGTAGGCGAGTCGATACGCCAGCCGCCGGAGACGGTGGCTCGGCGCGCATAGTGGAGCGCATCGTTCAACTCGCCGACCAGGCTTCACGACGGCTCACGAGAGTCTTCGGTCAGCGTCGGCGCAAGCCCCCGGAGTGTTGGCGAAGTATCGTCGCTCCGTTCTTCCGGTCGCCTCGTAGGCAGACTGGCACCTAAGATTCCAGCACCGCTTTCAAGAACGCTTGGGTGCGAGCTTCCCTGGGATTGTCGAAGATTTGCTCGGGGGTGCCTTCCTCGATAATTCGCCCCCCTTCCAGGAAGCAGACTCGGTCGGAGATCTCTTTCGCGAATCCCATCTGATGGGTGACGAACAGAATCGTGAACTCGAATTCCTTGGCCAAGTGGCGAATGACGGTAAGAACTTCGCCGACAGTCTCGGGGTCGAGTGCCGACGTTACCTCGTCGAAGAGTAGGATCTTCGGTTGCATGGCCAACGCACGCGCGATTGCAACACGCTGCTGTTGACCGCCAGATAGCTGAATTGGAAAGTGGTCTTCGCGCGACGACAGACCAACCAGCTTGAGCAACTCTCTTGCGCGCTCATAAGCCTCGTCCCTTGATAACTTCAAGACCCGCATGGGCGCTTCCGCAACATTGCGCATCGCGTTCATGTGCGGAAACAGGTTGAAGCTCTGAAACACCATTCCAACTTTCTGTCGGATGCGGCGCAATTCAGCTTCAGGCGGCGACACGCTTTGGTCTACAGCTTGGCGCCATAGGTGCTCACCATCTATGGATACCTCGCCACTCTGAATCGCCTCTAGTGTCATCAGGACACGAAGGATTGTGGATTTGCCAGACCCGCTCGGTCCGATCAGCGACAGGTGCTCGTTTCGGGCGACATCCAGTGAAAGGTCCTTGAGCACGCTCAACGACCCGTACCGCTTGGTGACGGACTTGAGTGAAATGAAACTGCTGTTGGTCACGTTAGTCACGTAGTCCGGCCCTCCCAAGCCACTTGCGGCCAACCCTGGCTTCGACGAAACGGATAGCGGCGGCGCTTGCCAAACTGAGCATCAAAAAGATCAGGCCGACGATGGTAGTGGGCTCCAGGTATCGGAACGTGTCCATGCTGTACCCCGTGGCGTAGTACATCATCTCGACAACGCCGATCGACGCGAGCAGCGGCGAATCTTTAATCATCAAGATGAGGAAGTTGCCGAGGGCGGGGATGAGCGGCGGCACCATTTGCGGAAGGATAACGTAGCGATAGACGTGAAGCTTGGAAAATCCGAGAGCAGTGACGGCATCCCACTGTCCGTGGTGGATTGCCTCCAAGCCTGAACGGTAAGCTTCGGACATGTAGCAGCCGTAGTGGATCGTCAGAGCAAGGATGCCCGTCGAGATCGGATCGAGAACGATGCCGGTGTTTGGCAGCACGTAGAAGTAGAAGTAGATCTGCACCAAAATGGGGGTCGAGCGCACGAATTCGATGAAGCCGCCGGCCGCCCAACTCAAGGGGACGAAGCGAGATCGTCTCAGAAGAAGCAGTGGGAAGCCGACCAAGGCAGCTAGCAGCCAACCTGTAAATGTCACCGCAATGGAGACCCAGACACCTTTCAGAATAAGGGGAAAAACCTGTGCGACGACGTGCAGATCGAAGTACTTTGAGCTGAAGAGATCAAGCCAGTCGCTGTTCATTGGGGCACCAGCATTTTGACCGACGAGACACGACTTGGCGACTTCCAATAGCCGACCCGCGCTTCGATCAGGCGCATGGTCAGGGCCACGATCTGCGACAGAATGAAATATATGATCAGGAGGATCGTGAAGACTTGGAACGCGTTCGCCGAGTAGGTTGTGCCGTTGATGGCAACACCAGCTTCGGTGAGTTCTTGTACCGCGATCAACGAAGCGAGCGACGTGGCCTTGAGCAACATGATGGCGTCGTTGCCAAAGAGCGGCATCATCGCGACGATCGCCTGGGGAAAGACGACGTAACGCATGCGCTGAAACCTTGTCATATTGAGAGCCGTTGCTGCGTCGATCTGGCCTTTTGGGACCGCGAGTAGCGTGCTGCGAACGTACTCCGAGGCATAGGCGCCATGGACCAGCGCCAGAGCTAGTACGGCGGCTTCGGGCGCTCCGAGGCTGATGCCGATAAGGGGGAGCGCAAAGTAGAGCCAGAACAGCGTTACATAGCTCGAAACGCCTCGAAAAATCTCCACGAAGATGTTCGCGAATATCCTGAGTGGTGCGAAGCGCGCCAAGCGCGCTAGGCCCATGATCAACGCGACCGCAAGCTCAAGCACCAAGGTAATAGCGAAGAGCCTACACGTTTCGAGTGTGCCGCGAAGCAGCAGACCGCCCCAGGTCTGCACCAAACTGAACAGTGATTGGACGAAATCGATCATCGCGAATGCCTCCGAAGAGATAACAACTACGTCGCCGGCATACGCGGGCTCGCCCTCCTCATACCGGAGCAGCGGGATCGAGTGATCCCGCTGCGCCTGAGCGTATCGGCGGAGCTACTGCGCGCACAAGCTCGCGGTGGTGACGTCGGCCGGCGGCAGCTCGTGAGCCGAAAGGCCATACTTCTCGAGGATCGCAATATGCTCCGGCGATCCCCTGAACTCGAGAAACGCCTTGTTGAACGCTTCGACCAGGTCGGCGTCCTCGGTGCGGAACCCGAATGCCGAGAAGTGGACGTTCGGCTTGCCGTTCAGCACCATGGTTTCGAACGGGTTTGCGACCTCGAAGCTGACGCCGCCATCTTCCGTCACGGTCTTTGCCGCGGCGGTCACCGTCATCATGGTCGCGTCCACGCGACCCGCCTTGAGGGCGCCGACTGTCTCGGCGAAGCCCGGAAATTCAGTGATCTGGGCTTCGGGAATGCCGATCGTGCGTACGTCCTTCGAGGCGGCGCCACCCTGGAGAACGGCGAGCTTGGCGCCGGTGCTGATGACGTCATCGAAGCTGTGAATGCCCTTCGGATTCCCGGGAGCCACGAGCAACGTGTCGCCGAACATCATGTCGGGCTCGGAGAAGGCGATCTGCGCGCAGCGATCCGGCCGGACAGCCATACCGGCGGCGACCACATCGTAGCGATTGGCGGTCAGACCCGGAATGAGAGAGCCGAACTTCACGATGACGCCGTCAAACGCGGTGACGCCGATCTTCTCGAACACGGCCTTGCCGACGTCGTAGACAACGCCCTCGATGTTTCCGCTGGGAGTGGTGTAGGCGTACGGCGCCTCGTTGGCGAAGCCGACGTAGAGAGTGCCGCCCGCCTTGAGCCGGTCGAAAGTTTCGCCCGCGAAGGCACTCGAGGTAGCGATGAGTCCGAGTGCGGTTCCGAAGAGAAGTCTGAAGACTTTAGTCATACCCTGCTCCTGTCCATGATAGAAGTTTCTAGTTTCCTTCTACATCCGCGCCCAGACGCCAACTCGTCAGATCATTCGTAGATATCTGGCCTCATTGGACCCCTACTGGGGCGCGAAAGCTCCTGTTTGACGTTGGCCGTCATTCGGCGACGCTGATGTCCGCAAAGATCGGACGGCCCGGCCCCTTACGGAAAAACTCCGCGACCGTCGTGCCGGCCTTGGCGACGTCCTCCATGTCGTTCTCATCGATGCGACCGAACGTGTTGACATCGCCTGGCTCGGAAAAGTCGCCGTAGGGAACGATGCCCAATTGGCCGTTGGCGTAGATGTACATCTGGCCCCTGGTCCGGGGCTGGGGGTTCTCAAACGTCGTGCAGACGACGGGAAGAGCGAAGCCGATGTTGTCGCCGGAGATGACGGAGTGCCAACTGATCGAGCGCAGCGGGAGGCAATCGACGATTGCCTGGCAGAGCTTCGGCGCCTGGTCCCAAAGCATGTGTTTCGGCGTGCAAGTTTGACCCCGTTCGGCTGGGGATCGGCGTGCAACTTTGACCCCCTGACCGATGCGGTCAGACTGCCTGTCCTGGAAGCGGACGGGCGGGTGGGGGATGAAGGGCGTGG